>CAVWSZ010000005.1:0-268102 GCA_963757935.1 uncultured Bacteroidales bacterium | reverse complement strand
CTGCTAACCTCGATCTTACAGAACTTACTGATACGAAGTACCAGTGGGCACCTGCAGCGAGAATCAGTCCAATGCAGCTATTTTTGGCAGATTATATACCTGGTATGCTGCTACAGATTCCCGTAGTATTTGTCCGGAGGGATGGCATCTCCCCTCTGATGATGAATGGACAATACTAGAAAATACCCTTATTGCCAGCGGTTTTAATTATGACGGGAGTTTTACCTATAACAAACTGGCCAAGGCAGTGTGTTCAACTGCATATTGGAATATCAGTTCCAATACGGCAGCAGCCGGGAACACCGATTACCCGGAAAAAAGAAATGCTTCAGGATTCACTGCCCTTCCGGCAGGTTTTCGTGAAACCGTTGGGAGTTTCACCCAAGTCGGAGGATCCACTTACTGGTGGACTTCCTCGGGAACAATTGCCCCATTTGTTGCCATGCACCGTGGAATTCAAAGTGATTTCCTGTTTATATACAGAAACGGCGAAAATAAGCGGAACGGATTCTCCGTGCGCTGTCTAAGGGATTAAGATATTTTGAACTGAAATTACCCGCACAGAAAGGTTACAATATTTTTATAGATACCGGGCACGGCACACATTCCAATCCCACAATCTGGGGCAAATATCTGGAAGAGTTACTGAGACTCTCAGAAATTATAAAGTAATTGGTCATCCTTCAAATCCCGGCTGTTTTTAATCCTCTCGAATTCGATGTTGAAATCCGGAATACCTTATTTCGTCAAAGGAAGTACTGATACAGGAAACTAATTCAGTTACTGCCCGTTAAAAGTATTATCGCTCATTGTAGTAAAAAATGTTTTAAAACACAAGGGGTTTTATTATGAATAAATAATGACATATTTTGTTTAATATTATATTCATGAAAAAAACCACGTGTTTCTTAGCCCTGACCATATTAAGTGCATCTCTTCTTTTTGGCCAGACCAATAACGGAATACTTAAAATCTTTTCAGACGAACCAATAATTGTATATGTAGATCAGGTTCAGACTCCTGATTACTCAGCGATTTCACTGGTGGCAGGAACTCACTACGTAAAAGCCATTAATGCGGATGAGGTAAAAATCTATAGCGAAATTGTTACCGTAGTTGCCAACCAGGTAACTTCAATTTTTATCGAATCTCCGGTACCCGTGCCGGTAATGACACAGCCGGTACCGGTGAAAACTGATGAACCGGTTCCGGTTGCAGAGACTCCTAAACCAAAGAATGACATATACATCGGTCAGACTGACGGTATTCTGCCATCAGATATGGACGGAGCATTTGGAATAAAATTTGGTATGGCTGCAGCCAGCGTTGATCAGATAATGGAAAAGGCCGCGGCTCAATCAAAAAAATCAGGCAAATTTTATAACTACGCTATATCCACTACTGAAGGATACTGCATAGTGGAAACCCGGTTTATAGATTCAAAACTATTCGATATTGTTGTCGGATATACAACATTGTATGAGGAGAATTCCAAAGTAAAACTTAATAAAAATGAGCTTCCGTTTGATGCATTTAACAAAATGTATTCTACGATGGTGGCTCATTACGGTGAACCTACGTCAGTTACCCGAAAATTTACCGATGGCTATGCCGAAAATGACGGCAAATTACTGGAAGCATTAAAGAAGAAGAAAGCAATGATATTATACAAATGGGTGCACCCTGAAACCGGAAACTTTATGCTACTTACCCTGGCATACACATCAGCACCTATTGCAGCAATGACGTACACATCCGGATCTTTGGAAAAAGAGGCTAAAGCCCAGGGCCTGGTGATAAATGACTACAATTACGGGAAATCATTCGAGGAAAACTACAACAAAAAATAACCCTGACTATTATGAAAACAAAATCATTTCTGAGTATCCTGATACTCACGTTTTTCTCACTCACTGCATTCGCTCAGAATACCGGTACTCTGAAAGTCTTCTCCGAGGAGCCTGTTATCGTCTATGTCGACCAGGTTCAGCAACCAACATATGATGCTATTACTCTTAGTGCAGGTACTCACTATGTCAAAGTTCTCAACAAAAACGAAGAAAGAATTTACAATGAAATTGTAACCATAGTTGCCAATCAGGTAACTTCCGTTCTAATTGAAACTGATAAAGCTGCCGTGCCTGCCGGCAATCAGCCGGTTAATAATCCGGCATCAAATCCTAAAGGCACAGGAAGTGTTAATATTTTTTCTGAATTCACCGGAATTTCAGTATATCTTAATGAAAACAAACAAGGGACTGATATCAAGACAATAAATGCAGTTCCTGCCGGTAACCATTATTTGAAAATAATGAAAGACGGTGTCAGCATTTTTGCAGAACTCATTACTGTAACTGCCGGACAAACCACGACTGTGCTTGTAAAGAATGACGGCCAGGTTGCCGAAAAGATAATGGAAGGAAAAGTCAAAGAACGTGAAGAATACCAGGCTAAAAAGATAGATGTCCTTTTTTCTACGAATTCCGTTAGCACAACTGCCGGTTCAAGTACTTTGTTTCCAGGCTATTATGGATATTATGGATATTCAAAGTCTGTAACAAATACTCAGCAAGTTGCTGATTTTAAAATAATTCAAGGAGGTGTTAAGGAAATATTTGATACACAATTAGCAACATCTGTAAGTAATAAGAAAATATTGGACTTATATGCGGCAGACAACGTAAGATATGATCAAACTGTTACAACTGGTAATATTATGGCCATCGTTGGGGCTATACCATTTTTAGTTTTTACTGTTGATATGGTGATTAAGAAACCATTTTTACACCCTGCACAGACCGATCCTGATGCATCGACTTTCGCAACTATCCCTGCATGGGAATGGACTGGATATATAGTCAGTGGTCTTGTAACATGGGCTGGATTCAAAATAAGTGAACAACCATCCAGTAATTTCATTAAGCATCATTATTATAAAGTGGATGAGGCAGCACAGGATGCCAAGAAACATAACGATAAACTAAAAGAAACATTAGGGCTTCCTGAAAGCTACGATGTTAAATAACCAGGGGGATTACAGGCCCGGGTACATTCCCGGGCCCTGATCCCGGCTGCTATTCTTTGATGCAACGGACCGAACGGCCGCTCCTTTTCCTGTCATAGGAGTAATCCAGCACCCCATCATAGGAACTTATCTCCCAGGTTGTTGCGAAACTGGCATCATACTCGTCGCTGGTCCAGAATATGGCCCATGATCCCACCCCTTCGAAAGCACCCAGTGAAGTACGGTAACCGGCAGGAAGAGCTGTGAAATTCTCGGAATCTGAAGCATCTGTGTTAGGAGTGTCCCAGCGCGGATGTTCAACAGGTGCAGTACGCGTGCTCTTCAACTTGCCACCTGCCACATCTTCACCGCCAAGAAATGTCATGAGCTGATTCCAGTCATCATAAGTCGGCACACGCCATCCAACCGGGCAAAGTCCCCTGCTGTCATTCACCGCGTACCAGTTGTAAAGACGCCCGTATGCTGAAAGTACATCGCCTTCGTTATCAAGACCGTCAATTTCGGCAGGCGGATAAATACAGCACGCAGCACCGGCACTTGCCCATTCAACATCATCATACAACTGTGTCAGCATCCACGAGCCGTCACGGAAACTGATAGTCTTCAGATTCTCCTTCATCCAGACCTGGTCACCTATCACCACACTGTGATAGGTATTCCCGTCTGCATCTTTGACTTCTTCAGATTCATCCTTGCTGCAACAGGTCAGAGAAATTAATACGGCAACCATCAGAAAATACCGGGTAACCCGGAACGTAATCCCTGTCTTCATAGTCATTGGTTTTATATTAAATAACCGAATTCAGAAACAGAACTGCTGATCAATAACCAGCAATCAATCCAAACTAACTGACTATCATGGTATAGCAAATTTACAGATGATTCTGATCAATGTCAAGTTAATTTTATTGAAGCCCGTTCGTCGCGGAAACTCCTGAAATCAATGGCTCCTTTATTATTCCTCCTGCAATTGCATGCACGGAAAAATTATATAATATTGGGACCGCATCAGATAAAACTGAATTATGAAAATTACATTTATCAGAAGAACCTTGCTTTGTTTTTCGTTTGTATTGACTTCGATGGTCAGCCTCATGGCCCAGGAACCGGTCAGGATTGACTCCCCGGGTGCTAAAAACCCGCTTTTCCCGGGCTGGTTCGCTGATCCTACAGTCGCAAAATTTGGTGATATCTATTACATCTATGCAACCACAGACAATGAAATGCTGGGCTCCGGCGCCCCTACAGTGTGGTACAGCAGGGACTTTCAGAACTGGTATAATTATACGATGGAGATTCCATCACTCTCATCGATAAACCTCAGGAACTACTGGGCACCTGATATCCTTGTGGGTGACGACGGTAAATACTACCTCTATTTCGGCAACTGCCAGGCTGGCTGCAATATTTACGGTTACGTTTCAGATACTCCCACAGGGCCATGGACGAAACTGTCGGAGAAAGACATCCCTGTCATTCCCACCAACTACCCGAGAAAGGGATTCCCCTCGCTTGACGCGCAGTTCTTCAGGGACAGCGACGGCAAGATATACGGCTACTGGGGCACATGGGTGCATTATAACGGCGGATATGCCGTCGGGCAGCTTGACAGCAAAACAATGGCATCAATGAGCGCTTCGGAGAATATTCCGCTGGCACAGACCCCCGGACCCTTCGAGGCGGCATACATGATGAAGAGAAACGGCAAGTATATCCTGATGTATTCGGGCGCCTCCTGCCACGACGAAACCTACAATGTCCGCTATTCTTATTCTGATAATCCCTACGGACCTTTTACCCCCGGAGCCAATAACCCTATTCTGAGCACAAATGACGATAAATCGGTACATGGTCCCGGGCATCATTCGGTCCTGAAAAACAACGACGATTACTATATCGTTTACCACCGGCACGATTTTCCGTTTACCAGGGGCGGAATGGCAAGACAGGTATGTATTGACAGCATGATCTTCGAGAATGACTCGACTATAAGGACTGTCGTGCCAACTCACGGGGGACCGACAGCTTTTATGCAGCCGGAGGTGCCTGAGGATATTGCCTTCGGTGCAAAGACAACTGCTTCGTCATTTTACGATCTGAAGACGCGCGATAATGATTACCAGTATAAGCCTTCCTTTGCAACTGACAATAACAATGCGACGATGTGGAAGGCCTCCGGGAATACTCTTCCGCAAAATCTGGTAATTGACCTGGGGTCAGTCAGGAAGGTGAAAAGGATTTTTTCCCAGTTTGAATTTGCAAGTTACTATTACCAGTACAGGATTGAATATTCAAAGGATGGCAGGAAGTGGAAAATGTATGCCGACAGGTCTGCAAACCGCACTTCGGGAAGCCCGATGATCGATGACAATGATGTGTCTGCAAGATACCTGAAGCTGACAGTCCTGGCAACGGAAAAGACAGGTCTTTATGCCGCGGTATGGAACATCAAGGTATACAGTACCCTGTTTGATATCCCGTTGCGACTGGTGAACAAAGCCTCGGAGGAGGGCCCCGCAGCCCAGAGCACGAAGCAGCTGCTGTTTGGCTTCGATCTGGATAATGTTTCGTACGGTGATCCGCTGACAGCGCTTCCCAATAAAGGGTCCATCGGGGGAGCTTTTTCGAAAAGCGGCGATGTTTCTGTCGGTTGGGATGAGGAAGACGGTATCAAGGCTATCAGTTTCGTACGTGGTGCCCTGACACTTAAAGATGTGCCTGTGCCGAAGACCCTCTCGTGGAACGGCTCCTTTACTGTGGCTGCCTGGGTGAAAAACCCGCAGATAGGCAAGGAGGGTGAATGCCTGGCATCATGGTGCGACAGGAGACAGTATAACCTTGCCAATTCGTACAATGCACTCTTCTACAACAGCGGCAATTTTGGTGCTGCTGCTCACCTCGACGGCCACTTCGACATGCGTTACAGGAATCTGCCCGCCGAGAACAAATGGCATCATATAGTGCTGACATTTGACGGTGTAGTGGAGAAAATTTATGTCGACGGTGTGCTGGACAATTCCCAGAACATGACTCTGTCATCGGCAACTGATAAGGCGAAGATCATTATCGGCAACTCTGACACAAGAGAGAATTACTCCGGTTATATGGCATCGCTGCACATGTATGATTATGCTTTTGACGAAGCCGCGATAAACGAACTCATGAAGGAAACAAAACCGAAGGCAACAAAAGGGCCGTCACAGGCCGGTGCGGAAGGTACAGGAGAATAAACAAAATCAACGCTCAATCCTGAATGGCTTTAAATCCTGACTGGGCTTCATTCCTGAAATAAGCTCGGTCAGTAACAGCCCTGTAGCCGGGGCAAGTGTCACTCCCATCATTGAATGACCCGTTCCGACATACACATTGGGAAAGGCCGGTACCTGACCAATGAAAGGCAATCCGTCGAATGAACATGGACGGTGACCCTGCCATATCTTTTCAGTAGTAACATTCAATCCCTTTTCCGATGGATAAAATTGTCCTACGGCCTTAATAATCTGCTGGATCCGGGCCTGTTTTATCTTCAGATCGCCAAAGCCCAGTTCCATGCCGCCTCCGAACTGCGCCATGGATCCTCCCATCGGAGTGACTGCCACGTTGGCATCGGCAAGCAATGCCGGGTAATGAAGGGGACGGACCGTATTTACCTTAAAACTATATCCTTTGCCCGGTTGAACAGCAAGGTTTATTTTCAGTTGTTCCATGATTTCACGACTCCAGAATCCGGCAGTGATAACCAGTTGATCGAAATCAAAAGTACCCTGCTCAGTTTCAATTGAAACAGCCTTTTGTCCCGATGTGTGAATTTTGCTGACCGTACAATTGCGGACCAGGGTCACACCTGATTTTTCCAATCCTGCAATCAGCGATCTCATCAATGCTGAAGGATTTAAATGATCGTCCGAGTGGTAATGAAATCCACCTGAAACATCTGGTTTTGCGTCGGACTCCAGCTTATGGACTTCATCGGCGGTCAGTGCTGACACTTCGAGGCCTGCATGACGTGCAATTTCAGCTTCCTCTGATAATTCTTCACCAACCTGCTGAGACCTGTAAAGCAGCAACAATCCTTTGTGCCATATTGGAAAATCAAGTTCACCGGAATCTTTCAGTTCAGCATACAAATTTTTACTGAACATGCTCAGCTCCTTCAATAGCGGAACTGATTCGTTTACATGCCTGACAGTTGAAGCTCCGGCAAACCGAAGATACCACCGGATCAGATCCGGATCAGGGAACATTCTGACAGCAACCGGGGACTTTGGATTAAACATGTTTTTAAAACCTTTCCGCAACATACCCGGCGATGCCATTGGTATCACATGACTTGGGACAATGAGCCCGGCATTCCCGAAGGAGCATCCGTCAGTTAGGTCTCCGCGGTCAATCACAGTAACTTCAGCTCCCTTTTTCCTGAGATACCAGGCGGTAAACAAACCTACCACTCCTCCCCCTACAATTATGATTTTGCTCATTTTATCAGATCTTTTTCCGGCCGGAAAGGCCTTCATAAATTCATCCTGACATTAAATCACCTGGAACCCGAAGGCATACGGATCATCCTCATCATCAATGAATATATTATTGAATCCTGTGATTTTGGCCCAGCCTTCGATGCTTGGGATGATGGCTTCCTGGTCGCCGATTTTGGTAATCTCCTCCACCCTGCCCAAAAACTGGCTGCCGATAATGCTCTCGTGTAAAAACTTATCGCCTTTGTGCAGTTTTCCCCGCGCCGTCAGTTGTGCCATCCGGGCTGAAGTTCCGGTTCCGCAGGGTGAGCGGTCGATGGCTTTATCACCGTAAAAAACTGCGTTCCGGCCATCGGCCTCAGCAGAAAGTGTTGCACCGGTCCATTCAATGTGGCTGACTCCAGAGATCTGCGGATTCTCCGGATGGTGAAATGTATATTTTTCATTTATCAGCTTTCGCAACGGGCGGCTGAAAGCGATCAGCTCGTCGGCTGAATAGTTTTCGAGTCCTTTGAAATTTTCCTGTGGATCGATAATCGCATAAAAGTTTCCGCCATAAGCCACGTCAAACGTCAGTTTTCCCAACTGCGGAGACTCAATTTCCAGGTCTTTCCCTGCCAGGTACGAAGCCACATTTGTCAGCTTCACCGAGGCTACTTTCCTGCCCTTCATCTGGTATTCCACCTTTATCAATCCTGCCGGAGCTTCAACAAGCAATTCTCCCGGTCTCTTTGGTGTAACCAGGCCCTGTTCAATGGCGACAGTAACCGTACCAATGGTTCCGTGGCCGCACATGGGCAGGCAACCGCTGGTTTCGATAAACAAAATGCCCATATCGTTCGCAGGATCGGAAGGAGGAAAGATGATGCTTCCCGACATCATATCATGCCCGCGGGGCTCGAACATCAGTCCTTTCCTGATCCAGTCGAACTCTTTCATAAAATGAAGACGTCGTTCAAACATATTCTTTCCTTCGAGAACCGGGGCGCCACCTGCAATTACCCGAACCGGATTACCACACGTGTGGGCATCAACACAAAAAAAAGTTTTTGAGGCCACGATTGCTATTTTTTAATCGGTTCGTTCGATAAATGTCCGTCAACCCGTCTCCAGATATTCAAAGGATTGGCATCTTTTAATTCGTCAGGCAAATACTCATCCGGAGCATCCTGAAAGGCCACCGGCCGCACAAAACGTTTTATCGCATCCACGCCGACTGACGTAAAACGTCCGTCTGTTGTTGCAGGAAACGGACCGCCGTGCTGCATCGAATAACCAACCTCAACACCTGTGGGCATTCCGTTGAAAATCAAACGTCCGACAACTTCCTGAATAATCTCGATTTGTTTCCTGTACTTTTTGATGTCGTCCGGAGTCGCCATCACCGAAGCGGTCAACTGTCCCCGGAAGGTTCTTTAAAACTTCGGTCAATTCATCCGTTCCCCCGCATTCAATCAGGAGCGAAAACGGCCCGAATATTTCTTCAGCGAGATTCGGATTCGCAATAAAATCCTTTCCCGATACTTTTGCAACTACCGGTCTTCCGCGCAATTCAGCCGAAAGCTGTTCCGATTCAGCCAATTTGACAACCTCCCTGTTTTCGAAAATCTGTTTGGTTTTGCGCTCAAAATTGTTGCTTATGTTATGATGCAGCATTTTTTCAGGCAAAAGCTGACTGATCTGTTTAGCCAATTCAGTTTTAAGAACCTCGGTTTCTTCAGATTTCAGAGCAATCAAAACTCCGGGGTTTGTACATAATTGCCCGGCGCCAATGTTGACCGATTTAGCAATTGTTGACAGCCAGCAGTGCAGGGTCTTCGTTTATTTTTTCCGGAAGAAGTAATACAGGGTTCACACTGCCCATTTCAGCAAAAACAGGAATAGGCTCTTCACGCTTGCGGGCCAGCTCGTATAAGCTTTTCCCTCCTGTAAACGAACCGGTGAAGGCCACCGATTTCACTGCAGGATGAAGAACCAGCTCCTGTCCGATTGAAAAATCGAACGCATTAAGCGACGAGAAAACACCATCAGGCATATTCGTTTTTCGGGCTGCCCGGATGATTGCCCCTGCAACCAGCTCATTTGTGCCGGCGTGATACGGATGAGCCTTAACGATGACCGGGTTACCGGCAGCCAGAGCTGAAGCGGTATCTCCTCCGGCCGTGGAAAAGGCCAGCGGAAAATTGCTTGCCGTGAATACCACCACCGGTCCGACAGCCTGCAACATTTTCCTGACATCCGGACGACTCACCGGTTTGCGCTCGGGCATTGCCGGATCAACAGATGCCTCGACCCAGTTGCCATCGTCAAGAACGGACGCAAACAGGCGAAGCTGATTTACAGTTCGTCCGCGTTCTCCAAGAAGCCGCCCCTCAGACAAGCCCGCCTCAGCACATGCCCGTTCAATCAGTGAACCTCCTAAAAGCTCAATCTCATCGGCAATAGCCCTGAGGAAAGCAGCACGTTCTTTCCCGCTTTTTCTTTTGTAGTGTTCATAGGCAGAAACAGCCTTTGAAACTGCAATTTCCATTTCAGATTTTGTTGCCTGAACAAATAATTCAGGAAGCTCCTCAAGTGTTATGGGACTGAAAGTTTTAAAAGTCAATGTGCCTTCCGCAGACAAATCAGATCCTATATAGTTCTTTCCGTGTATCATGTCGTTCGATTTAGAGATTCAGATAATCAGGTAACTGAGGACGATTTGCCAGAGCTGTATTCAAAATATTCAGAACACGGTTGCGTTCGTCGCCAACCAACGGGAGACGCGGTGCACGGACAATTTCATTGCCAAGGCCGGTGAGTGTCTCTGCCAGTTTTATATTCTGTACCAGTTTGGTTGAAACATCAAGTTCGAGCACTGGTAAAAACCAGCGGTAAATTGCAAGTGCTTCCTTATATTTTCCTGCTTTAACCAGTCGATAGACAGCGACTGTTTCGCGGGGAAAAGCACAAACCAGTCCTGCGACCCAGCCATCGGCACCCATTACAAGACTTTCCATTCCCAGCGTATCAACACCGGTCAGGACAGCAAACCGGTCACCAAATGCACTTTTCATCCGGGTCACATTCGAGATATCGCGGGTTGATTCTTTCACAGCCTGAATTGTTGGTAAATCTTCCAGCTGCCGGAACATATCAGGGGAAATCCAGATTTTGTAATCAGCCGGATTGTTGTATAAAATGATTGGTAGTTCAGTCGCCTGAGCAACCGCACGCAGGAAAGTTACAGTTTCGCGATCGTCTGAAGTATAGCGCATTGGCGGTAAAAGCATTAAACCGTCGGCACCGTTGTCGCGGGCACGGACGGCTGACTCAATGGCCGCCCTGGTTGACTGTTCTGCCACATTCATCAATACCGGTACTTTTCCGGCAACAGCCCTGACTGTATGTACCAGCAATGCATCTTTTTCTTCCTGAAGCAAAGTACTTGCCTCTCCCAGTGAACCTCCCAGGATAATTCCATCAACACCGGCATCGAGCTGTGCTTTCAGGTTCAGGTCAAAGGCTGCAAAATCCAGCTGATCATCGGCCGTAAATTTGGTTGTAACTGCGGGGAAAACCCCTTTCCATTCGAACTTCATTTCTTCGGGTATTATGTGTTTAATAAATTCATTTTTCGTAATAAAAGACATGAATATCTTTTTCTGCAAAGTTATTTAGACTGAATCCAGATAATACCTTGATCTTATCCTGAACTAATATGATCTTACCAGTGTTTACAGATAATATATATCCAACTGGAATATTTCATACCATTACAGTAAAAGTGAAATATAAAGAGAGTGCAACATGAAGATTCTTCCTTTTAAAATTGCGAAACCTGTAAATGAATCATTCTGGATTCAGAACGACCATCTGCCGCACCTTTATGACATTCTTCATCAACATGATGAGTTTCAGATCACCTTGATTCAGGAAGGTACAGGCAATGTGATCGCAGGTAACTGCATTAATGAATTCAGACCCGGGGATATTTTTGTATTTGGCAGCAAATTACCGCATGCATTCCGTAACGATCCGGCCTATTACAACCCGGATAACCAATTGATGGTAAGGTCGTTCTCGGTATATTTCGAATGGAAAAACCTGGGGTCAGAATTTCTTGGACTTCCCGAGACAAAAACATTAACTGAACTGATGCAAAAATCCGAACGGGGCATTTTTTATACCGGCAGCAACAATCACGAGATAGCAAACAATCTGATAAAGCTTGGCAATGAAAATGAGCTCTCGCGGTTGATTTTGCTGCTGACGATACTCAACCAGCTGGCAAACTCAGGCGACAAACAAATACTTGCTACCGAAGGCACCTATAATAATATGAATGAAACCGATGAGAAAAGAATGGATGCGGTTTACAGGTTTACTCTGAATGAATTTCACCGTCCGATTGCATTGAATGAAGTTGCTATGGTGGCAAATATGACAGTAAACTCTTTTTGCCGCTATTTTAAAACCCGGACCCGCAAATCGTATCTCGATTTTCTGACTGACTACCGTATCGGGTATTCGTGCAAGTTATTACAGCAGGAAGAGTATAGCATCTCAGAGATTTGTTACCGTGTAGGGTTTGGAAATTTATCGAATTTTAACCGGAAGTTCAGGGAAATAAACCAGTGCACGCCAAAGGAATACCGAAAGAAACAGGAACTTTCGTGACAATAAACAATGAAGTATCAGCTTCTGCATAAGATAAATAGCAGTCGGAAAGGTGGTATCGGTGTTGTTTTTAGAATTTTGCCTAACTTGTTGTGAAGAATTAATATCGGGAAGCCATGAAAAGATTACTGATTCTGTTCTTTACCGCGGCTGTGATGACAACCACAGCTACCGGACAACAGGTTCCGGATACGACTTATAAGCCGGTAATAAAAAGTCCGGCATACAAACCAGGCAGCGGTCCCCTGATCTTAATTGACGAGGGTCACTTTAACTTTCATACAAGAGGCGACAGGTACCTCCCCTTTGCACAGCTGCTTGAAAGGGACGGATACAGGACCGGGGCATACACCGGCCGGTTTGACGCTGAGAGGCTCGGCAGAGGGAGCATCCTGGTTATTTCCAATGCTCTTAACGAGACAAACACACAGAGATGGTACAAACCTGTGCTCCCGGCATTTACCCCGGAAGAGATTGAGACTGTCAGGCAATGGGTAGAAAAGGGTGGTTCGCTGTTTCTGATTGCTGACCATATGCCCATGGGAGGTGCTGCGGCAGGGATGGCGGCAGCATTCGGATTCGGCTTCACCGACGGTTTCGCCATTGACACTGCCAGTTCCGGACCCTCGCTGTTCTGCAGGGCCGATAACACGCTGACAGATAATGTGATCACTAACGGAAGCAGCGCCGGAGAGCGGGTCGACAGCATCTACTCCTTCACCGGACAGGCATTCACAATACCTGATGATGCCTCGTCCATCCTGAAATTCTCAGACAAGTATACCCTCCTCCTCTCTGATACTGCATGGGTATTCAACCGCAACACAAGGTACCAGAAGATTGCAGGCTGGTCACAGGTTGCATATAAACAGTATGGCAGGGGCAGAGTTGTCGCAGCCGGCGAAGCTGCCATGTTCACGGCGCAGCTTGCAGGCCCGCAGCAGGCGCAGGTCGGAATGAATGCCCCTTATGCAGGATACAACCACCGGCTGCTGCTCAATATAATTCACTGGCTCGATTTGCAGCCTGTGCGTCAGTGACACAAATGAAATCCCGGCATCTGCCAGGACCAAATCATTTACTGAAGAACAGGATGGCTTTTCTTGCATCTTCAAAGAGCGGCTCTGGAGAGAAATCCTTTCCAATGGCTTTTTCCAGCCATAAGCCGGGCATGGTTATTCCCTCACTGCATGCATTCTTCAGACCGCCGGCAAGGTCATTCCTGCTGAAGCTGCCTGCCAGCAAATACGAATAGATTGCCCCGTTATAGTAATTATAGAGGTACAGGTCGCCTGAGGTAAAATGATTATATACCGAAAGAATATGGCTATCCTTTTTATTGCCAAATGTCCTTGAAAAGTATTTATTCCAAATGCCGGCTGAGATATCCAGGACAGCATTTTTCAATTCGGCAACGGTTGCATCCGGGTGCTCATACATCCATTCCCAGGTCATTATGTCAGTCAGGGAATTACCTCCCATTTCATACATATACCACATGGTCGCCAGGGCAAGGAGATGCTTTTTTTCCTCCACGGTAAAGGGGAATAAGTCGAGCCCCTCAATGTTCTTATAGGCAAATATCTCGGCCATTCCCTCGGTAATGCCGCCTGTAGGTACACCTGCGAGGAGGAAGTTTTCGGGGTCCGCCGTACAGTAGACACCACAGACTGCATGTCCAAGTTCGTGCATCACAACGCGGTAACCTTTATAGTCGAGGCCAGATTTGTCAAACATTGTTGTGACGAGTGCCTTTCCTCCTGCTAGGTCAGGCTGGGACGAATAACCGCCTGATACAACTGCATGAACATTGATCCTTGTGCCCACATAATCTGCCTCATCAGCAGGGAATCCCATTCTTTCAAGGATTTTTGGCAAATCATTCTGCAATGCCTTGGGATCAGGGTACCGCAATCTGGTAATGGAGTCGAGAACCTCTCCCTTATAAACAGCCTGTTCCTGAAAACCGCTGTACCATACGTCAAATGGCTGAAGGTCACGTTTTAACCGTTTCTTTATTATTGTTCCGATCTGTTCATTTAAAGGATTTGCCAGGATCTCTTCGATCAACTTTTTTGTTTCAGCAGCATCGAGGTTGGCATTTCCAAAATTCCGGGTGATGAAAGTGGAGCCATTATCATAGACCTTATCGATCTCCTGCTGCAACAGGAATTTCGTTTTCAGTCCCTTATACCGGTAGTCAGCCTCAGTGGCAAAACCTTCTATTCTTTCCTCACGACCGTTCTTGATTATAAACAACTCCTTTTTATACGGATCCCAGCGTGTGTTTGTATCAGTGAGGAACTGCACCGGCACTTCGCCGTTGAATACTGCCTCAAGGATATCGCCCGACAGTTTTTGTCTTTTAAAACCGTCTCTCCTGGTGTACTCCTCCTTTGTATTGTCCCTTATACCCCTGTGGCTGTGTAACAGGGTTCCTGCCGGGAAAATATATTTTCCTGACTGATCCTTGATATGGTCCATCCGGAAAAAATAGTTTTCCATATACCTCCTGTACTTTGACATCTCCGTCTGCAGGAGGGAGTCAGGGCTGACAGATCTGCGGTCACCGAAATAATCCCCGATTCCATTCATTAACCATTGATCACGGGTCCACTGGCCTGCCATCTGATTCTTCTCTGCAACTGAGTAAACGGGGAAATTAAGTTTAAGGAAGTGCGCCAGTCCTGAACCATAGGCATCGTATGACGGTGTGGCGTCGCGGAAGAACCTGTCGGCTTTAAGTTCCGGCACATCAACAAAATCGAACGGTTCATTGAATTTACTTCTTACGACCGACCCGGAACTGCCAAGCAGTGCCAGCTTCTCTCCTGTTTCCGCCAGGCTTTCCGTGAGCTCTGCTTCTGACAGGAAGTTGTCTAGGCAGAACCGGCTGAAATCTTCACTGGTACCGTCATCCGTGCACCAGATGGCAGCAAGCTGGGATACACCCTTATTGATTCTCTCCGCTGAAGCGGCCCCCTGTTTTGCTGTCAGTTCTTTCTTAACCGCAGTTATCAGACTGTCTGAGAGCGGCTGGGCAGCTACGTTACCTGTTAAGATAACAGCGGCACAGAAAATGGTTATGATTTTTTTGATCATATCAGGATGTGTGTAATTTTCGTTCAATTTCCCTGGCTGTATCTGTCAGGGAGAGGCCCCCGCAACCTGTACAGCGCAGCTCCCTGGGAAGGGATGCGCCCACGCTGTCCATTGCCTTTATCACCTCATCAAGGGGTATTACAGTATCAACGCCGGCCATTGTTATATTTGCGGATGTAAGCCCGTTCACGGCGCCAAGGATATTCTTTCCCAGGCAGGGTACCTCTACCCTGTTGGCAACAGGATCGCATATCAGTCCGAGCATATTCTGCAGGGCGAATGATGCAGCATTGACAGCTTCGGGTGCATTTCCTCCCAGAAGCTGGACTATGGCTGCAGCAGCCATGGCGGAGGCTGCTCCGCACTCTGCCTGGCAGCCTGCTACCTCGGCAGAGAAAGTCGACTGAGAGGCAATAAGGACTCCGATTATGCCGGCAGACAATACCGCCTTTATACACTCCTCTACGGTAAAATCATGACTGTCGGCGCACCCTGTTACCGCGCCGGGGACTACACCGCAGGACCCTGCAGTAGGTGCTGCTACTATTACCTGGAAGGAGCTCTTTGACTCCATAACGGCCATCGTATTCCGGATCACATTATTCATCAGGGGAGAATCAAATATTCTGCCTTCTGTGACTGCCTTTCCGATCAGGTGCGACTGTCTGCCCAGTATCCTGTCTTTGTATGTTGTGCCTGCCAAACCACTCCTTACTGAGTCATTCATGGCCTCATAAACGACTGATGCCAGCCTCCATACCTCCTTTTCATCAATATTCCCCCGCCGGGTCTCATACATCACTGCCATCTCCCACAACTGTGTATCCCCGGCTGGCAGGGACCTGATCAATTCAGCGGCGGTGGTAAAAGGTGCCCTGCAATTCTTACCCGACAAAACCGGCAAAAAAGGAGGTGAATAATAGAGCTCTGCAGAATGAAATCCGGAAGATATCTCCTCTCTTATTTCCTTACTGACCGGCCCGGAGGTTTTTATGTTTACAAGCGTGCCATCATTATCCGTGGCTGTGTAAACCGCTTCAATCCCGATACTTTTATATGTGCCTTCAATCTGTTCCGGGATCGCCCTTATTATATCATTGCTTAATCCCTTTACAAGAAAGAAAAACTCAAAATATCCCCCCTGGACGTCAACCGCGTAACTGTTAAGGTGAGTCATTTTCACCATTCCTCCGCCGGTAGAGATTGCGGTTATCTCAAGCCTCCTGCCGTTAACGGATTCCAGGGTCAGCCTGTATGTATTCGGATGAGTGGCAGGATAATCGCGTATTTCAAATTTTAAATCAATCCCCCTGGCCTTTACAAGTGAGAGCGAGTCATTCATTTTCGAAGAAGAGGCCTCGAGGCCTAACAGTCCTGCTGCAATCCCTATGTCAGATCCCTGCCCGTCATAGGTGGTTGCCAGGGAGCCATCAGGGGTAAATTCGACAAGCACGCTTTTTATCTCTTCACCGAGCAGCCGCTGCTGCAAGTATGCCGATCCTGGCAGAAGCGGCAGTATGAGAACTTGACGGGCCCCGCATCACCGGACCCAGTACGTCATTGAAAATGCTAACTTGATTTTCCATAGAGGTCAGATCTTAATATCCTGTCCAATGTTGCCACGGCAGGCCTTAGCGTAAGCAAAATTTGCAATGGCATGATCCTGTATCGCCAGCCCTACGCTCTTGAATACGGTTATTTCATCCGGGGAGCTCCTTCCGTCAATCTTCGAGATAATCAAATCGCCTAATTCGCCCTTATAGTTGGCCGGGTTAAAAGTTCCCTTATTCATTGGCACGGTAATATCCCCGCTTTCGGCAAAGCATGATTCCTTCTGATCGACGAACAGTGAGGCAACCGAAAAGAGATCATCCGGCAATTCCTGCATTTTCGGGTTGTAGGAGCCGACCGCATTAATGTGTACTCCTTTTTTTAGCATATCAAGTGGAAACAGGGGTTTTCCGGAGGGGGTGGCCGTGCATATTATATCGGCTTCCTTCAGGCAGGACAGGTCAGTGGCGTGTACCAATTCAATATCAGACTTTGACCTGAAAGAGTCAATAAACCTGTTGACAGAGTCCGGATTAAGGTCATAGATGTAAGCTCTTTTGACATCCCTTTCACAGCATACAGCCTCGAACTGGGTATATCCCTGGGCTCCGGCACCGAACAGAGCAAGTACAGAGGACTCACTGCGTGACAGCAGCCTGGTTGCGATACCTGATGTTGCACCTGTCCGCAGTGCAGTAAGGTAGGTCCCGTCCATCAATCCGGTTATGGAATTGGTTTTGGAATTTATCAGGATGACGATTCCCTGTATTGCAGGATTACCGTGCGATGCTTTCCCCTTGCTCTGGCTGATAAGCTTGACTCCTATAGAATCTCCGGCAGGCAGAAAGGAGGGCTTATAGAAGAGGGAGAGTTCTTCACTGCCGAAATCAGTAACTGTTCTGACGGGCATCCGGTACTTCCCCAGAGATAAATCGCTGAAAGCCAGCCTCATCACGTCAATAGCCTCCTCCATGGAGATGAGTTCCTTAATATCAGCGGAGGTCAGGAGTTTTATGTTCTGCATCACTTTATAGAATGTGCTGGATTCACTGTTTTATCGCCGGACTAATTTAGCATACTCCCTGATAATACTTTAATGACTGGCGGAAATAATTGCACGAAGTAAAATAACACCGTCATCGTAATGCCCGCTTCTGTTCATAAAGATAATCCTGTTGTTTATATATCAGTTAAAAACAAAATATTGCTTAACCATAAGCGGCATTACTTTGGGAATGATTTTTGTAAATGTTTCACAGGATTCGCATTTAAACATGCATTTCGTGACTGCTATGGCGCATAGAAACATAAAGATATCATCCTTTCTGATCCTGGTGTGCACGGCTGTCTCCTGCATCACCGGAAACAGGTCTGCCTCACTGGTTGAAGAAGATAATCTCTATGTGACAAGATTTTTTGTCGGTAATTTTCTCGATTACCAGCATACGACTGCAGATTCAAAAGGCAATCCTGATCTCATCTGGATCACCACATCGCGTGACAGTATCCATGGTAAAATCTCAGCGTACAGTAAAGAGTGTCTCTTCACTCCCGGTGAGAGGTTGTATCTCAGAAGAGTACTGGCAGTAAACGGAAAGAGTGAGGCCTGGGTTTACCGGATTGAAAATGCAGATACTGTGAATTACATGTTAAATGAATACCAGGATCATAATAAGGGTCAGGTAGAATCGTGGCTGAATACCGCTCCTGACAATCAGCCGACATCCATCCCAGATTTGCCTGAGAATCTGGCACAGAAGAAAGAGGGTGAGGCTGAGAGGCCTTTTGAAAAAAAATAGTCAGACTATTACCTCAACGTTGGAAAAGTTTTATAAAACAATAATAGAAACAATCCGGATAACACAGTCTCTGAAAGATTAATCCCTGATATTCCTATTTATCAGAATCTATAAGATAGTCCAATTGTATACTGTTGATTTACTGAATTCTGAAAATATAATGATTTAGTTTCCGCCCTAAGAGCAAAATGATTACTGAAATAGTATTTTGCTCCAACGCCCAATCCTGTTGTGACATAACTTGTACTGTTTGAAAATCCTTTGAGCCAGACCGTTCCTGCGCTCGCCACAGCATAGGGCCAAAATCTAAGGTTTCCTGTCACTGCGTATTTTAATACATTCACGTTGGCGTTAATAACCGTTCCGCTTACATTACTCCTGTCTTTGGTTGGAGTAAATCCAATTTCAGCTTCAACACCCAGCAGATATGCAATGTTATATCCAAATCTCAATCCCAGAGTGAGATTGCTTTTTACCGGCTGCCTGTCATTAAATTGGAAGTAGCCGGCATAGATATTTAATTCCCTGGTTGGATTGATTGGAACAAATACACTTCCGTCAGCACTTGCCGAACCGCTGCAGTCACTCCCTGGATATTCGACTGATACATCCCAATCTCCCCCCTCAGCGACAATGTATGTATCAGAATAACACCCATATTCATCTGTCACAATTGTATGATAGACCGGATTCCCGTCAGGATCCTCATACCGAACGATGATCTCTTCATTAGGCCGGGGTGGATTTGTACATCCACTGACGCTGATATAAATGCATTCCGGCAACACAAAATGCAGTCCCGCAGCCATAATGGCTCTTTGATCATTGTCGGTGGATCTGGGCTTCTCATTACAAATTCCGACATTTTCTACGAGTGTTATGTCTGTGCGGTTTCGCAGATCAACCTGAAGTATTCCTCCGCCTAGTTTTACCAGAGTATTGCCGAGGGGCATCCAACTGGTTAGAATGATTCTGTGTTCCGTACATGGCACTGCATCGTCAGGTGGATGGACTGTCAATGTACCATTTATTCTCTGGTGGGGATTTAAGAGAGCACTTGACGGATTAATAATTTCTGTCCATCCCTCCGGCAGACCTTCTGTGGTTAAATAAATAAGCTGCGGAAAATCGAAAGGGTTTGATACTCCGAAGCTGTATGTTACGGTCTCATAGGGGCTTGAATGAGAGCTTTGGACTTCGCGCGTGTTTTGCTGGGCGGAGTTATTGTACGTATTTATGTCATTGAAGACGTTAGGTATCTCCACCCAAATACAGGAATGGGGATCTCCATCGTTTTCGGGAGTCCATTCAACATAGTCAGTAATATTGGTACCCGCAGAAAAGAGCGGATAAATTTTCTCACCTGCCGGTACGTTGAAATCCTGTTCACCTCCGACGGTGTGATAAGGCTCGGATACACGTACATGTACTGTCAGGTCATGAGCATTTCCGGGGCCGGGATTATGAATTCTGAAGTAAATCCTGTTGACCTCGTTTACGACCGGATCATCACCACGGTCTTCCGGTATGCGCCCGCTTTCAACATCAAATCCATTTTTGGGTGAGTCAACCCATATATCAGGGCTTTCCCAGGCCGGATCGCCGACAACAATGTTTACATCATTGTCGGTTACAGGCGGAGTGTAGGAGATATTCACGTCATATGCTGCTCCTCCGGTTCCGTTTTGGACAGTGATTGTCAAACCTGTACCTCCCGGAGTCTTAGTATCTCCAACTTCAAGAGCCGCATCAGTTAAAGTTGGGGTGGAAACCACATCATCAATAATCCTGACTGGTCCCTCACCCTGTCTGATATTCTCATTTACATAGTAAAGAAGAACTCCGGGTTCAGGTATGTTGCTATCCTTATCAGTACCTGAATTGGATCGTGCCTCGATAAAGTAGAACACTTGTTCATTTGCAAGATTGGTAACGTTTGGTGACAGTCCTATAGCAACAGCCTTCCTGTTAGTTGTACCGGTTGATGACAATAAATCAAGTGATACTGTCCGATTGTCGGAAGATCCAGGTGCAGGTCTTGGGATGAAAAGGATGCTGTTGGGATCATGTGTTGTCATCCATACTGCCCTTTCCTTTGACCAGACCACAGGATGGACATTGTTCAGGATATTAGCCATGATATCCCAGTCATCAACATGGGGTTGGGCAAAAATTACATTCGGATAAGCGTAAAGGTCAACCAGCCCAAATTGATGACATAATGCATGCTCTATTCTTTTTTCCGCATCGTTATGAATCGAATTCACTGATACCGAGATCCTCCGTGTGAGGCCTGCCGGCAGATCGTAAGGCCATTCGCCTGTTGTAGCCCAGTCACCCACAAAATTAGGATCATTGGTTAGAATAACCAATCGTGCAATGTCATCATTTGTAGCGGGAGTTCCCTGTGTGAAAATGTCCGGATCAGCGGTTACAAGGTTAGTAATAACCTCCTGAGCCATTTCAATGAGGACATTTCTACTTGGGTGATAGTAATAAGAACTTGGCTGGCTAAGAGTTGTCTCCACATATTGAGGATTGATAGTTGTTGCTCCGTAACTTACCTCTGATATATAGTTGCCTGCTGCTGTCATCAGGTTCAATACCGTTGTCTCAGGCGGCCTGGTACCGGCTGATATATCTGATAGCCCGGTGCGGACAACCAGGGTGTTCTGAACTCCTGTTGGTGCAGGAGGATCTTCAGTATCTGCTGTAACGACAAGTGCATAGCCCTGACCTGGATTGCCAGTATTGACGGCGGTGCCTATAACCTGTATCGTGTACTGGCCGGCCTGCGGTGTATTCACCAATACCATTTCTACATTATTAAGGTTATCTGAAACAGTACCATTTACAGTTGACTGTCCGTTTGTGAAATCATTTCCCCTGTAGACATCACCGTTGGGTGCCGTGACGACAAGATCAATGTCGTTTATTGAAGCTGTCGCGCTTGATGCGGAGGCAGGTGGCTCAGTCCATACAAGTGTAATCTTTAACGGTTGCGCAGTTCCAACAACATTTGCGATGTAATTGTTTGACAATCCGGTATTAAGACCACTGTTATGCCTCACATCCCATACTGTCAGGTTTCGGGCATCTCCCTGGAAATATAAGGCGTTTTCCATTAAAAGCCTGCCCCAACCTTCCATATTATTAGGATAACCAGTAAGAGCTGTTCCAGTATCGTCAGTTCCTGTCATATCAACAGTAGAATTCAGTAATGTTGCTTTTATCAGCGCACCTGAAGGAATGAAAGAATGATGAGGTTGTCTGGTTCCGCTTGGATACCATCCTTCCATGTAGTACTGTCTCATTATTGAGCCACAAGCAGCAACAGCAGGAGTTGCCATGCTTGTTCCAGTGCTTGGTCGCGTACCACAATCTATGGTTGTATTAGCATCAGCCGAGAGTATTCCAATACCCGGAGCTGTAATTTCAGGCTTACGTCGTCCATCTGAGGTGGGGCCATTCCCTCCGTCACTGTTATTCTGATTGGGGTTATCACCAGACTGGTCAACGGCAAGACAGTTCTTTGCATTCTCAGGAGTTTTCAGTGATGTAAGATTAGAACAGGCAAATACAACGAGGACATCCTCATTGTTCCATGCAAACTGATCTATATCCTCGCACCATGTCGTATAGGCTGTAGTTCCATCATCCCCCCAGCTGTTTGTAAAAACCCTTGCACCGTCAAAATACATGTCTTCAAAAGCAGTTCTCAGGTTAGAGGCATTTGTACCGCTCCCGGTTATATCACCATTAATTGTGTGTGATAGCCTTGCCCGAAATGCATGACCGTCTTCACCTCTCCGTTGATCACTGATAGCTCCTGTGCTAATCAGGTCCTGCCCTGCTGCTGTTCCTGCTGTGTGGGTGCCATGTTCATCGAAGGTAGTCGGAATACCTGTTGAACTATGATATGCAACTACCTTTCTGTGATTAGGATTCGGAGTGTTATTCACCGGATCCTGAAAAAAACAGTGGTCAATATCGATGGCCCCATCAATGTGACCGATAATTTGATTTTCACCTCTAAGTCCTCGATCATTAATGGTTCTGCTATTGGAAATATTAGTCTGCACTATCCATGAGGCAGACTGATTGCGCAAGTTAAGCTGCCCGAACTCTTCAATCCATTTCACTTCAGGTATCTGAGCAATTTTCTCAATCAGGGACAGATCAGCGAGCTCAATTTTAATTCTTTTAATATTTAGCTTCGGGTCATCCCATACATTGAGTATTTTTATCCCCATAGCAACAATCTGATCTACAACTGATTGAACTACTGCATCATCATGCAGCAGAACGTTTTTTTCATAGATTCGCCTGTCAATTGTATCTCCTTCAGACCGTAACCCAATTTCAGGTGAAATCTTGTAGGCTGGTTCATAGTTGCCTGCCCATCTGAAGAATGATAGTTTTTGCAGGCTTTCAACCTGAGAAGCACTTATTTTCTCTATATAAGTGAAATTAGGAACATAATTATCAAGTCTTAGCCCATATCTGGTTTTTAGGAGCTCAATCTGATCACGCGTGAGAGGCTTCTTGAACTGTACAAGCCTGTACACTGACTCCCGGGGAGTTTCTCTCAGAAGAAGGCGCGGGTCAATTGCCGGCATTTGTCCTATCGGATCAAATGTGTAAGCCTGAAGCCTGATTCTCATATCATGTATTGAGTCCGTTTTAGAAATGTCTGTTTGCTGAGCTAAGCTAACAGCTGAACACATAAGCGAAGCTGCAAAAACAAGGATGCTGTTTTGAATTTGACTTCTTTTCATATACCTTTTCTTTTGTTCTTTGACTTTTTGACTACTCCAGGTCGGATTTCCAAATGCCAACAATTCTATTGTATTTCAGAATCATTAAAACCTTGATGTGAATCTCTTTATCTCCCATTTGCTTTTACCTTCATTAAGTGTGGCACAGATTATAGTATTGCCGTCTGTGCGTACATTTACCAATCCATAAACCAACCCATCAATGATCTTTATCTTGTCCATCATTTTTGACTTTTTTGCCGCCTTGAGTCCTCCGGAGGCAATTCTTTTATAGGAAATGTCAGTCTTAGCCTCATCAACAAGCTTTATGTTGAGGCTCTGGTCCATGAACGGGTATCCCTTATAATCAACCTGATAAGGATTACCCATCTTCACACTTCTTGATATTTCGGTACAGAAAACAAGTGGTGTTATCAGTTCATCATTATCGATACGCTTATAACCTGTGAGTCCGAGGGCAGCGACAATGTTGGGCCGGGGATGCGAGTGCGACTCGTCGTCACCGGACGATATCACACTTGCGGAAGCATGAACCGTTTCAAGAAAATCGTATGAGCAATCATCGCTTCCGTGATGACAAGATTTTGCAACATCAGCTGACAGCTCCTGCCTGCTGCCTTTAAATATCTTAAGGATATATTGCTGACTTGCCTTGTTCAGGTCACCGGCAAGCAGTATCCTTACCCTTCCAAAATCGACCCTGAAGAATAATGAGTTGCCATTTGTATTCTCTGAATCATTGCCGAAGTCTTTAAGAACTGGTTTGCCGTCCAATTCTGACTCAATTGGTCCCAGTACCTTAATCACTACCCTGTTGCCCTGTTCAAAACCCGGCAGACAGCCTATGCCTTTTGTAGGACTGTATGCCAGCCTCGATATATCAACATTTGTGTCTGCAAGACATTCCAGGAAGTTGGCCCAATTGCCTGCAAGCTTTGGTTTCGCATCAGATTTCAAAGCTCTCACAACAGAAGCTTTGTTTTCAAGCAGATCAGTCAGGTATCCGTCTTTTGATGCCCCCACGGATTTGTTTCCGGATGCGGTTTTCCACCAGGAGACGCCCGCATGATAGAATTTTTTTATTTCAACTGAATCACAGTCAAGTTCCTCTTTTACAGATGGGTTCACCAGGTCCCATAATCCTCCGTAATGATCTGCATCGCAATGTGATGAAATCATGCAGTCAAGAGTTATCTTATTCAGGCCATAATCTTTGCAGAACTTCCAGTCAACAAAATCGGCAGCGCTTTTTCCATGCGGCTGTACCTGGCGGTTATAGCCGCCATCGATAAGGATATGCTTTCCGTCAGGAGTCACAATCAATACTCCGTCGCCCTGACCCACGTCGATGAAATATACTTCGAGAAGTCTTTCATCACCCAGATCCGTTTCCCTGACATATCCATTCTGGCCCCGTGCTCTTGCTGATACCCTGCCGTTGACCGGATCTCCGGGAAATACTTCTATCCTGTCTCCCCACAAAAGTTCAGTCTTCACAATTTCTGAGGAATCATCTTCAAAAAGATTGGCAGTGTCTGTTTTCAGATACTTTACAGTTGACATTGTCTTTAGTTTTTATTTTGTAACCACTTAAAATCAATTCAGCCTGAATTCCTCAGATAACAAAAAATGCTCCCAACAGGATCAATAACAGGAGGGTGATACCTGCCAGAAAGAGATTCCACCTCAGGTAACCCTTCATTATTGATTTGTAACTCCTGACGGGATTTGCTGATTTAAAGCCAATGACCTTTTCCGCTTCCTCTTCAAATTCATGCGCCTTTGCATTATCTCTCGCCAGGGATTTGGATATAGGAATGAGCCAGAGGAAAAAATGACCTGAAACTACTATCAATGCAACAATGATGAAGAATACCAGGTCTTCACGGTAGATTATTGATAATTTGCCCCGGTAATGATATCCAACAAGGACAATCAATGTCCACAATGCCACATTTACCTTGAATTCCAGTTCGCGTGTCTGTTTGTATTTATCGATCCGGATCTTTTCAAGCTCGATAAGTACGGCAGTTTTGTCTTTCGGTTCCATGCGTAAAAGATTTATTCTGGTGAGAATTTCCGGGATTTGAGAGGTTATCAGGAAATATCAGACCTGGGGCAACGCCTCCGGGATAACATTAATTCTGACTTCGTTCTCAAGCCTTTCATACCATTTATCTATCACTCCTGTCATATTCATTTCAAATGCCCTGGTCTCCCTGATTAAAGCATTCAGTACAGGCCACAATCTAATGATTTCGTTTTCATCTCTTTCATTCACAAAACGAACGGCCATGCTTGTTTTTTCAAGGAAATCATGGTTTGCTTCCATGATAAGCTTTTCGATCTTCTCTGCAGATTTGTCCCTGGCAAAAATATCCGGATGATATTTACCTAACAATGAAACATAAAACTTCATGTACCTTAGTTTCTCAACCAGACCTTCAGGATTAAAATTACGATAGCTGAAAGCCTCATGAAGGAAATGCTCCAAAAGTGCTATCCTGGGGTCAGGATAACCATAATCAGGAGACTCAGGGGATCCTGTCAGCCGTCCTTCGGTTTTAAGCATTTTTTCAACCGGTGTTCCTGCATAAGGGATCATTTTTGTGAACTGAGTCAGTGCCAGTCCGCTCCTTCCCAGAACTTTAAGGAAATCTGTATCCTCCCTGATGGTTTCCATTGTGCAATATGGATTGAGAATCATAAAACCGAACTCATAATAGATGTGGAGCTTTTCCAGGATTGTCAAAGATTTCAGAATAGTCTCCTTGTTATACTTCTTGTTATACACTCTGAGGCTGTTGTTGTTACCTGATTCGATACCAATATATACACACAACAGGCCTGAACTGACCATTTGCATCAGCATATCCTCTTCTATATCATCAATCCGGCATGAGATGCGCCATCCTACTTCCCTGTCCAGTTTTCTTTTTTTCAGCTCATTAAGAAACTCTACTACCCATTTTCTCTGGACCCTGTTACGGGCATAGAAATCATCATCCTCGAAGATAAATATCCTGGTGCCCAAAGTATTATAGAGCATTTCTATTTCATCAACCACATTGCCCGGGCTTCTTGCCCGTCTCCGGGGTCCATAAGCTTCCTTATAGAACTGCCTGATACTGCAAAAACTGCAATCGTAGAAGCATCCCCTGCTGCTTAATATGGTTGAGACCCCCAAATTCATTATCTTAAATGAACATTTGTCCCTTGCCGGAAAAGGCAATTCATCAAGATTTTCGATAAGCCGACGCGGAGTATTGACGATAATATCAGATCCCGACCGGAAGGTCAGACCGGGGATATCGTCAAATGGCATGCCTGATTTTAGGTGTTGAATGAGTTCAAGGACTGTGTATTCACCTTCACATCGTACTACTGAATCAAGATCAGGAATATACTCCATCACCAGCCTGCTTTCAACACTTGGAAAATGCCCTCCCATAGTGAAATGGCTGCTGATTCCATTCTTTCTCAGGAATGCTATCAATGCCGCAAAATCAGGAAGGAATCTTTGAAATATCAAGGAAAAACCTACAATTTTGGGATGAAGTGCAACACAGACATTTAGCATTTTGTCCTTTTGAGCCGGAGTATAGGATTCAAAATGTGCCTTCAGATCATACTGCCCAAGAAATGATTTGATAGAACGCAATCCAAGGTTCTCACCTTCTTCATATCCTATTAATAGAATATCACACCTTTCATTCGTCATAAAAAGGTCTAATAAGGATTAGGTAAATTCCCAAATTATATTCTGGCGCATCACCAGTTGTTACTGGCCTCAGTGTCAGGCTATTTAATTTTATATTCCTGCTTCATCATGTCTCTCTGCATTTTGAGCAGGTCTACCTGTTCCACGATCTGGTTGATCATAATATCAAGCTCTCTGACTTTGATCTTTGCCAGTTCTTCTTTGCCGAAATAGAACTCCGGAGACGGATCCACATTATAACCAATCGGCAGTGGCAGATGTCTGTACATATGGCCATGATGAAAAAAGTCAGGCCCCGGATCAGCAATAGGTCCTCTTACACTGGCTCCCGGTGTAATGGTCAGTTTCTCTCTAATATCATGCAAAAGAGAGATCATTTCCTTTAAAAGCTTTTCTTCCATAGCGGTAAGTTTTAGTTAAACACTAACTTAGAATATCAATAACTCAATTATTGATTATCAAGCATATCCAACTATCTTTACGATCCAAGCCATTTGACTCAATATTTGGTAAGCCCCGGCCCGAATCAGGCTAATTGAATAAAAGAAAAGCAACCGGCAAGTTTTCAGCTAATAAATTTCACCCATTCACCGGGTAAAGTCAATCACCCATTTAGGTGATTCTTTAGATGGAGGATGAAATGCGTTGGTTATCAAGTGTACCTTTCAGGAAGGCATTTCGGACAAGATGGGGGGAGTTCCGGGCAGAAAACTTGTTAAAAAGATGTCTCTTATGCGACTTTACAGTCTCCTCGGATACAAACAACCTGCTGGCTATCTCTTTGCCTGAGAGGCCTTCGGAAATCATTCTTAAAATCTCCAACTCCCGCGCAGATATCCGTTTCACTTCTGACTTTGTCTCAACGACAGTTATTGAGATTAATAATCAATAATCAATCAGGAATAAATACAATTACCCCTGCTATCCATTCTTGTTTATTATTTACAGACAATTGAACTTTCAAATATAAACTAATAATGAGAAGGAGTCAAATTTATTTTAGGTGACACAGGGGCATGAAGATGGCCCGGGAACATTTGACCTGCGGTTTTGTTTAATCTGAAGAAAACAACAGAATGACGGAAAACTTCAGACGCAACAACCTTGACAGGTCATCATCTCCATATCTCCTGCAGCACTCCGATAATCCCATATGGTGGCAGGAATGGCGAAGGGAGGTACTGGACCATGCTGCCGCGCAGAATAAACCTCTGCTGGTCTCAGTGGGCTACTCAACCTGCCACTGGTGCCATGTGATGGCTGCCGGGGCCTTCTCGGACCAGGTGACTGCCGGTTTCCTGAACGAAAACTTCATCTGCATAAAAGTGGACAGGGAGCAGAGGCCGGATATAGACCAGTACATGATGCAGTTCATACAGGCACTGACAGGAAGCGGAGGATGGCCGCTAAACGTATTCCTGACCCCTGACCTCAGGCCTGTCCATGCACTTACCTATGCTCCTGCCCTGACGGCTGGCAACAGGAACTCCTTCCTCGGTGTCGCCACGGCCGTGGCCGGCTATCTGCAATCAGACGGGGTAAATATCAGACCCTTCTCAGCTTCCGTAGAGGAGCCTCCGGCAACTGAGGCCGACGCCCTCATTGAAGACCTCACTTCCTATTTTGATAATGATTCAGGCGGATTCGGCACCTCACAGAAGTTTCCGCCACATTCAACCCTGCTGTTCATCCTTTATTCCCTGTCAATAAATGATGATGAGGAATTAAAAAAGATGGCCACCGTTACTCTCGATGCCATGATGTTGCGAGGACTGAATGACCATCTCCAGGGAGGGATTTTCCGCTACTGTGTTGACCGCAACTGGACGATACCCCATTTTGAGAAGATGCTTTATGACCAGGCCATGGCGCTCTGGTGCTATTCACTGGGATACCGGGTGACCCAAAAGGAGGAGTACAGTCGAATGGCTGAAAAGATACTCAGGTGCCTGGATGAGTCTTTTGAGACGGATGGGCTGTATATCTCAGCCTTCAATGCCGATACCGGGCATGAAGAGGGGGTCACATACCTGTGGGATACAAAGGAGCTCGAAAGTGAGCTGGGACCGGAAGACTTCAAAAAGTTCTGCCAGGTATATGACATCAGCGCTGATGGCAATTTCGAGGGTCGTAATCATCTTGTAAGGAAGAACAGTGTTCAGCTGATCAGCATAGAAGAGAAACTGCTTGCAATACGGAAAAAGAGGAAACAGCCCACACATGACGACAAGATACTGTGCGGGATCAATGCACTTACTGCTATCTCCCTGATCCAGGCAGGGCGTTCCCTGCAGCGCCCCGATCTGGAAGATAAGGCAGCTACCGTTGTAAAAAAGCTTCTTGTAACTTTTTGGAATGGCACATCACTCGGCCATTCCTTTTATGAAGGGATACTGCAGCGCCAGAGCTTCCTGGCCGATGCAGGTGCCCTGCTCCTTGCTGTGACAATGTTGTACGAGACCGATGAGTCATGGGCCGGGATTATGAATGTCATTTCAGATTATGTAATGTCATTCAAGGTTGATGGAAAATGGATTGAGTCAGTAGCTGAAGACTTCGGAGAAGTTCATGCCTCATGGTTTGACCATCCTGTTCCTTCTTCCGTCAGCCTTGCAGAGACAGCGCTGACACGCGTTGCATTACTGACAGGCAGGGAGGTCGCCCGGGTGACATACCGGAGGCCTCACCATTCGGATTTTTACAATATAAATGTTTTGATGACCAGTGGACTTTTCCACGTTTACACAACAATGGACCCGGCATCGTGGAACAGTATCCCTGCAAATTCAATTCAGAAGAGAGGAACACCTGAGACGGATTGTTATGACGGAGCATGCAGGGTGTTAAACCTGATCCGTTGACTTCATTATTGAGACTCAGGGAAGAGAACCCTGTGACCGCGAAGGATTAAAGTCCCTGCAGTTGTTTCTTAAAGAAGGCCAGTAAAATCATTACAGCCACTAAAACCAGGGCAATGGCTGCAACAATAAATATAGAATTGTAATCAACCTGTCGCTTGATCATTATTCCTGCAAAAGCCCATACCACTGATAACCCGATGAATGGATTATCAAACCTCCAGAGTGCCAACACTGTTATAAGGGCGCCGGTAAAGATCATTATAATTGTCCACGTCTCTTCGGATATGCCAAAGCCGTTCCAGTTGTTAGCAACAAGCAGACCCGTCACATTGGCTATGGTGGCAATGCAAATCCAACCCAGATAAATTCCGAAAGCCGCCTTGATCAGACCGAAAGGCATGTCTCTGACAATAATGTTTATCCAGATCAGTGACACAAGTAACCCCAGCATAATGATCACCGAGAGAGGAAGCCTGCCGTAATGCCAGGCCACAATCCACAGTGCATTCAGGATACAGGATGCGGCAAACAGCCAGCTGATCCGGCTGATGATCACCTGGTTTGCCTGGTTGAACTGGATAACACAGAAGACCATCAGCAGTATATAGATCACACCCCAGATTGAGAAGGTTACACCTGCCGGGACGAAGAGGTTAGGAAACGAGTCGGACACTGCTCCGGTAGTCTTACCGTTAAGAGGCAGAGCATTAGCGAGATAGTTCATGACTATCATGGCAGCAAAAAAGAGAATGTTTATATAGCGAATCATTGTCTTTAGATTTAAATTACCAACTATAAATTTAAATAATTAGTACGACACCAAACTGCACAATCGATCAGTTTATCAATTGGGAGCTAATACCCTGCAGATAGTACCGTGTATGAAGGATCAGGGAAGTAAGAACAGAGTACGAAGCATGGTGATGATTATTATTTTTTGTACCTTGAACTGCAGAACTTTCCTTACTAAAATATTTGTACCATGAAACAAATCTCCATTGACAGTCTTTGCCGTTCAGGGCAGATCAAAACTTTCGTATTGTTAATAAGTGCTTGCCTTCTATTTCAGGGGCAGGTTACCGCACAGGTTGACCAGACAAAAAAAATAATCACTCCTGCAAAAAATACGGTTGTAAAGAAAAAGATCAACAGGGATGCAATACAGGTCAGGAACACGCCTGACTCTCCTGTTACAATACTATTATCCAGCCCGTCAATGGCTCAGAATAATATACCCCTGAACACAATGTTCACCTGGACCGCGACTCCGGCCACCGGTTTGACTTTTGATGTATATCTTGCAATTCAGCGGGAGGATAATGCAAACGGCAACCATCAGTTTCGCCTTGTAAGTCAGAACCAGACAGCCACCGTTTTTCAGCCGGTACTGAAAAACGGCGAGATCTATTACTGGAAAGTAGTGGCTAAGAAAGGCGACGGCACCAGTGCTGAATCGGCTGTATTTTTCTTCGGCACCCCAAATGCAGCTCCTTCTGTGGCAGTGTTGACACATCCTGCCAACGGGGCATTACAGGTACCGGTAATTCCCGTTTTCAGTTGGCAGCCTGTAACCGACCCCGAGATGAATGGCGTTACCTATTCCGTTTCTCTGTCAACGGAACCCGGACAGTACCTGGGCTACCTTGCCAATTCACTCACCGGCACATCATATACCCCTGCCACACCTCTCAGAAACGGTGAAACCTACTATTGGAAGATCCGTGCAATGGACGATGCTCACAGTTCGACAGAAAGTGAAGAGTTCCATTTTACGGTTAATCCCGTAAACTGGGCTCAGCCTGTCACAACCGGAAGCTTTACCGACCCCAGGGATAATAAAACCTACAGGACTGTAAAAATAGGCCAGCAGGAATGGATGGCTGAAAACCTGGCTCTGCTGCCAGCCGTTAATAATACGCAGTATTCCGACTTATCGATGTTCAAGGTCTATGGTTACACGGGGACAGATGTAGCGGCAGCAAAAAACACAGAAAACTACCAGGCGTACGGAGTCCTTTACAACTGGAAGGCAGCTCAGGAGGTATGTCCGGTGGGGTGGCATCTGCCGTCTGATGCGGAGTGGAACCAGTTGCTGGGTTATCTCGGGATGACCGATGCTGAACTTTCAGTTAACAGCAGCACTGCTTCGGATATTATTGCCGATAAGTTGAGGGAGGAAGGATCAGCACACTGGACCTTTACACCACCGTCGGTAAACAATACAAGCCATTTCAATGCAGTGCCTGCAGGATTGGCAAATAATAGCGGATATAACAATCTTGGTATCAGCACATCATGGTGGACGTCAACATGGGATAATACCGAAGGCATAGTCACCCGTAACATGAGTTGCCTGGAGAACGATGCCTGTAAAATTATAAGACTCAGGGCAATTGTCTATCCCTGGAACTTCTTCTCAGTACGCTGTGTGAAAGACTAACCGGAAGGCAGGCTTCACCACGTCAGGACTACTGAAACAGGTTGCCAAGCAGGCCGCTGGCCTCCTTGCCCCTGTTGGCGCCGAAGGGTGCGAGGGCTCTTATGAGTTTGCGTATGGGCATCGACTGCAGCCATACCCTTCCGGTGCCCCGCATCGTGGCCAGAAACAATCCTTCGCCGCCGAAGACCATCGATTTCAGGCTGCCGGCTGATTCAATATCGAAATCAAGCGACGGTTCGAAGGCAACGACGCAGCCGGTGTCAATTCGCAGGGTTTCATTGTTCAGCCTACGTTCAATTACGGTTCCTCCTGCATGAATAAATACCTTACCGTCGCCATCAACCTTCTGCAGGATGAATCCTTCTCCGCCGAGCAGCCCTGCTCCCAGTTTCTTGTTCAGTGTCACTGATAGTTTGGTACCGTAGGCCGCACACAGGAATCCGTCCTTCTGCACTGTCAGAGTGTTGTGAACCTCTTTCAGGTCGATGGGAATGATAGTCCCCGGATAAGGTGCAGCGAAGGCCACCCTGGCTTTGGCGTTTCCCCTGTTTGTAAAATGGGTCAGGAAGAGCGATTCTCCGGTAAGCAGACGCGAGCCGGCCTGAAACAGTTTTCCCGAAAGGCTCTGGTTCGGTTCCGAGCCGTCGCCCATCTTTACATCATAGGTTATACCCTGCTCCATGTAAACCATGGTGCCTGCCTCGGCGATGACAGTTTCATTGGGATCGAGTTCTATTTCAACGAACTGAATGTCGTCGCCGAAAATCTTGTAATCTATTTCGTGTGAGATCATCGTGGTAGGGATTTAGTAAAGTAATTATTTAACGAAATTACGATTATCGGGAGAGAAATGAAAAAAAATGTCTGAAAGTCTGAAGGTCTGATGTCTGAAGGTCAGGGAACCCCGAAGGGGTGACATTATGATAGCTCCATGATCAAAATTCATATAAACCCCGAAGGGGTGACATTATGATAGCTCTGATGATCTGAAGTTCAGTCTGCAACCCCGAAGGGGTGACATTATTATAGCCCTGAGATCAAAGCTAATCCGTCTCCTCCAGGAAGAAAATATCATTGACCGGCTTGTTGAAAAACTTCGAGAGCTTCAATGCCAGGACAGTCGATGGAACATATTTGCCAAGCTCAATTGAATTTACTGCCTGACGCGACACTCCGATAACTGCTGCCAGTTCCTCCTGTGTTATATTCTTTATGGCTCTTTCAACCTTCAGATTATTTTTCATGGCTCAGCGATTTATTGGCCCTGTAGAGCATATAGTAAAAACGGATAATGAAAAATATGAGAATTGTAAACATGTTGAAGATCATGACATAAAGAAATTCAAACTCATAGAAGAAAATAAAACAGAATATCAGGACACCGTAATTTATATATGTTGCCCAGAGCAACGATTCCAGCCTGACGCCGGCAATAAACTCGTCCTCCCTCTTTTCCTTTGAAAATGCTACCAGGATTGCGCCGATTAAAAAAAGAATGCCAACGATAGTACCTGTAAGATTGGCTTTGATCAGGGTGAAAAAATGAGGCTCCTTTAATGTGCCTGAATAAAGCGTAAATGCTTTAGCCTCCAGGAACCCAAAGTCATAATCGAAGATGAGTATGAACAGTCCAAGCAGAGTCGACGGAATAAGGATCACCCATCCAACTCTCTTAAGATAATTTGGTAACAGCAGTTTTGTTTTCATTGTCTTATGGATTAATTACACCACAAATGTAATCTATAGTTTACATTTATGCAAGTATTAATTACTATTTGTAATGATTAATTGTCTTTTTAATGTAATTTAATCCTGACGCGGACCGGTACCGGGTTTAATAACAAGAGTATATTTTGCGGAAGAGGTGACCGCATTTTCTGTAAAGAGATCCCTGTAAAAGTTGCCTTCAAGGTAGGTTTTGACCTGCGAGGAGTAAAACTCGCTCCCCGGTACGCCGGAGGAGCCCCCGGGTATTACCGACCAGGAGTCGTCCCAGTCACCGGTGTTGTAGATATGCTTAACTGAAGCCCCTATATTGGCATTGAAGCCGGTACCCAGTGAATAATAAGGGCTCACAGTATGGTCACTTCCCCCGATTGGATATTTATCGGAATTCAGATTAAACAACGAACCCAAAAGCTTCACGGAGCCCAGCGGATGAACCAGGGTAATTGTATGCACCCTGCCCCACTTCCATTTGTCAGGATTTTTCCCCAGCTGTTTTGTAAGCTCGCCAACACCATCCTCAAAACTCTGCAGTACAATGTCATCAAGCGTCTCCTCACCCGGAGTATTTACATTATCAACCCATTGATCAGGCCCGCCTGTAAGTAACCTGTAAACATATGATTCAGTTGTAAGGTCGCTTAACCGGTCATTGATGTCACCCAGCTCATCAGAAAGGAGATTCTTTTTAAGATGCAAGGTAGATTCAGGCTGAGGTGCATATCATTTGAAACCAGCGGTTTTCCGCTTTCGGCTCTGTCCCCGGCGACTGCCCAGTTGTTGCTTCCTGAAAAAGGGACCACTCCAAGTTTCAGTACCCTCTCAAATGAAGAGACGAATGATCTTGTCCTGTGGATAAGGGATTCATCGATTCTCAGGTCTGGAGGCTTAATATCTTCTATCTCCTTCCACTCAGGTATCAGGTCTGCAGCTTTCTCGACTCCCAGTTTGCTGACAAGCTGGTAATAAAAGAGTCCGTCGGAAAGGTTCCTGGAGTCGAGGCTCCAGCCCATCAGCCCTATGATGCACATTATGTCTTCCAGCCGCCACGGTTCAGGCTTGTAGGAGAGAATCCTGAATTCTAAAGGGAGCTTCCTGCCCGGGGTATTAATATATTCATTCACCCCGTCAGCATACGCCTGAAGGCAGGCAACAATTTCGGGATCTTCAGATTTCAGTATCTGTCTGGATTTTTCAGTTATCTGAAGACACCTGGAAAAAATATCAGCCTGGATATATGATTTGCCGAACAGTTCAGACATTCGTCCTGTTGCGCTTCTCCGGATAAGGTCCATCTGCCATAGCCTTTCTCCGGCAGAGATGTAACCCACCGCCATGTACATATCATGGTCATTAGTGGCATAAATATGAGGCATCCCTCTCTCATCCCTGTAGACGGTCACGCTGTCAGTAAGACCCTTCAGAAATGTTACACCTTCATATTCACTGGAAGTTTTTCCGGATCTGTCAGACAAAATAAGGGATCCGGATGCCAGGGCGGCAATTATTACAATTAGCCCTGAGAACGCTATTTTCCCGGGAGCTTTCATAACTGATCGGATTATATTTCCAAAAAGTTAAAAATATTTTGTTACACAGCTCAATAACAGCCGCCGGTTTTTTACTTTATGGCGGCAACATGAAAGGAAACAACCCTTTCAGAGTCGCCACAGGTATCCTGTCTACGGCTTATCGGTAAGCTTATCAAGCATCTTCATGCGTACATCCATCTGGTGCCCTATGATCCTGTCATAGTCATTTTCCTTCTCTCCGAATTTGTTGACAAGGACAAACAGCTCGATTGTCAGGAAGAATGCGAAGAAGAGTATCCATACTGCCAGGGCTATGTTGGACGAAAGCAGGATAGAGAAGAGTACGCTGAGTTCGTCGAGGAAACCGGTCTTCGAGCTCAGCTCCGCTTCCAGCTCCTGCCGGATGTTTATCTTACTGTTCTCCTTGGCCGATTTTTGCTCGCGGAGCTTACTGATCTGGGTTTCGATGTCAGGCAGAAGTTCACCCTTGGGGTTCGAGACATCTGTAAGGGTATAGTCTGTTCTCCTGACCACTGTGTCCCTCCTTTCGCCGTTGCTGCCGTTGACCTGCAGCGGAATATGCTTCGTCTCAGTGGTTGTGCTCTTCACGAAGGGTCGCCTTGTGATCTCCTCAATTATTGCAGCACGCTCCGCCTCCTTGATTACAATCGCGGAGTCGAGCTGACTGATCTGCATGTCAAGCTCCCGTGTCTTCTTGGGAAGCACAATATTGACCTCCTCCTGGATATTGGTGATCTTCTGCTTCTCCACATCTTCCCTGAACATGATCTGGTCCATGATCACAGACCCGATAAGGGCCATCACGATGCCTATGAGCACCCTGAAAATAATCACCATTTTATTTTTCCCTGACGAAAGGATTATCTGGCGTTCTATCTGTATGATTATGATCACCATCACAAGGCTGACCAGGGCCGAACCCCAGAGGCCTGTATGAAGGTAGCGCTGTGAGAAGTTGAAGCCGATAAAACCCCAGATGATGCTTATTATGAGGATCGCCGAAAGGTATTTTGTAACCGTGCGGGCGCTGGTCTCACTTGATTCCTTGATAATACTGTACTTGTAGCCGGTCAGGTAGCAACCGATTTTTAACCAGAGATCTTTCATCGGTTCAAAGCTTTTTATTTAACACCTTGGATTGGGTAAGCGCGGATAAGCCCCGCATGAAGCCTCTCTGGTACGAGAGGGTGATACGCTGAGAAGCGCCAGTCCCACCTGTGGCCTCGCTTTTTATGACTTTTATTTTCTCAATATGGTCAGTAACCAGCTCCTTTCGGGTCTTGAGCTCTTCAACAAGGTCTATGAGTCCTGCCCTGCTCCGCGACCCGATATGGAAGTCTGTCTCCTTCAACAGGCCCTCATAATATGTCGCCGACTTCTCAATGAGGAGAAACAGGTCGTGCTGCAGAAGCTGGATATTGTCGGCCCTGTTGCTGTCATCAGGATTGATGAGTGCGTCATTGTAGCCTCTCGATTCAAAATCTGCCTGAAGAAAGTTGTAGATGGCGGTGATCCCGCCGTCGCCGTTGCCGGAGAAAAAGCTTCTGAGATTTCCGGGGGCTGTGACACCTTCCGGGAGGTCACCGTGGCGTGTTTCTGACCCATCGGTTATTTCTGTAAGATTTTCCGGATGTTTTTTCTTTTTGAGATTGAAGAGTCCCATAGTGTGATTTTATATTTAAGACGACGAAAAAAGACGATTATTGTCTGAGGCAGGTTTATAATTTTAATGACTGCCCTGAAGGGGCAAATGATGCATGGGGGAGACAAAAGGTCTGAAGGTCTCAGGGTCTCAGAGTCTGAGGGCTGAATCTGAGGTCTGAGGTCTGAGGTCTGAGGGTCTGATATCTGAGGTCTCTGAATCCCGAAGGGATGACATTATGATGCCTGAGGTCTGATCCGCCAGCTGGCGGTCTGAGGTCTTGCGGTCTGAGGTCTTGCAGTCGGGTTGAGTCCGGGATTGAATCCGGGGTTATTTATCAGGATTGGGAATGATGCAGATGAATTCGAAATCCTCACTGAACGGATTCCGGAACTGGTGCTTGTCATTTGGCGCCACATACAGGCTCTGGCCCTTTCTCACCTCGTGCTCAACACCGTTCTCATCCACGGCGATACCGCGGTTGCTTTCGACCTTGATTACATGCTCGTAGTTATGCTGATGAAAAGGTGTATTGCCTCCCGGAGCAACAGTAAAGTGCCGCATTATGATGTTGTCTGACCGGTCACCGGGACCGATGAGTATTTTCATCCTTACATCCTTCGCACCTTCCACCTCTACCCTTCCGGCTACAATTTCTTCGTTGTTATTTATTTTCATCTTCGTCTGTTTTTTAACGGGTTAACAAATATAAAATAAACTTTTCAAAGCGGTAAGAAGCCAGGCCTGTCAGGGTCTTTTGCATTAAAAATTGAAACATTTTTCTAAAAAACAAGTACTATTATAAAACATCAATCTGAACGGAATGTTGTCAAAAAGGTACACAGTCTTTATAATTCTTCTCCTCGCGGCTCTGACTGTGTGCGCCCAGCCCTGGTATGTGTCCCCCACAGGCTCTGACAGCGGCAGCGGTACTGCGCTGAATCCTTTCCGCACCATTGAAAAAGCCGTGACAGTGGTACAGCCGGGCCAGACAATATTTATCAAAGGCGGAACCTATAACCTTGTCACTCCGATCACCATAACCATAAGCGGAACCGAAGCCTCCCCCATATCGCTGTTTGCCAATCCAGGTGAGCGTCCGGTGCTTAACTTCTCCGGGCAGCCGCTTGACGGCAGCAACAGGGGCATAAGGCTTACAGGGAGCTACTGGCATATAAAAGGGATTGAAATCACCAGTGCCGGAGATAACGGCATGAAGATCGAAGGAGGCAGCCACAATATAATCGAAAATTGTTCCTTTTACCGCAACAGGGACAGCGGGTTGCAGATCGACGGCGGTGCTTCCTATAACACCGTCAAAAACTGCGACTCGTACTTCAATGCCGATCCTCCTGACTACGGAGATGCTGACGGCTTTGCCCCGAAGCTTACTGCCGGCAGCGGCAATTATTTTTACGGATGCCGGGCATGGAAGAACAGTGACGACGGATGGGACGGATACCTGAGGGGGGCTGATGATATTAGCACCTCGGCGGAGAATTGCTGGGCGTTTGAGAACGGCTACCTCGAAGACGGAACTGATGCCGGGGCAAATGCCAACGGCAATGGTTTTAAGATGGGGGGCAGCGATGACAAAACACTGAAGCATAATTTCACCCTGAAGAACTGCCTCGCCTTCGGGAACAAGGCGAAAGGGTTTGACCAGAACAACAACATGGGGTCGATGACTCTCTACAACTGCACCGGGCACAACAACCTGACAGCAAATTTCAGAATTACACAGGCTCTTGCAGAGGGGAAAACACTGACAGTAAAAAACTGCGCCGACCTCGGGAACAAGGCCGAGATAGGCAGCTTTGCCCTGCAGGAGAAGAACAGCTGGCTCTCCCCGTTCGTGGTTACGGCTGCAGACTTCCGAAGTATTGATGCCGCAGCAGCAAGAGGACCGAGGAAAACCGACGGTAGTCTGCCCGATATCGAATATATGCATCTGATGCCAGGCAGCGATCTTATTGATGCAGGGGTAAATGTGGGACTTACCTTTGCCGGGTCGGCGCCTGACCTTGGATGTTTTGAGACAGGACTGACTGCAATCAGGAATATCGGGGCTTCCACAACGGTACTCTGTTTTCCGAATCCCATAAACGATCAGGGACTCATTCAGTTTACCCTCAACCGCGAAGGCAAATGTGAGATCGGGTTATATGACATTTCAGGGAGATTCGTCAAAACTCTGACATCATGCAACTTAGACGCAGGGGAGCAGAGTATCAGAATAAATGTTTCAGATATACGTGCCGGCATCTACATATGCCGGGGCAAGCTGAACAGTCAGCATCTCTTTACAATCAAACTGGCAAAAACGGACCGGATTAAATAAAATTACCGTCGTAGTCCATCCTGGGATCGCCTTCAGAGAGATCGATGACCCGCTGGAAGCCGGCATGTCCGTTTTTATGAGTAGAAGATCCTGCATTGTAGCATCTGACAATGCCCCATGCACCGTGAAATATCTTTCCGGCAGTAACAGGATTCCGGTGCAGATGCCCGAAGAGCAGCATATCAATTTTGTACTCAATTATGCTTTTCAGCCGTTGGCTGTCTCTCAGCTGCATCCCGAGATTAAAATCGAATGGATGATGGTGCAGGTACACAACCCTCTTCCGGCTGATAACCTCCGGATCAAGCAGCATCTGCTCCAGTCTCAGCAGCTGGTCCTCCCCCAACTCGCCCTCTGAAAGAAACCGGTCGCTCCAGTGAAGCTCCTCCGCCGTTGTATCGAGACCCATAAAGGCAATTTCACCGATGATGTCAAGTTTGGGATAAGTGACATCAGCCGTTCCGTAAAACTTTTCCTTAAAAATGTTGACATATTGAGCAGAGCCCATGGAGCCTGTGCCGTAGTCGTGGTTGCCGGGAATGACAAGCACCGTGTACCCGTTTTGTTTAAGCCGGCTAATAGTATTAAATGCTTCCTCCCTCTGCTCTGCGTGGTTGGCATTATCAACAATGTCGCCGGTGATGACTATGATATAATGTTCTGCCGGTTGCTTCAGGAATGTGATGTTGTCAACCAGGGCGCTGAATTTTTCGCCGCAGTCCTCATGTCCGACATGCAGATCCGATAAATGAATGATCTTTTTCAAGGCTTGGTCTTATTATTTAACTCATTTATTTCAAGTCTGTAATCATACTGCAGATCCTCGTGGAGCAGGGGCAGTTTCCTGATAACGGTATCTGTCAGCCTTGTGTATATATTCACGAGGGCGGTACTTCTGTCAATCGGGGGAGAGAATTTCCTCAGCTTCGTGCAGAAATAAATCAGCAATTCGACTTCGGTCTGTTTCTTCTGAGAGTACCTTATGTACTTCCTCGTCATTGCCAGGATTTTCCGGATACTCTTTTTAATAAGGTAGTAGCTGCTCCTGTTTATCTGTTCGAACTGCGTATCTATCTCCAGTTTAACATTTGCAATGTAGAGCTGTTCGTCGGACGACTCGAACAGAAGGTAAGTGAGGAGTTCCTTATTCTCCTTCTTGAACCGTGAAAGCCTGAGACATAAGTCACGAAGCTCCTTCGGTGTACGAAAAGTCAGTTCCTGGCTGAGTTCCTTTACTGTGACGGCCTTCATTCCTGAAATTAAGATCTGCCCGGGTGTATTCTCCGGGTAAATTTACGACTTAATCCTTATATAAGGAGGCCGTGGCTGACAGAGGAGTGAAATGCATAATGTAAAAAAATCAGGACAAGACCCTGACGGCGATAAGGTAAGTCACTACCGAGACCGATGCCGAGAGTACCATGCCCCAGATCAGGTCAACCACTGTAACAAGCAAAGGCCAGTCTTTCAGGGTTGCCAGGTTTGTGAGGTCGTAGGTGGCATAGGTTATGAGCCCGAAGAAAGCACCGAAAAGGACTGCGTGTACCCAGGAGTGTTTCTCAACGGCCGGCGTGATTACGAAGGTCACAAGGCCTGCAATGAAGAGCAGGTAAAAAATACCTGCTGCCACCCAGCCTACATCAGGCTTCATAAGGAAGCCGATGTGCTTCTGGTAGAAATTCCTTGCCACCAGCACCAGCCACACCATATCTATGGCGAAGAATACAGGCAAAGCGATGAGATAAAGTTTTACGAACATGTCGTTCCGTTTTATTGATTAACACCCCCATTTAATTGCGCCAGCGTGACCAGATGCTCCGATTGTCTGGGACCTTGATGAGGCCTACATTTTCCGGCTGCACTGTTTCAGGCACTTCGCTCAGTATCCAGTAGATCACCCCGCTCGTCAGAGCTGCAAAAAAGCACCAGACAGAAGTGAGATACTCGGTATAAACCACGCCGGTAATAAAACACGACACCATCATGAGAATACCCATCAGCGACATTCTCTTAGCGCCTGATATAAAGAAAGGCGTCAGCGTAGCTATGAGATAAAAACCGAATACCGGGAGTGAGAGACGCACCGGGAAATCATTGGCATACCTGATATGATGCTCGCTGATCATGGGGGTGGTATTGAAGATAACCAGTCCTGCCCCATAATAAAGAGAGGTTATGAAGCCTGCAACAAGGAAGAATTTGAGCATCCTTCTCTTTTTCTCCGACTCTTCCATGCGGAGTACCGAGAAAGGTATCATTGTCGGCCATATCACCAGCGCCGTGAGGAGAAAAATCATTGAAGGAAGTGAAAGTCCCGGCGGTGGGTGTGGCGACTGCAGAGAGAGCCATACGAATCCTTCTGAGATCTGCTGGACACCGAAGATCAAAGGAATTGATGCAAAAGGAAGCTGCGAGGTCTTCGAAGCTTTTCTGAGTGAGGCAATACCGATGACCGTGATTATAGCCCCGCCTGCAAAACTTGCTTCAGCTGAAAAACACATGTGGTACTCCTTTCTGTTTAAACAGACATGTTAAGCTATGAAAAAAAATCTGGTTGAAATACCCTGTCACCTGAAATTTTTTATCTGATGAGATACAACTCCTCCTGTCGGCCGTCGATGAATCGCGCACCGTCTTTTGTAAAGACCATATCGTCCTCCACGCCCAGGGAGACTGTGTCATTGTTCCATCCGGGCACCGTCGGCCGAGACACTGAACTCCATAGAATATGAAGTATTCGGATAAAGGGGATGCTCACCAGTACCCTTGAAAGCCTCCTGCCTCTCGGTGAACCCTATCATCATTCCTGACCCGTGACCGTAGTAGTTGACAGGATGACTGTATATCACCGGGTTCAGGCCCTCGCTCCTGCCCCTCTCAAGGCAAACCTTAAGTATCTCATTGCCTGTCCTTCCCTCTTTCATCTCCCCGAGTATAATATCCTGTTGTCTCTTTCCCTTATCGAACAGGGCCTGTATATCTGCAGGTGCCTCTGTCTCCCCGATACGGCATACATAGGCATTATGCTGCATGTCAGTTGACAGTCCCAGGTAGCTTATCCCGACATCACAGTGGATCATGTCTCCGCGACGGATCACATCGTCATCTTTTCCGTACCTGGCGATTCCGGCCGATGATCTGACAATATCAATCGAAGGAAAGAACCAGTAATCAAGACCCAGTCCCCTCAGACGGTCAACAATCCAGAACCTGACCTCCGCAGTCGTAGTCACATCAGGGATGATCACGCCATTGCTGAAGAACTCCTGTATAAGATCGTGGGTTATGCCCCCGAGGTGACGGTAGACACTTATCTCCCAGGGACTGCGTGTTTCATACCATCCCATTATCACTTTTCTGGCAGATGTCAGTCTTGACCTGTATTTCTTATCCAGTGCTTCATAAAGCTTCTCATAGTGAAAGTGTGATAGTCCGTTGACATGCGCGAAGTCGTCAAGTATCTCCGTATCATAGTCGATCGCTATCTTCTGAGGATCCGCTTTACGGATATAGTCAGCCAATGCAAGGAACTGTCCGTCAGGACCTTTAGACCTGTCAGTAAAGATATTTTCATAAAAATACCCTGAGGCATAAGCGCCGTGCCAGGTGGCGGAGAGCTTTTTAAACCCCTCCCTGCTGTCGTGGAAGACAAGTATCGACAGCCTGCGGGCTCCGTCGCCCGGCCAGGCGGTGAGTGTCCGGTAGACGGGATCTTCGCTGTTCTCAAAACATATGACAACCCACATATCAATTTTCTCTCTCCGCATAATCTGAGGAAGGATGCTGTCAAGCTTCCACGCAAGATTATTATTATATAATTCAACCTGTCTTTTCAGGGGTAGCAGGTTATCAATATCTCTTCCCGGCTGAGAGTCCGCAGGTGTCAGCAGGAAGAGGTGGAAAACAATGATAAGGAGCAGGGTCTTCATGGAGCTGAAATTATTTCTTTGAATGCAATTATAAATTATCCTGCAGAGATAATCAATTGCGGACAGAAACAGACTGAAATATGCTGAAGAAATATATAAAGGGCGGTCCTGAAAGACTACGCCCCTGAAGACTTTCTTAAATGACTATTGAATTATTATCACACAGTTTTTAAGAAGAACATCCATCAGATAGCCGGAACATTCTCCGCGTACTGTGACCTGCCTGCCGGCCTCAGGATTTCCTGCGGCCTCACCTACAGGAACTGTGCAGATAACTGCGGAAAAATCATTGCCAGTCTTAAGAGCAACATTCAGGGAATTCTCTTCTCCCTGGGTCACAGCGCCAATTTCCCCGGTGACCTCAACGGTTTTGCCAACATACATTGCAGCCGCCGAAACCTCATCCTCCTCAAAGGCTTTAAGCAAATCAGTTGCAGTGATGACATAATCAGGTTTAACCCTGTTCATGTCCTTTGCCTTGAGGTTAAACATGTAAAAGCCTGCTGCAGCGCCTGCCAGGAAGAGAAATCCGACAATGATGAGCACTGTTTTTGTACGCGGTTTCATAACGTCAGTTTTAAGTCTACATCGGTGAATATTTCATTATAACAGTAACCTCGAGGTCCTTTGCGATCTTCTCCCTTACCACACCCGGGATAGCGATGTTATAATCTTCCGGCACGATTTTGAACTTCGCATTTGCATTTAATCCGGTAGCAGTAACCTCCACCGTTCCTTTTACAGTCACCGGTTTTGTAACATCGCGTATCGTAAGCTGGCCTTCAGCCACAACCTCATATGTCCCTGCCTTCTTAAGGTCCAGAGATGCGAGATTTGTTATTTTCCCCTTAAAGCTCGATTTCGGAAATTTCTCAGATTCCATGTAGTTCTCGTTGAAATGCTCTTCCATGAGGGCACGCTCAAAATGAAATGATTTAATGAGCACCTGGAACACCAGTTCTCCGGTCGAAATGTCGAGAATGCCTGCTACCTGGTTGTTGTCAGCGGTTATGTCTTCCATTGGCGTATGCGAAAAAAAACCGATGAAACCGGTCTTGGTCATATACTTCTGCGCACTTACCGAGAGCGCCAGCACTGTGAAGATGATGAGGACGAATGTTCGTTTCATAATTTTATCTTTTATTTCTTTAACGTAAATACCCTGGAAATATTGAATCCGATATGTATGTCTCCGTTCATCCACCTGCCTGTAGTCTCACCGATAAAGCCCTTTTCTATCATTGCAAGGGAGTTGGTAAGTATCAGCTGGAACACATGTCCGCCGGTTTCAATATCGACTCCCACTGAGAGTGGATTATAAACAGGACTGCTCAAATATGTGTTGTCAGCATTGACCAGGTAGAAGTATTCTGCATTCAGGCTGATGCGTTTTGACAGTTTAAGTCTGCCACCTGCCCCCATTGCCCAGAGGTCATTGGGATCAAGCTCTGTTGCAACAAGATTACGGTGCACGTAGCTTGGTGTCAGCTGCAGGGAGAGTCCCTGGCTTATTTTCCTGGCAATCAGCACCTGTGAGGTATATGCCAGGCGCGAAGTAAAATAATTTGTACGGTCAGGGTCAGGCCATTTATAGGTTCTGAGAGCGGCGGAGGTGAAGAAGGAGACTGTCACCGGCATCACTCTGGCTCCGGAGGACTGACGCAGCAGTGTAAGCTTCGTAAATGCATCATATGTTTTCTCATATGTTCCGCGTCCGACGCCAATCATCAACCAGTTAAAAATTCCGTATTCAAGGCTGAAGTGAATATTGGCCTGGTCAAGCCCGAAGAATTCATACGCTCCTGAATTCACCGTCCCGAAACGGTGTGAAATCCTGAAGTCAAGCTGTCCCGGCGGCATCCTTTCAACAGAGTGGCCGTTCATAATCCGGGTTGACTTGAAGGTGGCTGTAGTGAAGTTAATTTCGGGAACGGCATTCTCATTGAGAAGATCCATCAGATCGTCCTGAGCAACAAGACTGACAGTCAGCAGTGCAAGCAAAAAGGAAGCAAAGGTTTTTTTCATGATCACCGCTTTGTTAATTGTTGAGCATACCCTGTGAGACCCAAATATCAAACTGTCTCAGGGAACACTCTTTAAGCTTGCCCCCGTTTTTCGGCATATCGTGAATATGTGCCCGTATAATTTATCGACCCTTGCACAGCAACGGCGTTTGCTTTCAGATCGGCATAATTCTCAAGCCTTATATTATTTCCAAATGAGGCAGCTGTTGAATTCGAATGGCAGGTAAGACAGTTGTTGCTCAAAATGGGGACCACAGTGCCGCTGAAGGTGACATTCGCCGTATCACACGAGGAGCTGAGTGAAGGATACAGAGCCTCTTCGCTGTCATAATAACAGGATACAATTATAACCGTTATAATTGATACCAGAAATAGAAGGGAAGGCTTCATAGGGCTGTATCTAATTGTTTGGGTAACCGTTATTTATCCAAAGAGCGAACTGCCGTATCCTGCATACAGAGAGGGAACCTGCAGGAGGCATTTTGGGGACACCGTTGCCTTTGAGGGCATTCATCAGCATACCGCTGGAAGCGACAGCGGCAACATCTGAATAATTCGTCAGCCTGACTGACCCGCCGGGATTTGTCGCACCGTGGCATCCCAGGCACGAGGTCTGGATGACAGGCCAGAGAGTACCGGAAAATGTGACAGGATTTATCGTATCACATACCTCACCGCAGAACTCGTCAGGCGCTCCGTAGCCGATCCAGGCAGCAATAGAATCGATCACTGCTGCGGGGAGACGCGGCTTAACGGTGGCGGCGGCATCCTGTCATCCTCACCAACAGGTGCCGTAATCACCTTGTAGAGTTTACTTTCACCCGGGTTCCCCGGAGTAACTGCGTGCATAGTGGTTGAGTAACTGACAAAAGTATATCCCTCCTCGTGTGTGGCGACATCATGGCAACCGGTAGTGGCGCAGCCTGAGACGAGTGAAGGCAGGATGTCACGCTGGAAGCAGGCACGCGGATTGACATATCCGGGAGGCTGTTCCGTCGGATCCTGACACGATGTGGGATTTGCCCCCTGCAAAATCCATAACCGGATGATAGTCCTGTTTTCAAGTGAAAGCGGCTGATCAGGAGGCATCCTGTTTTCGCCGAAAGAGGTGATGACAGCCTTGTAGGCAGGGCTTTCCTCAGGTTTGCCGGGCACCACCGAACTCTTTATGTCGAGGTAATTGTCGAAAACGTAATTACTCTCTCCGGTTCCGTCATGACACCCTGTGATGCTGCAACTGGTCCGGAAAATGGGCAGCACATCCCGTTCGAAACATATCTCGGGAAGATTCTGATCCAGAACCGCTTCATGCCTGCACGATGAAAGTAAAACGGAAACAGAGGCGGCCCACAGGATAACATATAATATATTAACTGCCTGCGCTCTCATACTTATGATTTTCATTACGCTAAATTATAAAAGTAAAGCCAATACCAGGTTAATTATCCAATTAACCTGGTATAATATATAGCATAAAAAGGGTTAACCCCTATCCGCTGAAAAATTGCAGACAGTTTAATACCGGCGGGATTTGGTCCGGTGCCGGGGCTCCCAGGTACGGTCTGCATCGGCGGCGGCGCCGGTGAACTCATAGTTCTCCTCGGCTGCGATGCGTAAACCCTTGTAAGACTTGCCGTTAAGCTCAGCAACTATCATTTTTGCCATCTTGCTTTCAACCTCAACGGATGATGCCTTTTTATATATCTCGATGAGTCCGATCTCTACATTCTGTGCACTGGGTACGCTGGCCACCATGTTGATGATCTCGCGCTTGGTGATCTTCTTTCCCTTGCCTACGTTAAGGACAATACGGGCCATGGACTTGCCTTTGGCGCGTTTGCCTGATTCTTCCGCGGGTGCGGCAGCCTCATGCGACTGTTTCTGTCCCGCCCTGTTGAGGTCAGGAGCGTTCTTGTAATACGCCAGGAACCTGCTGAATTCGAGCGACACAAATCTCTTTATTATCTCTTCCCTTGAGAGGTCGCTGAGCATCTCGTACGCCTTGTCGATATAGAGGTTGATCTGGCCCTGGTCCACATCAGCCTTCTGCATTGTCTCGATGAGGCTGAAGAGACGGCGCTCGCATATCTCCTGTCCGCCGGGCACCGGTTTCTGGACTATTGTCTTGCGTACCACCTTTTCAATCTGGGTAATATACCCGCGTTCCTTCATGTTGATGATGGAGACTGCCATTCCTTCCTTTCCGGCGCGGCCTGTGCGGCCTGAACGGTGGGTATAGACCTCGTGGTCATCGGGAAGGTTGTAGTTGATAACGTGAGTAAGGCTCTCCACATCGAGGCCGCGGGCAGCAACGTCGGTGGCCACCAGGACGGAGAGATTCCTGTCGCGGAACTTCTGCATTACATAGTCGCGCTGCGGCTGTGACAGATCGCCGTGAAGGGCTTCGGCATTATAACCGTCACGCATCAGTGATGCTGCCACCTCCTTCGTCTCCTGTCGCGTGCGGCAGAAGACGATGCCGTAAATGTCAGGGTAAAAGTCGACCACACGTTTGAGTGCGTCGTAGCGATCCCTCGAATGGACCATATGGAATATGTGGGTGACATTATCGGCACCTGCATTCTTCTGGCCTATTGTGATCTCCCATGGGTCACGCATATATTTTCTTGCAATCGCCACAATTCCCGGTGACATTGTTGCTGAAAAAAGAAGTGTGTTCTTTTCTTTTGGAGTCTCTGCAAGGATGGCATCGACATCATCACGGAAGCCCATTTTCAGCATTTCATCAGCCTCGTCGAGGACCAGCGTCGAGACGCCTGAAAGGTCTATGCGTTTGCGCCGTACAAGATCGAAGATGCGGCCAGGGGTGGCAACAACAACGTGGGCCCCGTGCTTCAGTGCCGATATCTGTTTCGAGATGTCAGCACCGCCGTAGACGGCTACTATTCTAAGTCCGTCAATAAATTTACCGTAGTTCTCAAGATCACGGGTAATCTGCATGCAAAGCTCGCGTGTCGGACTCAGGATAAGCAGCTGGGGTATCATAGCCTCAGGTCTGAGGGTCTGAAGGGCGGGGAGACCAAAAGCAGCCGTCTTGCCGGTGCCTGTCTGCGCCAGGCCTATGAGATCACGTTTTTTTTCGAGAAGGTAAGGAATGACTTTCTCCTGTATGGGAGTGGCGGTTTCAAAACCAAGTTCTTTTATCCCCTTGAGGATTTCGGGCGAAAGCCCCATTTTTTCAAATAACATAGATGATAATTTATTATGCCCTGTTTGCCGTCAATGTGTGGCAACGATTATTTCTTTTTACAGGCCGCGCAAAAGTAGGCTTTATTATCCGAAATACTCTTGACTGGCATTCATTTTCTGTATAACTTTAGCTGAATAAGGTAAATAAAGATCATTAGCCCATGAAGAAACTTGTTTTCCTGCTAATCATTCTCCTGATTCTGTGGATTGCCGGTTCAGCTTACTGGTTTGTCTGCAGGACAAGGTGCGACTGCCGCAACTCGCCCGTTCAGGGTGAGATTTTCAGTCCCCGGGAAGCTGCCCTGGCTGCGCTTAATGCTTCCCTGGAAGAGGCAAAGACATTCCTTGGTGCTGCCGGGACCCAGAAAGTATATTTCGAGACATCACGTGCATCTGCCATGGCGGAAATTGCTCCTGCAGGGTATATGTCCGCACTTAAACTCTACCTCGACAATCATCCTGAAGCGAGGGTCACTGTAACCGGTCATTCAGACAGCCAGGGACCTGCTGATTTCAATCTGATGCTCAGTAATCTCAGGGCAAAGTTTGTCAGAACATGCTTTGCAATGGCAGGCATAAGACCGGAGCAGATTGAGGTATCAGGGAAAGGAATAAGTGAGCCCGCAGGCGACAACATGACTCCTGAAGGAAGGGCACTGAACAGAAGAACAGAAATTAATATAAAAATGTAAAAAACTATGGCAGAACGATTTACTTCCGACCTGGCATTTATCATCCTGGTGTTGCTTGTGGCAGCCCTGTTGGGATTTCTTATCGGGTATTATGTCAGGAAATCAATGAAATGTAAAAAATGTACTGAGCTCGAGGAAAATAACGCCTCCCTGAATCTGAAACTGAAAAACCTCGGTGAAGAAAACAACACGATGAAAGGCCGTATCGAAAGGCAGGATGCTGAGATCTCAGCGCTGAAGCTTAAGGCCGAAAAGCTGGAAACCGAGGCCCGGAATGCTGCCGGAAAGAAACCTGTCAAAGGCGGTCAGAGTCCCTGCCTCCGGGAAAATCGTTCAGGATGACCTGAAGATTGTTCTGGGCATTGGCCCCAAGATCTCAAAGCTTCTTATCAACCGTGGTGTTACAACGTGGAAGGCGCTTTCAGAGATGAGCCCCGCGGTAATTTCGGAATATCTCCTGAATGACGGAGGCGAAAGGTACCGCATTCATAATCCTGAATCCTGGCCTCACCAGGCTTTGCTGGCCAATGAGGGTCGGTGGGATGAACTGAGGGAGCTACAGGGAAAAATGGTGGGCTGAGGGTCTCAGGTCTTAAGATTTGAATGAAAAAAGTAAGAGGCCGGAGTCTGTACAGACTCCGGCCTCTTTCATTTAAGTTACTGTAGCGGTCTCACTACCTCGATGACCTCCGGAAAATCCATTCCGATCTTTTTCAGATGTTCCAGGGTGGGTATGCCGTTGTTATTCCAGCCGCGGCGTTTGTAAACCGCATCACGGAGCTTGTTGTACTGTTCCTCCCTGTGCGCACGTGTCAGCTTCATCTTCTCTTCTGTGGACTTGCCGGCAGGATCGACGCCTATCTTCTCTTTCAGCTGCTTGTCGTATCGTTCGGCCCTTGATTCATATTCCTCCACGGTGACAGGACCGCAGGCGCGGTATGGCTGGTCGTCATCCACCCGCCGGCCGTAGCCGCGGCGGATATTGAAGACCCTCTGGAAATTATAAACACGCTCGGAGTCCTCAATCAGCCTGTGCTTGTCAAACTCCCTGCCTGTGACAGCCTTATAGATAGTCACATAGTTGTCGACATGCTCAGGCACTTTTGCCGGTTCATCGGTCTGTGCATTTGTTTCCGGCTCCACATCGTTCCATGGAAGCTTGCAGAGACCCACGAGTCCGAACCAGGTACGGAACATCGGGAAATAATGCAGTGCTTCGGCCTTGTTCTCAAAAGTAGGAATCTGGTTGTTGACCATATCCATGAATATCAGCCAGGCCTCATCGTGCTGCGGGCCTTTGTTGGTGAGGGCGTAACCGCCCTGCTGAGCCAGCGACTCCTTCGACATATACTGCGAGTACTCGAGTCCCTTGTTCTCCATTCCAATGTCTTTCATGAAGGCAGCATCACCCCACCCATTTTCTGCGAAGATCTGTTTCATACGGCGTATCCCCTGTCCTGCAATCAGGCCGAAACCTTCGCCGCGCGACACCTGGTGCAGCAACTCCAGTGCGGGCGGTATGTTACCGAACCTGAGTTCCAGGCCTCCGGTGCGTTCCTTGTTCAGGATGCCGTTTTCATAACACTCCATAATAAATGCAAGGCTGGTACCCCAGGTGATTGTACAGATGCCGTAGGTGTCACAGTAAAAGTTGGCCTCGATTATATAGCGCGGATCGAAAAAGCCGCCGTTGGAACCCAGTCCTGCCGCATTTTCATATTCAGGTCCGTCAACCATTACCGCCTGACCCTTGTAAGGCCCGGAACTCAGAACAAAATCGTCGACCGCCTTTGAACATGCCATGTTGCAGCCAATCCAGCAGCCGTCGGGGATACCCTGGGTGAAGAACGACTTCCATACTCCGGAGTCAATCTTAGGCGAGTCCTTATGCGATCCGAATTTATAGTTGTGTGTCGGAAGCAGGTCGTGGTCATCCATTACCTCCATCAGATGTGCTGTTCCTATCTGGCGCATCTTGCACTGCTTGTCGTCGAGCTCCCGCATCTCACGGTTGAACCTGCGTCCCCTCTCCATGATTGCATCGAGGTCAACCACATTGTTAAGGTTACCCTTGACCCCTGGTATCTTGCAGACAAGCGCCTTAATCTTTTTATTGCGGAATACCGTGCCGATGCCTCCGCGGCCGGCCTGTTTCAGCCTTGCCTTTTTACGCTTGGGATCCCAGAAGCTGAAGTTCAGCATTCCGATGAGCGAATGTTCAGCGGCGGAGCCTGATGAAACCACGCCTATATTTCTTTTGTCTGAATCACTGTCAGCAAACATCTCAGTCAGCTGCTCAGCCAGGATATGACTGTCATATGCCTCGGCAGGAGCTTCGAATATTTCGATGTAATGATCGACTCCGTTTATGAAGATGATGACATCCTCCTCCGATTTCCCCTGCAACTCCAGTGCATCGAATCCTGAAAACTTGAGGAACGGGCCGAAGAAGCCTCCCACGTTGCTGTCCATTATGGAGTCTGTCTGCGGGGAGACTGTAACAACCAGCGACTTGCCAGTGCCTGAGTACTGGGTTATACCGCCAATGGGACCAGAAGAAATAACGATCTCATTTTCAGGATCATTCCATTTTGTTCCCGGGGTAGTTGCATCCCAGAGAAGACGCAGGCCGTACCCTTTGCCACCGATGAATTTTTCCTTCATCACTGCCGGAACATCCTTCTGACGGATGTCACAGGTACCTACATTAATATAAAGTGTTTTGTCTGTATAGCCTTTCTGGAGCGGTGTCCAGTTGTATTCCCATCTTTTGAGAAGTTTGTGTTTCGACCTGATTTCGCTGATATTCATATTTACTGATTGTTTGGCTGCGGTTATGAAACAAAGATAAAGTATAAATATGCGCAATTAAATGATAATCGTCAATATGCACGGAATTGCAGATCGGGGCGGGGGGCATGGGGAGCGAGCGTTAAGAAATGTCCGCCAGCTGGCGGCATTTTTAGCGAGCAGACAGACAGTGCGGAGGGAGCTTGGAGCATGGGGCATGGAGCCTGGGGCTTGGGCAAAAAGATTTTGCGCAAAAGTGTAAGGCTGTTGAAAGGGTGGAAAAGTGCAACATTGTCCTTATATTTGCCGTTCATTAATTAATCATCAGTGCCGCGTACATGGAGATCAGACTGAACAATGAGCCTGTTACCCTTGAGGAGGAAAGCATCAGCCTCTCAAGGCTGCTTGAAGTGAAAAAGTACACTTTCAGGCTCAGGATTGTGAAGGTAAATGGCAGATTCATCGAGCGTGACAATTATGACAGTGAAACTGTCAGGGACGGTGATGAGGTTCAGGTGGTATACCTGATGAGCGGAGGATGATGTTTTTTCAAGAGTTCTCAAACTGACAGAGTGAAACCCGATTTGCTGACAAGGCTCCGCAATATCAACCTGCGCGACAGGTTGCCGCACTGGATGAGGAACAGGTATATGATTACCATCCTCATTTTCATACTGTGGCTTCTTTTGCTTGACCCGAACAACATTATTTCAAGAGTCAGGGAGGTCAGGACGCGCAACAGGCTGGTAAGGGAGAAGGAGTATTACATGGGGCGAATCGAGGAGGACAAGCGAAAGCTTGAGGAACTGCGCACAAGCAATGATAATCTTGAAAAGTTTGCCCGTGAGCAGTATCACATGAAAAAGCCTGACGAAGATCTTTTCATCATCGTGACTCCTGAACAGGAGAGGAAGATAAGGCGCGAGAGGAAGGTCTCCAAAACGCCGAAGCCCGCTAAAGTGCGGGCTCCGGAAAATAACAGGCGTTAACCGTTACTTAGTTTTTTCTGCCAGGTATTTGGCATTCAGTCCTGCTGTAACATCGGCAGTGATATCAAGTGTTGTATCACTCAGGAGAACAGGTCCGGGGAACTGTTTAGCAAGGATATACTGGTAGTGATGGGTCTTATTGTATTCGATGAGGTACTGGTTTATATACTCAAGCACCTGGCGCTGAGCCACGAGGCTTTCCTCATTGAGTTTATAAGCCATTTCGTCACGCAGTGCAAGCAGATTCTGCTGCTGCTGTGACAGAGTCTGCTCCATCTCGGCAGCCGTGGCCCTGGTGATCAGACCTTTCTGAGCCTTGTTCTGGTAATCTCTGACATCGCGGTCAAAAGCCTGCGATTTTGACGTCAGTTCAGCCTCTGAATTCTTCTGTTTGTCCTGCAGGCTGGTGGTCAGGTCTTCAGCCATATTGAAGTTTGCGATGACAGAATCGAGTTCCACGTAAACGATGCCTTTTGCTTCAGCGGACTGGTTCTGCGTGCCGGCTGCATCCTTTTGCTTGCAGCCTGAAGCGAGCAGTACTCCAATTGCAGTAACAGCTGATACCAGAAGAAGGTTCCTAACAAAGTATGATTTGTTCATTTTCAGGATTTGATTAAGGTTTTACAATTCAACGCACAAACATACACAAATTTTAAATATAATATATGGCGTTGAATCAAGCCGCAGTGGCTGAAGAAGGAAAGGGATCAGAACTCAGGACAGGGGATGGCGTGTACTTTCCGGCTGCGCATGTCCTGTGAGGTGAATGAGTAGATGAGAGATATTTCGTATGCCCCGCCGGTGGAGGTTATGAGGTTTGATATTGTGAAGTCGTAGCTGAATCCGATATTAACCTGGTCAGTCTTGATGCCTACCATTCCTATCACTGCATCGCCGGCCTGTGATGTCACAAACGGTATACCCCTGTACCAGAGGCCGAAAACAAGCGGATCCTTGTAATAATAGAGGCCGACATCGGACTGGTAGAACTTGCCCTGGAACATTACATTGGCAGCCACCGACATCACTTCGGTAAGTTTCTTCTTCAGACGCCCCCTGCTGATGATCTGGAAGCCTCCGAAGAAATCCACCTTAATGGGTATCGAGGCATCTTCACCCCAGAATGAAGTTCTCGGCCTCAGCAGGTGGTCAACGGAAAAGCCTGCCCAGGTCTTGGGACTGTATATGAGACCGGAGGCTGTGAAGTCTACGTCAGCAACATTGTCAAACGGCGGCGGGGTGATAGGGGGAAGTGTGCCTCCGGTGGTAATCTGACTGTTCCATACCAGCCTTGCAAGGTCAAGGCCAAGGTAGGTGAATTTGAAATTTATGCCGGGTCGGAAGTGCCACTCGTCATTTATCTGGATATCGTACGAATAGAGAAGACCGATGTTCGTGGTACTAAGGTTCCCGGAGCCGGCGACATCATATGTTGCCAGGATGCCGATTCCGGAATTGAAGTTCGGAACGGCCTTGTCGAAAGAGACACTGTAGGTATGAAAAACACCGGGTATTGAGGGCCACTGGTTTCGCCAGTTAAGCGCAAAACGGTAATCTTCCGTCGCACCTGCAAATGAGGGAGCCAGATAAAGCTGGTTGGCATAGAACTGAGAGAACTGAGGGTCCTGGCCTCTTATGACAACCGATGTAAACAAAAGAAAGCCTATCAGGTATTTAGTCCTTGCTGACAATCTGGTTCCTTTATAATTCATCACGAATGTAGCTATTTAGAACGCATTCAACAAACGGGCTGTTACTAATTTAATCAACAAATTGACCAAGCCTTTCTGAAGATATCAACATTTTAATTTTAAATTACTGTATATCAATATTTTAATAATGTAACATCACCTGATTCAACAATTGGCTGCCCGTTTCTCCATAAGCCTCTGGCTTTCCAGATGTATACTCCCGGACTGCACATCTGGCCTTTGTAATAACCATCCCATCCGATATTCAGGTCATTGCTTTCAAACACCATCATTCCCTGTTTGCTGTAAATCTTCAGATTGAAGCTGGTGACGCCTGAAGATAAGGGGTGGAATACCTGATTGACCTCATCGGTTCTCTGGCTGTAGTATCCTCCTGTCGGGCCTCCGGTGTTTGGTATGAATGCATTGGGAAACCTGAGAAACATTCCTGTATCGGTGAAAGCATCAGCCAGGGTCAGGGAGTCTGCGCAGCCATTTTCAGAAAAGGCTATCAGGGTGACATCATATTTCCCGTACCGGTCGTATTTATGTTCAGGTTCATAGAGCCCTGAGGATACATCATCGCCGAAATCCCACAGGTACTGTGTGGCACCCACCGAGAGATTCCTGAACTCTACCTTGCCGTCAGTGAGCGAAACGTCATTCTCGGGTATTTCAAATGCAGCTTTGGGTACCGGCCAGGCCTCTACCATTGTTGATGTCACGGATGTCCTTCCTTTTGCATCTGTAAGAATCAGAGTCACGGTGTAGTTCCCCGGCAGGTCAAAAATATAATCTGTTTCTGATTCCGTTGATGTACCACCGTCGCCAAAACTCCATAACACGGAGGATGACCAGGATGTGGCATTTCTGAAACTTACCCGGAGGGGCACGCATCCTGACGACTCTGACATTTCAATTACAGGTCGTGGCATGCCCTTGTATCTCAGAGCTATATCAGTGTTACCGGACTGTCCGGCGACTTTCAGTGATGCATCTCCCTGTCGTGGTGATATTGTGATATTGCTGTTCCTTGCCGGAGAAGGATTCCCGCCTCCGGGGAGGCTTTCCTCAGGTGAAGGCGATGCCCTGGCGTATCTCACGGGAGGAATCTGTTTGCCTTCTGTAATGACGGCAACCGTGGCAGGAGGGTCCGCCGCCCGGACCCCCGTCTCTGCCTGCGGCATCGGGTCGCCGCTTAACGGTTGCTGACTTCCTTCATCAGCCCGGGAAAATATGAGTATGCCTGCTACCAGAAGAGCGGCAGCGGCGGCAGTCAGGTAGTACAGATTGAACCTTGCAGGATTGAACCTGAAGAATTCCCTGTGCTCAAGACGGCTCATAAACCGTCGTGTCAGGTCACTGCCAGGTTCAATTTCTGAACCTTCCAGCTTCTTCCGGAACAGGTTTTCAAGGTTAATATCTCTTTCTTCTTCTGCCATTACCTTTTCAGGTATAATTCTTTTTTATTTTCGCCAGCTCTTCCAGCTTCTTTCTTAAAACGGCCCGTGCCCTGCTGTACTGAGACTTGGATGTATTCAGGTCAATTTTCAGCATTTCGGCAATCTCATGATGTTTATACCCCTCAACTGTATATAGGTTAAACACCGTCCTGTACCCTGGCGAAAGCTCGCCGAGGACCCTGTATAGGTCCTCCGCGGTATAAAAGTCCTCCTCAAATCCCTGGGTACCGGTCTCCGTTGTCATATACTCATCTATATCGATATGGTGCTTATAACGGAGATTTTTATGGTAATAAGTGATGGCCGTATTAACCGTCACTTTTCTGAGCCATCCTTTGAAAGAACCTGTACCGGCATATTCCTTGAGATTAAAAAAGATCTTCAGGAACGCTTCCTGCAGCATGTCTTCGGCTTCCGGCCTGTCAGAAGCATACCTGCTGCATACACCCAGCAGGTATCCGGAATACTGTTTCCAGAGAAGCTGCTGTGCCTTTCTGCTGTGTCTGATGCAGCCATCAATTATTTGCTGTTCACTCATCATCAACTGCAGACATTAATAAGACACGGGGTTATTTTAAATGGTTGCACTGTTGAATTATTTTTTCCTGGTAGCGTAAAAATGCAATAAATCATGCCATTCCAATGATAAACATCATTTAAATGCCGGATTAAATCTGTTTTATTTGTCTGCTATTTTAAACGGCAAGAGAAATGTCAGGTTTCATAAAATGCTGTTTATTTATATTTGGAGGCTAATATTAAACTTATAAGACTATGTTCAACAAACTGATTGCATCGATACTTCCCTATTTTCCGAAGAAATTCATCTGGATCTTTTCGCGTGCCTATATTTCAGGAGAGACAATGGCAGATGCCATGAAGGCTTCGAAAGACCTTAACTCACAGGGAATTACAGTTACGCTTGACGTGCTGGGAGAATTCATCAAGACTCTTGACGAGGCCGAGGAGAATAAAAAGGAATATCTCGACCTGATAGAAGAGACCCAGAAGCAGGGCATTAAGGGTAACTATTCACTGAAACCCACCAGCTTCGGACTTCTTATTGACCGGGAAGCCTGTTACTTGCAGATGAGGGAGATAGTGGCAAAAGCCGCCTCTTACAACAACTTTTGCCGTATTGACATGGAAGACTCACCATGCACCGACATGGAGATAGCCCTTTACAGGCGTCTGCATGCAGAATTCCCGAAGAACGTGGGACTTGTCATCCAGGCTTATATGAAGAGGACATACAGTGATCTTGAAAAGATGCTTGACATGAATACCCCGGAGATCCCCACCAGCTACAGGCTGTGCAAGGGAATCTATGTGGAGTCTCCCGCCATAGCTTACAAAAAATACGAAGAGATCAACCAGCATTTCCTTGAAGATCTCGAATTCATGTTCAAAAACAAAATCCACGTGGGCATAGCCACTCATGACAAGCCGCTTGTCGATGGCGCCTACGATCTTATTAAGAAATATAACGTTCCGAAGCACATGTACGAGTTCCAGATGCTTTATGGTGTCACCCCGGCCCTGCGGAAGAGCATTGTTGACAAGGGTCATTCGATGAGGGTTTATGTTCCGTTCGGGAAAAAGTGGTTTGGCTATTCTACGCGCAGGCTGAAGGAAAACCCGAAGATGGCGAGTCACATTATTAAGGCGCTATTTTATAAGGGATAAGGTCTTAGGCTGTAGGCGATCTGAGGTCAGAAGTGTCGGAATCAGAATCAAATAAAAATGGCCCGGAAGGAATTCCGGGTCATTTTCTTTTATATATCAGCGAGTCATGCATGGCACGGATCTGCTGCAGTTCCCGGGAGGAGATATGAGGAGCAGGAGGCTTCGGATCTTCAGGCAGACCCTTTGCAAGAATATATATTATCGGAATTATTGTGAACGGGCTCAGCCCGATCATTTTATCAGAAGGAATGCCTCCCCTCTCAATGGCATCAGTGCGTTGTTTCTGCCTCAGAAGCTCGTAATTCATTGCCGGATCGCCCAGTTCGGATGTAGCTGGTAAGGCCCTGGTATGCTGATAATTTAAGATTATTTGAGGCGTTAATCATTTCCTGGTCGGCAGGAGGTTTGTCAGCCATTATCTCAGCCCTGAGGTTTCCAAGCCGTGGAACTACCACGACGCCTTCGATCATAAGGGTATCAGAACTCATAAAAATGCCTGCAGTGTATTCCCTTGCATAAAGTGTGTCACTGATTACCATCCGGAAATCCTTGTAGCCAACGCAGGTGAAGGTCACTGTATCAAGGGACCGTGCATAAAAGGAGACCTGTCCCCGTGAGTCGGCTGCACCGGCAGAGCGGTGCATGTTGATGTAATGAGCTCCTGTCAGGGGCTCACGCGTACCGGAGTCGAGGATAATGCCGTGAAAGAGTATTAATGATGACTGCTGACCGTTCAGATTCAGCGGTGCGGCGAACAATAAAGCAAATAATAAAGGCAGAAAAAAAGAAGCGGCTTTACTTCCGCAGTATGATCTCATCAAGAGTTCTCTTGGGCACATGATGAACCTGGTTCTCATCCCTCCAGTACTTAACGTCATTGTTCTGGATTGTCTCGATTACAACTTTTTCACCTGGTTTACCTATCGCCAGAACGAGCAGGATATCAAACTGTGCCGGGATCTCCATGGCAGCCCTCAGTTTTTCCTTTTTAACCGATGCGATGATGCATCCTCCCAGTCCCAGTGATGTGGCTCCGAGCATGATACTCTGGGCAGCTATGCCCGGGTCAATGCCGAAGGTGTCTGAAATTTCCTTGTCGCCAAGGAAAATGATGTATCCCGTAGGTCTCTCAGACGGCTCAGGCCCTTCCCAGGTTGTAAAGTAACCTGCCCAAGCCAGGCATTCATATACACTCTTGCGCTTCTCCGGGTCATTAACCAGAATATATTTCAAAGGTTGTCTGTTGGCACCTGAGGCAGAGAGCCTTGCAAGATCCACAAGAGAAACAAGTGTGTCGGTATCGACCTCATGTTTGCCGTCAAACCTGCGGTATGTCCTTGTTTTCTCTATAAGCTGATTGATATTCATGCTGGAAATTTTGCACAAAGATATATAAAAAGCTTCCTCGGATTACATCAGGAAAAACTTAAAGGGGAAATTTGTACCCTGTTGTTATCGAATGAGAAAAATCCGTTCGGGCACCGGTGAGATGACCTTCCGGTCGGCAGCCACTGAAAAAAGTTTTTCGACTGCCCCCCGCCCCTCTTCGCCCAGTGAAAGCGTGAACCTGTTTACAAACAGGCTGATATGTTCTTTCATTACATCAGGGCTGATCTCCTTTGCGTTCTTTTCAATGAAGTCTAATGAGGCAGCGGGATTGGCATTTGCGTATTCGAGGCTTCTCCGGATGGTCCTGTTTACTTTCAGTGCCATATCTTCGGGAATATTACGGTTGATTACTATTCCGCCCAGCGGTATTGGCATGCCGGTCATCTCTTCCCATAATTCTCCTGTGTCAGCCACTTTAAGAAGTCCCATTGCCGCGAAGGTAAAGCGGGTCTCGTGAATAATCAGTCCTGCGTCAGCCTCACCGGAGAGGACCGCTTCCGGAATATCTGAGAAAAGGTACTCGTGTTTGTTCTTTGCTTCGGGCCAGAAGATGCTGAAGAGGAGGTTGGCGGTGGTGTGGTAGCCGGGGATGGCTATCACGGCCTCATTAAGCTCGTCAGGGTAAATCTTGCGCCGGCTCACAACCAGCGGTCCGTTACTTCGTCCCAGGGCACTTCCGGCATCGAGGAGAAGATAGTTCTGTGCCGCGTGTGCATAGGCGTGGTAGCTCATCTTGGTGATGTCAACGGCAGCTTCCAGGGCCCTGAGATTGAGCTCCTCAACATCTGCCAGGAACCAGTCGTATTCAATGCCTTCTGTATCGACCCTACGGTGCACCATCGCTTCAAAGATGAAGGTGTCATTGGGGCATGGTGAGAATCCCAGTGTCAGTTTCATCTTGATCTTAATATGTTCAGTATGTCAGCGACAGCTGTTTCCAGTTTACTGAGCGCCAGCGGGATGTTCCACCTCTTCAGGTCGCGGGGCTCCACAATGTTCGAGACAGCCCTGACCGACATATATCCGGCTTTGTGCAGGGCACATGTATAGGCAAACCAGGCTCCTTCCATTGTCTCGATATCAGGATTCCATTCTCTGCGGATGCGTTCGATGACCGGCAATGACCCGGAGGCCATGTTCACGGTAGCCGCCGTGGCCGCCGGATACAGGGTGCAGGCCGCATCGGTCCACCTGTTACTGCAGACAATTCTGCCACCAGTGAAAGGCGGTTCATCCGGATTCGCAAGGTTAGCCCTGAAGATTGAGACAAACGAGCCGTTATCATCAACGCCCATATCTGCAAAACAGTCTGAAACAGGTATTACAATGTCACCAGGCTTGAGAGAACCTATATAACTGCCTGCAATTCCGGCATTTATCGTCAGCAGTGGCAGCGGGCCTTCGGAAAAGCGTTTCTGCAGGGCCCATGACATCGCAGCCCCTCCCACCCCTGTCACCAGGAGTTCACATCCTGATCCTGCAACAGTAATGGCCTTCCTCACGGAATCAGCCTCTGAGGGATGAGCAACAACAATAAGAATATCCTTCGGACTATTATCCATCATGAATATAAAACAAACCGAAGGCTAAAAGTATAAAATTTTAACGGTTTTGTATGAATACCTTACCCGATGCCCTGGACTGGCCCGAGGTAAAGGTAACCAGGTAAATTCCATCAGCTACTGCCGGATTAAACTCATGGTAGCCAGGCTCCAGGATATTCTGAACATAGAGATTTTCACCTGCCAGGTTATAAATTTTCAGCTGGCCGTTCCTGCATTCCGGCAGGTCTATTTCAGTTTTCAGTACCCCGTGTGCCGAGTAAATTTTAAACCATTCGGTATCATAGACCGTCTCCGGCACTGATGTTTTAAGGTTTGAAAAGTTGATAAAGAACCGGTGCTGGTAATTTCCAGCAGCAAGGTTTACCTTGTAATACCGGTCATTGTCAAGATCCTGGGTCATTCCTGTCACTACATCAGTAATTGAGATGTAATTATATTTGAACGCACCGGTAATATCCTTTATCGAGAAAATCACATATCCTTCCCGGTTTGTTTTTAAGCCAAGCCGTACCTTACATATAACTGGAATCATTCAGTTGAAGGGCATTAATTGAAAGTCTTGAGCTGTCATTGCCGAAAGAATAGAAGTTGGTCACCCTGGTGTCGGTATTAAAGAGCTTTAATGCGTCATACTGCCCGTCAAACCCGTTGGTTGCACCGGCGTCGAAATATATACACAGGGGATCGAATGAAAGGGAATCATCTGAAAATCCGGCAGTAAACCTGATAAAGGCCGGCGTCTCAGCCTGTGCGGATTTAAGATACGGGCCTGTCATATCAGTAATCCTTACGCTGTTGTTCACCCCCAGTGTTCCGGTAACAGGCCAGGCACCATCAGAGACATGAATGAAGAAGCCCTGCATTGAAGGAATGATGTTATCAGCCAGTCCGTCACTGGACATTCCTGCAACGTAAGTGGAATAGGTTCCGGCGTACTGATCTGTGGTGTCGGCCTTAAAGTAATACAACGCATTGTCAATGTTATCCTTTGTCCAGCCCGATGGGGCATCCCAGTCAATTGGCGAGGGATAGGGATTCCCGATGAGGTTGAATCCTTTTGTATAAGGCTGATTATGGTTATAAAGGGTTACTTCAATGTTACCGTTGCTGACAACACCTTCGATTTCTGCAGTTTCGGGGAGTGTTGAGGCTCCAAAATTTGCTGAATAGCCCGCCAGCGGATTCAGAAGGCCTGAGGGATTTTTATAGCTGACCCAACCGCCAGAGGTCCGGTTCTCATCATAACGATATATTGCAGAAAAAGCAGCCAGCAGGTCGATCTCCTCACCTAATTCAGCAACAACAGCATCCTGGAATGGTGAGCTCAGGTACTTATATCCAAAACCTGACGGCAGGTATCTCTGCATTGTGATGTTGCCTGTAACATTACCTGTTCCGCTTCCATCAATCAGGGCTGTTCCGGTGGCGGTGGAAAGAAGTGTCATTTTTCCCCCGGCATTTAATGAGCCGTTACATAACAGTATGCCGCTTACGGTCTGCCCGGCGGTGTTTACCAGCGTGGTACTTCCGGTTTCAATTGTCAGATTGTCAAAACTTACCGGAGAGGTACCTCCTATTGTCCGGTCTGCTCCGGTAAATACTATTTTGTTGTCTGTGTTTATGAACGAACCGTTATTGACAAGGCTGTTATTTATTGTAATTGTGCCCCCGCTTGCGGAAACAATGGTTCCCTCAGATATTACAGAATACTGGGAGAACACACCGGGAGAATACTGCAGAAGAACCAGGATGAGGATAACGGAGCTTATTACATTCCCCCGGAATCTGCTCTTGCTCGTTTTTTTCACAATAACCTTCATTGCAGCTTATCTTATATTATTGTGAGGTAACATACCAGTTAATATCCTGGAATCTGAGGACATCTCCATTGTTCTGGGAAGAACAGAACAACTCGAAATAATCATCCTTTTCAACATCCTCAATGTAAATTACTGTTGAGAACTGAAACGGCTGGTTTGAAGTAGTCACCCTTAATGTTGTTTCTCCATAACGGTACGAAGTATCCCCGTTTTTGACTATTCCAACTGTTATCACCCTGTTACTGTTATTTACAAGCACATTGCCGGAAATAAAAATTACTATGTCACGTGATGTTGAAGGCTGATAGGTAATCCTGTTATTATTGACCAGATAATTTGTAGTAATTACTGATGTATTTGTCCAGGCAGCTTTATACCAGGAATTTGCGAATGTGGTCGTTACCGTGGAATTATTGTTTATAACATTCAGCTTACAATGCGGTAAGCTGGTTTTGAATCCCGGGTTATTTTCAATATATGAATTGGCATCTCTTCCGTCTGTTCTTGTAAAATCAAAGCCGACAAGTCCGTTTCCAACGGCATCATGGGAATTATTTGTACATGATCACGTGCAAAAAGACAAGTCCTGCGGGATTGTACACTATTGCATTGTCAGTGGCCCCGGTGGTATAAACTCCGTTCATCAACTGGACTACAGCCAAAGAGCCCTTTGAAAGATTTACCCGTTTTTGCAATTGATGAAGTCCGTTTCAGAAACCTTTACTTTGGCTCCCGGTGCAGCGCTTTGGAGAAGCAGACCGTTGTTACTGGGAATTTGATATATCACATTCAAACATCCACAATTCCGCGTCACTGGAGTCCACCACCGCATTGTAAAAGCCATCAAAACTGTAGTCCTTAATTTCGTGATATTTCCGGAACCCAGCAAGGCTGATTGCATCTTCATCTGGGATGTACCATAACCTGCCAGTGGTAGTAGCATCGAATATCAGCATTTTGAAGTATGTTTCAGACAAACACCTGAACATTGGTTTTCCTGCCAATGCCGGGAGCCAGGAACGATTGTCCCTGATCCATAGGTAGATCCCTGAATTGTAAGCGGATAAGGGAAGGTCTATTGTCTCCGTGTGGTCAAGGTAGACTGTCTCGCTGCCCAGCCTGAGAACGACAGGTCTCTCCATGTGAACCTCAAGAAACTCAATAGCATCTGACAATGATTGAAACGGCTCATCGGGTCCGACATCCATAATATCGTCTGAATTAGAATTCCTTCCAATCATAATCCAGTCTGCCCCGCGTGCCACAAATGTTTTGCTCAGTCTTGGAAGGATATCAACTGAATCCAATCCCTCTATAGATGAGGCTCCATAGCCTGTTACAACAACCTGATGAATATGGCTCCCTGCGTTTTTAACCGTGATCTGCAATGCCGTATCGGCACTCGTGATTTGCGGGAGTGTAAGAGTTATGTCATTACTGGCAAAAATGATACTGTTCACTTTGGCAAGAGTATCATCAGCGCTCTTTGTGAAAAACTGTGTTGCAGTATTTCCGGCACTTAACAGGTTATTCCAAAGGGTACCATCCCAGAAATAAAATCCGTCATCTACCGTTCCGCCGATGCTGTAAACAAGCATACCTGCCGGTACGGGTTCTGTCAGCGGAGAAGGAAGATTAATATCGTTAATTGCGACCCGGGGGATCAGCAATCCCTTATTTGAACTCTCAAGCTCAAGGATGGAATTGGGATCCAGTGTAATGACTGTTCCGTCAGTTATTTTTACCTGGGCATTTGCTGATATGAAGAAGGTGAACATAAAGAACCCAAACATCAACCAGCGGATCATCTTTGATTTTATTGCCTGAAATACCATCTATTTTCAGAATCTGACATTGATTTCCATGATGCCAAATTATTGATCTCTAGGCAATCCGTTGTAGGGAATAATCTGAATCTTATGTAGGTGGTTTGCTGACAACGGGTAGTTCCCGGTCCAGATAAAAACGCGAGAAAACCTTTCAGATCAGTCTTGTGATCCGGTGATGTGTCGCTATTTAAATAATGTGTCTTCTCCCGCGACATCTGGGTTTTGAGGACTGCAGTCTTTCCGTTCTGGCAGTAAGGAATTGTAAAATAGAAGACCGACCCTTTACCTGGTTTGGAGGTAAGCCAGATTTTACCTCCCAGGAGCTCAACATAGGCTTTGGATATTGAAAGACCCAGCCCTGTCCCTTCATAATCCCGGTTGAGCATGTTATCCACCTGGTAAAACCTGCTGAATACCTTATTATGATGTTCCTGGGGTATCCCGATCCCGGTATCTGAGACATAAAATTCGAGGAAATTGCCATTGGGCTTATAACCAAGTGATACCTCTCCCTTGTGTGTAAACTTGAATGCGTTATTCAGGAGGCTTGTCAGGATACTTTTAATCTTCCCGTAATCATACAATAAGTCAGTCCGGGAGTCCGGAAGTCCGGGTTCCATCGTCAGTTTTATCCCCTTCTCACGTGCTTTGGCCTGGTATTCTTTCAGAATCATTTCGAGCATTTTGTTCAGATTGGCTTCGCTTTTCATGATTTTAAGAATTCCTGCCTCGATATTTGAGACTTCGATAATATTATTCAGGATCTCAAGGAGACGAAAACTGCTCTGGGAAATATGCCCCACGAAAGACTTCTGACTGGCAATATCCAGTCCCGGTTCGCTTAAAAGGGATGAGAACCCGATAATCGCATTCATCGGTGTTCTAATCTCATGGGAAATATTATGCAGGAAGGCTGTTTTCAGCCGGTCACTCTCTTCTGCCTGCTCCTTCGATTTTATCAGCTCCAGTTCAGCTGTTTTCCTCACAGAGACATCACGACAAACAATTAACATTTCGGCAGGAGTACCGTTTGCACCTGTAAGCGGGGAGGATGAGAGTTCTCCCCAGAAAATTGTACCGTCAAATTTTCGAAGTTCGTATTCCCTGGTCTCGGGTGCTGTATTTCCCAAAACAATATGATTGAATCGTTCCATTACCAGATTATGAGAATCAGGCGCCAGCCAGTTCAGGATTGGTGTTCCGACTGCCTTTTCACCGTTCGGTACGCCAAATATTTCAAGGGCTTTAAGGGAGCAGTAGGAAACGATTCCGGTGATATCAGTAATAATAATTCCGTCAGGTGATACATCGATCAGGGTACGGTAATAAGCTTCAGATTCAATTACCTTTTGCTCCATTTTCTTGCGTTCGGTAATATCCTGAAACAGTTCGAGCAATGCTTTTTTGCCGTTGTAAAGCATTCCCGTATGATTTATTTCGAATATTCTGTTGCCCAGAACACCGTATGATTCATAAGCGGCTGTTTCGCCAATAGTGATAGGCTTTTTCAGGGGGCAGTCAATGCACTGTGTCTTATCATCTCTGTAAACCTCCCAGCATTTCTTTCCGATGGTCTTCTCTCCAAAAAGTCTTTTGAAATTATCACTCTGGAATAAAATGTTTCCCTCTTCATCAACAATATCCATTCCGAACGGGATTGTCCTGAGCAATGACTCACTGAACGCATAGCTTTGTTTCAGGGCTTCCTCCGCTTTTTTACGTTCACTTATATCGCGCATGCTGCCGATAATTTTTACCGGATTTCCGTCGGACCCGAAAAGCAATTTTGCCGATACCGAGCAGGAAACCAGGGAGCCGTCACGGTTCCTCATTGTAATCTCATAGTCAGTGATACTTCCCTTCTCACCCAATCGGTTCATCAGCAATTGACGTTCTTCAGGAAATGAGTATAATTCTGACATTGACATACCAATGAGGTCTTCCCTTTTATACTGTCCGTGTGAAAGCGCCAGTATCGATGGACTGATTTCCAGCAGGGTGCCATCGAGTGAAGATTCATAATAGAGGTCCTGCACATTTTCAAAGATACTGCGGAACTTTTCTTCGCTCTCCCTCAGTTCCTTTTCCGCTGCTTCCTTTTCAAGGAGGATCTCTGTTTTGGACATGGCTGCCCGGATGGATGGAATCAGACGCGACAGGTTCTGTTTGAGGACATAGTCATTGGCACCTGCTTTCATGCATTCAACAGCAATTTCTTCGTTCACAGAGCCTGTAACAAGTATAAAAGGGGTAAGCGGACTTAAATCATTTTTCAGCTTGAGGGCTGTCATTCCGTCAAACTGGGGCAGAGCATAATCAGAAATAATCAGATCGGGCCTGAACGACATTAACTCATAAACGTAATCCTTCCGGGTTTCGACGTGTTTCTTTTCAAAGTGTAACCCGTTTCTGGTTAACTCATACCACAGTATCTCCGCATCTGAGGGTACGTCTTCCACAAGAAGGATCTTTATAAGGTCTTTCATAAAAACTGTATTAAAAATTATTACTGTTTGTAATTGTGCCGCTGCCCTTCAGTGGGTAATCTACTTCAGCGGCTGATTGACAAGCAGCCAGTATAACCCCAGGCTGCTCATTGCACTGACAAACTTATCAAAGTCGACAGGCTTAACCACATAACTGTTCACACCCAGGTCATAGGCTTCCTTCATGTCCGGTTCCTCGCGGGAAGAGGTTACAATAACAATCGGGATGTGAGTTGTCTTTTTGTCTCCCTTTACAAGCCTGAGAATTTCCAGCCCTCCCACCTTCGGCAGTTTGAGGTCGAGAAGGATCACTTTGGGCGGATTATTAAAATTCCTGTTTTTGAATTTACCCTTGCAGAAAATAAATTCGAGTGCTTCCTCTCCGTCCTTGGCAACAAATACATTGTTTGCAAGGTTGTTTTTTTTCAGTGCCCGCAGTGTAAGTTCGGCATCTCTGGGATCGTCTTCCACGATCAGAATTTCGACAACATCATTCTCATTCATATCATTTGGTTTAATATTTTATTCAAATTAAACAAGTTTCTTTTCAACGGCCAAGGTAAAATAGAATGAAGCGCCTCTGTCCGGGTTACCCTCAGCCCATACCCGTCCCCTGTGGCGGAGGATAATACGTTTTACTATTGCCAGTCCAACCCCGTTGCCCTCAAATTCCATGGTACTGTGAAGCCTCTGGAAAACCCCAAAGAGCTTATTTACATATTTCATATCGAATCCCACACCATTGTCTCTGACATAATAAACTGTTTCATCGTTATCCTGGTAGGAACCAATTATTATTTCGGCTTTCTCCTTCTTCGCCGAGTACTTAATTGCATTTGAAATAAGATTTGTCATTACCTGTTTTACCAGGACCGGATCCCCGAATGCCGGTGGAAGTTTCATAACCGAAAATGAGATCCTCTCTCTTTCAGCAGGTGAGGTGAGTTCCTGAAATACTGACCTGGAAAGTTGTGCCATACCGATCCTGAAAAAATTCAGACCGCTCCTGCCTATGCGTGAAAAAGTCAGCAGGTCGTCAATAAGCTGGCCCATACGGATTGCGCTCGATTCAATTATTCCGCAAATCCTTTTTCCCTCATTATCAAGGACCTCCCCATAATCTTCCTTCAAAATCCCTGTAAAGCTGTGAATAGATCTGAGAGGCGCCCTTAAATCATGGGAGACAGAATAACTGAATGCCTCAAGTTCTTTGTTTGCAGCCTGCAACTGCAACTTTGACTTCTCGAGATCAGCGGTAATTTTTTTCCGGAGAGTAATGTCTGTCAGATTCACAAGCACAATTCCTGATTCCGATTCCCGGGAGGGGAAAACCATACGAAGAATGACATGGATCAGATCCTGATCCAGAGTCCTGAGTGCATGGTCAGTTTCAAAGATCTCAGATCCGCTGCAGAGAGCTATCATCTCATCTACAAACCCCGGAAGGACGTCAGGTGTAGAGAATATTGCTGAAAGTGATTCCACCAGTTGCTCTTTGTTTTGAGCCCCGAAAAGGACCAGGGTAGCCGGATTCACATCAATAATTCTGACACTCAATAATGCTGACCTGATAAATTCAGGATGTGCATCGAAATATGATTTAAAGTCAGTTACGCCTTCCTCTTTAAGTTTTTCCACGGCCGAAATTACTTCTGACCAGTCTTCTTTCCAGATCGAAACCGGAGACACTTCAAAAATCTCCTTGTAGTTTTGCTGACTTATCTCGAGCTTGTCTTGTGCGGTCTGTCACGCGCTGCTCGAGTTCCTCATTGAGCATTCTGATCTCATCCTCAGCCCTTTTCCGCACCGTAATATCAGTGATGACGGCAAACATCAGATTCCTGCTTCTTTCTTTGTACACCTGAAGATGTACTTCAACCGGGTATTCAATCCCGCTCTTCCTCCGGTGAACCGTGTTGAAAACAATAACTTCCTTTTCTCCTGACAGCAGCGGGGCGATCGTCTCCCTTAAAGTCTTTTCCATATAACCGGGCACGAGATCCAACGGAGAAAGGCTTCTCATCTCATTGAAAGTGTATCCTGTATTTTTCAGGGCACCATGGTTTACATATTCAAACTTCAGGCTTTCCGCATCGAACAAATAAACTTCATTCAGACTGTTATCAACAATGTCAAGCAGTTTGAACCTCTCTCTTTCGAGGTTTTTACGATCCGTTATATCATTGATCGTTGTAATGAACCAGAGTGGTTCCCCCTTTTCGTTTCGTTCCAGATAGGTCGAGACATCAGCCCAGACAATTCTGCCATTCTTATGTATAAACCTTTTTTCAAACCGGGTCCTGTCATCTCTCCCATTAATCAACATGCTGGCCTGATTGTCACTTACCTCAATATCATCAGGATGGGTAATACTACGCCAATCACATGATTGCAGCTCCTGCGCAGTATAACCTACCATGTCACAGAAACTTTGATTGACATCCAGGGAACCATCGATTCCGGTCATGGATTTGCCAAGCGGAGACTTGTCAAAGAGATGCCTGAATTTCTTCTCACTTTTCTGCAAAGCTTCCCCGCTCCGTTTTTGTTCAGTGATATCCAAAATGGCGCCTATAATCCCTGAAACCTCATTCCGGCTGTTTTTATAGGCAGCTTTATGGAACTGAACATCATGCACCATGCCATTACCGTCAATAAGCGTTGACTCATAAACCTGTGTTGTGCTTGCATTAAACAATTCATTATCCATCTCGGAATATTTCATTGCCAGTTCGGGGGGATGAAACTCAAAAACAGTTTTGCCGGTAAGCTGTTCCTTGCTATAGCCAAAAAGAGAAACAAAGGAATCATTTACATCAAGGTATCTTCCGTCAAGGTCTTTATAGAAAACCGGAATCGGGATTGTGTTAAGAAGATTGCTTAAAAAGGCTTCACTTTCCCTGAGTGCATCCTCTGCTTTTCTTCTTTCTGTAATATCCTGGATTACACCGAACACAATCCGGTTTCTCCTGTCATACTGACTGATTGAATGAATATCTTTTATCTCTCCTGTATCAATTGCTTTGATTTTAAATTCAATGTCATACGGTTCATCTTTTTCAATCAGACTTTTGAGTGCTTCATCGAGTGACTGACGGTATTCAGGCAGGGGTATGTTTTTAATTGTCTCATAGTCAAGCATACCTTTAGCAAGACCATATAGTTTATTGGCGCCATCAGATGCAATAATTGTGTTTGAATCAAGATGGAGTTCCCAGTTACCTGATTTGAATGTAAGTTCAGCCCGTTTTAATCTTGCTTCGCTTATACTGATTGCCTCTGCGGCTTCATTACTTTTCTCAATTGCATCAGTCATGTTTTCAACATTGGTAATTGAGGCCTTTCATTTTTCCTTCCCGGCCAAAGTATAATAATGATTAAATTATTATGAAATTAACTGCGGGAAGGTACTGGAAGACAATAAAATAAACTGTAAGGATTTGACTGAAAATATTGTAGGGAATTGCCTACAAGCACCAATCATGGCGATCAGCAATAGTGATACCGTTATACCAGTCCTTCCTTTATTGCATAGACAATAATATCGGAGGTGGTCTTCAGGTTCAGTTTAGCAAGTATCCTTTCCCTGTAAGTGCTTATCGTTTTCGGGCTTAAAGACAATTCTTTACCAATGCTGCTGATTGTTTTCCCGGAAGACAGAAGTGTCAGCACCTCCAGTTCCCGGGCGGATAACTCGGCATATAACGGTTTATCCTTATCAGTTATAAAGTCCAGTGTTATCCTGTCTGCAAGAGAGGCAGTAATATAGCGGGTACCTCCTGGCTGTTTTTACCACAGCATCAATAAGCTCCTCCGGAGCACTTGATTTTGTAAGATATCCCATTGCACCAAGCTTCAGGGCTCTCAGGGCGTACTGTTCCTCAGGATATATACTCAGGATCAAGATAGATGTGGCAGGTTTTAATCTTTTAACTTCACTGATTAATTCCAGCCCGCTCCTTCCGGGCATGAGATATGTCAAGGAGAATAACATCAAAATCCTTTTCACCTATTTTTTCGAGAAGTTCCTTGCCGTTGCAGGCTTCTTCTATCAAGCCGAACCTCAGGTCTTTATCATCTTCAAGAATCTGTCTTATCCCCTGACGGACAATAGGGTGGTCATCTGTTATCAGTACCCGTATCATAATTTATCAGATATGTAAATGCATCACTGTTCATATCTCATCTTAAAGTTAGCACATTATTTAAAATGAAACTAACATATATCGAATCACCGTCTGTGACTTCTGACGACAGCTGCTAAATTATATCCCTCCATCCAATGGAATTGCCACCTCGACCCTGGTGCCAACCCCCTTTTTGCCTGTAATTCTAAGCTCACCTCCGTAGGCTCTTGCCCTTTCTCTTAAACCCATCAGGCCAAATGATTTCGGGTCAGTTAATTTTTCCTTTTCAATTCCGACCCCATTGTCCCTTACTGTAAGCCTGAGATGGTTTTTGGCTGATCTCATGCTAATCCAGACATTTTTTGCCTTTGAATGTCGTGAAACATTGGTGAGTGACCCCTGTATGATCCTGTACAGGATTATTGACAGTCTGTCTTCAACCTGGAATTCTGCCGGTGAGGTCTTAAGGGTGGCTTTTATGCCGGTATTTTTTGTAAACTGCTCGAGTTGCCACTCAACCGCTGTTTTCAAACCAAGATCATAAAGCATCCCGGGCCAAAGGTCAGAGGAGATATTTTGAACAGTTTCAACAGTGTCATCAATTGTCCCTATAATGCCGGCAAGTTTGTCCACAACCAGCGGTGACTGTACCCCTATTCTGGTTTTCAACCATGCAAAATCCATTTTAAGGGCAGTCAGTTTCTGGCCAAGGTCATCATGCAGATTAAGTGAAATTTTTATCCTTTCATTTTCACGTGCTTCCTCAATATGCAAGTTTAACTCCCTGAGAGCCTCGCTTGACTTTTTCAGGTGCTCCTCATAATTCATCCTGTCAGAAATGTCTATCCAGGTAACAATTACCCTGGAGAGGCTGTAGAAACTGTCAGACATTACCTGAAGGCGGAGATTCAGGTATTTAAATTTACCATCGGGGGTTTTTAACTGAATATCCTTCTCGGCCTGTTTCCTTCCCTCCGCCAATAATGCCAGTATTTCCGCAAAAATGATAACTGATTTCCTGGTAAAAAGCGTTGGAAGCTTCAGGGTAAGGTCAGAAATATCCTTTACCCCAAAATAATTCAGTGATGTCACGTTGACATCTGTTATTCTCACCAGTGAAATGCAAAAGACAGTTTTTTCCGGATTCTCCCTGAAGTAGGAGAGAAAATCATGCACCTTTCTCTTTTTCAGATTTTCAAGGCATTCTTTTACCCTTGAAAAGTCCGCTTCCCATGTTGGAATGGTTGAATGATTAAAAAGCATGCGATACCTGGCCTCACTCTTCCGCAGAGACATTTCCAACACCTTCTGGTCTGTTATATTAACTGCCAACCCGACAATCCCTGTTACCTCGTCCTTCTCATTTGTAATCGGAGCTATATGATTTTCGAAATACACACCGTTCAACTCATTGGTCAAAGTCATAGTTTCGCCTGAAAGTGCACGGTCAAGCACTTCCTTCCCCGTGATCTTATTCCCTGTATTTTCAACAAAAGAAAGAGATCCATAAAGTTTATAGGCAGACACCCCGACATTCTCTCCGGGTCTTAATCCGGCCTTAGTCAGTTCCCTGCCTTCTGATAACGTAAATAAGCCTTTACTGTCTGTGGCAAAAATAGTTACAGGTGCATTTGAAAGGACGCTTTTCAATAATAACTCAGCCTTGAGCTCTTCTGTAATATCACGGATAATTATCACCGTTCTCTGCTTGCCGTCCTCAGCCTTATAAACGGTAGAGGAAATGTCAACCGGAAAAAGTGAACCGTCTTTTCTGATCATTCTGATCACCCCCCTGGCTTTTCCGCTCCTTTTCCTTTCCTCAAGCAGGCCGGGTAGCCGGTCATCAGTCAGGTCAACCACTCCGTCACGTCCCTGTTTTATAATCTCTGCCTCGGACCTGCCAAGAATTGTGCATGCGACGGGGTTGGCAGCGAGAATGCTCCCGTCAGTTGCTGTAATAAGAATACCGTCCATGCTGTTTTGAAACACGGCTCCGAAGAAGGTCTCATCCTCAGGTTGTTTCACTTTTTTCATTCTTTCGACAGGTAACGGTGGAATATGTTTCCGTCTTTAGTCACAACAGATTCCCGATACAAAAATACTCATATTATTCCGGACAGTCTATTTTAATTACGTCGTGTAACAATCCGGCAGCCTCTGACAGATATAATCAGGCCCTGCAATATTTTGCTTTTGACGAATTTAATCGTCAATTTTACTGTTCAATAAACCACACAAGGCATGATCTACCTGACAAGGAGAGAAAGGTTCTGCGCAGCGCACAGGATGTACCGCGAAGAGTTGAGTGACGAAGAGAACCAGCAGATATACGGAAAGTGCTCCAATCCCCTGTGGCACGGTCATAACTATGTACTGAAAGTGACTGTCAGGGGTGATGCCGACCCGCAGGTCGGGTATTTTATGAATGCAACCAGGCTGAAGGAGATAATTGCAGAGAAGGTCATCGTGAAACTCGACCACAAAAACATGAACCTGGAGACTGATTTCATGAGGGGCAGGGTGGCAACCACGGAGAACCTTGCCATGGCAATATGGGGTGAACTCGAGGCCCCTCTCAGGGTTGAGGGTGCGACGCTTCACTGCGTGAGAATTGAAGAGACAGAAAATAACTTTGTTGACTATTACGGATAACATATGGAAAAATTGAATGACGGCGGCGGGAAGCTGTCCGACGGTTACAACAAGATCGAACGGTGGGACCCGGAAACGATCAAGGAGATTTCGGGGTATTACTACAGGATACTGCAGCTGCTGGGTGAGGACCCTGACAGGGAGGGACTTCTGAACACTCCCTCAAGGGTTGCCAAGGCGCTAAGCTTCCTGACAAGGGGTTACAACCAGGACCCGGAACAGATACTCAAGGGAGCCATTTTCAAGGAGGAATACCGGCAGATGGTCATCGTGAAGGATATTGACATTTACTCAATGTGTGAACATCATATGCTGCCTTTCTTCGGCAAGGCGCATGTGGCATATATCCCTGACGGGTACATCACAGGCCTGAGCAAGATAGCACGGGTGGTAGATGCTTTTGCATCGAGACTGCAGGTACAGGAGAGACTGACGACACAGATACGCAACTGTCTGCAGGAGAACCTTAAACCTCTGGGAGTAGCTGTGGTAATCGAGGCTCAGCATATGTGCATGCAGATACGGGGTGTGCAGAAACAGAACTCAGTCACAACCACATCGGCTTTCACCGGATGTTTCCTCTCCAACCTCAATACAAGAGAAGAATTCATTCACCTGATAGGTAATAAGTTGCATTAACAGTTACGACATTTATGCCGGTGCAAATGCACATATAATATCAATTTGTGTATTTTTGCGCCGTTAAAAACTGTATATGATATGAAAGCATATGTATTTCCCGGTCAGGGTGCGCAGTATCCGGGCATGGGCAAAGAACTGTACGATAATTCTCCGCTGGCGCGTGAGATGTTTGAAAGAGCAAATGAACTGCTGGGCTTCCGCATAACTGACACAATGTTCAGCGGGACTGACGATGAGCTGCGCCAGACCAGGGTGACCCAGCCTGCAATATTTCTGCACTCTGTGATCCTGGCAGCGGTGCTTGGCAAGAACTTCAATCCGTCAATGGTGGCCGGGCACTCCCTTGGAGAGTTGTCGGCGCTTGTAGCTTCAGGGGCCCTCTCTTTTGAGCAGGGGTTGACACTGGTTGCAGGAAGGGCCAGGGCGATGCAGAAGGCATGTGAACTGACACCCTCGACGATGGCTGCTATTCTGGGGATGGATGATGCGGTTGTAGAGGAAGTGTGCCGTGAGATCCCCGGCACCGTGGTGCCTGCCAACTACAACAGTCCCGGACAGATAGTGATCTCCGGAACAGTTGAGAGCGTTGATGCTGCCATCGAGTTGCTAAAGGCCAGGGGGGCAAAACGCGCCATCCCGCTTGCCGTGAGCGGAGGATTTCACTCGCCATGCATGGAGCCGGCCCGTGCAGAACTTGAAGCTGCAATCAAAGTTGCACAGTTCAGCACTCCCCGCTGCCCTGTATACCAGAATGCAACTGCCAGACCGTCGGCTGACCCTGAAGTGATAAAGGCAAACCTCATCGCACAGCTTACATCACCGGTACGGTGGACACAGAGCGTTCAGAACATGATCGCTGACGGTGCCACTGAATTCACCGAGGTGGGACCCGGTGCCGTGCTACAGGGACTGATAAAAAAAGTGAATAAGGATATGCTGACGGAGAGCGCTCAGTTCAGTGCGTCATAGATATTACGGCCATTCGCTTCCTGCCGTCCATCCGGATAAGCAATGGCTTTTCAAACCTTATATGCCTGAAGAAACTGCCCTTTTCAACCAGTTTCTGCTTTTTGAGTTTATCCCACGCAATGGATTCTTCCTCAGAGTCCTGGTCGATCGAGAAATAACCGATATTCATCGATGTTACATTATGGAAAAAATGCGATCCGAGTGAGGCGTCTACGTGGAATTTGGGAAAACTGTACTCAACTATGACTTTGGCATTGGATATCTGAGGCCATTTCACAGGTATGCCCAGGAACCTGTCCCTGGTTCCCCATCTGCCCGGACCCAGAAGCACATATTTCCGGTTCTCGTGAAGCATTTTGCGGTTTATAATGTCAATTTCTTCAGCCATCTCCTGTGTCTTCATGTTGCTGCATAATTCCGGATCGGCATATACAATATCTGTAATGTCGCTTATAACTCCGTTTCCCATGCTTCTGAGCGTCACCATCAGAGTATCCTCTGTATTGACTGTATCAGGTTCGATAGTATAGCCTGCAATGCTTCCCACCAGTGGTTTTATCTGCAGGAGGTAAAAGGTGGCGTTTCCATCGGCATCTTTTGTCAGATCAACGGCATATTCAATCTCTACAGGTGCACCGAACGCTTCCATCACAACATCCAGAACAGCCTTGATTGTCTTTGCCAGAGGTATATAGTCATACTTCAGAATATTGGCGAAGTTGACTATCCGCGGGCCTGGAAGATCCAGCCCCGGAATAACTGTATCATTTTCCGAACTGAGTACCGAAGCGCAGTGCTTAAGGTTGCCGTCGTGCTCGGCCTGGCTTATGTCAAGGGTGACCAGCCCGGCACTCTCACCTTCAAGCAGGTCTATCTTTTTCTTCGCCATATCCACGGCGTAGAAAGTTCTCTGGGTGCTCCTGGCCAGCTCTTTTACGGGTATTATGTCGAGTGCAGGGAGGGCAGGTGAGAACCTGAAAGCCCTTTCTCCCTCCAGTACATACTGGCCCAGCCCCACCGCCATGACTGCAAATCCGTCGCCTGTGGTCATATTGGCCACGGGGTAAAAGTTGAATGACTGTGCTGTGCCGCTGATATGGGGATAAAAGGCATCGCCGTACCTGTGTCCAACCACGGACTGAATGACGATGGCCATCTTTTCCTGCTCCACCTTGTATCCGATGGCTTCGAAATAGGTCCTTGCGTTGACTGAATATATTGATGCAAAGACAAGCTTGATAGCATCCCTGAGGTGTTTCAGCCGGACATCAGGGTCAGGATCGTTGTTGGGAAGGAGGTATGTTCCGAAGACCCCCGAAAAAGGCTGGCTGGTGGAGTCTTCGAAGAGACTCGATGAGCGCACGGCAAGTGGTCCTTTGAGAAGGGTCAGCAGGGTCTTCAGTTTTTTCAGCAACGGAAGGCTCAGGGTTCCTTCCAGAAAGCATTTCTGCAGGGTCTTATAGTCCTTCTCCTCTTTAACCTTGTCCCACAAACGGTTACGGTCCATGAACATATCAAACTCATCGGTCCCTATGATTGCGGTTACCGGAGACTTTATATTCATCTCAGGTAAAAGACGTTTCAGATCGAAACTGTAAATGAGTGTATTAACAAATGCAAGGCCACGGCCCTTACCGCCCAGGGAGCCGCTTGACAGACTCACCACATTTGTCTCGTCAATCACAAGGGTCTCGTCAAAGTTTACCACTTTGCCCTTGTTCCTCTCACGCCTTCTCTTGCGGATGATATCGATGAGATACTCCCTCAATTCAGTGAGGGTATCAAAGTCGGAAATCTTAATGGGGTTAATTATCTTGGCAACCTTCACCTCCCCGCGGGCCATAAGCCAGAGTGAGAAGTGGTTCTTCATTGCATGATATACAAGCGAGTCTTCCGGCACGGTCCGAAGGTATGACTCGAACTCCTTCATCGACTTCGCCACGGCTATCTGTCGTCCCCTGGTGTCCCTGTAGACAAAGTGGCCGAAGCCAAGATAGTAGTTGATGAATGATTTCAGGTCCTGAAGCAGGCTTTCCGAGTTCTTGTTTATGAAGTTGGCCTTCAGTATCTGGGCATATTTAAGGTTCTCCGTGTCAGACGACTGCAGGACGGTGGGCAGGTTGGGAAGTTCCTGTTTGATCTGCTTTATCAGGTCAAACCCGGCCATATCGTTGAGTACACCGTTTCGGGGAAACCGCATATCTGAAATTACTCCCAGGAGGCTGTCCTTGTACCTGGTAAAATTTGCCATTGCATCCTCATAGTTTGAAGCCAGGAGGATTTTGGGCCTCGCCCTGAGTTTAAGTACCTTGTACAACTCGTCAGAGGATACGTCTTCAATCAGGTTCTTTGTCTGCTCCATTACGAGAGTATAGAGCATTGGCAGGTAGCTTGAGTAGTATTCGACCGAGTCCTCGATTATCAGGATGACCCTTGTAAGACCAATTTTTGTATCATTTTCGACATTCACCTTGTCTTCAAGCAGCTTGACCATTGCGAAGAAGACTTTGGACTCGCCGGTCCACATGAAGTAGTTGTCGAATGGCACTCCGAGGCTTTTCTGATTAAGCACAAACGGGATGATGCCGGGGTTGCTGATCAGGAGGTATGCCGGGATATAAGGATATTTGTCCTTAAGCTTCCTGCAGAGGTTCATCGGGCTCTCCTTATCGACACCGACCATAATAATTATCATGTCATAGTGTCTGACCTCGAGGCGGCTCATCACTTCTTCCTCGCCGTAGACACCGGTGACCCGGGGAATCGAGGTGAGGCTCAGCTGGTAGTAGACGCCGAGTATATAATCTGAGAAACGGCCCTCGCCTTCAATTGAATATGCATCATAGAGGTTGGCAACCAGGAGTATCTCCCTGACCATAAATGGCATCAGGTCATGAAAGACATCCCTCTCGGCATTGTGCCTGTCGAGAAATTTCTGAAGCATCCTCCTGCTTGAAGCTACCTTATCCTCTTCTTCCTCATTATGGATAATCTTTTCAGCCAGTGTAAGGGACCGGGCAAGGTAGCTGTTTATGTACCTTGTCACAAGGTTGGCGATATTGCGGATCAGGTCCCTCTCCTCCTTCAGGAACGGTCCTTCACTCTCGGCAGGGAAATCACAGGTATAGAAGATTTCTATAGCACCCTTCGAATTATCCATTGCAGTAAAGTCCTGCACCAGTCTCCATTCGGACTCCTGAAAACCTGCCGTTTCAAAGGAATTGCTGCGAAAGCTGATTCGTACCGACGTGAATGCAGGAAACTGGAAGGCGTCAGGAAGAAGGAGTGTTATCTGCTGAAGTGTGGTGTCAATGGGTTTGCCCTCCCTGAGTATCAGGGTAGTGGCGCTGATGCATGCCAGTTCTTTCAGCCTCTCAGTCTGCTGGACCTGCGAAGGGTCAAGTTCCGGATTTTTTTGGGTCAGTTTATCCATTGGCTGAAAGTCGGTCTGATCAGGGGACAAAAATAACAAAAACCCCCGTTGCCAAAGGGGGTCATGTTATGAAAATATATATTCATACCGGCAGGTTGCTGCCGCCCGGTACGGGAGATTTATACTTCCCAGGTAGAGCCCTCACGGAGCAGGTCGTCAACACATTTGATTTTCGACTTCGCCTGTATCGCTACATGCTGGGCGATCATCGCACCGTCATAGGTCTGGGTTTCCACAGCACGGATAATTCCGAGTGCTACAGGGTATTCAGGATATGACATTCCGGCAAGCATATAATGGATCCCGGGGTTTGGCTCGTGGGCATCGTGAACCAGGAGATCCTTTTCGGTAATACCGTTCTCGCCAAGCTTCACAACCTTCAGCTTCAGGCCTTCAAGCATAATCCCCTTTTCCTTCTCCTTGCCGAATATCATTGGCATGCCATGTTGCAGCAAAATGGTCCTGTCATCCCTGGTTTCCTTGTCTGTGATCTCGTCATGCACACCGTCATTGAAGATGACGCAGTTCTGAAGAACTTCCACAACAGATGTGCCGTGGAACAGGGCAGCAGCTTTGTAAACCTCAGTTGAGACCTGGACACTGTAGTCCACAGTGCGGGCGAAGAAGCGACCGTGAGCGCCAAGAACCAGTTCACCTATCTTGAAGGGCTCTTCAATGGTCCCGTAGGGTGATGTTTTGGTGACAAGTCCCTTGCGTGATGTCGGTGAATACTGACCTTTCGTAAGACCGTAGATCTCATTGTTGAAAAGGATCAGGTTGATATCTATGTTTCTCCTTACGGCGTGGATGAAATGGTTTCCTCCGATTGCAAGTGCGTCGCCGTCACCGGTCATTTCCCATACCATCAGGTCGGGATTTGCTATCTTGACGCCGGTGGCTATTGCGGCAGCACGTCCGTGGATGCCATGGAATCCGTATGTATTCATATAATACGGCAGCCTTGACGAACATCCTATCCCCGAGACGAAAACATAATTCTCTTTCGGAATATTCAGTTCCGCCATTGCTTTCTGGATAGAAGCAAGTATGCCATGGTCACCACAGCCCGGGCACCATCTGACTTCCTGGTCGCTTTTAAAATCTTTAGCGATATACTGTACTGTTTTTGTTTCAGTCATCTTATTTACCCTCCAATATTTTAATGCAATAATCCTTGATCTCCTGAACCGTGAAAGGCAGGCCCTGAATCTTGTTACACTGATGATAGGTGAAGCCTGGATGCTTCATCCTCAGATAATTTGCAAACTGGCCATAGTTCAGTTCACAGACCACCAGATTCTTATAGTTGGCAAAGATTTTTGCTGTGTTCTTCGGCAATGGTCTGATATAGTTGAAGTGTGCCGAGCTTACGTTGTAACCTTCTTTCTGCAGCTCATCAAGGGCTGTAATTATGTGGCCATAAGTGCTGCCCCATCCGATCATCAGAAGGTCTCCCTTCTTATCGCCTGAGACTTTCAGATCAGGAACCTCTGACACAATTCTTTCTACTTTCTCATCCCTGATCTTAACCATATACTCATGGTTTTCAGGGGTATAGGAGACGTTGCCCTTTGTTGTCTTTTCAAGGCCGCCGATGCGGTGCTCCAATCCGGGTGTACCGGGGATTGCCCATTTGCGGGCAAGAGTATCCTTATCCCTTGCATATGCCTGGTATTCCTTGTCGTCCTTTACAGCAAACGGAGGATGAATGGCCGGCAGGTCTTTCATTTCCGGTATCCGCCAGGGCTCAGAGCCGTTGGCGAGGAAGCTGTCAGTAAGAAGAATGACCGGGGTCATATGTTCCAGGGCGATGCGACCTGCCTCAAAGGCATAATGGAAGCAGTCAGACGGGGTGCTTGCGGCAATCACTGCCACCGGACTTTCTCCGTTGCGGCCGTAAAGTGCCTGCATCAGATCACTCTGTTCTGTCTTTGTGGGAAGTCCTGTTGATGGTCCGCCGCGCTGTACGTTTACAATGACAATTGGCAGTTCCGTCATCACGGCCAGTCCGATCGCTTCTGACTTAAGCGCCAGACCGGGGCCCGAGGTCGAAGTCACAGCCAGCCGGCCTGCAAAGCTGGCACCAATTGCGGTACATATCCCTGCTATCTCATCCTCGGCCTGAATGCTTTTGGCTCCCAGATCCTTACGCATGGCAAGCTCTTCAAGTACACCCGTTGCAGGTGTAATGGGGTATGATCCGATAAAGAGCTTCAGTCCCGCTTTCTCTGCTGCAGCCAGTAATCCCCAGGCTGTTGCAGTGTTGCCGTTTATATTCCTGTATGTGCCTTTGGCTATGGGCGCCGGGTTTACCTTGAATGAGGGTGTAAGAGCCTCAATTGTCTCAGCGTAATAATAACCGGCCCTTAAGACTATCTTGTTCGCCTCCGCTACGAGCGGTTTCTTGCCTCCAAACTTATCGTCAACATAGTCCTCTGTGTACTTAAGTTCACTGTCAAAGAGCCAGTAGAGCATCCCGAGGGCAAACATGTTCTTGGTTTTGAGAACAGTCTTGGGATCGAGGTCAAGGTCTTTCAGAGCCTCCTTCACAAGTGAAGTTATGGGTGCGGCAATAAGGTTACGGTCTTCAAGTTTGTCCTCCTTGAAAGGATCCGACTGGTATCCTGCCCGGAGAATATGTTTCTCAGTGAAATTATCCGAATCGAAAATAATTGTGGCGTGCGGATGTACCCATCTTGCATTTGCGCGGACAGCTGCCGGATTCATTGCAACGAGCACATCTGCATAGTCACCCGGAGTATTTATATGTTTCCTGCCGATGTGTACCTGAAATCCTGATACACCTCCGACGGTCCCCTGCGGGGCCCTGATCTCTGCGGGGTAGTCCGGGAAGGTGGAGAGGTCGTTTCCGAAGAGCGCCGAGGTGTTTGAAAAGAGTGTGCCTGTAAGTTGCATCCCGTCACCGGAGTCACCCGAGAACCTGATCACAACGGCATCTTTTTCTATGACCTTTGATCTTTTTGCCATGGTTTGTAATAAGATTTTTATATTGATTTAAACGAGTATAAAAGTAACCAAATTAACACCCCTAAGTTCATTAAAATGATTACAACAGGTTATGATTTTGGTCATGTCCAGATGTCTGCCTTTTCGAGGTAAAGATTGCCCTCGAAAAACATCCTGGCTATCTTTTCGAAGTACTCTGTGTAGTCTGATACGAAGAAGAGGTCGTGGCCGGTTGCCGGTCCGTCATTTATAAGACTGTGCTTTTCAAGTACCTCCCGAAGCCTTGCCGCCACAATCCGGGCGGAGTCGATAATCTCCAGGTTGAAGTTGAAGAATTTGCTGATCTGGTTTCTGATGATCGGATAATGCGTACATCCGAGGATCAGCGCCTCGATATTGTTCAGATTAGGATCGGAGAGATATGTGCGGATGATTGCATTGCTGATGTCATCAAAAATAAAACCCTCTTCAATCATGGGTACCAGCAGAGGGGTGGCCAGTGAGCAAACCTCGGTAGTAGGTGAGGTGTCACGGATCATCCTGTCATATGTTCCTGACATTATGGTTCTTTTTGTTCCGATGACCCCTACCCTTTTGAAATTCCTGGAAGCCACATATTCCACTACGGGGTTTATTACGTCGAGAATTATGATCCTGTCACTGAACTCCTTAAGGAGCGTCTCATAGGCTGAGGCTGACGCTGAGTTACAGGCAACAAGTACCATCTTTACATCATAGCCGAGCAGGAAATTTGTTATACCCCGTGAATAGGCTTTAATTGCTTCGGCAGATTTGTCGCCGTAAGGAAGGTGAGCAGTATCGCCAAAATAGATGATTGTCTCGCCGGGCAGTGTCTGCCTGATGGCATGAGCAACCGTCAGGCCCCCTACTCCTGAGTCGAAGATGCCTATCGGCCGTTTCACGTTTTCCATCTGCTTTTTAAAATAAAGGCTGCCCGCCGGTTGGAGGGCAGCCCTGTAACATATATATAAGAATTACTTCAAACCCAGCTTGGTCTTAACCAGCGGGGTGAGATCAGTACTTTTCACCGGGTCAAAATAGACCAGGGTGCGAACATCATATACATAAATGAAACCGCCGTCCTTTGCTACCTGGGTGATTGCTGCGCCGGCCTTCTCAATTATTGGATTAAGCAGTTCGGCCTGTTTTTCCTGCAGCTGAACCTGTGCCTGCTGCTGGAAGTTATTGATCCTGTTCTGCATGTCACCAAGTTCCTGCTCTTTGTTTGCCTTAACAAGCTCAGTGTAATTCTTGCTCTCCTTAACAAACAGGTCAAGCTTGTTATTATACTCGACCTGCATCAGCTCCAAAGCATTGGTTAGCTCCTGTCCGAAGGCGTTATACTGTTTCATTGCTGTGTCATAGTCAGGCATAGCCATTATGACGTCATCGCGGTTGATGTGCCCTGTCTTGAATGACTGTGCAGCCGCTTCCTGTGCTGATAACATCATGGCAGCGAACAGGACTATTCCGAATACTTTTTTCATGTCTTTTCTGTGAATTTTAAATCGTGCAAATGTAATTATTTATTTTTTGTAACCTAATTTCTCAAGTACCTGGTCGGAGAGATCGAATTTCGGGTTGGCAAAGAGGATGTTCGAACCTGTGGAGGTGTCAAATATCACTGCGTAGCTTCCTTCAACTGATATCTCTTTTATGGCTTTCAGTATCTCATCCTGGATAGGTTTTACCAGCTCTTCACGTTTCTTGTAGAGTTCCCCTTCCATTCCAAAATACTTGTTCTGAAGGTCTTTTATCTCCTTCTCTTTTGCTATGATAGCGTCTTCCCTTTTCTTCTTCTGATCCTGTGACAGAAGGACCACCTCTGCCTGATAATTCTTATACAGCGACTCGACAGCTGCATAACCGTCAGCCACCTCTTTTTCCCATCCTTCGGAAAGCTTGTCAAGCTGCTGCTGGGCGGCAGTGAAGGCAGGTATATTATTGCGTATATATTCGCTGTCGACAAATGCGAACTTCTGTGCGGCGCCACTGAGGGTGGCTGCAAGCACCAGGACTGTCAAAACAATAATCTTCTTCATAACCTTTTTGTTTATTTGATTTGTTGTTTTTTAGAATTGCTGACCTATTACGAAGTGAAACTGGCTTCCGGATGCTTCAGGATTGCCTGGAATATCGTCAAACCCGTAGGCCCAGTCTATTCCGAGGAGCCCGAACATCGGGAGGTTGGCCCTGAGGCCGAATCCTGCCGAACGGTTCATCCTGAAGGGATTGTACTCCTTAAGGCTGTACCAGGCTTTTCCGGCTTCGAGGAAGGCTAGTCCGTATATTGTTGCCTGCGGATTCAGTGAGACGGGGTAACGAAGTTCAAGTGTCAGCTTGGAGTAGACGTTACCAACCTCAACCCTCCTGGTTCCCTTTATAACTGTAGGTGTGAGCGAACCGTTTTCATAACCCCTCAGGGCAATGACCTCGCGTCCGTAAAAGCTGTACCCCGTCATACCGTCGCCGCCCACGTAGAAGTTCTCGAACGGTGAGGGCCCGATATCCTTATTATAGAACCCGAGATATCCGAACGCTGCCCTGGCGTTAAGCACAAGTTTGTCATTTGATGAGAGGGGGTAATAGTAGTCAGCCTTGAATACAGTTTTGTAAAACTCTATCCACCTGTACTTCTCCTGGTCAGTCGCAGTTGAGAAATCCTTGCCGCTGATAACTGAATAAGGCGGAGTGGCCTGCAGTGAGAGCGAGAAGGTTGACCCGCTGCGGGGATATATAGTATTTGGTCCGGCGGAAAATCTTGTTATCCTTGCAGTGATTGAAGCCAGGTTAGACACACCGTTATCGAAAAGGAACTGGAACTGGGTGTAGTTGAGCATGCTGTACCGCTGGAAGCTTCCCTCATAATATACCGAGAAATAGTCATCAGGCCATTCCAGCCTCTTTCCGAAACCCACCGAGCCTCCGTCAATAATCATATGCTGCCTTCCGTCTTCATCCATCCGTTTTGCATTTGTCATTACCGAACGGAAATAAGATAGTGAGAGGGTATTTGGCTTTTTGCCGCCCAGCCAGGGTTCAATGAAAGAGAGGTTGTACGACTGGTAAATGCGGCCGTTCGACTGGGCCCTGATGCTCAGCGACTGACCGTCTCCCGAGGGATAGGGTCTCCACTCACTCCATTTGAAGAAGTTGCGGATAGCGAAGTTGTTAAACTTTACTCCAACGGTTCCGACGAGCATCTGCGCACCCCAGCCACCGGAAACCTCAAACTGGTCGTTTGCCTTTTCCTCCAGTTCGTATAACAGGTCAACGGTACCGTTGATCTGGTCAGGTATGGGAAGCGGGTTGATCTTCTCAGGGTCGAAGTGACCCAACACTGCCACCTGTCTTACGGAACGGATGATCTTCTCCTTGCTGAAGAGGTCACCTGGATTTGTAAACAGCTCACGCCGGGCTACATGTTCATTGGTGCGGGTGTTTCCCGAAATAATTACATTATTAAGGTTTGCAGGATCGCCCTCGAAAATCCTCACCTCAAGGTCAATAGAGTCGCCCTCTACCTTCTGTTCCACAGGCGTAAGCCTCGAGAAGAGATACCCGTAGTCGAGATAAAGGGAGTTAACTGCATCCTGATCCTCCGTAAGCCTTTTGTTGATCATGGTCTGGTTATAGACTTCACCGGAAGGGAAGTTGAACACCCTGGTGAGCTGATCCTTTGAATAGATGCTGTTTCCCACCCAGTCTACATTGCGGAGATAATACTGGTTGCCTTCGTTAAGCTTCATTACCAGGACAATCTTACCGTCCTCAATAGCATAAGTAGAATCCTTAACAAGCCTGAAGTCGCGGAAACCGTTCTCATTGTAGAAGCTCACAAGGCTCTCGCGGTCCTCATCGAGCTTGTTCTCAATGTATTTCGATCCCTTGAAGATGTTGATGTCCTTCTGTTTGGTGTTTTTCATCACCCTGCGCAGCCTTTTCGCATCGAAAAACTCATTTCCCACAAACTGTATTTCGTCGATCTTGACCTTCTCATGCTTGTTGACCACAACATTGAGGGTCACGTTATTGGGCATATCAGGGTCATCTTTCTGGATGATGTCCACTTCAGTGTTCAGAAATCCCTTTTCGACATAGTGGTCAGTGATTATCCTTTTTGCCTTATTGAGCAGGTGGGCTGTTACCTGTGAACCGTTGGGAAGGCTCAGCTTCTCAATTATATCGGTCTCTTCAGACTTTCTGATGCCTTCGAAATTAAGAGAGGAAAGCCTTGGCCTTTCCTGGAGATAAATGTCGAGCCAGATGTTGTCACCTTCCCTTTTTGTTACTGTAATCTTAACGTCGGAGAAGAGTCCCTGGGCCCACAGTTTTTTAACCGATGAAGTAATCTGTTCTCCCGGTATCTCTATCTTCTGCCCGATCCTCAGTCCTGATATTCCTATCAGTGCGTTGGGTTCAAGGTATTTGACACCTGAAATGGTTATGCCGGCGATTGTAAATTCCTCAGGATAAAGGAAATTGACAATTTTTTCGGTTGTCTGACCTGAGGAGGCCGCTCCGGGAATTATCAAAACGAAAAGGATAAGTAGTCTCCTGATTTTTTCTCTCATTTGTTCAGTTGTTTTCCGCTATCTGCTCACTTGTCTTTCCGAATCTTCTTTCCCTTTTCTGGAAGTTGGCAACTGCCTTGTAAAAATCTTCCTTACCAAAATCGGGCCAAAGTTTTTCGGTAAAATATAGTTCTGAATATGCCAGTTGCCAGAGGAGGAAATTGCTGATACGCTTTTCCCCGCTGGTACGGATCATCAGTTCAGGGTCGGGGATACCCGCCGTAGACAGGTTTTCTGCCAGGGTATCTTCCGTTATTTCTGATATGTCAATTTTTTTATCCTGCACATCTGCTGCTACTCTGCGACATGCTTCAGTTATCTCCCATTTCGACGAATAACTGAGTGCAACTATAAGTGTCATCCGGCTGCCGGCGGCAGTCAGGCTGATTGTTTCGAGGAGCCTGCCCCGTACAACCGGCGAGAGCCGGTCAAGATCGCCAATCACCTTGAGGGCTATTTCGTTTTTAAGCAGTGTATGCGTCTCGTTGTTGAGCGAGTCGACCATCAGGTCCATAAGCGCCGATACCTCTTCACCCGGCCTGTTCCAGTTCTCGGTAGAAAATGCGTAGAGAGTCAGATATCTGATGCCAGTTTCAGCAGCAGCCTCGATGACCTTACGGACTGCGCCAACACCATGCTGATGTCCGTAGACCCTTTCACGTCCCCGGCGGTGCGCCCACCTGCCGTTGCCGTCCATAATTACTGCAACATGCTTCGGAAGCCTGTTCTTGTCTATTTGTTCCCTGAAGGTCAATTCTGTTTCTTTCTTTTTTTCTCCACGTCTCCTGCAAACGCCGGACAACCGACCAGTTTATTGTAAATCTTCCAGGTGAATGAAACACCCATAAAACTGTACCAGTCATTGTTATGCATCCATGTCAGATCTTCCGGATCCACCATGTCAGTCAGGCCGTCAAAGTTATCATAAAATGTTTTACGAAAACCATATTCGAATTCCAGACCGATATTGTTGCCAACATTTATCTTGAATCCGGCAGAGAATGGTATTGAAGGAAAGATCGAAAGATCAGCGGTGTTAACAAGCGTTACCGCAACTCCTGCGGCCATGTAAGGTGTATAGTCAACACGGCGGCTGCGTTGTGTCGAGTAAGGGAAAAAGTTATATTCGTAGGTTAGTCCAAATTCACCAAGCATCCCCGAAAAAGAGTCGTCACCGGGCGGAGTCCTGAGATTATTAATATCGATATCTTCCCCCCTGATCTGCCCTCCGAGAAGGTTTGCCCTCACCGCCTGCCTCGGGTTGAAGTTGTACCTGTAAAACAGGCTGGCAGCAGGTCCGGGGTTTGTAAAGAGGCTGACGGGATTGAGTTCTCCGAGGTAATTCAGTATACCTGCAGAGAATCCGTAGTCAGCTGAGCGCTGGCCATTCACAGACATCAGGGATGCGAGCAGAAAAAGTGATATAAAGGTTTTTCTCATGCCTCTGACGGTGTCATTTGATTATCATTTGAAACTCGGGAGTCCGTTACGGGCAGTCTTGATCCTGTAGTTGAAGGTAAAACTGAAGGTATGATACACATCATTGCGTGCAGAGAACCTCGGGCTGTGATAACCGTCAAGATAATCCGAAAATGAATAACGGCCGCAAAATTCAACCCCGAAGAGGATATTTGGATCGAATGTCACCTTGGCTCCGATTCCAAGGGGAATCACTGCCGTAAATCCGCTGTTTTTCTGATCACGGAGGTCAAGGGCCTCATTTACTCTGGCATTGTATGAAGTTCCTCCCACACCTGCAAGTGCATATAAATCAATGCTGTTGAAAAAGTCCTTCAGGTGATTTCTTGACCGGCCACGGTAAGTCTGAAAACTGTAGCTGTTCCGTTCCCTGTTCCTGATTATATAGTATTCGCCTATAAGTGCGGGTTCAAACAGAGAGGTAAGCGCCTCATACCCGCGGTCTTCATTCGAGCCTCTTAAATCAGTTGCGTGAAGCATAATATAAGCCAAAGAAAGCCTTACGGCCACCTCATCAAGAACATAATACCTGAAAGCGCCTGACACGTTGAACCGTGTCTGTTTAAAGGTTATGTCCTTGAATCCCAGAGCGTTCTCCCCAATCGAAAACCCTCCGACATCACCGTAGAACTGTGATGTGCCTAATCCGGCCGAAGCCTCATACCTTTTACTCTTCCAGAGCTGTGCCTCTGCATGGGGCATCACCAGTAACCCCAGCATTAACAGGAGAATGAGACGTTTCATTTTTAACATTATGACAGTTCTGGCTACAAAGATAATTATTGTACAATATTAAAAACTTAATAATTCCTTAATTATTGTCAGTTACGGGGGTCAGCACCCCACATCAGCTTATCGCGGATAGTTGAGAAAAAATCATTTCCGTTGAGTGTTACAGTTTGCAGTTTCTTCGTCGGCTGCCTTATCGACAGTCTTGTTCCCATCGGTGTTTTTATGGCTTTCGAGTCACAGGTTATCAGGTAATCGCTGCATCTCCCTTCGGTCTTAAGGGTGATCCGGCTTCCGCCTGTGACAATTATCGGCCTCACAGTCAGGTTGTGCGGCGACATTGGTACGATGATAATGCTTTCATCCGAAGGTGAGAGTATAGGTCCTCCCACACTCAGGTTATAGGCAGTGGAACCTGTGGATGATGAAATTATAAGTCCGTCAGCACGGTATGTATTCAGAAAAATGTCATTGACATGAACCGTGATTGTGATCATTCTCTGGTCAGCCTTCTGTACAGTCACCTCATTCAGTGCCAGGGAGGTTAAATCACCAAAGAGGTTTTCGGGTTCAACGACTTCCAGCAATGACCTGTGAATGATCTCATAATGCCCCGAGCAGAGCATCCCGACAGCTCCCGGTATGTCATCATCGGGTATATTGGCAAGAAACCCGAGTCTGCCGGTGTTTATACCGGCTACTGGGATATTTGTTTCTCTTACCTTCAGGGCTGTCTCGAGGAAGGTTCCGTCACCACCTACGCTTATTATGAGATGCACGTCAGCAGGCACCTGCGAAACATCATCGATGAGTGTGACACGGGCGTCAGCTGCAAATTTCGCCTTTCCGTTGCCCATAATATTCAGCCAGATACCCGCTCCCCTGCCGTCAAGGGCATCAATGAGACGCAGCAGCCCTGCCATCGTCTTCTCAGTCAGGTCTTTGCTGAACAGTGCTATTTTTTTTGACATCTTACCGGTTAAATATTAAGGTACTTCATCAGCATGTTGTACCTGTCAGTGTAAAAACGGTCCAGCTCATCATTCTCGGAGACCCAGGTGGTGACTTCGTAAGAGTACCTTTCAAATGTTTTTATTATCGAAGCGAGATTTACCGTGTTAACCTTGAGCGTAATCTCCAGGCTTGTGGATTCAGGTTTCGATGTTATGTACATGCTCAGTATCCTGGCATCATTGCTCTCTATGATCTGGGAAATGCGGCTCATCGAGTAATCACGCTCCAGAACCTGGAGTATGACCAGACCGCCCGGCTGTTCAATTGATGCAAGCGAAGCCATGTGGCTGATAATCTCATTGTAGGTGACTGATCCCCTGTAATGGCTGTTTTCATCAAGGACCGGCACCACTGTAAGCTTGTGCCGCGCCGCCAGGGAGATGACCTCGTATATGTGCCGCGTGTCGATGACGAAGGGCCTGGGTAGAGAGAGCTCGTGGTTCCCGATAGGTTCATCAGGCATATTCATGTCATAGATATCGCTGTCAGATATGAGACCGAGGTAGTCAAGTTCGTTCACAATGGGCAGATGCGACACCCTGAAAATCTCCATCCAGTTCAGCGCCGTCTGCGCTGTATCTGAGGTCTTCAGGGAAGGAATCACATCTGATATCATATCTTTTGCAACCATCGTCAGCTTCAATTAAGGAATAAAAGTACAAAAAACTGCGGATCGTTATAACTTTGCAGTCATAATAAGAGAACGGCAGAATGACCAGACTAAGTGTAAACATTAATAAGATTGCGACTTTAAGAAATGCTCGCGGCGGTAACGTTCCGGACGTTAAGCTTGCCGCCGTGAAATGCCAGAGCTTTGGTGCTGAAGGCATTACAGTGCACCCCAGACCTGATGAACGGCATATCCGATACAGTGATGTTTATGAAATAAAGGATATTGTTACGACTGAGTTCAACATCGAGGGCAATCCGGGCAGGGATTTCATCAAACTGGTTTACGATGTTCTGCCTGACCAGGTAACACTGGTGCCTGATGCTCATGATGCTGTAACTTCGAATGCAGGATGGGATACGAAGACCAATCTTCCATTTCTGCAGGATGTAATTGCCGGTTTCAGGGAAAAGGGCATACGGACATCGATATTTGTGGGCACAGATGATGAGATGATACGATTATGCTGCTCAGACCGGCACAGACCGTGTCGAGCTGTACACTGAGCCTTATGCTTCGATGTACCCTTCCGACAGGGAGGCTGCCGTAGCTCCGTTTGTCAGGGCTGCTGAACTTGCACGTTCACTGGGGATGGGCATTAACGCCGGACATGACCTCGATCTGAACAACCTGCGCTGGCTGCATCAGCATATTCCCTTCCTGATGGAGGTATCCATAGGACATGCCCTGATTGCCGACGCCCTTTACCTGGGCCTGGAGAACACTATACAGATGTACCTCAGAGAGCTGAAGTACAATACCTGATTACTTCAGGTGTTTTTCAACTATGGTTCTCAGCACCTCAATCCCGACCACGTTGTCTCCTCCGCCCGGGATAATGATGTCAGCATAGCGTTTTGACGGTTCGATGAACTGAAGGTGTGACGGTTTGACTGTCTCACCGTAACGGGCCAGTACCTGAAGTACAGATCTGCCGCGTTCTATGATGTCACGCTGTATTACCCTTCCGAGTCTGTCATCGGCGTCAGCGTCAACAAAGACTTTAATATCAAGCATTGACCGCAAGCCGGGATCGGTAAGCACCAGGATACCCTCGACAACAACCACGTGGGCCGGAGAGACAGGAAGAGTCTCCTTCGAGCGGAGGCAGGTGAGATACGAATATATTGGCATCTCTATCGGCCGGCCGGCCCGTAGTTCAGCAAGGTGTGCCATCAGCAGCGGCCACTCCACAGATTCGGGATGGTCAAAATTGATTTTCTGACGCTCCTCTATCGATATACCCTGGTTATCTTTGTAGTAGGTGTCCTGCGGAAGGATCACAACCTCGCCCGGAGGAAGCATCTCGATCAGTTTCCGAACCACTGTTGTCTTTCCCGAGCCCGTGCCTCCGGCAATTCCTACGATAAGCATAAAATGATTATTTTTGTACTAATTCCGTTTGTCAACTTAGTCTCAAAAGTAGCAAATTATATAAATGATAAAACATATAGTCATCTTCAGGCTGACACCACCTTACACACCAGAGGAAAAGGAGGCCTCGGTAAAAAAACTCAGGGAGATTTTTGAGCCGATGGGCAAAAGCCTGAAGTTTCCGCTTGAATACAGGACCGGAGTAAACGTCCTGAATGCGGAGCATGCAGGTGACTTTGTAATTGACTCTCTCTTTGCCAGTGAAGAAGACCTGAACCGGTATATCCGGAGTGCAGAACACGTGGCTGCAGTCAATGCAGCTTCTGCAGTCAGAAAAACGAAGGTCACCGTTGACTACGTACTTTAAAGCATGAACACACTCTATCCCATTAAATTCAAGCCTGTTCTCAGGGAGTCAATCTGGGGAGGAAGCGCACTGCACGAACGCTATGGCAAGGAGAGCAAACCCGGAAAAAGAATAGGCGAAAGCTGGGAGATAACCGGGATGACCGGAGATAGCTCGGTAGTCGCCAACGGTTTTCTGAAGGGCAACACTCTTGAAGAGATCGTGGAGATATATATGGGTGACCTCATCGGCGACGGGCCATTTGAGAAGTTCGGCACCGAGTTCCCGCTACTTATAAAATTCATCGATGCCCGTGATAAGCTGTCGATACAGGTGCATCCGGGAGACCAGCTTGCCTTCGAGCGTCATCATGCCTGGGGCAAAACCGAGATGTGGTATGTTCTTGATGCCGTGAACAATGCACTGATATACACCGGGTTCAGACACAAGACATCAAAGGAGGAATATCTGAAGCATCTTGACGCCAGGAGTCTTGAGTCTATTATAAATGCAACTCCGGTAAAGGCCGGAGATGCCTTTTTCATTCCGGCAGGCATGGTACATGCAATAGGTGCCGGAGTTATCCTTACCGAAATACAGCAAACATCGGATGTGACCTACCGTATCTATGACTGGGACAGGGTCGACGCCTCGGGAAAGAGGCGTGAAATGCACACCGAACTTGCGCTCGATGCCATAAATTTCGATCTTGACACAACCGGACTCATCAGGGAGACTCCTGAGGTCAACCGTCCGCTGAAACTTGCCGATTGCAGGTATTTCCATACCAGCCTGATCCGGATTAACGTCCCGGTGATCAAAGACTACAGTCTGATTGACTCGTTTGTCATTTACATATGCACAGAAAGCACTGTGCTTGTAGAGTGCTTCGGCAACACAGAAAAACTCAGTGCCGGGGAGACTGTACTGATACCGGCTTCCGCAGACAGTGTGACCCTGATACCGGTGGGCACTGCAACAATTCTTGAAGTATTCATACCCTAAAAAACAATGAAATGAAACCTGTAATCACATTTTTAATGGCAGTATTGATCGTTGCAGCATTTTCCTGCACCGGGAATCCGGGCGACGGAGAAGGACGAAAAGAAAAGCATGCGGCGGACACAGGATATACCGGGATGAAAAACTACATGAGAGACGGTGTAAAGCTCAAGGAGGTTCACTTTACAAACGGGATCAGGGAAGGCATGACACGGACCTTTTACCGTGGCGGAGTCACGGAGCAGGAGATCCCGTACAGTCGACGGCGCCCGGAACGGAGAGGCTAAATGGTTCTATCCTGACAGCAAACTTTTCAGGGTGACACCCTATGAAAATGACACAATCAACGGTGACCAGATACAGTATTACAAGAGCGGGAGGGTCAAGGCAAGGATAAACTACATCAACGGCAACAGGTCGCCCATGCTTGACGAATATGAAATGTCAGGGGTCAAGGTCACTGACTACCCGAAGTTAACTTATAAGGTGATAGACAAGTACAGGGAAAAGGGTGTTTATAAAATCTACGTGGAGATGTCAGATCTCTCTGAAACTGTAAACTACTACAGGGGTGATTTTGTCAACGGCCTTGTTGACCTTTCGGTCTGCAAACCGCTGCTTCAGTCCGCAACCACAGGCTACCTCGACATGATAAAGAGTGACAGCACAGGTGCAGATTCTGTGGTTGTCATTGCGGCATATCTGACTAATTTCGGCAACAGGCTCTATTACAGAATTGCAATCCCCCTTCCGTATAAGGACCTTAAATGATGGAGTTCATCCAGGGATAAAACAGAAGGAGAATGATAGTCAAAAGCGCTACATACGTAACAAGCAGTGCCAAAATAAGCCAGTGCCCCCCTCCTGACATGCCGGAGTATGCATTTATAGGCCGTTCCAATGTTGGCAAGTCCTCACTTATCAATATGATTGTAACGAAGAAGGGTCTGGCTAAGATCTCTGGCACGCCAGGTAAAACCCGTACTGTCAATCATTTTATTATAAATGACAGCTGGTATCTGGTAGACCTTCCGGGTTACGGGTATGCCCGGGCATCACAGAAGCAGAGAGAGGAATGGAGCAGGCTGATTAACGCCTATGTCACAAAACGTGAAAATCTTATTTCGCTGTTTGTACTGATTGATGCCAGGCACGAGCCTATCGCCTCAGACCTTGAGTTCATGGAGAAAATGGCGCTGAACGGTGTCCCCTTTGCGAGGGTATTCACCAAGGCTGACAAGGCCGGGCAGCGGGAGACTGAAAAGAACCTGGCCCTGCATAACAGGATTATGCTTGAAAGGTGGGAGACCCTTCCCGTGACCTTCGTCACCTCAGCCACCAAAGGAAAAGGACGTGATGAGTTACTTGACTATATCTCGGAGACAATGAAATTTTTCAAAAAGGAAAAATGATTGGACCTTAAATGCTATTTTTACAGCGCCAGAATTAATTAACCTATTACCCCTTACATATGATCGGTAGAGCTCCCTTCAAGATTTTTTCGTGCCGTTCTTCCATAGGCATGGCTGAGACAATAGCAAAACATCTGGGGATTGAACTTGGCATAAGTTCACTTACCCGGTTCAGTGACGGTGAATTTCAACCCTGCTTTGATGAGTCAGTCAGAGGTTGTCATGTTTTCATTGTTCAGTCAACAAATCCGCCTGCAGAGAACCTGATGGAGCTTTTGCTGATGATTGATGCGGCAAAGAGAGCATCGGCCTACAAGGTCAATGCAGTTATTCCCTATTACGGGTATGCCAGGCAGGACCGCAAGGACAGACCACGTGTCTCCCTGGGTGCGAAGCTGACTGCTGACATGCTTACCAAGGCAGGTGTAGACCGCATCATAACGATGGATCTGCACGCTGACCAGATACAGGGCTTCTTTGACGTGCCTGTAGATCACCTCTTCGGCTCTGCCCTGTTCGCTCCCTATATCAGGAGTCTCAGACTGCCGAACCTTACAATATCTGCTCCCGACATGGGTGGATCCAAAAGAGCCAATGCCTATGCCAGGTTCCTGCAGAGCGAAATGGTACTGTGCTACAAACTGAGGAAGAAGCCGAACATCGTGGAAGAGATATCCATAATAGGAGAAGTTGAGGGGCGAAACGTTGTCATCATTGATGACATGGTCGATACCGCCGGTACCCTTACATTTGCTGCCAGGGTAATGAAAGACCGCGGAGCCATAAGCGTAAGGGCAGTGGCCACCCACCCCGTACTTTCGGGTGACGCCATTGAAAAGATTGACAGTTCTCCGCTTGAGGAACTGGTGGTTACTGACAGTATTCCGATTGTCAACAGTTCACCTAAAATCAAGATCCTTCCGGTCGGAAATATCTTTGCCGAGGCAATAAAAGCCGTTTATAGCAACAGTTCCATAAGCACCGGTTTTTTGTTTTAAGGTTTTTCACTATATTTGCAGGCCAATTTTTAAAAATGTCCAACGTGCAATGGGAGGTTACCTGGCATGTAACTTTGAGTAGCACAACTAATTAAAGACAATGAAAACTATTGAGATCAAAGCCGTACCCAGGGAAATTTTTGGAAAGAAAGACACAAAGAGCCTGCGGGTTAAAGACAATGTTCCGTGTGTAATGTACGGTGGCAAGGAGAATATTCACTTCTTTGCTCATGAAAATGAATTTCGCTCACTGATTTATACACCTGATGTGCACCTTGTTAACCTTCAGGTAGGTGCGGAGAGCTACAAAGTAGTTCTGAAAGACCTTCAGTTTCACCCGGTTTCAGACAAGCTGCTTCATATTGACTTTATGCAGGTATTCGAAGACAAACCTGTAATGATTGCTATCCCGATCCTCATCACCGGAGTATCACCCGGTGTGAAGGCAGGCGGCAGACTTAACATCAAACGCAGAAGCCTTAAGATTAAGGGATTCACGAAGGATTTTCCCGAACACCTGGAGATTGACATCTCAGGTCTCGAGATCGGCCAGTCATTAAAGATCGGAGATCTGAAATATGACAATCTTGAGATCATGGAAAACAAGAAGTCAATGATCGTCAGTGTGGCTACCTCACGCGTCGTACAGAAAGAAGAAGGAGCCGAGGGAGCTGTTGCTGCCGAAGGCGCTGAAGCACCCGCAGAACCGGCTGCTGCCGCTGCAAAATAAGGAGCACCTTGAAATATCTTATCGCCGGTCTTGGCAACATAGGCGAAGAGTACGAAAATACACGACACAATGTCGGATTTTTGATATTGGATGCACTTGCTGGTGCGTCCAATATCTCTTTTACAGACCGCCGGTACGGTGCAGTTGCCGAATTGAAGCACAGGGGCAGGATACTTGTGCTGCTTAAACCGTCAACATTCATGAACCGCAGCGGGAACGCCGTGGATTACTGGCTGAAAAAAGAAAAGATACCGCTGGAAAATTTTCTCGTTGTGACTGATGATCTGGCCATCCCAACGGGGAGCATACGTCTGAGAGCCAGGGGAAGTCACGGAGGTCATAACGGCCTTGCAAGCATAAGCGAGACCCTGGGTTCAGATGACTACGCCCGCCTGAGGGTGGGCATAGGCAGCGAATTCCCGAAAGGCAGGCAGGTTGACTATGTGCTCGGAAGGTGGTCGGATGAGGAGATGTCTGTTATGAAAAAAAGAGTACCACTGGCCGTGGAATTTGTAAAGTCATTTGCAATAGCAGGGTGCGAGCTGACAATGACGGCATTCAATAAACAGGGTAAAACGCTGTCTGAAGATGGAGACAAGGGAGACAAGGATAGATAAATACCTGTGGGCGGTGCGACTGTTCAAATCCAGAAGCTCCGCCTCCGAAGCATGCAGAAAAGGCAGGGTGACTATCGGAGGCAATCCCGTCAAACCTTCACACAGTGTAACCACTGGAGACACCATCATAATCAGGAAACCGCCCGTCACGTATACATATCTTGTAAAGGGACTGATTGAAAACAGGGTGGGCGCCAAACTGGTTGCTGAATTTATCACAGACCTGACTCCTGAAGAAGAGAAGAACAGATTAAAGCCCGAAAGCGGAGCGTTCTTCGGATACAGACCAAGAGGCTCGGGGCGCCCCACAAAGAAAGAGCGAAGAGAGCTCGGAAACTTCCTGGATTAAAACTTCAGACTGCCTCATTCATGGTGGTATAAATACCTAAAAACAGCTCCTCAGCTTTAAGAAATTCATACACCTTAAGCGTCGGGATTATTCTTTTTCTACCTTCGGGAGTCGGATTGGCTCTGCGTTGGAGCCCGTTTATTCAAGGATAAAAAACCTGCTTCGGGTATGGGTAAGAGTAATATTGAGAAATTTGATTTTTTTTATCATCTTCTCAGGTCATATGTTGGCTTCTGGCATAACTATATATATTACCGGAAAGTCATTGTCTTCGGTAAGGAACGCATAGACTGGTCAGTACCGAACATATTCGCCCCGAATCACCAGAATGCCCTGATGGATGCACTTGCAGTCCTGTGCACCCTGAAGAAACAGCTCATTTTTCTTGCCCGTGCAGATATTTTCAAAAAGAAATTTGTTGCACGCATCCTGTACGCCTTCAAGATGCTGCCGGTATTCAGGATCAGGGACGGTTACGAAAACCTGAAACAGAATGACGATACCTTCCATGACACTTACAGGGTCATGCAGCACAACACCGGAATTGCAATCCTGCCTGAAGGCAACCATGCAGGTTTCAGAAGACTCCGTCAGCTGAAAAAGGGTATTTGCCGGATCGCATTCCAGGCCGGGGAAGCATCGGATTTCAAGATGGATGTTAAAATTGTTCCCGTTGGACTTGAATTCTCACACTACTGGCTTTTCAGACAGGTACTTACTGTGGTCTACGGTCATCCCATCTCGGTTTCGGAGTATTATGACACCTACCGGGAGAATCCGACGAAAGGTCTCCTGGAGCTTCGCGACAGACTCTCGCTCGAACTTAAAAAAGTGATGGTGCACATAGAAGACGAGGAGGATTATGAGGCAATCGATGAACTGAGGAGCATCATCAACGGGAAATACAGCGACAGCATCCGGTACCCGAAACTTTTCCGTGACAACAGGCTTATCAGCAAGATAAATGACCTCCGCGTCAATGATCCTGAAGAGTACCGCAAGGTTTGCGGGGAGAGTCTGGATGTCAGAGACCTGTCTGCAAGGCTGAAGCTCACCTACAGGCAGCTGAGCAAGAAAAAGCACCCTCTGGGATGGCTTATAGCAGCTTCGCTGTTCCTGTTTGCCACCCTTCCGGTTTTTCTTGCCGGCACCCTTCTCAACTTTGTAATCTTCCAGGTACCTGCCATTCAGGCTCTCAAGATGAAGGACAAGGCATTTATAAGCACTGCCAGGTACGGAATCACTCTCGGTTTAAGTTTCATAATAGTGCCACTGTATATTGTCGTGGCGTTTGTTTTCATCAGCCCCTGGTGGCTGGCCCTGGCTGCATTGGTGGCCGTGCCTGTTCTGGGGATACTCGCATGGAACTGGCTTATGCTTATGAGAAGAACTGTTGGCGGACTCAGAATATGGAATTTCAGACGTAAAAATAACAACCAGTATATTGAACTGCAAAATGCTTTTGACGACCTGAAGTTAAGAATGGTAAGGCTTTGATGATGGAGAATTTTTTTTTACAAAGGGTTGTCTGGGTGACAGGGGCGTCATCGGGGATAGGTGAAGCGCTTGTATATGCTTTTGTAAGAGGCGGAAGCAGGGTTATTGCCTCGTCACACAATCCCGATGACCTTGAACGGGTTGCAGAAAAATGTGTCGGGATGCCTGGCAGCGTCAGCGTAGTACCCTTTGACCTGGCTGACACCACGGAAATAGAAAAAACTGTGGCCTCCGTTATTGAAAAGGAAGGAAGGATAGATATCCTGCTGAATATCGGTGGTGTGAGCCAGAGGGCTCTGATAAGAGATACCCCGCTCTGGATTGACCGCAGGATAATGGAGATAAATTACTTCGGCACCATATCGCTTACAAAGGCGGTGCTGCCGTTTATGATAAGTAACGGCGGAGGTCAGATTGCGGCCACCAGTTCCATTTCAGGCCGCTTCGGGTTTCCCCTGAGATCAGCATATTCAGCATCCAAACATGCACTTCACGGGTTCTTCGAGACCCTCATGCTTGAACACGGACGAGACAACATAAGGGTTTCTGTAATCATTCCCGGGAGGGTCAGGACCTCAATTTCATTGCATGCCCTTACCGCATCAGGTGCAGAGCACGGGAAGATGGACGAGGGACTGGCCGGTGGTATCACAGCCGGAGAAAGCAGCGGAGCAGATAATCAGGGGACTGAAGCGCAACAGGCGAGAGATACTTGTCGGCAGCAAAGAGTTGCTCATGCTGGGGATAAGGAAGTATTTACCGGCTCTGTTTTTCAGGATGGCAGTCCGGATGAAACCAATGTAAATCAGCAAATCGTAATGAAAGGTTATAATATAAACGGCATTCAGCAGATGGGTGTGGGGGTTGCAGACCTCCGGAAGGCATGGGCATGGTACATCGGTGCCTTCGGAATGGACTGCCCTATCTTTGAGGAAGAGGCGGAGGCTAAGCTCATGCTGCCCTACACCGGTGGAAAACCGAGGAGCAGGCATGCTGTGCTTGCAATGAATCTTCAGAGCGGGGGCGGATTCGAGGTGTGGCAGTATAAAGGCCGGGAGCCGCAATACAGTAAGAAAGAGCTAAAAGCCGGCGACCTTGGCATCTTTTCATGCAAGATGAAGGTGAGGGACGTTGATACGGCATATAAGAACTTTTTAAAGTCCGGGGTCACAGTAATGGGGGCTCCTTCCCCGGATCCCTCGGGAAAAATGAGCTTTTTCATCAGTGATCCTTTCGGAAACATCTTCCATATGGTTGAAGCCAAGGACTGGCTTATGAATCTGAAGAAAGACTCAGGAGGCTCATACGGAGCCATCATAGGCGTTTCCGACATTGAAAAGGCCATGGAGCTCTACTCCGGCATACTGGGTTATAACCGGGTGATCTATGACAGTACCGGAAAATTTGACGACTTCGCCGCAGTTCCGGGGGGGAGGGTACTTTCAGGCGCGTGATGCTGGCCCCGTCGACACCATTTCATGGCGGATTCAGTCCGCTGCTCGGACAGAGCGTCATCGAGCTGATAGAATCAAAAGAGAGGAAAGGCACAAAAATATTTGAGGGTAGATACTGGGGTGATCCGGGATTCATACACCTGTGCTATGATATCAGCGGAATGGATAACCTGAGGAAGCACTGCACAAAGGCAGGATTCCCCTTTACTGTCGACAGCCAGATGAGTCGCGAGGGAGACAGCTTCGACATGGGTGAGGCAGCGGGTCACTTTGCCTACATCGAGGACCCTGACGGCACTCTTATTGAGTTCGTGGAAACGCATAAGGTAGCCATTCTTAAAAAACTTGGATGGTATCTTGACATGCGGAAGAGAAATCCTCACAAGCCGCTTCCGCTGTGGATGATCAGGACTCTGAAATACTCAAGGGTCAAGGGGTAGCCGATCCGGCAGCTGTCATGACCCTCATCACGTTGCCTCCCCAGATCTTCGCTATGTCTTCGTTGCTGTAACCTCTGCGGATAAGCTCTTTCGTGATATTCTTCATCATTGAAACGTCAGTACATCCGTCGATGCCGCCTCCTCCGTCAAAGTCCGAGCCGATACCAACATAGTCCACCCCTATTACGTCTACAACATGCTGAATATGGTTGACAGCGTCAGCCACAGTGGCCAGTTTGGTGTACTTCTCCCTGAGGGCTGAAAACTCGCTCCAGCGCTGCTCCTGCTGTGCTTCAGTAAGTTCTCCCATAGCCTTCCATTTCTCGCGCAGCTCCTTTACCTTTTCATCGAACTCAGGATTGGGCTCAGGCTGTTTCAGGTAGTCACTGAGGATGCATATCTGTATCACACCACCGTTTTTCTTAAGTGCCAGTAACATGTCATCATTCAGGTTGCGCGGACTCTCACAAAGAGCCCGGCACGACGAATGAGATGCTATGACAGGTGATTTGGTGATCGCGAGGACATCGTAGAAAGACTGGTCGGAGATGTGCGATACATCAATCATCATTCCTAATCTGTTCATCTCCCTGACAACCTCCTCACCGAAGGCAGAGAGACCCTGATGTTCGGGGCCGGCAGGGTCAGTGGAGGAATCGCATATGTCATTGTTTGCCGAATGGCAGAGTGTTATGTACCTGGCGCCCAGGTCATAGTACTGTTTCACTTTTGTAATGTCAAGTCCTATCGGGTAACCGTTCTCAATTCCGATGAACGCTGCTATCCTGCCTTCAGCCTTCAGTCGTGAGGCATCTGCAGGGGTAAGGGCCAGGCCGGCCATCTGCGGATAACGTTCAACACTTTTGAGGATGGAATCAAATGTTGCCAGTGTATTCTGGTGTTCGATAGCGAAAGCCTCTGGTGTTCTGGGTCCCTGTCCGATGAAGATTGCAAAAAACTCCGCATCCAGACCGCCTTCCTTCATCCTTGGAAAGTCTACGCAACCTTTGTCGTTGCGCACTCCAAGATCGAACCCGTTACGGGTGAGCCTCATGGGAGTATCACAGTGTGTATCAACGGTCAGCATATTCATGTGAAGTTTGTCAGCCTTGCGGTCAATCTTCTCTTCGTCGCTGAGACACCCGGCAGCAAGTGATGCAACGGTCAGCAGCATAAGCAACATTTTCATTTAATAAGGTTTTAGCAATTGTAAAGATAACTGATTGAGTGACGGGTGTTATGACTGCAGGGGCAATATAAACTTAAAAAAAGTTAAGAAGCATCGGAGCATGGGGCATGGAGCATGGAGCATGGAGCATGGGAGCAGGGAGCAGCGCTGAACCCCGAAGGGGGGAGCGATCCGCCAGCTGGCGTAGAGCAGCAGACAGACAGTGCGGAGGTTAAATGATAGCAAAAGCCCCGTCCGCCATCTGGCGGATCGGGGCAGCCATGAAAAGAATGAAAAATTGCTTTTGGACAGTAAAAGCACAGTAAAATTAACATTTTTAAGTTGTGAAAACAAGAAAAAACTGCGATTTAATACAGCCTCCCTTCAGAAAGAGCAAATCAGTATCTGACAGAGATGAAAAGAGTTAACAGTACCATTATACCGATGATAATGATGAAAGCACCTGTGAAACGAGTGAGAACAACAACATTCCTCAGTCTCATGGTGCGGCTGAAACGGCTTACAGTGTAACTGAATGCAAGCCACCACGCCGATGCACCTGTGAAGATGCCCGTGACAATTATCAGGGGGATCAGGTACCAGGGACCAGTGAAACTCACATTCATCCCCGGAAACATTGCAAGAAATATGAATATCGAAAAGGGATTGGTCAGCGCAAGGCCGAATACCGAAAAGAAATCCTGGGCCGGCGTGCCCTGTGTGTCCTCACGCATTCTCCTGCGGATATCCCCAACCGGATTGGAGAAGAAGAGCTTCAGCCCTATCGATGCCACAAGCAGACCTGCCACAAGCTTAATCCAGAAAGCCTCTTCATTGATAAAGCCAATAATGAAAGAAAAACCGAGTCCCGCAATGATGGCAAAAATTGTGTCAGCAGCCGCAACCCCCATACCTGTCATGAATCCGGAAAAATGTCCCTTGCGAAGGGTGCGGTTGATCATAAGCATCGCATTGGGCCCCGGAGGTGCCGAAACACTCAGACCCATTATGAAACTCTTAAAAAACAGCAACAATGCCGGAAACATATACTTACTCCCCTTAAAGTGGGCAAATATAATAAATTATATATTTTTGGCCTGCACATATGAAAAGATCCGGAGAAACACTTTACGCATCAATTCTGATACTCCTTGCACTCACCTGGGGCTCATCTTATTTTCTCATGCGCGAAGCACTTGAATCCTTTACCCCCATTCAGGTAGCAGGGTTCAGGATATTTTTTACCTGGCTCTGCTTCCTTCCCATTGCAGTCAGAAACCTGAAATATATTACCGGGAAGAATATTAAAAGCTTCCTCATTATCGGAGTGCTGGGTAACGCCATCCCCAATTTTCTGTTCCCGATTGCCCAGACCCGTATCGAAAGTTCCCTTGCCGGTATGCTGAATTCCCTCTCGCCGGTTTTTACACTGATAGTGGGTGCACTCTTTTACTCGCGCAAAATAAAGCCGCTGCAGACTGCAGGGGTTGCACTCGGGCTGCTGGGAGCACTCGGGCTGCTCTACCAGGGTTCTTTAACATTTAATTTCTACGGCCTCTTCGTGATCCTCGCCACCCTGCTTTACGGAATCAGTGCAAACGAAATAGGAACGCTGAAAGGCATAAGCGGGTTCGGAATAATGTCACTTGCATTCTTTTTTATCGGACCCATTGCGGCCCTCGTACTGGCATTCTCAGACCTGCCGTCGTCATTCAGGACCGAAGGATGGCAGATCAACCTTGCCGGCATTGTACTGCTGGCTGTGGCAGGGACCTTCCTGGCCAACAGCCTTTATTCCTATCTCATCGTACACAAATCGCCGATGTATGCAGTCTCTGTCACATATCTCAGTCCTGTTGTTTCCACCGGCTGGGGATTCTTCCTGCACGAGTCCGTCAGATTGTCTATGATCATTTCAATCTCTGTGATCCTTGCCGGAGTCTATATTATCACACGCGCCGGAAATAAAAATAATAAAAATCAAGCCTTTAGAAAAGGTCATGCAACCTCTGCATAATTTTGTTGTCTGTTTTAGATATTGAACTGAGATTTGAGCAACCCGGATCTTCATATTCACGACTCACTCATTGGTGAGTGCCGGAGGGGCAGCAGAAAAGCCCAGTTCAGGATTTATGAACTATATTCAAAAGCCATGTTCAATGCTGCTTACCGCATCGTGAACAACAGGGAAGAGGCTGAGGATGTACTCCAGGAGGCATTCACCGACTGTTTCAGGAACATCGGCACATTCAGGTCTGATTCCACTTTCGGTGCATGGCTGAAGACCATTGTGGTTAATAAAAGTATAAACAGGTTACGCAAAAAGGAAGCTGACCTGCTCTATATTGACGACTACAAAGTATTCGAAAAGCCTGAAGAGGAACCCCCTCAGTCTGTGTGGCCTGACCCTGCCACAATCGCCAGGGCTGTGGAAAAACTGCCCGACGGCTACAGGGTCGTATTAAGCCTTTACCTCCTTGAGGGATATGACCATGCAGAGATTTCCCAGATAATGAATATCTCGGAGTCGACATCAAAGACACAGTACCTCAGGGCAAAAGATAAACTCAGAAAGATACTTCTAACAATTCAGAGAGATGGATGAGCTTGAGAAACACATAAGAGACAAAAGGGAGGCGATGGATATTCACGAGCCTGAGCCCTCGGTATGGAACAGGATAGAGACACAGCTTCCCCGTAAACACAGGACTCCGGTACAGCATATGTGGAAGGCAGCAGCCGCGGTCATAGTTGCAGTGGTTTCACTGACCCTCATCCTGAGAATGACAGGCACGCCAGGTACCCGGGAAAATTCCGCACAGAGCATTGTCAGGGAGACTGAACAGTACTACAACAGCCTGCTGGCCTCCCTTTACAGCGAAGCGGAACCCCTGCTGACAGCTAATCCCGTCATCAGAACCGAACTGGAGGCAGGGATGAGTGAACTCGATACAATCTCGATGAGCATCAGGGAAGACCTGAAAGATAACGTTGCCACCGGAGAAGTGATCGAAGCACTTATCCGGAACTACAGGCTGAGGATCGAGCTTCTCGAAGACATGCTCAGCTTAATGAATGAGAAAAATCCTGACACTGAAAAAAACGGGGAATATGAATTATAAATTATATATGACGGCAGCGCTGCTGTTGTGCAGCATATTGACGGTGAGCGGTCAGCAGACTACAAGCAGCAGGACCTATATAAAATCGTTCAGGGTTGGAGACACTCCTACTCTCGACGTATCCAACAAGTACGGAAACATACATATCACCCATGCCGGAAATGATTCAATCTCAATCAGGGTCGAGGTGACAGCATCTTCGGGAAATGAATCAAAGCTCGAGGGAATGATGAGTGATGTCGAAATAAGTATGACAATGACAAATCAGACCGTCCGTGCGCAGACAGTCTTCGGCAAAAGTGTGAATACGGTTCTGGAAACTTTTAAGGGACTGACCAAAAACATAATTAACTATGATTCGAGGATTCAGGTCGATTACTTCATCGAATGCCCCGCTTCCACGCTACTCAGAGTGTCGAACAGCTACGGCGACGTGTATATAGGTGAGGTGACGGAAGAACTGACAATGACTCTCTCGAACGGATCATTTGATGCAGACGTAATAAAAAATGCCGTCTCGCTCGATATGACATTCTGCAAGGCTGACATCGGGTCAGTTGACAAAGGCAGGATCTCGGTTTCCTTCGGTGAGCTCAGGGTAAAAAAGGCCGGGAATGTTTCTGTTACTGCAAGATCATCAAAGTTGCGGATTGAGAATGCCGTCACAATAGATATGGATTCGAAGCGTGATGTTTTCAATATCGGAACAGCAGCTACCGTAAAAGGTACTACATATTTCTCGGATATCAGCGCAGAAAAGCTAACCGGAGAGGTAAGCCTTGTGACAAAGTACGGCAATATTTCTTTTGAGGAAGTTACAGCGGACTTTTCATTAATAGATATCAACTCGTCATATGCCGATGTTGACCTGTCAATGGATGCCAGGGCTTCGTACAGCCTTGAGATACGGCATACAAATGCTTTTGTCTCCCTCCCGGGTGTCTCACCGGAGCCCGAAAAGACTGAAATCAGTGCCGAGAACAAGGTTTATCTCACAACCGGAAAAACAGGCTCATCACCTGAGAGGGCGCGCATAAGAATCGAGGCGGTAAAGGGAGAAATTCGCGTTTTTCAGAAATAATTTCTCTTTCCTGATGCAACTCAAAGGCATGTCAGTTGTCTTTTATTGTGTAACTAAAAAGACTTTTATGAAAACACATGTTTTAATAATTCTGGCAATATTGACAGGCTATAGCCTCATCCTGCATAATGATCGGCAACTGCGTAGACGGTAACGGTAATACAATCACTGAGGAGAGGACTGTGTCCACTTTCACTTCAGTCTCCAACGAGACATCCTTTGAGGTGATCTACAGGCGCAGTAATGTTGTTTCAGTGACGGTGGAAGCTGAGAGCAATATCATTCCCTACATTGAGACCGACGTTCACAGCGGATCGCTCGAAGTAAGGACAACCAGGGGAACGCGGTGCATTGATTATACTGTAAAACCGGTTATTGTTGTCACGTCGCCCTTCGTAGACGAGCTGGTTAATGCCGGGTCAGGCGATATAATTGCCGGACCGCTGGAGGGTGAAGAGGTACGTATAATAGTCAGCGGATCAGGCGATATTGTAACAGGATCTGTCTCCAGCACCACCTCAAACCTTATAATTTCCGGGTCGGGTGAACTGAAGACCGGAGCAATTGAAACTGATGACGTGAAAGTCACAATGTCAGGTTCAGGGAACCTGGAGACGAGGGGCAACACTCTCACTGCAAGGTACGTTCTTTCGGGATCGGGAATTCTCTTCGCTGAAAACCTGGTTACCGATGATGCAAATGTTACAATCTCCGGGTCAGGATCAGTGTATACTACGGTATTACAGTCCCTTGATGCGGTACTCAGCGGCAGCGGAAACATATATCTTTACGGTGATCCTGATGTAAGCGTCAGTCGTACAGGATCAGGAAAGGTCATCAACCTTTAAAAAAAAGCCCCGTCGAACTGCCGGGGCTTTTTTTTATTTCATGACAGGTCGATCTCGTTTCCCTGTCTGTCAAAGAAGCGGAATTCAAGGAAGTGATAGGAAAGGCTTCCTCTCACCTTGATGCTTACCTTGTATTTTTTGTCGATTTTGCCTATTAGCGAGAAGAATCCCTCGTTGAGGTAGGCAGCTACGAATGGGTGAACCATTAAAAGGAGCTTACGGGTCTTTACCCGTTCGAGTATCTGCACCAGCTGACGTTCAATGTCATCGGTAAGGAGTACAGTGGGACCGATCTTGCCTTCACCGCGGCATACCGGGCACTTTTCGTCAGTACTGATACTCATCTCCGGCCTGACTCGCTGCCGGGTGATTTGCATAAGTCCGAACTTACTGAGAGGCAGTATGTTGTGCTTAGCCCTGTCTTCAGCCATCAGGTCTTTCATCTTTTCAAACAGGATCTGCCTGTTCTCATTCGACTGCAGGTCAATGAAGTCGATAACTATGATCCCGCCCATATCCCTGAGACGCAGCTGCCGTGCTATTTCACGGGCAGCCTCCATGTTTACCGAAAGCGCATTGGCTTCCTGGTCATTTCCCGTCTTCGACCTGTTACCGCTGTTCACATCGACCACATGCAGCGCTTCAGTATGCTCGATAATAAGGTATGATCCTCCCTTGAACGAAATAGTGCGGCCAAACAAACCTTTGATCTGCCTGCTGACACCGAAGTGATCAAAAATTGGAATCTGATCCTTGTATACTTTTACAATCTTTTCCTTATCCGGTGCAATCTCCCTCAGATAACTGCGGAGGTCGTCAGCCATCACCTCGTCATCGGTAACAATATTGCTGAAGTCAGGATTAAGTATATCCCTCAGGATGGTGGTTGTACGGTTCCTCTCTCCTACCAGCAGTTTCGGTGTCTTGGTCTCCTTATGGATGGTTAGGAGCGCTGTCTCCCACCTGCTTACAAGTTCCTTGAGCTCCACGTCAAGCACCGCAACCTTTTTTCCTTCTGCCACTGTCCGGACAATCACTCCGTAGTTCTTCGGCTTGATGCTCTGAATGAGGAGTTTCAACCGGTTCCGTTCATCGGCGTTCTCGATCTTCGAAGAGACAGAGACCTTATCGGAAAAAGGCATCAAAACAAGGTTGCGCCCGGCGATGGACACTTCCGAGGCCAGCCTGGGCCCCTTTGTAGAGATGGGTTCCTTGGTTATCTGTACTATTACAGTCTGACCGGTGGTCAGTACGTCGGAAATTTTTCCATCCTTGTCTATGTCAGGTTCCGGTTTAAACTTCGAAACCGGAGTCAGCTTGCCCTTGTTCTGAGTTGCCAGGCTGTAATAACGGTGGAGAGTCTTAAACTGTGCACCGAGATCCAGGTAGTGAAGAAAGGCATCTTTTTCAAATCCAACATTAATGAACGCTGCGTTCAATCCCGGCATTATCTTCTTTACCTTTCCAAGATAAATATCACCTACCGAAAACTGGACGTTGCGCTTTTCCTTATTCAGTTCAACAAGCTGCTTCTCTTCAAGTAACGCTATAGATATCTCAGAATCACTTACACTGATTATTAAATCCTTACTCACATTCCGGAATTTAAAATATTTTGGCTAAAGCCTGTCTAAAATGCAACTAACCTAAAGACTCCCAGGACTTTAGGTTAGATTCAGATGTTCAGACTATGCATTACTGCTATTTCTTCTTCTTATGCCTGTCTTTCCGCAAACGCTTCTTGCGTTTGTGGGTAGCCATCTTATGCCTCTTTCTCTTTTTTCCGCTTGGCATGTTACTTATTTCTTAGCGTGTGATTTAACTTTTGTAATGAATGTTTTGGCAGGTTTGAATGCCGGAATGTTATGGGCAGGAATAATGATAGTTGTATTCTTTGAAATGTTCCTGGCTGTTTTCTTAGCGCGTTTCTTAACTATGAAACTGCCGAAACCCCTGAGGTATACATTATTTCCGGTTACCATTGAGTCTTTTACCGATTCCATAAAAGCCTCAACAGTTTTCTGTACTGTTACTTTTTCAATTCCAGTGTTCTTGGCAATTTCATTAACGATGTCTGCTTTTGTCATTTTGCATGAATTTTAAATTCAACAAATTATTTTGTATTCTGTTTTTTCAATGGTGCAAATATAAAATATTATTTCTCAAATATGGGTGACAATATATTTTTTTAACTCCGAATAAGCTGATTTTTTGATAACTATAAAATTTCAGGTACAATTAGAGCCCGTAAAAGTTATGATTATGTCCCTTTCTGTGCTTTGACCTTCAGGTTCTGTGAATAAGTCCTTATCCCCTTTCAACGGTTTTTTTTATAACTTTACATCCGGCACATAACAGCAAAAACAACATATTATGTCATTCAATAAAGTAATACTGGTCGGAAATGTGGGCAAAGACCCAGAGATCAGACGATTCGAAAATAATATCAAAGCTTCATTTTCACTTGCCACCAGTGAAACATACACTCCCAAGGGAGGAGACAAGGTCACTCAGACCGAATGGCATAACATTGTCGCCTGGAGAAGGCTTGCTGAACTTTCAGAGAATTATATCCGCAAAGGATCGCAGATTCTTATCGAGGGAAAGCTTCGCTACCGCTCCTATGATGACAAGGATGGCAACAAGCGATATATTGTTGAAGTTGAAGCGGAGGCAATACAGCTTCTCGGCCGTAAGTCCGACGGTACCGGGAATCAGCCGACAGGCAGCCAGCCGGCGCAGAACAATACAGGCGGTTATACCGCACCCCAGAATACGGCCATGCCAGACCCCAACCAGGGTGAGGATCTTTCTGCCCGTGAGGGAGTTGACGACCTCCCTTTTTAGTTAAATTAATTCCGGTCCATTGGAGACAATTCTGCCAGTTCTACAGACAGGTATCTTTCTGATGTCAGCCATTGCGGTCTCCGATATCAGTGTGATTGCTGAATTTGTCATCCTGCTGCTCCTGCTGTTCTCTTCCGCTTTCATCTCCGGTTCCGAGGTTGCATATTTTTCCCTGTCGCCTTCAGATCTTGACAGCCTCAGGGAAAAGAAGGGCAAACGCCCGGCACTTGCACTGAAGCTGCTCTCAAGGCCCGAAAGGCTGCTCAGCACCATTCTGGTCACAAACAATACTGTCAACATTGCAATAATTATACTTGCTGCCTTCATAAGTTCACAGCTATTCGACTTTTCTGACAGTCCGGTGCTTGGATTCATCATTGAGGCTGTTGTCATAACCTTCATCCTGCTCCTCTTCGGGGAGATTATGCCCAAGGTATATGCCTCACGCAACCAGCTCAGATTTTCCTTAATTATGGCGCCGGCACTGACACTGTGCGTCAGTATCTTCAGGCCTCTGGCCTCACTCCTGATGCTGTCATCTGTCTTTGTCAGGAAGAGAACAGTGCTGAGACAGAAAAACATAAGCATTGACGACCTGTCCGATGCCCTCGACCTTACCTCGGTCGGTATTAAGGATGACGAAGAGATTCTCAAGGGAATCGTCAGATTCGGTAACATCAGCGTCAGTGGCATCATGTGCCCCAGGATAGACGTCTTCGCACTTGATTTACGTGAAGGGTTCAAGACAATCCTGCCCAAGGTCGTGGAATCAGGGTTTTCAAGGATTCCTGTTCATTCAGGATCATTTGACAATGTAAAAGGTGTTCTCTTCGTCAAGGACCTCCTTCCCCACCTTGAGAAACCCGATTCATTCAAATGGCAGTCGCTCATCAGACCCCCGTATGTGGTTCCTGAAACGAAAAAGATAAATGACCTGCTGAAGGAGTTCCAGGCAAAAAAGATCCATATTGCAATCGTGGTTGATGAATACGGGGGCACAAGCGGCATAGTGACTCTCGAGGATATACTTGAAGAAATCGTGGGAGAAATCACTGATGAAACGGATGAGGATCTTCCACTCTACAGAAAAACTGCCGACGGTGCCTGGATCTTTGACGGGAAAATCCTGATAAACGACTTTTACAAGATCACAGACACTGATGAAGATCCGTTCGATGACTTTATCGGTGAGTCTGAGACTCTTGCCGGTCTGCTGCTTGAGTTGCTCGGTGAAATACCTCAGAAAGGAAGAGTCATTACCCTGGGTGATTTCAATTTCACAATCGAGTCAGTTGAGAAGAGGCGCATCCGCGAAATCCGTGTGGTCAAGAAGGGGGGCTCTGCATGAGAACGGCATGGGCTCCTTTTGTATGCGCCGCTGCATTACTGCTGTCAGGCTGCGGCAGTCCGGCTGTACCAAGGCCGGCAGGCTATTTCAGGATTGACCTTCCGGAAAAACAATATGCCCGTTATGATGCACCCTGTTCCTATTCCTTAGAGTATCCTGTTTACGGAAAAGTCAATCCGAGACCGGGTCAGACCAGCGATACCTGCTGGATGGACATTGAATTCCCCACTTTCAGAGCCAAAATACATCTTACCTATTTCACTGTTGCCGGCAATCTCGCTTCTCTGACGGAGTCGGCACGCGAGCTGGCATACAAGCACACCGTCAAGGCTGATGCTATAGACGAGAAGGTCTGGTCAAACGACTCAGCCCGTGTCTACGGCATCCTTTATGACCTTAAGGGCAATACTGCCTCTGCGGTTCAGTTTTACATGACTGACAGCACACGCCATTACCTTCGCGGCTCACTCTACTTTACCGCACAACCCAACGAGGACTCCCTTCTGCCTGTCATCACTTTTCTGCGGGAAGATATTATCCGGATGATTGAAACACTTACCTGGCGGTAACCATGGGCTGTATCACCAAACACTACCTGAACAAGGATACCGTACTGGGAGCCTGGAAGATCGAAGAGGACCTGCCGGCACTGCTCGAACTGGTTGAGCTGAACGCGGAAGACAGGAAGAGATATGATGTTTTCCGAAGCACATCCAGAAAGACAGAATTCCTCAGTGTAAGAGCCCTGCTGGCCGAACTGCTGGGAAAAGAAGCTAAAATAGTATACAACAAGAACAACAAACCATTCATCAGGGACGGATCACATTTCATAAGTATCACGCATTCGAACAAACTCACCGCATTACTTATCAGCAAGAGTGAAAGGGTGGGCATAGACCTCGAATTTATGCGCTCGAACATCTCGACAGTGGCGTTCAAGTTCCTGAACAAAAAGGAGAAGATCACCCGCAACCGGAACCTTCGCACCTATAACCTTTATATTATATGGTGCGCCAAAGAGGCTATTTATAAGATCTGTGACAAGGAGGGTATTAACATTGTAAAGGATATCACAATTGATCCCTTTGAAATCAGGGAATCAGGTGAGATAACGGGATCTGTGAAGAATGAACGCATAGACGACCGGTTCACCCTCTTCTATTCCAAATATGACAACTACACAATTGTCTGGACCAAGAAAAAGCATGAATAGCAGCATCCTTGACGGCAGAAGAAAGAGAGTCGGGCAGCTGATAGATCCGGACAAATACAGTGATGAATCACTTTCTGTAATTGCCGGTAATGCTGAAAGGGCCGGCGTCGACTTTATCCTGGCCGGTGGGAGCCTTACGTCAAGACCCATAAATACGATGATAGAAAAGCTCAGGAAGCTGTCAGGCATTCCCGTGATCCTGTTTCCGGGAAATCTGATGCAGCTCACTGATGCTGCTGATGCAGTATTCCTGCTGTCACTCATAAGCGGGCGCAACCCTGAGTTGCTTATCGGTAACCATGTGGTGGCAGCGCCCTTCCTCAAACACATACGTGAGAGACTGATACCCGTGGGATACATGCTAATCGACTGCGGAGGAGGCACTTCTGTAGGGTATATGAGTCAGACATCGCCAATCCCATGGGACAAGAATGACATCGCAGTTGCAACAGCTCTGGCCGGTGAGATGCTGGGCATGAAGGCTGTATACCTTGAGGGAGGAAGCGGTGCGTCGAGGCCTGTAAGCCCTTCGATGATCAGGGCTGTCAGGGAGGAAGTATCCGTTCCCGTTATAACCGGCGGGGGTCTGAACACACCTGAAAAGATCGATGCAGCATTTTCAGCCGGAGCTGATCTGGTGGTGATCGGAAACGGTTGCGAGAAAGATCCCGGCCTTATTGTTGAAGCCTGCAGAATCAGGGACGGTTATAACAAAAAGATCATAACCACCTGAAATATAAACCTTAAACGGCTGTATTACCTGAAGAGCTCCTGCAGCGGTTCGCCGGTGGCGGCGTTCGGCAGCGGCACTTTACAAAGGACGGAAAGCGTCACGGCAATATCCCGGATACTGATATTCCTGGTAACCGATGCCCTGCTGGCTGTCCAGCCGTACCAGATGAGGGGCACATGGCTGTCATATTCATAAGGTGAGTTATGACCCGTTGCATTGTCGTTTTTCTCGATCCATCCCGGATTAAGTGAGATCATCACGTCGCCGGACCTCTGGGAGGTGTAGCTGTTACTCATTTTGAGCAGTATACCGCCTGTAAAATCACTCATTTCGAAAGAAGAGCATGGAACAGCTGATGCAATGCCCGAAAACTGAACCATGAACCTTGCAACTTTTTTCTGTATATCCTCAAGACTGACATCGGCATCCTCTATCAGGGCCCTGTTCAGGAAAATCTGGTTGTCATAAAATCCTTTCACCCAGTCACCCTGACCGTATATTGCATTAAGGTAGCTTCTCAGGAGCTGCAGCGACTGGTTAACCTTGAAATATCCCGAGGGTATCCGGCTGGCTTCAAGCACCGACGGTATCTCTGATACACCGTGCGCCGAAACGAAGTAGACCAGGACGTTCTTCTTGCCGAGATTCTTGTCTATCATATCCAGTAGAAGTCCTATATTCTTGTCAAGACGCACGATGGCGTCGGCGGTTTCGACTGAGGAGGGACCGAAGCGGTGCCCTATATAGTCGGTTGCAGTATAGTTAATTGCAAGGAAATCGGTGATGTCATCCTGTCCGAGCTGCTCGCCGGTGATCAGCCTCATTGCGAGTTCAGTTGTGAAATCATCGGAAAAAGGTGTCTCCCTGAGCAGGGCCAGATTACGTTTTACATTCAGGAGCTTCCCTTCCGTGGACATTGTTTTGAGATCGTAAGGGAACCATGTACGTCCGTTGAATCCGCGTTCCTTGCCGCTCGAGTCTATCTGGCATCCGGGATACCGGAGAGGATCCATCAGCGGTGTCCATGGCTGGTTGAGATATTGTCCGGGCATCGTAAGCGCATTGAGGTCCTTCAGCCACGACGGAAGGTCATTTATATAATAGGTGCTGCTCATCCAGGTGCCGGTCCTGTCGTCATACCAGAAAGCACCATCCGCTGCGTGTCCTGCAGTGATGATGGCTCCCATCTCGCGGATACCTATTCCGTATACCTTTGCAGCCCCGCATGAGGCCATCTGAAGCTCATCGGCGAACGTTGAAGAGAGCAGGTTCACCGGTGAAAACAGTCCCGTTTCAAAGCTTCCGCCTACAGGGCTGACTTTGGGATCCTGTACGCAGTATATCATCTGATCATTGAAAGGATGATACCAGCTGTCAGAAGTGATGCCGTGAAATGCCGGAGAGGTTCCGGTAGAGACTGTTGCATACCCCGGGCCAGCCTGGGTAAGCAGGTAATCATAGGATGCATTACGGTAATAAGTCCCCTCGTTTATCAGGCGTTTGATCCCGTTCTCGGGGAGTATGTCGCGCAACCGTTCGAGCTGATCATACCGGAGCTGCTCAACAATAATTCCGATGACCAGCCTGGGTTTGTCAGGCGGGATGTAAGCCGACTGGCCGGTGAGATTAAGTGAAATCAGGAGAGAGGCAAGTATTATAAGTGTATTTTTCATTTTCAGATTTTGATGAGGAACATTAACCAAGCCGCAAAAATATCAGTTTTGCCATTAAATAAACAGGGCTGATCACTAAAGAAATCAACATCAGGCTTAGCGCGACAGGAATTTGTTGACAATCAGTTTTCCCCTGACTGCCGGCCCGAGCGGTAATTTTTGTACAGTAACTATATAAACACCGTCACCCAGAAAGCCAAAATCCTCAATTATCGGGGTTCCCGGTTCTGAAACGGTTGGAAATGATGCAACCAGTGTTCCGCTAAGTGATGTAACACTGACAATTACATTTCCTGAAACAGTTTCGGGAGGAATAATTATGACCCGGCCTAAAGTGGGCACCGGGTAAATCAGGAGGCCTGACAAGGGAGGTGCCGGCAGGGTGTCAGCAGGGGCGAGCTCAACATTCATTTCTGTTTGCTGATTCCATATGACATTTACATTTTGGGCCGTAAATGGTTCATAACCAGGTGACGTAAATGTGAGGGTATGTATTCCCGGGGAGAGGTATCTGTAATATCTCCCGGTAAGGGTATCAGAATAAATGTGGGAAGAGTCAGCATCATGATCTGCTGCAAATATTTTTGCTGCGACCGGCAGTCCTGTTTCAGCGTCGGTGACAGTACCGCTGATGCCGTACAGCGCCTCTTCGAGATAACGGAGAAGTGACCTGTGGTTAGAGTTCCAGAGTGACTCAAGCTCTGTTGCGGGAGTCTGTTTTGTGTCATCAAGTTCCATTGTCACTTCCCTCCCGCCAAGTTCATATGTTATGTAATCCTGGCGTCCTCCCCTGATTAAGTACCACACTGACCCGCGGGTAACACCGTTGTCAAGGAATGTAAGGTACCCGGGAAGAGCATTCAGATGAACAGTATCTGCATATCTCCTGCTCACCTCATTGAACCACAGATCGTCGGCATGCAGCCTGGCCCATTTGTCCCACGGGTAATTTACAACCTCAGCTCCTGCGTGGAGGTTTGCTGACAGCACGAAGTGCTTTTCACGCATATAAGACATCATGGCGACTGTCTCGGGCTGGAGCGGAGGAGGCGAAGAAATCTCCGGGTCAGGGAAGTTGCGGTTGATATCATACCCGTTGTCGTTTGTCCTCACAGGATTTATGATTGTGTCACCGTTTCTGTACATCCCGTCGGGATTTGAAAGCGGGTTTATGTAAATATCAAGTCCTGATGTCAGTCTCTGCAGGAGCGCGCCGTCATTGCTTCCCGATGCCAGGTGTTCGGCCAGTCGCATCAGAAGCACGAATCCCCCCAGTTCGTCACCGTGGATGGAAGCACTGAGCATAACGGCCGGTTCATCCTCGTCTGAAGCAGGATTATCGGTTATCCTGAGCGCAAGAATAGCCCTTCCGAGAACACTGAAGCCAATTGTGTCAAGGACACAGACATCAGGCCACCGGTCAGCCAGCCTGTGCATTATTGTATCATAATGTTTCCACGTGGGGTATGAGTGCCACTGCATCGCTTCGTCGGCGGAAGATGCCGTAAGGACGCTCTTGGTGCTTTCAGGGATAATTATTTTATACTGCATCCCTGTCCTTACAAACACAGGGGCAGTAAGCGGGGAAAGAGAAAGAACCGCAGTCTTGCCGTCGCATGACGACACCGAATATTGTAGTGGCAAGCTGTGACAGGGCATCATAGCCGGGATAGTCAATGACTACCTCAGCCTGTCCGTAATTCCTCACCAGTTTCAGTATATCATCACCAGCCACCTGAGCGGACGCATTTATCCGCAGGAATAATAATAAGATGGCAGCTGTCAGAAGTTTGTTACTCAAAGTCAGCACTATACGTTAAACCTGATATTAAGGATATCGCCGTCACCCACAACATAACTCTTTCCCTCGATCATAAACCTGCCTGCTTCCTTGCAGGCATGTTCTGAGCCAAGCCTCATGAAGTCACCGTATTTCATTACCTCCGCCCTGATGAAGCCCCGTTCGAGGTCAGAGTGAATGACGCCCGCGGCCTGCGGGGCAGTCATTCCGTCAGTGATTGTCCATGCGCGTATCTCCTTCGGCCCCACGGTAAAGAACGTGAGCAGGTTCAGCATCGAATAGGCAGCCCTGACAAGCTTGTTCACACCCGGTTCTGACAGTCCCGCCGCCTGCAGGAATTCCATCCTGTCAGCTTCATCAGCCAGGGTAGCAATCTCAGCTTCCACCGCGCCTGCAATTACAAGAGGGGTTTGCCCGCGTTCCTTCAGAAATGCTGTAACCGCATCGACGTATTTGTTTCCGCTGACGGCAGAGCCCTCGTCGACATTGCATACATACAGCACAGGCTTCATTGTCAGCAGGAAGATGTCGTCTGTATATCTCCTCTCTTCGGGCTTCGCGTCAAGTGTTACCGCATTGCGGAAGCCTTCAAGATGTTCCTTGTAACGGTTGAGCACTTCAATCCCGTGCTTTGCTTCCTTGTCACCGGTTTTTGCAGCTCTTTCAAGACGCTGCAGCTTTTTCTCAACTGACTCAATATCTTTTACCTGCAGCTCGAACTCCACGTTTTCGAGATCCCTGACCGGGTCAACTGAACCGTCTATATGCGGAAGGGTGTCATTATCAAAGCAGCGAAGCACATGTATCAGGGCATCGGTATTGCGGATATCGCCAAGCAGCCTGTTACCGGAACCGTCGCCCTTGCCCCTGACCAGCCCGGGGATATCGACTATCTCGACGGTGGTTGGCACAAGCTTTTCGGTGACCTGGTGCTTCTCCAGCTCACGGAGACGCGGATCAGGGACCTGAATGATGCCAAGGTTTGCTTTTGCAACAGCCCCGAAAGTGCCTGTCTCGCCCCGCGAATTGGAGATACAGTTAAAGATTGTTGTCTTTCCGACGCTTGTAATTCCTATTATGCCGCATTTAAGTGCCATTGATCCTGATTTTTTCCGTTATGCCACAAAGGTACCAAAAAGTGCCACTCTGCATCAATCAGACAGCGGGTGATGATCTCTTTTTACTAATTTTGATGTCCGGATTAAACCTTAGCCCCGCTTTTACGTCTCAATTGCAAATACTGATCTGAAGGTGAAGCTTTACGCCTCTGAAGATGAAATAAAACTGCTGCTGAAGAGTGAGCCCGAAAAGGCTTTCAGGCTGATCGTCGAAAAATTCGGCTCGAAGCTCTACTGGCATATCAGGCGCCTGGTTATCATTCATGCTGATGCCGATGATGCGCTGCAAAACACATTCATAAATGCCTGGAAAGGTCTTGGAGGTTTCCGGAGTGAGAGTTCTCTTTATACCTGGCTCTACTCAATTGCGACCAATGAGGCTCTTACGCTTATAAGAAAAAGAGAGAAGACAAGCGGCGTCTCACTTGACGATGTAGAATCAATAATCTCTGTCTCAACGGAGGGCGATTCCTATTTTGACGGCAATGAAGTGACCCTGAAACTTCAGAATGCAATCCTGAAACTGCCTGAAAAGCAGCGAACAGTATTCAACATGAAGTACTTTGACGATATGAGTTATGAGGAAATGAGCCTTGCTCTGGGCACATCAGTAGGTGCACTAAAGGCTTCCTATCACCATGCTGTAAAAAAAATTGAAAGATTTATAATTGAGTAATTAAACCTCTGAGGGTTAAATTCATCAAAGAAAGTATGAAGTCAATAGACGAAATAAAGAAAGAGAATCCGTTCAGGGTGCCTGACGGCTACTTTGAGTCACTGACTGAAAGGACAATGTCGGCTGTAAAGGATATCCCCGTAACGGAGAAGTCATGCGGCTGGAAATCAGGGCGGTAAGGTAAGGGTGATGCCTTTTCTTGCACTGGCCGCCGCCATAGTAGGGTTCGCAATCCTTGCTGCCGGCATGGTAAGGCTGGTGACACGTGATGCCGGCGGCTTCCCACAGGAGGCTCAGGATGGGATTTATGCCGACCTCGTCACCGGGGAGATAGACACTTATATAATAGAAAATGAGTGGGCTGTTTCGGAAGATTTGCCGGCGAGTGATTCGGAGGTTCAGGGTAGCGAATCGGAGATTCAGAGTGAAGCCATTATCGATTACCTGCTCCTGGAAAATGTGGAACTAACAGATATTTACGAACTTCTATAAAAATATAAAAATGAAAAAAGTATTTACAGCAATCATTGTCTTACTGATTGTCTCTGCTTTCGAAGTGAAGGCACAGGGCCAGGAAGACCTTGACAAACTCACTGCCTACAAGATCGCTTTCTTTACGCAGAAACTGAGTCTGTCGTCAGCAGAAGCCGAGAAATTCTGGCCTGTTTACAATGACTATTCGGCTCGCAAAAGCAAGATCCAGCTGGAAAGAGTGGCACTGATGCGTTATGCCATGCAGAACGAAGCTAACCTCAGCGAACAGGAACTCTCAACAACGGCAGACAAGCTTGCACAGTCTTTTGCTGACGAAGCCAATCTTACAGTTTCCTTCAATGCGGAGATAAAAAAGATACTGCCGCCAGCAAAGATGATAAAGCTCTTTCAGTCAGAGAATCAGTACAAGCAGCAGCTTCTGAGGGAGTTGAACCAGCGCAGACAGGGGCAGGGAGCAGGGCAGGGCAATTCCGGGATCCGCAGGCAACTATAGGACGATAATGAGGAGTACCCCAGGCCGCCATTCAGCCGGCAGGCGGAGGGATCAGGGGGAAGGGGGTTAGCTTTTTTGACCTCCTTTTTCTGCCAGCATGAAGGCCGGCAATGACAGAAATATCAATTTTCTGCTGTCCGCCCGTCTGCATCTCCTTGACTGTCACCTGACCTGCAGCAAGTTCTTCACTTCCGGCAATTATTACCCAGGGTATTTTGCGGGCATCAGCGTAGGCGAACTGCTTTTTAAGTTTGGCGACATCGGGGTACAGCTCAGTGCTTACCCCGGCATCACGCAGTGAGCGCGTAATCTGTACCAGTTCAGACAATTCCTTTCCGCCGAAGTTGATTACAAGGGCTTTGGTTCCGGATGCCGCAGCCTCCGGGAATAGACCCAGCTGCAACATTACATCATAAATCCGGTCTGCACCGAAGGAGACCCCTACTCCGGATACACCCGGCAGGCCGAAGATTCCGGTAAGGTCATCATATCTTCCGCCGCCGCATATGCTTCCGATAGCTGCATCGTCAGCCTTGACCTCTATAATTGCCCCGGTATAGTAATTCAGACCCCGTGCCAGGGAAAGGTCAAGCTCAACACGTGCTGCCAATGATTCTGAAGCCAGATAACCGAATAGTTCCTCCATCTCGGCTATTCCCTTCATTCCGACCTGCGAAGACTGCATGATTATTCCCAGCTCATTGAGCTTCGTGACTGTTGAACCACCCAGGCCTAAAATCGGCTCAAGACGCGAGACAGTCTGTTCGGAAATCCCTTTCTGGATAAGCTCCTGCCTGACTCCCTCCTTCCCTATTTTGTCAAGCTTGTCAATGGCTACAGTGATGTCAGTGATCCTCCCGGTTTCACCAATTGTCTCTGCTATTCCGCTGAGTATTTTACGGTTGTTGATCTTAACTGTAATGTTAATCTTCAGGTCTCTGAAGATGCGGTCAATGATCTGAACCAGTTCGAGTTCATTCAGCAGCGAATCACTTCCGATCACGTCCACATCACACTGAAAAAACTCGCGGTACCTCCCCTTTTGCGGCCTGTCGGCACGCCACACCGGCTGTACCTGGTACCTCCTGAAGGGGAAGGTGATCTCATCGCGGTGCTGAACCACATACCGTGCGAAAGGAACGGTGAGGTCATACCTCAGACCCTTTTCGCATATGCCGGAAGAGAGGGAAGAACTGTCAGCAGTGGCTAAAACCGAGCGGTCAACGCCTGAAAGAAAGTCTCCGGAGTTGAGGATTCTGAACAGAAGCTTGTCACCTTCCTCACCGTATTTACCAAGCAGTGTGGAAAGGTTTTCCATTGCCGGTGTCTCAATTGGCAGATAGCCGTAAAGGGAGAAGTTCCTTCTGACAGTGTCAAAAATATAGTTTCGCCGGAGCATCTCCTCGGGGGAGAAGTCGCGTGTGCCCTTGGGAACAGACGGTTTCTGAGACATTCTTTCCTGATTATGGGACAAAAATAAAAAAAAAGAGGCTGTCACGTTGGTGGCAGCCCTTATGTTATTAACCTATGGCAGATTATTGCAGGAACGGTATTGAAAGCGGATATTTGAAAACCTCACCCCTGGCTGATCTTATGGAAGCCACAACTATGCAGACCAGTTTGAGGATGATCAGGAACAATATTATAGGAAAACCGATAAGTATGAAGCATAGAGGTATTGCAAGCACAATGTACATCAGCATCGAGAGCTGGAAGTTGAGAGATGCCTTTCCGTTGATGTCAACCCAGGCCGACTCCTGCTTGCGCGATATCCAGCAAACCATCGGACCGATAATGCCTCCGAAGGGGAAAAAATACCCGGCAAAGGCCGACAGGTGACAGAACATTGCCCAGTCTCGCTCCGACTGTGTGTATGATTTTATCTCTTCCATAGCTTTTTTGTTTAAAGACGAAATAATTACTGAAATGCTGCTTATCAGAACCGTGCTATTCTCTTCAGGTCACTAATAAGCATACCGTTGGCATTCTTACTGTCAACCATATGTATATCATGGTAATACATTACTGCATCATCAGTACCGATAAGCATCTTCAGGCATGTACCGGTCTGCTTTGATCCGTCAGGACCTACCTTATGGAATATCAGGACGTCCTTTTCCCTGTTTTCTACTGCGCTGATAATCGCATCCTCATCCACAATCTTAACACCGTAAGGGTAATATGCCTTGATTTTTTCCTCAGTGTCAATCTCAGGTGCCAGGTCTTCAATCCTGACCAGTATTGTCTTTTTACCTATCTCAGGCACATTTTTGTTATAGTATTTAAGATACCTGAGGGCTGAAAGGGTCGGATTCTTTGTCACAAGGTCGGCATGATACTGCATAAACCTTACGATGAGACCCATCTTGTAACTGTATTCACCTTCGTCGGCTCCGGCAAAGGAGAGGGGTATTGCACAGAATTCCGGTAATTCATCAAGGTTGTCCACATCGGCCCCGAGAAGCAAATTCAGAAAATCATATGCTGATCCCGATTTGTCGTTACTGAAGTTAGTGATTGTCAGAACAATGAATGAATATGCCGGATCAGTTCGCATCACGTTGAATTCATTGACTGTAATGAACCTGTAGGGTGTCACCTTCCAGTATTTTTCAACCGCAGTCTTCAGTTCGGCATTATAAAATGAAAAGGGGTTGTCTTCAACAACAATGCACGTGGTGGAAGCAAAAAATTTCTTAGCGTCATCCAGTGTGGGATAAGGCCTTACCTGCGCTGAGAGGGCGACAGTAGCAAGAACCATTAAAACGGCAAGGGAAGCTTTTTTCATACAGTGATTATTTGCCTGAAGGCATAAAAACAGGATGTTTTTCATTGAATTTCCGGAGGTAAACGAACATCATTTTCTTCTGGTTCTTGTTCCTCATCGAGACAAACTCCTCGTAAAGTTCAGGATCTTTCATGAGCAGCACCTCAAGGTTCTTGAGGTCGTATTCATAGTCCTTGCCCGTCTCAAAATCTATCATATACATCTGCAGATCAGTCCTGGAACCTGATGACCTGTAAGGGTTTCCGTAGGAATAAGGTGAATTGTAAGGGGAATAGTATGGCGAGTAGTACGGCGAATAATAGGAAGAGCGGTATGGTGAATAATAAGGATCATAATATCCGTAAGGATTATAGCCGGGGTCACTTCTTGTAACGTCTGCCACGAAGTGAATGATGCTGCCAAAAAAAGTGATCCTGTTGTAGTTTTCCTGTACTTTCCTGTAGAGGACACCGTTTCGGGCAAATCCCCAGATTGTACTCTTGTCAATTTCCTGCCTTACTCCCATGTTGTCATAGAAATAGATTTTGTCGCCGGAAAGGATCTGGGCGAAAAAATCCTTGTCGTTATAGTCCACTGATGTCAGAAGTTTGGCTTTTGGTATCGGACTGTTGGCGCGGACCATATCGAAGTTGAGGTAGATTCCGTCTCTGAATTTGAAGTCGGGAGTGTACTGCACAAGCGTATCAGGCTTCTGACCTGAAGCAGTGCCAAGGGTAATGAAACCCAGGATAAGGGTCAGTGCGGCCGTTTTCATATCTCTCGTTTTCAAAAACATCATCAAATATTATACCGTAAGGCAAAAATAATCTTTTAAGCCGAAGCTCCCCCATACGGTCTCTTTCTTTATTGAATTTCATGTATATTTGAGTGAGTTATTTTCTACTGTACCTGCAAAATGCCCAGGAAATCCAAAAGCGGTGCCACACCGCAATCTGAACTGATGACAAGGAGGATAAGAAAACGTATCCTTATGCCTGTTGCCCTTGCATCACTCTTTGCAATTATTTCTGTTGCTGCGGCTGTTGCGGGAATGATTCTACTGCCGGTAATAGCGGGTATCATTACAATAATCGCCCTGTTTATTTCCATTATCGAGCTCAGGAGTCTGATTGCGGAAACGAGGGCCATAATGAGAGAACTGGCATTCATTGCCGAGAGGCACGAGGAGGTCATAAACAGTTTTTCACACAAGATCAGGGAGCCGCTGAACAACCTGGTATTACTCAGCGGTATGCTTCGTGATTCAACCGCGCCGGGTAAACAGCAGGAACTCATCGAGACCTTCGTGGCCTCCACGGATTCAATGGTTGAAGTTGTTAATGAGCTTACAATGGAGACCGCCGGCAACGCCACCTTTGAGTCGCGCAGTGACATCATGTTCAGACTTGGACCGATTATCCGGGATACGATTGAGCTTCTGAAAATGAACCGACGTCATGAGCACAGCATGATCTTTTATGACGATAAGGGAGAGGGCGCAACAGAATTAAGGGGCAATCCGATCATAATAAAACAGATACTGATAGACCTGCTGAGCACAGCCATTTCAGCGGCAACAGGCAACCTGACCCTGAAAATCGAGGCCCGTGAAACTCCGGAGCGCGAAGAAATACATCTGATTGAATTCACCCTTTCGACCAACCACCCTGTTGTTTTTATCGGTGAGGGAAGGCAACCCTACAATCTTGCCTCCAAACTTATTACCGGTGCCGGCGGAACCTGGCAGGAGAGCTCGACAGGCTCCGGCTCATTCTTTGTCTTCACTGTCAGGTCGCAGAAAAACAGGAAAGTAGAGCGGCCCGAGGCAGCAAGTACGCTCATAAAGGGCATCAGCAAGGAGACGGGAAAGAAGGAAATGAAGGACGTCAGCATCCTGCTTGTTGAGGATAATCCTATCAATCAGCGCATTACACAGCTGATGCTGGAGCCCCTTGTAAAAAGGATAGAAATAGCACGAAATGGTAAGGAAGCTCTTGACATGTTCGGCACCTCGAGATATGATCTGATACTCATGGATATCCAGATGCCTGTAATGAACGGGCTTGTCTCAGCGGAAAAGATAAGGGCTCTGGAGACCAGCACACATATGCATACCCCCATAATTGCAATCACGGCCAATGCAATGCTGGGTGACAGGGAGCAATGTCTTGCTGTGGGGATGGATGATTATATCAGCAAGCCCATAGAGCCGGACCTCCTGATTGAAAAGATAAGCGCCCTGCTTTAGTTTCAGAAAGGCCTGAAACCCATTACCATCATGTCGTCGATCTGCTCACACCCTTCCATCCATGATGTTATAGTCTCATCGAGAATACGTTCCTGATCTGGCAGGGGGTATTTACTTATTGTCAGCAGAATATGTCTCAGCCTGCGATACATGAACTTCTTGTTTTCAGGCCCGCCGAACTGATCGGCATAACCGTCCGAGAAGAGATAAAGGATGTCTCCTCTCTCGAGGGTAAAGGTGCTCTTATTGAATGAAACACCGTTTACATAAGTCTGCCCGACGTTTATCTTATCACCCTTGATCTCGATCAGTTTGTCGTTACGTACAATATAAACCGGGAGAAAAGCACCTGAGAACTGCATTTCCCTGGACTCGCGGTTAATGACACATATACTCATCTCGATACCGTCCTTGATAAGAGCCCTGCCGTCCTCCTCCTTATAAAATGATGACTCCAGCTCGCGGTTAAGGGTCATAAGTATGCTGTCACTTGTCTCTACTTTCATTTCATTGATGATCTTCTGTATCAGTTCAAGTCCGATCATCGACATGAGTGCGCCGGGAACCCCGTGACCTGTGCAGTCTGCAGCTGCAATAAAGTACTTGCCGCTGCGCTGGCTCACCCAGTAGAAGTCGCCGCTGACTATGTGCTTGGGCTTGTAAAAAATAAAAAAATTGGGAAAAATGCGTCTTATGTAATGCTCGGCAGGCAACAGTGCCGCCTGTATCCTTCTTGCATAGTTCAGGCTGTCTGTGATGTCCTTGTTTTTTACCTGAAGCTCTTCCCGCTGATCATTGATCTCCGAATATGCCGACTTCATCTCCGTGAGATGCTTTTTGGTACGCAACAGCACCCAGAACTGCAGGATGGCCAGGTAGACCAGCGCAGCAACAACAAAGGCGGCTATCAGATAATTAATGACAATGCTGTTCACGTCATAATCATTTAAGCTTTTTCACCGCGGCACCGCCCGGCTGTACAAGTGGAAAAAGTTTCAGGGAGGGTGATTTTATGAATTCACCTGCATTGTACTCACTCCACCGGCGGTCGACCTTTTCTATTGTCTCAATGTCAGAACATACGACATTTGGCCACTCCCTGGGGAAGGAAGGCAGAGATCCCGATTTCGACGTGGCATCGATGAACAGTCCTCCGCCGGCAGGCTTATAGATATCCCGTGCGGGATCACTGTTACCGGTGACAAGCCATACTATCATGCCGAGATCACTCGTATCAGTTCCGTCATCAACAGCGACGGAAATGATGCCGTCATTCTGTATCGGTCCCGGAAGTGATGACACTAGCTCTTTCATATCGAAACCTTCAGCGGGCTTTCTGACTGTAATTATTACAACCGGGAGAGCCAGATCTGAGAGGGTCTTTATCGCTGTGACAACCTCGTTTCGTATGCCCTCCACAGCTACCAGCCGCAGCGGAACAGCGCTGAATTCCGGATTTTTTTCCTCGTTCAGCTTCACCGTGGCGTCTAATCCCATTTTGCCGCCCATGCTGAATGTGTCTGACGAGTGGTCAAGTACATCCAGCGGGCCCCGTGTCACCATCAGATCGGTTCCAAACCTGACATTTTCAAAGATAGCTTCAGCCACTTTCCCGTAGTCATGAAGCGGCACCCCGCTGTTAAGAACGACAATGTATTTGCTGAACATCATCTGTCCTGCGCCGAAGAGTGCATTGAGAACTTTCATTCCCTGGCCGGGGTAAGTTTTATCAATGCTCACAAGCACAAGGTTATGGGCCACACCTGACACCGGCATATGAAGATCCGTTATCTCCGGTGTGATCGCAAGTTTAAGCGGGGCAAGGAAAATCTTTTCTGTCGCTCTGCCTATCCAGGCGTCTTCCATGGGCGGAACCCCAACGATTGTGGAAGGATAAACTGCATTTTTGCGGTGGGTGATGCAGGTTACGTGAAAACCCGGGTAGTAATCGGCAAGCGAATAGAAACCGGTATGGTCACCGAATGGTCCTTCCAGCAGCAGTTCTTCAGAAGGGTCTACATATCCTTCGATAACAATGTCAGAATCAGCAGGTATCCAGAGATCATTGGTAATGCATTTTACCATATCCACTCTGCGGCCGCGCAGGAATCCTGCCAGCAGGTACTCATCGATGTTTTCGGGCATCGGTGCCGTAGCGGAGTAAGTATATACAGGGTCGCCACCCAGGGTAACCGTGACCGGCATCCTCTTTCCCGTCTCCTTCCAGGCCTGGAAGTGGCGGGCACCCGTCTTGTGCCTGTGCCAGTGCATTCCGGTGAGGTCAGGACCCATAATCTGCATCCTGTACATTCCCAGGTTTGGCTTTCCGGATTCAGGGTGTTTCGTATGGACAAGAGGCAGGGTGATGAATTTTCCTCCGTCATGCGGCCAGCATTTCATCACGGGCAGTATTGAAAGGTCAGGCTTGCCGATTACAACTTCCTGGCATAAGCCCCTGCCTCTCTTTTTCCTGGGAGTCAGTTTAAGCAGCCTGAGCAGGCGCGGCAGCTGGCTTATTTTACTCAGGAGGTTCTTATCGCCGCTGATGGCGTCAAAAAGTGAAAGGATCTCATTACTAGCATCCTCAGGGGAGAAACGTCCGAGGGCTGCTGTCATGCGGCTGTCAGAGGCAAGAAAGTTAATCAGGAGAGGGAACTTTGAACCTGTATCTTCGAACAGAAGCGCCTTACCCCCTGACTTAACCATACGGTCAGCTATCTCGGTCATCTCAAGGTCAGTATCAACGCGGCATTTAACACGGCAGAGATCACCGCATGAATCAAGATGGCTGATATAGTCTGAAAGGCCGGAAAATGTCATCGAATAGTAGATTTATACAAAGATAAGCATTTCTGTTATGGCAAAAAGCAGCCTGCCGGGTGAGTATAAAAAAGAGGCCCCGGTATTGCGGGGCCTCCTGATGCTTGCGTTAGCAGTATGTTCTTATTCGCATCCGTAAACAGCCCTGTTGCCCAGTTCTTCCTCGATGCGGAGCAGCTGGTTGTATTTTGCGATACGGTCCGTGCGGCTCAGTGATCCGGTCTTTATCTGTCCTGAATTTGTTGCAACAGCCACATCGGCGATTGTACTGTCTTCGGTCTCTCCCGAACGGTGAGAGGTGACGGTCGTGTAACCGGCCCTGTGTGCCATTTCGATACAGTTGAGAGTCTCGGTGAGTGTTCCGATCTGGTTGAGTTTGATCAGGATTGAGTTTGCACAACCCATTGCGATACCCTTTTCAAGATATACAACATTGGTCACGAAAAGGTCATCACCCACGATCTGAATTTTGCTTCCGAGCTTTTCAGTCAACAGTTTCCATCCGTCCCAGTCGTTTTCAGCCATACCGTCCTCGATAGAGTCAATCGGGTATTTCTCAGCAAGTGAAGCGAGATAGTCAACCTGCTCAGCCGGGGTGAGTTTTTTGCCTTTTTCACCTTCGAACTTTGTATAATCGTATTTGCCGTCTACATAGAATTCGCTGGCTGCACAGTCGAGGGCTATTGTCACATCCCTGCCGGGTTCGTAGCCTGCTGCCTTCACTGCCTTCAGGATGCTCTCGAGTGCATCTTCAGTGCCATTGAGTGCCGGGGCAAAACCACCTTCGTCACCAACAGCTGTACTGAATCCGCGCTCCTTGAGTACTTTTTTGAGGGAATGGAACACTTCTGCGCCCATGCGAAGACCTTCAGAAAATGAGGGAGCGCCTTTAGGGCGTATCATGAACTCCTGGAAGGCAATGGGTGCATCCGAGTGAGATCCGCCGTTGATGATGTTCATCATCGGGATTGGGATCACTCTTGCATTCGGGCCGCCTATATATTTGTAGAGGGGAAGACCGTGGTATGCAGCAGCAGCCTTTGCGCAGGCCAGTGAGACTCCCAGAATCGCATTTGCGCCCAGGTTGCTCTTGGTGGGTGTGCCGTCAAGCTCGATCATCTTCATGTCAATGCCTATCTGGTCTGTCACATCCATCCCCATTATTTCTTCGGATATAACACTGTTTACATTGTAGACAGCCTTCAGAACGCCTTTACCCATATAACGGGCCTTGTCGCCGTCTCTGAGTTCCAGGGCCTCATTTTCACCTGTTGATGCTCCGGATGGAACGGCTGCCCTGCCTGTTGCACCGCTTGATGTTACTACTTCAACTTCAATTGTAGGGTTTCCCCTTGAGTCAAGGATCTCCCTTGCATGAACGTTAATTATCTGACTCATTGTCTTTTGGATTTAATTTATCAATATGCAATATACAAAAAAAGGGATATAGTCACCCGGACTGTATCCCTTTAATATTTCACTGTAAAATGTTATTCATCTTTCGAATCAGCAGAATCTTCTTTCTTCGGTGCAGCTGTTTCCTTAACAGCAGTCACAGCCTCTTCAGTTTTCTTCTTCGGGCTGCGGCGGCGGCGTGTTGCTTTTGCCTTTGTTGCATCCGCTGCAAGCATGTTCTCATTGAAGTCGACGAGCTCAATAAGACACATTTCAGCTGCATCACCAAGACGGTTTCCCAGTTTAAGTATGCGGGTATAGCCGCCGGGACGGTCAGTGATTTTGGGAGCCACTTCCCTGAACAGTTCTGAAACAGCTTCCTTGTTTGCAAGATAGCTGAAAACAACTCTGCGCGAATGGGTCGAGTCTTCCTTTGATTTGGTAATCAGCGGCTCGACATATGTGCGCAGCGCACGCGCCTTGGCGTTAGTGGTGGTTATACGCTTGTGAAGTATGAGTGATGATGCCATATTGGCCATCATTGCCTTTCTGTCTGCGCTTTTCCTTCCCAGGTGATTTATAACTCTTAAATGTCGCATTTCTATCTATCCTTACCTGTTATTAATCTTTATCCAGTTTATATTTTGCCACATCCATTCCGAATGAAAGGCTCATTGTCTCAAGCAGCTCATCAAGTTCGGTGAGCGACTTCTTGCCGAAGTTGCGGAACTTAAGGAGGTCATTCTTATTGAATTTGACAAGGTCACCCAGTGATTCGACCTCTGCTGCCTTGAGGCAGTTAAGGGCTCTGACTGAAAGGTCAAGGTCAACAAGTTTGGTTTTGAGTAGCTGGCGCATATGAAGGATCTCTTCGTCGAATTCCTCATTTGCCATCTTATCCTCGTAATCGATGGTTATCTTATCCTCAGAGAAAAGCATGAAATGATATATGAGAATCTTGGCTGCTTCCTTGAGGGCGTCTTTCGGATGTATTGAACCGTCAGTGGTTATCTCTATCACAAGCTTCTCATAGTCGGTTTTCTGTTCAACCCTGTAGTTTTCAATTGCATACTTCACATTCCTGATGGGTGTGAAGATCGAGTCTACGGCTATCACACCGAATTCTGCTTCGGCAGGCTGATTTTCCTCTGCAGGAACATAGCCTCTGCCCTTATTGATTGTGACCTCTATCTGAAGCTTCACATCGGGCTCCATGTGGCATATCACATGGTCAGGATTCAGAACCTCGAAGCTGCTCAGTACATTGTTCAGGTCTCCGGCTTTCAGGATTTCCTGTCCGGATACTTTTATAACGATTTTCTCACCGTCAACATCCTCTACCATACGTCTGAAGCGTACCTGTTTCAGATTCAGGAGGATTTCGGTAACGTCTTCGATGACTCCGGTGACCGTTGAGAATTCATGGTCAACGCCTTCGATCTTGACTGTTGTGATGGCAAAACCTTCGAGTGATGAAAGCAGTATGCGCCTGAGTGCATTGCCTACGGTTATACCGTAACCGGGTTCAAGCGGGCGGAACTCAAATTTTCCGTACTGATCGTCCGCTTCCAGTAATATTACTTTGTCAGGTTTCTGGAATGCTAGTATGGCCATATTGATATTATTACTTTGATTACTTGGAATATAATTCAACGATAAGCTGTTCCTTGATCTCTTCAGGTATTTCTGAACGTTCGGGAACACTCATGTATTTACCGGCCATCTGAGTATCATCCCACTCCAGCCATGCCAGTTTTGAACGGCGGTTTGCGCCAAGGCATTCAACGATGATCTCAAGAGACTTAGATTTCTCGCGTACCCCGATGATATCGCCGGGGCGTACGCTAAATGACGGAATGTTTACCACATTACCGTTAACAGTGATATGACGGTGTGATACCAGCTGACGTGCTGAAGCCCTGGACGGGGCGACGCCGAGACGGTAGACGACATTGTCAAGACGTGACTCGAGCATCTGCAGGAGGACAAGACCGGTAATGCCCGGTGCAGCCTGTGCTTTCTCGAAGGTATTGCGGAACTGGCGCTCGAGCAGTCCATAGGTATATTTTACCTTCTGCTTTTCGCGAAGCTGAATTCCGTATTCAGAGGTCTTCTTTCTCTTTTTGCTGAGGCCGTGCTGCCCGGGCGGGAAACTCTTCCTGTCGAGGTATTTGTCAGGGCCGTAAATGGGCTCTCCGAATTTTCTTGCAATCCTAGTTTTTGGTCCAGTATATCTTGCCATTGAATTGTTTGTTTATCGATTATTGAAAATATGCATTTGAGGCTGTTATACCCTTCTTCTTGACGGCGGACGGCAACCGTTGTGAGGCATCGGGGTGACATCAATGATCTCAGTGACTTCCACGCCGGTGTTCGAGATGGCGCGAATGGCTGACTCACGGCCTGAACCCGGGCCCTTCACATACACCTTCACCTTACGCAGCCCCAGTTCAAAAGCAGTCTTGGTACACTCTTCAGCAGCTATCTGTGCAGCATAGGGAGTATTCTTCTTGGAACCCTTGAAGCCCATCTTTCCGGCAGAAGCCCATGAAATGACCTGCCCCGTGCTGTTCGTCAGGCTTATTATAATATTATTGAATGAGGAATGAACGTGAGCCTGTCCTACGGATTCAACTTTAACGACCTTCTTTTTTAATGTCCCAGTCTTCTTTGCCATATTTTAATTATTTAGTAGCTTTTTTCTTGTTAGCAACGGTCTTCTTGCGGCCTTTACGGGTACGGGCATTGTTCTTAGTGCTCTGTCCCCTTACCGGAAGTCCTATCCTGTGACGGATACCACGGTAACAACCGATATCCATCAGTCGCTTTATGTTAAGCTGTGTTTCTGAACGGAGTTCGCCCTCAAGCTTGTAGTTTTCAGAAAGAATCTGACGAATTGTATTGATGTTATCGTCATTCCACTCTTCAACCTTCACGTGCCTGTCAACACCTGCTTTATCGAGCACTTTCTGTGCTGTGCTCCGTCCAACGCCATAGATATAAGTGAGAGCTATCTCTCCCTGCTTATTTCTTGGTAAGTCTACACCATTTATACGTGCCATATACCTCTTTTAATTTGAAGTGCAAAGTTAATTAAATTTATCCCTGCCTCTGTTTGAACTTGGGATTTTTCTTGTTTATAACATACAGGCGCCCATTTCTCCTGACAATCTTGCAGTCTGCGGAACGCTTTTTTATTGATGCTCTAACTTTCATTACCGTCGTATTTTCTATTTAAACCTAAATGTTATTCTTCCTTTTGTAAGGTCATAGGGTGACATTTCAACCTTCACCTTATCGCCCGGCAAAATCTTTATGTAATGCATCCTCATCTTGCCTGAGATATGGGCTGTAATAATATGCCCGTTTTCAAGCTTCACCCTGAACATTGCGTTCGAGAGTGCTTCGATGATTGTTCCATCAATCTCTATCGATGGTTGTTTGGCCATTTACTTATTTCGTTTTAATACTTCTTCTATAAACTCAAATGTTGTCAGCAGAAAGGCCTTATCCTCCCTGACTGCAACAGCATATTCAAAATGTGCCGACGGTTTCCCGTCTCCTGTTCTAACAGTCCATCCGTCATTCTGGGTCCTGGTGCTCTTAGTCCCCATATTGATCATCGGCTCAATGCAGATGACCATGTTTCTCTGCAGCTTCGGACCTGAACCCCGTTTGCCGAAGTTAGGTACTTCAGGGCCTTCATGCAGGTGTGTCCCGATGCCGTGCCCTACCAGGGTGCGGACAACCGAATATCCACCGCTTTCTGCCGTTGACTGTACAGCCCATGAGATGTCACCTATCCTCTTCCCCTCCACAGCTTCCCTTGCCCCGGCCTCGAGTGATGCCCGGGTGTAGTTGAGAAGCTGCTGTATCTCAGGCTTTATCTCTCCCACGGCAAAGGTGTAGGCACTGTCACCGTAAAAACCGTTGAGGATCACCCCGCAGTCGACCGATATGATATCGCCTTCCTTAAGGGTGTAGCCAGACGGTATTCCGTGTACCACCTCGTCATTGACTGAAGTGCAGAGGGTGTTGGGGAAGCCTGCATAGCCCTTGAAACCGGGCAGTGCGCCGTTGTCACGGATATATGTCTCCGCTACGGCGTCAAGCTCCAGTGTTGTTACACCGGGCCTGATATGTTTGGCTACCTCAGCAAGAGTTCTGGAGACCAGCAAATTGCTCTCTCTCAATAACTCTACTTCTGCATCCGTCTTAATATAAATCATCAAAGAACGTAGTCAATTAAATTGCCGTAACGGCGCCGGTCCTGCCCTTGACACGACCGGATTTCATAAGCCCGTCATAGTGGCGCATAAGCAGATGACTCTCTACCTGCTGGAGTGTATCGAGTACAACACCAACGAGAATCAGGAGCGATGTGCCGCCAAAGAACTGGGCAAAGTTTCCGCTGACACCGGCATTCACTGCAAAAGCAGGCATAATTGCCACTATTGCAAGAAATATGGAGCCAGGAAGTGTTATGCGTGACATCACTGTGTCAATGAATTCAACAGTCTTGCGTCCGGGTTTGATGCCGGGAACAAAACCGCCGTTCTTCTTCATATCCTCTGCCATCTGTACCGGATTAATAGTAACAGCTGTATAGAAGTATGTGAAGACAATTATCATCAGCGCAGTAACAAGGTTGTACCAGAATCCGTACATGTTTGTAAAGGCAACAACCAGTCCTGAACCGCTTTCCGAATAACCTGCAAAGATTATCGGGAGCATCATGATTGCCTGTGCAAATATTATAGGCATTACACCGGCAGCATTAACCTTAAGCGGAATATACTGGCGAACTCCGCCATACTGTTTGTTCCCAACAATTCGTCGTGCGTACTGCACCGGAATGCGCCGTGTCCCCTGTACAAGGAGTATCGAAGCAGAGTATCGACAACGAAGAGGAAAACAATTTCAACAAGCAGTGCAACCAGTCCTCCTGAACCATTAATACGTGTTCCGGCTTCAAAAATGAACGATGCCGGGAAGCGTGAAAGAATACCCACCATGATTATAAGGGAGATACCGTTGCCTATACCCTTGTCAGTTATCTTTTCCCCGAGCCACATCACGAAGATTGTACCGGCGGTAAGAATTATTACAGATGAAACTGTAAAGAATGTTCCTTTAAGTACAAAGGCTTCTGCCGGGAGCACTGCATGAAGGTTGGCAAGGTAACTGGGTCCCTGGAGTGCCAGGATAAAGACAGTCAGATACCTTGTGTACTGGTTCAGCTTGCGTCTGCCGCTTTCGCCCTCTTTCTGCATCTTCTGGAAATACGGGAAGACGATTCCCAGCAGCTGAATCACAATGGATGCCGAGATGTAGGGCATGATACCCAGGGCAAATACGGATGCCTGTGAAAAGGCGCCACCCGAGAACATATCAAGAAGACCCATTATACCTGAGGAAGTCTGGCCCTTGAGATTTGCCAGCAACGACGGATCTATACCGGGAAGGGTAATATATTTACCCAGACGGTACAATGCAACGATGAGAAGCGTGTAGATGATTCTTGCACGCAGATCCTCGATCCTGAATATATTCCTTATGGTCTGAAAAAATTTCATGCTTCTACAGTTTTACTGCGGTTCCCTTAATTGCTTCGATTGCTGCCTGTGCCGATTTGCTGAATGCATGTGCATGCACCTCAAGCTTGCGGGTAAGTTCACCTTTGCCGAGTATCTTGACAAGGGAGTTTTTGTTTATCAGGCCTGCCGTAAGGAGTGTCTGGAAATCAATGAGTTCTGTGTCAAGTTTTGTTGCCAGAGTCTCAACGGTACTAAGGTTGATGGCTTTGTACTCAACGCGGTTGATATTCTTGAAACCTCCCTTGGGGACCCTTCTCTGCAGTGGCATCTGGCCGCCTTCAAAACCGACTTTCTTGCTGTAGCCTGAGCGTGATTTGGCACCCTTATGACCGCGTGTTGATGTGCCGCCATGTCCGGAGCCTTCACCGCGACCGATACGCTTTTCTCTCTTGGTCGATCCTTCAGCAGGTTTTAGATTACTTAAATTCATATTGCAGTATATAATGCAGTTAATACCTTAAACGTTTTCAACTTTCACCAGGTGTCTCAGTTTCTCAACCATGCCCATTATCTGGGGTGTGTCATCATGCTCAACAGTCTGATGCATTTTCTTGATACCCAGAGCTGCCAGAATTCTCTTCTGATTTTCGGGTTGCCCGATTTTGCTCTTTGTCTGGGTTATTCTGATCTTGGCCATATCTGATATTACTAACCGTTAAACACTTTATCCAATGAAACACTCCTTTGTTCAGCCACTGTGCTTGCATCACGCAGTTCGAGCAGTGCTGCAATCGTAGCTTTCACAAGGTTATGAGGGTTTGACGAGCCTTTTGATTTTGCGAGCACGTTTCTTACGCCTACGCTCTCAAGTACGGCACGCATTGCACCTCCAGCCTTAACCCCGGTACCTTCTGTAGCCGGTTTGATAAATACATAGGCTCCACCGAACTTTCCGTACTGCTCATGAGGTATTGTTCCCTTGAACACCGGAACCTTTATCAGGTTTTTCTTGGCGTCTTCAATTCCTTTCGCAATGGCTGTGGTTACTTCGCTTGCCTTGCCGAGACCGTGTCCCACGATCCCTTTCTCATCGCCAACGACGACGATAGCCGAGAAGCTGAATGTACGTCCGCCCTTGGTAACTTTTGTAACCCTGTTGATGCTTACCAGTCTGTCGGTAAGTTCAAGATCGCTGTTCTTTACTTTCTTAGTTGCGTATGCCATCTGATTAGAATTTTAAGCCGCCTTCACGTGCGCCGTCAGCCAATGATTTAACTCTGCCATGATACTGATATCCGCTTCTGTCGAAGACGACATTCTCAATGCCCTTCTCCTTGCAGATTTCAGCGATGCGCTTGCCAACAAGCACGGCTATTTCGCTCTTCTTCTTGCCGGTGACTGATGCAATCTCCTTCACCTTCGAACCTGTCGAAGCCAGAGTTACACCGTTCACGTCGTCAATTGCCTGAGCATATATTTCCTTGTTGCTGCGGAAAACCGTTAGGCGGGGTTTCTCAGCGGTTCCTCTGACCCGCTTGCGGATCCTCAGTCTGATTTTTGTTCTCTTTTCTGTTCTTGTTAAAGCCATGACTTTATAATTTGATCATGTTACACACCAGCCGATTTACCGGCTTTTCTTCTGAGCTGTTCACCCACAAACTTAATACCCTTGCCCTTGTACGGTTCAGGCGGACGCAGTGATCTGATCTTGGCTGCGACATGACCGATGAGCTGTTTGTCAATGCTCTTGAGGGTAATCACGGGATTACTTCTCTTTTCGGTTTTAGTTTCTACAGCCACTTCACCCGGCATTTCAATTATAATATCGTGTGAATAGCCAAGGCTGAGTTCCAGCTGCTGTCCCTTGGCTTCGGCACGGTAGCCTACACCAACCAGTTCAAGCTCTTTCTTATAGCCTGAAGAAACACCGACGACCATATTATCAATGAGCGATCTGTAAAGACCGTGAAGTGATTTGGTACGTTTTTCGTCGTTCGGCCTTGATACTGTTAAATGGTTGTTCTCCACTTCCACCCTGATGTCCTTGTCAAGCTGCTGCGACAATGTTCCCAGGGGGCCTTTCACACTTACCACGTTGGCGTCATTCACCGTAATGGTGACGCCTGCGGGCAGGTTTACAGGTAATTTTCCTATTCGTGACATTTAAAATCTCCTCCTGATTAGTATACATAACATAAAACTTCTCCCCCGACGTTCTCCTTCACCGCCTCTTTCTCGGTCATAAGACCCTTCGAGGTGGAGAGGATTGCAATTCCGAGGCCGTTGAGGACTCTCGGGAGTTCATCCACTCCGGCATATTTCCTGAGTCCCGGGCGGCTTACTCTCTGTATCGATTTGATAGCGGGCAGCTTGCTCTTAGGATTGTATTTAAGGGCAATCTTAATCATACCCTGTACGCCGTCATCAATAAACTTGTAGCTGAGGATATAGCCTTTCTCGTAAAGTATCCTCGTGATATCCTTCTTCAGACCTGAAGCCGGTACCTCAACCACTTTATGTCCAGCTTTGGTGGCGTTCCTTACCCTGGTAAGAAAATCTGCTATTGGATCTGTCATCTCTTGTTATTATTTATTGTTTTTATCTTCTATGGTTGGTTACCAGCTTGCTTTTCTAACACCCGGGATAAGTCCTTTCGAAGCCATCTCCCTGAAAGTGATCCTGCTGATGCCGAACTGCCTCATGTAGCCTCTCGGGCGTCCTGTCAGCTTGCATCTGTTGCGGAGTCTGATAGAACTGGAGTTGCGTGGCAGCAGGCTGAGTCCCACATAATCACCGTCTGCTTTCAGAGCGGCTCTTCTTGTGGCATATTTCTCTATAAGCTTGGCACGCTTTACCTCACGGGCTTTCATTGATTCTTTAGCCATATTCCGATCTCTTTATTTATTTTTAAATGGTATACCGAATTCCTTAAGCAGGGCATAAGCTTCTTCATCACTGCCGGCTGTGGTTACAAATGTCACCTGTAACCCCATGATCTTGACGATCTTGTCAATATCTATCTCAGGGAAGATGATCTGCTCAGTGATACCGAGTGTATAGTTACCGCGGCCGTCAAGCTTCGCACCAACACCCTTGAAGTCGCGTATACGCGGCAGGGCGACGGAGATGAGTCTCTCGAGAAACTCGTACATCTTGTCCTTGCGCAGTGTAACCATGACACCGATGGGCATCGCTTTTCTCAGCTTGAAGTTTGAGATATCCTTTTTCGAAATTGTCTGAACAGATTTCTGTCCGGCAATATCCGTCACTTCCTTCTGGCCCACTTCAAGCAGTTTCTTGTCGGCTATTGCCTGACCCAGCCCCTGGCTGATAACTATCTTTTCAAGCCTCGGAACCTGCATCACAGTTGTATAATTAAACTGCTTCATCAGCGCAGGCGTGATCTCACTCTTGTATTTTGTCTTTAATGCAGGCGTATACATTACTTGATCTCCTCTCCTGATTTTTTGGAATAACGCACTAATTTGTTTTTCTCATTGAGTCTGCGGCCCGTGCGGGTTGGTTTACCGCTTGTGGGGTCAATGACCATGAGGTTGGAAATATGCACGGGTGCCTCTTTTTTGAGAATGCCTCCCTGGGGTGCCTTGGCATTGGGTTTGGTATGCTTTGATACCATGTTCACTCCCTCAACCAGAGCCCTGCTCTTTTCCCTGTCTACTTCGAGGATGCGGCCCTTCTGACCTTTTGCCTCACCGGCAATGACAGTTACCGAGTCTCCTTTTTTGATGTGTAATTTCTTCTGCATCGGGTGTCAGTTTAATATTATAACACTTCAGGTGCGAGTGAAACGATCTTCATGAATTTGTCACGCAGCTCTCTCGCCACGGGACCGAAGATACGGGTACCGCGTACCTCGTCTACGTTACTGAGCAGCACCACGGCATTGTCGTCAAACCGGATATAGGAACCGTCGGCACGACGTATTTCCTTGCGGGTTCTTACGACCACAGCCTTGCTCACTGTTCCTTTTTTTGCCTCACCTGACGGCAGTGCGCTTTTTACGCTGACGACAATCTTGTCACCAACGCTTGCGTATCTCCTTTTGCTTCCGCCGAGAACCCTGATGCAAAGAACCTCTTTGGCACCTGTGTTGTCAGCTACAGTCAATCTGCTTTCCTGCTGTATCATAACTACTTAGCTCTTTCGATTATTTCAATCAATCTCCAGGACTTGTTTTTGCTGAGAGGCCTGGTCTCCATTATGCGTACCGTATCACCAATGTTGCAGGTATTTTCCTCATCATGGGCCATAAGTTTTTTCGTCTTGTTAACGAATTTGCCGTAGATGGGGTGTTTCACCTTCCTCTTTATGGCAACGACGATAGACTTGTCCATCTTGTTGCTGACGACAACGCCTGTGCGCTCTTTTCTAAGATTCCTTATTATCTCTTCCATCGTGATAACGGCTATTTTGTTTTCTGAATGATGTCTCTCTTGCGCATCTCAGTCATGAGCCTGGCAACCGTTCTCCTGCTTTCCTTGATCTTCTGTGGATTCTCAAGGGGAGAAATTGCGTGGTTAAGCTTCATGCGTACAAGGGCGGTCTTCTCATTGTCAATATGCTCGAGAAGCTCCTGGTTACTTAATTCTTTTATCTCTGAACTCTTCATCTCTGCGGTTTTTATTCCATAACGTAATCACGTCGTACCACGAATTTTGTGGGAACGGGAAGTTTCTGTGCTCCAAGGCGGAGTGCTTCTTTGGCTACTTCATAAGGAACGCCTTCAGCTTCAAGCAGTATTCTTCCGGGGGTTACCGGCACCACAAATCCTTCAGGTGCACCTTTTCCTTTACCCATACGTACCTCAGCAGGTTTCTTTGTTATAGGCTTGTCAGGGAAGACGCGTATCCAGAGCTGACCTTCACGTTTCATGTGACGGGTGACAGCCTGACGTGCAGCTTCTATCTGACGTCCCGTGATCCATGCCTCTGCAAGAATCTTGATGCCAAATGACCCGAATGCCAGCTGGTTCCCCCTCTGGGCATTGCCTTTCATCTTGCCCTTCTGGCTCCTTCTGAATTTGGTCTTCTTCGGTTGTAACATCGCTCAATTATATTAAATAGTTATATACCTAGCGGGATTCTTTTCTGTTTCCACCGCCGCCGCCTTTTCTCTTGAAGTTGCCGGCAGGGGCTTTGCTGCCACCTTTCGGCGACTTGGCTCCCAGGTTGGGGCTGAGGTCGCGCTTGCCGTATACTTCTCCGTTGCAAATCCATACCTTGATCCCTATGAGGCCTACTTTTGTGAGAGCCTCACCGAGAGCGTAGTCAATATCTGCGCGGAATGTATGCAGTGGAATTCTTCCGTCTTTATAAGTTTCGTCACGAGCCATTTCAGCACCGCCAAGCCTTCCGGATATCACTACCTTGATACCTTCTGCTCCCATGCGCATCGTTGATGCTATTGACATCTTGATGGCACGGCGGTAGGAGATCTTGCCCTCCACCTGGCGTGCTATGTTACTTGCTACAATTGCTGCATCAAGTTCGGGACGCTTCACCTCGAAGATGTTTATCTGAACCTCTTTCTTGGTGATCTTTTTAAGTTCTTCCTTGAGTTTGTCAACCTCCTGGCCTCCCTTGCCTATTATGATTCCCGGGCGTGCTGTATTGACAGTGACCGTAATGAGCTTCAGTGTCCGCTCAATAATGATCTTTGACAGACTGGCCTTTGCAAGCCTGGCATTGAGGTATTCCCTGATCTTGGTATCCTCAACAAGTTTGCCTGAGAAGTCATTGCCACCGTACCAGTTGGAATCCCATCCTCTGATGATTCCTACTCTGTTGCCTATCGGATTTACTTTCTGTCCCATTTTTTATTTTGAAATGTTTTCGACTTCCTGATTCTTGCTTCCCAGTACAAGGGTAATATGATTGGATCTCTTGCGGACGCGGTATGCCCTTCCCTGGGGAGCGGGGCGTATCCTGCGGAGTATCCGGCCACCGTCAACCTTTACTTCCTTTACAAAAAGATTGCTCTCTTCGAGGCGCTGACCTTCATTCTTGGCCTGCCAGTTGGCAATGGCTGACAGAAGCAGCTTCTCTACCCTGCGCGAAGCTTCCTTCGTGCTGAACTTGAGTATGTCAAGAGCCTTGTTAACCTCCTGCCCCCTTATGAGTTCAGTTACCAGCCTCATTTTTCGCGGCGAGGTAGGGACGTTCCGCAGAACGGCCTGGGTCCTGACTTTCGCAGCTTCCTTCCTGATACCGGCACTTATTCTTTTTCTTGCACCCATCTCTGATAGTTTTTCAGTTTTTAAGATACGTTACTTCTGTTTTCCTCCATGACCGCGGAAGGTGCGGGTAGGCGCAAACTCACCCAGCTTATGACCAACCATGTTCTCGGTAACGTAAACAGGTATAAACTTATTTCCGTTGTGTACAGCAATTGTATGACCGACAAAATCAGGAGAAATAACTGATCTTCTTGACCATGTCTTGATCACTGTCTTCTTTCCGCCGTCATTCATCGCGCCTACTTTCTTGTCAAGGCTCAGGTCAATGAACGGTCCCTTTTTAATAGATCTACTCATCGTATCAATTATTTTTTCCTTCTTTCAATAATATGCTTGTTTGAGTATTTGGTCTCGCTTCTGGTCTTAAATCCCTTTGCAGGCAAGCCCTTGCGTGATCTCGGAAGACCTCCTGAAGCCCTTCCTTCGCCACCGCCCATGGGGTGATCAACCGGGTTCATGGCAACGCCCCTGGTGCGCGGCCTGCGTCCTTTCCAGCGTGAACGGCCGGCTTTACCGGATCTTTCAAGACTGTGGTCAGGATTGGAGACGACACCGATTGTTGCGCGGCATGTGACAAGAACCATTCTCGTCTCACCTGAAGGGAGCTTGACAATGGCATACTTACCGTCACGGGCTGCAAGCTGTGCAAATGTTCCTGCACTGCGTGCGAGTGAAGCACCCTTGCCGGGTTTCAGTTCTATATTGTGAATTATTGTACCGAGAGGAATATTCTCAAGGAACAGTGTGTTACCGATTTCGGGAGTTGCGGTGCGGCCCGACTGCAGTGTCTGGCCTACTTTCAATCCGTGCGGAGCAATAATGTAATTCTTCACTCCGTCAGCATAGGTGATGAGTGCTATCCTGGCCGAACGGTTCGGATCATACTCCACTGAAGTGACTGTTGCAGACACATCATCCTTTGTCCTCTGAAAGTCGATCACACGGTACATCTTCTTGTGGCCGCCGCCGATGTACCTCATGGTACGTCTGCCGTTAAGGTTCCTTCCTCCTGTTTTGCTCAGCGGTGCGAGTAAGGATTTTTCCGGCACATCGCGTGTTATCTCCTCGAAGGAGCTCGCGATCTTATGTCTCTGGCCCGGTGTTACGGGGTTGATCTTTCTAACTGCCATATTCTGTTAAATGTTGCTGTAAAAATCTATTGTCTCACCTTTGGCGAGGGTAATGACAGCCTTCTTGGTTGCAGCGGTACGGCCTGACATGATGCCCGACTTGGTGTAACGCGTCTTTGTCTTGCCACCGTAAGTGAGGGTGTTCACAGACTCAACCTTAACGCCGTAGAGTTCCTCAACTGCCTTTTTGATCTCCAGTTTATTGGCTTTGCGTGCGACCAGGAAACCATACCGGTTGAATTTCTCACCCTGGCTGGTCATCTTCTCGGTCACTATCGGCTTTATTATAATTTCCATCGCTCTGACTTTACTAGTTTTCAAAAGTTGACTGCAAAACATCAACTGCGCTCTCTACAAGTACAAGAGTTGAAGCCTTCATAATGTTGTAAGTGTTTAAATCACTGATTGTTACAACTTCAACTCCCTGCAAATTTCGAGATGACAAATATATATTATTATTTGGTTCCGGTAAAACAATAAGGGATTTTTTATTCATAAAGCTGAGGTTTGCACCTAAACCCACCATCCTGGAGGTCTTTGGCGCCTCGAATGAAAAATCCTCAACCACAATAATCCTGTTCTCCTGCGCCTTATACGAAAGAGCTGATTTTCTGGCTAATTGCTTCACTTTCTTGTTAAGCTTGAATCCGTAGAATCTGGGCCTGGGGCCGAATATGCGGCCTCCGCCGCGGAACTCCGGGTTCTTGATGCTACCGAAACGTGCTGTTCCGGTACCCTTCTGCTTCTTCAGCTTGCGGGTGCTTCCGACGACCTCTGCGCGTTCCTTGGACTTGTGGGTACCCTGTCTCTGATTGGCAAGATACTGTTTGGTGTCAAGGTAGATCGCATGATCATTGGGTTCTATACCGAAGATAGTCTCATTGAGATTTACCTTTCTTCCGGTATCCTTACCTTCTATGTTTACTACTGCTACTTCCATTACTTTGTAATTATTATGTAACCACCTTTGGGACCTGGAACGGAGCCCTTCACAAGAATGAGGTTTGAGTCAGCAAGTATTCTGACTACCCTGAGTTCTTCCATTACCCTCTGGCCTCCGGTACGGCCTGCCATGCGCATGCCCGGCATAACCCTTGACGGCCATGATGATGCGCCTACTGAACCCGGAGCCCTGAGCCTGTCATGCTGACCGTGAGTGGTCCCGCCAACGCCGCTGAATCCGTGACGCTTGACAACGCCCTGGAAACCCTTGCCTTTGGCCCAACCCCTGACATCAACAAATGTGTCATCATTGAACAGGTCTACCGTGATAACATCGCCGAGCTTGTACTGCTCTTCCCTGAATCCGGTGAACTCAACTATTTTTCTCTTGGGTTTTGAATCAGCTTTTTTGAAATGACCAACCTCAGCCTTATTGCTGGATTTTTCCCTCTTGTCATCAAAACCGAGCTGCAATGCAAAATACCCGTCTTTTTCCTTTGTCTTTACCTGCGTTACAACGCAAGGGCCGGCTTCTATCACCGTGCACGGAATGCTCTTTCCGTTTCCGTCGAAAACAGATGTCATCCCAACTTTTTTACCTATTAATCCCTGCATAATTCAGTCGTTTACCGGTTTCACACTTTTATTTCTACTTCCACTCCGCTGGGCAGTTCAAGCTTCATAAGAGCATCGATGGTCTTGGGAGTTGAACTGTAGATGTCAAGCAGACGCTTGTAGGAAGAGAGTTCGAACTGCTCTCTTGCTTTTTTGTTGACGAACGGTGAACGGAGGACCGTATAGATCTTCTTATGGGTGGGCAGCGGAATCGGTCCGCTAACTACAGCACCCGTTGACTTCACAGTCTTGACGATCTTCTCGGCCGACTTGTCGACGAGATTATGATCGTAAGATTTGAGTTTGATGCGGATTTTCTGACTCATCTTTAAAGAATTTTTCCTTTGGTTACTTCAATAATTTTCTTCGACAATTCTGCAGGCACCTCGTCATAGTGGGAGAACTCCATGGTTGATGTAGCTCTTCCTGAGGTAAGGGTACGAAGTACTGTAACGTATCCGAAGTTTTCTGCCAGAGGTACTTTTGCTTTAATTACCCTTGCACCTGCTTTCGATTCCATACCTTCAACTTTCCCTCTGCGCTTGTTAAAGTCACCGACGACATCACCCACGTATTCTTCCGGGGTAACAACTTCGGCTGACATTATGGGTTCGAGCAGCACCGGCTGGCACTTCGACGCCGCATGGCGGAAGGCCTGTCTGGCACATATCTCGAACGCCAGCGCGTCTGAGTCAACTGAATGGTACGAACCGTCTTTGAGGACAACCTTAAGGCTTTCAACGGGGAAGCCTGCCAGGGGTCCGTTCTGCATAGCCTCGCGGAACCCTTTTTCAACGGCCGGGATAAACTCCTTCGGCACGTTGCCTCCCCTAACCTCATTCACGAATGTAAGTCCCGGAGCATTATCCTCGGCAGGCATGATTGTAACGGATATATCCGCGAACTTGCCTCTGCCTCCGGTCTGCTTCTTGAAGACTTCCCTGTGACTGAAGGATGTTGTGACAGCCTCTTTGTATGCCACCTGGGGTCTGCCCTGGTTGCATTCAACCTTGAACTCTCTCTTCAGACGGTCAGTAAGAATTTCGAGGTGAAGCTCGCCCATGCCGCTTATAACTGTCTGTCCGCTGTCAGGATCGGTTTTGACCCTGAATGTGGGATCTTCCTCGGAAAGTTTCCCGAGAGCAACCCCCAGCTTGTCAACATCAGCCTGCGTCTTCGGCTCAATGGCGATCCCGATTACTGGTTCGGGGAATACCATTGACTCGAGGACTATAGGCTTGTTAATTGCACAAAGCGTATCACCTGTCTTAAGATCTTTGAACCCCACTCCGGCACAAATGTCGCCGGCAGATACTGAATCAACGGGATTCTGTTTGTTTGCATGCATCTGGAAGAGGCGGTTAATCCTCTCCCTCTTGCCGGTACGTACGTTCAGTACAGTGTCGCCGGCATTCAGAGTGCCTGAATAGACCCTCATGAAAACCAGTCTCCCCACATACGGATCGGTAGCAATTTTAAAGGCCAGAGCCGCAAACGGCTCATCAACCTCAGGCTTACGGAATATCTCCTGGTCGTCACGCGGATCTTTTCCCTTCACCGATCCCTTGTCAGGGGGAGAAGGAAGAAATGCAGTGACGCCGTTAAGGAGAAGCTGTACGCCTTTATTCTTGAAGGCTGCACCGCAGAAGACGGGAACAATGACTCCGTCAACCGTTTCACGGCGCAAAACCCTGTATAACTCACTTGAATCTATGCTTGCGTGATCTTCGAGAAAACGCTCCAGAATTGTATCATCGACTTCGGCACAGGCCTCAACCATCTTCGCTCTCCACTCCTCTGCTTCCTCCAGCATGTAGTCTGGTATCGGCTGCTCTACATAATTTGTCAGAGGGTCTGCTCCGTCCTCGAACATGTAAGCCTTCATCTCGATCAGGTCTATCAGTCCGATGAATTTCTCCTCTGACCCGATAGGTATCTGTAACGGAACGGGATGTGCTCCCAGCTTGTCGATTATCTGCTGCACCACGCCCTGGAAATCAGCTCCTGAGCGGTCCATTTTATTTATGAATGCAATCCTCGGTACTCCGTATTTGTCAGCCTGCCTCCAGACTGTCTCCGACTGCGGTTCTACACCGCCCACGGCACAGAATACGGCAACAGCGCCGTCAAGCACCCGGAGTGATCGCTCGACCTCGACTGTAAAGTCGACATGACCGGGAGTGTCAATCAGGTTTATCTTGTAGAGCTGATCCAGGTATTTCCAGAATGTTGTTGTGGCTGCGGATGTGATAGTGATCCCTCTCTCCTGTTCCTGCACCATCCAGTCCATTGTGGCATTGCCGTCGTGGACCTCGCCAAGACGGTGTACACGGCCCGTAAAATAAAGTATGCGCTCGGAAAGGGTTGTCTTTCCGGCGTCAATGTGGGCCATGATGCCAATGTTTCTGGTATATCTAAGATCGTTACTCATCCTGTTATTTTCGCTACCCCTCCGGTTATGCTAATTAAAACCTGAAATGGGCGAATGCCTTGTTGGCTTCAGCCATGCGGTGGGTATCCTCTTTTCTTTTATATGCCCCGCCCTCCTGGTTATATGCTGCCATAACCTCAGCGGCGAGTTTCTCAGCCATGCTGTGGCCGGTACGTTTGCGTGCGAACAGTATAAGGTTTTTCATGCTTATACTCACCTTGCGGTCAGGACGTATCTCCAGGGGAACCTGGAAGGTGGCGCCACCAACCCTGCGGCTTTTGACCTCGACATGCGGAGTGATATTGTCAAGAGCCTGTTTCCAGATCTCGAGAGGAGTCTTCTCCACATTCTTCATCTTGTCACCGACTATATCGAGTGAGTCATAGAAAATTCTAAAGGCAACGGTCTTTTTACCACTGAACATCAGGTTATTGATGAACCTGGTAACGTATGGATCGTTGAATTTCGGGTCCGGTAAGAGGATCCTCTTCTTTGGTTTTGCCTTTCTCATAATGTGAATCCTTTAACTGTTACTTCTTTGGTCTTTTAGCTCCGTATTTCGATCTTCTCTGCTTACGGCCGTCCACACCGGATGTATCAAGTGCGCCGCGGACGAGGTGATAACGTACACCCGGGAGGTCTTTGACCCTGCCACCCCTTATAAGTACGATCGAGTGCTCCTGAAGGTTATGACCTTCACCGGGAATATAGGCGTTGACCTCTTTCTGGTTCGTAAGCCTCACCCTGGCAACTTTTCTCATGGCTGAGTTAGGTTTCTTGGGCGTGGTAGTATAAACACGGACACATACTCCCCTGCGCTGCGGGCATGAGTCAAGGGCGGGTGCCTTGCTCTTGTCAATCAGCTTCTTGCGGCCTTTTCTAACTAACTGCTGAATTGTCGGCATAATTCAATTTTTAACTATTAATTTTCCTTTAAAAATCGGACTGCAAAAGTATTACATTTATTTTAATCTGCAACCACCTGTGCAATATTTACGTTAAATAATGCTCGCATAGCCCGGTAACGGCACAACGCCATAACCTACCCGTGCAGGCACTGTTTTCTGAAAATGTAACTTATTGGTTTGTAAGTTATTTCCAGGATTTTCTTCCCGACCGCTCCGCTTGACCTCTTTTATAAACTTACCCTTCGATGGAGAGACCGGTACTCCTGTTTCCCAAAAAACCGGTGCAAAGAAAAGAAAAATATTCCAAACAACCACAACTTTTGTGTTCTCTTTTGAAAAATTGTTATTTTTGCCCACCCCAATGCATATGTACATTTAAATATATATATCAAAATATAGCTTGAAATGAAGACATACACAACAGACCACATCAGGAACATTGCTATACTGGGAAACTCAAGCTCAGGCAAGACCACCCTGGCAGAAGCGATGCTTTTCAACGGAGGTGTGATTGAGAGAAGAGGTACGGTAGAAGCAAAAAACACAGTTTCAGACTACAAGCCTATCGAACAGGAAAACCGCAACTCGGTTTACTCCACCGTTCTCTATGCCGAATACAAGGACAAGAAGATTAACATACTTGACACACCGGGTCTCGACGACTTCTCCGGCGGGGTGGTCTCTTCACTTTATGCTGCTGACTGTGTTGTTCTTACAATAAACGTCCAGAACGGGGTTGAAGTAGGAACCGAAATCCATTTCAGGCATGCCGATAAATTCCACAAGCCTCTGATCATAGCCGTCAACGGGCTTGACCATGAGAAAGCCAATTTCGAAAAGACAATCGAAATGCTTCACGAACGTTTCGGAAATAATGTGATCCTGGCCCAGTTCCCTGTAAATGAAGGGACCGGATTTAACACAATCATTGACGTGATAAGCATGAAGATGCTGAAGTACGCCAAAGAGGGAGGCAAGGCTGAGGTATCAGAAATACCCGCCGAGCACAAGGCCAAGGCTGACGAACTTCATGCCGCACTTATTGAGAAGGTAGCCGAAAGTGACGAGTCTCTGATGGAGATCTTCTTCTCGAATGACACTCTTACCGAAGATGAAATAAGCAGGGGAATCCGTGCCGGTCTACTGAAAAGGGGTATGTTTCCGGTCTTCTGTGTTGCATCTAAAGTAAATATCGGTGTTGACAGACTGCTTGATTTTATAGCTGTTGCTGCTCCCAGCCCTGCAGACATGCCGGCTGTGAAAAATTCAAAAGGCAACGAGATTAAATGCTCCGACGCAGGTCCCGCATCTGTATTCGTGTTTAAGACAACAATCGAGGAACATATCGGTGAAATCAACTATTTCAGGGTTTTATCAGGCAAGATAAACGAGAACCTTGATGTTGTGAATACAAGCAACGGCACCAAGGAACGTCTTGCACAGATATTCATATGCGCCGGCAAGAACCGTACGCGCGTTCCCGAGATACACGCCGGTGACATTGGCGGTTTCGTGAAACTCAAGAACACCAAGACAAACCATACGCTCAACGCCCCCGGAAACGACTGGACGTATGAGCCCATGAATTTCCCCGCACCCAAATTCCGTGCTGCAATTAAGCCCCTGAGCGAGAGCGATGAGGAAAAGATGGGCGAGGCGCTGAACCGTATGCACCAGGAAGACCCGACTATCATTGTCGAATATTCCAAGGAACTCAAGCAGATCATCATTCACGGCCAGGGTGAATACCACCTGAATATCCTGAAGTGGCATCTTGATAATATCTACAAAATTGAGACGCAGTTTCTTGCTCCCAAGATCCCGTACCGCGAGACAATCACAAAGTCAGCAGCGGCCGATTACAGGCATAAGAAGCAGTCGGGCGGCGCAGGCCAGTTCGGTGAAGTGCATATGATAATCGAGCCCTACGAAGAGGGTTCCGAAGCCAAATCGATGATGAAGATCGCAGGCAAGGAGATCAAACTGGCCAACCGCGACAAGGAAGAGATCGATCTGCCGTGGGGAGGCAAGCTTGTATACATGAACTGTATCGTCGGTGGTTCAATCGATGCACGTTTCATGCCGGCCATTCTCAAGGGTCTGATGGAGAAAATGGAGGTGGGACCTCTTACAGGCTCCTATGCCCGTGACATCAGGGTATATGTTTACGACGGAAAGATGCACCCGGTAGACTCAAACGAAATCTCATTCCGCCTTGCCGGACGTAACGCCTTCAGCACCGCATTCAAGAATGCAGGTCCCAAAATCCTCGAGCCGGTTTATGATGTGGAAATAATGGTTCCGGCCGACCGCATGGGTGATGTCATAAGCGACCTGCAGGGCCGCCGTGGCATGGTGCTGGGAATGTCAAACGAAAAGGGCTTCGAGGTCATCAAGGCGAAAGTGCCTCTTGCCGAAATGAACAAGTATTCTACCGCTCTCAGTTCCCTGACCGGTGGCCGTGCAATGTACTCGATGAAATTTGCCGAGTATTCGCAGGTTCCGGGTGAAGTCCAGGATGCCGTCATCAAGGCATACGCCGGAGAAGAGGAAGAAGAATAGATACAGCAGGTTACTGTTACAAAAAAGACTGCCTCACAGCAGTCTTTTTTTTATGCCCTGTCACAGGCGTTTACTTTTTCTCCCTGACTGTGCCTGCCACAGGAAAGGTGAAGGGATTGGCCAGTTTTCCGGTGGTGCCGTCAGCATAATGAAACACCAGGGTGTCATTGTTGACTGCGCCGTAAATATTCTCCGGCGTTGTAAGACTGTCAACATAATGGACTATTCCCAGTTCAATACCGGCAGTATCAAGCCTGGTTTCAAAGCCCACCACCCCCGTGTCGTTAGAGAGATGACTCATCAGATAGACATACCTTGCCTGCAGCAGCGAATTTTCCCCCATTTCAAGGACGTACTCCCTGACAGTCTCCGGCGCGAAACCTGAGTAGCCGTTGAAGAAGGACGACATAGGCGTATACATGAGTGCGGCATACTCCTGCCTTGATATTGTCATTGCCGGTTCCTCAAAGGTGATGACTTTGTAGGGTAGTTTTACGTGAAATTCATTGCCCCCGGCTGTAAAATTCAGGCTTTTCGATTCGAGTACCCCGGTCAGCGCCTCCCTTCCGGGCTCTTTCCCGGCAGGAAAATAAATGCGGATAATGACAGGACATGCGAAATCGCTCAGGTATCCGCAGGCTTCTGTTTTCTGATCGAGAAGGTGCTGAAGGTAAGTGGCGTCAAGAGGATCGAAGAACTTGTCAAGGGTGAGCGAGTAATATGTGACGGCGTCAGTTCCTTCAGGCAGTGTTCCGATAATCCTCTTTTCAGGTACAAACAGCAGTTTCTGGATCTTTTCATCATCATACACCTGCGGGTCGTACAAAATATGGACTGTATGAGTAGCCACATACGTGGAGACACCGTAGATCCCGTTTACCTGTCTCATCTGGTTGGCGAAGGCTGTTGAACTGCCGAAGCACTTAATATTCTTTAATCCCGACATCTCAAAAACCCTGGCACTTTCAATCTGTTCAGGTGTTCCCCATTTCTGGGATATGGTGGGGAGTTCAAACAGTGTTCCTGCAAGTATTCCAAGGATGATGAGCGCTCCGAGGACCACTGCCGGCAGCCATTTCATGTTTCTCCTGTTAATCTGCAGTGTGTCTTTCTCGGGACAGGCGTGGAGGCAGTCGCCGCACAGGGAACAGTCTGTATGGGTCACTTTCTCCATTGATGCCACATCAATGCCCTGGGGGCAGCTTTCAGTGCACAGTCCGCAGGATGTGCAGGTGTCAGTATTTCGGGTTATGTGCACCGGATCAGGACGCACTTTGGTCATCCGTGTCACCTCGAGAATGTATCCCCCTGCAGTTATTAAAAGCAGCGGATATACATAGGGGATCTTCAGTCCCGCGAGAAGCAGAATGACATATAGTGCCATCACCCCAAGGAACCAGTATGAGAATTTAAAGATTGCCGAGAGAGCCCCGAGCGGACAAAGATAGCGGCACCAGGCAAGCCTCAGGAAGAGTGATCCCAGGACAAGTACACCAATGGCGATCAGTGCCCAGAGCAACACCACATCTGAATTGAATCCGGATACTGCGGCATAGTAGGGATCGAATTTCTTGCAGAACAGCTCACTTGTCTTGAGAGTAAAGTAAAATGTGAGGAAAAGAAGTACATACTTCAGAATACGAAGCCCATAATCCAAAAAACCTGTCGGGGTGAACCTCACCTTCATCCTGTCACCCAGCTTGCCTATCCACTCGCTTATTGTTCCGAGGGGGCAGATATACCCGCAGAAGAGTCTCGAGAAAAGCAGGATGCCGATGAGTAATGCCACTCCCATCATTATCTGTGTGCTTGTCATGGAGCACGACAGCGAATCCATTGTCAGAAAGCTTCCCAGAGCCTGCAGACCGCCGAAGGGGCAGTATGCCTCAAAGTCAGGGGTGTAGGCCTTATCGAGGAAAAGGCGAAATACAATGAAAACCAATACGCCGATGACTGCAAATTGATAAACAAGTTTATACCAGTTCTGCTTCTTCATTTTTTGAAAGGTTAATTTAGACTGCAACGACCTCCTGCGGGCTGTTTTGATTTGCTGTAATATCTGAAATATTTGTCAATGGACAAAGAGCAAAAGTCATAAAACAAAAAAGGGTGCATCGAAGCACCCTCTTTTTTAGATAATTCCGGTCACCGTCAGACCATCTGCTCGATATTCCAGACAAAGGCTCTGATACCTACCTCTTCATTGATCTGGTCAATCCGTTTGATTGCCTCAAGCAGAGGTGCAACCTTCGGGTCATCGACAAATGTGATGATTACCCCGTTGATTTCAGGCCAGGTGTGAGTACCCAGGTGAGGAACACCGGTTTTGGACCCTACTCCTTCGACATTATCCCACTCTGTATATCCCCTGATACCAAAGTGTTCCAGGGTGAATTCCACCTTTTCGGTAAGGGCCAGGTTGTATGTTATCATTACTGCTTTCATATTCTTTCTGATATATATTACTCCTTTATGTCTTCCAGAAATTTCATATCGCGGTAGGCGATCTTATGTTTCTTGTCTCTTTCACCTCTGCGTGCCATGAGCACATAACCCACAGGCACCAGTATCAGGGTGACCATAGTTGAGAAGACCAGCCCGCCGATGACGGCGATACCCATAGGACTCCACAGTTCCGAACCTTCACCGGGATTTATTGCAAGCGGCAACATACCCAGGATTGTTGTGGCAGAGGTCATCAGTACCGGACGAAGTCTCGAGCGCCCTGAGATTATGACAGCTTCGTAGAGTTCCACTCCCCTGTCACGGGTAAGGTTGATGAAGTCTACCAGCACGATTGCGTTCTTGACCACAATACCGATAAGCATCACCGCTCCGATGGCAGCTATCAGGCTGAGGCTGGCACCTGAAATGAACAGGGCTACAGCCACACCGGAGAATGCAAACGGTATTGAAAGCATTATTATCAGCGGCATCTTGAGAGACTCGAACTGTGATGCCATAACCAGGTAAACCAGTATGAGCGAGACAACTATCAGCAAGACCGATATCCATGAATGCTTCCGACATATCCTCAAAGGCTCCGGAGATGACAACCATTACACCTGAGGGTAATAACCACTGCGTCAAGTTCCTTCTGGACATCAGCCACGATCTCGTTGAGAGCCCTCTTGTAAGGAGTAACTGACACCGTTACAATGCGTTCCTTGCGCTTTCTTTCAATATTCGGCGGAGTCCAGTATTCCTTCACAGTCGCAATCTCACTCAGCCGGATCACCTGTCCGGTCGGCGTTGCAATTCCCATATTCTCGAGTTCGGTGATTGAATTGCGTGCTGACTCCTTGTATCTGACAATGACATCATATTCGTCACCGAACTGGCGGAGACGTGTTGCAATCAGTCCGTCAACCCGGTTCTTGATCATTGAAGAGACCTGTGCGGTCGATAAGCCGTGCATCAGCAGCTTGTCATGATCAAACATTACCTGAAGTTCCGGTTTTGACTTGTCACGGCTTATCTGTACGTTGGTGGCTCCCGGAATCTTTTTCACCCTGGCAGCCAGTTCTTCGGCAATGAGGTTTGTCTGGGTAATATCGTAACCGTAGATCTCAAGGTTGATTGTATTGCCTCCCATTCCTCCCATATTCATGTTATCAGTGGTAGAAACCGATGAGTTGATGATTTCAGGCATCGGGGCAAGAATCTGCCTGATACTTTCTGCTACCTCCTCAACACTTCTCTTCCTTTCACTTACAGGAACGAGAGAAAAGGTGTACTGTATCATATGCGTTCCGCCCTGGCTGAAGATGGAGGCGAATCCTCCGCTGTCATCATTTCCGGTTGAGGTGGAAATCAGTTTGACTTCCGGCACGGTTGCCCTGACAATTGAGTCGATACGGTCAGCCACGATGATAGTCTGGTCAACCCTTGTGCCTGTCTGAAGCTCTACAGTGGCAGTACATCTCGATTCATCTGACTGCGGCATGAACTCTTTTCCGATGAATTTGAAAAGGTACATCGAAGAGGCAAATATCACGATAGCCAGAAAGTATGATTACTTTCTTATGATGAAGTGCCCAGCTCACAGATCTGACATAGAAGTTGTCAAGCTTATCAAGAAAAATGCGAATTGATCCGTCCCATGTGTAAATGGGTGCATCCTTTTTTACGGGACGATACTTGAGCATCAGTGCGCTGAGTGTCGGAGTAAGTGTAATGGCTGCAAACACTGACACTACGATTGTAATTGAAACGATCATCCCCAGCTGTGAGAACATCACTCCGGTAAGTCCCTTCACAAATGTCAGCGGGAAGAATACTGCAACAACCGTAAGAGTGGTTACAATTACCGCCATCCATACCTCATTCGTGGCATAAATGGCAGCCTCCCGCGGCGTGCTTCCTCGTTCGATATGCTTCGTGATGTTCTCCAGAACCACAATGGCATCGTCGACCACCATCCCGATGGCAATGGAGAGTGATGAAAGAGAGATGATGTTGATGGAAGCCCCTGTAACGAACAGGTATATAAAGGCAACCACCAGCGAGATGGGGATAGTCAGGATAATAATAAATGTAGCCCTCCATCTTCCAAGGAAAAAGAGAACCACCAGGATGACAAAGATACCTGCCCACATCAGTGTCTCCGTCAGGTTGTTGATAGAACCCCTGATGAAATCTGCCGAATCAAAGATCTTTTCGATCTTGACATCCTTCGGAAGATCTTTTGACAGTTTCTTCAGGTCGCGGTCCACATCACGGCATACCTGCACGGTATTGGCTCCTGACATTTTCTGAACGAAGAGGCTCATTCCCTTCTCTCCGTTGATCTTTGAAATCAGCTTTGATTCCCTGATTGTATCATTGACAATGGCCACATCGCTGAGCAGGATATTATTGCCGCCGTAATTGCCAACGACGATATCCTTTATAATATAACTCTCCGTCAAACTCACCCTGTATCCTTATGGGGTAGTCTGACTTGCCCATCTCGATGTAACCCGGCTGGCATATTGATGTTTTCAGCCCTCAGGACATTGCCTATCTGTTCAATTGTAAGATTGTAGGCCTCCATGCGTCGCGGATCGACATCCACATAAATCTCCCTTCCCGGGAACACCTGAGAGTGCAACGTTGCCCACACCCTCAATACGGTTGAGAGGGTTAACAACCTTCTCGTCAAGAATCTTCTCAAGTCCCATGTAACTCTCCTCTGGCGTGATGGCGTAGAAGACGATAGGCATCATGCTGGAGTTGAACTTCAGAATGTTCGGATCTTCAGCGTCTTCCGGAAGGAAGTTCTGGATGAATGAGAGGTTGCTTCGGATATCGTTTGCCGCCTCATCAAGGTTTGACTCATACTCAAACTGCATAAAGATAACAGAGACGTTGTCACTTGATGTCGATGTCATCTCCTTCAGTCCGCTGACTGCACTCAGGGCATTCTCAATCGGTCTTGTTATGTTTGTCTCAATATCTGACGCGCTTGCACCCGGGTAACTTGTATAAACCGAAAGGAACGGAAGTTCTATCTCAGGATACAGGTCAACCGGCAGCTGCGTCAGCGAGTAAAGCCCGATAACCATTGCCATCACGAAGATCAGGATCGTGGTTACGGGTTTTTTTACTGCACTGCCATATATACTCATCGTGGTAATTTTCTACAGTTATACATTATTTTACTATCTCCACACTGCGGCCGTCAATCAGTCGGGCCTGCCCGTCAACAACCAGGTTGTCTCCCTCGGCTATCTGCCCTCCGGCTATCTCAACCTTTCATCAAACCTCTTGCCGAGAGTAACGATCCTCCTGGATGCCGTGGTTCCGTTCACGACAAAGAGGAATCTTTCGTTGGTGCCTTCCTGTATCATGACTGCATTTGAGGGAACAACAAACGATTCAATTTCGCCCATATCTATTGAAACCCTTACAAACATTCCCGGTCGAAGCAGTTCGTTGCTGTTGGGTATCTCAATCTCAGCCTCGAATGTGCGTGACATCGGGTCTATCGTAGGATGAACCCGGAAGATCCTTCCGGTAAATTCCCTGTCAGGATAGACGTCAGCCTTAACCCGTGCCTGCATGCCGCTCTTTATCAGTGGATAGTTCTGTTCCGAAATGCTTGCGGTAACTTTCAGCGGGTTTATCTGCATCAGTGTTACAACAGCCGATTTTCCTGTCATCGAAGGCGCTCCGGTGTAGAGTTCACCGTCTTCAAAATACTTACCGGTAATGATACCGCTGAAGGGTGCCTCGAGAAGAGTGTTGTCTTCCATGAAATCAACATTTGTTTTTGTCACATCATACTGAGCCTTCATCTGGTCGTAAGTCTGCTGCTTTATGCTTCCCACCTTAATAAGGGTGTCCATGCGCGCCAGGTCTTTCTCCAGGCTGGCAAGCTGTATCTTGTTTGCATAATACTGCGTGCGGTCCATGAGAAAGAGTTTCTGGCCCTTCTGGACCCTGTCTCCCACTTCGACATATATTTTGTCAACGCGACCGGGTGTTGAAGGTGCCATATTCACCTCCTCGAACGGCTCCACAGTTGCCGTGTAGTCAATTGTGCGGGCAATTTTTGTCTTGGTCACCGGCATGACCCGGACCGGAACGGCAAGAGCCGCAGTTTCAGTTGCAGTTGCTGTTGCTGCCGGTTTCTCCTTCGGTGTGCAGGCCGTCATGAGAATTCCTCCGGCCAGGATAACTGTAAAAAGGTAGTTTCGATTCATTGTATGCTCATTATATGTTTTCATTGTTTGTTCTGCTAAAGATTGTTCATCAGTTTGTCAAATGCCACCCTGGTCTGAAGAAGATTCATCAGGGCCGAAAGGTAATTGTTCTGTGCTGTCAGGTAATTGTTGTTTGCCTGGGTAAGATCGAGACTTGAAGCCATTCCCTGGTTGTACTTGTTCTGAAAGCTCGTTAAGACCCTTTCGGCAATCTCAATGTTGTCTTTCTGGCTCCTGTACTGTTCGTCGGCACTGAGAAGGTTGTATCTCAGCTGTTTCTCCTGCATCAGTAACTGTTCAGAAACCATTGATCGTGAATTCTCTGCCTTTTCAAGATTTATCTTTGCTTTCTTAATTTTAGAATAGCGTGAGCCGCTGGCGAAAATCGGAACCTGGAGCTGAAATCCAAGGACTGAGTTGGGAAACAACTGCAGGTCATTGAGCTTGTCACCCATACCGTTCTGATTATAATACACCGATGCGCCAAGGCTTGGCAACATAGATGCCTTCGCTCCTTTCAGTGAAAGCTCTGACATCTTGTACTGGCTCTCAACGAGGCTGTAGGTTATATTTTCGTTCATATTGAATTCTTCAGCAAGAAGCGTTTCGATATTCACCTGACGCTACTATTGCATCGAGGGTTTCTGTAAGTTTCAATTCCGTTCCCCGTCAACTCCGAGAAGAAACCTCATCATATTGTAACTGACTTCCAGTGAACGCTGCATCGAGGTCCTTGTATTCTCGAGCATTGTTACTGTCGACTGCATCTGGTCAACATCCGTTGCTTCAGCCATACCTACACTGAACATTGCCTTTGTCGAAGTAAGTATCTCGTTCAGGTTTACCAGGTTGGCGTCAATCACTTTCAGTGTCTCTTCCGATGTAAGGATGAGGTAATATGCCGTCATCACGTTCTCCCTGGTCTCGATCTCTGTCTGTTTCAATCCCTGGCTGGCCAGTGTTGAAGCCAGTTTTGCAGTCTGGATCCCTACTAACCAGGGTCCGTTAAAAACAATCGTGGATGCAGTAACACCGTACGACGAATTGTACTTTGATCCGAATGTTACCGGTATCTTCACACCCGGCTGACCGAAAATTTCCCCGGGCAGCAGTGTGGTCATAAGCTTCAGGTTATCACCAAGGGATGCACTCCCGTCAACCGAGGGCAACCCGGCTGCTATTGCCTCCCAAACACCTTTTTCAGATGCCAGGAGATCATAACGTGCCGATGAAACGCTCCTGTTGTTTTCAAGAGCATAATCCACGGCTTCATTTACGGTTAGGGAAAGGGACGACGGGGCCTCCTGCGCTGTCACGCCAAGGAAACACGCAGCGGCAACTAAAAACGTGATTAATCTTTTTTTCATATAAATCTTTTTTTCTGTCATTGTCTTTCTGTTATAATTCAGGTTCAAGTTCATCTATTATTCTCAGACCCTCAGGCGTCAGAAGCCCCCTCAGGTAGTTTATGATTACGTTTTTAATGATGTCGCGCTGAGAGAACTGTTCTGCCGGGAAAAGATTGCTGTCAGTCATGAGAGATCCCAAACCCTGGAAACATCTGCTCACTATCTTATTGTCAATATCAGATCTGAACAGCCCCTGTTCCTTCCCTTTGGCAATTATGTGCTCATTGCCCTCATAATCAGGATATCCGCATTTTTCCTTCATCTTCAGCAGAACCGAGCTGTGATATTTTCGAAGGTCAGAATGAATGAGCGGATTCATTGCTCCAACATGCTCCCTCATTACCCTTATCATCCTGAAGACAGCAATTATTACATTCTGGGAAGAATCAAGAATGCTGTCAATATTCTCCCTCTGCTTAATCATCATACAGTTCATGACGGCAAGAAGCAGCTCGTCCTTGTCTGTGTACTTTTCGTAAATGGTCCGTTTTGAGATCCCAAGGTGCTGAGCAAGAGTATCCATTGTGACCGCCTTAATACCGTAAATACGGAATAATTCAGCAGCCCCTGTTAAAATCCTGTCATTGCAATCCACCGTAGTCATCCTTCTCTGAATAAATATCGGGCGCAATATTCAGAAAACTTTTTTAGTTTTGCAAGTTTTGAACGATAAATAATTATTAAATTACGGTGAGCAGCGAGAAACTGCCGGTGAATGGCAGATAAGGCGAGTAGGCAATAGGCAATAGGCAGTAGAGGAGCGAGCGTTAAGAAATGATCCGCCAGTGCGAACAATTTAGTGGAGCAGACAGACAGTCGGGCGCAGAGGCAGTAGACTGAATTTTTCAGACTCTTAACAGACTTTCGACTTTCAGACTCTCAGACTTTCAGACTCTTTTACCGGTACAGGTACAGTGCCCCCCGGTATTCCCTGCCTTTGTATTCAACCTCGTCATACCCGGTAGCCCTTATTACATAATAGTAAGTACCCGCCTCTGCCCGGCGGCCTGAATTATTTATATTCCCGTCCCAGCCTGTCCAGTTTTGCAGGTCTTCACCTGTTCCCTGGTAGTAATATACCCTGTGACCGCTCTTTGCAAACACCTGTACATTTACATACTCAAGCGACTTCTTGTCAGGGATAAAGAAATCGTTCATTCCGTCGTCATTCGGAGTGAAGACATTGGGTATCTGGAGGAGTGACGGCTCAACCTTAATTGTCACTGACGCCGAATCGATGCAGGTCAGTTCACTTTCGATGACCATCGTGACAAGGTATTCACCCGGTTTATAGTAGGTATGTGGCCCGGGGTCGGCGAGGAATGAGATAGAATCATCACCGAATTTCCATGTATAGCTGTGTGCCCTGACTGATTTGTCGGTGAAGACAACTTCCAGTGGAGCTTCGCCATCTGTCGGTTCCGCCGTGAATTCAGCCTTTATGTGTATCGAAGTGTAATCGAACGATGAGGTACTGATGCATCCGAAACTGTCGGTGACCTGCAGCATGTACCTTACATCGGTGAGAGGCGGCGAGAAGGTAACGGGATCCAGCTCAAGGTCCGGATATGGTATTACTGACGAAGGGGTTGAAGACCAGTTGAATTTTACCGCATTGGGAAGACGTCTGGCAGCGCCTGTGGAAGGATCATAATAGTCGAAGTGATCGGCCGTAGCAGTGCCGTCCAGTGCTACATATTCGCATGTAAAGTTTTGCAGGGCTGCGCTTGCCAGGGGCCTGTCAAGACTTACCCATGCAAAAAGATCAGTGCTGTATCCGCCCCCGTCGGTTATTCTGACCCTGTAGCCTCCCTCTGTGAGGTCCGAAGCAGTGGAGGTGACTCCTGACTCTGTCTTCACCGGTATTGAGAATGTGCCGCCTGTCCGGTCATACTGTGTCCATGTGAAGGTGAAGGGTGCGGTGCCGCCAGGGCTGGTCGCTGTCAGGGTGCCACGGTCTGAGGCGCCTGCAGTACAGAAAATGTAAACGGGATCATGCCTGGCTGTCACGGGATAATCAGTCATCCTCACTGCACTGCTGCCCGGTGCGGTGATCTGAGCCTGCAGCAACAGCGGAAATAGTAACACTATGAGGAGAAAGAATCTTGACACTTTTATTAAACGTAAATAGTACCCCAATGCATATGCAAAACTAATAAAAAAAATGAGCCCCCGGGTCAACTGCCGTTCCTGCTGACGATTGAGATACAGTGTTGAAAACTTTCACCTTTTATGATGCATGGCATCTTTTCACACTGACAGGGTAATCTTATCTTTGGGCGTTTAAAATCCGCCAGCACACCAATGACACATAATTACCTGGATGAGCTTAATGAAGCACAGCAGGCAGCCGTCGTCAACACCGAAGGCCCTGCAATGGTCATTGCAGGTGCCGGATCGGGAAAGACACGGGTCCTGACTTACCGTGTCGCCCAGCTCCTGGAAAGGGGTGTGCCTGCGCACCGTATCCTTGCCCTGACCTTTACTAACAAGGCTGCCGGCGAAATGAAGGAACGAATCAGCCGCATAGTCGGGCCTGAGGTAGCGAGAAGCCTCTGGATGGGCACTTTTCATTCTATATTTGCCCGCTTTCTCCGCCATGACGGGCATCATCTCGGCTATAAGAACAATTTCACAATTTATGACACCGACAACACCCGCAGCCTGATCCGGAGCATAATAAAGGAGATGAATCTCGATGATTCGCTTTACAAGCCGGCATCGGTAGCCGCACGGATCTCGCACGCCAAAAACAACCTTATCACATCCGGCCAGTACGGATCCATTGCGCAGATCACCGAGGGTGACAGGGCTGCCAGGATCCCTGAAATGGCCAACATTTACAAGCACTATGCCTCGAGATGCTTTAAGGCAAATGCGATGGACTTCGACGACCTGCTGCTTAATATAAACATAATGTTCCGCGACTTCCCCGCGGTACTTGATGCGTATCGTAACAGGTTCGATTATGTGCTTGTCGACGAGTACCAGGATACCAACTACTCGCAGTACCTCATCGTGCATAAGCTTTCCGAGCTGCACCGCAACCTCTGCGTGGTGGGTGACGACGCGCAGAGCATATATTCATTTCGCGGGGCGCGCATTGAGAATATCCTGAACTTCAAGAATGACTACCCTGACTACCGGATATTCAAGCTTGAGCAAAACTACCGGTCGACCCAGACAATAGTGAATGCCGCCAACAGCATCATCGACAAGAATGAGGCACAGATCAAAAAGACAGTCTTCTCCAAAAACGATGTGGGAGAAAAGATCAGGGTGGTGCAGACAACAATCGACAGTGAGGAGGGCATACTTACGGCTTCCGATATCCTTGACACCCGGATGCGGGCACGGCTCGACTGGAAGGATTTCGCAATTCTTTACCGTACCAATGCCCAGTCGCGAATCTTCGAGGAGATGCTGCGAAAGCGCAACATTCCATATAAGGTCTTCGGGGGACAGTCGTTTTACGAGCGCAGGGAGATACGTGACTTCATCGCCTATCTTCGCCTTGTTGTTAATCCTGATGATGCGGAAGCCCTGAAAAGGGTCATCAACTACCCGAAAAGAGGCATAGGTGAGACCACGGTGCAGAAGCTTTTTGAACTGGCCGACAGTCTGAACGTGAGTGTGTGGGCCGTCCTCTCTTCACCCGAAATATATACAGTTCACCTGGCTCCCGCGCTGCAGGCAAAAGTGAGCACTTTCACAAGGATTATAACACCTGTCATGTCACTGGCCGTGACGGAAACGGCATACAATGTGGCAAACAGCATGGCGGCCTCAAGCGGTATCATTACAGACCTCCGGCAGGGACAGGTGCCTGAGGATATGGACAGGCTGGAGAACATTCAGTCGCTGCTGAACGGTATCAAGGAGTTTACAGAGGAAGCCGTAACCAACGGTGACCCTGCAGACATTGGCACCTACCTGCAGACAGTCTCGCTACTCACGGACCAGGACAGGGAGAAGCCCGAGGAGAAGGACAGGGTTACACTCATGACAATCCATTCGGCAAAAGGACTTGAATTCAAGTATGTTTATATTGTCGGCCTTGAAGAGAATCTCTTTCCCTCCTCAATGAACAATTTCAGTCCCAAAGAGCTGGAAGAAGAACGCCGTCTCTTCTATGTTGCCCTTACCAGGGCGTGTAACCGGGTTACTCTGAGTTACTCTCTGAACAGGTATAAGTGGGGATCACTGGAACACAGTTCCCCGAGCCGTTTCATCAATGAGATTGACAAGACCTTTCTCGATTATCCCCAGACAGGCGGCAAACCCTTCGGGCAGACAGGCAGGCAAAATGAACAGACTTTCAGGGAGAGGGAGCCTGGATTTGACAGGATTCCCTCAACACGCAACCTTAAGCCGGTGGCAGGCAGCGGCAGGGTCATCCCCTCACCGGCGGGGGCGGTACAGTATGATCTGCTTCCGGGAGACAGTGTGACCCACGAACGATTTGGCGAAGGAACGGTGGAGTCCATAGAAGGTGAAGCGCCTAACACCACAGCGGTAATAGATTTTAAAGGTGCCGGCAGCAAGAAGCTATTGCTGAGGTTTGCAAAGCTGACTAAAACAGGCAGTGGGCAGTAGGCAGTAGGCAGTAGTGTAAGTACCTGATATTTAATTCTTTAATTTTCTCCTCCTTGACAAGGAGGAGTACCCCTGATCGTCCGCCAGCCGGCGGACGGTTAAGGGGGGAGGTGGTAGTAGTGGTAAAAAAAGCACAGGGTGTTGGCCCTGTGCTAAGTTCAATTATTGTGAGTGTGCAAAATTATGCTTCTGAAGCCGGAGCTTCCGTAGCCGGTGCTGCAGGGGCTGGTGCTGCTGCAACCGGAGCCTCCTCAACCTGGTACATTCCCTTTTCAAGCAGAACAGACTGGTAGAGTGTTGCAAATGCGCTTCTGATCCACATTGATGAAATCAGGACCCCGATAAAGAGGCATATGAATCCTGCAATGAAGATGAAGATTGCAATGAATCCCATCAGGAAAATGGACCATCCGTGGCCACGGGTCAGCCTCCAGCTCTCTTCTGCAGCCTTTATCGGATCAAGATTCTTATCCATTACAAGATAGGGCGTGAATGCCAGACGGCATGCGATGATGATTCCGGGGATAAACAGGCATACAGTACCTATTCCTATCAGGGCAGTTACAAGTAGGTTAGAGAGGACTATACTTATATAGTTCTTGCGGAATCCGCTTATAAGCACTTCAAAATCAGGCGTCTGTTTGCGCACAGATTGCACGAACATCATCTTTCCGCCGTACTTGAATACCGGCATTACAAAAAGCCAGTACAGCAATCCCAGCATGCCCATAAAAGCTGCCGCCAGTCCGAAAGCGCCGATCCTGAAAAGATCCTCGGGATTGTGGAAGTTGTCAAAATCAAATTTGTCAAACTTCCAGTTCACATTGAAGAAAGACATCGGTGTAACAAGGATGCCAAGGAGAATTACCACCAGAAAGAGGCGGAGAAAGTTGTCTGTCATGACCTTCCATCCGGTTCCGTAGGAGCCGCTGAAAGAAGGGATAAATCTGTAAGCAGGTGATGTTTCCATTTTCATTTGTTTTATACTGTCCGAAAAAAAAGTTTTATGAAGCAAATTTATGCCGGCACGCTGAGACCTATTTCATACCTTAGTATTGTTTTTAAAAAATACTACTTTAGTATGCGGCCTACTACTTAAGTAGTATCTACTTTCATACCCTCTTTCTATGAGCATATGCAACTGATCATAATTACCGTCTTCATCTTCTGTGCAGCCATTGCCGCCGGAAGCATACTGCTGGTTTCGCGTCTGATAAAGGAGTTCCAGCTCCCATTTATAAGGACTCTTTTCTATCAGATCATCTTCATCTTCGCCTTTGGATTTTACGGTGTGTGGGGACAGTTCATAATTGCCGGCGTTGCCGGAAACCGGCTGACTCCGGAGTTACTCTCCTCTGTATCTGTCATTTCGCTGTTACTGGGACTGCCTTTTCTTGTATTAGGGTGGCTGATGGTCCTGAAGTTCGCCGCAGAAGCCTCGGGGAAAGAATTCGGAGCTGTGATCACCTCCCTCTTTCTGCTCCTTAATTTCGGCGTTATTATAGCACTTGGAATGCTGGCCGGGCGACAAGGCGTATGATGACACCCTCCCGATAATAAAATATTACTATGCAGGAGGTGTTACCCTGTTTTCATTTGCGGCGCTGTTACTTATTGTCAGGAAGGGCGATTGCCGTCTCAGCATCAGTGACCGCAGGTTAATGTCAGCTGTAATTGTTGGCGGGGCGCTGCTGCAGTCAGCCGTTCTCCTGCTTTTGCCTCATACAATCTGGATGGGTCTTCTCTTTGTTTTCCTGCTATTTACTGCTACAGGACTGATACCCGTAATCCTTACTTACCGGGCCGATATTAAATCGCCACGGATCTCAGAAACCCTTCCCCTTCCTTCAGGCATTGAGGATTTCTTCATTAAAAGCGAGATTTCACCACGGGAAGCGGAGATCATCAGGGAAATATGCAACGGACTCAGTAACCAGGAGATTGCCGATAAGCTTTTTATCAGCCTGCAGACCGTGAAGGACCACACGTCTCGGATATATTCCAAAACAAATGCAAGAAACCGGATGCAGCTTATGACAATGGTCCGGAATCTTCAGATCCTGTAGTTATTCAGTCAGGAATTCAGGCGCCCTGCGGTGCCCTGTACCTTTTTCGAAGCTGTAGGCGATCCCGAGAAGAACCGGCTCGCTCCACTCCCTGCCGAAAAAGGAGATTCCGACAGGAAGACCGTCAACAAAGCCCATAGGAACTGTAATAGCCGGATAGCCTGATATTGCCGCCGGCGATGAGCTGCTTACGGTATACGCGTCTCCGTTCACAAGGTCGGTCTTCCAGGCTGGTGAACCCGTTGGTGCAATGAATGCATCGAGTCTGTTTTCATCCATCACCCTGTCAATTCCTTCCTTGCCGGTTAGATTCTTCATCTTAGCCACGGCATCAAGGTATTCCTTAGAGTCGATTCCTCCCTTTTTCTGTGCCTCGATCAGCAGTTGCTGATTGTAATACCGCAGTTCCACCGTGTCGGAGATGTTGAATGCGATAAGTTCCTCCAGGCTTTTTATGGGAGCACCTTCTCCGAGGGAGGCGAAGTATTTGTTCAGACCGTCCTTGAATTCGTACAACATAACTTCGAATGACAGGGCTTCAACTTCATTGCTGTAGATGCGGTCTATTTCCACCACTTCGGCTCCCTGGCTGCGGATGAAATCAACTGCCTGCTGCATGAGAGTGTCCACTTTAAAGTGTGTTCCCCTGGCGGATGTATACCATCCTATTCTTTTTCCCTTGAGTCCGTCTTCTTTAAGGAACTGGGTATAATCTGTAAACGACTTCCCCTCGCTTGCAAGGGTTTTGCTGTCGTCAGGGTCAATGCCTGTCATTACTCCCAGTGCTGTTGCGGCATCCCTGACTGTGCGGGCCATGGGACCGGGGGTATCCTGTGTGAAGGAAATGGGAACGATCCCGCTGCGGCTGAGAAGTCCCACCGTGGGTTTGATGCCCACGATACCGTTTGCTGTGGAGGGGCATACTATCGAGCCGTTTGTCTCAGTCCCTATTGCTAATCATGCAGAGGTTTGCGGAGACACCCGCCCCTGATCCCGAGCTGGAACCGCACGGGTTGCGGTCAAGTATATACGGGTTCTTTGTCTGACCTCCCGCACCGCTCCATCCGCTTGAAGAGAGGTAGCCACGGAAGTTTGCCCATTCGCTGAGGTTCGCCTTCCCGATAATAACAGCACCGGCCTCACGCAGCCTGCGCGCCACATCACTGTCCTTCAGGGGGTGGGATCCTGCCAGCGCCCTTGACCCTGCCGTTGTCTCCATCCGGTCATGCGTGTCAATATTGTCTTTCAGCAACACCGGTACTCCGTGCATCGGACCGCGCAGCTTTCCCTCCTTCATCTCTTTGTCAAGCTCCTGAGCAATACCCAGGGCTTCAGGATTGATCTGTATCACGGCATTAAGCACCGGGCCGTTGTCATCAATTGCATTTATACGGTCAAGATAAGCCTGCACCACCTCAGTTATTGTGAAATCTCCATTGCGGTAGCCCTCCTGAAGGCGTTCAACAGTGTACTCCTGAAAACGGAATGTATTCAGATTCGCAGGGGCTGACTTCTTCTCGACGTTACACGACGATAATCCTGCCATCGCAATTATGACAGCTGAGATAAAAATTCTTTTCATGTGAATGGGTTTTTCAGTTAAGGTGTTCGTGCTGCTTTTCCGGTGGTCTATAATCCAAAAATACTTAATATTCTCTGAAAACAAGGATTTGGCCTGAAGCAAATGTAAGAGTAAAATGATCTCCAAGCGCCTCATTCAGTGTGCCTCGCCACCAGCTGGAGAGACTCAGATTCTGCAGCGGGTAACGAAGTCCTTGCGAGGTGACGGCCAGGGCAGGGTTGATGCTGAACAGAGACACCTGCTGTCCGGGGAAGGATTCCAGGGTCACGGTTCTGTCAAATGATTCAAATATGCCCGTATCGGTATACATTTTTACCTTCATGTCACGCGAATAATCTGCCAGAAGAGAGATATTCGCCAGTGTGTGATCTTCCCGCAGTCCTGTTGCACCTAATATCACAATCTCCTTTATACCCTCTGAAAGGCACCATTTTACAGCCTTGGTAAGATCATTGGTCTCCTGGTCATTATCAGGGTACAGCACATTTTTATACTTCTCCTTAAGTGCAGGAGAAACAGAATCAAGGTCTCCCACAATGGCGCCGGGTTCCATCCCGTGGGCTTCAAGCTTTTCTGCCGCCCCGTCACAGCAGACAATCAGGTCAGCGCCCGCAAGGAGTTTCAGGGGTACGCTGTGCGAAGGGTAGCTTCCGTTTGCAAGTATTACTGTTTTCATGATGTCTCATATTTTCTTTCAATCCGGCTTTTTCTCCACTCCCTGAGTCCGGCCACAGCCATGATGGCATAAACAATAAACAGGACTGCAGTGGGATACATGCCAACAGCCATGTATACAACAGTTGCAATAACATTTGCAATTATCCATACATACCACTGTTCCAGTATCTTGCGTGTCAGCATCCATGTTGCGACAACCGACAGTGACGTTATCAGTCCGTCCCACATGGGTACCGGCGAGTCAGTCCATCTGTCAAGGACATACCATAACCCTGCCCACAGTACGAGTGACACTGCCATGCATATAATACCGGTCTTCAGATCAATCGTTCTTACCGTCAAACCCTTTTTTTGGTCCGTGCTTGCCTCCGCACTGTCTGTCTGCTCGCTAAAATGATTCACCGGATCATTTCTTAACGCTCGCTCCGCACTGTCTGTCTGCTCGCTAAAATGATCCACCGGATCATTTCTTAACGCTCGCTCCCCTTGCTCCTTGCCCCCGCCCCGTGCTCCATGCTCCATGCCCTCCACCCGTAAACGCTTATCGCCAGGTAATAGAGCTGCAGCACCATGCCTGCATAAAATCCGTTTTCCCTGAACACATAAATGTACACTGCCGACGTGACGATACCCAGCGGCCAGAGAAGGATATTCTGCCTTATCTCCAGAAATACATAGAGGATCCCCGTCAGTGCCCCGAAAATCTCAATGCCGTGATCTGTCACCCATTCCTGCATAATCTCAGAATGTTACTGTTAGCCCGAGCATATAGTTTACCCCGGCCTGTGGAAAGAAGTAAGCCCAGGTTTTTTCAATCCCGTCTTCTGACCACATTCCACCATAGGCATTGCTTTCATACATAGTGTTGAAGAGGTTGTTAACAAGCGCCCTCAGTGTAATCTCCCCGGGTTTTCCGGTTCTGATTTCATACTCAGCCGCTGCATTGCTTACGAAGTAGGAGTGAATAGAGCGGTCTGAACTCATTGTATTGTCAAAATACTGTTTCCCGACAAATTTCCCGTTTATACGAAGAGCAAGACGCTTCAGCGGATTGACCTCCGCCTCCGCTGATCCTGAAAAACGTGGAGAATAAGCAATATCGACTGTCCCGAGGTCGCCCGATACAAATTCCTCGCTCCAGTCGGTTGTATTGTATTCAAACCAGTAATTGCGGAAATTTTTAATCTTATTACGGCTAAGGGTCATGTTTACTTTAAATGCCGCAACGGGTGAAGGCCTGTAATTCCCCGAGAACTCCACGCCGGCACGGTAACTCTCCGGGACATTGGTCATCACCGGGTAGCCGGTGTTGCTGATCCTGCCCGTTGGTACCAGCTGGTCACGGTAGTTCATGAGGTAAAGGTTGAGGCTGAGGCTGAGAGAGGAAGTCTTATAGGAATAGCCTCCTTCAAAATCAGTCAGCCGTTCCGGACGCGGAGTCACACTGTTATCCCCTGCAGCGTCAGTGAAGTTCGATCGCGAGGGCTCACGGTGTGCCACCGATACCGAAAGAAATGCGTCGTTGCCCCTGCCGTTGCTCCAGAAGATACCGGTCTTGGGATTAAAGAACCGGTAATAATGGTTCTGTGTAAGGTTACGCATATCATCATCAGGTCCTGCCAGGCGGTATCCGATATACCTGAACTGCAGATCGACGAATCCGCTGATGGTGCTGCTGATACGGGCATTCATCTTCCCATAAACATTGAACTCATCTTTCACCCCACGGTTCCGGTACCACTCGTAGCCCGGGATAAAGGTTCCCGGGTTCTCCATCCACATTATCCTGCCGAAGTGATTCCCTTCGTACCGGTTCACCCCTCCGCCCGCTGTCAGCTGGAAAACATGACCCTCCTGTACGAGTGACCAGACCGCCCCGTAGAAATTATTGTCCATCCACTTTCTCTGGACCATATCAGTCTCTGTAATGATATCGCTGCCGGAAACGATGGTCCCCAGCCCGTACTCCTCCGTGCTCCTGTCGCTTTTCTGCTCCTCATAGTATCCGGAACCGGCAGTCAGGTGCAGTCCGGTGTTAAGATGAAGTCGCGGTGTAAACCTGTGGGTATGGAAAAGCTGGTAATGGGTCTGCTTATAGTTGTCTGTCTCGTCATCATAATAACGGGTAAGACCGTTGGCATCAATGTATTCCCCTGCAGGATTGTACCGTCTGTCGGTGGCCAGCAACTCCTGCGGCACGCCCCACCAGCTTATCCCGGTCCGTTCCTTACCGGAGATGAGATTGAATCTGATCCTGTCAACCGGAGTGATCCAGTTGCCGCTGACCATTACTGACGCTATATCCGAGGCGCTGTGACTTACATAACCATCGCTGTTTATCTTCGACGCCCGGATAATCATGTTAAACCGGTCGCCGACCTTCCCTGACCATACTTTTGCCGTTGACCGGAAAGTATTGAATGACCCGGCGCCAAGGTCGACGGATGCTCCCGGCTCATCCGGCGGCGACATTGTGCTTATATTCACTGAAGCGCCGAAAGCCCCTGCTCCGTTTGTGGATGTGCCCGCTCCGCGCTGAATCTGTATACTGGAGGTTGAGGAAGCAAGATCCGGCAGGTCGACCCAGAATACCTGCTGTGACTCAGGATCGTTCAACGGTATTCCGTCAACAGTAATATTTATTCTGTTCGCATCCGTACCGCGGATTCGTAATGAGGTATATCCGATACCGTTACCCGCGTCTGAGGTCTCCACCACAGAAGGGGTCAGTGCCAGCAGATACGGAATGTCACGGGTCATGTCTGACTTCCTCAATGCTGAGGCTTCAACTGTAGTGTGCGCCATGGGAGTGCGGGAGCCTGCCCTGCTGCCTCTGACGATAACCTCATCGGCAATCAGTGTGGCTTCTGAGAGTATAACATCAACCGATGCTGTGCCGTTCAGGGTGACTTTTTCGGTGACCGTTTCAAACCCTGTGAAGCTGAAGGTGACTTTATACATACCGTTCCTTAGCCCGCGAAGCATATACCTTCCGTCATTCCCGGTAGCCACACCCGTTGAAAGACTGTCTATTACAACCGACGCCCCGGCAAGAGCGTCCCCTTCACTGTCACGAACCGTGCCTGAAATGAACCCCCTGCCCTGCTGCCCATATAAACTGAGGCCGCAAAACAGTAACAATAACGTAAAAGAAAAAACATATTTTCCTGACCATCATCCTGAATGTTGATAAACTGTCTCAATAACTGAGGCTGTAAAAAAACGGTCGGAAATGATTACTCTCTTTCCCTACGCCGGCATTACCCGGATCAGGTTGTAAGGGTATGATCTCAGCCTGTTCTTTTAAGGCACCCCAATTATTGACGATGTAAAATTAATGATTAAACACCGGAAAAGCAAAAAAGTTAAGACCCCGGCAGAGTGGCCTCTTATTAGTATATTTGTCCCGGAGAAAGAAATATTTACAATGGATGACATTTTAAAAAAGCTCAGGTTCAGGGATCTTGATCGCATTGCGTTACTTAATGCTCCGGGGGAAGTGACAGAAAGGCTGACTAATGCGCTTGACGGGGTGCAGATTGATACAGAAATCAATGCCCGATATCTTTATGAGTTCATGCTGGCATTCGTTCACGGGTCTGCAGAGGTAAAAGAACTTGGCGCCGACGTGCCTGCATAACCTCGGTCATGACGGTATTCTGTGGCTGGCTTATCCCAAGGGGACATCAAAAAAATACACAAGTGACATAAACCGTGATCACGGCTGGACACCCGTTGCGGAATGGGGGTTCGTTCCAGTATCACAGGTTTCAATTGACGCTGACTGGTCTGCCCTCAGGTTCAGAAATATAAAGTACGTTAAATCGAAACAGTAGACTCAACATGGCAAAATTCATACTATGGGCGCCGCGGATATTAGCCCTCCTTATTGCAGCCTTTGTCGTACTGATGGCACTTGACAATTTCACCACAGGGGCACCGGCCGACAAGCAGGTTATGGGATTCTTCATCAGCATTGTCCCTGCCCTCCTGCTGATTGCAGGAATGATAATTTCCCTCAGGCAAAAGCTTGCCGGTGGGATTATAATAATTCTAATGGGCATTATAATGTCGGTGCTTTTGAAAATGAGTATGAAGTCACTGCCGTTCCTGATACTTTCCACACCTGTAATTGCAACCGGTATCCTGTTTATACTGAGCCATTTTTATGAAAGGACATCGGTGAAAAAGTGAGCATAAAGGCACCTGAAATATGAACATTACCAGGACCATCAAAACTTTCTTCCTGTTGCCGGTAATAATCCTGGTGGCTGTCTCCTGCCTGAACCGGCATAATGATAAACTGTACACCGGAGGTGTTGAATTTCCGGTAGGACCCACACTGGGAGTCAAGGAGGCAATGGCTGCCCGTGTTGTTCCTCATCCCCGTCAGCTGGCCTGGCAGGAGTTGGAGATGACTGCCTTCATACACTTCACTGTAAACACATTCACTGACCGGGAATGGGGCGACGGCGACGAGTCTGAAGAGCTGTTCAATCCCTCAGAACTCGATGCCGCACAATGGGTAAAAGTGCTTCAGGAAGCAGGAATGAAAATGGTAATACTGACTGCCAAACACCATGACGGGTTCTGTCTCTGGCCGACGAAGACAACAGAACATTCTGTGGCATCGAGTCCGTGGAAGGAAGGGAAAGGTGACGTGGTAAGGGAATTAAAGGAAGCCTGCGATGCGCAGGGAATGAAATTCGGCATATATCTTTCACCATGGGACCGTAATGCAGAGTGTTATGGCGACACACCCGCATACAACAGGTTTTTCATGGAACAGCTCACCGAGTTGCTCACCTGGTACGGTCCTGTTGATGAGGTATGGTTTGACGGCGCCAACGGCGAGGGACCCAACGGGAAGAGACAGGAATACGACTGGGAAGCTTACTACGCGCTTATCAGGAAGCTGCAGCCCGAAGCGGTGACCGCAATCATGGGTGAGGATGTCAGATGGGTAGGCACCGAGTCAGGCTACGGACGCGAAACAGAGTGGAGCGTAACAGCCTTCGCCCCCGGAGGATCAGATGCCAGCATGGCAATAAACAGTGAACTGGGTCTGGAAGCGACATCCGCGGACCTTGGCAGCACGGAATTGCTGCAGAGGGCGGGCAGAGTATTCTGGTACCCTGCGGAGGTTGACGTCTCAATCCGCCCGGGCTGGTTCTGGCATGCTTCCGAAGATTCCCTGGTGAAGAGTGTGGAGAAACTGGCAGACATCTATTTCAGCTCAGTGGGCAGGAACGCCGTGCTTCTTCTCAACGTGCCGCCTGACAGGCGGGGTCTGATTCATGAGAACGATGTCCGAAGCCTCATGGGACTCAGAGCATATCTCGACGATCTTTTTGATACTGACCTGCTCAAGGGAGCGCGCCCGTACGGACGCGGTGCAGCCAATGCCATCGACGGTGACAGTTCCACATCATGGAGCCCCGCCGGTGCAGCTGTGGCCAGTTTCGTTCCGGCTATATCGGCAACATTCAATGTGGCGATGCTTTGCGAAGATATAAGGCAGGGTCAGAGGGTTGAAAACTTCATCATCGAGGCCCGGTCCGGATCAAAGTGGGATACGGTAAGTCAGGGAACAACGATCGGATACAAGAGACTGCTCCGGTTTCCAGCAGTGACAGCCGATGAGATCAGACTGACAGTTACCTCATCACGTGCCAGGCCTAACATAAGCACATTCGGACTTTTCCTTGCACCTGAACTGGCCCCGGATGAAAATCAGACCTTCCGGATTGGTGAAACCGAGTCCGTAAAACATTGAGCTTGGTACGGTTGTTGTGATGCAATTTGCAGAACAGTTAATTCAAACGGGTATGAAAAGGATAACAGCAACAGTCATCATACTGCTTATTACTCTGGCAGTGATGGCGCAGGGGCAGGTACCTCTGACCAAGGAGGAAAAAAAGATACTGAAAAAGGAACAGAAGAAGCAGGCGGAAAGAATGATGTCAGTGAACACATCCCAGGCATTGCATTCATCGCAGTTTATACTTAAGGCAGACCGCGTCAGGGGTCGGGGCGGCTCAATGTTCAACGTCAACCCAAGAATAAATTTCGTATCGGTTCAGGGTGACGAAGTATACGTGCAGCTGGGCTCAGACACAGGCATAGGTTATAACGGCGTTGGCGGGGTGACCCTCAAGGGAAAGGTCACTGGCTATACAATTGAACAGGACAAGAAGAACGGTAACTAGTATATCCAGATGAACACTCTCGGTACCGGCGGTGGCCTCACAATATCGATGCACGTGAATGTTACCGGGGACATGGCCGATGCAATTGTACAGACAAACTGGGGCAGCCGTGTCGATTTTATAGGTAAAGTAGTGCCCTCAGGGAGGTTGCAGGTATACAAAGGCACTGAGTCATACTAAAAACCTTAACCTGCCAGGTTGAGTTACCCATTTAATACATCAACATATGAAACTGGTTTCCCTGATCACACTTATTTCTCTCCTTATACTGTCGTCATGCAATATTGACCCGCCATATGTTTCATACGGGAACGTGCCTGTGAATATCACCTCACTAAGCATTCCTGAGAGTGGCACTGTAAATCAGCCTGTCACTATTATGGCCGTAACTTCAGCGCCTGACGGATGCTGGATGAATCTGAGGTTCATTCTTACCAAAAAGGAGGATTTCAAGTATGATCTGTATGCTGTGGGCAGCTATGAAAGCCATGGAGTATGTCCTCAGGTTGAGGTGATTAAAGACACCCTCCTCACTTTCATTCCTGAAGCAGCCGGGGAATATGTAATCATCACGCTTGTTGAACCGCCGGCAACAATACGAATGGATACGGTCACGGTGGCAGCTCCCGGCAGGTGAGTGTGTCTACTTGCCGCTCCTTCTCGCCCTGCTCATCAGCCAGCTGCGCTGCCGCTCCTCCTCTGACCTGTGGAAGATTTCCTTATTGACATACTTGATAGCCTCAACCGTATAGAGTGCACGGGGATTGTGCTTGTTAATCAGGTCGAGGACCCCCTGGATCATGCTGCGACGGGCAATAATGTACAGAACAGCTACATCTCCTTCGACGCCTTTTGCATTCACCCAGGTAACACCGTGACCCGTTTCCCTCAGTTCGTCAATAAGGTTTGTGGCATCCTTGCGTGTGATAACCCTTATCATCTCATGGCCTATTGCAAGCTTCTCCTCAATCAGCATCCCTATCAGGTTTCCCGAAGCAAAACCGGCGGCGTACGCTACATAACACACCCAGTTATCAAGATTCTGCATGATCCTGCTTATTGCAAGAAGCCAGATGAAAACCTCAAAGAACCCTATGAGGGGGGCTACCCTGCGCATTCCCTTGGTGACAAAAATTATTCTCAGGGTTCCAAGGGATACATCTACAATACGTGCAAAGAAAATAAAAAGAGGCAGGATCACGTACGTAAAAAGGTCTGTCTGAATGAATTCCATTATTCCTGAGATGTCGGTTAAGATGTTGCAAAGTTATGACTATTTTTGAGGCTGCATCGTTTGACAGACTCAGGTCTGATTTTTCACCAAACCCGCGAAAAGAGCCCTTTGCAGGACTAAAAAAGAGAGAGAGGATGAACAGACGCAGAATATTACTGTCCGCTGCCATAGTATTTGTTACGGTCTGCCTGAAAGGACAGAACACGGATTCGACGCTTATCGTTCTGAAGGGTTGTGAGAAGAGTGATTCAACGCATTCCGTTCTGAATGGTTGTGAAAAGAATGATTCTACACATTCAATTCTGAACGGTTGTGAGAAGAGTGATTCGACTCTTACAATTCTCTTTGCCGGTGATATAATGGGTCACGATATGCAGATCGCCTCTGCGCGTGATGATTCAACCGGGACTTATTCGTACGACAGTGTTTTTAAATATATCAGACCTGTCATTGAGGATGCTGACTTTGCCGTGGGAAACCTCGAAGTCACCCTTGGCGGTGCACCCTACAAGGGTTACCCTGCCTTCAGTTCTCCCGATGCACTTGCCCTGGCCTGCAAAAATGCAGGCTTTGATGCTCTCATGACTGCCAACAATCACAGTGCCGACCGGGGTCCGAAGGGCATTGCCCGCACAATCAGGGTGCTTGACAGTCTTGACATCCCGCATACCGGAACCTGGACAGGCCCGGAGGCGCGCGACACACTCACTCCCCTGATACTGTCAGCAAAAGGCATCAGGGTGGCAATGCTCAATTACACCTACGGAACGAACGGTATTGTGGTGCCTCCCCCGAGAGTTGTCTCCTATATCGACACTTTGAGAATAACAGGTGACATCGTTACATCAAGGGAAAAAGGCGCTGACCTGGTTGTTGTTTTCATCCACTGGGGAAACGAATATGATTCTGTCCCCTCTCCGATGCAGGAACTGACTGCGAAGGCGATATTCAACGGCGGAGCTGACATAATTATCGGGTCACACCCGCACGTGCTGCAGCCCATGCACGCAAAGGCAGACTCATCCGGTCTTAGTGACCCGGTGGTCTGGTCGATGGGCAACTTCATATCAAACCAGCGGAAGCGAAGAAGTGACGGAGGGGCAATGATCAGAATGGAACTGAAAAAAGAGGGAGACAAAACGCTGATCACCTCTGCCGGCTATATCCTGACCTGGGTCTGGTCGCCCCTTGAAAACGGCAGACGTAAATTCTATATCCTGCCGTGCAGTGAATTTGAAGAAAACCGGGAGTTCTTTCAGTCGTCATCCGCCTATGATGCAATGACTGTTTTCATAAAAGACTCAAGGAGACTGCTTAACGGATCAAATTCCGGGTTCACCGAGTTGATAAATGCCGGGGGGCAGTGGATTGCCCCGGACAAGTAGACCGTATCACATAATAAATATCTTTGTAAAAAACTTGTATTAATGGAGGGTTCGACTTTACTGCTTGCAGGTACTGCTGTCACAATCGGGTTTGTCCATACGCTTGTGGGCCCTGACCATTATCTGCCGTTCATTGTGATGGGTGAAGCACGGAAGTGGACAATCCGCAAGACAATGCTGATAACCTTTTTATGTGGGATGGGACACGTGTTGAGTTCCATAATCCTGGGGTTCATCGGTATTGCGGCAGGCATTTCCCTGTCGAGGCTCGAGTTCTTCGAATCGTTCAGGGGCAATATTGCAGCCTGGATCCTGATTGCATTCGGCCTGGTTTACATGTTGATAAGCATCCGCAGTCTGTACAGGAAGAAAAAGCATGTGCACGAGCATAATCATCCCGACGGCATCATGCACGTCCACGAACACAGTCACTACACTGCCCACTCCCACATTCATCAAAGCGAAAGAAAGAATCTCACGCCCTGGATACTTTTTCTGATATTCGTACTCGGGCCATGTGAACCGCTTATTCCCCTGCTTATGTATCCTGCCGCCGGGAATAATTTCAGCGGAGTGATCCTTGTCTCCGTCCTCTTTTCCGTGGCTACCATTGGAACGATGATGACAGTGGTGCTGGCTTTCAGGCTCGGACTGAGCCATATCAATCTGAAACCGGTTGAGAAGTATGTGAACGTCATTGCAGGCGCCACGATTCTCTTTTCAGGACTGGCTATCCAGCTCCTCGGGTTATAAGCCGCTGAGAAACAGGCGGTCTGAAAGACAAAAATTATTATTAGTTTTGCCTAAAATTACAACTGATGACATTTGATTACAACACACAGAGAAAAAAGATGGCTTTGCCTGAATATGGCAGAAATGTTCTCAAGATGATTGAACATATCAAGACCATTAAGGATGAGGAGGAAAGAAACAGGGCCGCCAAAACAATAATACAGATCATGGGGAATCTGAACCCCAATCTCCGGGATGTGACTGACTTCAAACACAAACTCTGGGATCACCTCATAATAATCGGCGATTTTGAACTTGAACTTGATGCACCTTATCCGGCACCCGACAGGCAGAAACTGGTTGAAAAGCCGAACCAGGTCCCCTATCACAACGGCGAAATAAAATATTCCCACTACGGCCGGATAGTCCCGCTGCTTATTGATGCTGCTTCAGAAATGGAAGACGGCGAAGAGAAGGATTACCTTGTAACACTGGTGCTGAACCAGATGAAAAAGGATTACCTCACCTGGAATAAGGGCCAGGTTGCCGATGAACTAATAATAAGGGATCTTACCGATATCTCAAAGGGAAGACTGAAAGCCCCTGAAAACCTCAGGATGCTCGACGTGAGAGATCTGATTACTCCTCCGAAAGCCAAAGTTCAGTACCAGGTATCAGGGCAGGCCTCAGGACAAATACAAGGGAAGGCCGGGCAACCCGGGGAAAAAGAAATACAAAGCCGGGCACTGATGGGAACATTTGCAGTTACCGGGGGACGACGGCTCCACGGAGAGCTGCATCCCCAGGGCTCAAAGAACGAAGCGCTGCAGATCTTATGTGCCACACTCCTCACTGATGAGAAGGTAACAATAGAGAACATCCCCGACATCAGGGACGTAAACAAACTCATTGAACTGCTTACCGGTCTGGGCGTCAGGTCACATAAGGAAGGGCCGGGAAAATGGACTTTCCAGGCTTCTGAGATTAATCCCGATTACCCCTCCACGGATTCATTCAGGGAACAGAGCAGCAGCCTCAGAGGTTCGGTTATGGTTGTCGGGCCACTTCTGGCGCGTTTCGGGAGGGCGATAATGCCTCAGCCGGGGGGAGACAAGATCGGACGCCGCAGGGTAGACACCCACTTCATGGGATTCAAAAAACTTGGTGCACACTTTGAATATGTTGCCCGTGAGAACTGTTACCACGTAACTGCCAGGCATCTAAAGGGTAGTTATATGCACCTGGAAGAGGCCTCTGTCACCGGTACAGCCAATATTATTATGGCCGCAACACTGGCTTCAGGCCGCACCACAATATATAATGCAGCCTGCGAACCATACATACAACAGCTCTGCCGGATGCTGGTTTCTATGGGTGCACGCATAACAGGCATAGGCTCAAACCTTGTCACAGTTGACGGCGTCACTTCGCTGGGAGGCTGTACACACCGCATACTGCCTGATATGATCGAAATCGGATCATTCATCGGCATGGCTGCAATGACTGAATCCGAGATCACTGTCAGAAATGTCTCATACGAAAATCTCGGTATCATACCTGACACATTCAGAAGGCTGGGTATCAAACTCCGGAGAAAGGACGATGATATATTTATCCCGGCGCAAAAGCATTACCAGATAGAGACATTCATCGACGGATCCATAATGACAATCTCCGATGCCATCTGGCCCGGGCTGACGCCTGACCTTCTCAGCATCTTCCTGGTCATTGCCACACAGGCCAGGGGTTCCCTGCTGATACACCAGAAAATGTTCGAGAGCAGACTCTTTTTTGTCGACAAGCTCATCGATATGGGTGCCGGCATAATATTATGTGACCCTCACAGGGCAACAGTGATAGGCAATGACCGAAGGATCAGGCTTCGTGCTACCACGATGTCATCTCCTGATATCCGTGCGGGAGTGGCGCTTCTGATCGCCGCAATGTCGGCAGAGGGAACCAGTTACATACATAATATCGAACAGATTGACAGAGGGTATCAGGAAATAGATAAACGACTAAACGCAATAGGTGCAGAAATAAAAAGAATATCATGAATATCTCAGCAGTTATTACTTATGACGCCCCGCTTCCGGCAGGGCATTATTCGCAGGCAATTCTGGCAGACAACATTATCTTTGTTTCAGGTCAGCTGCCTGTCGTTCCCCTGACCGGAGACAGGGTTACCGGAGAAATAAGCGAGCAGACATACCAGGCTCTTAACAATGTAAAGAGCATAGTGAAGGCTGCAGGCGGTGATCTGACCACAATCGCCCGTACAACAATCTACACGACAGATGTAAAAAACTGGGAGGAGATCAACAGGGTCTATGCTGACTTCTTCGGGCCCACACAACCTGCAAGATCAATCATAACTGTTGCAGCACTGCATCATGGCTTCATGATTGAAATCGAGGCAGTAGCCTTCAAACTTTAATTGACACTTTGTCATGTTTGTAATTCTGGCCGGCTATTTGCTAAAAGCCCGGTAGCTATAATTAATTTATCATGGTAAGAAAGAAGAGCCACGAAGAGGGACATGCTCAGGAAATGTCCGGAGAGAATATGCCTGATAACCAAGGTTTTGCAGATAATTCAGACACAGGAAACGGAAAAGATACCGAACAGCAGGAGCAGTCGGGAAAGACCGGTACAGCAGACGAGATAACTCAGAAACTGACAGAAATGCAGGACAAATACCTGCGTCTTTCTGCGGAATTTGACAATTACCGTAAACGCACACTGCGCGAGAAAATTGAGATGACAAAGATGGCCGGAGAATCAGTGCTGCAAAGTATACTGCCTGTAATTGACGACTTTGACAGGGCCATGGTCTCGATTAATGAGACTGACGACTGCAATGCTGTAAAGGAAGGTATCTCGCTTATTTACAGCAAACTTTCAGACTTTCTCAGGCAGAATGGTGTAAAGGAAATGGAAGTACTGAACTCCGCCTTTGACAGTGACATGCAGGAAGCAGTCACCAATGTGCCTGTGGCAGACGAATCGATGAAAGGCAAGGTGGTGCATGTAATCCAGAAAGGTTACGTAATGAATGAAAAAGTAATCCGCTTTCCCAAAGTAGTTGTGGGAGAGTGATTTTAATACCATAGAACAGAAGATGTCCAAAAGAGACTATTACGAAGTCCTGGGAGTAACCAAGGGAGCAACCAAGGATGAGATCAAGAAGGCCTACCGGAAACAGGCATTGAAGAATCATCCAGACAAGAACCCCGGCAACAAGGAGGCTGAGGAAAAGTTCAAGGAGGCTGCCGAGGCATACGAGGTGCTGAGCAATGATGAGAAGAGAGCACGTTATGATCAGTTTGGTCATGCCGGGATGGGGAACAATATGGGCGGTGGTTTCGGCGGCGGAATGACAATGGATGATATTTTCTCTTCCTTCGGTGACATCTTCGGTGATGCCTTCGGCGGAGGATTCAGCTCACGGAGCCGCGGCGGACGCTCACGCCACGTGAACAAAGGCACCAACCTGAGGCTGAAGGTCAAGCTTACTCTCGAGGAATTTGCAAAAGGAGCCGAAAAGAAGGTCAAGGTCTCAAAATATGTCGTATGTAATACCTGCGACGGTTCCGGAGCTGCAACACCGGCTGACGTGACAACCTGCTCAACCTGCAAGGGCACCGGCCAGACCACCAGGGTCATGAATACGATCCTCGGGCAGATGCAGACATCTGCTCCGTGCAATGTATGCGGCGGAGACGGCAAAGTGATAACAAAAAAATGTCATAAGTGCTATGGCGAAGGGATCACCCAGGCTGAAGAGGTGATACCGCTCAACATACCGGCCGGACTTTCTGCAGGAATGCAGCTCTCCGTCACCGGAAAGGGAAATGCCGCACGCCGGGGCGGAGTCAACGGAGACCTGATCATAGTAATTGACGAAGAACCTCATCCCGAGCTTATAAGGGAAGGCAATGACCTCATATACAACCTCTTCATAAGCATCCCCGATGCAATTCTCGGATCCAATGTCGAAATACCCACAATAGACGGTAAAGTGAGGATCAAAATCGACCCCGGAACTCAGGGAGGCAAGATTTTAAGGCTCAGGGGAAAGGGCCTTCCCGATGTCAACGGTTACGGAAGGGGTGACCTGCTTGTAAACGTAAATGTGTGGATCCCGAAGAATCTTACCAGGGAAGAACAGAAAACTGTTGAACAGTACAGGAACTCTGCAACATTCGTTCCGAAACCGGATGCGGATGACAAGGGATTCTTCGACAGGGTCAAGAACTATTTCTCATAGGTTCCAGGCTGTTGTTTAACAGGGTTGATCCATGGTTTTCATGCGCATCAACCTTTTTTTATATATCTTTGGTTTCGTTTAACCTAACCCTGAATTGAACCATGTTATTATTTGAAGCCAGGAATGTAACCAAACGTTATGCAACCCAGCTTGCCCTCGATGATGTCAGCATAAGTGTGCCGGCTCAGAGCATCTTCGGTCTGCTGGGTCCTAACGGTGCCGGAAAGACCACACTAATCCGGATAATAAACCAGATCACCGCTCCTGACAGCGGAAGCATCTATCTCAACGGGCAGCCGATGAAGCCCGAAGACGTTCTTAAGATCGGCTACCTGCCTGAAGAACGGGGACTGTACAAAAAGATGAAGGTGGGCGAACAGGCTCTGTACCTTGCCCAGCTAAAAGGATTGAATCATGCGGAGGCAATGCGCCGCCTGAAGTACTGGTTCAAAAAACTGGAGATAACAGACTGGTGGGGCAAAAAGGTTGAAGAACTTTCGAAGGGAATGCAGCAGAAGGTCCAGTTCGTGACTACTGTACTGCACGAACCCAAGCTTCTTATCTTTGACGAGCCGTTCACAGGCTTCGACCCCATTAATGTCAACCAGATAAAGAATGAGATACTCTTTCTGCGTGAGAGGGGTGCAACGATAATCTTTTCGACTCATAACATGAGTTCTGTCGAAGAACTGTGTGACAACATAACCCTTATCAATAAGGCCCAGACAATACTCGAGGGCCGCGTTGACACGATACGCAGTGAATGGGCCGCAAGCGAGTACGATGTTGTGCTGGACGGAGAGGTGACACCGGAGGCAAACAGTCACTTTACAATACTGAGGTCATCATTCGAGCACGGCAAGAGTGTTATCAGACTCAAATCGCAGGATGTCCGTGATCCCAATCTGATCATCAGGGCAATGGCTGCCTCCGGTCAGATAATATCATTTAACCCCGCCCTTCCGTCGATGAATGACATTTTCATCCGGGTTGTAGAGGCAAAAAACAAAGAAGTACAGAAAAACTAAGCCATGAACAAGATATCAATCATCATACGGAGAGAATATTTAACCAGGGTCCGTAAGAAGTCATTTATAATAATGACCCTTCTTACGCCACTGCTTATGGCCATGATATTCGTTGTCCCTGCCCTGGTAATGTCGAATGACGACAAGGACTTCAAGAAAATTGCGGTTATAGAGGACGGATCCGACCTTTTCAAAGGAGTGATCCCCAACACCAAAGATGCTGAATTTGTATACATCACTGACCGAAACGTAAATGACCTCAAAAACAGTTTCGAACAGGAGGGATATTACGGTATCCTGTTCATCTCACCGCAGGTAATTGACACACCTAACGCCATACAGCTGATTTCAAAGAAGCAACCACCCATCGGACTTCTTGACCACATCTCGGGATCACTTGAAAAAGAGATAGAAAAGCAGAAGCTTCTGGCATACAATATCGAGAACCTGGACGAGATACTGAAGACTATAAACACGAGCATCAAGATCCAGACAATAAAGATCGATGACACAGGAGTTGTAAAGGAGACAAGTACCGGGATAGCCATGGCTCTTGCTTACATCAGCGGTTTCCTGATGTACATGCTTGTCTTTATGTTCGGGTCACAGGTTATGCGTGGCGTCATCGAGGAAAAAACCAGCCGCATTGTGGAGGTAATAATTTCCTCGGTCAAGCCCGTGCAGCTGATGATGGGAAAGATCATAGGCATTGCCCTTGTAGGTCTCACCCAGTTCACAATCTGGATACTTCTTACAGTTGCGATAGTATCTGTTGTCAAAACAAATGTCCTTTCAAAAGACACAATGGAGCAGATGCAGCAGCTGCCCCAGAGCCTTGCACAGGCTGATCAGTCTATTCCCGGGGCTACTTCAGCAATGACTACTGATCAGCTGAGCGAGTTCGAGGAGCTTTTCGCCAGCGCAATGAACCAGCGCTGGGGACTGATTATCTTCGCATTCGTTTTTTACTTCATCACAGGGTATCTTCTCTATGCTTCACTGTTCGCAGCCATTGGCTCTGCAGTGGATAATGAGACTGAGACGCAGCAATTCATGCTGCCTGTGACAATACCTATAATCCTGGGGCTGATTGTAGCCATGGGGACCATGCAGAACCCGGAAAGCTCCATTTCATTCTGGTTTTCGATAATACCCCTGACATCGCCGATAGTAATGGTGGCGCGAATTCCTTTTGACGTCCCGTACTGGGAAATAGCGCTTTCAATGGCACTGATGCTTGTGACAATTATCGGCTGCATCTGGATGGCTGCCAGAATTTACCGGACGGGAATTCTGATGTACGGAAAGAAGACCTCTTACCGCGAGATCTGGAAGTGGTTGACATACAAAGGATAAAACTGAATTAAACGATGCCGCGAATACTGGTTATTGACGACGAAAGATCAATAAGAAACACACTTAAAGATGTACTTGAGTACGAGAAGTACGAAATCGAGTCTGCCGAAGACGGGGCTAAAGGTCTGGAGCTCTTCGCACAGGGACCGTTTGATGTAGTGCTGTGTGACATAAAGATGGCCAAAATGGACGGCATTGAGGTTCTTCAGAAGCTCCTGGAGATATCCACCGATGTGCCGGTGATTATGATCTCAGGCCATGGCAACATAGATACGGCAGTTGATGCAATTAAGAAAGGGGCGTTTGATTTTCTTGAAAAACCCCTCGACCTCAACCGCCTGCTGATCACAATCCGCAATGCCCTTGAAAGGGGGTCACTGATTACCCAGACCAAGGTCCTGAAGAAACAGGTCAGTAAAAAGTTCGAGATCATCGGGAATTCGCAACCCATTCTCCTGGTAAGGGAGATGATTGACAGGGTGGCGCCCACCGAAGCCCGTGTCCTCATAACAGGTTCAAACGGTACGGGCAAGGAACTGGTGGCGCACCAGATTCATGAGAAGAGCAACCGCTCCAAGGGACCATTTGTGGAGGTCAACTGCGCGGCAATACCCTCGGAACTTATCGAAAGTGAACTCTTCGGACATGAAAAGGGATCATTTACTTCAGCCATTAAACAACGCATAGGGAAGTTCGAACAGGCCAACGGCGGAACAATCTTCCTCGATGAGGTGGGAGACATGAGCCTCGCGGCACAGGCAAAGGTGCTCAGGGCTCTACAGGAGAACAAGATCACAAGGGTGGGATCCGACAAGGACATTCATGTTGATGTCAGGGTGGTAGCCGCAACCAACAAAAACATAAAGGACGAGATAGACCGGAATAACTTCCGTGAAGATCTGTACCACAGGTTGAGTGTGATACTTATACACGTGCCTACACTGAACGACAGGTCAGACGATATTCCTCTCCTGGCAGACTACTTCAACACGCTGATCTGCGGCGAATACGGAATGGGGAAGAAAAAGATAAAGCCTGATGCCATAACTGAACTTCAGAAAATCAAATGGACAGGTAATATCAGGGAATTCAGGAATGTACTCGAGAGACTGATAATTCTCTGCTCTGATGAAATCACCGGGAAAGATGTTGTGACATATGCACATCCCGTTTCAGGTTTTAACTCTTAATGATGAAAAGATTCTCAGTAATTGTTCCCGCCGTTGTTGTTGTCTTCCTGATGCTTGCCGGCTGTGAGGGGGGTCAAAACAAGGGGCTGCCTGTTTCATTCAATGATAACTGGCAGTTCATCAGACAGGACAGTTCGAACAGCGAGAACATCCTGCCCGGAAATATTGCCAATCATAAATGGGAGGAGGTGAGCCTGCCTCACACAGCATTCACAGAGCCGGCAGTGATTTCAGGAAAACAATGGACAGGGATCTGCTGGTACAGGAAGATGCTGAAGGCCGAGAAGAAACTCAGGCACAGGCAAACGGCCCTGCTTTTCGACGGGGCTATGCATGATGCCATTATTTACCTTAACGGGGTTGAGATTTCAAGACATACAGGCGGTTACCTTCCCTTCTTTGTGGATCTTTCCAATGATCTCAGATTCGGTGACGACAATGAAATACTGGTCAGGCTTGACAACCGTGAGAATCCGCAGATACCTCCGGGAAAACCGCTGTCAGAACTTGATTTTCTTTACTTCAGCGGGTTGTACCGTAATGTCAGCCTTACAATCAAGGACCGGTTGCATATCACGAATGCGATGGAGGCAGACACGCTTCTTGGCGGCGGCGTCATTGCCGGCTTCAGGGATGTCAGCGCCGACTCAGCCACTGTCATTGTATCGGCACTGGTGCAGAATGACGATAAGACGCCACGCTCATTCGCACTGAGCAATACGCTGTTTGATGCAGCCGGCAGGGAGGCCGCCGCTGCAACAACTGAAATGATGGAGATGGAACCCGGCGAACACAGGCGCATAAGCATGGAGATAAAGGTGATAAATCCCGCCCTCTGGTCTCCTCAGAAGCCTTTTATGTACCTTCTCTCAACTGAAATACTCTCCGGAAACAGGACCATTGACAGAAATGAAACACGGATAGGCATCCGGAATGTTGAAATAATCCCCGGCAAAGGGTTGCTTATTAACGGTGAACCGGTTCTGATAACCGGCACCAACCGGCACCAGGAATATCCCTATATCGGATATGCCCTGTCTGACAACGCAAATTACCGTGATGCTTATAAGATCAGGGAAGCCGGATTCAATCTGGTACGCTGTTCTCACTACCCGCAGGCACCTGCCTTCCTGGATGCCTGCGATGAGCTCGGCATCCTGGTGATGAATTCAATTCCAGGGTGGCAGTTCATCGGCGACTCTCTTTTCCTTCAGGCCTCGGTGAATGATACCCGCCAGATGTGCCGTCGTGACAGAAACCATCCCTCCGTAGTGATGTGGGAATCATCGCTCAACGAGACCTGGATGCCTTATGACTTTCTCAATACGCTTCACAGGACTGTAAAAAGGGAACTGCCCTACGGCAATAACTATACCGCCAGCTGGATGGATACCATCTGTGATGTGTTCATCCCCGCACGGCAGCATGCAAAAGCGCCTGATTACTGGAAGACCTATTCAAAGAATAAACCGATCTTCATTGCTGAATACGGTGACTGGGAATATTATGCAAACAATGCCGGCTTCAGCCAGACTGAATTTAATGATCTTGCTCCTGAAGCCCGCAATTCCAGGCAGCTCCGCGGTGCAGGTGAGAGAGCCCTGCTCCAGCAGGCATTCAACTACCAGGAATCGCACAATGACAACCTGTACGGCCCGGCCTTCGGCGATGCCAACTGGCTCATCTTCGATTACAACCGCGGGTATGCTCCCGATATTGAATCGTCAGGCATCATGGATATCTTCAGGCTGCCAAAGTTCGCTTACTGGTTCTACAAAAGCCAGTCGGAGTTGAACCCGGTATGCTTCCTTGCCTCATTACAACAGCAACCCGTCACCCGATAATACTGTCAGGGTGTTCAGCAATGCCGATACGGTTTTGCTCTTCCGTAATGATACCCTGGTTGCAAAACAGGGACCGGACCGCAATCCGAATACTGTAAACCTGCCTCATCCTCCGTTTACATTCATAACTGACGGATACAGACCCGGCACACTCAGGGCGGTGGGTTTGCACAATGGCCTGGAATATGCTGTTCATACCGTGACCACACCCGGACCCCCTTCTGCAATGAGGCTCTCTGTGGACCTGAGCAACAAGCTGCTGCGCGCCGACGGTGCTGATGCAGTATTTGTATATGCCACACTGGTGGATTCCCTTGACAACCCGGTACACTCAGCTGACTCGCTGATAGAATTCTCTGTGCGTGGTGATGCGGTCCTGATTGGCGACAATCCGGCAAAGGCCGAAGCCGGCATAGCCGCAATTCTGCTCAAAGCCGGTACGAACCCGGGGAAAGTCATGATCAGCGCCCGCTCGGGTTCACTTGCCGGTGCTGAGCTGATGGCCGAAACCAAAAAATAGCAATTTGTCAGATACTGTTCCAATGAAAAGAAGAGGAAGGGAATCAACCCCTCACGTAGGTATATACGGAAGACGAAACAACGGCAAAAGCAGCCTGATAAATGCTCTTTCAGGACAGGATATAGCAATCGTCTCCGATCATCCCGGCACCACCACAGACCCGGTAAAGAAGTCATTTGAGATAGTTGATTTCGGCCCAGTGGTGCTTGTTGATACTGCCGGCATTGATGATGCCGGGGACCTCGGGAACAAAAGAGTCGAAAAAACACTGAAGTCGATTGACCAGGTTGACATGGCCCTCATAATAGTGACAGATAACCTGTGGGGCGAATGGGAAGAAAACCTGGTCTCGAGGTTTGACGATGAGGACCTGCCCTACCTGGTTGTTCATACCAAAGCTGACATCTGCAGTCCTGAAGCTGACTTCATCAGCCTGATAAAGGAAAAGACAGGTCATGATCTTATAAGCTTTTCAGCAACAACGCGCAGATAACCTGGATCTTCTGATAGAAAACATCAGGAATACAATCCCCGAAAGGTCCATGGCATTCCCTTCGCTCTTCGGTGACATAATCAGTCCTGATGACCTTGTGCTGCTGGTGACCCCGGTAGATGCGGAGGCTCCTGCCGGAAGAATGATCCTTCCCCAGATGCAGGCGGTACGTGATGTGCTTGACAACAAGGCTGTAGCCATTGTAACTACCGAATTCAGAATCAGAGAGTTCCTGCAACGGACTGGCATCAGGCCGGTGCTGGTTGTGACCGATTCACAGGCTTTCGAAAAGGTAAGGGCACAGATCCCTGAGGATATGCCGCTGACAGGATTTTCAGTTGTTCTGGCCAGGCAGAAGGGAGATTTTGAAAACTACCTGCTGGGTACACCAAAAATAAGTGAACTGAAAGAGGGTGATCGGATACTGATACTTGAATCGTGCACGCACCAGATAGCCTGCGATGATATCGGCCGGGTGAAAATACCCGCCTGGATGCAAAAGTTTACAGGCAAAAAAGCTCAGCTTCGATGTAGTCTCAGGACTTGCGTCGCTGCAGCGGCCGGTCACCGATTATGCCATGGTGGTACAGTGCGGCGGATGCATGATAACGCACAGGCAGATTAAGGCGCGGCTTCGTGATGCAGTCCGGGCTGGCATACCGGTAACCAATTACGGCATGGCAATTGCCTGGATGCACGGAATCTATGACAGGGCCATTGCCCCTTTTGCTGCAAAGATGTGATCGCTCAGAAGCGGAAATAGATAAAGGGCTGAACAACCCCTGACCCCACCTTGTAAAGCAACAGGCAGACTCCTATAACAATCATGAATTTTGCAGCCAGAGGGAGCCTGATGAACAGCCCTCGGTATGACTCCTTGACTGTCACAGGGAGAAAATGAAACAGGTAACCTGAAAGGATAAGGACAATGACCGGAAGGTAGGCCGCTATCACAGTACCGTATTCGCCCGGACTGAAATAGTTGAATATCTGCGACAGCATCAGGGTGGCATTATCCATTGATTCGGCCCTGAAAAGTATCCAGGCAAAGGTCACAAAATTAAAGGTCACAAAAATTCCGGCAAGCCGTGCCGCGAAGGTGTGCCTTTTTACTCCGGAGAAAATCCTCTGCCATATCTTGTTAACTATCAGCCCGCCGCCGTGCAGACCACCCCAGAGCACAAATCTGAGCGCTGCCCCGTGCCACAGCCCTCCCAGCACCATGGTGATCATCAGGTTGATACCCGTGCGGACCGCTTCCCTTCCTGCTTCCGCCCAGAGGTATGTAAAGGTAATCCTTCAGCCATCTTGAAAGAGAAATGTGCCATCTCTTCCAGAAATCGGAAATATTCGATGCCTTGTACGGAGAGTTGAAGTTGAGCGGCAGCCTGAACCCAAGAAGCAGTGCAGCACCGATGGCAATATCAGTATAGCCCGAAAAATCACAGTAGATCTGAAGCCCGTAGCCGTAAACCGCCATCAGATTCTCAAAACCCGAGTACATTGCAGGCATGTCAAATACCCTGTCAACAAACCCTGCCGAAATGAAATCAGAAATGACCATTTTCTTTATCAATCCCTGGAGGATCAGAAAGACGCCATGTCCGAATTCATTCTTCGTTACTGTATAATCTCCCTTCATCTGGGGTATAAACTCTGAGGCTCTTACAATTGGGCCTGCAACCAGTTGCGGGAAAAAAGTGAGGTAAAACGAAAAATCGATGAAACTGTTTACCGGGGCGATCCTGCCCCGGTAAACATCGATGCTGTAACTCAGAGCCTGAAAAGTAAAAAAGGAGATGCCAACCGGCAGAACTATCTGTGATACGTCGAAGGCGGTACCAAAGAGTGAGTTTGACATTGCCGAGAAGATATCGTAGGTCCTGAATGAAGTGCCCAGTAATGAATTGATACACCCGGTAAAAAAACCTGCATATTTGAAATAAGACAAAAGCCCGAGAAGAACAATGATGTTTACAGTGAGCCAGAACCGCTTCATGCCATTGCCTGCCGCCCTGCCCGTAAACATGGCAGTAAAATAGGTAACCGTGCTGGTGAATAAAAGCAGAACAAAGAAGAGTCCGCCGGCCTTGTAGTAAAAGTAGACACTCACCAGCAGGAGCCAGGTATGGCACAACTTCTTCTCTTCCTGAGCAGAACGAAGCCAGCCATCACGACCAGGAAAAAAATCCAGAATACCGGTGTTGTAAAAATAAATGACTGCTGCGGATTGTATTTCAAGCGGGAAAGGATGCCGGACAGCCCTGTTTTCTCCCCGGATGTCACAGGCACCGTTGCAGCAGTAGCAGTGCCCGCCCCTGCTTTCACCCGATTCTGGCGGTTGTTGCCCTTGCTTCAGCCGCCGTATCTGTTGTCTCAACTGTGGTTGTTGATTCATCAGCCGGTAAGACTTTTTTGGGTATGAACAGCGCCGAGTATATCCTGGAGGCAATTGTATCTGCTCCGGCGTTTGACAGGTGGGTATAATCCTTTGAAGCGAGTGCCGGAACATGATCATGCCATTTAACAATGGAGCCCTCGCCGCCCATTGTCTCCCAGGCATCCCAGAATACGATGCCTGTACGCTCCGCAGCCCTCCTCTGGGCGTCCCTGATGGCCGGAATATTCCTGTAGGTAGTGAGTGTGTCACCCTTCTTCTGAGCCATGTCAGTCAGGCTCATAAGAACTACAGGCACACCTCCGGAAGCTTTCCTGAGATACTCAATCTGCCTTACGAGTCCCTCTTCATAATAATTGTATTCACTTCTGACATTTTTGACCACATTCAGCCCGTACTGCATTACAATAAGGTCAGGATCAAGCTTTGCGAGGGTCTCACTGAAGGCTTTTCTGTCAGTCATTACAAACTCAAGTCCTGCACTACCCCGTACCGGGATATTGTCAATCACAATTCCGGTATCACTTTCAAGGCTTAAAGCATAAATGTCAGGCGATATTTTCCCGCTGAACTCCACTGTCAGGTCTGAGATGCTGCTGAGAGGAGTACTGTATTCGAAGGGACCGGTTCCTTTTTCAAGCACGGTGAAAGCCACTGGTTCGCTGCCGGCATAAACGCTGACACGTGTAGTGTCCATGCTGTTACCGTAGAGTATCCTGAGCCTGTCATACCGTGAAACCGCGTCGTCGGCACCTGGCACTGCCGTTATCCTTACGCTGGCTTTGGAGTCAGATACAGGAGTAACACCCGCCCTGGTGAAACGGGAAACTGAAAGCATCGGGCCGAGGCTGTTATGAGACAGTATCCCCTTTTTATAGTCCAGGAGCGTGTATCGCGTCCAGTTGGATGAAGGTTTTACAACGAAGGAACGGGTGTAAAGGACAGGCATTACAGGTGATATCATGCCGGGGCCGCTGCCTCCGCCGTTGACCCTCATCAGCTTCCGGAGCAGTGATGTTATCCTGTCACCTTCAAGCTGCGAATCACCGTAAAAGATAATCCTTACCTGCCTGCCTGCTGCCAGCGAATCTCTGACTGCATCTCCGGGATAAAGAATGCCGGATGATGCAGTATCTGCAGGTACTGACCCTGTTTCAACCGAATCAGCAACTGGCTTTAATACAACAGTATCGCTTTCAGTAACGGAAGTTGTGTCAACTCTCTCCCCAAATAATAAATATGGTTTAAGTACTTTCCCGGGGTTCACCAGAATGGCGATAAGAGAAAGAACCAGTACAACGGCAAGTAGAAACAGGAAAATCCGTCCCGGACGCATATACTTATAAATCAGCTTTTTCTTCTAATTTTCAGTTTCTGTCCCACCTGTATCTTCGACCCATCTGACATGTTGTTCAGTTTGAGGATATCAGCTGCAGTAATGCCCTCAAATTTTTTGGCGATATCCCACACCGTATCTCCGTTCCTGACAGTATAATACTCATAGCCTGTTTCGGCAAGTGAGGAAGTAGAAGCAGAAACGCTTTCGGATCCCGTGGAGGCTGAAGAGACTACTTTTCCAACCATTTTCTGCTTTTCAGCAAAACTCATCGTGTTAATCTGGCTGCATAGGTCCGCCCTTCTGGGTTCGACATAAACTGCAAGTTTCTGTCCCACACGGATTGTATTCTTGTAAATATTGTTCCAGTACCTCAGGTCAGAGAGACCCACACCGTACCATTCGGATATGAAACCCAGGTTATCACCGTCCCTTACTTCGTAGATCAGTTTTGTCTTTCCTTTCACGTCTGGCGGAATGAATGCCGACTGGGTTGGAGCAGATGTCTGGTTTACGGTGGTAAGATACTGTTCCCTGTTGTAGTTGGTGATCGTATCTGTCAGGGAAATGAAATCCCCGAGACGGTCGACAGGAAGGGTTATGGCCTGAGGCTTGCTTCTTCCCGGGACAAAACCGGTACGGTACTGCGGATTCAGGGCCTTGAGCTCTTCAAGCGGCAGATCGAGGACCGAGGATATCTGCATTAAATGTATATCATGCGAAACGACGACAGTATCCACTGCAAGAGGCAGGTTAACTGCAACCGGAACAATATTGTGGTCACGGTAATAATTCATTGCGTATGTTGCAGCAACAAACTGGGGAATGTAACCACGGGTCTCCCGCGGGAGCCTGTAGTATATTTCCCAGTAGTCTTTCCGGTTACCCGATCTCCTGATGGCTTTGTTGACATTGCCGGGTCCGCAGTTATATGCTGCAATGACCAGTATCCAGTCGTGATAAATACCATAAAGATCTCTGAGGTACTTCGCCGCTGCGTGAGTCGATTTGACAGGGTCACGCCTCTCGTCCACAACCGAATTGATTGTGAGTCCGTACATCCGTCCGGTGCTGTACATGAACTGCCACAATCCGGTTGCTCCTGCCCTGCTGACAGCAGTCGGATTAAAGGCTGACTCAATTACAGCCATATATTTCAGTTCCACAGGCAGACCGTAGGAATCGAAAATATCCTCAATCATCGGGAAATAATAATCCTGCAGACCCAGCATAACCCTGAACTGCTCCATCTTTCTTTCAGTATAGACATGGATATGACTGCGGATTATATTGTTGTAAGGGAGTCTGATCAGGGAATTTATCCTGCCGAGACGGTCGATATAGACAGAGTCGGAGAACTCAGCGATTACGGGATCTGCAGGTGTGATACCAGGTTCAAAGACTGACATCCGGATAAACCAGTTACTGAGAAGGCTGTCAAGATCACGCTCTATCCGTTCGGTGGAATCATCATTTCTTATTATAATGGTATCATTCACGGCGCTTAAAGCTGCCGGGATGAGTGTAATGGCAAAGGCAAAAAGCAACTTTCTGATAGTCATAGTCATATTTTCAAAAGTTTTTTACAAGTTTAACCGTGACGCCGGGTGAAAGTCCTGTAGCGCTGAGAATTACAGGTGCTACAGTTGCATTAAGATCATCGCTGATATCATAGTCGAAGAGGCTTGCATCCACGTTGGCGTCAATAATTGTCACAAGGTACCAGGCAACAATGCCGATATACGAAAGATCGCGGTATTTGCGGTAATAGTCCACCCCGTTCAACAGCTGGGTTCTGACCCATCCGGCGGTGGATGGATTATAGGTGGTTGGGTGCAGCACCGGGTCATACTGCTCGGGGTCCAGTTTTTCAAATCCCGGTATGTCAAGATAGCTGTCAGTTTCCGGGATAAGGTCAGTGAAATCCTGGTAAGCCCCTATAAACTGATTATAACTGCTTGTATTGAATGACACAGAGTAGACAAGAGCCCCAAATCCGCCGTAGACGATCGGTACTTTCCAGTAGGCCCTGTTGTATATCTGTCCCAGGCCGGGAAGGGCGGCGGCATACATCGTCGCTTTTACAGGTGTAAGTATGTGAACTTTCTTACTGCCCGGCTCAACAGGAATTGTATCCTGCGACTGTGCGGCAGAAGTTGCCGTACAGAAGAAAAATACCAGAACCACTATCTTAATCAACAGATTCAAAGGGCAAAAGCGTTTGCGTTTGCCGGTAAAGATAATTATTTAACCGTTCAATCTGTCGAGCAGCCCTATTATGCGCTCCATCTCGTCACTGTTCCCGAACGGGATGACAATTTTGCCCCGGCCCTTTTCATTGATACGGAACTGCACCTCCGCACCAAACAGTTTTGTCAGCTGGTCTGAAAGCTCCTCATATTCCCTGGTGATCTTCTTTCTTTTATCGGTTTTTGAAGGGTCTTTTGAAGCTTCGGTCTGAATATGCCTCACCAGATCCTCGGTGGCCCTGACTGACAGGTCCTCCTCAATAATATGATAGAAGACATTGATCTGTTTCTGTGGATCTTCAATGTTTACAAGTGTCCTTGCATGTCCCATTGACAGATTCTTATTCCTGATTCCCAGCTGAATCTCAGCCGGCAGGCGAAGCAACCGGAGGTAGTTTGATACTGTTGAGCGCTGTTTGCCCACGCGGTCACTGAGTTGTTCCTGGGTAAGGCTGCATTCCTCAATAAGCCTCTGGTAGCTTATTGCAACCTCCACGGCGTCAAGGTCCTCACGCTGGATGTTCTCGACGAGGGCCATCTCAAGCATTGCGGTGTCATCGGCCGTACGAATATATGCCGGCACGTGGGTAAGTCCGGCCATTCGTGCAGCTCTCAGCCTTCGTTCACCGGCAATGAGCTGAAAGCGTCCGTCGCCTGACTCCCTCACGGTCAGGGGCTGAACGATGCCTACCTGCCTGATTGACGCAGCCAGTTCCTCGAGGGCCTGGGCGTCAAACCGCGAACGGGGCTGAAAGGGATTGGTATCAATGGCATTGATGTCTATCTGGAGGTTAGCTTCAACCTTCCTGTCAAGGACTTCCTTCTCAACTCCGTCGATAAGGGCTCCGAGACCCTTTCCCAATGCGCTCTTCCTGGTTGTATTCATATTTAACTCAACAGCTTGTTAATTCTTCTGTTTTGCCTCAATCCTTTCAAGCAGTTCGCGTGCAAGGTTAAGATAGTTGACGGTACCTCTTGATTCGGCATCGTAAAGCAGGGCCGGCTGCCCATAGCTGGGAGCCTCTGAGAGTTTGACATTACGCTGGATAATTGTATTGAAGACCATCTGCTGAAAGTGACGGGTAACCTCTTCAACAACCTGGTTCGCCAGCCTCAGCCGCGAGTCGTACATTGTGAGAAGAAATCCTTCGATCTCCAGCTCCGGATTCAGGTTTGTCTGGATGATCTTTATAGTGTTCAGCAGCTTACCCAGCCCCTCGAGGGCAAAGTACTCGCACTGTACCGGTATGATTACCGAATCAGATGCCGTGAGGGCATTGACTGTAAGGAGACCCAGCGAGGGAGAACAGTCGATAAGAATATAATCATATTCTTCAGAAATGGTTGCAAGCACCTTCTTGAGAATCTTCTCGCGTTCAGGCCTGTCGAGCATCTCTATCTCCGCGCCCACGAGATCAATGTTTGAAGGTATTATCGACAGGTTTTCAAGGTTGCAGCCAAGAACTGCACTGCGTGGATCGACACCGTCGATAAGACAGTCGTAAATTGTCTCTTTAACCTGTTTGGAATCTATACCAACTCCTGATGTGGCGTTTGCCTGCGGATCGGAATCAACTATCAGCACCTTCTTCTCCAGTGCCGCCAGGCTCGCCGCCAGGTTAATTGCCGTGGTGGTTTTCCCTACTCCTCCCTTTTGATTTGCAAGCGCAATTATCCTTCCCATATCTTTCCTTTTCAGTTATTTTGTGAGCTCCAAATTTACTATTTATGCCCTTCGCCGGCTTCCCGGGGCAGTTTGTAATTGTAAACATTTCCTTTGGGGTTATTAACATGTTTTCAACATGGCATTCCATCTTCAGCCTCCGGTTCAGGCTGTGGCGCGGGAGGAATCCGGGGAGCGGCCGGCCTCATGAATAAGCAGATATGACAGTGATTAAAAGGTGATCAGTTCCGGCCCTGAGGAATAACATCAATCTCGAAAAGCCTGGGCCAGTATTTTCCGGTTACAAAAATCCTTCTGTTCGCTGCGTCCCAGGCAATGCCGTTCAGCACATCGGTGGCAGGACCACGGTCCTCACGCGGGAGGAGGTTTCCAAGGTCAATGTAGCCGGTCACTTTCCCCGTCAGCGGATCAATGCGTGCAATCCGGTCAGTCTGCCAGATATTTGCCCAGAGTTCCCCGTCTATCATCTCGAGTTCATTGAGGTTTTCGACCTTGCCTTTATTATCCCACACCTCCACTGATGAGAGAACATTGAAGTCCGCATCGAGGAAACGTATGACGTTTGTGCCGTCACTCATCACCAGCCTGTCTCCCAATGTAGTAAGGCCCCAGCCCTGTGTCTGGTAGTATATTTTGTTTACAAGGCTGAAGGTCGCCAGGTCATACACAAAGCCTACCCTGGTGGTCCAGGTGAGCTGGAAAATCCTGTCACCCAGAATGGCTACTCCCTCACCGAAGAGCGAGGACTCGAGGTTTACCTGACTCATGACTTTTCCTGACTCCGGATCCGCCTTGCGTAATGATGATTCACCCTGCTGGCCGGTGCCTTCATAAAAGTAACCGTTATACCAAACCAGGCCCTGTGTATAGGCGCCCCTGTCATGAGGATAAGATTTGATCACCCTGTAACGGTAGAGAGCAGGAGTAATGTCAGACAACACCGTGACGAAGAGTGTAACTGTATGAGGCTTTGAATCGGAGGAGAAAGCCACAGCCTTCATCGCCATCCTTCCGGGGAGTCCGGAAGGCGCAACTTCGACTGTTGACGGAAGGGAAGTAACTGTACTTATCCTTCGGCCTGCAACCCATAGCTGAACAGAGTCGGTCCTGTCATTTCCTGCCGCCCTGGCAACTGAGAATACTATTTTGTCAGTGCAGGAGAACGATTCGTTGTCAGCAGGTGAGAGTATCTCAATAAGCCTGCGCTCCGGTACAGATGAGGCGTCGTCTTCCTTTTCAGGACCTGAAGCAACTTTCTTGCCTGAAGATCCGGAGCATGAGATGATTGCGGTCACCAACAGCATCGTAAAAAAGAAGTAAACGGTATCTTTCTTCATTGACCGGTCATTATTTGTTTCCAAAAAGGCTGAACCGTTTCTTTTTGATGGCCTTCATAGCCTCTGCTTCCCTGGCGGACCAGGGGTCTATAATATTAAGGACCTCCCCCCACCCCGGAAATCCGCCGACATTTTTATCATCAATGAAAATGTCGGCATTTACCTTTCTCGGTGTTTCAGCATCCCATTTTTCCTCGGGATAGTTGCGGTTAACGGCGTAAAACTCGATGCCGTTTGCATGGCAGTATTCCACAGCCTCATTCAGTTCCTTCCCGCTGCGGAAAGTCCAGAGTATCAGCAGTGCACCGCGTTTCTGAAGCTCCCTGAGGGTAATGAAGGCAAAGAGTACCTCCTTTCCGATGGCCGGATACTCGTGCTCCACGATTGTACCGTCAAAGTCCACCGCTATTTTTATGTTTGTCAGGTCACGCATAATTTCAGATGCAAAAATAAACAATTATCACAGGCATTTGCAACAACTGACACCGAATTGCTGAACCGGTTTCGGGGCCTGTTTCCCTTAATATTGTAATTTAGCAGGCGCAGTTCAAGTAAAAAAGATGAAAAAACATATCCCAAACTCCCTCACACTGCTCAACCTTGTATCAGGCTTTATCGCAACCATCTTTGCTTCAAAAGGTTATATAGAACAGGCCTGTTTTTTTATAATGGCAGGGATGATCCTTGATTTTTCTGACGGTTTTGCAGCCAGGTTACTGAAGGCCTATTCCGATATCGGCAGGGATCTTGACAGCCTTGCCGATGTAGTAACTTTCGGGGTGGCACCGGGGGCTGTCATCTGGTTTCTGCTCACCGGCAGCGGAATGGCGGATTTGCCTGCAATTGCAATCTCTTCACTCCTTCCTGCAGCATCTGCTTTGCGCCTGGCAAAATTCAACAACGATACAGAACAGAGTACTTCCTTCAAGGGGATGGCCACTCCTGCCAGTGCTTTTTCGGTAGTGGCATTGGTCATAGCTTCCCGGTATACAGACCGCCAGATATTTGACACCCTTGCAGGTTCAGCCTGGTTTGTCGGGGGCCTTGCTCTCTTTCTTGCAGTGATGATGCTTTTGAATATCCGGATGTTCTCGCTGAAGTTCTCTCACCTGAAATACAGGGGTAATGAAGAAAGGTACATATTTGCAGGCGTCAGTCTTTTGCTGTTGGTTCTTCTGGGCCTGGCAGCTCTGCCGCTGATAATGCTTTCATATATCCTCATCAGTATTTGTGCCCGCCTTCTGCCATCTCGGCGGCTGTAATCTTCTTCCGGTTCAGCGCCCTCCAGGCAATCCAGATATAGATCAGAACAAATGGTATGGAGAATGATACATAAAACATCGTTTTAAGGGTAAACATGCTGGATGAAGCATTCACCAGCGTGAGGGAGCTCTGTAGATCGGCGGAGGAGGGGTAGAATGCAGAACCTCCGAAACCTGCAAGGAAGAAGAGCGCCATGACCACCGACACGGTACCGGGACCTGCATACCATATGGCTTTGCCTGAGTTACCGAAAATGCCGTGATAAAGTGACAGAAGCACCGCAACAACGCCGCCGGCAAAGAGAATAAGTATGCCTGCCCGCGATAAAAGCACATTCAGGTAATGATGCTTTACAAGTGAAATCTCTCCTGTTGCGCTGTCAGCCAGATATCCTTTTCCGGCAAGCAAAAATCCTGTAAATGACAGAAAGAAGACAAGAAAAGGTATGGAATTCAGTTTCAGAGCCTTCTTTATCCTGATTACAAGTTCGTCCTCTTCAATGCTGTTTGCCAGGTACATCAGGCCGAGGATTCTTGCAAGAAAAAGCACAGCAAGACCAAGAAACCAGTTGACGGGATTGGCCAGTGCCTCGAGGCCGTGCCACTCCGTGCCCCAGGTGACACGGTTAAAAAGGTCAAGTGAAAAGTCGGAGCCGGTAAAGAATGTTGCCACAGCTGTTCCGATAAGGAACGGACCCAGGCATCCGTTGACAAAGAGGAATCCGTCATAAGTCCTTGTCCCGAATACATTCGAGGGTTTGGATCTGTACTCATAGGCCACCGCCTGTATTATAAAGCTGAAGAGTATCGCCATCCATACCCAGTAGGCACCGCCGAAGCTTGTAGCATAGAAGAGCGGGAATGATGCAAAGAAGGCTCCGCCGAAAGTGACCAGGGTGGTAAAGGTAAACTCCCATTTGCGGCCCAGGGAGTTGACAATCATTGTCCGTTGAATATCCGTCCGGGGAAGGGTGAAGACGAATGTCTGGCCTCCCTGCACAAACATCAGGAAAACAAGCAGCCCGGCAAGGAGTGATATTATTATCCACCAGTAGTCCTGCAGAAAAGCGTGTGATATCATTGCTGTCATTTTTCTTCCTCCTGATGTTTTGGACCGTTTTTAATCTGCCTGATCATTATTGAAATCTCGGCTGTAAGCAGGGCTGTGAACAGCACTGCAAAAAGAAAGAAGGTGACCTGCACCGAACCCGCACTTATATTCGAAACGGCCACATCAACAGGCATAAGATTCTGTATTATCCATGGCTGGCGTCCCATCTCGGTCACGACCCACCCAAGCTCACTTGCCAGGTAGGCAAGTGGTATGCAGAAGAAGGCCAGCCAGAGGAACCACCGCCGGCGTTCCAGCTGTTCGCGGCTGTAAAGAAAAAGTGCAACTGCAAAGAGAGCTATAAACAGGAACCCCAGTCCCACCATCAGGCGGAAACTGTAGAAGATGACCGGTACGGCCGGAATGACCTGCCACACGTTTGTGAAATAGGAGTATCCGAAGTACTTAAAGTAGTTGTCAGTGAATTCCTTATCGGCAAATTTCGCTTCAAGGGATGCCAGTGATTCCCGGTCTCCCAGCTCTTTGGCCATTTTAAAGTCAATAAGTACCTGCCGTGCATACTTGCCCCGTTCGATCATCTCGCTGACAGACAGGATCCCTTTCTCCGGATTACCGTTTATCAGGTCCTTCATTCCCGGTACATATCCGCCTGGATTTCCCGTGGTCATTACTGAAAGGAGTCCCGGTATCTGAATCTTCATTTTTGTGTCATAAACCTCTTTCTCTCCAATCTTCTCGCCGCTTCCTGAAAGAGCGCCGATGACAGTCAGGCCCGCATTATCCTGACCCTCGTACAGAGCTTCCATTGCTGCGAACTTGACAGGCTGAACCTTTGAAATGGTCCTGGCAGAACTGTCACCGGTCATTGCTACCAGCAGCGATGATGCAAGTCCGAAGATGCCCGCGACGTATATGCTTCTCCTGGCAAGTATTTCCTCTCTGCGGTGAAGCAGGAACCAGGCGCTGATGCCAACAACGAAGACAGAGGCGAGCACAAAGCCTGAAGTTACAGTATGGGTAAACTTGTCTATGGCAACCGGATTGAATACTACATCACTGAAACTGTTCATCTCGTTTCGTGCGGTATCAGGATTGAAAGTCATTCCCACAGGATTCTCCATCCAGGCATTTGCAATTAGAATCCACAGGGCGGAAAGATTTGCGCCTATTGCAACGAGCCAGGTAGATGCCAGGTGGAACTTTTTGCCGACCTTGTTCCATCCGAAGAACATAACGGCGACAAATGTCGATTCGAGGAAGAATGCAAGTATCCCCTCCACCGCAAGCGGAGCACCGAATATGTCGCCCACAAACCATGAGTAATTTGACCAGTTCGTGCCGAACTCGAACTCGAGGATTATTCCGGTAGCCACTCCGATTGCGAAGTTGATACCGAAGAGGGTCATCCAGAATTTCGTGATCCTCTTCCATGTCTCGTCTCCTGTGCGGACATAGGCTGTCTCCATAAATGCAAGAATAAAAGAGAGCCCGAGGGTGAGCGGTACAAAAAGCCAGTGATATATGGCCGTCAGGGCGAACTGAGCCCTGGACCAGTTTACAAGGGAGAGATCAATATTTTCAATCATCTGTTTATTTATTTCCTGTTAACTGTTCAATTACATACTCGCTTCGTTCCTCATCGGAACCGAAATTTGTATTGAGAAAGTCGGGAAAGAAAAAGAGCTTGAGAATAAGAAACATAATGACAAGCTTAACAATAATAATAAGCCATGCCCTCCGGCCCCACCACGACATGGACCTGAATCCGTCATAATAAAGGCGGAATATATTATTCGCCGTTACTGATAACCGTGTCGTCCTTTTCATCTTTGAATTCCTCATCAAGACCTGAGGTGATTTTTTTAACAGTGCTGAAATTATAAAAGAATTCCCTGGCGAGGACCCTCAGTACCGTATATGCCGGGATAGCCAGTATCATTCCGGGTATGCCTGCAAAGTTGCCGGCAGCAAGAATTACAACGAAGACTTCAAGGGGGTGTGCACTTACACTGCGCGAATAGATCAGGGGCTGCAATATATTATTGTCTATCAGCTGAGCCGAGGCAATGACAATACACATGTATACGATGAGCATCCCTATTTCAGGCAGTCCTCCGGCGGTAAGTGATGTGGCGATGCCCATAACCACCACTATGGCTCCTCCGATCCAGGGGCCTACATAGGGAATTACATTCAGCACGCCGACTATCAGGCCCATGACCAGCGCCTGCTGAAAAGACATCCCGACGATTGTCATACCCACTGTCACTATTATCATCACCGCAGTGCTTTCTATAATAATACCCACAAAGTATCTGATCAGCAACCGTTTGATTGAAGTAAGCGCCCGCTGGACCTTATCCTCGTATTTCTCCGGTATAAGAACCATCAGCGAGTCATAGAAGAGACCCTCGTCCTTAAGAAAAAAGAAGGCAATGAATGAGATTGAAAATGCTGCAACAAGGATGTTACCGAGTAACCCTGCCAGGGAACCCATAAAATCCTGTATGAAGGAAATATTCAGCACCTCACTGACGCGCTGTGCCGCAAAATCAAACACCGACATGTCAGCCGGGAGATCACGGTTCACCATGCGGAAGAGTTTCTCAAGCTTATCGAGCTGCTCTGAAGCCAGGCTTACAACAGTTTTGGCATCTATCTTTGAAAGGGTATCAATCTGGGTTGAAATGAGCGGGATGAAAATTGCAAAGAACAGAACTATAAGTCCCCCAGATAAGTGCCAGGGTGACAAGTGCACTCAGGAACCTCGGAAATTTCAGTTTCCGGAAATGTATGCTGTTCAGAAAATCAACAACCGGACGACCTACAAGTGATATTACACCTGCTATCAGAACATAAGCCACGATGCTCCTGAAAAACCAGAAGATGTAAACCAACAGGGCAAATCCCAGAATTACAAGTACGTTTCGCAGAGTGGTGTTCATCAGGTATTCGTTTAAGCCGCCATATCCGCCTGACGGATATTACAGGGACTATTTCTCAAAATTAAAAAGATTTCAGAACAGTGCAACATTTATTTGATTATGCCATAATGGCAGGCGTAACTTAAGCATTCACTGCCATAATGGCGCTATAATTCAAGCGGCACAAAGATTGAAATTATCAGCTTGAAAACAACAATTAAGTCTAACAATATAAAAAAGGAGGCAGTTATGTTACCAATGATTACAAGAAGGGGTTACAAACCCCTGACATTCCAGGACTTCTTCAATGATGATGTTTTCCCTGCATTCAACCGCCCGGGCACCAGTCTGCCGGCAGTAAACATAAGGGAAGATGAGAAAGCTTTTTATCTTGAGCTGGCAGTACCCGGCATGGACAGGAAGGATCTGCACATTGAGGTGAAGGATGATGTCCTGACAATATCTTCCGAACATCAGGAGGAAAGGAACCAGGAGCAGGACGGATACAAGCGCAAAGAGTTTAGTTACAGTTCATTCTGCAGGAGTTTCTATCTGCCGGAGGATGTGAACGCCGAAACCATCGGGGCTAAATACAAGGACGGCATTCTCAATGTAGAGATACCCAAACTTGAAGAAGAAAAGAAAAAGGAAAAGATCCGTGAGGTGAAGATCTCATGACGAATCCGGTGTCAGAATGTAAAAGAGAGGCTGCCCTTTTGAGGCAGTCTCTCTTTTTTTCATACGAGCCGGAAGGGCCGGCACTTATCATTTTTACTTACCGCTGTCAACTGCAACAAGCTCCCGTGCGAAACGCTCACCGTATTCCCGCAGTAAATTCTCCTTGTCTTTATCGGGCGCAAATTTAAAAGCTGCCGGTTCCCCGAAGACTCTGAGTTTAAGATTTTTCAGCATTTCCGCAATTATTCCGGGGGCCTCACCACTCCATCCGTAAGAGCCGAATGCCCCGGCCAGTTTGCCCTTGTCGCGCAGGGGACTTATCATAGCAGCCATTTTGTACACCGGCAGAAGCGTGTTCTGGTTTATGGTGGGGGAGCCTATAAGAATGCCGTCGGCAATTGTCAGCTTTGAGTCCATTTCACCTATGCTGGCATTTTCTATATCCATTACATCCACAGCCACATTGTCAACCGCTGATGCTCCGGCAGCAATGAGCTCAGCCATCTCCCGGGTATACCCGTAGGCTGAAACATAGGTGACAAGCATCCGCTTCTCGCCATTATCGGCAATAAGCGACAGATATTCTTCGGCAAGCTTTTTCGACTGTCCGACAGCAGTTTTCCAACCGCTTCTGAGAATCGGGCCGTGCCCGGGGGCAATCAGGGAAATATCAAGGCCGCTGATCTTCTCGATGGCCTTCAGCATAAACTTGCTGTATGGTTTTAAAATTGTATCGAAGTAGTACCTGAAAGCCTCATTGAAATCACCTGCTTCATCATCAAATATTTCCTGAGGGCAGAAGTGTGCACCGAATGCGTCACACGTAAAAAGGATCTTATCCTCCTCGAGGTATGTAAATATCGTGTCAGGCCAGTGAAGGTTTGGAGCAGCAATGAACCTGAGGGTTTTATTGCCGAGGCTGAGTGTGTCACCGTCTTTTACAACCATTGATTTAAACGGCTTGTTGACTATATCTGCAAGGTATCTTATCGCATTACCGCTGCCAACAACAGTAGCCTGCGGAGCAAGGTCAACAAGCTCACGCATGCACCCTGAATGGTCCGGTTCGGTATGGTCGAGAATGATGTAGTCAATTTTATCAAGGTCTGTGACCCGCCTCAGTTTGCTGAGATAGGTGTCACTGAATTTCTCCTTGGCAAGTTCGACGACCGCCTTCTTCTCAGCATTGATGAAGTATGAGTTGTAGGTGGTTCCGAATTCTGTATGCATTACAATATCAAATACCCTGATGTCAGGGTCAAGTATGCCAATCCACTTTACGTCGTCTGTAATTTCTATGATTCTGTTGTCGTCTTTCATTTCTGTAATCTATAAAACCCTTGCAATAATGGTCCTGCTTGCCCTCACCTGCTGAAACATCTGAACATCCACCTGTGTGCCTTCCGGAAGGAAAATGTCGACGCGTGATCCGAATTTGATAAATCCGAATTCATCTCCCTGGTGTACTGCATCCCCGTTATGGGAGTAGGTAACAATCCGGCGGGCGACAGCACCGGCAACCTGCCTGATCAGAATCTCAGTACCGCTCTCTGATTCAACAACTACTGTGCTCCTTTCGTTCAATTCAGAAGATTTGGGGCTCCACGCCACTATTTTTTTTCCGGGATGATATTTAACGTATGAAACTGTACCGGAGATAGGATACCGGTTGCTGTGCATGTTGAACGGCGACATGAAAATCGATATCTGCAGCCTGATATCCTTAAAATACTCTTTCTCGAAAGTCTCTTCAATTACAACCACCTTACCGTCTGCGGGTGCATAAATGAGGAGCGGATTCGGCTCCAGTTTGCGGGCCGGGGTCCTGAAAAATAAAAGTATAAAGGCGAAGAAAAGAAGAGATAATGCAAGAATTATCCAGCGAAGAACGGCACTCTCAGGCCAGATGAAATGTATTCCAATATTTATTCCGGCAAGAATAATAAATACAAGGATGATTATCCGGTACCCCTCTTTGTGTATACGTATCCTGTTGCGTGCCATATTATCCGAACAATGCTATATAAAGATAAACCATCGGGAAGGCCACTATGACACTGTCAAACCTGTCAAGAAAGCCGCCGTGCCCCGGCATAATACTGCCCGAATCCTTGAACCCGAGGCTTCTTTTGAGCATCGATTCAATCAGATCGCCAAGTGTCCCTGCCACTGAAATAATCAGGGCAATGACCATCCATCCGGTTGTGTCCGCTACTCCCAGCCATCCTGACATAAGCCTTGCCACGGCAAGTGTCAGTATCATACCGCCAAAAAATCCTTCCCACGATTTTTTAGGGGAAATCCTCTCCATGAGCCTGTGACGGCCGAAGGCTGATCCTGCAAGGTAAGCCCCCGTATCATTGGACCAGAGGAGGAGAAAGAATCCGACGAGGATGCCGGGAGAAAACTCAATTCCCTCCATGGGTATCAGGGGACTCAGCCCTGTGTGGCCGAAAGCTGCAAAGGGGAACATCGAGATTGGGACTGCCGTATAAATTATTGAAAAGAAGGTGTGCGCCAGAGAATCGAAGGGCCTCTCCGCCTTCCTGAAAAGCTCGATTACCATTATTATGGAGATCACCGGGATAAGAGCCATAAAACCCGCCCTGGGCAGCCATCCCATGGCAACCAGGGTAGAAGTGAAATAGACCAGAAAACCGGTTATAATGCCTGTGACCAGCTGAGGCCGTATGCCTGTGCTGCGGACCATTTTGTAATACTCATTCTGAGTCCCTGCGAGCATCACGGCTCCCACAACAAAGAAAGATACAGGGTGCAGCCATAAGCCTCCAAGTACAAAAATCACAATGAATGCTCCTGTTACCGTACGTCTCACAAGGGTTCCCATCTCAGATTTCCTTAATGAATTCCTTGGCTGCTATAACATTGTCACGGTGCACACAGAGCTCAATCACTCCTTCAGAACGGTAAATTCTTTCACGTTTATCAAGCGACACAGCCTCTATACCGTTGTCCATGAGAAGATCAACGGCGATCTGACAGAGGAACTCATCAGTGTATCTTTCTATGACAACCCACTCACTTTCCATTATTCCGTTGCGGAAGGTGCTTCAGTCACTTTGTCTTCTGCAGTTGCCGTTTGCTCTTCTATCGCCTCACCCATGGTATGCTCCATAGCCTCCTTCTCCTTATCCCCTCTTCTCTTGCCGAAGATGAGCTCGAGGTCCTCACTGAAGATCACCTCTTTTTCAAGCAACTGTTCTGCAAGTTTGGTCAGTCCTTCGATGTTGGCTGAGATAACCTCTTTTGCCTTGTTGTAGGACTCCTCGATTATTTTCTTTGCCTCCAGGTCAATCAGCTCTGCGGTCTTTTCGCTGTACGGCTTCGAGAACCCGTATTCAGACTGACCCGATGAATCATAGTAGCTTATATTTCCCACCTTTTCTGACATTCCGAAGTATGCCACCATGGCATAAGCCTGTTTTGTCACCTTTTCAAGGTCACTCAGTGCCCCCGTCGAAATCTTCCCTATCACCAGTTCTTCAGATGCCCTTCCGCCCAGTGCATATGCAAGTTCATCCATTATGTGCTCGCGGGTAGAAATTGACCGCTCTTCAGGCAGGTACCATGCGGCCCCGAGTGCTTTGCCCCTGGGGATGATCGTTACCTTCAGCAGCGGACTGGCATGCTCAAGCAGCCAGCTGACAGTTGCGTGACCGGCTTCGTGATAGGCTATTGTTCTCTTCTCCTCATGGGAGATTATCTTATTCTTTTTCTCAAGTCCGCCTATGATCCTGTCAACGGCATCAAGGAAGTCCTGCTTCTCGACTGAGGTTTTGTTTCCCCTTGCTGCAATGAGGGCTGCCTCATTACATACATTGGCAATATCCGCTCCTGAGAAGCCCGGCGTATTTTTTGCAAGGAATGCAATGTCAAATCCTTCCTCCAGCTTAATCGGCCTCAGGTGTACCTTGAAAATGGCTTCTCTCTCCTTTATATCAGGAAGTTCCACGCTGATCTGACGGTCGAAGCGACCGGCCCTGAGCAGCGCCTTGTCAAGGATATCAGCCCTGTTTGTAGCTGCCAGGATTATAACCCCGCTGTTGGTCCCGAAACCGTCCATCTCGGTCAGCAGCTGGTTCAGGGTGTTCTCCCGTTCATCATTTGCACCGAAATTCGGATTGCGTCCGCGGGCACGGCCTACGGCATCGATCTCATCGATGAAGACAATGCACGGAGCCTTTTCCTTTGCCTGGCGGAAGAGGTCTCTCACCCTCGAGGCACCAACGCCTACGAACATCTCCACAAAGTCCGATCCGGAAATGGAGAAGAAGGGGACATTGGCTTCACCGGCCACAGCCTTGGCCAGCAATGTCTTGCCGGTTCCGGGAGGACCTACAAGCAATGCTCCCTTGGGTATTTTGCCTCCCAGTGAAGTGTATTTCTTGGGGTTCTTGAGAAAATCAACGATCTCCATTACCTCGGTCTTGGCTTCTTCAAGCCCGGCCACATCGCTGAAATTGATCTTCACGTGGGTGTCCTTGTCAAATATCTGTGCCTTGGACTTGCCCACGCTGAATATGTTGCCTGCTCCTCCGCCGCCTGATCCTCCAGACATCCGGCGCATTATATAAACCCATACAACAACAAGAACGAGGAGCGGAAGTATGAAACTCAGGAAAGTTCCCAGGTAATCTTTCCGGGTAATATATTCAGGATGCAGGGTCTCCTCGGGGGTATACCCGGCCTTTGCCTGCACGTCACTGAAGAACTGCTCGAAAAGCTCAACCGTGCCGAAGGTATGGTAATACTGTGGCTTCGCAGGCTGCAACCCGAGAGTTTTTGTCTCTTCGAATTCCGGATAGCGCCCGCTCTTGAGTGCCTCAGGCTTGAGGTAAATCTCTGCACGGTCCTTATTGACAACCACAACCTTGTCAATGTCACGGTTGACCACCATCTTCTCCACCTCGCGCTGGCCTGCTTTCTGCGTGGCTTTGCCCGAGAAGAGAAACTGCAGACCAAAAACCGATATTATCAGAATCGCAAAAATCCAGTTCGAATTGAACTTCGGTTTTGTATTCTTGTCGTTTTTATTCTCCTTATTTGTCTCCGTATTTTCTGCCATTTTTCAAATACCTTTCTTTACCGGCATATCCTCAAGCACCGTTATGTGGCCGTCGGCCCACAGTGCTTCAAGATCGTAAAAGTCCCTGTATGCTTCCTGAAAAATATGAACGAGAATGTCACCGTAATCAAGCAGTACCCACATGCAGTTTTCCTTACCCTCAACGTGATAAGGCTTCCGGCCGGTTTCCTTCCTGACTACATCCTCCACCGACCATGCCAGAGAATCTACCTGGGTCGAGGATGCTGCATGGCTGATAACGAAGAAATCACATACCCTGTTCTGAAGTTTTCGCAGGTCTATCATCGCCACCTTCTGACCCTTCTTTTCAAACAACCCTTTTACTATACTTTCAGTAACAAGAGAGGCATCATCTTTGGTTTTTCTCATCAATAAACTTTTCAGTATTAAACAGTTCCTTTTGACGGCGCAAAATTACGAACATTTATCCGTATTTTCGCCCTGCTCCGTTTCTTTTTACAATTCGGATGCCAATTTGGCAAAAGGCTTTACTAATCGATAACAAAATTGATTTATTAATCGTATAACATTGCAGATCATGATAATAGGGTCAGTCAGGGTACATCATGAAAAAGTGTCATCTACAAACACCGTGGCAGCAACCTTGCTGAACACTGAAAAGCCGGCGGAGGGAACTGTCATAACGGCCTCTTTTCAGGAAAGAGGAAGAGGCCAGGTTGGAAACGGATGGGAGAGCGAAGCCGGCAAGAACCTGCTGATGAGCGTTATACTCTATCCGGTTACTGTCAGGGCAGAGGATCAGTTTGTAATTTCTCAGACGGTTTCTCTGGCGCTTTATGACCTTGTCAGGCAGGAAACTTCAGGAGTGAAGATCAAATGGCCCAATGACATTTATGTCAAAGATGACAAAATAGCAGGTATCCTCATTGAAAACAGTATCATGGGCAATTCGATTGTAAGTACTGTTGCCGGAATAGGATTGAATGTCAATCAGAAGAGGTGGGAAGGCAACGCCCCTAATCCTGTGTCACTGGCAAATCTGACAGGCAAAGTATACGATCCGGCAAAGGTGCTTGACGATCTTGTCAGGCTGCTCGATGAGAGATATGCGATGGTCTCAGGTAAAGCTGCCGGAAGGCTGTCGGTTGACTATCACGATGCCCTCTACCGGCGCGGTGAGTGGCACCGTTATTGCCGATGCTGAGGGTGAGTTTACCGGAATGATAGAAAGTGCCGGCGCGGGGGGACTGCTCAGGGTCAGGCGGGAAAATGGTATTTCCCGGGATTATGCTTTTAAAGAGATTGACTATATCCTCTGATTTTACCGTAACCGTCGAAGTTTTCAACGGCTGAGATAAACTCATTCAGGAACATTACGGCCTTATCACCCACAGCAAGTTTTACAAAGGGATTAAGGAAGGCGCTCACAGTGAGGGTTACACGCGACTGCTCCGCGCTGTCAGGTTCAATATTAAGCGTAACGGATACTTTGCCTGTAAGAAAGGTTTCTGCTACATAATCAATACCGGAGTATGGCCGGACCCCTGAAAGCTCAGCTTTGACTTTCCCCGCCTTTTCAATCCTGAACGAACATTTATCTTCAGATGCCTGCCATTCGGTTACAGCACCCTCCGGAATTAGGGTTCCGAAGTTGCGCATGTCTTTCATGAAGGCAAAAAGATCCTGGTCGTTACATGCTGCTATTCCGCTGCGACTGATGTATGTAGTGGCCTTACTCATTGCTGTCACCGGCCCCAGGCTGAAGGATCTGTCCTCCATTTTTTAAGCGTCTCAACATCATCAGCCGTAATATAACCTGAGGGTACAGCTGTTTCAACCAGCACACCGTAATTGCTCAGTGTGTCAAGCCTGCAGGATTCAGCCTCAAAGGCATCGGTGGCTTTCCTGAAACCGTACGTGAAGATGGCGATCATACCCAGTACCTCGCAACCAGCCTCACGCAGTGCCTTTACGGCTCCCAGGCTGCTGCCACCTGTGGATATAAGATCCTCAATGACAACCACTTTCTGTCCCTTTTCAAAATGACCCTCTATCTGGTTACCCAGACCGTGCTCCTTGGCACCCGACCGAACATAAATGAAAGGCAGTTTCAAAAGGTCAGCCACCAGCGCCCCGTGGGCTATGGCTCCCGTGGCTACTCCGGCAATGACTTCGGCGCCGGGATAAATCTCCCTTACCCGCCCGGCAAATGAATCACGGATGTAAGTCCGCACTTCCGGAAATGAAAGTGTCATCCGGTTGTCACAGTAGATCGGTGATTTCCATCCGGAAGCCCAGGTAAAAGGGTTTGCCGGTTGCAATTTTATTGCTTTAATTTGCAGAAGATACTCGGCAATCTTCTTATCAATCTTGTCCATATGGTGAGGTATAAAATATATTTTGACAACAGGGTGATCACTCTGAGTCCCGAACCGGACCGGTTGCAAAAATACTCGCTTTTCCATAAATACCATGAGAAGACGCAGCTTTATAACCAGATATCTCAGTTTGTGGCAAACGAAGAGCTGAACTCACTGAACATCTATTCTTCAAAAATCGACAACCTCTGGAGCACTTTCTGTGAGTATTTTGTTTTTATTGAAGCGGCAGGAGGGCTTGTGGAACATGAGTCCGGGAAATATCTCTTCATAAAGCGTTACGGGAGGTGGGACCTTCCGAAGGGTCATATCGAACCGGGTGAGACCCCTGAGGCATGTGCACTGCGGGAAGTAACTGAAGAATGCAATATAAGGGGGCACAAAATCGAAGGCCAGTTGCCGCCCAGTTATCATACCTACCTGTATGACGGCAGACCTTATATGAAAAAGACACACTGGTTTTCGATGAGCTATTCAGGCGAAATGATCACCGAGCCACAGGCGGAGGAGGGAATTACACATGCAGAGTGGCTGGCGCCCAAGGAGATAGCTAAGATCAGGGAGAATACCTTCAATTCGCTGATGGATCTCCTTTATCACACAATGAAAGTCAGGTAGGTGCTGCTAAAGAAAATCGCTGATTTTTATTGCTTTCGGAACAAATCCTGAGGCGTCGCCGCCCCTGACGATTATGTCACGCACAATTGTCGAGTTTATCGGGGTGTGCTCGGCACTCGTCAGCAGAAATACGGTGTCAATGCCAGGAGCCATCTTCCTGTTCATCTGTCCCAGTGCCCGCTCATATTCAAAATCCGCCGCGGTACGCAGCCCCCGTAAGAGATAGCCTGCCTTCTGCTGACGGCAGAATTCAACTGTAAGACCGCTGAACCGGCTGACCTCTATCCTGCTTTCGCCCTCAAAGACCTTTGTGATCATGGCAAGTCTCTTCTCAATGCTGAAGAGGTTCTTCTTTTCCGAATTCTCTCCCACTGCAATTATGATCCTGTCAAACAGCGGAAGGGCCCTGAGCACAATCTCCTCATGACCTACGGTGAACGGGTCAAATGATCCGGGGAAAACGGCTGTCTTTTTCATTACTGGTCTGTTGATTACTAATCAAAGCTGATATTCCTGGCGTTTGTCACCTTCTGTTTGAGCAATGAATGTTCAAGCACATCCATAATGGTTTCCACATAGGTGAATTTAAGCCCCCTGACGTACTTTTCATTTATCTCCTCAACATCTTTTCTGTTTGATTCGGAGATTATTATCTCCCTGATGCCTGCACGCTTCGCAGCGAGCATCTTTTCCTTGATTCCGCCTACCGGGAGCACCTTGCCCCTCAGGGTAATTTCACCTGTCATGGCAATAAATTTTTTCACTTTCCTCTGTGTGAATGCCGATGCTACTGAGGCAGCCATCGTGATGCCTGCAGAAGGCCCGTCCTTGGGAATGGCGCCTTCAGGAACATGGATATGGATATTCCATTTTTCAGAGAATGTATCGGGAAGCTCCAGAAGGTCTGCATTTGCCTTCAGGTATTCAAGCGCAATCACTGCCGATTCCTTCATGACGTCACCCAGGTTGCCTGTCAGGGTGAGTACGCCCTTGCCCCTGCTCAGGCTCGTCTCCACGAAGAGGATCTCTCCTCCGGTGGCAGTCCAGGCCAGCCCTGTGACCACCCCTGCCTGATCATTGCCTCCGTAGAGATCTTTGAGATACTTCGGAGATCCGAGAATCTCAGCCACATCACCGGCTGTCAGCTCCGCGCTGACGCTCTTTTCAAAGGCAATGTCCTTGGCCCTGCGGCGCACCAGTTTGGCAATCCGCTTGTCCAGTTCTCTCACCCCCGACTCACGTGTGTATTTCTGAACGAGATCTTCAATCAGCGCTCCTGACAGCGAAAACTGTTCCGGTTTTACCCCGTGAGCTTCAAGCTGCTTGGGAATTAGATGCCTTAGCGCAATTTCAGTCTTTTCCTCAACAAGGTAGCCTGATATTTCAATGAGTTCCATCCTGTCTCTCAAAGCCGGACTGACTGTCGAGAGATTGTTGGCAGTGGCTATGAAAAGAACCTTCGAAAGGTCATATTCAAGCTCGAGGTAGTTGTCGTAAAAATGAGTATTCTGTTCAGGATCAAGTACTTCAAGAAGTGCTGAAGCAGGGTCTCCCCGAAAATCCTGTCCCACTTTGTCAACCTCATCAAGTATGAAAACAGGGTTGGAAGATCCGGCTCTTCTGATGTTCTGTACAAGCCGTCCGGGCATGGCCCCGATATATGTCTTACGGTGTCCTCTTATCTCTGCTTCATCATGCAGACCTCCAAGCGACATCCGGCAATATTTGCGGTCAAGAGCCCGTGCAATGGATTTGCCAAGGGATGTTTTGCCCACCCCCGGAGGACCGTACAGGCACAGTATCGGCGATTTCAGGTCGCCCTTGAGCTTAAGCACTGCAAGGTGTTCAAGGATTCTCTCCTTGACTTCCTCAAGTCCGTAATGGTCTTCATCGAGGACCTGGCGTGCATGATTCAGATCGAGGTTATCCTTCGTGAATTCGTCCCACGGCAGTTCAAGAAGTGTCTGTATATAATTCACCTGCACCGAATATTCGGCGGCGGCAGGGTTCAGTCGCGCCAGCTTGTCAAGTTCACGTGTGAATACTTTCGCGACATCCTGGTTCCAGATCTTTTTGGTGGCTCTCAGGCGGTAATCTTCGACCTCTTTTTCGACAGGATTGCCACCCAGTTCATTCTGGATGGTCTTCATCTGCTGATGCAGGAGGAACTCGCGCTGCTGCTGGTCAATCTCATTCTTGACCTTTGACTGCAGTTCATTCTTCAGCTCGAGGAGCTGTATCTCCCTCACCAGGTGCTCCATGAGTCGCAGGCCACGCTCTTTAAGCGAGGAAGCCTCCAGCAGTTTCTGTTTGTCAGAGACGTTTATCTCTGAGTTTGCGCAGATATAATTGATAAGATATGTGCTGTTCTCGATATTCTTGACGGCAAAGGAAGCTTCGGGATTAATATTTGGATTCAGTTTTACAATTTTCACTGAAAGGTCTTTCAGTGATCCGATAATAATGTCGAAATCCTTTTCTTCCTCGGTGACCTTCGCTTCGGGCAAAGCCCTGACGCGGGCCGTCATGTAAGGTGCCTGCTGAACGACTTCAATCACTGATATTCGCCTGCGCCCCTGGATGATCGCGGTGGTTGTGCCGTCAGGCATTTCAAGCAGTTTTACTATCTGTCCGAGCGTGCCTACCACATTCAGATCACGTATGTCCGGGTCATCAATCTCGGCATCAATCTGAGCCACGGCTGCGACCAGCTTGTCACCCCTGTACGCATCACGCACGAGCTGTACCGATTTGGTCCGGCCAACGGCAATAGGTATCACAACTCCGGGAAACAGGACGGTGTTCCGGAGCGGCAGCAGAGGAACACTTCCGGGTATCGCTACCTCCTCAAGCTCCTGATCATCACCGTCAGAAAGTATTGGGATGATCTCCCGTCCCTCGTCAATGAGCTCATTAAACAGTGCGCTCTCCCACCTTCTTGATTCCTTTTTCTCCATACAGTTACAAACTTCCCAAAATTACTTAAATAATCGTTACCCCGGGAGCAAAAAAAAAGCTGCCCGGTGGGGACAGCTCTTTAAGGCCTTTGATTGCCTATTTCGTTTTCTTGTCAAGGTGCCCCTTGTAACGGTTCATGAACTTGTCAACCCTTCCTGCGGTGTCAACAAGCTTCATCTTGCCCGTGTAAAAGGGATGAGAAGTATTCGATATCTCCAGCTTAATAAGCGGATACTCATTCCCGTCCTCCCACTTGATAGTGTCCCTGGAGAAGGCTGTGGATCTTGTCATAAAGGCGTGTCCGTTCGACATATCCTGAAATACAACCATCCTGTAATTACCGGGATGTATACCTTCTTTCATAACTCAGCAGTTCTTAATTTTTTATTCTGAAAATCCCTTTTCTAAGGGTTTGCAAAGTTAATGAACAATTATAAATATGCAAACAGAGCAACAATTTTCTTTCAGCTTTTTTGCTTTAACAGCTTCTCCGCATGTTTCTCCTCCATCTCTTCCTTATATGTTCTTGAGGGAAGCCTGTCATTTATCATATACCTGTAAGTGATATGAGTCTTGGCTCTCTCGCCCCCGAGAGCTTCATATATGGCTATCATCTTGGGGTTAAAATCTCCCACCCATGAGAGTTCAAGCTCTTTGTACCAGCGTTTTTTGCGGAATACGTTGAAGAGCTGCAGGAAGATGGCTGATTCGATGCCGCTGTTCTGGTATGACGGATTTACACCTGCAACGAAGGCCCTCATGCGGGTCATTGTATGAATCTGCCTGTACCACAGGAACCTGAGCTTATTCCACAGGTGCAGCCTGCCGTTAAAATGCCTGATTATCTGGTTCAGGTCGGGAAAGATTATAAAAAAAGCTACCGGTTTGTCATTATGATATGCAAACCAGATGAGCTCCTCATCGATAAAAGCCTTTGCCTCATTCAGGCTTTTATGAAGCCTGGCTGGATCAAGGGGCGTAAAATCCTCCTTGAATGCCGACCAGGTTGAGTTATATACTTCGGTAATATCCGACACGTACTTTTCGGGATTCCTGATCTCGAAATGGCGGAAAGAGTAACCCGGACGTTTGGATATCCAGTCAGCTATCTTCATGAACCGTTCCGGGAATACCTCCACAACTCCCACATTCTTATGGTAGCTGTACTGCTCGAAATAGGTTTTAAATCCGTATTCCTCAAAATATTTGCGGTAGTATTTTTTATGATATGGCATCCCGAAACCAGGTTGGGTGAAGCCATCCACAAGGAGTCCCCAGTGGTTGTCATTCTCGCCGAAGTTTATGGGTCCGTCCATTGCTTCCATACCCCTGTCTGCCAGCCATTTGCGGGCTGTATCGAATAGCCTGAATGCAGCTTCTTCTGATTCGGTGACCTCAAAGTATCCCATTCCACCGGTAGGCTGTCGGTATGCCTTTGCTCTCTCGCGGTCAATGAAAGCGGCGACTCTGCCGATCGTCTTTCCGTCATCCCCCTTCAGTATCCAGCGTGAGGCTTCCCCGTGGCGAAAGACATAATTCCTGGCAGGATCAAATACCGCCTCCACCTCCGTATCGAGCGGACATACCCAGAAGGGATCTCCCCTGTAGAGACGTTTGGGGAAGGAGATGAACTCCCTCCTCAGTGCGGGTGTATTTACTTCGACTATTATCATTTCAATCATTTCTGAGGGTCCGGATATGAAACAGCGCTCATTTCATAACCGTCAATACCGCATTTTCAAGACCCAAAGATACAGTTTTTGATTTTAACGGAAACCGGCTGCGGGACTAGTAAATGTCAATCACCCGGTGGTCGATGAGTACGAAGAGGAGCACAAGGAGCCCGGAATAGATCAGCCAGGCAGTCATCGGAATATACTGGGCGGGCCTGATTTTCATTTTAGACCACACATACCAGATCAGGAACACTTTTTCAAACGAATAAACCAGGAATGTCGCAAGGGCAACACCAACAACCCCGTAGGGTTTTATAAGCATCAGGCTCAGGGGTATGTTTATAGCAAGTTCTACCACTGCAGCGATGAGTGTGACATTGGTTTTTTTGCGTCCTATCACTATTGTCTGCGGGAATACAAGCCTTGGAATTATAAGAAGGAGATAAATCAGGAAAACATCTGCACTCCTTGCGAATTCGGGAGTGAAAACCCGCGGGTAGAGCCACCTGGCAAAAAACATCAGAACCATCGAGGCCGGAAAAAGATAGTGCATCAGCTTTTTCGACTTTGCCCGCAGGGTTTCAAGTGCCTCTCTCATCCCTTCCCGCGTACTGAACTTCGGCAGCAGCGCGTTGCTCAGTCCTGTTGCAAGCAGCAACACCAGGGGAAACTCCTTCGCACCGTACCTGAACATTGCAAACACCCCCGGATCTTCATATTTTACTGAGACTATTATACCGTCAATATACTGTGCTGATCCGCTGATCAGAAATGTAAGGATAAGGGGCATCCCGATATACAGCTGTTCCCTGATAAAAGTGAATGACACCTTCATTACTGTGTAGCGTCTGAGCAGTATCAGCAGCCATATCCAGCGTATTCCGGTGATAATAAAAAGTCCGTAAATGGCACTTTTCTCGTCGAAGCCCGCTATTACCGGTGCAAGCACGAGTACCAGCTGCGCACCGTAAGTATAAAAGCCGTACTGCATTATACGGTATGACCTGTTATTGAGCAGATAGATGTATTCGATCAGCGTAGACAGGATTGCTGAGCAGGATATACCAGAGAAGCAGTCCGAGGTACGGTATGTCCTGCTTTATCCCGATGGAAGGCAGCGTATTCTTAATTGGGATGCCCAGGGCAAATACCAGGAGGCTGAAGAAGAGTATGAGCAGGAATGCGTTGAATATCTCGGGTGATTTTCTGGCTGCGACGTCACCGAGACTCCTGAAAGTTTTGTTCCGGTTATAAAGAGTGAGTAACGACTGTATTATGCCTGAGACCCAGAAAAAGCTAAGCAGGCTCGATATGAAAAGGAAGAGTTCCCAGGTTCCTATTTCTGCCCTTGTAAGGTGGCTTTTAGTAAAAACAATACTGATAACCAGGTAGGTGACAAATCTCAGCAGCTGTACAGCCTGCAATCCTGAAATATTGTCTATGAGCTTCAGCCGCCTCAACGGGTTAACTTCTTTGTACGGTAACGAAAAATGGCTTCAATAATTGTACCAATGAATTTTTCACACGGCTAAGATACTATTTGTAAATCATGAGCAATAAAGTAAATGAAAAGTTTGCGGAATGGAAATTTTGCATTTTCTTTGCACTCCGAAATACGGTGGTTGTAGCTCAGTTGGTTAGAGCGCCAGATTGTGGATCTGGAGGTCGCCGGTCCGAACCCGGTCTTCCACCCTGAACAGATAAAACCGGGCTGCCAGTTGGCGGCCCGGTTTTGTTTTTTGTAACATATTGCCTAATTTTACGTTATTATCTGTTAACCGGGAAGTTATTCCGGGAAGACTGTAACTTAAAGAATCTACTACAATGAAAAGGACCTTGTTAGTTTTGATAGCCGGTACAGTTCTGGCAGCCGGAATGATTCTCACATCATGCAAAGGCAAGGAACTACCTGTGCCGGTAGATTACACAATAGACGGACCCTCCACAGTATATCAGACAGAGACAGCAGAATATGAGGTCATCGTTCCGTGGGAACAACCCGGGACCACATGGAGCTGGAGTGTTGCAGGCGCCACCCTTCAGGGCGTCAGCAGCGATACGAAAATTGCAACTCTGAAATTTTCAGATATGCCTGCAAACGACACTGCCTACATTACAATTGGTGAAAAAACAGCCGAAGGTGTTATGGCAGATGATACAATCGTTAAGGTTAAGGTGTTGCCGTTCTGTACTTTCGACGTTAATAATTTCACCGGTGCCTTTGACTGCGACGAAGCCGGTTATGGAATATACCCTGTAAACCTCACCAAAGACCCGGTAATTGCAAATACAGTAGTGAATGACAATTTCTGGGACTTTGCCGGACCGGGTGCAGTAATCAAATATACCCTGTCAGGTGATTTTCTTGAAGACAGTCACAGTGGCAAGGCAGAATTTTGAATTCGGTGACGGTTATGTGGGATGGGTTGAGGGCAGCGGCATATACAACAGTTGTGCCTCGACTATGGAAGTTGACTATAAGGTCTACTATGAGGGTGAAGAATATGATATTCATCATGAGTTCGCCGCCGGCACAAAAGGTTCAATAAATACTGTGGTCAGAAAGAAAAGCTCCGGAAACGTTAAGTAACACGGAACTATATACCCATAAAAAAACAGACAGGGCTGCGGCCCTGTCTGTTTTTTTATATTACCGCATAAAAGGTATCACTGAACACTTTTACCTGAACTTTCTGTATCTCAGATATGCTGCCACGGCAAGACCGGCAAGGGTAATAACCGCAACATAGACAAACAGAGGCACCGGCACTGAATCACCGCCGGCATAGGAGTGCAGTCCCGACAGGTAGTAATTGACTCCGAAATAGGTCATCAGCACTGAAGAAAAAGCAAAGAGCGAAAGTGCATTGAATGTGTATGTATCCTTCATTCCGGGTATCATCCTGGAATGTGTCACCAGGCTATAGATGACAATGGTTATAAGCGACCAGGTCTCCTTCGGATCCCAACCCCAGTAACGGCCCCACGATTCATTCGCCCACACGGCACCAAGAAATGTACCTATTGTAAGGAAATAGAGTCCAAGGGTGACGCTCCTGTAATTTATTACTGTAAGTTCGTCAATCGTGGCGCTGATGTTCTCCCGGTTCCTGTCATTTACAAAAAGCATCATTACCATCACTATGATTCCCAGTATTGCCCCAAGTCCCAGGAACCCGTAACTGCCGGTGATGACTGATACGTGCAGTGTCAGCCAGTACGACTTCAGAACGGGAACAAGGTTGGTGATCTCCGGATCCATGAAGCTCAGATGAGCCACCATGAGTGTCATCCCTGCAAGCACTGCTGTGGCAGCCAGTGCCATCAGCGATTTACGGCTGAAAATGAAGCCTGCCAGCATCGTGACCCAGGAAATAAAGAGCATTGATTCATACCCGTTGCTCATGGGTGAGTGGCCGGAAATATACCACCTGATACCCAGTCCCAGGGTGTGGAATGCGAATGCCAGCACCGCAACCCCGACAAGTATCTTCATCAGCAGCGAAGCTCCCTTTTTGCCGGATATTATTCCTGCAAGAAGGGTAATTATCATTATAAGACCCAGAGTAGCGTACCCGGGGAAGAGCTTCTCAAATATTTTTGCCTTGTAGTAAAACAACTCTGCCCTGACTTTGGCCACTGACGGAAGGTCATAGGAAGCGTGGGTCCGCTGATAATTTATTATGGCTGTCCTTGTCTCTTCAGGTGTCACCTCGGGTTTTCCGGTGGCAGCCACTGACTGCGCCCACAGCGGCAATACATTCAGGATGAATATTGAGTCCTCATTGCTGGTCGCTACCGCGGCAGCCTCAGCTGACGTACCCCAGTGGTCAGTGCTGTCTTTCATTGGAAAAAGGCGCAGAAAATCACCTCTTGACATCATGTAGCATATGTTCACACGTTCGTCAAGCTTGATCACCTCCTTGTCAAACCGGCTTCGCTTACTCTCCGGCTTGGCGTATGCCTTGTCAATATAGGGTGAGAGCTTGTAACCTCCTTCAGTACCCAAGGTGACAATATCACTGAAGGCAGCCCTGTCTGTTTTTAATCCCAGAGCCTGCTGCAACTCAGCATTGGAGACCTTTATCAGCGGCACACTCTGCCAGTGCATGAAGTCAAGAGAATAACCCAGGAAAACCTGCATCGATGAAAGACCGTTGAACTCAGTCTCCCTGGAGACCTTCCTCAGTATATCATTGCTGATTGTGTAAAGTGGTTTCGTCCGGCCCTTCTGATCCTGTGCCAGCACGGCGCCAAAGCTGTCCGCCTCCTTCCGGTCAAGGACGAGTTCCTGTGCACTCGCCCGGCTGCCGGTTGACATTGCTGCAAGTAACAGCAGTACGGTTACCGGCCTGCGGTATCGTGAGTTCCAGTGAGTCCTGGTTACTGTACGGAAGAACGATTTGCGGTTGATTATCGAAAGTACAATGAACAGGAACAACAGCAGATAACCTGCATATGTTGTCATCATCCCGGCAGGGTCGTGGTTGACTGACAGGACAGTTCCTGTTTCGTCAGGGTCGTAAGACGACTGGTAAAACCTGTATCCCCTGTGTTTGAGTATGTGGTTCATATATATTTCAAATGGAATATCCACGCCCATCTCCTTATCCGTAAGTGTCACCTTACTCTTGTAACTTGAGGGGCTGTTTGATCCGGGGTATCTTTCGAGAACGAAATCGTCAAGCCTTATACCGAAGGGCAGTGACTCTATCCTGCTTCCGTAAGTCACCCTTGCCATCAGATTTCCGGCACTCCCTGACCACTGCGCAATATCTTCAGCAGGATTATTCCACAGGAAAACGGTTTCATCATATCCGGAACCTGATAACCTGAATTCGAGAGCTCCGGGACCCTGTCCGCCTGAACCGCCCACGCCAGGCACTATAGATGCCAGACCGCTAAGGGTCATTTTCTGAGGCACAATTTTATAATCACCTACTGAGTAAACAACCATCGGCGCCAGGGGAACAAGGGAATCGGCTTCGTAAATCGTTACCTCCCTGTCTGTCATCTTTGTGCTCCTGAGTTGCTGCGGCGACTTCAGGAAAAAGTTGCCCGAATCAAGTATGACACTCAGATCAGCATCAGTGCCAAAACTGACAGACATCTCACCGAGCATTATTTTTTCACCCATTTCGAGGACTACTGTCTCCCCGTTTACCATATCGCGTGTTGCAAGGAAAGAGACCATCGGAACACCTCCCGCAGCTTCTTCGATACCCTTGCTGACATTATTCCTGTATCCCACGTAGGTGAGTTCCGCATTTTCACCGGCGGCTGAAAGAGTCTTACTGTAACGTCCGTCTGTCAGGGCAGTAAGCGAGAACGGTTTCGAGTGGCTTGCCGCCACCTCCCCGTCACTGCCCAGCAGTTCAAATACGATATACTTTCCTGATGAATATGTGGTTGATGATGTCTCTCCTTCCCTGATTCCCATAATGCCGTCATACCCGGTATAACGGGTTATGGCTGCACCGGTGACCATTACAATAAATGCCAGGTGGAACAGCATAACAGTAAGCTTTTCCTTACGGTAAAGCCTGAAGGTCACTATCTGTCCGGCCAGGTTAATTACCAGCAGCAGGAACAGCAACTCAAACCATCGGGCATTGTAAATAACCGCCCTGGCTGCCGCTGCGCCGTAGTCATTTTCAACGAATGTGGCAACAGCCATCGAGACAGCGAACACAATAAAGAGGATACCCATAAATATGGGTGAAAGAAGAAATTTCAATGCTTTCATGATTTTAATTTAAAATGCAAATCTATCCTTTTTCGGATATAACGCGCAACTTGTCATGGTCCAGAATCTTGACAGCCCGAGGCGTGGCGTGAATGATATTCTCATTCTCAAGTTCTCCAAGGATCCGGACCACGCTTTCTTTGGCCATATTGGTCATTTCACCGAGTTCCTGCCTGGAAAGAACCATTTCAAAATCGTCTGAATGAAAAAGTGTTTCTGAAAAATAGAGCAGTGCTTCAGCCAGCCGTCCGTGCATCTTCTTCTGCGTCAGGTTGACAACCTTCTGATGCATCTTGTATGCCTTGTCACTCAGCTCTTCAATGAATCCTACGGCGAAGTCCGGATTGCCTGTTATGACCTTCCTGATAATGTCGAAACTTATAAAGCAAGCCTGTACCTGTGTAATGGCTGCAACCGAATAGGGATACCTCGAATTAACGTGAACCCCCGGGCCGGCAAGGATTGACGACTGTTCGGCAAGGTTCAGGATGAGGTTTTTGCCCGAATATCCTTCAACGTAGACTTTTGCCAGTCCGCCAATCATAAAGATTGCATTCGAGGCCGGGGATCCCTGTTTAATAATGATTTCTCCCGGTTTGAAGTTGGCTTCATACCGGTTCCTGTTGACCATAATAAGGTCCTCTTTCGAGAGATTTTTAAAATTGCTCCAGCATCTGGTGCAGACTTCGCAACTTGAAATATGGTTTTCGCTGTACATCCGGCTATTTTTTCAAGGATTCAAATTTACCGAAACAGGCAGGTATGAATCAAAAAACTAATATATATCATACTCAATATTGATTTTTGTCAATATCTTTGCTTGTACTTATCAATCCATTGTGATTCAAATATCAATGGTCAAACACAGTATTGTGTTTTCACTCTGACTACCTTGCATCCAGTGAATATTTACCCAAAAAACGGAATATCTATGAAAAGAAGTTTGAAATTTTTATCACTGCTGGTTATGACCGGAATGGTGATGGCATCTTGTGAAGGCCCGATGGGTCCCGCCGGCGATAAAGGCGACAAGGGGGACAAGGGAGATGCCGGTACACCTGGAGCACCGGGGTCAACACTCGCCTGCTCGGAATGTCATAATACAGATGACCAGATTGTAGCTTTCTCCGCACAGTGGAGCGAGTCAATGCATGCCAACGGTGGCAATGCAGGATATGCAAACAGGGACGGTTGTGCACAGTGCCACACCAGCCAGGGATTCCTTGCTTTCCTTGCAAGCGGTGCAACAACAAAAGTTGAAAACCCGATGCAGATCAACTGCTACACCTGCCACAAGATCCACCAGACTTACACTGATGACGACTGGGCTCTTACCAACGGCGGCGCAAAGAACCTTGAGGTTCAGTACAAAGGCGCAGCAGTGGCATGGGACAAAGGTGCCAGCAACCAGTGCGTATCTTGCCACCAGGAACGTACAGTTACCCCTGCTCCCGTGCTTGACGGTGCCGATTTTGCGATAACCAGCTCACGCATGGGCCCGCACCACGGTCCGAATTCAAACCTGATCCTCGGCAAACATCCGTTCGAGATCCCCGGTACAGTAGCTTATCCTACCACCAATCCTCACTCAACATCATCAGGATGCCTTACCTGCCACATGGCTGAGCCTTACGGTTACACAGCAGGCGGACATAACATGGGTGTATTCTATGACAGCCACGGCACAGAGCTGATGCTGCAGACAGGTTGCGTTACCTGCCACACCAGCACTACTACGCTTACCACACTTATCAACGGCCTTCACACTGATTTTGATACAAAACTGGCTGCTCTTGAAGCTAAGCTTATCGCTGCCAACATCTACAATGCATCAACAGGTCTGGCCAAAACAGGAACCTTCAAAGCCAATGCAGTTCTTGCATACCTGAACTACAACACGCTTAAGGAAGACCGCAGCAGGGGACTTCATAACCCCGGCTACTCGAAAGCCCTGCTTGACAATTCAATCGAGGCCATGACAGCCCTTGGCTTCTAAGCCTTCAGATTAATAAATCTGTTTAAGAAAAAGACCACCCGCCCGACGGCGGGTGGTTTTTTATTTGGTCATGTATCCGTGGATGAACAGCCCGTGCGTTCGTGACTATCACCCCGAAGTTATTGCTCATGCCGGGCATACCAAAAAAAAGGCCGCATCATCCGATGCAGCCTTTCTATTTTAAAGAATGAAGCCGATTACTTCGCCATGCCTCTCATGTAGTGAACCATCGACCAGATTTCGTTGTCCGGAATCTTGTTTGCATAAGCAGGCATTTCACCGCGGCCGACTTTGGTTCTGTAAAAGATCTCACCGTCAGTTCCGCCCTGGAAAGCAGCTTCTGAAAAATTCCCCGGGATGGGTTTTAGTCATCCTGCCTTTGGGGCCGTCACCGAGACCGGTCTTGCCGTGGCAAGAAGCACAGTTCTTCATCCATGATGTCATTCCAACTTTCAATGATGCATCATCTTTTGCTACAGGATTAACCTTGGCCTTGTCAGCGGCAGGAACCGGCCACGGTTCAGCAGCTTTCTGCGCCTGAGCATTGACAGCCTGCGTGGCTGAAAACGCTATTAAAATAGCTGATGCAAATAAGATTTTCAATTTCATAGCTTTCAAGTTTTAATTACGTTTAACATTAATCATATTTCGTGCCAAAATAAATTACTCGGGTTTTTTGTGCTTCAATCCGTCTTTCCTGATTCTGAAAAGACTTATGACCACAAATGTATAGTGACCCCAGACGCCCAGTAACATTATTGACAGGGTCACAATCATCCACCGCGGTGCAAGTGTCGACCAGAGACTGCGGTACGCCGGAGGCGCCTTTACAGCTGGAACACCCCAGTGTGTCTCCTCTCTCTTTTCCACATTCCCGAACAGATAGTGATCATTAAACCTTCCGATTACAGTGAGGTTACCGTCTTTATCACCGGGTATGTCATCAGGGAAAGGTATCTTAACCGTTCCATCAGCTTCCAGAGTTCCCGTGCCAACCGGCAACAGGCTGAAAGTTCTCGGAACAAATACTGAAATTTCTTCAGCTGCAACAGGAACAGGTCCGTCGGCCGATGGCATCGTTGCCTTTAAAAGGACCATTTTCTTACCCTCCTCCTCTGTCAGCACCATCTCCAGGGTGACATCCGTAATGGCAAGCTCACTTTCCGTTGCTTCGGTAAGACTGTCGCCGGCAAAACGGGCAACAAAGGTCCGGGAACCGTCCTCACCCGTAATAAGCTGATAATCTGCAGGGATAACAAATTCTGCATTGCCTGATCCGTTGGTTACAACCTCTCCGAGCACCGTGTCATTATTCAGAAAACTGACATTCAACCCCGGAAGTGGTACTTCGGAAGTGCGGGTAATGTTGGTCATTCTGACCTGAAGTATTCTCTGGGAATCAGTGTTCTTCAGGTATGTGAAAAGCATGTACGGGTTAATCTTCGGGGACTCATCCTGCGCGGCATTCAGGCTGAAGCCGGCCGAAAGCCCGATCAGGAGCGTCAGTAGAGTGTATCTCAGAATAGCTTTACTCATGATGTTCGCCTGTTAACTGATTCTGTTTCTCTTCGGCTTCCTCCATCTCCGAAATAGAGATAATGGGAGCGATTTTGGAAATAATCATAAAAAGCATTCCGAAAACGGCAATGCCGGCCGCCGTAAGCGACCATTCGACCCAGGTAGGTGAATACCACAGCCAGTCAGGCCTTGTATCCTGTATCGGAAGAAACGGTGTCTCAAGTGTGGGAACTATAATTATATACCTGTTTACCCAGAGTGCCACAAGTGCAATTACGGCTGCGATTGTAATATTCCGTATTGTGCGCAGTCTGGGAATGGCGATAATAATGATCGGGGTAAGTATCCCGATATAGTTCGCAACAATGAAATAGAACCTGAATTCGGTAAACAGTTTATCTATAAGGATCTTGTCCATTTTCACGGAGCCGTACCATTTGGTCAGGTAATCACTGAATGTAAAGTACCCGAAGAACGCCGCTATTACAAAAAGAACTATCCCAAGGTTCACGAAATGCTTGAGTGTGATATACTTTTCGAGGTTATAGATCTTTCTGAAGATTGCCATCAGGACTATCAGCAGACCAACTCCTGAGAAAATGGCTGCTATCACGAAGTATGGTCCGAAAATAGTGCTGTGCCAGCCTGGCTGAAGCGTGACCCCGAAGATCCACGCAAGTACAGAATACACTATGATTGCAATTGCAATGATAATGGCAGCCATAACATTGCGTGAGAAACTGAGGATTCTCTTCTGCTTTTCAGTCCCCTGGTATCCCAGAGCAAGGATCCTGTACATCTTTTTCTTCCAGGGAAGAATCTGGAGATCTTCATTGTCGCGCAGGATTGCGAAGTCTTCAAGAAACGAGATATAGAGAAAGATTGCAGCCCCGAACACATCGGTAAGAATTGCTATCACGTCCCATACAATCGGAGACTGGATCCTCGGAAATGCCAGTATGTAGGGCAGCCTGTCAAGACGTCCCACACAGAAGAAAATGAAGAATGGTCCAATTGCAAGAGAGATTACGGTTATCAGCTCGGCAATCCTGATCACCGGTGCTCTCCACGGCGTCTTGAACAGGTGCAGAGTCCCCGAAACGAGAGCACCTGCGTAGCTCAGTCCCATAAAAAATATGAAATTAACAATATAGACTCCCCAGACAACATTGTCCCTCATTCCGGTCACAATGTGTCCCTTGTCGATCTGCTGTATCAGTCCGTAAATTCCGACTATAAAAATCAATAGAAAGATCCCGAAGACTACGTACCAGCTCCTGCCTGTTTTCTCAATTTCAGGCGTCAGGTCCTTAAGCAAAGACTCTCTGATTGCGCTCATCGGTCATTCTTTTTTGGCTTCTTTACATCATGAGGAGTATACCTTTCGGAAATTGATTCATCCAGATCCTCAAATCCGATTTCGACAGGATACATCCGGTTCACAGGAGGAAGATAATAGACGCTCGGCGCTGTTCCGAGTTCCTCCATATGCCTGTACCCTTGTTTGTCACGCATAAGTGATGAGAACCTTAAGGTCTCCACACCGTTGGTTACTGCATCTTCGTTAATATCGCCAAAGTAAATAACCCCCATCGGGCAGGCTTTGACGCATCTCGGAAGCTCATTGACTCTCAGCTTGTCAGCACAGAATACACATTTCCCGACAGTGCCCTCCACCGCAGGAATATTCAGTTCCGGATCATACACGTGATCCCTGGGCACTTCGACCTCCGGATCTTTCCAGTTGAATACACGGGCTGAATAGGGACATGCGGTCATGCAGAACTTGCATCCGATGCATCTTTTGTTGTCTACAAGGACAATCCCGTCCTCCCGCTTGTAGGTGGCACCAACGGGACAAACGCTTACACAAAGCGGATTGTCACAGTGATAGCAGGGTTTGGGAAACCAGTATTTACTTGCCATTTCCGAATCCTGCAACAGGTAAATCTTAATCCATTCATGGTCCTTCGGAAGCATATGCCCTTCCTGGCAGGCATCAACACACTTCCGGGCATTCTTGCATTTGGCAAGGTCGATTACCATTACAAACTTCTTTCCCGGCAACCCCTTGTAGGATTTCTTTATCTCTTCCTTTGTCCGGGCTTTGGCAACCCTGATGGCTGCCCTGTCAACCTCAACCAGCTTGCCGTCTGATGAAAGAAGCATAACTTTTTCACCTGATTCCTGGGTCAGCCGGTTCGCGTGCAATGGCAGCACCGCCGGCAACGGCCGCTGATCCCAGGCCAAGGCCAAGGTTTCGGATAAACTTTCTCCGCGATGAAGACTCTTCCTTATTCTTTTTCATATTCATCCTTTCATCTAAGTTCCTCCGGAGTTTCAATCCTGCCTTCTCCGAAAGGATAATATCATGCCACAATCAATGGCTCTCCTGCCAGCCTGTAATAATACTTTTGAAATTACTCACGGGCGATTTCCCCATTGTGCTGACATAGAGGTGAATAAAAAGAAATATGACGACCAGGAATCCAAGTACTACATGGAACTGATCAGTCAGAAAAATACCGCTGAATCCCAGGAACCTTTTGAGAATAAATTCCGGGAACATAAGGGCCCAGCCGGTTACGAAAAGGAGTGGCACCACCATGTACATCACTCCCACATAGGAAACCTGCTGAAGAGGATTGAACTTGCGTTCTCCGTTTACCGGAAAAGGGGCTTTTTCACCTTTAAAATAACCGTAGGCATAAAAATACCCTTGCTGAAACAGCCTTTTCCCGATGCCTTTTATATTTATCAGATAATGTCTTCCGTTTGCCGTGAAAAGATTACCGATGAGGAAAACAGTATAACTGAGTGTCAGCAAAACCCCGCATACGTTATGTACCGAGACGGCTCGTTTAAATCCCACCACCAGATCATTTGACGGATCTGAATAGAGCATGCTGAAACCAGTCACAATCAGGAACAGACATAAGACTGCATTGGTGGTGTGCCAAAGTCTTACCCAGACCGGATAGTGGTAGAAATTCTTACTCATAGTATTTCTTTACTGGTTTGATTATTATCCTGATTATTGTATGTACTCCTGCAAAGAGAAGGACTGCTCCAATCATTAACATTCCCGCAAGTGAAATGAATTTACTGCGGTTTGCCCCGATTACATACGAGTCATTGTTGAAAATAACTCCGTTTACAAAACCCTTCTGGTCACGGCTCTCCTTTGATGCATATTTGTAAAGGGTGCCGATAAGGATTGAGTTCTGACTGTGGCAGTCGGCGCACGTGTTGACTGCGCTGTCTGCCGGCATTACTTCATGAGCCACAAGTACACTGTCGGTCATCCGGGTATGACAGTCGATGCACCTTACAGCTGCCAGGTGCCTGTCCACATCAGGTAACCACTCATGTCTTGGCAATACCATTGTAAGCTCCTTTTCAGTTACAAGGCCCATAATATCCGGATTACCATGACAGTGCAGGCACATCTCATTGGATTTGAGAATATTCTCGCGTCCGCTTCCTGTTTCACGGGCAAGAGGATTATAATAGTGGGCATCATGGCACTGCCAGCATGTAAACGCTCCGTCAGTGGCCGTAAAATGAACACTCTTCTGGTATTCGGCATCTATTTCCTCGAACTTGTACTGCGCATACGCAGGGTCATAACCGTGACAGTCGAGACAACTCCAGCCGGCTTCAAAGCGTGTTTCTATAGCATGGGGGAAACTCCTGAATCCCTCACTGTGGCAGTCAAGGCAGTTAAAACTCCAATGTACAGAATTGTAGAAGGCATCAGGACTGATAAAATTATGCTCAGCCATCAGTTCCTTCCTCGACTGGCCGGTTACGGTATCGGTTATGCTGTATACCAGCTTGCCGTGACACTTCAGGCAATTCTGATTGTTCAAATCACCATACAAGCTGAATTCCAGCCCTTTCTGCTTTTTCTCCCCGCCTGTTTCATCCTGCATCGGCATCGCTCCCAGCTGGAAGGTCAACACCATTGAAAAAAGAAGGCCGGGGAGCAGATTCTTATAAGAACATGTTTCCCACAGTATCAGTTAGAACCTTACAGTGATATTGAGACCTAACAGGAAGTTGCCGTCGGCAATACTGTTCTGGTTATAAAGGAAATTGTACTGCCCCAGTATATCCTTGTAATTTGCAAAGAATATCTGGAATGCATGTGTTGCTGTACTGATTTCCCATCCTACACCAAGCTGCGGTTTGGGATTAAAGTCTTCGTTCTCCTGTTTGCTGAAGAGCTGATCATATTCGAGCAACAGGCTGTGAGAACCGAAGACATTATACTTTGCACCGGCTGATAAACCGTAATTGAGGTTTTTGTAACCTATCTCCACAGCGTTGAAGTAAATGAGGGTGGGTGCCACCTGCAGTGAGAGCTTGCTGAACTGACGTGCAAAAATTGCCTGAGTGAAATATGATAGCCTGTGTATCTCTTTCCAGTCGTGAGCCGGGCCGAAGTTTTCTTCAGGGGTGAGGTTAATGCCCATGTTGCCGTAAAGGGTAAGAGATAACGGCATTGATCCGGAATTGGTCTGACGGAGGAGAGCATATTTTACAGCAAGATCCTGAGCACGGAAATTCTTCGCTGTTCCCGCACCAATCATCAGCTTGTCAGAGATTGCATAGTTCAGGCCCAGGCGTATGTTTCCGAGTGCCCATAAGCCGAAGAGGTCAGTAAGACCGTTGTTCACCGTTCCGAACCTGTGATGTATCTCAAACTCGAGCATTCCCTTGAAGGGGGTTGTCACTGTCTGATTGTCAATTAATATACTTGTTTCAAACAGTCTTACCGGGTAGTCTTCGCCTTCCTGGCTGAAAGCCGGCATAACAAGCAGCGCGAGAATCAGTGTTGCAAGTATCTTTTTCATAGTTATCTGGATTATAGGTTTTTTCATTTTAGTTGTTGGCAGCGCCCTGTGTCGCCCAAAGTTTTATTACCTCCGAAGCCTTCAGGGTAACCTCATCATTTACCCGAATCATGTTGGTTTCCACTATCGACGAGTGGAAAGTCAGGATAATGCTTGCAGGAGGATCAGTGAGATTTACCCTTTCCAGCAATTCATCGTATACTTTGGTCGGTGTCCAGCTCGAGTGGCACGAATTGCACAGAGGATATATATGGGTGGAAAAACTGATAACTATGTCCTCGGGAACCTCAGGAGGTGACCAGACATACTTCTCACACGAAGTGAGACCCACAAGTCCTGCCAGCAGCACAACAGAAGCAAATGTTCTGATAATCTTTACTTTTCGATCCATCTTTGTAGTGTTGTTATTTCAATCACAAAGATATCGGAATAACCCAATGTAATAGATGTTTAAGAACAAATTTTACAGTGTTTGCCGTGCTTCTTGTCAATTCTGGAATTGACATTTGTCACTGGAGGAATATGATAAACAGCAGGATTAAGGCATTCTGGTCCCCGGGAAAAAAAAACGTTCAGTTAACCTTGAACAATCCCAGTTCTTTTTCCTCGAAACCTTTAATATATCCGGCTCTCATTTTGTTTTCAGCCACCGAAAGAGAAATAAAGAGTCCGGCAGAGGCTGTATAGGTCTCATCGCGCTGTGAGTCAGACAGCAGCAGGTAACCCATAATGATATTGGCAGCCATCTCCACCAGCCGTCGGGCATGGAAGTCAGTAAGTTCATTATTGCCAGCTGCAACTACCAGTGCCACTGTACTTTCATATTCTTCAGTGAGTTCCGTGAGGCTGCGGTGAAGATGCTCCACTTCGGGACTAACTGTCATCTTTTCATATTCCCTTATCTGTGCCAGGTAGCCTCCGGTTGTCACTCCCCTGATGGCAGCAACCACCTGCAGCTGTGAGGTTCCCTCATAGATTGATGTAATTCGTGCATCACGGTAAAGCCTCTCAACCGGGAAATCCTTAATAAACCCTGCTCCGCCGTGAATCTGGAGTGCATCATAGGCAATCCGGTTGCACCATTCGCTTGTGATGAGCTTGACCAGCGGGGTGTACATGATCAGCCAGCCGGGTATAGGTTTTGAGTTCCTCCCGTCTCCTCCTTCTCAAGCTTACGCTCTTCAGCCACGAATGACCATGCCTTGTATATATCTACAAACCTTGCCGTTTCATACAGAAGTGAACGCATAGCCTCAAGCCTCACCTGCATCACAGTCAGCATTTCATAGATTGCCGGGAACTGGTCAATTGTCTTCCCGAACTGTTTTCTCTCAGAAGCATATTTCCTGGCCTCCTCATAGGCTGCCTGGGCAATGCCCACCGACTGTGCCCCCACTCCGAGGCGGGCGCCGTTCATCAGTGACATCACATATTTGATAAGCCCCATACGGCGTTCACCGATAAGCTTTGCCGGGGCATTGCGGAACACAAGCTCACATGTGGGCGATCCCTTGATACCCATCTTGTTCTCAATCCGCCTTACGGTGACTGCGCCGTCAGCCTTGTCATAAACAAACAGTGACAGACCCGCTGCCGTCAGTGGTTCCTTCTTCTGAACGTGCCAGTACAAGTGATATCTCGGCATCGCCGTTGGTGATGAACCGCTTAACGCCGTTCAGCAGCCATACTCCCTTTGCTTCATCATAGTGAGCCTTGAGCTGAACAGCCTGCAGGTCAGAACCTGCATCCGGCTCAGTAAGGTCCATTGCAGCTGTGGCGCCCTTGTTGAAGCGCGGAAGGAACTCATCCTTCATCTCGTCTGAGGCAAACTCAAGGATGGTCTCACCGCAGTCCTGCAAACCCCATATATTAGCAAACCCGGCATCAGCCCTCGAGACCAGCTCAGCAGCCATGACATACGGCACCATCGGGAAATTCAGACCGTCATATTTCCGCGGAAAATTCATTCCGATGACTCCTGCTCTTGCCAGGGTATCATGATTCTCCTGTGTACCGCGGGCATAGCGGACCCTGCCCTCTGTAACAGTGGGACCCTCATGATCTACATCCTCAGCATTGGGAGCAATCACATCTCCGCAGATGTTTCCGATGATCTCAAGCACCCTGTCATAATTGTCCATGGCATCCTCAAAGTCGCGGGGAGCAAAATCATAGAGATCCTTCTCCCTGTAATCCATCTCCTTGAGTCTTACAATCTTTTCCATCAGCGGATGGTGGAGATGAAACCTCAGATCCTTGTTTTCAGTATAGAAATTTGCCATTTTCTTCAGATTTATTGTTTTGTCCCCTACCTGGCGTTTGCCTTATAATGTTTGATAAGCCTGGGTATCACCTCTGTCACGTCACCGTTGATTACATAGTCGGCGATGTCATTGATAGGGGCCATGGAGTCATTGTTAATTGCAATGATTTTGCCGCTCTGGTTCATACCGGCAGTATGCTGTATCTGTCCTGAGATACCGCATGCAATGTAGAGCTTCGGCCTCACGGTGACGCCTGTCTGCCCAACCTGTCTTTCATGCCCTGCATATCCGGCATCAACTGCTGCCCTTGATGCAGCCACCTCACCTCCGAGGACTTCTGCCAGCTCGTAGAGAAGCCTGAAGTTTTCCTTTGAGCCCATTCCGTAACCGCCTGCAACAACAATCTGAGCGGCTTTTATATCCACCCTGCGGGCTTCCATGTGCCGTTCAATGATCTCTACTGCAAAGTCTTCAGGTCTGAAATATTCCTTAACATTTATATGTTTCAGCTCACCTCTGAAATTCTTGTTCAGAATCTCCTTTTTCATCACGCCCTCACGTACCGTAGCCATCTGAGGCCGGTGGTCAGGGTTGATGATTGTGGCGATTATATTGCCGCCGAAGGCAGGTCTGATCTGGTAAAGAAGGTTTTTGTAAGTTGTATCAGTTTTCTTTACATAATGATCACCTATCTCGAGGCTGGTACAGTCTGCTGTAAGGCCGCTGTGGAGCGCTGAGGAGACCCTCGGGCCCAGATCACGTCCGGCTGTTGTGGCACCGAAAAGTGCTATCTGGGGCTGCTCCTGCCGGAACAGTCCTATTATAACCGAGGCATACGGCATTGTACGGTAATGTTCAAGTTCCGGATCATCGCCAACATGCACAACGTCAGCTCCGTATGGAAACAGAACGTTTTCGATGCCGTCGATCCCGCTGCCAAGCACCACCGCTTCCAGTTTGCATCCGAGCACATTGGCAAGCGACCGCCCTTTTGTCAGCAGTTCAAGGCTGACATCAACCGGTTTGCCTTCATCAAGTTCACAAAAGACGAAAAGATTATTCACGGTATATGAATTTTTCTGTTTATTAACCTATAGTATGACTTTCAAGCAACTCCCTGACCAGAGCTTCGATATCCCTGTCTGAAGCGCTGAGGCGTTTTGTCTCCTTCGACTGCAGGACAACATTGTCAATCTCCTTTACCTTGGTGGGTGACCCTGACAAACCCAGCTGTTCAGTGTCTGCACCGACGGCGTCAATTCCCCATTCAGTAATACGCATATACGTACGGGCATTGGCAATATAGTCCGCATTCTCAGTCTGCAACTCTGAATCGGTTCGTGCGTTTTTATATTTCATGACAAGTTTTGCATGACGGAACCGGCACTCCGGTGCTGTGCTGTTTACAGTCACCACCAGTGGAAGGGGAGCCTTGACAGTCTCCACTCCCCGTTCAAGTCGCCTGCGGATAATGAGCATGTCATCTTCAAAATGCATCGCTTCAGCATATGTGACCTGCGGCCACCCGAGCTTCTCTGCCACCTGCGGCCCCACCTGGGCAGTATCACCGTCAATTGCCTGGCGGCCGCCTATTACAAGATCAGGATTGATCCTGCGAACTGCAAGGGTTAATGCATAAGACGTTGCCAGTGTGTCAGACCCGGCAAAGGCCCTGTCAGTAAGCAAAACACCGTCGTCAGCACCGCGGTAGAGTCCTTCACGGATTATCTCTGCAGCCCTTCCGGGGCCCATTGTGAGCACTGTGACAGTGGTGCCCGGGATACTGTCTTTCAGCAGCAGGGCCTGTTCGAGGGCATTGAGATCCTCAGGGTTAAAAATGGCAGCCAGCGCGGCACGGTTCACGGTGCCGTCAGCCTTCATAGCATCCGGCCCCACATTGCGGGTGTCAGGTACCTGCTTGGCCAGTACAACGATCTTGATTCCTTTCATACGAATTCAACTCTATTGAAGCGGCAAATATAATAATAAATCGATACCACCAAATGGCTTTCAGGAGCTGCGTAAATTTCAGTCGAAAGTCATGTTATGCATAAATGCCTATATGACTGCACATTATGTTACAATTTTAGAATATCAACCAATACCGGTCGAACTTTCCACGGCCTGGCTCTCATTCATCTTTCCTGTTCCTCAGCCTGTATTATTACAGTTTTAAGAATATTGAATTAACTTCGCCCGCCGGAAAAACCCCGTGAATTTACTATGAAAGGCAGACCCTACTTAGCCCTTGTTTTTTCAATGATCTTCTGGTCATTCTCGTTTGTTTGGTTCAAGATCGCCAACAGGGTTTACGATCCGATCACAATTGTGTTCATCCGGCTTGCCATTGCCGCAGTCTTCCTTTCGACCTTTCTCTGGCTGACTCACGGATTTACCAAAATCAGGTCAGGTGATAAAAAATATTTCCTGATGCTGGCTCTGTTCGAGCCGTTCCTTTATTTCCTCGGTGAAAGCTTCGGTCTGACATATGTTTCCTCAACGGTGGGGTCTGTCATCATCTCAACAATTCCGGTGTTCGCCGTGATTTTTGCGTGGATCTTCTACCGCGAACGACTAGGATTAATTAATTATGCAGGTGTGATTTTGTCATTTATCGGTGTACTTATATTCATTACCAATTCATCCGGTTCCATTGCCATGAGCCTGAAGGGTCTGGGGCTCATGCTGATGGCTGTAAGCGCTGCGGTTGGTTACAATATGATGCTCCACAAACTGGCCACAAAGTACAGTCCGATATATATTGTAAATGTACAGAATGTAATAGGCGTGGTACTGTTTCTCCCGCTATTCCTGATCTTCGATCTGCATAAACTGAATGATACCGGAATTGTGGCGGGTAGTTTCACCGCCATAATCCTGCTCGCTGTTTTCGCCTCCAGCGGAGCGTTTGTCCTCTTCGCATATTCAGTCAGGCACCTCGGTATTTCACGGGCCAATATATTCAGCAACCTGATACCTGTCTTTACTGCCGTAATAGCCTTCTTCATGGTGGGCGACCAAATTACGTTCCGCAACATTGTCGGAATGGCAGTGGTGATTGCAGGTCTGTTCCTCTCACAGGCAGGCAAGAAGGTCAGTATTGCTGCGGAGGTCGACCTGGCAGGCCGCAGCGCCTGAAGTTTAACTGATTGTGTTATCTTTGTTCTGAGGCAGTTCATTTATGAGGATATTTACAGTCATTGCCCTTTCAGTGCTTGCACTGTCACGCCTGTCAGCCCAGACCGGCGGCGACAATGTTTACGGGTTCCTCGACATCAACCATTCGGCGTTTGCTGCTGCCACAGGTGGAATGACTGTCTCGCAGGGAGTTGGTGACCTTAGCCTCCCCTATTTTAATCCTGCACTGCTAAGCAGTTCTATGGACAACGATATTTCCCTGAGCTTCAGCTCCTATTTCGCAGGCATTACCTACGGCTATGCTTCCTGGTCAGGTGGCTTGCAGGGTAAAGGAACCCTTGCCGGAGGATTAAGCTTTATCAGCTACGGAAAGTTCACCGGGGCGGATGCCTCGGGAAACATTACCGGATCATTCTCCGGGTCAGAATATGCCCTGAATCTGATTTATTCAAGGGTTATCGATTCCTCCTTCACGGCAGGAATAAATATAAAGCCCGTTCTCTCACACCTTGAGAGATATTTTTCTGCGGGAATTTGCGCTGATATCGGTGTTTCATATCATAATGCCGGAATGCTTCTTGATGCAGGGCTGGTTATCAGAAATGCAGGCTTTCAGATAAAGAGTTACACCGGAGCAGGCGGAGAGCCTCTGCCATTTGAGATTGTTGCAGGAGTGACAAAGAGGCTCCAACACGCTCCCTTCAGGTTCTCACTGACGCTGAGACACCTTGAAAAACCTGACCTTACCTTTGACTGGGACACCACTGATGATGTGCCTGAAGGAGGCACCGGCGAGAATATTCTGAGGCATATGATTTTCGGTGCTGAGATACTGCCTGTTGAGAATCTCTGGATCGGGGCGGGCCTGAATTACCAGCGCAGGGCCGAACTGCGCACGGAACAGAGGGCAGGCATGGCAGGATTTTCCTGGGGATTCGGATTTAATGCCAGGGCTTTTTCACTGGCCTACGGCCGTGACACCTTTCATCTTGCCGGATCAGCCAACCATCTGACAATTACAATCAGACCTGACAGGTTCATTAAAACCACCGGACAATGAACCATATCGCCTGCTTATCGTTTTAACTTTATGACCCTTATGAAGGAAAACAGGAAATATACAATAGCCGTCGACGGATTCTCATCATGCGGTAAAAGCACTTTTGCAAAGGCTATTGCAGCCGAGCTAAAGTACCTCTACATTGACTCCGGAGCCATGTACAGAGCCGTAACACTTCATTGCCTCAGAAACGGAACTACCTCAGGCGGTGTGGCAGACAGTGATGCGGTTTTAAAATCGATGCCCGCAATAAAGATAAGTTTCGGTCTGAATCATGACACCGGGCAGTATGAGACCCTCCTCAACGGCGAAAAGATTGAGAGGGAAATACGTGACAGGGCAGTATCTGACAATGTGAGCGCCATAGCAGCCATTGCCGGGGTAAGGGAAAAAATGGTGGAATTACAGCGTGAGATTGGATCCGGGGGAGGAATAGTAATGGATGGCCGTGATATCGGAACTGTGGTCTTCCCCAATGCTGAAATAAAGATATTTATGACTGCTGATCCTCTGATAAGGGCGCAGCGCAGGTATCTGGAACTTGTCGGAAAGGGTATGCCGGCTGACAGGGAGGCAATCATCAGGAACATCAATGAACGTGACATGATTGACGGATCACGGGAGGCCAGTCCCCTGCGGATGGCAGATGATGCGGTACTGCTTGACAACAGTCACATGACAATGGAGGACCAGATGGTCTGGTTCAGTAAACTTTACAACGGGAAGCTGAATGAAGGCAGTAATTGAGCTGGGCTCCGGCTTTTGCTTCGGCGTTAAGAACGCGGTATCGCTGGCCGAGGAATCCCTTCGTGCAGGAGAAAAGGTTTACTGCCTCGGTGAAATAGTACATAACGAGACTGAGGTTGACCGCCTTAAAAAACTGGGACTGGTAACAATAGACTATGATCAGTTTAAGCAGTTGAGAGAGCTGTAAGGTGCTTGTACGGGCTCATGGAGAACCACCGTCAACATATGCAACAGCGCTGAAAAACAATATTACGATTATTGATGCCACATGCCCTATAGTTCAGACCCTGCAGCAAAGGATCAAACGTGCTGCAGCAACCGCCCGTGAAGAAAATGGACAGGTAGTCATTTACGGGAAGGAAGGACATGCGGAGGTTGTGGGGCTTCTTGGCGCTGCCGGGGGTGACGCCATCCTTGTCAGCTCTTTGAAAGACATTCCGAAGATAGATTATACGAGGCCTGTTTACCTGTTTTCTCAAACCACGATGAGTAAGACTGATTATGGCCGTCTGGCAGATATTATCTCTGAAGAGGTTGAAAAGGTGCATCTGAAATTCCCCTGCAGCAGATCTCCGGGTCAGTAACACAATTTGCGGCCAGGTCTCAGGAAGGGAGCCAAGGCTCCGGAAATTTTCAAAAGAGCATGACGTGATCATTTTTGTGAGTGGGAAAACCAGCTCAAACGGCCAGATGCTTTATGAAGTTTGCCTCAGTGAAAATAAAAGGACTCATTTCATTTCATCAGTTACAGAAATAGACCCTTTATGGTTCCGGGATGCAGAAAGTGCAGGTATTTGCGGGGCAACCTCAACTCCACACTGGCTGATTCATGAGGTCGCAGCTTCTGTTGAAAGGTTATGAACGTCGGTGACGCTGATTTTTGTTATGGCTGAAAATATTCCTACCTTTGCGCTTCTTTAGTTTTTACAATATTTTACCATGGCGAAAATCAAAAGAATAGGGGTTTTGACCTCGGGAGGCGATGCTCCCGGAATGAATGCTGCAATACGGGCAGTCACCCGTACGGCCATCTTTAACGGGCTGGAAGTTATTGGCATAAGACACGGTTACCTGGGTATGATAAATGCCAATTTCAAACCACTGAAGGCTCACAGTGTGAGTGACACTATCCAACGGGGCGGAACAATCCTGAAAACAGCCCGCTGCGAAGAGTTCAAAACACCGGAAGGAAGAAGAACGGCCTATGAAAACCTGGTTGCTGCCGAGATAGACGGAGTAATTGTCATCGGCGGTGACGGATCTTTTACAGGTGCAAGAATCTTTGATGAGGAGTATAACATCCCGTTTGTCGGGGTGCCGGGAACAATTGACAATGATATTTACGGTACCGACTATACAATAGGTTATGACACAGCTCTCAACACTGTAGTCCAGTGTGTTGACAAAATACGTGATACAGCAAGCGCTCACAACAGGATGTTTTTCGTTGAGGTGATGGGTGCCGAGGCAGGACATATTGCTCTCTTCAGCGGTATTGCCACCGGTGCCGAGGCGATTATTATGCCCGAGATTAAGGGCGAAGGCCGTGATCTCAAGAAAATGATAGAAAACGGGAACAAGAGAAGGAAATCAAGCAATATAATTATTGTTGCCGAAGGCGATGAAGAGGGAGGTGCGATGGCAATTGCCGAAAGGCTTAAGCCTGAATTTACCGACTATGATATCAGGGTCTCCATTCTGGGCCATTTACAGAGAGGCGGATCACCCTCAGCACTTGACCGGGTCAATGCCTCGCGTCTTGGAAATGCCGCTGTGGAAGCGCTGCTCGATGACCAGAAAAGCGTCATGGTAGGACTCCAGAATGATGAGGTAGTACTGGTGCCTTTCAGAAAAGCTGTTAAACTCCATAAAGGACTTAACCAGCATCTCATTGACCTCATCGATGTCCTGAATGTATAGGGTTATTCCATAGATGTATGAAGGCCTCTGAGGTATACTTCACTGACATGCACAGCACCCCCTCGCTGAACCTGCTTAAAAAGCTGGAAAAGCTTGTCAGGGCTGCAGGTTTTGACAGCATCGATTTCAACCGCAAGATGACTGCTATAAAGGTTCACTTCGGGGAACCGGGGAACATGGCCTACCTTAGGCCCAATTTCGCGGCAAAGATAGCAGGCATGGTCAGGGCGAAGGGAGGCAAACCCTATCTGACTGACTGCAACACCCTGTATCACGGACAGAGATCAAATGCCCCCGACCATCTCGAGGCGGCCTTTTCAAACGGTTACAACCCTCTCAGTGCGGGATGCAACGTCATTATTGCAGACGGGGTTAAGGGTACAGACTACCGTGAGATAGAAATTAACCTTGAATACACTCAAAAAGCCATGATAGGCACTGCGGTGGCTGATGCTGATGTCATAATTACTCTCAATCACTTCAAGGGACATGAGCAGACAGGTTTCGGCGGTGCAATCAAGAACCTCGGCATGGGATGCGCCTCAGTTGGCGGCAAGCTCTTCCTCCACTCCGGTAATCCTCCTGAGATATATGAAAAGACCTGCACCGGATGCAATATGTGCGTAATAAATTGCGCTCACGATGCGGTTCACCTCATGGAAAACCGGAAAGCGCACATCGATACTGAGAAATGTACCGGGTGCGGCCAGTGTGTTGCAGTGTGCCAGTTTGATTCAGCACGGGTTGTATGGGGCCCCGGCGGGGATATCCTGAGCAGGAAACTTGCAGAATACGCTTTTGCAGCGGTGAAAGGCAAAGAGGCGCTGCATATAAGTTTCATAATGGACGTGTCCCCTGACTGCGACTGCTGGGGTCACAATGATCTTCCGCTTGTTGGCAACATCGGCATGGCGGCATCAAAAGACCCTGTTGCACTTGACAGGGCTTGTGCAGATATGGTGACGGCTGCCCCCGGAGCGTCGCATTTAATTGAGAAAGAAGCCTCAGGAGACCTTAAGGGAAAAGACAAATTCAGGATAACACATCCAAATACCGACTGGAATACAGCACTCATCCACGGAGAAAAAATAAATGCCGGAACACTGTCATATAATCTTATCAGGATATGAAACCCACATGAATTGTATACTGAAATATTTATGAACATAACTTTCAAACATGCGGTTTCCATCCTACCTTTAAAATCAATATTATAAAAGGATGAAAGATCAGTTATCCACGGAACAGAAATCTGTTCTGATAGTTGAAGATGACGCGCACAGCCAGTTGTATTTCAGGAAGCTACTGTCCGGAATATATGACATATCAGCCGTCACCAATGCACGTGATGCCTGGGACCTGCTGCACAGCAGGCATATTGACCTCGTAGTGATGGACATTTCACTGGCCGGCGAGGAAGACGGACTTTCACTGACAAGGCGATTACGTCAGGAAGAGGAGTTCAGGTCTCTGGCCATCCTGGCTGTTACAGCGTATGCCTTCCCGGAAGACAAGCCCAAGGCGCTGGCAGCGGGGTGCACTGATTATCTCTCAAAACCGGTAAACAGTAATGATCTTCTGCGAAAGGTTGCTGAACTTTTAAAAGGTTAGCCACCTCAGACTGCGCCATTCTGACAGCAAAAATCAGCGCTTTCTTTGTACCGGTTATAAAATTTTGGTTATTTTTGCACACCTGAAATAATTCAGGCAATCGGGGTGTAGCGCAGTTGGTAGCGTACTACGTTCGGGACGTAGGGGTCGTGTGTTCGAGTCACATCACCCCGACAAAGCCCGCTTTCCCCGCCACACGGCGGGGAAAGCGGGCTTCTTGTTTCTTAGCTTTCTCCGGGACCTGTCCCTGCAAACCTCAAGGAAAGTGGGAATTATATAACTCTTTCCGAAAAATCTGTAATGCCCAAAAGATCTGATTCATTTAATTTTATAAGGTGCTAAAAACTGAGGGGCAGAACCGGATCCTCAGAGTACCTGACCGCCGGATTGACAAGGTGATGCCAACTTAAAACTCAACTGTCATGGGTGAAATGCAAAATACATATTTTTTTGAAACTGACTTTTTAAGATATAAACCAATAAAATCAAGACCTATGAAGAAGGCGGGAATAGTAATTATTGTAATCGGAGCACTGTTGACCATTTTTACAACTGTCACATACTTCTCCAGGGAAAAAGTGGTGGATCTCGGAGAACTCGAGATAAGCGCAAATAAAAGACACAACCTGACCTGGTCTCCTCTGATCGGTATTGCGGTAATGGCTGTGGGGGCTGTAATGACCTTTGTACCTTTCAAAAAATAAGACTATGGGAGCCAGCGCCCAAACCAGCAACATAAATAACATGATGGAAAACATGAATGCAAACTGGTTTGACAGGACAACAATACAGGAAACACTCAGGAATACAATTTCATCTGAAAATATTCCAGAGTCAGGCCCTCTGAAAGAGAGTCAGGATACAGTCATATCCATGCTGATCCACGATATCTTCGGAGCTGAAATATTAAAGACACACAATAAGAAAGGATGGTATTTTTATAACCGGATCAACGGTGAGCGAATTGATCTTGCCGGAACAGAAATACTAAACCCTGTTACCAAAAACACATTTGAGGATATCCCCTCTTCCCCCTGCGAAGCTTCTGCCTACTTTGCCCGTGAGGATTATTCCGCCTTTCTTATGAAGTTCATAAGGGAGTTTGAAGAGACGATGGGATTGGGAAAATATGTCCCGGAAGAAAGGGTAAATGTGTGAATTATGAAATATTTGTCCGGAAAAATGTAAATACAATCCTTCTGCGAGTGCTTAACTTTGGTGAAGATTTTGGAAGGTAGATATTTAATATATTTTAGTTGGATTAGTTTAGTGTTGACAGGGATAATTTGAGAATTTTAGGGGGGTAAATTATCCCGCTTATGCCCGCTGAGGTCTTTTCAGGGTAAGACTTCGGCGGGCTTCTTTTTATATGCCCGCCTGTGGTCAGGTCGCGAACTGAAGTTCAGTCAGTGTTTTGTAAAGTCCGTTCCCCTTTGAAAGGAGTTCGGTATGGGTACCCTGTTCAACTATAGTGGAATCATTGAGCACCAGGATAGTGTCTGAATTGCGTACAGTTGCAAGCCTGTGCGCAATTACCAGTGATGTCCGTCCCTTCATCAGCTTTTCAAGCGCCTCCTGTACCAGCCTTTCGGATTCAGAGTCCAGTGAAGAGGTAGCTTCATCAAGTATCAGTATTTTAGGGTCCTTGAGCACTGCCCTGGCAATGGCAATCCGCTGACGCTGCCCCCCTGAAAGCTGGACGCCGCGTTCACCCACAACTGTATTCAGCTTTTCAGGGAATGAACTGATGAAATCCCATGCATTGGCCTGAATTGCTGCTTCCTTTATTTCCTCTTCTCCGGCACCCGGCTTCCCGTATGCAATGTTTTCACGGATAGTGCCACCGAACAGGAACACATCCTGCATCACAATGGCCATCTGTGCCCGCAGGGCTGTCACCGGAAAATCACGGCTGTCGCGGCCGTCAAACAGTATCCTTCCTCCGGTGGGCTCATAGAACTTCAACAGCAGCGATGTGACTGTCGATTTGCCTGCCCCGCTCGGACCAACAAGTGCCACCTGTTGCCCCGGATCAATACTGAAGGTTAAATCTTTGAGCACAACTGCCTCTGCACGTGAAGGATATCTGAACTCCACTCCCTCGAACGCGATGTGACCGTGAAGTGTGAGTGAAGGATCCTGCACCTGCACCATTTCGATTGCCTCTGCCGGTTCATCAAGCAGCAACAGCAGGTTCTCGGCTGCACCTATCGTCTTCTGCAGTCTTGTGTAGACTCCGGCCATCCCAGCAATATTTCCTCCGATGAAGCCTGAATATATGACGAATGAGAACAGCTGGCCAGCCTCCATCTGCCCGCTGGAAATCATGGCAGAACCCCGCCATATAACAGCCGCCATTGAAATGAAAAATCCCAGGACAATAAAAGAGACAGCCGCCTGATACTTGCCTCCCTTGATGCCTGCCCTTGCTACCTCCTCGGTTTTTTCACGGTACCTGTTTATCTCGAACGGCTCATTGGTAAAGGCCTTTACATTCTGTATTCCCTGCAGCGTCTCCTCTACAATTGTATTGGACTCCGCCACAAATGACTGTGCCTTCCTGGAATACCTTCTTATCGCCCTTCCTGAAAAGAAGGCCATGAGCGCCATGGCCGGTACAATGGCAAGCATGAACAGGGTCAGTTTGAAGGAACTGATCATCATGAGTGTTACCCCTCCCGTTATCACAAGTATCTGGGATAAAAAATCCGCCAGCGTGCCTGTGAGTGAATCCTGCAGAAGAGAAACATCAGAGGAGATCCTGCTGTTCAGTTCCCCTACCCTGCGCTCTGAAAAGAAAGCCATTGGCAGCCTTATCATGTGATTGTACAGATGCTGCCGGATTGAAGCCAGGGTTTTCTCGGTCACGAATACAAAAATCCTCGTCCGGGAATAGGAAAAAATGGCCTGTACTATCAGTATGCCAAGCAGGAGTAAACCAGTACGGCTTATCTCAGCCATCATCTTTCCCTTGTTCCCCATGTCAACCAGGTCACCGAGAAGTTTTGGAAACATCAGGCTGGCACCTGTGGAGATAAGGAGAAAGAACATGCCAAGGGCAAATATCCAGCGGTAAGGTCTGAGAAACCTGTACAGCTTCATAAGCTCCCTGAGACCGCTGCCGGCCTTCTTCTTTTCCCCGTCAGACATAGATTTATCCAAGCAACTGCTTCACTATTGCAGAGATCTCCCTGCCGTCAGCCTTTCCGGCCAGCTCCTTTGAGGCAACGCCCATTACCTTCCCCATATCTGCAGGTGAGTTGGCGCCCACCCTGGTTATAATTGACCTGACGGCATCAGCCAGCTCCGACGCACTCATCTTCGCCGGCAGATAACGCTCCAGGACTGCCGCCTCGGCATCCTCCTTTTCAAATAAGTCAGGACGGTTCTGTTCCCTGTAAATGGCAGAAGACTCTCTTCTCTGTTTTACAAGCTTCTGGATTATTCTGATCTCTTCCTCAGCATTCAGAACGGCATCGGCTCCCTTTTCGGATTTTGCAATAATGAATGCTGTCTTTGCTGCCCTCAGGGCCTCCAGGATGCCCTTATCCTGCGCTTTCATCGCGGCCATGAGATCACCGGCTATTTTTTCATAAAGTGACATGACAAGTACTGTTTATTGTTCTACGGATTGAAATAAATTGAGGTATAAAGATACTCATTCCCCGGAGTCTGCCAGCCGGTTGTCATCTGTCAGAGGTTCCCCTCACTTCCCCGACCTGTACCCGGAGCTTTTCAGAGCACTGTCGATTGCTGAAACTGTTGCAAGTATATCTCCGTTTGTTACAGACCCCATGTGACCTACGCGGAAATACTTTTCCTTTATCTCAGGAAGCAGTCCGCCTGCAAGTATCACATCCGATTCGGCAATTGCCTTCATGAAGACTGACCACTGAACCCCCTCAGGGTAGTACGGTGCTGACAGGGTACTGGCGCTGATTTCCTCGCTCAGAGGGATCATCTTCAGGCCCATATCCTTTATTGCCGTACGAAAAACCCTGGCAAGACGCTGATGCCGTGCGAAACGGGAATCCATACCTTCCTTCAGTATGATCCCGAGGCTTACTTCCAGTCCGGCGACAAGGTTTACTGCCGGGGTGCCGAAGTACGAGGGCCTCCTTTCTTCATACGCCTTCATCACCGGTAGCCAGTGACTCCAGTCGCAATAATAGTTCCCTACCGGCGTCTTCCTGTCCCTCCAAACCCCCATGGCTTTCTCCGAGACAACCATTAAGGCCAGCCCCGGAGGCACTCCCACTGCTTTCTGAGAAGCCGTAAGAACAACATCAATCTTCCAGTCATCCTGCCTTATCTCCTCACCTGCGACAGAACAGACACCGTCGAGAACCGTCATGACGCCGTATTTCTGACCCAGGCGGCCAAGAGGCTCGGGATCAACCATTACGGCGGTAGAAGTGTCGACATGCGTAAAGGTCATCAGTTTGTACCTCTTTTTCTTAAGCTCAGCCTCAACCTCTGACACTTTTACTGTCTCCCCGGTTGCGGCTTTCAGCAATGTGACATTTGCCCCGTATCTCCTGAGCAGATCAGCATATCTGTCGCCGAAATAACCGGTTGAAATGACAAGTGCATTGTCTCCATGTTCGATGAGGTTCGACCCTGCCATATCCATGGCGAGGGTTCCGGTACCGGCAATTATAAAAGGCTGTCCTGCCGGCGCAAGCCACACTTCTCTCATCATTTCAAGCGCATGTCCGAATGATGCTATAAAGTCCGGGGCGACATGACTCGTTGTTTGCATACCGACAGCCTGCATCACAGCCGGTTCAAACTCAATGGGACCGGGAATCATAAGTAACTTTCTTCCTTTCATGGCTTGTGTTTTTACCTGGGAAATTGTTTGATTTCACTGTCACTGATCAGTTTCAGGAGCTGCTCCATAATATCATTCTTTAAAGGCAGGAGCGGTCTTCTTGCCGGACCGCCGTAGAGACCGAGATGATCCATCGCCGCTTTCAGTGCGGGTACACCCCACCGGGCGGTCACTGCTGCATTGACAGGTATCATCTTATGCTGCAGAGCACGTGAATTAGCAATGTCACCTGCGAGAAACAGGCGGTAAATCTCAATACACTGCGCGGGAGCAATATTTGAAAGAGCAAGGATGCCTCCGACTGCTCCCATTGAAAGGGCTGGCAGCAGGAAGCCTGCTCCACCTGCCAGAACCTGGAAACCGGGCCTGACACTCCTCAGCACCTCCCCCATCTTAACGACATTGCCCCCTGACTCTTTCATTCCCGCAATGTTGGGATGAGCAGCCATCTCAATGACCATCGCAGCGGTCATGTCTATTCCGGTGTTTCCGGGCATATTATAAACAATCACAGGCACAGGCGAAGCATCAGCCACGTCCAGGTAATGTTTAACCAGAGCCTCATGTGTCATAAGACCCTTGAAATAGAACGGGTTAATCACGAGCACAGCATCGGCACCCTCAGCGGCAGCCGCCTTCGTCAGTCTTATTGTCTCGCCGGTCGACTGTCCCCCGGTGCCTGCCAGAAGCAACTTGCCTGCAGGCAGGGCCTCCCTGGCGGCTGCAACGGCCTCACTCCTCTCTTTCTCCGAAAGCATCACCTGCTCACCGTTCGACCCCAGTATCAGGAAGCCTGAGAGGTCATACCCGGACAGCTTTTCAATATTATGCCTGATCTTTTCAGGAAGAAGGTTTTCATCCTTGTCGAATGATGTGGGCAGGGGCGGGAAAATACCGGAAAGGTTTAGTTTTATCATGGTCGTGGATTTATTGTCAGTTTTCAATCCCTGTCAGTCAGCCCGGTTATCCTCCTACTGATGCTTTCAGCCCGTGGCCGGTAAACTGATCGATGACACGGGCAAGCGTCTCCTTCGAAGGCTCTTCGAATAGCTCAAAGGATTCAGGCCGGCCAAGCTTCATATACTTGTTCTGGGCAATCTTGTGGAAGGGTAAAAGATTGATATCTTTTTTCTTTCCTGCAAGCCCGGAAATGAATTTCGCAGTCTGCTCAATATTCTCCTCCGTATCATTTATGCCTCCCATCAGGGGAATCCTGATGACTATCTCCGCTCCGGTTTCCGAAAGAAGGGAAAGATTATGAAGTATCCGCTCATTGGGAACATTGGTCCACCTGCGGTGAAGGTCTGAATCCATCATCTTCAGGTCGTAAAGGAAAAGGTCAGTGCCTGAGGCGATGTCAAGTATAAGGTCAGAGCTCACATTCCCGGCTGTATCCACTGCCCTGTGAATTTCTCTCAATCCGCACTCATGCAGCAGTTTCTTCAGCATCCGGGGATGTGTCAGAGGCTCTCCTCCCGAAAAAGTGACTCCGCCTCCCGAATGGTCAAAGAATACCCGCTCATTTTCTATTGCAGTCATGATATCTTCAACAGTCATCACGCTTCCTGACATCTCTATGGCTTTGGTCGGACAGACCTCTGCACAAATGCCGTGAACCCTGCATATATCAGGATCGGTCACAATTCCGTCAGGTGTGAGGGTTATTGCCTTTTCAGGGCACACCTCCACGCAGCTTCCGCATCTTATGCATTTTGCCGGAGCAAACATTTTCTCCCTCGCGGGTGATATGCTCTCGGGATTATGACACCACGCGCAGTGCAGATTGCAGCCTTTGAAAAAGATTACAACCCTTATACCTGGCCCGTCATTTATGGCATAACGCTTTATATCGAAAATCAGACTTTCAGACATCCCGGGATTTCATCAGGATTGGTATGCGGCTTTCGTTGCAGGCAGTGGCAGAACCTTAGAATGAATCATTTTCTGTCCTTTCAATTACCTCCTGCTGCAGATCGGCGTTCATATCGTTGAAATAGTCACTGTAGCCTGCCATCCTCACCAGGAGATCTTTGTAGTCTTCCGGACAGGCCTGCGCTGCATACAGTGTTGCAGTGTCCACGATGTTGAACTGAATATGATGTCCTCCGAGGGTAAAATAACTGCGGATGAGCTGCCCCAGTTTCCTGATGTCTTCATCTTTACGCATAAGACTCGGAAGGAACCTCTGATTCAGCAGAGTACCGCCTGACTTGACATGATCAAGTTTTGTCAGCGACTTTACCACTGCTGTAGGGCCATGGGTATCAGCACCGTGTGATGGTGACGTGCCGTCAGAAATGGACTTGCCGGCAAGTCTTCCGTTGGGTGTGGCTCCCATGACCTTGCCGAAATAGACATGACAGGTGGTTGAGAGCATGTTAAGATGGTATTTCCCTCCGGGTTTTATGTTCGGTTTGCCGTCAATCTCGGCAACGAGGTCATCATAAACCTTCACTGCAATTGAGTCAGCATATTCAATGTCATTACCGAAGAAAGGAGTACGGTTAACTATTGTCTGACGCAGTACTTCCTCCCCTTCGAAGTTTTTGAGCACCGCTTTCAGCACCCTGTCCATCCCGAAAGTCCCGTCTTCAAAGACATGCTTCTTCAGGGCAGACAGGCTGTCTGTTACTGTACCCAGTCCGCAACACTGAATATAGCTGGTGTTGTATCGCGGCCCTCCGTCATAATAATCCTTGCCTCTTGAGATACAGTCCTCTATGACCACCGAAAGGAACGGTGCCGGAGCATATTTTGCAAACATCCGGTCGATATAGTTGCTGACTCTCATTTTCTGGTCGACAATAAAATGGACCTGTTTCAGGAAGGCGTTGTATAGCTCCTCATAAGACCTGAAAGTGCGCGGGTCACCGGTTGCAGTGCCAACGACTTTGCCTGTGACGGGGTCCGTACCGTTGTTCAGTGTCACCTCGAGTATCTTCGGAACATTGAGATAGCCTGTTAGCAGGTATGCTTCCTTGCCGAAGGCGCCTACTTCAATACAACCGCTGCACCCTCCCTCACGGGCATCCTGCAGTGACTTGCCCTGGCGGAGCAGCTCGAGTATGTATATGTCAGGGTTAAATACTGAAGGGTAGCCGTGGCCCTGACGAATTACCCTGGCAGCTGCGTCGAGGAATTTGTCAGGTGTCTTTGCACTTATATGCACCGAGTTTCCCGGCTGAAGGACGTGCAGTTCCTCTATCACTTCGAGCATAATATAGGAGACTTCACTGCTGCCGTCAGTACCGTCGCTCTTTACACCTCCGATATTGATGTTTGTAAAGTCGTTATAGGTTCCGCTTTCACGTGCTGTGATGCCCACTTTTGGCGGTGCGGGATGGTTATTAACCTTGATCCAGAAACAGGATATCAGTTCCTTTGCCTGATCACGGGTAAGCGTGCCTTCTTCAATCTCCCTGTAATAGAAGGGTGCAAGATGCTGGTCAAAGTGACCGGGGTTCATTGCATCCCAGCCATTAAGCTCGGTGATAGTGCCCAGATGGACGAACCAGTACATCTGTATCGCTTCCCAAAGGTTCCTTGGAGCATTTGCAGGCACCCAACGGCATACTTCCGCTATCTTTCTCAGCTCATCTGCCCTGACAGTATCTTTCTCTGCAGCAGCCATTTGCTCTGCAAGGTCTGCATGACGTTCGGCAAAAACAATGACTGCATCACACGAAATGTCCATTGCCTTCCACTGCTCGGCCTTGTCAGTGGCCTCAGGGTCGTTCAGGTAGTCAAGTGAGGCAAGGTTAGCTGCAATCTCCTTCTTGAAATCGAGCATCCCCCTGTGATAGATCTTACCGTCGAGGGCCGTGTGCCCCGGTGCACGCTGTTCCATGAACTCGGTGAACAGTCCTGCCTCGTAGGCTGCCCTCCACTCAGCAGGAACGTGACTGAAGATGCGCTCGCGCTGTGTCTTTCCCTTCCAGTAGGGTATGACTTCCTTTTCGTACACATCAATATCTTCCTGGCTGATCGTGTAACGCTGCATATCACGTGTGTTCAGCACATGAAAATCCTCCACGCTGTGGCAGGTCAGTTCAGGGAATGTGGGGACGCACTTGGGTTTTGGACCGCGTTCTCCCACAATCAGCTCGCCTTCACCCAGATATAAAGTCTTTTTTGTGCAGTGATCCAGGAAATTCAGTGCACGCAATACCGGGATCGAATATTTGCCGAAATTCTCTTTATAAAATGCCGTTTCGTGAAGTGCCCTCTCAATAGAGAGAGAAGGTTCCGCTTCAAAACTGAGCTTCCTGAGTTTCTGGATACGCGGATTCATTCCCGGGCCGATCTTGTTCCCCGTGGATTTGTAAAAGTTACCCTCAGCTGATGCTGGCCTCTCGGGCGTTTCTGTATGTGGAATTATTTTTTCAAACATGATTGCGATGATTAATTGTAAACTGTTGGTGCAGGTCAGGGAGAAAGAAGGATGACGGTCGCTGACAACGCCCTCACCTTAATAACCTATTGGTTATTCGTTCCGGAAAAATCTAATTGTAAAACATCAGGCACTCGAACAGTCGCCTGTAGTTCCTGGTGAGGTTTGGAAAGTAAAATACCGGTTCCATTTTTACCTGTGTGTGATCTTTTTGATCATCAGCTACTAAGTAGATGAAGTCATTGCAAAGTTATACCAAAGTTGAAGAAAAACAAAATATGGCTCACCTTTGTACGTCAGTATCGGACGGAGTGACCGAGTAAGGTCTGGCTTCCCCCGCTGTTCCGCGTCCTGTGGCCGGAGAAGATGTCATCCCGAATCTGAGTACTCCGCCCTTCTGAAGCTCTTCATGTCTTAGAAAATTCACTTTCACATCACGGCCATCAAGAGTCAGGGATCCTACGTAAACATTTTCACGGCTGTTTTCAGGTGCTTCTATAATGAGTTTCCTGCCATTTTCAAATGTTACAGTCGCCTTCTTAAACAGCGGCGATCCCAGGACATATTCGCCAGTACCCGGTGTCACAGGATAAAAACCCAGTGCGCTGAAGACATACCAGGCAGAGGTCTGGCCGTTATCTTCATCGCCGCAGTAGCCGTCAGGAGTATAGTTATACAGTTTGTCCATCACCTGCCTCGCCCTCAACTGTGTCTTCCAGGGCTCCGGTGTATAGTTATACAGGTAGATCATATGCTGGATTGGCTGGTTGCCATGAGCATAGTTGCCCATGTTCATTATCTGCATCTCCCTTATCTCATGAATCGGAAAACCGTAGTACGAGTCATCGAACACCGGAGGCACAATAAAAACAGAGTCGAGTTTCTGTGCCAGCTTATCGCTTCCACCCATCAATTCTGCGAGTCCGTTAATATCATGAAAGACGCTCCAGGTATAGTGCCAGCTGTTGCCTTCGGTGAAGGCATCACCCCATTTATAGGGACTGAACGGCGACTGGAAGCTGCCGTCCTCATTGCGGCCACGCATCAGTTTTCTGCCGGGGTCAAATACATTGCGGTAATTCTGTGCACGCGAAGCATAAAGGTCTATTTCCTGCTGTGGCCTGCCGATCTCTTTCGCCAGTCGCCACAGACACCAGTCGGCATAAGCGTATTCAAGCGTGCGGGCCACATTTTCATTAATACCCACATTATAAGGCACATAGCCCAGTCTATTGTAGTATTCAGCTCCGTATCTGCCCACTGAGTGAACCGGGCCATTGCCCTTTAGTATTCTTTACAAGGGCACTCCAGAGAGTATCGATGTCATAGCCTCTGATGCCCTTAAGATACGAGTCGGCAATAAGCGAGGCCGAGTTGCTTCCTACCATGCAGTTCCTGTGACCCGGGCTGGCCCACTCTGGTAACCATCCGCTTTCGAGGTATGTATTGACAAGACCTTCCATTATCTGCGAGTTCTGGTCAGGATACATAAGGGTAATTAAACGGTATTGCTGCCCTGAAGGTGTCCCAGAACCCGTTGTCGGTGAACATTTTGCCGGGCAGGGTTTTCCCGTTGTACGGACTGTAATGAACAGGTTTCCCTTCTTTATCTATTTCAAAGAACATCCTCGGGAAAAGCAGGGTACGGTAGAGGGTCGAATAGAATGTGCGTGTCTGGTCATCTGTACCTCCTTCTACTTTTATGCGGCCAAGCTCGGCATTCCAGCGGTCGCGGGCCTCATCCATCACGCCGTCAAAGCTCTTATTCCCGATCTCCCTTTCGAGATTGAGCTGAGCCTGTTCGGGGGAAATGAATGAGGAAGCTATCCGGGCAGTTACAACCTCACCGCGCGAAGTTTTAAACCCTATCACGGCACCCGCATGATCACCCTCCTGAACGCGGAGAACCTTCAGCGATTTTGCCGTCAAGCCAGGAAGAATAAAAGTCAAAATCGCGGTCAAAAATGATCACAAAGTAGTTGTGAAAGTTCTCCGGTACACCACCGTGATTGTTACGGCAGTAACCTGTAATTTTCCTCTCGGAGGGAATGATGCTGACCATTGATCCTCCTTTGAAAGCATCGATAACAACGGCAGAAGAATCGTTTTCCGGAAAGGTAAACCTGAAAACCGATGCCCTTTCTGTAGGTGTTACCTCTGCCGTAACGTCATGATCAGCGAGATATACACTGTAATAATAAGGTTTGGAAACCTCAGCCTTGTGGGAAAACCATGAAGCTCTCCGTTCTTCTGTGATGAGTCTGCCTCCTGTCACAGGCATTAGCGAGAAAGCAGCATAGTCATTAATCCATGGGCTTGGCTGGTGAGTCTGTTTTATGCCGACAATTTTATGGTCGTCATAGGCATAACCCCATCCGTCGCCGTTGAGGCGTGTCTGCGGGGTCCAGAAATTCATTCCCCAGGGAAGAGCCACTGCAGGATAAGTGTTGCCGTGTGACAGCAGGTATTCCGAATCTGTTCCCATCAGAGGGCTCGCCAGGTCGGCAGGACTGAAGGTGTCATCTTCCTGTGTCGTACATCCCCCGAAGGCAAAGGCAATTGCCATGGTAATTCCCACAATGAGTTGTGTCCCTTTTATCATGAATGTTTTTATCTTGATTATCATTTCTTTGCCGGTGTCCGGTCAAGCTTATGCATAACTTTTGCCAGGACGTTTTCCGGTGTGAGCCAGTTGAGGCAGGCAAGGTCACCCCTGCGGCATTCGCCTTTTCCGTAAACCGTGCAGGGTCTGCAGGTGAGGTCAGATACCGGTATCTGAATCTGATTATCTTCAGGCATTCCCCAGGCGCTGAACCCTGCCCAGGGATGTGTGGCTCCCCATATTGAGAGTGTGTTTACACCAAGCATGGCGGCAAGGTGCATATTAGAAGAATCCATTGCTATCATGATGTCAAGTCCTGAGATCAGGGCAATCTCCTCCTCAAGTCCTATTCTTCCGGCCATTGCCTCAGATCCGGGAATTTTTGCAGCAATCTCAGAAATCATTTCAGCCTCATCAGGACTGCCGAAGAGAAAGATTGTGCAATCTGTTTTTGCTGAAACCATATTTAACATAGCCACCATATTTTCAATCGGCCACATCTTCAGTTTGTGCTTTGCCAGAGGTGCGACGCCTATCAGGCGGCCGTGACTTTCCCTTATCCGCGGTGCACTCTTTTCAAGTCCCGTTTCTGTTGGCTTCAGCCAGGGACCCGCTACAGGCTTTACAGGGAAGCCAGCCCTGGCAAGTACATCGGCATAACGTTCTGTGGTGTGCCTCAGAGGCCCCGCTGCCCGGCCCTTTGTAAGCCGTCTTTTTTCTGATCGACGCTTGTCAATGGAGGCCACCCTGCACCCCTGCATACGGAAAAGGAAGCGGAGCAGCTTTGACCTTAGTACATCATGAAGGTCAGCCACGGCAGTTATGTCATACTCCTTCCTGAGATCACGGTATACCCTGAAGACCCCGGGTATTCCCCTGTGCCTTCCGTGATGGTCTGAAAGAAACACTCGTACTCCGGGAATACCTGCAACAAAACGGTCAAAGGGTTTCTTGGTGACAAAAACCATCTCTTGCCCCGGATATGATGCCGAAAAGGCTCGCAGGACAGGCAGTGTAAGGATCACATCACCCATTGATGATGTGCGAATAACGAGGAGGCTCATCTCAATACTTGTCGTATGATTTTTCTTCAATGAGATCAGAGCCGGTGGAGAGGTTAATCTTCCGCTTGATTTCAGACCGGAGATCATTCCTGATGTATACCTGCCTGGCTGTTTCAATGAATTCGGGGCCGAAGTGTTTCCTTCGCTCCATGTCTCTTATACGGTCCTCAATATCCCATAATTCGGAATTTACACGGTACAGGTCTGTATAGAGAGGGTCTGACCGTTTAATAATTCCTGAAGCTGCTTTGTCAAGTATATCAAACTCTCTCTTCAGGTTGTCTGTTTTCCCGGCATCTGTAATTCTTTCAAGCTTTATCTCTATGATTGTCAGCTTGTCAATGATCTCCCCGTTCGATACCTCTATCTTCATGCAAAGTTTCTTTACAGGAACAAAAATAACCTTTTTAGCCAAATGAGCAATCCGCATCACTGCGGGTCGACGTCGGCATGAATATGTAGCCCGCTGTTGCCTGACATTTTTATCTCAGCCTCCATTGCCGTGCGTATCATTTCCTTGACCTTTGAGGGAGACAGATCTTTGCCGAGTTTTATTATCACTGTCTTCAGGTACCATTTCTGAACCTGCATTACCTGTGGGAATTCCGGTCCGAGAACAGCTTTTCCCATACGTCTCCTCAATGTGCCGGCGAATCTTGCTGCTGACTGGTTAAGCCTGTCCATGTCGCGGTGTTTAAGGGTGATACGGATGAGTCTTGTAAAGGGCGGATAACCGAACAGCTGTCGCTCTTCCATCTGGGTGAGGTACATTGCTTTATAATCATGTTTAAGTACCTGCCTTAGTATCAAGTGCGAAGGATCGCCAGTCTGGATTATCACTTTGCCCCTGCGTGTTCTCCGGCCTGCCCTTCCGCTCACCTGTTCCATCATCTGGAAGCTGCGTTCGTAGGCCCTGAAGTCGGGGAAATGAAGCATGCTGTCAGCATCCAGTATCCCCACCACTGTCAGGTTTTCAAAGTCGAGACCCTTGGAAATCATTTGCGTTCCTATAAGGATATCTGTTGCGCCGCCTGCAAAGTCGGAGAGTATCAATGAATGTGAATTGCGGCCCCGGGTGGTATCCTGGTCCATCCTCGCCACCGCCGCCGATGGGAATATTATCTTTATCTCCTCCTCGATCTTCTCAGTTCCGAAACCCCTTGTCACGAGTGCTGTTGACCCGCACGCTTCACATTTCTCCGGGAGCTTTGCTCTCTTACCGCAATAATGGCAAACAATCCGGTCAATCCCCTTGTGGTAGGTGTAACTTACCGAACAGTCGGTGCATCCCGGCACCCATCCGCATTCGCTGCAGATAATAAAGGGTGAAAATCCGCGGCGGTTCTGGAAAAGTATGACCTGCTCGCCCTTTGTGAGTGCCTCTTCAACAGCGTTTAGCATCTGTGGAGCAAAGTGAGACGACATGGCTTTTCTTCTTCCCGCTTCCCTGGTGTCAGCAAGCATCATCGAGGGCATCATCACGTCACCGAAGCGTGTCTTCAGTTCAACCAGACCGTATCTGCCTGTGACGGCATTGTGATAACTCTCGAGTGCAGGTGTCGCAGAACCGAGAAGGGTGCGGCCGCCGTGGATGCGTGCCAGCATCATTGCCGAATCACGGGCATGGTAGCGGGGCGCAGGATCATACTGTTTATAGGATGAGTCATGCTCCTCGTCAACAATCACCAGTCCAAGGTCAGCGAAAGGAAGAAAGAGCGATGATCGGACACCGAGCACCAGGTTAATCCTGCCTTCATTACCGGCAGGGAGGTTGACCCTGGTCCATATTTCCATCCTCGCCTTCGCCGATATTCGCGAGTGATAGATCTCGATTGCCGTTCCGAAATGCCTCCGAAGTCTCTCAATGATCTGGGTTGTGAGTGCAATCTCGGGAAGCATGTAGAGAACCTGCCTCCCCAGTTCCATCTGTTCTCTGATAAGATGAATATAAAGTTCTGTCTTCCCGCTGGAGGTAACACCGTGAAGCAGCACCACCTCGTGGTCATTAAAAAGCTTCTTAATCCTTGTGTATGCCTCTTCCTGCGGGAGGCTAAGTGCATAAGGAGGTGCAACTTCTCCTCCATTTTTCTCCATCACCGTTTCCCTGGCTTCAATTCTGAAAAGACCTTTGGCTACCATTGCATTCAATGCAGAGGAACCGCTTCCTGAAGCCTTCACGAGTTCAGACCGTTTAACAGGACCGGGGGGAGTTAACCCTTCCTGCAGCAGAAGACGGATATATGTGTCAGCAATCTCACGCTGCCTCGGGGCCCGGGCCAGCAGGGCACCTTCCTCACGGTCAAGCTCTTCAATTAATGCCGGAGTGGCGATCACATGAAGTTCCTCTCTTGAACCAGACCGGCCGCGGATCTCTTCAGAGCCAGGGATTGCTGCCTTGAGAACCTCCCCGGGATGAGCCATGTAATAATCGGCCATCCAGCCCATAAAATCAAGAAAACGGTCGTTCACAGAACCTGATGTCTGAAACACTTCGGATATCTCCCTGGGAGAAAAATTTTCAGGAGGCGTACTGTGAATCCGGATAACAAGTCCGGAATAAATCCTTTTGGAACCAAACTGCACAGCAACGCGACTTCCACGGATAACCCTGTCACTTAACTGCGGGGGAATCCGGTAAGTATAGCTTCCGGCAACGGCAAGCGGAATTACGATATCGGCAAACTCATTCTTCATTACGTCAATGAGTACGCAAATTATAAATTAATGGCACTGTTGAGCCCCCGGATGAGAACTAATTTGAAAACCTGGTCAGAGACCGGAAGTTAAGGCTTTTTAGATCAGTGCACTCCTGACCTTTTCAGCTGCATCTGTAAAAGTCGTTGCAGCGATGACCTTCAGTCCTGAAGCCTCGATAAGCTCTTTTGCCTCGTCGGCATTGGTTCCCTGCAGCCTTACAATTACAGGCACACTTATATTCCCAATCGACTTATAGGCTTCGACAATGCCGGCGGCAACGCGGTCACATCTTACTATCCCTCCGAAGATATTGACCAGGATGGCTTTTACGTTTGGGTCTTTCAGAATAATTCTGAAGCCTGACTCTACAGTTCTGGCGTTTGCTCCGCCTCCCACATCGAGGAAGTTGGCAGGTCTGCCTCCCGAAAGCTGTATCAGATCCATTGTCGCCATCGCCAATCCCGCTCCGTTGACCATACATCCGACGTCTCCATCGAGCTTCACATAGTTGAGACTGTTATCCGTGGCTTCCACCTCAGTGGGGTCTTCCTCGTTCAGATCACGCATGGCAGCCAGCTCAGGATGGCGGAAAAGAGCATTGTCATCAAGAGTGACCTTGCAGTCTACTGCAAGGATCTTGTCATCGCTTGTCTTTAGCAGGGGATTTATCTCCATAAGTGAGGCATCTGAGGAGATATACGCATCCCACATCCCTTTTACAAAGTTTACCATCTCCTTGAATGCCTTTCCTTTCAGGCCCAGCTTAAATGCAATTGTCCGAAGCTGAAAATCCTGCAACCCGACCCCCGGATCTATTTCCTCAGTGAAGATTGCTCCCGGATTTTTATCGGCCACCTCTTCGATGTCCATTCCACCTTCTGTGGAATACATTATCACATATCTCGCTTTTTTACGGTCAAGGAGGATGCTCATGTAGAACTCCCGGATATCGGACTCTCCCTTATAATATACGTCCTGGGCAACCAGTATCTTGTGCACAACCTTTCCTGACGGTCCTGTCTGGTGTGTGACAAGGGTCATCCCAAGCATGCGTGATGCCACCTCCGCTGCCTCTGCCGGTGATTTGGCAATCTTAACACCCCCGCCTTTGCCTCGTCCTCCGGCATGGATCTGTGCCTTGATGACGAAAATTTCCGTGCCGAATTTCTTTTGCAGCTCTTCGGCGACAACTTTAGCCTGTTCTGCATTTTCTGCTATAAATCCCTCCTGAACAGGCACACCGTATGCCTGGAGAATGGATTTGCCCTGATACTCGTGAATATTCATAATCAGCTTTTTATGAAAAAAGTGAATTTAGGATTTCTCCCTGTTTAGGGATTGTAATTTAGTGTTTTTTTATAATTAATTTCGCAAAAATTCTGATATATGAGGAAGCTGGCCAATGAAGAGCTCAACCGCAAAAGCATAAACGAGTTCCGCGAGTCACCAAAGACTCCCTTCGTGGTTGTGCTTGACAATGTCAGAAGTCTGAATAACATAGGTTCGGTCTTTCGTACAGCAGACGCCTTCCTGATTGAGTCTGTTTTCCTCTGCGGAATAACGGGCACTCCTCCCCACCGTGAGATAAACAAGACCGCTCTGGGGGCAACGGAATCAGTATCATGGAAGTATTTTTCAGAAACTGCCGATGCTGTGAGGTCACTAAGGGAGGAAGGGTATGTTGTGGTCTCGGTGGAACAGGCGGAAGGATCTGTATCACTTGCAGATTTCATTCCTCTGAAAGACCGTAAATATGCACTGGTGTTCGGTCACGAGATTAATGGTGTGGCACAGGAGGTGATAGGTCTCTCAGATTCATGCATAGAGATCCCGCAATTCGGCACCAAGCACTCTTTCAATATTGCGGTAAGCGTTGGAATAGTGTTATGGGATCTGTGCGGAAAAATCTGAACCAGATAAAAAAAAGCCCCGATCCTCCAGCTGGCGGATCGGGGCTTTAATTTTAAAAAAGAGTCAACTATTTCACTATTGACATGAAAGTCTCATCCTTGAAGTATTTGGCAAACTCGAGGTCTGTCTTGGCGTAGTTCATCCAGTTGGTGTTGTAACCTACAGCCTCACGGAGACCGTTGAGCATAACATCCCTGTTGTCCATACGGGCGCCGATAACAGCCTTCAGATAAGAAGGAGCACCGCATTTGCACGGAGGAACTGCATCCATTGTGGCTTTTGCCTTGTTGAGGTCACCCTTCAGCAACTGAGCAAGGGCAAGGTTCATTGAAGGTTTGTCACCAAGCAGATTGACAGCCTGATCATATTTGCCTTCATGTATTGCTATTGTGCCAAGTCCGAATTTAGATTCGGGAGTCGCAGTTGTCATCGAGTTGAAATACTCAGATGCGGCCTTTATATCACCGTTGAGGAGAGCTGCAAAACCCATGTTGCTCTTAACAACATCATCATTCTTGATTGCTTTTGCTTTTTCAAGAGCTGCCATTCCCTCTGCAGACTTACCCATTGCCAGGTATGAATAACCGACGTTATTCCATGCGCGATAGCAATTTGGTGCTTTTTCGGTGGCAAGCTGATAGAATTTAAGCATCTCTGCGGGATCAGTTGTGAGTGAACCTGCATAAAGCATCTGCTCAAGGCTGAGTGCAGAAGCATCGCCTCTCATGGCTGTAAGAATCTCATCATCATTCAGGCCTACCAGGTCAACATCAACAATGAATTTTGATCTTCTGAGCATAGGAAGAATCTCATCAGCGAGTGCTTCATAAGCAGCTGACATGTTCTTGATTTCCTTCTCACGGACAATAGGATCCTGATACATCGAGAGAACTCTCAGGATGAGATCTTTGTCCTGGACATTTGATTCCTGTACGAGGGTTTTGAAACCGTCCCAGTCTTCAGCAGTAGTTTTGCTGGTTATCAGGGTCTTGTCAGCAAGAACCGGAGCCTTTGCAAACTCTTTCTGAACATATTTGTCTGCATTCGCACCCCTCTGGCCTGAAAGCTTCTCATTCAGAGTCAGGGGACCGTCAGGTGAAGCATATGAACTTATTGTAAGTCCTTTGAAATCCATTCTTTCAGCTTCTCCTACAAGTGCAATATAATCTTTCAGAGCTTTGATGTCTTCTGCCTTAAGCTCATTGGCCTGGATGTCCGATCTGTTGATTTTATATAAAATATCGGCAACCTTCTGTTCGGGAACTATACGCTGATAATTATCCTTTATTGAGACAGGCATTGCGTGATCTTCTACAAGAGTCGAAGTTGCGATGACACCGTCAGCAAGTTTAATGGGATCAAATGCAAGAGTCTTTCCTTTTTTGGAGGCCTCTATACGCAGCATAAATTCAGAAACTTTCATTTCAGGCTTGTAAGCAACATCACCGGACCAGTTAATTGTCCCGCCAAGTTTGCTTACCGGCTTATTGTTGCCCTGCACCAGTTCACCCTGTGCATAAAGCAGTTCATCGAACACAGTCTCACCGCCTTCGTAAACCAGAACCGGGGTAATCTTAAGTGTGGTGTTCTTGTCAAAATACTTCTCAGGATAAACAGCTTTTACCTGCGCAGCCACAATGCCTGCATGGGCTTCAAGAATTTTTGGCGTAACTTCATACTTGACGAGGTTAGCGTTCTTCTTCATCTTATCCAGACTACTGCAGCTTGAAACGGTAACAGCAGCAAGCAGAAGGACAAAAAGTTTTGTAAGGTTTTTCATAGTTGATCTTTTATTTATTTGCAAATAAGTTACTTGATAATAATATTAACCAAAGGTGATGATACTATATTTATTAATCGTTACACAATACCGGGAAAAACTTATATCATTCATAGTTTAAAATCCTTCAGCGAATCCCGATTATCAGTTTTATACACATCCAGCCTGATTCTAATCAAAGTATCCGGCGAAGTGATTACAAAATTAACATAAAAATAGTCATTCTGCTCAAATTACAGATGAAAATTTCAGAAATTACGGAGATTTATGCCCGTTTGGACCTCTTCATTAAATATAGCTGTTGTCAGTTTGCGGTAGTCTTCCGGTCTCTTGACAAAGTCCAGATCCTTGAGATCGAGTATTAGATAACGGTTTTCAGGATTCTGTCTGAAGAATGTAAAATAGCTTTCCTGGATGCCGGTCAGGTACTCCCCCGTGATCGACTTCTCATATGCTCTTCCCCTTGATGCTATGTTCTCAAGCAGGCGCTCTGCAGGCACGTGCAGGTAAACATAAAGATCAGGTTTGGGAAGTGAACCATAAATGATGTAGAAAATCTGCCGGTACAGGTTATACTCCTCGCGCTCAAGGGTTGCAGATGCGAATACAAGCGATTTCATAAAATAATAATCAGCTACAGTGAAACTCTTGAAAAGATCCTGTTCCACAAGTTCCTCCTTCAGCTGCCGGTACCTGTCTGCAAGAAACGAGAGTTCAAGGGGAAAGGAGAAACGCGCCGGGTCTTCATAAAATTTGGGCAGGAAGGGGTTATCAGCAAAGCGTTCCAGAATGAGCTTTGCATTGTATTCCTCGGCTATCATCGAGGCGAGTGTGGTTTTACCGGCCCCGATATTCCCCTCAATGACAATGTAATTGTATCTTTTGTTTTCTCTGTTCATTTCCCGGTGCATTCTATTTCAAAAATAGGAATTGACGGGCAATATTCAATAAAAAAGCCGGTCAGAAAAATCAGACCGGCCATTTAATATTACAGTTATTGACGGTTATCTCGAATCGTCACGTCTTCTGTCCCTTGATCTGCTGTCACGGTCGTGTCCACCCCTGCCGCCTTCACGAGAGCCGTAATGTTCGCGCCTCTCCGACGGTTCACGCTTGGGAGGTTCTACGTAACCCTCAGGTTTCGGAATGAGAGGTTTGCGTGAGAGTCTCAGCTTGCCGGTCTTGGTATCAACCTCAATAAGCTGCACCTCAATCACATCACCAACCTTGAACAGTTCTTCAACTGTTTCTACCTTTTTCCAGTCCATCTCTGAGATATGCAGTAGTCCGTCCTTATTGGGAAGGATTTCCACAAATGCACCGAACTGGGTTATGGTCTTTACCTTGCCCTTGTAGACCCGGCCGACCTCAGGCACTTCACATATTGCATTTATACGGTCAAGGGCAGCCCTGATGACTTCGTAATTCTCACCGAATACATCAACCATACCCTGTCCGTTTATCTCCTCGATCACAATCGTGGCTCCTGTTGTTGCCTGGATATCCTGTATGATCTTTCCGCCCGGTCCTATCACTGCACCTATCATCTCTTTCGGGATGTAGATCTTCTCTATCCTGGGTGCATGAGGTTTGAGGTCCGGTCTCGGCTCGGCTATCGTCTGCTCCATAATATCGAGAATATGAAGCCTTCCCTCGCGTGCCTGGGCCAGAGCCTGTTTCAGGACCTCAAACGAGAGGCCGTCAACCTTGATGTCCATCTGTGTGGCGGTGATGCCGTCACGGGTTCCTGTCACCTTAAAGTCCATATCACCAAGGTGATCCTCATCACCCAGTATGTCTGAAAGAACAGCGAACTTCTTCCCGTCCTTATCGGAGATAAGTCCCATTGCAATACCTGAAACAGGTTTCGCAATCTTTATACCTGCATCCATGAGTGCCAGCGTGCCGGCGCAAACGGTGGCCATCGACGATGACCCGTTCGATTCAAGAATATCTGAAACTACACGGATTGCATAAGGATTGATCTCATCTGCAGGCATCATATTCTTCAGCGCCCTGTGAGCCAGGTTGCCGTGTCCTATCTCCCTGCGGCTCGTTCCGCGGGCCGGTTTGGCCTCTCCTGTTGCGAACGGCGGGAAGTTGTAGTGAAGGGTAAATTTATCCGTTCCCTGCCTCAGCACTTCGTCAATCATTTTCTGATCGAGTTTTGTTCCGAGGGTGACCGTGGTGAGCGACTGTGTTTCGCCCCTTGTGAATATGGCCGAGCCGTGAGCGGCAGGGAGGGGGTCTATTTCGCACCAGATGGGGCGTATCTCGTTAAGCTTGCGGCCGTCGAGGCGCTTGTGCTCGTCGAGGACAAGGCGGCGGGCCGACTCCTTCTCCACATCGTGATAATACCTGCTCACCAGCGTGCCGTTCACGGGATTCTCCTCGGTGAACTGTGCCAGGAACTCTTTCTTTATGTTTTCAAAGCCCTCTGAACGGGTCTTTTTGTCAGCACCTGTTGCTGCAAGTGCATAACACTTACTGTATGTCTCATCCCATACTTTCTTGCGCAGGTCCTCGTCATTCTGCTCGTGGCTGTACTCTCTCTTTTTGGTCGAGCCAACCATTTCAGCCAGCTCATTCTGAGCCACGCACTGTATTTTAATTGCTTCGTGGGCTATCCGGAGTGCCTCGAGCATTACCTCTTCAGCAACTTCCTTCATTTCTCCCTCAACCATCATAATGTTTTCATAGGTTGCACCCACAACAATGTCAAGGTCTGCCTTGCCAACTTCACCAAGGGTCGGATTAACGATGAATTCTCCGTTTACCCTGGCAACCCTTACTTCAGAAATGGGTCCATGGAATGGTATGTCCGACACTGCAAGGGCTGCCGATGCGGCGAGTCCTGCAAGAGCATCGGGCAAAGTATCCTTGTCAGCCGAAATAAGGTTCACTGTGACAAACACTTCCGCATGATAATCATCGGGGAACAAGGGGCGCAATACCCTGTCGACGAGTCTCGAAACAAGGATCTCGTTGTCATTCGGTCTTGCTTCCCTCTTCAGGAATCCGCCCGGGAAACGTCCCATGGCAGCATATTTCTCCTTGTATTCAACGGAGAGTGGCATAAAATCTACATCTTCCTTCGCATCTCTGGCGGCGACGACAGTTGCCAGCAACATCGTGCGGCCCATCTTCACCACAACAGCACCGTCTGCCTGCTTGGCAAGTTTTCCTGTTTCAATTGTGATTGACCGGCCATTGCCAAGATCAATACTCTTTTCAATAAGTTTATACATTTATTCTTAATTAATTATATACAAGACAGTTAACGTGAACCGGGGAGTTTGGTTGAAAAATTAAAAAAGGCAATGTAAATTGCCTTTTCTTATTACTTACGCAGGCTGAGAGCCTTGATAATCTCACGATACCTGCTGATATCCTTTAATTTGAGGTAATCGAGCAAACGCCTTCTCTTACCGACAAGTTTTATCAGCGCCCTCTGGGTACTGAAATCCTTCTTATTCTTTTTAAGATGTTCAGTAAGATGCGCGATCCTGTAGGAGAAAAGAGCTATCTGACCTTCTGCACTGCCGGTGTCAAGATCTGATGATCCGAATGTCCTGAAAAATTCCTGTTTCTTCTCCGTAGTCAAATACATATCTTTATCCAATAGATTGTTAATAAATTCTCCAATTTTGGATCGCAAAGATACAACTCTATTTTGTAATAATTCAAACAATTCCAATAATTTTTATCAGGTTAATGGCGGAACGGTGTCATTGCAGCCAGCATCCCACGGAGAGAAACCGAAAGTCGGATGATCAGCCTTTCCTAAAATAAAGACGTAAAAACAATGCCTCTAGTTGCGCATGCTGAAAAAGATTTTTTTATTCGTCAATGGGTAGCCCTCATTCGTCAAGGCCGTCTGCCTGAGGCTCGAGGAAGAGCGAGTCTGACTGCCTCAATTGATGGCCCATTGCGATGAGTGAGGAGCCGATATGACAATCGAGGCATTTATGATACCTGCACCACGAGGTACGCAACCCGATCAGACCCTGGGTGGCGAATGCAGAATCAGGGCGGATGCCGGCAGATATAAAATCGTTTATTAAGCTGTTCTCTTCAGGAGGCAGTGATTCAAGAAAATCAAGCGCCCTCTCGCAAAGGTCAGTCTGCTGCTTCATCTTTCCGCAAACAAAAAGAAGGGGCACAATTGCATTTATTATAAGTAGCTCGACTGACTGCCTGCCGGCCTTTCCCGAAGCGCTGACAACACTCTTACCAAAGAGATAGTGAGTATTCCAGTACTCTGAGGCAGAAACTGAAAGAAGATCCCTGAGCTCTGCTGTTTCCCTGCATTCCAGAACCCTGGAGAACAACCCCTGCCCTCCTGACAGCAGTGTTGCCAGCTGTGCGATCCTTACAGTAGGGAAATTGGCGGGCCGCAACCGGTTGAACTTCCAGGTCCACCCGTCAATCGGCTGCAGCGAGTACTTGACTTTCAGCATCTGAAATTCACGCAGCAGAACCCTGTAGTATTCGTCAGCAATCGCCTCCCTGAACAAAGTTTCGTCAAGCAATCCCGCAGTACCGAACAGCAATGCCTCTACCTGGATCAGGTTGTCAGCATGTTTACGGATAATCTTAAGTGGCAGGCGGGCAGCAAGCAGTTCGAAGGGATCTGTGTTTACCCTGAAACCGAAATACCTGGATATCAACCTGTACAAAGTCTCCTCCCAGTCATTGCCGTTCCTTCTCATCATTTCCGCTATCTCACCGCTCTTGCGCTCAAGCCTGTCAACCGTCAGAGAATAAAGCCAGTGGCGTACCCTGAACATGTCAAGCCTGTTGATAAAACCTGAACATGGCAGGGCTGACGGGTTATTTACAAAATCGAGATAGTTTTCCCACAGTCCCGCGTCAAAGGCGATCTCCGAGGTGACCAGTTTCCGACCTGATGCAGTAAAAGCATCTGCATCGCGGTTAGTAACAAGATGTAGTATAACATTATCGTATGCATGATCGGTGTGATGGCCGTGACGGTACCAGTCCGATGCGTTTATGTGGATCTCCGTGTTGCCGGCCCATGAGGTTCCGCCAATCGTCAGCCTGGTATTGAAAAAGTCAGGACCTGAATCACGGTTATAATCACCCGGGGTAATCACTTCAATTGCCCCTGCCTCCACATCATGGAGCGAGGTTGCCTCAAACAGGCGGTTCTTCCACACCCAGTGAAGAAATTCTTCTTTCATAACGGTAATATTAAAATGCAGCATATCAAAGATAAGAACAAACACACAAATGAACAAGAGACCCGCTGAAGCTGAAAAACTTTAATAGATGCTACAAAAAACCCCAAAAAGGGGGGGGATGAATCAGAATTTCCTTGATAACTTTACTTGAACATAGAGATTATAAGTTTTTAAACTAAAACCAAAGCTAATATGAACTCATTCGTTAAATTTCTAATTGCTGCGACTCTGTTGCTAAGTCTTCCTTTAATGGCAAGCAGCCAGATCAAGCTCAAGGATAAAGTCAAGAGAGTGGAAGGCAGTGTAGACAACAGAACGGACCAGGGGATAGAAAAAGGTCTTGATGCTATCCAGAACGGGTTAGGAAAAGCCCTGAAGAAAAAAGATAAAACCACCGAAGCCCAGCAGGGCGGAGAGAATCAGGGTGATGCAGGTGTCTCAAATCAGGGAGACCAGGCTGCTCAGGGTGATCAGGCTCCCCAACAGGAACAGACAGCCCTTCAATCCTATTCCAAGTATGACTTCATCCCGGGAGAAAAAGTGATTTTTTATGAAGATTTCAGCCAGGATGCAGTTGGCGATTTTCCGGCTCTGTGGAACACGAATGGTTCGGCTGAGGTAGTTACGACCAATTTATTCCCGGGAAACTGGATGAAGTACGTGATGGACCAATGTGTCTGGACTGATGCCCTTCTCACATTGCCTGACAACTATACAATTGAATTCGATGTAATTCCTATTGGTGGTCTTGAGGGAGAAGGAATGTCCGGTTGGCAAATGAGACTGATGCAGGCCAAGAATGTGAAAGCATGGGATAGTGGATCTGCACCGGGACAGGGGGGATTTCATTTTATGGTTGAATATTTCGGCAGGCCAAGCTACAATACATGGCTCTATGGTGAAGAATGTGAACAATTGAAATTAAGCGGCTATGTCGATGGGGAACAGTACAAGGAAAAGATGAACCAGAAATACCATATTGCCATCTGGGTCCAGAAATCAAGAGTCCGCCTGTACCAGGATCAGAACAAGATTGTTGACCTTCCAAAAGCATTTCCAACCGGTTGTGTGAAACCTGACAGGCTGAGATTTGAATCTGGTGCTGCCATGATCAGCAATATACGGATTGCAGTTGGTGCTCCCGATATGCGCAATAAACTCATGACTGAAGGAAAACTTGTTACTTATGGTATCTATTTCGATGTCAACAAAGACGTTGTAAAACCGGAATCATACGGCACTTTAAAGGAGATAGCCGCAATACTGAATGAGGTGCCGGATGTGCAGGTCAAGATTGTAGGTCATACAGATTCCGACGGTGCTGATGCAGCCAATCTCGATCTTTCTCAGAGGCGTGCCGCTTCGGTTAAAAATGAGCTGGTAAAATCCTTCGGAGTGAACGGCGACCGGCTTGTAACAGACGGGATGGGTGAAACCCAGCCGGTGGCTCCCAATGATTCTCCTGCAAATAAGGCCCTGAACCGCAGAGTTGAGTTTATCAAACTCTGAAAAGATGAAGAAAATATCGGTTATAGTAATCGCGCTGCTCTTAAGCTTCAGCGGATATTCACAGGGATTTAAACAATCTGAGTTTTACATCCAGCGTGAACTGAAAGCCTCCCCGGCACTTAAAACTAAACTGGCACAGCTAAGACAGGAAATTGCCTCCAAAAATCTTCAATACACGGTGGGATACACATCTGTTGCAGAAATTCCAATTGAAAAGATAACCGGTGCGAAGCAAATTGCCCCTGCAGAGGAAGTAAAGGTTCTCGAGCTGTTCAAGGTGAATACTGAAGCCTCCAGAATAAAAACCATCACCACCGCTCCTCAAAGACAAATTACAACTGTTCCCAAGTATGTGGTTGGATATGCGTACGGAGATCCCAGCCTGAGCAAGCTTGATTTGCGTAAAGCCGGATTTGTTACGCCGGTACGCGATCAGGGATACTGGGGCTCCTGCTGGGCGTTTTCTGCCATGGCAGCCTATGAAAGCAGTTATAAAATAATATTTGGTGCAGATGTAAACACTTCCGAAGAATATGTGGTAAACTGCTCAAATTCAGGAGGCTGGGATGGCGGTTGGCCGTATAAGGTAATGCATTGGATGACATTTAACCAGAAAAATGTCAGTGATGAAAGTGCACTTCCCTACACCGGCCCTCCACAGAACTGCCCTTCCCAGACACCTACGGCAAAATATTATGCATCAAACTGGGGAATAGTAGATCCGGCAAAATTAAATGCTGTTCCTGAGGTGGCCAGGATAAAAGAGGCTTTATGCAAATATGGGGTAATTTCAACAACCCTTTATGCTGACGATAATTTCAAACATTATACCGGCGGGTATTTCTTTGGCTTTAAGTCTTCAACAGGATCATATGCGCCAATAAACCATGCAGTTGCAATAATAGGATGGGATGACTCAATCCAGTGCTGGCTGATAAAAAACTCATGGGGAACCGACTGGGGAACCGAGTGTGGCTATAACCTCGAACGGGGTTATATGTGGATTAAATATGATTCAAACAATATCGGAGTCCAGTCCATATGGGTGAGAGCTTCAAATGCATCTCTGCACTAATGGGAAATACAATTCCCATATTATCATTGGTGATATTGACTCTGTCAGGATGTCATGGTCCCGGAATCACCGGATCTACTACAGTCGTGAAAGACCAGAAAAACATTCCTCAGCCTTTTCTGACAAGGATATCCTGCCAGCCTGCTGTTGAGATAAATAAGAATGATACTCTGGTCATAAGTTTTACTGAATATCCGGGAAGGGCATACTCCTGGGAAATGGCAGCACCGGACTCATTACTGAATAATTTAAAACTTGTGAAAGTATACCGTCATTCACTGAGTAACAAAGCTGATCCGGAAGCGAAAGCTGAGTATTACTTCCTTGGACTTGACACCGGGGAAGAAACACTGACATTCAGGTATTTCAGACCCTGGGAAAAAGCCAAACCCGCTGCCGACAGTTGCACAATTAAAGTGATTGTTAAGTAATCCGACAGATAAGTTAAACCATAAATAGTATGAAAAGAATTGCTCTCTTTTTTGTCACGATGTACATCGTCTCTGCAATGACAACCGCCATTGCGCAGAATCAGGTACTAAACAAAACAATTCCGACTGAAGTTAAAAACAAGATTGAAAATCCTGCTGCTATCGACAGGGATATCACATCCAAACTCAACACCATTTCCGTAACCACATTGAAGATAAGCAACATTGCAACCACAAGTGCGTGGTGTACTTACAAATATGAATCCGATGCCACTGTGGTTCAGCACGGGATTTGCGTAAGTAAGGGACCTTCGCCGACAATTCAGAATACAAAATTCTTTCCCAAGGGTGATCCGGGACCTGAATTCGGTGCTGAAATAACTGGATTATCACCCAATGTAAAATATTATGTAAGAGCGTTTGCCAAAAACAGCTCCGGGACTGTCTTCTATGGCAATGAACTGATTTTCACTACAACAACACCTAAGAAATAGACTATGAGAAAAGATTATGTTTTTCCTGATTGCTGTCACCGTTACCCTGTCAGCAGGTGCACAGAAAATAAGCAACGGATATTTGATGAAGATTCCTGCGCTGCCGGCAGATTCCTGCAATGTAACCCGGGCAGGGGTTGAGAGTTTCACACAACAGGTCAGCGCCCTTGCAGAACAACTGAAAGGTGAAATCGATACCCTTAACAGGACGGTAAACCAGCATATGAAATCCAATGAAGCCTCCGCGCAGGAAAGGGCCATGAAACAAATGTCGCAGCAATACGGAATGTCCCAGGCAGACATTGAAAAAATGAAAAACTCCAAGAACATGACTGCGGCAGAAAAACAGGCATTTGCGAACAAGATGATGTCACAGCAGACCAATATGACTGTAGATGAAGCGAAAAACCTGGGGAAGATGAGTGAGGCTGGAAAAAAGGCTTATGCCGAAGCATATACAACCGAGGCAATGGCGACTAACCAGGTTGATCCCAAACAAAAGGCAAAGAATGATGCTGCAAAAAGTCAGTATGAACTGGTGGCTTCGCAACAGGCTATAGCCCAAAAGTTGTCTGCCATCGAGCAGAAGATTGCTGCACTCTACTCCCCTATCAAAGCTGATCCGGAGCGGCAGAAAATGCTCGACAGAATGGATGCATGGCATAATAAAATCACCTCATTGTCAGGAATTGACTACGGACAGGGAAAACAAATGGATTCACTGGGAGTGTTGATAAATAACGAAAAAATAGCATACTGCAACAGATTCACCCCAAGGTACCGTGCTGCCCTCAGAAAACACATGGAACTTCTGAAGACCTCAATACCTGATTATCAGAGTCTGGGAAATATTACAGCGGAAGTGACAAAGGTTCAAACGGGTATCGAAATGCCGGCCGGAGGCACAGAGATTCCTGCCCTGAAAGCTATAGACGGTTATCTGGAGGCGCTTCAGGATGCCTATGATTACAAACTGTACTTTCCTGAAGATGAAAATTAGGAGAAAACCCTGAGAAAGTATATCCAGCTATTCAATTAATAAGTAGTTACATGAGATATGTGCTGATGGTACTGATGTTGTGTCTTACTGCTCTTGTCAGTGCCCAGAACACCCAGTCTCCTGACCAGATCAGGCAGCGGATGGCCAAAATCAGGCAGACCACCAACTGGGATGACCCTGCCGCTGCAAAAAAAGCCAATGAAGAAATCCGTAATCTGGCAAAACAACTCATGTCCGGAGGAAGTCAGCAGTCCGGAGCAGGTTCCGGATCAGGCAACCAGAGCGGGCAGGATACCTCAAATGACGGTGAGGAACTGGGTGAGATCAGCCAGGATATGGCTCAGCAGAAGATGGATATCTTCAGCCAGATATGGAAGG
>CAVWSZ010000004.1:0-20825 GCA_963757935.1 uncultured Bacteroidales bacterium | reverse complement strand
GACCAATATCCGTTAATCACAACAATCATAAGCATATTGCTGGGTGGATTTGTGTCATGTTCAATTTACCTCGTTGTTCTTGCGTACTACTCTAGATGTGATGGTTAGAGTCAGCAGATGGTTTCTTTTTTATATCAATCAAAATGCTTTAGTAGCATATATTTGTTGAAGGTGTCAGTGGTATGCGAGGAAAATATAAATATTTTTATGTTTATGTTTAAAAACATAGAGAGATTAATAAATTGTTTTATAATTATTTCAATAACTCGTATCAGTTTTCCACTCATACGCATAATGTGTGTGTGTGTTCCATTATGTGTGTATATATCAACCACCACCAGAGGTACTTCTCACATTCAGTGGATTGGTTTGTTGTCCATGTGCATGAGAAGGCATTACCTGCTGCATAGCTGATATTTCCTGTTGGTATAGAAATTTAGCTCTCTACTTGTTGATTATCCTGTAGAGCTGTTTTTTAATTGGCTTGTGGTTGTCGAGATATAGTGAGTAGATAACGATGGTTGTAGGATGAAGAGTTATACATAAACATAAAAACATGAAGGACACGTAGAACAAAACCAAAATATTTTAACAAATATATCTGTCACACAACAACAACGGTTTTGTGAATTTCTTCGACTATACCGATTATATAAAGGACAACCAGGAAATTACCTACATGAAAAGTGTCAGGGGTTTCATGGGAGGATTGAAGGCAGGATTCGCTACCGATCCCACGGTTCGGTTCACAGTTGCTGACACTCTGTCAAGGCGGAAGAGTATCACCCTGATGCAGGATTCATCATTCAGGGACACAATTATCGCTGTATGCAGCCGTTTCAATGCCAATCTTATGATTGCCCTCGATTCAATACAAATATGGCTGGATGAGGACCTTATCACGGACGAAGATAATTCGACTACAAGTGAATACTATTTAAATTCAGCCAATTATGTCACCCTGTATTCTGCCGACGGGACAGACATTGACAGGAGTATTGCAAAACGGTCGAAGTTCTATAAATCGCGCCCGGCCTTTTTCCTCGGACTATTGACTTTCACCCCGTCACTGGGCAAGGCAGCCAATGACGTGGCCGGGCTCTCTGAAGGAGCAGGACTGGATTATGCCGGAAGGTTTTATCCCTTTACAGAAAATGTAAGTCTTGAGCTTTATTCCGGAAAGGTATTTGCAGCAACAAACAGTCTTATTGCTTCAGGCAAATACGTTGAGGCTGTAGAACCGCTGAGGCAGCTGACCTCTTCCCCGGATATGAAAATAGCAAAAAAGGCTGATCATAATCTTTCAGTGGTCTACGAAATAATGGAAAACCGCCGCTCGGCCGAAAGGATTCAAAGTGAATTCAAACGAAGAGAGCAATAGCCCGGTTTTACGGATGGTGAAATAACACTCCTTCCGGGATAGTCTTTCTTTCTACCCCCGGACCCTCATAACTCACATTTAGACCCTGCCTGTACAACTGCTGGAAGAAGGTAGCTTTAATTTCATGCATCCCTGCCTTAAGGGCCGCAGAACCTTCATTCACCACACCGTGATGATAAAGATCCCCGTTAACAATCATTTCATCATCAATGTATAATATCAGCCCGTCATCGCTCGTACAGAAAAAAGTATAAATACCGTCAGTCTGAATATTTATCAACCCTGATAATTCCAGTCCGTAAAGTGTCAAAGGAGCTCCGGCAGGAATACGGAAGATATCCAAGACACCGGAAGTATCGGCTATATCTGGTAAATTAATGGCTGTTGAAAATTCACCGATGAAAAGTCGATAAATAAGACCCTTCGCCGGCTCGTCAGGAACGACCGGGTCTTTGAATTCAGCCTGACGGAGTATGCCTGTCATCACCTCACTTCTTTTACCTGACGGCATAACCGTAACAGCTTTCAGCTGCCGCTCCTGCTCCAGATCAACCGTAAAGGGAGCCTTATATCTTGGAGATTTTTCATCTGGAATACTTCCGTCCACGGTATAATAAACATCAGAACTACTGATCCCGTTATCAAGAGTTACAGTGACACTTTTCTCCGGAAAAATATTATCAGGCTTAAATCCTTCCGGATACGGCACTCTGTAGTTAATCCCCATTGCATCATACCTGGCATATTGCTCATTCATGCGCAACTTAAAATTCTCATAATCAAGGTCAGCCGGATCGCTCCACAATACCTCTGCCAGAGCGGCTATCCTAGGGAAAACCATATATTCAACATGCCTGCTGTCAGTCATATATTCAGTCCATATATTTGCCTGGGCACCTATAATGTGCCTTCTCATGTCAGCGGTTATCTCATCCGGCATGACCGGGAGGGAATAGACTTTCTTAAGGTCGAGCATGCCTCCTATTGACAGAGGCTCATTATATGGTGATTGATAATAATCAAGATAAACGAATGAATGGGGGGTCATGACCACATCATGGCCCTTATTGGCTGCTTCGATACCTCCGGCAGAACCTCGCCATGACATTACAGCGGCACTTTCTGCGATGCCCCCCTCGAGAATCTCATCCCAGCCGATGATCTTTTTACCTTTTGATTCAAGAAATGCTGCAATACGTTTTACAAAATAACTTTGCAATTCACTTTCATCTTTCAGATCATTGTCAGCTATACGCTTCTGACAATCAGAGCATTCTTTCCACCTCACCTTTGGACATTCGTCTCCGCCGATATGAATATATTCATAAGGGAAGAGCTCACATACTTCGGAAAGGACTCCCTCAAGAAATGTAAATGTCTCTTCCTTCCCTGCACAGAAGACATCCTCGGAAACTCCCCACCTGTTAAAAGGAGGCACCTGGCTTCCAAAACAGGACAGACCCGGATACGATATAAGGGCCGCCACCGCATGTCCTGGCATTTCAATTTCAGGCAACACGTTAATATGAAGTTTTGAAGCATATTCGACAACATCCCTGACATCCTGCTGGGTATAAAATCCCCCGTATCTGATGCCGTCGTATTTCCATGGTGTTTCGCTTCCATGACCTATAAGAGTCTCATCCCTCCATGCACCTTTGGATGTTAACTCCGGATATTTAAGTATCTCAATCCTCCAACCCTGATCATCAGTCAGATGCCAGTGAAAGGTATTCAGCTTATGCATTGCCATTGCATCAAGCAATTTGAAAATAAACGCCTTTGGGAAGAAGTGCCTGGAAACATCCAGGTGAATTCCACGCCAGGCATATTGAGGATCATCAAAAACAGATACACACGGAACCGCGGTCTTTCCTTTCGAAATCTTCCGGCTGCCCGGGTAAATAATCTGGATCAGAGTCTGGAATGCATAGAAAACACCCTTTTCGCTTCCGGCTTCAATTAAAATTGAATTTTTATCAACGGTTAACCGGTATCCTTCAGGATTTGTTATTGAGTCAGAAAGTGTTACAGTGATGGCAGAAGATTCAACCCCCTTACCTGCATTCTGTATCTGAATATCTGACATTTGCAGAAGATATTTATTAAATATATCGACGGTTTCTGCAATTGACCTATTCTCTGAATCATACTTTACTTTTGTTGAAGCGCTGAGAATAAAGTCACCACCGGCAGTGATTATGGAATCAGGCAATGGAATGACTGAAATCGCTTCATAAGTCGGATGCGAATTTTCTGAAGTGCAGGAAATGACTGTTAAAGCCAGAACTATGTGACTCAATATCTTTATTTTCATATTCAATAAATTAGCTCTTAATTGTAAAATGCTGTAACAGATTGATAATGATTATACTTTAAGAAAAACCCTGTTTCTGTAAAGAAGATATAGAAACACCCATACGCAGGCTACATAACCAAGTGCACCTATTATCAGTTTAAGTCCCTCCGGTGACAAATTCATGAGTCCGGTAAAAAAGAAATCTCTCATGACATCGAATCTTATTATCCTGTTCTGAAGCATATAAATTGTAATGGAGTTCATCCCGATGACCACAAAAAAGAATGCCCATTTTTTAAACCTCCATACATCTATTATCAGGTAGAAAATACCCAGGAGGATAAGACTCCAGCCACCTGCAAAGAGCACAAAAGAGCTGGTCCACAGGCTTTTATTTATTGGGAAGAAAGTGCCCCATAACAATCCCAGCATCAGCGACAAAACTCCGGCTCCGACAATTGTCAGGGCCTTTTTAAGACCGTTCATTTTCAGAGATACTGAACGGAGGAAGTGGCCCGCGAATACTCCCAGAAGTGCCGTGGATACAGCAGGTATATTACTGAGCAACCCTTCCGGATCCATCACTCCAAGGTAGAACTTCCCGGGCAGGATCATCCGGTCGATGTAACCGGCGAGATTCCCCTCAAGTGTGAGAACCCCTGCACCATATCCCGGCACCTCGACATAAACCATTAACAGGTAATAGGCAATCAGCAAACCCCAAAACCATACCACCTGCCACTTCATGCTGGCATTAAGGAGTATAAGTGCTGCAAAGAACCAGGCTATTCCAATCCTCCCCAGAACGCTGACATACCTCATATTCTCAAAGTCAAAGTCAAGCAAATGGTTAATGATCATGCCAAGAATCACAAGGATGATCATCCTGACAAAGGCATGCCGGTAAATTTTGGTTTTTGTTTCTCCCCTTGCCTTCCGGGCGGCAAATGAATATGGCATTGAGACACCTGCCAGGAAAAGGAAAAGCGGGAATATCATATCATAAAACGCAAAACCGTTCCATTCCACATGGTGCATCTGCCCGTTAAGCCATTGAAAAAATGGTAATCCGGTTGCTGTTGCAAGAGCAAAGATTATCTTCTGACCTCCTGTAATCCAGAGCATATCAAAGCCCCTCAGAGCATCAAGTGAATAGAGCCTTTGCGACTGAGGACCTGTTTTAATCACAGGATCAATGATTGTACTACTTTTCGTTTTCATATTGAGAACAAGTAATTTTACTAGTGGACAAGAGGCTCTTAAAGTGGACAATTGTCAGGTTACCAGAAACCGTTTTGACATTCAGTAAGGGTCAGTGCTCCTCTCTTTCATAGACTGTTATCCCGGACTTGACAGTTTTTATGACTGACAATCCTTTGTTTTTAGCCTCAAAAAATACCATATCGGCCGGGGCACCGGCAACAAGACCGGTCTTTTCATAAAGAGCAAGAAAATCGGATGGCCGGATACTTGCCATATCCCACGCTTCGCTTAATGAAGTTATCTTCTTTTCCACCAGTGTATTCACGCAATGGAGCAGTGATAAGCCTGAGCCTGCAAGAACATTCGGGGTTCCCTTCATATGGAGCTTCCCCTGCGGGGTGAGTACGACCTCTGACCCAATATGGCCTGAGTAATTTCCCGGTGGCATTCCGGCAAAGTTCGTTGAGTCACTTGCAAGAATGGTTTTCCCTGCCTTAACCTTGAGGAACACCTTAATCACTGCATCCGGAAGATGGAAGCCGTCAGAAATCATCGAAATATATAATTCATCAGATGCCAGTTGATCCCATATGTAATTATCATGTCTCGGGAGCATCTGGTGCGAGGCATTACCCAGATGTGTTGACAGTGTTGCCCCTGCGTCAACCGCTGACCTTATCATATCTCCGGTGGCTGAGGTATGGCCGATTGCCACCTTAACGCCTGATTTGACGCACCTGCTTATAAAATCTTTACTTTCCGGCCACTCCGGCGATAATGTAATGATTCTGATCATTCCTGAGGCAACCTCCTGCCAGCGACTGAAAAGGTCCCAGTCCGGCGCTCTGACGAACTTCAGCGGATGAGCACCCCTGGGCCCGTCAGCTGGTGAAATAAACGGTCCCTCAAGGTGTATACCCCCAATAGAATCTCTTATAATTTCCGATGATCTGCACGCGCTGTAAATAGTTCCTAAAAGCCGGGTTATCCTGTCGCTACTGTTGGTAATAAGCGTGGGAAGGTATGTTGTTACACCCACGGACCAGAGTTTTTCAGTCAGAACTCTGACATCATTTACTGATAGATCCTCATTATTGAGATCAATATTGGCATACCCGTTTACCTGGATATCAACCAGACCCGGAGCAATGACCGGTAATTCAATCTCACCTGCAACAGAAAAAGGCTCAATCCCGGAAATGGTATTTCCGGCAATTCTCACCCCGGCGACAAATCCGCTTCTATAGTCTGTACCAACTGTAAATAAACTATCCATTGGCATGTCTTTGAATCTCTCTCCTTTCAACTTTTAAGCGATGCAACAAGATCCTTTACCTTTTGCGATGCCCCATCCCGATTCAGCAATCCTGTACCAATATACAATATTAATGAAGTCACAAGTGGTGTTCCGACTTCCATAGCAAGTGTAATATCAGGCAGCAACTTAAGAATAACGAAAGTCATCAATCCTCCGACAATTGATATGATAGCAGCTGTGCTGCCGCATCTGCGGAATGCAGGCAACAGGCCTAAAATCATTGGTATTGCGATAGGTCCGAGGAGAGCTGCGAACCATGAGACTATCAGTCCGAATACCCCGCCGAAGCTTTCTGCATTAATTGCAATAATTATAGTTAAGGTGGTGAATGAAAATGTAGCTATCCGTGCAAAGAGAAGTATTTTCTTTCTGCTGAATTGCTCAAAACCGGGAATGAATCGGGGAAGTATATCCCTTGTGATCACCGCCGAAATCGTATTTGCATCAGAAGAAGTCATGGAGAGAGTATTTGTAAACAAAGAAGCCATTACCAGTCCGATAAGCCCTGCTGGCAGGAACTTAAGTGCCAGTAATGCATAAGCATGTGTCGGCTCTGCCAGATCCGGAAGAAAGATCGGAGCTGCAAACATGGGGAAGAAAAGGAATACAGGCCACACCAGGTAGAGAGAAGAAGATAGCAGGGCTGCCTTTTTCGCCACTTTTCCCGATGATGATGCGATGAAACGAGCAGCAAGATGCCATGTGCCGCCGCTGTAACTGAAGAAGTCTATTATCATAATGGCAATGAAAAACTGCCATGTATAGGGATCTTTAAATAGGGCAGCATGAGATTCAGGCAGCTTGTCCCACAAAGTAATGAATCCGGCGGCACCATCTCCGAGTTTAAAGAGCACTATGAAAAACATTGTTATTCCGGCAATAAGCTGAACGATGAACTGCGCAAAGTCGTTGACCACATCAGCCCACAATCCTCCGAGAACACTGTAAATGAGCGATACTGAACCAGCAAGGAGAATCCCGGCAAGAAGTGAGGTCCCGGCAAAAACGTTTAAAAGTATTGCAATTGCAGCCCACTTGGCGCCTACATCAAATACCTTAATTATAACCCCTGACCAGGCTATTATCTGTTGTGTAGGAAGGTTATACCTGTTTAGAAGATACTCAGTGGGGGACTGGATCCCGGTTTTTATTCTAAGCATTGCCCACCTCGGAGCTATAAGTTGCGCAGCAAAGAAGGTTGCAATTGCTACACCGCAAGCCCACCAAAGATAAATTGAAAGGCCATGGGTGTATGCAATCCCTGCATATGCAACAAAAACAGCTCCGCTGTACCCTGAGACATGATGTGATATCCCTGACAACCACCAGGGTAACTTTCCACCGGCAGTAAAAAAATCCGCCGAGTTCTTTACCCTGCGGTATGCCCAGACCCCTACCCCTATCAACAGTGTAAAGTATAATGAGAGAACAATCCAGTCTATAAAATGCATATGATCAGTTTTTAATAAGCTTAATTATTGTTATGCGGGTTAATTTCCCCAACTTGTACCTTGTGCCAATTAAATATACAAAGTGTCAGAAAGAAAATCATTCCGATTCTTCGTGCTGAGCTCACATCTTTATCCGCGGTCTCCATTCAGCCTCCTGTAAAGGAGAACAAGCTTCCTGTTCCTGATCGTGTTCTGTTCAGCAATCTCAGAATCGTAAAGAAAATCACGGTTAAGTCTGGTAAACCTTTTGTCAAGCTTCTTTGCCTGAGCCAGAAGTCGTTCCAGTTCGTGGATTATTTTGTCCTTTTCATCAAGCGAAAATCCGTCAGAATTGTAGACAGATTCAACCTCTTTAAAGGCAAGGTATTGTTCGCGAAGGTCGAGCATCAGCCGAAGGTGTTCAAACTCGGTGGCGTTTTTTGACGGCTTGATCTTACTCATTATAGCTACGGCAGCTTCCACAGTATCCCTCATGGCTGATATAGAGGGAGATACAGCTGGCTTACCGTTTACAATAAGTTCGGGGTCGACTGTCAGCACAACCCAGAGATCCTTTCCCTGTTCAGCGCTAAGGCCAAAACGTTCCTGTGCATATCTTATGACGAATGCGCGCGGATCAACAGGTGTGACAGAATTGAGGGCTTCAGCATAAGAAGCCATCAGTATCCTGAATCCTGATAAAGGATATGTGTTTCTGATCTGCTCCATCTCTATAACTTCATACCCTACATCCCAGGTAAAACCATACAGCCCGGAAGTTGACCAGGAAGTCATTACAATTCCTGTATAGCCTGAGTTGCGTGCATAGGGAATGAAGTCACGCTGATTGTTGAAATGCTTTTCCCAGCATGTCACATAAGCATTATCCGGATGACTCCGTATTGAGGGTGATCCCCAGAATTCCATTCCCTTTTCCTGGAGAGTGCTGATGTCTCCGAAATAATTGGCCTGCCAGCCATAATTCCAGTCGATGAAAATTGTCTCCTCAGGAAGTTCAGCTGCGGCTTCCGGATATTTAAGAATGATGTCAGCCCACATTACAGGCTTCTTTCCAAGGCTGATTACAATATTGCACATCATCTTCATGTAATCCACAAAAAGCTTCGATTTGCCTTCTTTTGCAGCTTTTTCAGCACAGGCCTGACAATGTCCGAGAAGATAGGTTTCGTCACCGCCAATATGTATGTATTCGGATTTGTGGAGTGATGCCATGTCAGAAAAAAGAGAGGCAAAAAGGAGACTGTCTTCCTCAACCTTCAGGGGACATAACTGCGATATATCTTTCCTGTCCTCCCTAATGTCACTGTATCTGTCATGACGGAGTATATATTCAACATGCCCGAAACACTGCTGCAAAGGAATTACGTCTATACCAAGGTTTTCACAGTAATCAATGAAAGAAGCCACCTCCTCGCGGGTGTAAGACAGCTTGTTTGAAATGGTAGCATGATCGTAATAAGGATATGTTGCTTCCCATTCCATTACGAGTGTGTTTATTCCCAGAGTTGACAATTCGTCTGCAAACTTCCTTAAAGCATTCATCGTCATTACCTGAATCCTCAGATCTATATGAAAACCTTTAACCCTGAACTGATCAGAAGTGTCAGCGGAAAAAGAATTCAAGGGAGCATTAAGGTCTGCCCCACTCTTACAACCAGTAACAAGGGAAAGAGAAACAATCATAATTATGACTGCTCCCAGGTAGCGTATAATATATCCTGTTTCATTCTTCATATTATTCTCATTATCAGGTAACTACTTTCCCAGGCTGCCTCTTTGGCCACTGATTAGTCTGAACTCATTATTCCCCAGGACCATGGCTGTCTCACCATGAATACCTGTAACTGTGAGTAAAATACCTTTTTTCAATCTCTTTTGTTTGATCTTGGGAGCGGGAGTTCCTTTCTCCACTGGAATTATAACAAATACAGATTCTGCATTACCTGTGGCTCTTAATGAAAAAGCTGCCATCGGTGCAGGTGTGTTGACACCGCTGATACTTACCAGTTCCCTGGTTAGTATTATATCCTCAATGTGTCGCGGGTCTGCAGGGATGAGAGATACATTTCCAGCGGTCCCTACTGTAAGTGATTTGCTTTTCTTTCCCAGTGTCACATCAACCGGAGGGAAATGAAATAGAATTTCATATGTGTGCTCTCCCTTTGCTTCAAAGTGGTCATACAAGACAGCAAAATAATCCTTAACAATCGCAATCGACCGGCACCAGCTTACAGAAGAATTGGTCGGTTCATCCGAGGGAGATTCCATCCGGCAAAAAGTGTAGTTCTCATTCGAGACCCACTCTGTTATCCGGTTCTCAGTCTGCCTTTTAGGAGCCCATAAAATTCCGGAAGAGGTTGCTTCGTCGCTTTTCCCGTCAATCATTACACTGTTGTGTGCCCTTGTAGTCCTGTACCATTTATAAAGTAACGGGTCATCATAATTACAGCACCCACTGTCAATGAGAACAGGATTTCCGTCATACCAGAGATTTAATGCCAGTCTCCCGGCATGTGAGTGTGAGCCAATAGTAAGAGCAGGGTTAGCCAGAATATACCATTTCCCTCCGGGTTCATCGCGCATAATACCAATCTGGGTATCAGGAAAATAAACCGACTTTTCATCTTCAGTGAAGGGACCATCCGCAAGGATTTTATCAATAGTATCCAATGTAGGGGTAACTGGCATTTCATATGAGTCGTTGACCTGTGGCATGGTTCCCTGAGGAGTTGCCACACCGGCAATAAATGACCTCATCTTTTTAAGCATCGGGAGAGAATTCTCCGGCGGAGCTATTCCGTTACTGACACAGAGCATGTACGCATCTCTGAAGATATGTGCTACAAAAGGATAGTAACCGAACATTTGTTCAACATTGCCACCGTCCCTGTAAAAGGCTTTATCAAGATGATGATTAAGGATAATGATGGCTCGCTCTTTGAGTATCCCTGCATCGGGAAGCCCGGGAAAAAGGATGCCAAGGTATAGCATTGCAAGGGCCCCATGCGACTGGTGATTAAACTCATTTAATGTCGCTTTTCCGAACCCCGATAACAGAATGGAAGCATGCTCCTTCAGTGTGTCCGTTATAATCGTTTTCTCACTGACTGTCAGCGCATCCCCTGAAAGATAGTAACACCACGAGAGGTGTATAGACCTCCATGCTACCTGCATGTCACGCCAGTTATAGGTTGACAGGTGAGAATCCGGGAGACGAGGGTCATCTGTTATCCAGCCTGTTATTATCCTCATCATATCATTGAGGTAACTCCTATCCCCGGTCAGGTAAAATAACCTTGCAAAAGAGGGCAGGAAGTAAAACCTGTTAAGCCATACGCTTTTTTCAATTTCGGTTTTTTCAAATTTGCTCCATCCGGTTGGCTCACCGTAGATTTTCTTTATCAACCCCCCACGTACAGATTCTGTAACCTTTATATCCTCTTCTGAATTAATCAGGGCCATCTGGATAAATTTGCCTCCCTGGTCTTTAGGAATATATTCACCTATATTGAAATCCTTTATAATCCCGAAGAATGGAAATACCGGGTCTTTGATAATAATAGAATGGGAGGCTAAATTCAGAAATTTGTTAACGGAAAGTGCCGATGCAGCAACGGGGACCAATTGTCCCAGGGCAATACCGGCAGTTCCGGCAGCAATTCTTCTGACAAATTTCCTTCGGTCTGACCTCATTCCTTAAACTTAGCTTAAATATTGATCTCCGAAAGAATCTGCATCAAAATAAAACCTGCAATGATGATGCTGCTGTAACACTGATGCCGGACAAGAAGTACTTACCGGGCCGTAAATTGTTTTTTTTACTGCATCGTGCTTGCTCTTGCCGGGAACAACACAGAATAAGTATTTTGCATTGAAAATTACAGGTATAGTTAGTGTCAGGGCCTTTTCAGGTACTTCATCCAGGGTCGCAAAACATCCTTCGTTAACCTGTTGCAGACGGCATGACCTGTCAAGACGTACCTTCTTAACTATAAGCGGATCATTAAAATCCGCCACCGGAGGGTCATTGAAGGCAATATGGCCGTTTTCTCCTATTCCAAGACAGATTATGTCAATCGGTGCTTCGGATACAAGCCTTGAATATCTTTCAGCCTCCTCTGCATAATCAGCATTGCCCTTGATGATATGGACCCTTTTAAAATTGACCTTATCAAAGAGCCGCTCGCGAAGATACACGGAAAAGAGTTGCCCTGATTTTCCGTTTAAACCGATATACTCATCCATATGGAAGGCAATGACCCTGCTCCAGTCAATTACTGATGAAGAGGCAAGATACTCCAGCATCTCATTCTGTGACGGTGCTGCCGCAAAAATCATCCTTATCTCGTCTTTATCCTGCAGTAGCTCTATAATCTTTTCCTCCACATCCATTCCGGCCGCCGCTCCCATCTCACTTCTGGTCGGAAAAACATTGACATTCAGATTATTATGATTATTAATCTTCATTTCTTAATTTTCTTTTAGATCATATGCATCAGCGACCAGGGTGTACAAACCTCTAAGTCACGCCGGTAGCATACCAATTAAAAAGATCAGATGGGTAATTCAGAATCTTAATTCAGCCTTCCCCCAGCAGAACGACCCATCTGATCATCAACCCAAAAAATAATCTAACAATAAACTCACAATCAAAGCGACAGATAAACGATATCTGCCGTTATGTGAATAACCCCGTTAGTGGGTTCAATATTTGAAGTAATGATTGTCCAGCTCTTTTTAGTTCCCTGGTTAATAATTCCCTGGTAACTAGTATTGTGAGACAGATACATTACGGAACCAGCTTCTGTAGTATAAGCGATAGGTTTATCACTTTGCAGAAGTGCAGGATCACTGAAAATAACCTTTTCATTCACAACATGATATTTCACAATGCCTTCAAGAGTGGCAACTGGTATAGCCGCAATATTTGCATAGCTGTTCGTTTTCATATAGGTCCTGAATGCGCTGTTTCTGGGAACTATGAAGGTTCTGACCGTGGAACCGGAATAAAGATTCTGTAAACTGGTGGCAATAATTGCCTGCTCCATCAGGGAGAGTGAATCAGTCGCCTGAATAAACTCCCATGCAGTCTGCTCTAGTTTTCCACCCGGATTTCCGTACACATACTTATAGTCTTCCTGAATTTCGCAGGATGCGAGAAGGATGGCCAGTGCCAATGGGGCAATGAGCATTTTTATCAAATGCCGCTTCTGGAAATATATTTTCATCTCTTTCATTTTTTTATTGATTAGCTTTCTTACACAATATGTCTACCTATAAAATGCGCTCTGGGTAAGATTCGGATTCTTATTGAGCGAATTTATGTGGACTGGCCACACCAGGTTGTCTGCACTACTGAGGCCGTTTATCGGACCCATGATTTGTATGGCTTTGCCTGTCCTTACAAGGTCAAACCAGCGATGGCCCTCAAAGCAGAGTTCAACAGATCTTTCATGAAGTATGGCAGATTCAAGGTCTCCGTACATCGCAACAGCATCTGATTCTGTTTCAAAAGGAATAAGGCCGGCTCTTGTCCGTATAGTATTCAATAAACCTAAAGCCTCTGTCTTATTTGCTGCACCACCCAACTGGTTGAGAGCCTCTGCTCTTAAAAGCATTATATCAGCCAGCCTGATAAGAACGATATCCTGCTTGGCTGGCGTTGACACCTCATCACTTACACCTTTACCAAGATATTTCCATATTGCCTTGGGATCAGCAGGGACTATGTCATAAACGAAGTCTCTTCTCAGATCGCCTGTTTCAATAGAAGCTTTCCAATTTACTGAAGGAGTATAGATGGCATAAGAACCGACGGCATAAAGGGTCCTGAGCCCGTTGGTTTCCGTATCGTTGTAACCTACCTCGAATATGCTCTCTTTTGAGAAGCTTGCAGAAAAGATCTTACCCCAGTCGGCAATTGGAACAAGGCCGTAAAGTGGATTCCCCATAACAAGGGTTGAGGTTGCAACAGCTTCGGTATATTTGTGCCTCCACATGTAAACCTGGGTGAGCAGCCCGTTGGCACCACCTCTTGTAAACATGATTCTGTCATTGTTGCTGTTGTACTTTTCCACACAGTTACCGGCAGCGTATAAAAGGTCTTCTTCAACCTGATCAAGCACAATATCCTTGTCTGTCTTGCCAATGAATATATCCTGATCTCCTGAGGTGTATGGTTCTGTTATGAAATGGTACATCACCCCAAACCCTTACCAGGTAGAAATATGCCAGAGCTCTTAATGCACGGGCCTGACCTAACAGTTGCTGCCCTGCAATATCATCTTCGCCATATACATCAGGGATGTATTTAATTGCATAATTGGCCCTGCTTACCATTGTATATAGAGCGGTCCAGTCGGCTGAGGCGGTGGTGTTATTCAGGTTGTTTGAAAGAAGTACTAGTGATTCACCAGATTGAGCGGACTGCACATTATCAGCCCTGCCTTCCCCCCAGTAGCAGAAATTCAGTCTGAAAACCGCCTGCGCAGCATCATAGATCCCGTATACACCAGCCTGGGCATCGGCAGCAGTCTTGTAAAAGCCTGAGGCTGAAAAGCTGCTGACAGGATCCTTGTCAAGGATATCGGTACAGGAAGTAACCTGTAGCAAAACGATAGCCAGTATTGCTATTTTCATTGATTTTACTTTCATGTTCGTCTTTTTTTAAAATTCCAGATTAAGACCAAAAATTACCGTCCTGCTTTGCGGATATGCTCCATCGTCAACTCCTACCTGTAATCCGCTGTATGAGTCAACTTCCGGATCGTAACCGGTATAATGAGTCCAGGTAATCAGATTCTGTCCGGTAACATAAGCACGAAGTTTGCTGATTCCAACTTTGCCTGTAATTGCCGAAGGGAGTGTATATGAGAATGTAACATTCTTAAGCCTCATATAGGATCCGTCCTCAACCCAGCGGTCAGATACCCTGAGATACTCGTTTCTCATGGGGTCATTTCGTACGGGTGCCGGATAATCTGTAACATCACCCTGTTCCCGCCATCTGTTAAGAGCGTCAGTGGAGACGTTATTATAGGCAAATACCCAGTTCCTCATGTTATTGAGATTGCTGTAAATGTCGTTTCCGTAGCAGAACTGAAGGAAAATATTCAGACCGAAGTTCTTGTATGAAAAGTCATTGTTAAGACCTCCTGAAAATAGAGGCTGGGCATCACCAATAATCTGTTTATCAGCGTCATTAATGATATTATCATCATTAAGATCATCCCAGATAATATCACCGCCTTTAAAAACTTTTCCGGTAAGGGAGCCGAATCTAACCTGGTTTACATTGTCCTCATCCCTGGAATATACGCCCAGGAATTTCCATCCATAGAAGGTGCCGATAGGTTCACCTTCCTTAAGAATATGGTATGTTCCGTTCTGGATGTAACCGTTGGTCAGGACATCCTGTGGCAGAGATACAACTTTATTATTGTTTAATCCAATATTGAAGGTTGTGGTCCACTGAAATGCACCGTCGATATTATGGGTTATAACCGAAAATTCCATGCCCCTGTTTTCAATATCACCGATATTCTGTGTTATGTATCCGAAACCCGTAGTTTCCGGAATGGGAACTGCAAAAAGCAGGTCAGATGTTTTCTTAATGTATAAATCTGTGATAAAAGTGACGCGGTTATTAAACATTGCCAGGTCGAGGCCGGCATTGTACTGTGTTGTCACCTCCCACTTGAGTGCCTGGTTAGGCATGACGGTGGGAGAAGCTCCTGAATTTGTGAGGTAGTTTGTTCCTATAGAGAACTCGCCACCCGATACATAGTTTGGAATTGCCTCATTACCGCCCTGGCCGACACTGACCCTCAGTTTACCATCGGTGAGAAAACCGAAACCATCGGCAAATGATTCATCGGAGAACCTCCATGCGGCAGAAGCTGATGGGAAATATCCGAAACGGTTATCGGCGCCAAATCTGGAGGAACCGTCCGCCCTTAGATTTGCTTCAAAGAGGTACTTGCCTTTATAGTTGTAAGTTACCCTTCCAAAATATGAGAGCATAGCATGCTCATCTGTTCTGTTAACTGCCTGGTTTGAAATAGTACCGGCACCATTCAGTGTCCTGATGTTGTCACTGGCAAAATAAAGGCCATCAAGACCGGTGGTCTGGAGTTTCCATTCCTGCATACTGAACCCGGCCATTGCTGAGACATTATGGTCCTTCCCAATAAGCATATTGTATGTCAGGTAGTTTTCATTTGACCATGTCATATTGGTTTTGGATCTTACCGAGCCCCAGTTGTAGCCTACACGGTAGTCAACGGTGGTCGGATAGAACTCATCCTCTTTCATTGAAATAAAGTCGACACCCACATTTGTCCTGAACATCAGCCCTTTAATAATCTTGTATTCAAGATACTGGTTGCCAATGAACCTGTTGGTTGTATTAAGATGGGTACATTCCTCTGCCATACCAACCGGATTTCTCTTACCATTAAAATAGTAAATGGGGGAACCGTCAGGGTATGTCAGTGAATATACAGGAGGTCTTACAAGTATTGACTGGACAAGGCTCAGGTTCCCTGTTCCACCGGCGTTTATCCTGTTGTTAATGCCGTTTGTAAATGAAATGTTCTGGCCTATTGTAATTTTGTCAGAGACTTTGAAGTCAGTATTCAGTCTGGAAGTAATTCTTTTATAGTTGGATGCCAGGAAGATACCATCCTGATCAAGATATGAGGAACTGAAGGCATATTTTGCATCCTCGGTCCCTCCCTGAACATTCATTTCAATTTGTTTCTGCATTGCGGTCCTGTACATAATACTCTGCCAGTCGACGTCGCCACTGTTCATCGGATTGAGCGAGTCTATGGCTGTCCAGTGAGGTTCTGTAGGGACTAAGGCGTTATTGTAGCGATCCAGATTTTTGTAAGAGTCAATTATGACCTGACGCCATTGTGATGCATTCAGGACACCCAGTTTTCGGGTTATTTTGCTGAAGCCTGTAAAGACATTAAGCCCTACGGTTGCTTTGCCGGCTTTACCTCTTTTAGTTGTAATGAGGATAACCCCGTTGGCAGCACGGGATCCATAGATTGCCGTTGAAGCGGCATCCTTGAGCACTTCAATTGATTCAATGTCGCCCGGGTTGATATCAGTAAGCGGGTTCAGTCCGTGGCTGTCATATCCGTTAAGGGATGAAAGGCTGTTTGATTCAACTGGAACACCGTCAATAACGTATAGCGGGTCATTGCCCGAGTTGAGAGAAGAAAGACCCCTGACTCTCACGGTAATACCGTCTCCCGGGGCTCCCGAGTTGGATGTTACAAATACACCCGAAGCTCTTCCCTGCAGTGCTGAAAGCACATCCTTTACAGGGGTATTTTCAATATTCGATGCACTGATGGAGGAGATTGAGCCTGTCAGGTCTCTCTTCTTTTTAAAGCCATAACCTACCACCACAAGCTCTTCAATCTGGGTGACATCGCTTGTGAGTGCCGCATTAATTACACTTTTACCGTTTACCGGCAACTCCAGAAGGGCATATCCTATTGAGGTAAACTGCAGAACTGCATTACCCGAAGGAACGGCAATTGAATATGTACCGTCAGCATCAGAGGCAACACCCGTAGTGGTTCCCTTGACGATTACATTCACCCCGGGAAGGGCTTCACCTGTCTGTGAATCGGTTACTTTACCTGTTACCCGAAGTTGTTGTGCATCTGCTGCCAGGGAAATGGACGAGGTGCCTGAAATGATCACTGCAAACAGCAGGATCACCAGCCTCGGGAGCAGAAGCGGTTTCTTCTGCTTTCCGTTCAGACAGAAGAGATCGTTCGATTGGTTTTTTTTCATAATTTTGAAAGTTTTAGGGTTTGAAGTATTAATCCTAATTCGACCCGGCCCCGGGTGCTCTCTATTTACCCGGGTCCGGGTTTCTGTTTGTCATTAATATATTGTATCTGATATTTTTCATTTCCCTTAATTTCTTCGCAGAAGTTACAACAGACCAAATATAGAGGAATTTTTGAACAAAACAAACGTTTGCGTAAATATTTTTCAAAAATCTTTCTTTTCGACCATTTTCAAGAGATATCACGAATAAAGTTATGTACCCAATAAAATCATTAACGAGTCTATTTAATTGTTATTCTGTTATTTAACTTCAATATTTTAAAAATGATAATAATAACTGTTGGCCGATCTTTAAGATCAATCGTTTGTTTTTTAAAATTTTAACTACCTTTAAACCATGACCGGTTCAAGAATCACTATAAAAGACCTGGCAGATAAGATGAATCTGTCAGTATCAACCATTTCCCGTGCCCTGCACAATCACCCCAGCATTGGAGCCAAAACAACAGAGGAGGTCAGAAAACTGGCAGCTCAGCTAGGATACTTCCCAAATTCTGTGGCATCAAATCTCAGAAAGAGAAAAACAAACATGATCGGGCTGATAGTGCCCAGGATAGACATTACCTTCCATTCTCATGTAATCAGTGGTATTGAAGAGGTTGCCTATAAAATGGGTTACAATGTAACCATATACCAGTCGCGTGACTCTTATGAAAGAGAGGTCTCCATAACCAAAATACTCCAGACGAACATGGTGGCCGGAGTCATTGCATGCCTCGCCCTCGAAACCAGGGACTGTGGTCATTTTGCCAAATTCAACAATTACAGAGTGCCTCTTGTATTTTATGACCGGGTCAGTAATGACCTTGAAGCAAGCAAAGTAATCATTGACGATTTTGAAGCCGCTTTTAAAGCAACTGAACACCTCATTGCGACCGGGTGCAAAAGAATAGCCCATATCGCTGGCTGCCAGACAACAGGGATCTTCGTCTCGAGACTCGAAGGATACAAAGCTGCCCTTCTGAAACACAACCTGCCCTCTGACCCTGCACTCATCTGCTGTGCCACAGACCTCAGCTATGAGGAGGGAGCCAAATGTGCAAAAAAGCTCCTTAAACTACCCGATCTTCCAGATGGATTGTTTTGCGCAAATGACTATACCGCAATAGGTGCCATACAGGTTATAAAAAAAACAAAACTGAGAATACCTGAGGATATTTCGGTTGCCGGATTCAGTAATTATCCTGTCTCAACAATCATTGAACCTTCCCTTACAACAATTGATGACCGTGCAATCGAAATGGGCAAAGCAGCGGCAAGACTTCTCATAAGACAGGTGGAAGAAAGAGATACCAATATAGCTTCGGAAACGATTGTAATTAAAACTGATCTTATACAGAGGGATTCAACCCGTAAGTCAGGTCATCAGACAATTTAAAGTCTAATTTACTTCCGAAAATGCCATATTTCAATTTTTTTAATACTTTTACGCGTTCTTATTTGCCGGAATAGAGGCTGTAACGGTTCAGCCTGAAACAAAAATTATAATTTACTGGAATAAATTTAAATGTTAATAGCCTCATAATCAGATAATAACCAAAATGTGCACAATTAATCCCGAAATGTGTAATTAAAACCAAAAAAATGAGAAAAATTCTGACACTTGTCTTTGCCCTGATGGTCACCGGATCCGTTTTTGCCGGCGGTCTTGTTACAAACACCAACCAGGGAGCGCTCTACATCAGACTGCAGAGCCGCAATGCCTCAACTAATGTTGATGCTGTCTATTATAACCCTGCCGGTCTCACCAAGCTGGCTCCCGGATTTCATTTCGGTCTGAATAACCAGACTGATCGGACAGGGCAGGTCCGTGATGTCTGACTATTCATATCTTAACGGAGCACCTGACAGAACCTTTGAAGGCAGTGTCTTCGCTCCGGTATTCCCGAGCGTTTACGCAGCATACAACACCGGAAAAGTTGCCTTCTCCTTCGGATTTAACCCCATTGGCGGCGGCGGCGGCGCAACTTACGAAGAAGGCCTTTCGATGATCGAAATGCCCATTTCAGACCTCGTTCCGCTTCTCGCAGGGCAGGGTGCACAGGGCTACAGGCTTGACACACGCTTTGTTGGCTCTTCCATTTTCTTCGGCTTCCAGGGCAATGTCTCGTACAAGATAAATGACATGATATCTGTTTCAGCAGGTGCACGCTATGTGACTGCAAAAAACAAATATGAAGGCCATCTGAAAGATATTCAACTGAACATGGGTGGCACCTGGCTTCCCGCAAGCACTGTATTTTCAGGAATCGCAGCCCAGCTTACAAGTATCGTTGGCATTCCTGCTGCAACAGAACCACTGGTTACAAATTTTGGCGGCGCAACACTTGCTGAGATTCCTGACCAGTACCTTCCCGCAGCCAACAAAGCCGGCATTTCAGCAGGACTTGCAGCTATCGGGGTACCCCCGGCAAACATCCCGGTGATGACGCTTAACCAGATAAGGGGTGCAATCACCACTGCTACTCCTACCCTGAACGGACAGATAGCACAGGCATCAGCAACTGCAGTTGTAATGGGTGACCAGACCGCCGATGTGGTTCAGACCGGGTCAGGCGTTACCCCCATCATCGGTGTAAACCTCTCTCTGTCAGACAAACTGAACGTCGGTATCAAATATGAGTTTAAGACCAAACTCGAGGTTACAAACGCAACAGCTGCTGATTTCACTACCGGATTCGATCCTGAGACCGGAGAACCCGTAACCATGTTCCCTGACGGAGCGGTGACGGTGAACGACATGCCTGCAATGCTTGCTGTTGGTGTTGAATTCAGGCCCATCGACAAGTTCCTTATTACCGGAAGTTACAATTACTACTTCGATCAGGCAGTGGATTATGACGGCAGTGCTGACAAGGAGATCGATATGATCGACAAGAACAACTCAGAATTGGCACTGGGTCTTGAATACGGACTGACAAAGAGCCTCCGTGCAAGTGCCGGTTGGCTTATTACATTCTCAGGTGTCAACCTCAACTACCAGGATGAACTGAGTTACAGCCTCAACACAAATTCAATCGGCGGCGGATTCGGATACCGGATCTCCGATATGGTTGACATCAATCTCGGAGGTATGTATACGATTTACAAAGAGGGAATGAAGACCTACAGCAGGAATATGACCGGCTCAGGTACAGTAAAATCCCTTACAGAAACATACAACAAAGACACCTGGGTGGTTGCCATAGGTGTTGATCTCCATTTCTAATGCTAACTAACCTATGAAAATGAGAGAGGCGCCTTCGAAGGCGCCTCTTTTATTTTGTCAGTAATCAATTCCCTGCTGCCTGAGGTTGT
>CAVWSZ010000003.1:0-310091 GCA_963757935.1 uncultured Bacteroidales bacterium | reverse complement strand
GCCACTTTCCATGTCTTACCGCCGTCCACAGACTTGTGAATGCGGCTCTTCACCCCGCCCGGTTCATATGTCCAGGCCGTACGTTTCTTTTCGTAGGTGGCGGCATACAGGATGTCAGGATTTACAGGATTGATAACCAGGTCAATGACACCCGTTGCTTTATCTGTAAAGAGGACTTTGGTCCATGTTTTTCCTCCGTCAGTTGTTTTGAAAACTCCCCTTTCCTCATTTTCAGAATAGAGGTGGCCCATTGCTGCAACCCATACTGTACGGGGGTCGGAAGGATGAATCACGACTTTCGATATATGGTGGGAGTCCTTCAGCCCCATGTTCTTCCATGTCGTACCCGCGTCGGCTGACATCCACACTCCGTTTCCGTAATATGAGGATCTTGCGTTAAATGCATCGCCGGTACCAACCCAGATTACCTCGGGATCTGACGGGGCAACTGCAATGTCACCGATAGCCGTTGTTCCGAAGCTGTCAGAGATGCAGCTGAATGTTGTACCGTTGTTCACTGTCTTCCATACGCCTCCGTTGCGTGGTCCCACGTACCAGGTGTATTTGTGCTTTTCGCCGGGATTTTCCGGCACAGCCAGTGCGCCAACCCAGGCGCTGATCCGGAAGGCACCGAAATTGCGGTATGTAAATGCAGTGAAATCCCTTGCAGGTTTATCCTGTGCCGATGCCGGGAGAACGGCCATGGCGAGCAACAGGAACGATACAAACTTTTTTAAGCAATTCATTGTCTGAAATTAATCGGGTTAGAGAAGTAAAGATAAAAAAGGCCGCTTCAACATAATGTACTGAAGCGGCCTTTTAAAAGTTAAATAATGCTAATGGCTGACTGCCTATTTAGTCCTCCATGAGAATGACTTTGTATCCCATGTTGTACCTTTCACCATCCAGTTTGGCTGACCGAGGGCAGCGACTGAAGGATTCTTCTCGAGTTCATCAAGCGGATAAGGGAACCTTCTTGGGAAAGTATTCGGGTTGGCCACGTTTGTAATTGCATACGTGAAGTTCAGCTTCGGATATCCCGTTCTGATAAAGTCAAAATATGACTCCATTGTCTCATATACGTTTGCAATGTACTTCTGACCAACTATCAGTTCCTGAGCAGCCTCTTCACTTGTCGGCATTGTAAGTGACGGCTGGGCAAGATATGCTACAATCTCGGCTTCTTCCACTCCCATATACTCCATATCAGCCCTGATACCGGCTTTCATTGCTGCCTCGGCAAGAGTCCACTGACCTTTAAGGGCCAATGCTTCAGCCTTGAGGAAGTTTGTTTCAGCGAAGAGCATGATCTGGTCAGGATAGGTTTTAGGCACAAATGATGCCTTGTACCTGCTCGGTTTATTACCTGGGACAATAACAGCGCCTTCCTTGATACCGATGAATCCTGTCGGATTTGCCTCTGCAAATGTGAACATGATATATCTCCTCGGGTCATTGAATGAGTTCATCATGTCAATGAGGTAATTTGTAGGAGTCATACCTTCACCAGAATAGTCATATACCCAGTCATTGTAGAACCAGCTGGCATTGTCAAGGTCGTCGAGGTGTCTCCACTCACATACGTCATCATTTGATGTCATACCGTTCTGAAGATAGCTGAGAACAAGATCAGCCTGTCCAGCCTTGGTCTTGCCGGGAGCGTAGATGAGACGCATTGCCTGCCTTGCCTTGATTGAATAGGCAAGTCTGCTCCATTTGTCGATATCACCTCCAAGCATATAATCATCACTTGATCTTGGTGTCCTGTCGCCGCCGTCAGCATTTCCAAAGAGGTCTATTGCCTCATCGAGAAGAGCATTGGCGTGAGCATAGATCTCTTCCTGGGAAGCTACAGTCGGGTGGAAAAATTCTCCGCCCTTCATAGCCTCATCCAGAGGAGCCTTATCATATACATCAGCGATATAGAACCAGTGCCATGCTGCAATTACTCCTGCAATGCCCTGATAATGAATATTACCGTTAGCCTTTGCTTTGTCATAAAGCTGAACGGCATGTTTCAGAGAACCGGAATAAGTATCCCAGATATCATTTCCGAAGCCGGCGCCAATAATGAATGAAGCAGGTGTTGAAGCTTCAATTCCATACCATAACTGCCAGTCAGATGTGCTGCCATACCATGGGAAATGTGCAACTGCTGTTGCAGCCCATTCAGCTTCAATACCAATCAGCATTATATTCTCGGTTATCGCCGGTCCGTCAGAGATCGCATTCGGATCAGTGTTTACATCGAGCCAATCCTCGCAACTTGTGAAAGTAATCGCCGTCACGAGCAAAAGTGCAAAATATTTAAATATCTTTTTCATGTTACACATTATTAGAAGGTTGCGGTGACTGTGAATGAATAACTCTTCGTAGCAGGGAAGCTATAGGTGAAGTAGCCGTTACCATTGTCAATCCCATTTGAGTTGGTTTCAGTATCAGGGCCCTCAAAAGCTTTGTTGAATTTCCTCCACAGGTTTCTACCTGCGAATGAAACTGTTAAGCCCTGCATGAAAACCTTGTTTGCCATTGTTTTGGGAAGATCATAAGCGACATTGAGTTCTCTGAGTTTGATGAAATCCTTAGGCATAAGGTTTTCCTCATCGAGAATCTGACATACTGTCTGGAAATAGAGACTATATGAAGTCGGGACCGGTGTCTGGCTGGTAACCACAACTTCTCCATCCTCAAGGTGACCCATTACACCGTCAAATGTAATCAGGTTGTTGTCAGGCCTATTCTCCTGATGCAAAGCCATGCCGTAGTATGTCAGGTAATGATCATCCTGGCTGTACATGAGTCCGCCCTTCTGCATGTCGATCTGTGCTGTGAGTGAGAGACCCTTGTATTTGAAAGTATTGCGTAAACTTCCGATCCAGTCGGGAGCAGTCTTACCGAGGATAAGGTTACTGCGGTTATCAACCATTGGTCTTCCGAGTGTGGATCCGGGCGTGTCATCAAGCACGAGCCTGCCCTGATCATCACGAAGGAAACCAGTTGTGTAAATGACCGGGAACGGTTGCCCTACTATTGCATAACCTGATGAACCAACCCAGATAGGTTCATTGTTTGTTCCGAGGTTGTCAACCATTGAGTTGTCTTTTGACCAGTTGGCAATAATGTCCCATGAGAAGTTGGGTGTCTGAACAGGGGTTCCGTAAACACTCAGCTCTACTCCTTTGTGAGTAATACCACCAATATTAATTACACCGTTTGTATAACCGGTTGATGAGAGCAGCTGTTCCGGAAGTATCTGGTTCTTACTCCAGTTATGATAGTAAGCAAGATCAATTCCGAGCCTGTCCTGGTAGAATTTAAGTTCTGTTCCTACCTCGATTTCATTTTTAAACTCATTTGTCAGGAGAGGGTTAGGATACGTTGAAGGCTCAAGGTAACTCATCTGGCCAAGGAAAGGCCATTTAACTCCAAGCCCTCCGGCTGTTCCAGGACTGTGTTTGTTAGCATAAGCGCCTGCCGGTGCACCGACCTTTGCATAACTTGCCCTGACCTTACCAAAGGAAAGGATATTCTTGTTAGCCAGAAGCTCACTGAATACAAATCCAAGACTATGGCTGGGATAGAAGAAGTCGTTTGCGATACTTGATACCCAGTCGTTTCTTCCGGTAACTGTATAATAGAGCATACTCTTGTAACCAATTCTTGCTTCCCCGAAGAACGAATAAGCTCTGTATTGACCGTTATATGCTGAAGCAGAATAACCGGCTACGTTTGATGTGTTGTAGAGACCGGGGATGATGAGACCTGTACCATCGAAACTTGAGCCTCTCCAGTTGTTTTCAACAATATTGTGTCCTACAAATGCATTGACTGAAAAATCGCCGAATTTATTTTCATATGTCACCATTTCAGTCGATTCAAAGTCGCGGCTGAATGACTCACTTGTATTATACCATCCCTCAACCACCTGTATGCCACCTTTGTTGAAATGGTCATTATTATTTGCGCTCGTTGTACTGACGCCGGTCACTGACCTGAATTTCAGTTTAGGAAGAATTGTGTACTCTACAGTAACAGTTCCTGCAAGACGGTCGCGCTGGAAGATCCTGGCAGCGCTTTCAAGTATCCAAAGATATGGATCACGTCCGCCGCCTCTGAAAAGACGGAGTGAACCGTTTTCAGCACGCATGGGATAAGGATTCCATGTATTCGGAGATGCAAGGAGTGTGTTCATGAATGAACTGTTGCTGGCATCTTCAGTCAGGCGGGAGCCATTCTGTTTTGAATACATAAAGCTACTTGAGACTGTAAGCTTGTCGGTAAATTTGAATGAAGTGTTTGCATTCAATGAGCTTCTCTTGAATTTGAGAGGTTCAATGACACCCTGATTATTCAGGTTTCCAAAGCTTACATAATATGTGGCCTGGGCATTACCTCCGGAGACATTCACATTATTCTCAGCAGCATACCCTGTATTGAATACATCCCACCTGTCATAGTATTTTGCACCGGGAACATCAGCAATCTTCGGGCCCCAGCTTGTTGATGATTTGGTTGTTTCACCGTCAACATACTGCCATGCTGTACCGTTCCAGTATCCCTGTGACCATGTCTTCTGAAGAGGAATTTCATAAATCTGATCAAAGCTTGACGAGTGCGAAATTGTCACTTTGGGCTTTGAATTGAATGAACCTGTTTTAAGTGTAATAAGGACCACACCGTTTGCAGCCTGGCTGCCATAGAGGGCTGATGCAGCAGCACCTTTAAGGATGCTGAGACTTTCAATCGAGTTCGGGTCAATGTCGGCAAAACCTGATGACTGACTGCTGTTTGCAGCATCAAAAGGCACACCGTTTACAACAAAAAGAGGCTGGTTGCTACCGGTAATTGATGAACCGCCACGGATCACAATCCTGGTACCGCTGCCTGGCTGGCTTGACGTTGAAGTGATCTGAACACCGGCAACTTTACCGTTCATGGCAGTTACAAAGTTGCTGGACTTTACAGCACTGATTTCGCTTGCATCAACCTGAGCAGTTGAATAACCAAGTGCCTTCTTATCACTCTTAATACCGAGAGCTGTTACAACGACCTCTCCCATGACCTGCGTGTCAGACTGCATACTGACATCAATAACACTTCTTCCGGCAATCTCAACCTCGGTCTTTTTCAAACCGACATAACTGAAAATCAGTGTAGTTGAACCTGACGGAACGTTAAGGGTGTATTTCCCGTCGGCGTCGGTCATAACACCTACGGTGGTCCCCTTAACGGTGATCATTACTCCCGGAACAGACAGGCCGTCTTCTGCGCCTGTTACAGTCCCGCGCACCTGCACCGTCTGCGCCAGGCCTATGGCCGTAGTCAGCAGAGTCAGCGCAAAAAGCAACAGAATCTTTCTCATAAATTGGTTGGTTTTAGGTTATGAATTGTTTTAAAAAAGGAATTTAATTTAATCCGGTTAATAAATCAAAGCACTGCCTGTAAATCTACCCACTGATGATTCCCACCCCCATTTACAGATATAAAAAGGAGCCTCCACCGGAGGCTCCAAAAATAACTATTCCCATCTGAAGGGCCTTATCTTATCCTTCTCATTTACAAGATTTGCATCAAGAACAAACATCCCTCTCCCGTGTGTTGCAATAATAATCATATTATCACGCGGATGTATCTGGAGATCATGAACATATGCAAAAGGAAGGTCACCCAGAATGTCCCACTTCTTGCCGCTGTCCTTGCTTACATAAACAGATGCATCTGTGCCAACGTAGAGTATACCCTCTTTTACCGGGTCTTCTCTTATTACGTTGACCGGGCCAACCGGAATATTGCCTGAAATGTCTTCCCAGGTGTCACCAAAGTTCGTTGATTTCCAGACATATACCTGGAAGTCATCATCGCGTCTGCCTGTCTGGGTCATATAAACCGTTCCCAGGTCGTATCTGGATGCAACAATTCTTGACACCCATCTCTGCGGAACGGCACCGTTGCGTATTTCGGTCCAGGTCTTGCCGCCGTCTTTCGTTCTCCATACACGTCCGTCATCGGTTCCGGCATAGAGCAGACCCTGGCGAATCGGTGATTCATCGAGTGTCTGTATTGTCTGGTAGCTTATGTCACCTGATTTTTTCGGGTCGTTGTAGGTCAGGTCGGGACTGATATATTCCCATGTATCGCCCTTGTCACGTGACATCATAACATACTGCATGCCGTGATACACAATTGACGGATTATGCGGAGAAAGCAGTGTGGGTGCAACCCACTGTCCTCTCAGGCGGGGCTCCTCGGGATACCTTACCGGAAGCAGATCTTTCGTACTCTCAGGATAGTTATTTACTTCGGCCCTTGCAAGAGCACCGTAAAAAGTGCTTGCATAGACTGTGTTATTATCTGATGGATCAACAGCGTGTGAGCTGCCTTCGGCGCCGAGAATATTTGTGAATTCAGAAGGCCTGACTCTGTCACGGCCCCGTGAGAGATCCACCGGTCCGTAGAAGCTGTGGTGATCCTGGATTGAGCCAAATACTCTGAAAGGCACGCTGAAGTCATACGCAATATTGTAAAACTGTCCCAGGGGAAGTACATCTATCGGATATTTCCACGATTTGCCCTTGTCATATGAGATTGTGAGGCCACCGTCCTGAACGTTAAGCAGCAGGTCGGCATTAAGCGGATCGATCCAGAGACCGTGATGATCTGCATGAGGTCCGCGAAGGGCTGCAAAGGTTTTGCCACCGTCAACCGACTGATGGAGCTGGACACCGAGGGTATAAACAATATTCTCATTTTTCGGATCTACGCGGATCTGACCGAAGACCCATCCGTAGGTACCCGAATGACGTTCCATATAACTTTTAGTCTCAGGTGTAAGTCCGCTTACCTGTTTCCATGTTTTGCCTGCATCATCGGTGCGGTAAACAGTGGCACCTTTTATAACATCACGTTTCTGACGTCCATATGAATCCATTTCACCCGGTTTGGCAACATATGATACTTCGTAGTTGTCAACATAAGCATAAAGTACATCAGGGTTTGAAAGGGCGATGTCAATACCTATTCTGCCTCTCTCGGGAGCTGACGGCAGACCTTCGTTAATCTGCTTCCAGTTTTTACCGCCGTCAGTTGATTTCCATACGCCGCAGTTTTTCGTTGGGGTGAATGCGTTCGGATCATTCCATTTGAGTCTCATTCTCTCCCATGATGTGGCATACAGGGTGTTGGGATCACGCGGGTCAAGGATCAGATCGAAGACACCGGTATTCTTGTCGATATATAATATTTTATTCCAGGTCTTACCGCCGTCGGTGGTTTTGAACAGGCCTCTCTCCTCATTGGGAGTCCATTCGTGACCGGTTGCAGCCACATATACAATGTCTGAGTTTTCAGGATGTACCCTTATGCGTCCTATAGTATGAGTGTTTTCCAGGCCCATAAGCTGCCATGTCTTGCCGCCGTCAGCTGTCTTATAGACTCCGCAGCCTGCATTTGAACTGCGGAAAATATTGGCTTCGCCGGTTCCGACCCAGACGACCTCGGAATTTTTCGGATCAATTGCAATATCACCGATTGAACCGGTTGGCATGCCGTCAAAGACAGGGATAAATGTAGTTCCCTCATTGGTTGACTTCCATACACCGCCTGTGGCAGAACCGACCCATATCAGGTACTGGCCTCCACGGGGAGATACAGCTTCCACATCGGTACAACGACCGCTTATATTTGTTGGGCCGATGTATTGCCAGTGCATTTCCTTATAGGGAGAGGTCTGCCTCATGGCATCCTGGGCGCTGAACATCTTCACCCGTTCCGTACCGTTCAGAACAGGCTGTTTAACCTGTGCCATGGCGATAACCGGAATGAGTCCGAAGAATAACAAAACAGATTTCATTAATGAAACTGACAGATTCTTTCTCATACCTTAAATGTATTGATTATTGTTTTAATACGTGTAATTTAAACACTTAACAAGATAAAAAAAATTGGCTAAGATTTGATACGTGTAAATATAACATTTTTGGTTTACTGAATACAATGCTAAAAAACATGGAATAGAAAATTTATTTTTTAAGAAATAGTTATGAAATCTGAATAAATATTCATTTCCTGCAATTCTGGCTTTGAGAATAACAAATCCCTTATCAGGAACCTCCGTTCCGCCGGTTTTCGGTCCTGTATTCCTTCAATGAAACCCCGGCTGCAAGAAATGCCCTGTACAGTGAGTTCACGGAACCGAATCCCGAGAGATCGGCAATCTCCTCAACGGAGTAATTCTTCTTCGTGGAGATCAGTGTCTTCGCATGAGCAACCCGGTAGCCGTTAACAAACGTGCTGAAGTTCTGACCGAACTCTTTGTTTATGATGCGCGAGACGTATGTCCTGTTTGTTCCAAGCTGGCCCGATACGTCCCATATTTTAAGGTCCTTGTCAAGAAAAATCTTTCCCTTTTCAAAAAGTTCGACAAGGTCTTCCTTCAGTTTGGCAGGGATGGTTTCATCCATAACCTGTCCGCCGAATGCTTCAGGGACAATAATGTGCACTGCTCTCTGCATGTTTCCGAGTAACCCTATCGTAAAGAGAAGCAGTGAAAAAACAACCGACGGAGCAACCAGATAGAGATCATTGCCCTGAAAATTCTCGCGACCGATAAGAGCGACCACAGAACTGGCGGCTGATACCAGGAAAAACGAAAGGCTGAACACCTGAACCCAGCGAAGACTCCTTGATTCCGGTTCCGAGTAGTATTCGGAAATTTCGGTGTTGTGCCTTCCGATAAGCTTATATGCCATCCTCAGATAGACTATTACCTGTACGACAAAAACTATTTTGGCCAGGAAGGCAATGACCTGCATATATCCTATTCCTTTTCCCGGTGACGCTATGCCGTGCTGTACGAGCTTAACATAATTAATCTGTGTCTCATCATTCATATTTATATAACCCACGGCAATAAGCACAAATATTGCTGCCGGCGCAATGAGGTACCTTCCGTGCAGTCTCCACGAAAATCTCCTGTCGCGTACAAGCAGCAATACATATATATAGTATAGGGGAAAAACTGCAAGAGATGCAAAATAATAGAAACTGTCAACCCAGATATAAAGATCGTTTAACTCGAGAAAAAAGAATAAATGGGAAATATAAACCACAAAGGCGACTATCATAAATTTGCCCAGGAATCTTTTCGGTTCGTTCCCTTTACGCGGGTAAAGATTGAGTACTATAATCCAAAAAAGAGTTACATAGACCGGATTAAGTAATAAAATATGGGTAAGCATCTTCAGGTTCAGCTCTTTATAACAAATACTCAGGAGTGCAATTTAGCAATGATATTTTATCTTTTGAAAAAATCATTTTATCATTTGAAAAGAAAAAAAGCAAGGCTTATTGCAACTTTGCCTGTGAAAGAAACAATGTATTCAAAAAGTCTGATTAAACAGGTTTAGTAAACAGAGTAAACATTTTTCCCCTTTCTTTCCCCAGGGCAGAAGCAGACTCCCCCGTCTGGTACTTCTGCCCTTTTCTTTTGCACCCGGTGTGAGACGGACAGGGAGGAATCAGATAAGCAATACTGGTTTTTTCTCTACTTTACAGTAAGGGTGGTCCTTCCATCCGCCAGTCCGCCAGCTGGCGGAACGGGGTGGTAACAGAATGTCAGATTTCCCCGCTGAAAGTATCACCCTGGTTAATGTCGCCTGTCTCCCACCCTTTGCGAAGCCATTCTGACCGCTGAGCAGCCGACCCGTGAGTGAAGGCGTCAGGGACAACACGGCCCTGGTATTTCATCTGGAGGACATCATCTCCTATTGACGAGGCAGCGTTCAGTGCTTCATCAATATCACCGGCCTCGATTGTGTTGAGCATTTTGTCTGCATAATGCGCCCATACACCCGCCAGGAAGTCAGCCTGCAGTTCAAGCCTCACTGTGAGCTGGTTTGCCCGCGTCTCACTCAGGCGGGCACGTTCGGTACTCACCTGTTCGAGAATGCCCATAAGATTCTGAACATGATGCCCCACTTCATGGGCAATCACATAGGCAACGGCGAAATCGCCATAGGCCCCGTACTTCTGCTGAAGATCGTCGCAGAAGCTGAGATCAATATATACCTTCTCATCCGACGGGCAGTAGAAAGGACCGCTGGCAGCTGTGGCATAACCGCACGCAGACTCTATCTCCCCGGTGAAGAGAACCAGTTTGGGCTGACGGTAAGCTGATCCGGATTCTGCAAAAATCTTTCCCCATATCTCCTCTGTATCTGCAAGCACCACCGAAACGAACTGGGCCATCTGGTCTTCTTCAGCAGTGGGGGCCACCTGTTCTGTCGAGCCTCCTTCCGTCTGGTTCAGGATACTCGAGGGGTCACCGCCGAGCAGCCATACAATAAGCAATATTACTATGGTTCCTATTCCGCCTCCTGCGACCATTCTTCCGCCGCTCATTCCCCTCCTGTCCTCAACGTTGCCGCTGCCTCTTCGTCCTTGCCATTTCATATCATATAGAATTTATCCGTTTAACATCATTTTACAAACTAAAGATAACACTCTGTCCGCAATTTTAAACCACCTGGTCTGAACAAAATTAAATAGAGGTTGTTTAACTTTGAAAGAACAAAACGATGAAGAAGGTAAATCTTTTAATTGCAGGTTTTATTTTGGGAATTACATTAATAACAAACAAAACAATGGCACAGGAATACACATTTCCACAGCTCCCTTATGCATACGATGCACTTGAGCCTTATATTGATGCTCAGACAATGGAGATTCATTATTCGAAACACTTCAAAGCATACTTTGACAACTTTGTCAAGTTTGCAGCAGAAAACGGCGTTGACAAACTTCCGGTAAAGGAAATATTTGCAAAGATATCCACCCTGCCGGCATCGGTGCGCAACAACGGCGGCGGTTTTTACAACCACGATCTTTTCTGGCAGGTTATGGGACCAAATGCCGGAGGTCAGCCCACAGGCGACCTGCTCAATGCAATCGTCTCGACCTTCGGTTCATTTGACAAGTTCAAAGCTGAATTTGAGAATGCGGCCAAGACACAGTTCGGAAGCGGATGGGCATGGCTGGCAGTTGACAAGGACGGTAAACTCTTTGTCTCACAGACACCCAACCAGGATAATCCCCTCATGGACATAGCAGCCAAAAAAGGTGAACCGGTACTGGCACTCGATGTATGGGAACATGCCTACTATCTGAAATATCAGAACAGGAGACCCGAATACGTGTCCAACTTCTGGAATGTCGTCAACTGGAATAAGGTTGCCGAACTCTACAAAAATGCTCTGAAATAATCTCTCTCCATTTAATTCCGGCATGATCCGGAATTAAATATGAATGAAGATATCCTGATACAGGCCAGAGGTCTTCACAAAAACTTTAAGAAGGTGAAGGCGGTGCAGGGTGTTGATTTCACCCTGGCAAAAGGAGAGTATGTGGCACTCCTGGGACCTAACGGAGCCGGCAAGACCACCCTGGTTGAAATGATAGAAGGAATAAGAACCCCTGACAAGGGAGAAATACTTGTCAGGGGTCTTTCTGTTAAGGACGATAAGACCGCATTGTACGGAATACTGGGGATCTCGTTCCAGGAGACACGGTTCCTCGAAAAGATAACAGTCCTGGAAACAGTACGCCTCTTTGCAAGCTTTTACAGCCAGCCGGCGGCGAAGATTCAGACAGTCATCGACCTCGTAGGACTCGATGAAAAAAAGGATGCCTATACAAAAAACCTTTCCGGAGGCCAGCGACAGCGTCTTGCCCTGGGCATTTCACTATTGAACGACCCGGAGATACTCATCCTCGACGAGCCTACCACCGGCCTTGATCCTACGGCACGCAGGGAGATCTGGGATATCCTCCTGAAGCTGAAAGAGAAGAAGGGCACCTCGCTCATCCTCACCACTCATTATATGGAGGAGGCAACGCAGCTCTGTGACAGGATAATAATAATGGATAAGGGGCGGTTCCTCGCCGAGGGAAAACTGAATGACCTCCTTGGCAGGATGCATATGCACGACGTGGCTTCATTCGGTGTGGAAGGCAGACTGCCGGAAGAAAAAGCAACAGTACAGGCAGGGCTGACGGTTCAGTGGGACAGTGTGAAAGGCAGAGGCAGGTGCGAGATGAAGAATGTTGCCAGGGATATGCCGCTTCTCTTTGCCCTTCTCGAACAGTACAACCTGAGACTCATTGATTTCGAGCATATTAAACCTACGCTTGACGATCTCTTCCTGACAATGACCGGGAGGCGACTCACCGAAGAAACCGTGTGACGATGAGAAGAAGCGAACTCTGGCAGCTGATTATAATTCATTTCAAGGAATTGCTCCGTGAGCCCGGCGTGCTGTTCTGGGGAATAGGCTTCCCCATTCTCATGGCATGGGGACTGGGCATCGCATTTACCGGAGACAGGGAGATAAGAAAAGATATTGCACTTGTAAATTTTTCAGGTGAGAATAAAGTCGCATCCTTCCTCACAGAACATGCAGAAAAGAACCCCGACGGCACTTACCTGTTCACAATAAATGACCCGGTTTTTGGGCGGAATATTTTCAGATTCGTTCCGTTGGATTCGCTTGATGCGAGCCTGGGTGTAAAACGCGGAATCTATCAGCTGATGATAGATGACAGCGCCGACAGCACTTTTTTCTATCTCGACCCCGCCAACCCTGAGGCCAGGCTCCTTCAGCTGCAGATTGCCACGCTCCTGGGAGAGAGGCATGAGGATGACACTTTTTCCGGGGGAAACATTATACCACTCGAAGTAAAAGGTACGCGGTACATTGATTTCCTGGTGCCGGGACTTGTGGCCATGAATATAATGATGGCCTGCATGTGGGGAATGAGCTGGACAATCATAGAACGCAGGAAGGGCAACATGCTGAGGCGGATGATAGTCACCCCCGTCAACCGTCAGAACATTCTTCTCGGTCTGATGACAGCCCGTATAACAATGAATTTTGTGGAAGCAATACTGCTGATACTCTTTGCCTGGCTCTACTTTGACATTGAGATACAGGGAAGCATAACGGCGCTGGTGATGGTCTTTTTCGCCGGCAATTTTGCATTTACCGGTATCGCTATCCTTACCTCCTCACGCACATCGAACACCGAAGTCGGGAACGGCATAATCAACTTCGTAAATATGCCGATGATGATCCTGTCGGGAATATTTTTCAGCTACCATAATTTCCCGGAGTGGAGCATACCGGTAATTCAAAACCTGCCGCTTACGCTGCTTGCCGACAGTATGCGGAGCATCATAAACGAAGGAGCCGGTGTGGCTGCCGTGCTCGACAAGACTGTAATAATGGGCATTATAGGCGCTGTGACTTTCGGTCTGGGCCTGAAGATGTTCAAATGGTATTAGGGGATGTGCGATTTCGCTTGCCCATTGTTCCTGCTCCATGCCCCATGCTCCATGCTATAAACCTATAAACTTCACTTCATCGGATCATCGGCCCTTCTGTAAAATTCCTGGTGAAGCTCCTCAACCGAATCATTCTCCTTCAGGTATTTTATAAGCTCCGTAAGCTGAACGGCATCTTTGGTGACAAGCAGCTCTCCGAGCCTTTTATTGGGCTGTGCCGGATCTCCTGCATACTGGTTCGGGAACTTTGCATACCAGCCTATCCCCGTATACCCGTACGGCAGTTTTTTGAGCCTGTCCTGGCTGGCACCTGATTCGCTGCCTATTGCCGACCGGTCAACCAGGTCAGGCCTGATATACTCCATCATCGAAAGTTCCTCCTCCCCGGCATGACCGTCGAGGGTAGCTTTTTTCAGTGAATTTATCTCCTTCTCCATTGCCGGATCGGCACCGGGCTGAAACAGCACCACGATATAGTCCTTCGTTTCAGCCAGCTGCGACTGGCAGAAGTACTCCAGAAAATATGTGCTTCCCCCGTGGCCGTTGAAAAGTATGATCTTCTTCAACCCGTTCCTTGAAAGCTCGGCGCATGTCTCTTCAAGCATCTTCCACATCAGATCGGTGCTGTAGGCGATTGTCCCCGGCTGATGGCGCGCTTCGAAAATCTGTCCCGTAAAGTAAGGAGGGAAAACAACTGCATATTCTTTTTCAGCGGCCATGACTGATGATGCGCGGGCCTCGAACAGATCGGTGCCCAGCGGCAGATGCGGACCGTGCTTCTCAATTATACCCAGAGGGATGACGCATACGCCACCTGACAGTTCCACTGCCTTTGCAAACTGCGGCGAGGTCAGTTCTTCCATTTTTACCGGCAGACCTTTATCAACTTTGGGCTGACCTGTCATTGTCACCGAAAGTAAAAGAAGTATTGGAAGGAATTCAGCTCTTTTCATTTGCATTTGATTTTGTATTTTGATTGAATTAAATAATCTATTAAAATTATGAAAAAAATCAAGGGTAACCAATTCCCTGATAAATAGTTGGCTTTGATAACCTTAATCCGGGTAGTCCGATAACCAAAACAGCCCTGTAATGAGTGTACGTATAAAAATTTGTTGCATCGGCAGTATTTCAGAAGCCTTAACAGCCATCGGACTCGGAGCTGATGCGATTGGACTGGTTGGGAAAATGCCGAGCGGACCGGGACCAATTCCGGATGATCTGATCAATAAAATAGCCAGGGCAGTGCCTCCGCCTGTCGCGACATTTCTTCTGACAAGTGAAACATCTGTTTCCGGCATTATTGAACATCACAGGCGGACTAATACGAACACAATCCAGATTGTTGACCTTTTATCTGATGGAACATTTGCTCAAATCAGGGACGCGCTGCCTTCAGTTAAAATTGTCCAGGTAATTCATGTTATGGACACTTATTCGGTTGAACTTGCTGTCAGAATTTCGGAAAGTGTGGATGCGTTACTTCTTGACAGTGGTAATCCAAACCTCAGAGTAAAAGAGCTTGGCGGGACCGGCAGAGTTCATGATTGGAAATTAAGCAGGCAAATTCGTGATTTTGCAAAATGTCCTGTGTTCCTTGCCGGAGGACTGAATTCTGACAACATAAGACAGGCTATTGAAGAAGTTCAGCCCTTTGCTGTGGATGTATGCAGTGGAGTAAGGAGTAATGGGGTCCTTGATAAAGATAAACTAAGTGCCTTCATAAAAAATTCAGGGATGATGTGAAAATTATCCGAAAGCCAAAAGAAAATGCCGCAAAAGATTGCGGCATTGGTGTCGGTCTGCGGGGGCTCGAACCCCGGGCCCGCTGATTAAGAGTCAGCTGCTCTACCAACTGAGCTACAGACCGGAGAGTGCGCAAAAATACTATTTTTTGGGAAACCAGGGGAAAAATGAACTCGTCTTTTCGATATAATCCCTGTATTGAGGTTTTTCCGAGACCAGTGATTTTTCAAGAAGGGCCACACCTGACACCTTTATTATAAGAGCAGTCATCAGGAGCGATCCCAGGGCTGCCAGCCAGCTTCCCCCGGCAACGGAGATCAATCCGAATCCCCACCATACCGCCGTATCTCCGAAATAATTGGGATGCCGTGTATACCTCCATAAACCGGTGTTGAGAACCTTCCCTTTATTCGAAGGGTCAGCCCTGAAACGGGCAAGCTGGAAATCGCCCCCGGCCTCAAATATAATTCCGATGATCCATAACGTCACCCCAAGATAATCAGCAACGCCGAGGCTCACTGAGCCGCTGTTTATCTGAGCTCCCAGCAATGGTGCGGAGATAAGCCACATCAGTATCCCCTGCAACAGAAATGTCTGAAAGAAACTGACCCACCAGTAACGCTTCTCACCGTAGTTCTGTCTGAACTGACGGTAACGAAAATCCTCTCCTTTTCCGGCATTGCGCCAGGTCAGATAACCCGTGAGTCGCAATCCCCATACCGTTACAATTGTCATCAGTATCAGCTTCCTGGGTTCATACCCGTCTGTATGCAGAAAATAAAACCAACCTGCCAGCACAAACCCGAAACCCCAGAAAAGGTCGACAATGCTTACATTTTTTATAATGATGCTGACAATCCACAGTGAAGTCATCATTATCATTATGACCGCCAGGGCCTGAAGCCAGAGATGCAGGAACGTCGTCACCGGCATGATTTATTCATACATGAATGCCACCGCAGCTGCACCTACTCCTGCATGAGCCCCTATAACAGGTGAAATGTTGATCACCGAGACAGGCTTTTTGTCAAACAGCAACTCCATCTCTCTGGCGTACCACCCGGCTGCATCGGGATTCTGGGCATGAAGCACAATGTAATTCCATATCTTTTTCCCTCCTGAAAGCCTTTTGATGTGTCCCATCACCTTCGCCATATTGGCTTTCTGGTTGAACGACTTGTCAAATACGATTGCCTTCCCGTTCTCATCCACAGAAACTATAGGATTTATATTAAGGAGGTTGGCAATAAAGCCCTTGAAATGTGAGACCCTGCCTCCGCGAACCATATATTTAAGGGTCCTGACGCTTACAAAGATCTTTGTGTCAACGGCCCATTTTTCCGACATCGAAATTATCTGGTCATGGGTTTTACCCTCCTCTATCGCCTTCGCTATACGCAGAACCTGGAGGCCTACTGAGCCCGAGATACCCTTCGAATTGATTACAGTCACCGGTTTGCCGAACTCTTCAGACACCTTTGCAGCTGCCTTGCAGCTTGAATTGTAAGTGCCGCTGAACTTGTCAGATACATTTACAGCAATAACCGAATCATACCTTGACGCAAGTTGCGAATAGAGGTTTACAAATGCATTTTCATTTACCTGCGCCGTCTTCGGATAGTCAGGACTTTCGGAAAGAAGCGTATAGAACTGGTCAGGTGTGATTGTCACCTTGTCGAGGTAATGATTGTCACCAAAATACAGATTTATGGGCACAAGGTGGATCTGATAATTATCGAACAGCTCCTGCGGAAGGTCGCATGTGGAGTCTACAGCCAGGGCGATTTTCCACTTCCGGTTATGTACGGTATCACTCTGCCTTACCATATCGTCAGCCTTCTGAAATGTCAGCAGTCCCGATTTTCTAAGTTCACTGAACAGGTCGGCAGGAGTGTTTGTATGAACGTGAATTCTCCGGATTGCATCAGATCCTGCAATTACAGCTGAATCACCGAATCTTTCAAGGATCTCCGAGAGCTCTTCGTGTCCAAGGCTGCAGTTCTTGATCAGCGCCTCAGTGCAGTATCTGAAATTTACGATCTCCGCAACAGTCACTTCCTCCCTGAAGTGTGATACTGTCTCCATCTTTGACTGTATCAGTTCCTTCACGTTCCTTGTCCGGATATAATCAATTATTCCCTCAACGAAAAGCACGAAGCCTTTGGCTCCGGCATCAACCACCTTTGCCGTTGCAAGTACCCGAAGCTTCGATGTTGTTTCTGCCAGGGACTTTCTAAGCACGTCAAGCGAGCTGAGAAGGAAAAGGTTAAAATCAGTGAATTTGTGCCAGCTTGAATTAAGGTATTCAGCCCACTCCTTGATGACTGTAAGCATTGTCCCTTCGACAGGGTTTGCCACCGCCTCATAAACATAGCGTACTGCCCTCTGGACACTCTCGGCAAATTGCCTCAGATTGACTGTTGCAGTTACGTCGGTCTCGCGACTGAGCCCGTAAAGAAACTGAGCGAAGATTATTCCCGAGTTGCCCCTGGCATTCATCAGTGCAGCTTCGGCAATACGTCCTGCCGTGACCTTGTAACTCCTGTCGGGATGAAGACTATCGATCACTGACCTGATTGTGGATGCCAGGTTTGTGCCTGTATCGCCGTCGTTCACCGGAAAGACATTGATCCTGTTGAGTTCCGCCTGGCTTGCTATTACCCTGTTGCCCCCGGCAATAAATGTGTAATAGAGGTTCCTGCCGTCTATCTCGGTAAGAGGTGTATTTGCTGTTACGGTCATCTGCTATTCTGTACCAATAATGAATATAATTGAAAATGACAAAGTTACACAATAATAATACACGTTTGAGGAACCCTGCCAAATATCACAGACAGAGACCACTGTGTGAACTCTTTACTAACAACCGGCAAATAAAAATGTTTAATGATTCCTCTACAGAGTAGGCAGGCGTAACTCAGTTATTCCGTAAGGACAATCATTCCCTCGCGGGGGATAGCCCTGTAAAGGATCTTGGCTTCCGACTTCGGAATTCTTATCCTGATGTAGGGCACATACGGAGGGATAGTGAATGAAGCTACGGCTTTCATCGTTGCTTTGGCATTCCTGAATCTGTCATTCAGATCGAACATGAAAAGTGCTTTTCTGTCTGCAGGAATCGTATCTTCCTGCTGCTGGAAGAGGAAACGGATATTGCGGTTCGTCTCGAGTGTGAAGAATACAGCCTCGAAGTCAGTTGTATCCGGCTTGTCTGCAGTTACTGCAAAAGAGGTGTCTTTCGGCGCTATCTTTATGCTGACCGGATCTTTGGCGAACGTTGCGTTCATGCCTGTGATTACCAGGGGTGATGCCAGCATGCTGTATATAGCCTCCTGGTTGGCCCGCTGGAAGAACGGACTGACTTCAAATTCGTTAATCCTCACACTCCTTATTGCCACACCTTTAATATACAGCTGAATTAGGCTGTCTCTCATATTTATCAACAGCCCGATGGAGTCTGAATCGGCCATTTTGACCTGAGAACTGAGAAGGGCCTTCTTCCTGAGGAGTTCAATATATCCCGGGATGGAGCACTGGTCGATTGTATCGCTCTCTTTCTGCACCAGCGAATTGAAATAAGCCTCGTCAAAGGCGCGGACTGTATGGTTCACTGCAGAGACTGACCTGGCAAGATAAAAGATAACCACTGTCAGGATTATCACTCCTGCCAGTATGAACCATTTGTATTTGCTTAAATTCATGACCGCGATTGGGTATTAATCAGTAAATATAGACCTTAGACCCTATACTGAGAGCATTGTAGACTATCTCCAGATCTTCATCGTTCAGCCTGACGCAACCGTGGGTCACCGGCATGCCAATAAACCTTTTGTAAAGTGTTCCGTGGATCAGGTAACCGTCGCCGATGCTCATTGCATAATCTCCGAGGACTCCGTATTCGTAACGCGAGGGGTCTCCGGCGCTTGGGATGGGAAGTCCTTCTTCGACAAATGCCCAGTCAGGTCTGCGCCAGACGGGGTTGGTGATCTTGCCCTGAATTGAAAAACGGCCGCGGGGAGTCTTGAAAATCCACTCCTTGTCACCCTCTTCCGTTTTGAGCAGGGTATAACTGCCGGAAGAGCAAAACCCTTCACGTATAAGTTTCCGGCTCTTGTAAAGCGAAAAACGGTTGTCAGTTGTGTTTATCACAAGGTATGTCGATGTGGGGATAAAGCTTGCAAGTTTTTTCTCAAGACGGCTTATGTCTGACTTTGTGACCGCAAGTTGTTTCTTAATGCCCTTATCCTGCAGCAGCGATGAGTCAGCCCTGCATTCTGCCCTGCTGGTTCCCCATGCATGCTGGAGCGCCGGTGCGATGAAAACCGGCACGCTGAAGAGGAATGCCAGCAGCAGTATTACGCCTGCAATTATAAATATTATGCGCACTGCGAGGTGCGAAAACATCTTATTAAAAAAGGAGGCATTTTCTTCCTTTACCGGCGGGTTTTCTTCGGGCCCGGCCGGATTCTCATCTCCTGTCAGAGGAGTTGCATTTTCTCTGTTCTCATCCATTGCTGTAAAAATTCTTGTCCCTACCGCGAGGACATAAATTCATTAAGCGGCACCGATGACCCGATTATGGTCACCGGAGTACCGTGTCCGGCATATTTAAACAACACATCCATATCACTGTTCCTCAGGGCCACGCAACCTTCAGTCCAGTTACCGCCTCTTCCACCCTCACCGTGGATCTCGATCAGCCCGCCTATTTTCGTTCCTGAAGGCAGCTTACCGCTCTGTACCATGACCCTGAACTCCTCAAGATCCTGCTCATTGGGATAATTAATCAGCAGCGCCTTGTGGTATTTTGTCGCACCGTTGGACAGTTTCTTCGTAATTTTATACCTTCCTTCCGGTGTTGCATTGTCGCCCTTGCTCACCTTGTCACCCATCCAGTTTTTACCGAATTCGACCTCGAAGGTGTATTTTTTTTCGCCCTTGTGATAAAGATAGCAAACTCCGGGGATCTTTTCGACAACAATGGCGTATGATCCTCTTTCACGACTCTCCCTGATTGTTTTCGAGGCCCACTCCTGCCAGCGGCTGTAGTTCTTGTAATATGCAGTCAGTTTGTCATTTGCAAATGCATATGAGTCAGTAAGATACTCATTTGCTTCCGCAATTTTAACACTTCCTGTCACATACTCGCCCTTATTGAAAGCTATCACCGCCTCTTTCAGCAGGAGCTTACCCTTAGCGTGTTTTTTCTTGATTTCCTGCGGAACGGGCACCGAAGAAAAAAGTCTTTCAAAATCCTTGATCCGAACGGTGAGCCTCTTTATTTCACTGTCGAGGTTCAGCCGCATGTCATTGGCCTTTGAAATAGTGGTTTTTGTAGCTTCTGCAGCTTTTTTCTCGGAGATCGAAGCGAACATGCGGGCACGTTCATAATCGCGGAAGAGGATGAAGCGCTTATTTTCGGTCTTCCAGGATATCATTGCTGAATCATAATAGCTGCGCGCTTCCCTGAATGTTTTGCCGGAATAAATAACCGAATTATGGTCCCTGGCTTTGGCTATGGCCTCCTGTGCTGATTCGAGTTCACTTAAAGGTGATTCCGGAATGAGGGCAAAGAAAAGCCAGATCATCGATGCGATGATTACTGCTGTAATAATCAGGAATATCGACCTTTTAACCAGAGACCGCATCATTCTTTTTGATTTTGTACTAAAAAAATCCCCGGGCTTGACCCGGGGATTCCTTTTCAATACCTTGAAGATATTATCTTTTTACTTTTGCGATAGCGTCATTCAGCTCGGTGTTGATTGCAGTAAGAGCTTCGTTTGCAGCTTTTACTTTATCAAGAACCTGCATGTAATTGGTTCCGCCGTCATACAGTGCCTGAGCATCATTGATAGATGTTTCGATAACTGTCATTTCGCCTTTGATTTCATCAAGAACTGCTTTGCCTTCTTTTCCTTTAGGAGCTTTCAGGATCAGAGCCTGATTGTCAGCGAGGAGAGTTTTAACTGCAGCAAGCATAGTTTCAGCTTCGAGTTTAACTTCGTCTTTCTTAACAGCTGCGTTTGTGGCAATCTGTCCGGCAAGAGTTGTAAGAGCACCAGCCTGTACTTTAACTGTTTTGAAATTCTTGAAAAGTTTTGATTTCTGAGCTTCAACACTCTGTGTAATAACTGTCATTGAGTCATTAAGAGCTGCGAATTCAACAGGAAGATAAATGTCAGCCTGTGCAGTTTTGGCGGCACTGATTGCGGCATTTGCAGCATCGATGTCAGCCTGAGGAACTTTACCGCAGCTGGTCATAAGAACAACTGCTGCAACGGTAGCAACTACTAAAAAGAATCTGTTTTTCATTTTTGTTTGAATTTGGTTCAATAAATATTTTTTTTGTTAAAGCACTCTGCTTCAGAATTTAAATCCGGTGCAAAGTTAGCAAATTTTGTAATTATGACGCACAGAAATCAAAAAGTAACACACAAAAGGCCATTTTTTTTTCAGAAAATCAGTTTTCTGGCAACTTCTAACAGATAACATTATATTTGCATCAGTGTGAAGGTCCCATTTTATGAGCAAAAGCAGGCAACCTCTGAGCGATGAGGAAATTGTAAAAAAAATCCGGAACAATTATGAGACGGAGCTTTTCTCAGTTCTGTACAAGAGGTATTATCCGAAAATAGTAGATAAATGTTACAGTCTTACCCGCAGCAGGGACCTTTCTGAAGAGCTGGCCGGCGACATCCTCTCGAAGGTGTACGAAAAGCTCGACGGGTTCAGGGGGAATTCATCCTTTTCCTCATGGCTTTACTCGGTGACATATAATCACTGCATCGATTATCTGAGGGAGAAGAAGAAGCTGCATTATCCTGAATGGAACAGCTCGAATGAGTTGCCGGAGATTATTGATGAGACATATGAAGAGGAGGAGGAGATAAGCTACGACAGGCTTATGGAATTGCTAAACGGGCTGCATACTGAAGAGAAGGCTCTGATAATGATGCGTTATTTTGACGAGATGCCTCTGATGCAGATTGCGGAGGCTCTCAGGGTCACCGAGAGCGCTGCCAAGATGAGGCTGAAGCGGGCCAAGGCACGCTTATTGTTCCTGTATAAAAACCGGTAAGTGTTACTTTTTGGCTTTTCTGCGTCTTTATTGTACATGATGAAAACGAATTTAACCCTCTTCGCAAAAATTATTAAGGCAGCTGTTGTCAGAGTACCTTCTGCTGTCCGTGAAGGTTTTAAAGTCAATTTCAGCGTTACGAAGAATGCAGAATGGAGCCGGCATCACGGCCTGTTTGAAGTAATTTTTTACCATGAGGGCAGGGAGAAGATTGCCCGTTTTGACGGTGAGGGAACCCTGCTCGAGTACCGTATTAACCTGCAGCTCGGGACGATTGCCGACTCGGTGCGGCAGAAAGCCTCTCTCGAGGGGGAAATAATGAACTGTATTGAGCTCCACTCGGTTGACACTGTGAAGTACGAGTTCATTGTCAGGGACACTGAACTTGTAAGATATCTCCTGCTGACTGATACTGCCGGCAACAAGATCCGGAAGGAAAAGCTCTGAAGTTAAGGGTGCAATCCCCGAGTAACTGAAGGCTGACTTAAAATAATGAAATCTCCGCAGGTGTTGTATTGTATTCAATGATTTTATACTTTTGCACCCGTTGCAGAGCGAAATCCTGATAAGCCATTGGACGTCGCTGCAATCCGCCAACTGGCGGATAAACTGCCTCGGAGTAATTGTTAATTGAAATATTGGAGCGATGGGTGAGAGGCTTAAACCAGCAGTTTGCTAAACTGCCGTACGGGTAACCGTACCGGGGGTTCGAATCCCCCTCTCTCCGCAAACAGTTATGAATGCCAGGCCGTCAGTGACGGCCTGGTTTTTTATTTTATGGGGTGCAATGAGAGAGTTTACTCGCGAAGAGCAGGCCATAAAATAAAAAGCATGCATGAGTGCATGCATTCATAACTGTTTGCAGGATCCCCCCTCAGGGATCACCGCAGGTACTCCCCTCTCCCAGCTGGAATCACCCGTCAGTTCATAACCTCAAAGGTGACCTTGGCATTGACGCGGAATTCAACGATTTTTTCATCTTTCACAACGGCACTCAGATGCTTAATATATACTGAGCGTATTCCTTTTACGGTTTCTCCGGCAGTTTTGACTGCAATTGTTGTTGCATCTTCCCAGCTTATGGGCGATGATGTCATGATTTCTATTACTTTAAGTACTGCCATGATGTGAAAGTTTTATATTGATTTATATGGACTGCCGTGATACTTTATCAGTATGAAAATAATATCACATACAAATGTGCAATCCTTTGATCTGATAACCGTTACAAAATTCAGGGAATAAGTTTCATTATTCACACATCCTTAGGATCATTGTGTCTCCTCCAAACCTGCCAGAGGCATATGTAATTGAACTGACATGTGAACCGGATTCAAAGAAGCTTAAAAACATATTCGCTTTATCTGCATATTCTGCCTCCAAGAAAACAAAATCACTATTTTTGATGACTGTAAAAGAGAAACATATGCTAAAGCTGTTTATCACCAAACCCCTCTCCCAGCTTACCTCTGAATCGAAATCAGACCAGGGACTGAAAAGAGCTCTCAGTGCTACCAACCTTACCACACTGGGCATAGGCGCGATAATCGGCGCCGGAATCTTCGTTCTTACCGGCCAGGCTGCCGCACAGTACGCAGGCCCCGCAATAGTAATCTCATTCCTGATCTCAGGTTCTGCCTGCCTCTTCGCCGGCCTCTGCTACGCCGAGTTCGCATCGATGATACCGATTGCCGGCAGCGCATATACATATTCATACGCCACCCTAGGTGAATTCATCGCCTGGATTATCGGCTGGGACCTAATCCTTGAATACCTCTTTGCAGCATCGACAGTGTCAGTCGGATGGTCAGGTTATGTCGTCAGCTTCCTGAAGGACTTCGGCATCCTCATTCCTGCACAGCTGACCTCCGCCCTGGGAACAGTGCTTGTAAACGTACCCGACATAGGCTGGAAGCCGATAACTGCACAACTGACCGCCTCACTTACCGCATCAGGACTGAATGTCGATACCCTCCCCCACCTCACAGGCATTTTAAACCTTCCGGCAATGTTTATCGTTGCCGCCATAACCTCGCTCCTTGTCATCGGGATTAAGGAATCGGCCGGGTTCAATAATGTGATGGTTATAATAAAGGTGTTCGTCATCCTTATGTTTATCGGCATCGGCTTCTTCTTTGTCAACAAGGCAAACTGGCATCCCTTCATACCAGAAAACACCGGTACGTGGGGTCACTACGGATGGAGCGGAATACTGAGGGGCTCCGCGGTGATCTTCTTTGCCTACATCGGCTTTGACGCTGTATCCACGGCGGCCCAGGAGGCGAAGAACCCGCAGCGGGATATGCCCATCGGCATTCTCGGTTCCCTGGGAATATCTACAATACTATATATACTTGTAGCCATTGTCCTTACCGGTATAGTGAGCTATACCTTCCTCAATGTCGCTGACCCCATCGCAGTAGGCGTTGATGCCATGGGCAAGGGACTCTTCTGGCTGCGGCCGATAATCAAGATTGCGGCTATTGCCGGACTGAGCTCAGTTATCCTGGTAATGATGCTGGGACAGCCAAGGATCTTTTATTCGATGTCCAAAGACGGACTCCTTCCGCCAATGTTTTCAAAAGTGCACCCGAAATATAAGACTCCATATGTCAGCACGATTATTACCGGAAGCGTCGCGATGGTACTGGCAGGTATCCTCCCGATAAACATCCTGGGTGAGCTTGTTTCAATAGGCACATTGCTTGCATTTGCAATTGTCTGCATCGGAATAATTGTGCTCAGGTACAAGAAACCTGACATCGAGCGGCCGTTCAGGACACCCTTCGTTCCGCTTGTGCCGATTCTCGGTGCGGGCATCTGTCTTGTGCAGATGTACTCATTGCCAGTAGACACCTGGCTGCGGCTGATCATCTGGATGGCAATAGGATTCGTAATCTATTTTACATACGGGATCCACCACAGTCACCTGAGAAACGGGAAGAAATAAGAATTATGTCACCCCTTCGGGGCTTCACAGGAAGACCCCTCGCTGATCGCCGGGGCATATCAAAATGTCACCCCTTCGGGGTTACCTTTTATTTCTTCTCCAGCAGCACCACATTCTCAACGTGGTACGTCTGCGGGAACATATCCACAGGCTGCACCCGTGTCACGCTGTACCCTTCCGCCAGAAGTCCGATATCACGTGCCTGCGTTGCCGGATTGCAGCTCACGTAAACAATCCTGTCAGCACCTGACTTCAGCAGCGCGGCCACAACGTCAACGTGCATTCCCGCCCTCGGCGGATCGGTGACAATGACGTCAGGTCTCCCCCTCTCCGCGAAGAGCCCCTCATTGAAAATATCCTTCATGTCTCCGGCAAGGAACACCGTATTGTTCGATATTATTCGCTGCCGCATTCAGTGTGGCATCCGCCACTGCCTCACTGATGTACTCAATGCCTGTCACCCTCAGAGCCCCCGATGCAAGATAACATGCAATGGTGCCGGTACCGGTATAAAGATCATATACATTCTCCGTACCGGTCAGCCCTGCAAAGTCCCTGACAATACCGTAAAGCCTCGCAGCCTGACGGCTGTTGGTCTGGTAAAACGACTTTGGCCCACCCTGAACCGGAGCCCGTCCATCTCCTCGGTGATGAATTCACTCCCCGAGTAATGCACAGGCTGCTGGTCCGACAGACTGTCATTATGCTTTTCGTTAAGTATGTACCAGAGCGATGTTATCTGCGGAAATCTCTCTGCAATGTGCGCAAGAAGCTTTTCTCTCTCCTCCTGCCTGTCCTCCGCCATAATTACAATGACCATCACTTCGCCGGATGCAGTGAGCCTGACAATCAGGTTGCGAAGAAACCCTGTATGGTCGCGCCGGTTATAATATGACAGACCGCTCTCAAGTGTATAATTCCGTACCTCATTCCGTATCGAGTCTGAAGGCTCGGGAAGAAGATGGCACTCATAAATATCGATGACCTTGTCAAAAACCCCCGGAACATGAAACCCGATGGCGGGAACCGAAGCGATCTCATCTCCACCTTTAACCTCCTCGCGGGTCATCCACCGTTTGTCCGAGAAAGTGAATTCAAGCTTGTTCCGGTAAAAATAATCCTGCTCAGAACCCAGAATCGGACTCACTTCAGGTATCATGGCATGACTTATCCTTGTAAGATTATCCCTCACCTGCTTCTCCTTGTAAAAAAGCTGTTTCTCATAGGGAAGATGCTGCCACCTGCAGCCTCCGCAAGCGCCGAAATGACGGCAGGGCGGATTTATCCGCATCGGCGAAGGGACAGTGACAGCAACTGCCGTTCCCTCCATATAACGTTTCCTTTTCTTCGTGACCCTGACATCCACAATGTCACCGGGGATCATTCCCGGGACAAAAAGCACCATTTCATCAACTTTTGCTATGGCATTGCCTTCCGACCCGATGTCCGTTATTGTCACCCCCCTGAGGAGAGGCAAAGGTTTCTTTCTACCCACCCGTATGCTATCTGAGAGTTTTAAAAAATGCCAGAGCTGCCAGTCCTGCCGGTACTATCCCTGAACCGTGATCAATTCCTTCCATCTTCACGTATGTACATGTCGAAGCACTTGTACCGGCGCCAATCATAGCATCGTACATTCTCTGCGAAAGTACCTCAGGCACATAAGTGTCGGCAGTACCGTGAAGCATAAGCAGAGGAATACTGCAATCCCACCCCTGTACACTGTTGGTTGTCATCGCTGTGCGGATGCTCTGAAATGCCGGTGAGGCGGCATACCCGCTTATATATTCAGGTTTGAAAAGTACCGCGGTAAGTTCTGAAAGCTGGTCATTTATCTGTTCTGTAGAATGAAGTCCGTCATATAGTCCGGGGATTCGTCCTGCATACGGATCATTGAATATTTCACTCAAAGAATTGGTGATCAGACCATGTGCTTTGTAAGCGTTTGATATGTAACCTACAAAAGAAGGCATTGGGTATTCAGTCAATCCCAGCAGCCAGCTGTTGAAATAACTGATATCATAAGGACCTGATCCGCAAGAACATCCTGCAGTGTTAAAGTCGGCCGCGTAATCGTTTTCCATTGCCTCGAGCAGCGCCAGTGTAGCCCATCCGCCCTGTGAATAGCCCATCAGGTAGTATTCGTTTTTAACTGTAATATCCTTTGCGATATCCTCATCGAACTCCTGCAGTGCACGAAACATATCAACCACTGTCTGCACCGTAGATTCCTTGTGGAGATAGGGATGGGCAATCTCTTCCGATACCCCGAAGCCCAGATAGTCGGTCATGACAACAACGTAACCGGTTGAAGCAGCACATTCAATAAGCTGATAAAGGGTGTATTCCGGGAATACAGAGGGGGCATTTGCATAGAGGGTGTTGGTCCCGTTCTGATAAGCCAGTACAGGGTAGTCTCCGGGTACTGAAGGCACCGCAATAATTCCCGAAGCAACGACATCCTCGCCCATGAAAGTGGTGTTATAGGTTATGCTGTAGACAATTACACCGCCATCAACATCAGATATTATCTGCGAGACACCTGGGTATACTCCTTTTGCAATGTTAAGAAGAGTCAGGATATTGGTTTCGGTGTATGTAAGCTCTCTCTCAGAGGAGACAAGGTACAAGTTGTCATCAAAGGGATCTGTCTTCTCTTTGCACGACTGTACTGCAAACAGCATAAAAACTGCGCTCAGCACTGCAAGTGATTTGATTACTGTTCTCATGACTTCCTTTTTACACTGCGAAGATAACCCAAATAAAAGTAACCGATCACGAAATCTGCCAGGACTGGCACCCCAACGGGTCGCCCTTTGCCCATACAATGTCCGCCATGCTTGCGGACATTTACTATACGCTCGGCCCACTACTGTCTGCTCGCCCCATAAGCCTCCCTACTGCCCCTTGCCCTGGCTCCAGGGCATTGCTCCACGCTCGCTTGCTCCATTGCTTTTTCCTATCTTTGCCCCTTCAAATTAAATTCTGATGGTCTCCGTCAATAATGTATCAGTACTTTTCGGAAGTTTTGTCCTCCTTGACGAGGTATCATTCCTCATTACACGACAGGAGAGAATAGGCCTCACAGGCAAGAACGGCGCCGGCAAATCGACACTGATGAAAATCATCGCCGGTCTGCAGCAGCCTACTTCAGGATCAATAGAGGGTCCGAGAGAGATGACGGTGGGCTACCTGGAGCAGCAGATGAAGATATCCGACTCGACAACCGTTCTTGACGAGACGCTGACAGCCTTTGCCGAACTGCAGTCGCTTGAGGCAGAGGTGGAACAGTGCAACCGCGAAGTAGAGGAGAGAACTGATTATGAAAGCGTGAGTTACCGTGATCTCCTCGAAAGGCTGCACCATGCAGGGGAAAGGTACAGAATGCTGGGGGGCAATGATTTTACAGCACTGGCCGAACAAACCCTGACAGGACTGGGCTTCAGCCGTAAGGATTTCGCGCGTCCTACCAGGGAACTGAGCGGCGGATGGCGCATGCGCGTGGAACTCGCCAAGATACTTCTTCGTAAGCCTGACCTCATTCTGCTCGATGAGCCTACAAATCACCTCGACATCGAGTCAATAATCTGGCTTGAAGGGTTTCTCTCGACATATCCCGGGGCAGTCCTGCTTGTATCACATGACCGCACATTCCTCGACAATGTCACCAAACGCACAATTGAGATAAGCCTCGGTAAAATATACGACTACCGGGTGCCGTATACGAAGTACACTGTGTTGCGCAAGGAACGCCGCGGACAGCAGGAGGCTGCCTACCGCAACCAGCAGAAGATGATCGACGACGCCGAAAAGTTCATTGACCGCTTCAGGTACAAGCCCACCAAGGCAGTACAGGTACAGAGCAAAATCAAGCAGCTCAAAAAGATTGAACGCATAGAGATCGAAGATGAGGATCTCTCATCCATAAACATACGCTTCGCTCCTGCCCCGCGTTCCGGCACTGTAGTAGCCGAGGCCGATGAGGTTACAAAACGCTACGGCAAGCACCTGGTCCTTGACAAGATCACACTGAAGATCGAACGCGGTGAAAAAGTCGCATTCGTGGGTCGCAACGGCGAAGGCAAGACAACCCTGACAAGGATTATCCTCGGACAGCTTGAGCATGAGGGCCTGATGAAGAAGGGACATAATGTAAACATCGGGTATTTCGCACAGAACCAGGATGAGCTGCTGAACGACGAAATGACTGTCTTCGAGACTGTTGACTATATCGCCAGGGGAGATATACGCACCAGGCTGCGTGACATCCTCGGCGCTTTCCTTTTCGGAGGCGAGGACATCGACAAAAAAGTAAAGGTACTCTCAGGCGGCGAGAGGTCAAGGCTCGCCATCGTTCAGCTGCTGCTGGAACCCTTTAACCTGCTCCTGCTTGACGAGCCCACAAACCACCTCGACATACGTTCGAAGGAGATCCTGAAAAAGGCTTTGCTGAAGTTTGATGGCACATTAATTGTGGTTTCACACGACAGGGACTTCCTTGACGGACTGGTGACGAAGGTATTCGAGTTCAGGAATAAAAAGATCAGAACGCATCTGGGCGGTATCGGTGACTTCCTGGCTGCAAGGAAAATTGAATCGCTGAAGGAGCTTGAAAGGAAGGATACAGCGGTCGTCAAAGGAGGAAAGCCTGTTGCTGCTTCATCCGGGACTGCGGCAGCGAAGACAAGGGGAAGTGAACCGGCGGCAAAGACGAAGGGAAATGAACCTCACGAGGACCAGCATCAAAAACGAAGGGAAGAGAAACGGCAGTAAAGGCAACAGGCGCAGCAACGGACGCGGTTAAGGAGACGGTTAGTGCCAGGGTTCCGGCAGAATCAAAAGAGGCGATACCGGACAGCAAAATGCGCTACCTTGAAAAAAAGGAGACCGAAAGGGTTTACAGGAGGCTTATGAAGCAGGTGGAAGAAAGTGAGGCAAACATTGCAATTCTGGAGAAGGAGATAACTGTCATGGATTCAAGACTGGCATCGGGAGATGCTGAGGTGGTAAGCAGCGAATCATTTTACCGTGATTATGAGAAGAAGAAGAAGGAACTCGACAGTCTGCTGATACAGTGGGAAAAAGCGCACAGTGAACTCGAGGAATTCTCTGCGGACTACATGAAAAAAGATGACAGTATTTGAGTATTCCGCTGTCTGAATGAAAAAAGATGATAGTATTTGAAAGGAAATATCCGGTAAATGTATTTGACACTGATCATACAGGCCGTATGAGCCTGGGATCACTCTTCAATTACTTCCAGGATCTGGCAGGGCGTCATGCATCGGTTCTCGGATTCGGGCGTGAACATCTCATGACAAACGGATTCATATGGGCCCTCTCGCGCATGAGTGTCGAAATAGAAAGTCTTCCACAGTCGTGGGAGGAGATTACAGTTCGGACCTGGCCCCGCGGCACTGACACAATATTCGCAATACGTGACCTGGAAATGTATGATTCCGGGGGGAAGAGAATTGTTGCAGCATCCTCATCGTGGGTTATCCTCGATTATGTCACACGCAAGTTGCAGCGTCCGGATAAAGCACTCTCATTTCTGAACGCCACATTTCCTGAAACAAAGGCTCTGCCGGCAAATGCTTCAAAGGTACTTCCGCTGCCGGCTGAGAACAGGATTACAAATGAAATGACGGCATCACTGTGTGACATTGACGTAAACCTCCATGTGAACAATGCCAGGTATATTCACTGGGTAACCGGAACCTATGAAACGGATTTCATAACCACCCATACCCCTCATACAGTGGAGGTTAATTATCTTGCCGAAGGATACCGCGGAGACAGGATAAACATAATTACAGCCCCTGTAAATGGCAGCGCAAATGAATTTATTCATTCAGTAATAAGAATAAGTGACAATTGTGAGCTGAGCCGCATAAGGATAAAATGGAGAGAGCAGCAGCTTTGAAATCTTTATTAACTTTAACCCATGGTTGAACGTTTCAGACACCGAATCTCACTGGCAGCCGTTACCCTGTTAACGGCCATTCTTGCCACGTCATGTTATGTAACCCAGGAATCAGCCGATACAAAAGACCTCTCCTACATATACAATCCCATCAGGAACGTCTATTCACCTTACTTCAGCGTTTTCAGCGAGGATGCTGAAACCGTAACACTGTCAGTGCGGCTGCTGAGGAGTGAGATATATTTCAGCGAAGCCAATCCCGAAGGTATTCCGATGGCTTCCATACTGATTTCCGTGCGGCTTTTCGACAATTCTGAGGGAGGCGGTCTTGCAGATACTGCAAAGCTGAAATTCGATCTGCCCCGCGAACAGGTAGCGGGAGAATATGTATGCAGGATCCCCCTGAAAGCCATCGGAAGGCAGATCATATACTGCCGAAATCAAGACTATCGATCTTCTCAGACAGCGTACCGTTCAGTCGTTTGTCGATTTTGAGAGAACGGGTCCGTATAACAGGCTCAACTTCAAGATCCGCGATCTTTTCAGCGGCAATGAGCTGCATACCAATACTCTGCGGACCGGCGAATACATAAATATCCTCTACCCCCACGGACATGTTGACACACTCTGGATCTCGTATTATAACCCGGTCAAGGCAATTCCGCCATCACCCTCGACCATACTGCCTGAAGTGACAGCCACCGATGAGCCAGAGAAGATCATTCCACTTCCCTATTCGGATACGCTGCCGGTGATGTTCCCGCGCGAGGGCATTTACCTTATAACCGTTGACAGCCTGATCCGTGAAGGCCTGCCCCTTTTTAACTTCGGGAGCGATCATCCTTCCATGAACAAGCCGGAGACAATGATTCCCCCTCTTGCCTATATTGCTACCCGGGAAGAGATGGAGGCGATGCTGACTGCCGAAAAGCCGAAGGTAGCCCTCGACGCATTCTGGATGCAGCGTACGGGGAGCATCGAACGGTCGAAAGAGCTGATCCGTATATACTATAACCGCACACTCTTTGCGAACTATTATTTTTCGTCATACAAGGCCGGCTGGCTGACTGACAGGGGCATGGTCTATGTTATCTACGGCCCGCCCGACAAGGTTTATAAAAATGCTGAGGGCGAGAGCTGGGGTTATAAGAAGCCGCCCGTGAAGAGCCGCTGGGGCTCGAGGTTCACGATAGAGGATAAATATCTCTGGTTCAACTTCCGCAAACAGAAGAGTATCTTTACCGATAATGACTATACACTCAACAGGGCCGAAATGCCCGTGAGCTACTGGGACATTGCCATTGCGCGCTGGCGCGAAGGCAAGGTCTTCAGGCTCGATAATCCCGAAGAACTGCAATGATGCACAGTGAAAAAGAATTTATCTTCGGGATGCACCCGGTGATAGAAGCCATAAAGGCCGGAAGGCAGATAGACAGGATACTCATTAAGCAGGGGTTGCGCGGCGAGCTCTACCACGAGCTCATGAAAGTCGTAAATGAACTCAGCGTTCCGTGGCAGGTGGTGCCGATCGAGAAACTCGACTACCTCACGAAAAAGAATCACCAGGGAGTCATTGCCTGGCTTTCACTGATCGAGTTCCAGGATATTGAGAAAATCCTTCCGCTGCTTTTCGAGCAGGGCACAGATCCGTTACTGCTGATGCTCGACGGTGTCAGTGATGTCCGGAACTTCGGGGCTATCGTGAGATCCGCCGCCTGCTTCGGCGCCCATGCGGTAATTATCCCGGAGAAAAACTCAGCACGCATAACAGCCGATGCAGTAAAGGCTTCAGCAGGAGCCCTGAATTCCTTTCCTGTCTGCAGGGTTCCCAGCATCACCAAATGCCTGACCTACCTTAAAGAGTCAGGACTGAGGGCCGTCTCAGCCAGTGAAAAAGCTTCGGAAACAGTGAGCGCCTCCGACCTGAAAGGTCCGCTGGTTGTCATCCTGGGGTCCGAGGATAAAGGCATCAGCCGCGAGCTGCTCGACCTGTCTGACATACGTACCTCCATTCCGATGGCAGGAAACATAGGGTCACTCAACGTTTCGGTCTCTGCCGGGGTGGTGCTGTATGAGGTAATGAGACAGAGAGGGCAGTGAGAATAGGCAATAGGCAATAGGCATAGGCAATAGCGTCAAAGTCTTTACCTGCGTTGATCTTAGACTTTCAGACCTCAGACCTTCAGACCTTCAGACCTTAGACCTTCAGACCTCAGACCTTCAGACTTTCCCTATTATTCCCGTGATCCTGTCATCCAGCTGCTTCTGGTCAGCGGTGAATGAGGCGAGGCCTGCCAGCGTCAGCAGTGTATCAGGTGTAAGTTCTCCCTTCAGTATCCTCTCTCTCCATGATGCAAGAACAGGTATCTTGCCCTCAGCCTTAATGCGGTTTTTATCATCACCGCTAAGACGCGGAAACATATCACCCAGCCCGGCGTTATGCACCCTCTCAACCAGTTCATCACCGGTGACAGGAACCTTATCATTCAGTAATGTGCCCAGCTGAACAACCGAAGCCGGCACCTCCCAGAATTTATCAACACCCAGCCCTTCAGCGGCAGCATTCAACGGCACATCATAATGAGTACCGAGACGGCTGACAAATTTTCCGCTGAGGCTATTATGACCTGCGGCGGCAACTTTGGGGGGCATTGTGTAAACATCAGTTCCTGCCAGCATCTCCAGCTGTGAGTAGTTACGCAGGCTGGCTGCTATCAGTTTTGTCTGCCACCTGTTGCGTTTTGATAGTTCAGTGACCCAATTCTGCGATGACAATACCGCATTTTCTCCGGCACCGGTTCCGTCGCCAATTTTGTTGTCAGCAATGAATGCGCCTATCCTGCCAAGGAAGACGTTCAGGTAATCAGGCTTTGCTACCAGAGTAACAAGGGCATTCTGACGGGCGCTGAATTCGAGGGTGAAGTTTATCCTTACTCCCTTCTCACGGAGCTTCCGTGCTCCCAGCAGACCCTCGGGAGTGTAAGGCACCTTGACAATGAACTGACCGGGACATATATCCCAGAACCTTAAACCGTAAGTGACTATCGCATCAATATCATAGGCTGTGTCAGTATGAAGCTCAACGCTCACAAGACCTCCGAAACGCTTTGCAAGTCTCAGTCCGTGCCTGGCATTGAGAATGAATGCAATCTCCATCACCTGTTCACGAAGAGGAAGTCCCTTCACGATTTCAAGCGCCGAGGGGATAAAATTATCATAGATCCCCTTTTGTATCTCATTGTTGAGCAATGTGTTATTTGTGGTCAGGGCCGACATTTCAGCAGTCCAGTTGGCTTCTGCTTCTGTCATGTCACCGGTGTCAAGCCAGAGTTCAGTTCCTGTACCTCTGAGCGCCTGCCAGAACTGATCAGGTTTGCCCGCCAGCGGTGTCTCTGAAATGTCCTTTAAAATGAACTCCCTTATTCTTTCGTTATTTGAAATTGCCATAGTATTTATTTTTTTAAACTTTCAATATCGCTGCCTGTCGGGTTCTGGAAAGTCCTGAGGCCAAACTGAGGTACAACTGCATAAACATAATCAAATATCCCCGACTGGACCGCCTCGTAAGGCACCCACTGGTTGATCTTGCTGAAGCAGTAGAGTTCCACCGGCATACCGGTTTCCGAGGGGGGCATATCGCGCACCATTATCGGCAGTTCGATGTCAATATGTTCATGGTTACGAAGGTATTCTGTCATATATGCTCTGAAAGCCCCGAGGTTCGTCAGGGTGGTTGTCTCCCCCATCATAATTTTCTCTATTTCAGCGCTGTTAGCCTCAAGATAGGGCTCCATCAGAGGTCTCTTGCCCAGGAGATTTACAAGCTCGGCATTCAGAAAGCAAATTGACCTCACATCGATACGTATATCTCGCTTTATCCGCCTGACTCCGGCTTTCTCCATCCCCTTCCAGTTCTGGAATGATTCAGAAACCAGAGAATAGGTGGGAACTGTAAGAATCGTCTTGTCAAAATTCTCAACCTTGACAGTATGCAGTGAGATGTCAGTGACTGTGCCGTCAATATGCCTTCCGGGAATTGTTATCCAGTCGCCCAGACTGAGCATCCTGTTCTGTGAAAGCTGCACACTGGCCACCAGCCCCAGAATTGTGTCCCTGAATACAATGGCCAAGCACCGCCGTTGCAGCTCCGAGCCCCGCCACAACGTTGGTCATCTGGATCCTGAATAAAATGGAGATAATTATGAGAATCCCCGTAAAGCCGATCAGCGTCTCAACCAGTTGCACATACCCCTTTATCGAACGGCCTTCGGAAATGGGCTTCATCTGGTAAATGCTGTACCAGCCCTCGATGAATGCAATGACTGTAAGAATAATACAAACAACGATATAAATTTCAGCAGCCTTGTGCACAAATACCAGCCAGAAAAGATTTTCTTTCAATGCCCATGAAGCCATGAACCATACCACCACCCCGGGAACGATCCATGCAAGCCTGTGAAACATCCTGGATCTCGAGGAACTTATCGTCATAAAGCGACTTCGATCTTTTAACCCAGACAGTCACCACTCTAATCAGGACAGCCTGGGCGATGATCTTCGAAAGCCAGGCGATAAGTCCCACAATGAATATCATTGCCACGGTGCTGAGCCATGAGACTATGCCGGCCGACAATCCTAAATCAGCCAGTAACTCCCTTACGAGTAAAGTGGGGTCAACATCATGAAACATATTATTTTGCATTTATTTCCGGGCACGAAATTACAAATTATCTTTTTTAATGACAGTCTCTTTTATACCTTTACCCTTATTAACCTGAAAAAGATGAGAAATTTAATTGTATGTCTGCTTTTTCTGCTGCCTCTGACATCGTCAGGTCAGACAGCCTTTGACGAGTACTTCACGGATAAAACCCTGCGGTTCGACTTCATGCTGGCCGGCAACAGTTCCGAAACAAAAGTATTTCCGGCATCTCTGCAGGGAGGAACCGTTCTGGGGAGGATCACTCACCAAACTCACCGATCAGTTCGGTTACGGCAACTTCAGGTATGAAGTTTTTGATGCTGCCAGCGGAAAACTGATTTACTCCAAAGGGTTCTGCACTCTCTACCAGGAATGGCAGTCAACTGCAGAAGCTAAAAAGACTAGACAGAAGTTTCCATGAGGTCGCCACTTTCCCATTTCCCAAAAAGAAAGTGAATTTTGTGCTCAGCATCCGTGGCCGTGACGGCATCTTCAAAAAGCTTTACGAGACAGTCATAGACCCTGCAAGCTATTTCATTCTCAGGGAAAAACCTTCATCGGTGGCTGCAACCAGGATAACCGGTACAGGAGATCCTCACACCTCACTTGATATCGCATTTATTGCCGAAGGTTATACGAAGGCGAAATGGACAAATTCAGAGCCGACGTGAAACGGATGGGCGAGATCATCTTCGGGGAGCCGCCGTTTGGCAAGTACCGTGACCGCATAAATATATGGGCTGTTGAGGCTCCGTCACAGGAGTCCGGCACCGATGTTCCGGGTGAAGGCATCTATGTCAACACCGCGCTTGGCTCAAGCTATTACACCTTTGATGTAGACAGGTACCTGACCACTCAGGATATAAGGGCGGTGAACGACTACGCAGCGGCAGCGCCCCATGACCAGATCATTGTGCTCATCAACAGCACCAGGTACGGCGGCGGCGGTGTTTACAACTACTACAGTGCCATCACTGCCGACCATAAGTTCACTCCCCAGGTGCTGACCCACGAGTTCGGCCACGGTTTCGCAGGACTGGCAGATGAATATTACTGGTGCGGAGGTGGCTTATGAGGAGTTTTATCCGCTCGACTGTGGAACCGTGGGAGCCCAATATTACAACCACGGGTCAATTTTGAAGCCAAATGGAAGAATATGATCGCCAGGTCAGTTCCGGTGCCCACACCCAATGATAAGAGGTATACTGGTGTCACAGGTCTTTTCGAAGGAGGCGGTTATTCCGCCAAAGGGATTTACAGACCCTCGTTCGACTGCCGTATGAAGAGCAAACAAGCCGACGTATTCTGCGAGGTATGCCAGGGTGCTATAGAGAAAATGATCCTATTCTACCTCGAATAGGATCACTAGTTGGCAGTCCTGCAGTCGGTAGTCAGCACAATTTGACACTACTGACTGAAGACTGCAGACTGCCTACTGCAGACTGTAGACTATTTCTTCTTCTCTCCTCCTGATGTGGGAGGTCTTGAGATTGATTCACGCATGTTCGTGTCAGCCTCGATATTCTTCATCCTGTAATAATCCATGATACCCAGGTTGCCGCTCTTGAATGCATGAGCCATTGCAAGCGGAATCTCGACCTCGGCTTCGATAACCTTTGCGCGGGCCTCCTGTGCCTTGGCCTTCATCTCCTGCTCGAGTGCGACAGCCATCGCCCGCGCTCCTCGGCCTTGGCCTGTGCAATATTCTTGTCGGCATTTGCCTGGTCCATCTGCAGCACGGCACCGATGTTCTTACCGATATCAATATCAGCTATATCTATTGAGAGTATCTCGAAGGCTGTCCCTGCATCAAGTCCTTTCTCAAGCACCGTCTTGCTGATCCTGTCAGGATTCTCAAGCACCTCCTTATGACTGTGTGCCGAACCGATTGATGAAACAATTCCTTCACCGACGCGTGCAAGCACCGTCTCTTCGCCGGCGCCGCCGACAAGCTGTTTGATATTGGCCCTGACTGTAACCCTGGCTTTGGCGATCAGCTGGATACCGTCGCGGGCAACTGCTGTTACGGGAGGAGTATCAATTACCTTCGGATTAACCGACATCTGCACAGCCTGGAAGACATCGCGTCCTGCAAGGTCGATGGCAGTGGCCATCTTGAACGTACAGGTCTATATTCGCCTTGAGGCCGACACAAGAGCGTGAACCACCTGCGCAACATGACCTCCTGCGAGGTAGTGTGCCTCAAGTTCATCACGGTTAAGCTTGATCCCGGCTTTGTCTGCCTCGATCATGGCGCTCACAATGATTGACGGCGGCACCTTTCTCCAGCGCATGAAGATAAGCTGCAGCAGACTGATCCTGTACACCTGATACAAGGGCCTGGAACCACAGCCCGATGGGTATGAAATATAGAAGGATCCAGAGCAGTATGATCGCTCCGACAATAATGATTACATAAATGCCTAGTCCGCTTACCATATTATTTATTTATTGGTTTAACTATCAACTTATTATCGTCAATCCTGATCACCTCTATCTCCTGCCTCGGATCAATCAGAATATCAATCGACTTGGCCTCATAATATTCTCCGTTTACAAGCACCTTTCCTCCCGGGACAAGGCGTGTCACTGTGACACCTCTGTCTCCCGGCCTTCACCTTTCCCTCTTCCTTGCGGATGTTGTCAACCTTTCCGTCGATTGTCGTCTTCAGCATGAACTTCTTCCATGTGCCGGCCTTCAGCATATAATACGGTCAGTGACCGCCAGCAGCAGTGCTGTTGCCGCCCAGCACGAGAAACCCGGTCAGGTTGTCCCAATCTGTAAATGCCAGGACTATCGCCGCCCACCATGCAGATTGCTCCGCCGATACCGGCAATTGTAATGCCCGGAATCAGCATGAACTCGATGATGAAGAGCAGCAGCCCCAGCAGAATCAGAAAAATTATAAGTCCGATAGACATCCGTTTTATATTACAAGACTATTGTATCAAGGTTAAGGTCCCTCAGTTTTACGCTGAGTTGTTCAAGTGTCAGGGCATCGCCCATTTTGATGACGCATCCGCCCTTATGGTGGGTCAGTACGGCGCACTGTTCGGCCTGCATGTCATCATGTCCGCATATCTCTACGAGAGATGCTATGACATGCTGAAAAGTATTAATATCGTCATTTATGAGAAGGAGCGATTTCTCCTCGTCCTGCCCTCTCATTCTGCTCCACGGAAACGGTGCTCCTTTAGTCATTCAGCAGTTTTTTTAATAGTTCCTTTGCAGATTCAACCGGTATTTCCTGTGCATCCGACATAGGCTGCAACCCTGGCAGTACTGTACCCATTGCGAATAAGCAATGAGACATACTCTTCGGCGCTCTCAAAAGTAATAAATTTTCCGATCAGATAGAGGGTCTCTCCCTGGTTGTTCTTAATTATATCGAGTCCCCTGCTTCCGGAGAGGAGCGCAATTTTCTGCGTTACTTCGGGAGTCACCGGTTTTTTCGATCTCATAACCTCAGCTCTGAAGGAGAGGGTCCCTACCGGAAGGGGATCTGCAGCCGGGGTATTTGCTGTTCCTCCCGGCGAGCGATCATTATAGTACAAAGGTTTGCCACTCCACTCCTTTTCAAGCAACAGGGCTCTTTCCATTGAAATCTGGATATCGTCCATCATTGCAATAATAAATGCATCGGTGAACCCGGCATTTCTTACTTTGGGCAGTGCCTGCCTGGCTGATTCAAGTGTACGGGACATTCCCGTGTAATAATAAGTCAGGCCTTTTGCAGGATTAATCTTTCCGTACAGGGGATACAGGCCCTTAAAATATCCGGGGGGAAGCGGATTCTTAAAAGCTGCCAGCTGTATCCTGTAGACGAGACCCTGCGGTGCCCCGGTGCCCATCGGAATCTGCTCATTCGATGAATATGCCGGAGAAGTGCGCACCTCAAAAACTCGAAAATACAGCCTCCTTTTCATCCTGAACCTTAACCTCAGTCTCAGCCTTACCCTCAGCCTCAGTCTTGCCCTCAGCCTCTCAGCCTTACCCTCAACCTTAACCTCAGTCTTAACCTCAGTCTCAGCCTCAACCTTATCTGCAGGTTCGAGAGTAAGGAAAATCCTGTCAGCCTCTTTCTGCATGGCGGCAGCTTCTTTTTCAAGCTTTTGGGCTCTGAGGAGCAGAGGTTCTTTTACAGTCGCGGTCTCCATCTCCCTTCTTAAATTCTGCGCGAGCCTGTTGAGAGAGTCCGCAGCGTACTGCATCTTCACCGCCCCCGTTAATTTTGTGTCATACTCCTCAGGAACTCCTGCCGGCTTCTCCGCCATAGCTTTCGCTGCGACTGGCTGCTCCGCCACGGTTTTCACTGTGACTACCTTCTCTGCCGCAGTTATTTCTGCTACCGCCTGCTCCTTGCTCCAGCTCCCTGCTCCAGGCTTCCCTCCGCACGGCCTGTCTGCTCGCTAAAATGATCCACCGGATCAATTCTTAACGCTCGCTCCCCTTGCTCCATGCTCCCTGCTCCCTGCTCCTTGCCCCTTGCTCCTTGCCCTTTGTCGCACTGATCCGCATACTTCTGGACCTCCATCGCCTGCGAAGCCTTTTTGCCGGCAGTCCTGATGAACCTGTCATATGCGTCGGACGCCATGCTGAAGCTTCCGGTCATCTGAAGTGCCCGGCCATAGTAAAACCAGACATCGTCAGGCACTGTTTTTATATTCACCGAGCTGTTTATTGCCGATGCAAGCAGCGTCACCGCCCTTGGCACATCACGTTCAAGTTTCACGAGGCATGAGCCTGTATAATATTTGTAAAGGGGATCACGGGAATAAAGCAGCAAAAGGCCGTTATAATGCTGAAAAGCCGTCTCATAATTACCGCTGATCCATGCCTCCTCAGCCTCCGCTCTTGAAGGCTTAAAACTTCCATCCTGCGGGAACAAGACTAAGGTGTTCATCAGCAACAAAAAAATGACGCTATGTTGTGCAGCCCTGCTTTTCATGTTAATAACTCGGAGAAAGAATAATTTCACAATAGATGAGAACTTCATACCTTTACCAATCTGAACAAAAATACTAAAAAGTCATGACTCAGCCCACAGAGGGGAAGCCTGCTCCGCTTTTTGAAGGAAAGGATCAGAACGGCAATACTGTAAACCTGGGTAAGTTCCTCGGTAAGAAGGTTATACTTTATTTTTATCCCAAAGACAACACCCCCGGCTGCACTGCCGAGGCCTGCAGTCTGCGCGACAACTACAAGGAACTGATTAATAAGGGATTTATGGTCCTGGGAGTCAGTCCTGATACCGAAAAATCACACAATGGCTTTGCATCGAAATATGACCTTCCGTTTCCACTGATATCAGATCCGGACAGGAAAATACTGACATCTTACGGAGCTTATGGGGAGAAGGTCATGTACGGGAAAAAAGTCACAGGCGTGATTCGCACGACTTTCATAATAGATGAGAAAGGGATCATTGAGAAGGTGATAAAGAAAGTTGACACGAAGGAGCACGCCGGACAGATCTTTAAAATTTACGAAAACAGGTAATCAATAAATCAGAACCATAAATGGAAAGAAAAGAAGTAAACAAGGATAAGCTTAAGGCTCTGGAAGTGACCCTGGGCAAGATCGAAAAGGATTTTGGCCGCGGCACCATAATGAAGCTTGGTGACCATGCAATTGACAATATACAGGTGATCTCCACCGGATCGATAGGACTCGATGCCGCACTTGGCATCGGAGGGCTGCCTCGCGGCAGGGTTGTGGAGATTTACGGACCAGAATCATCCGGGAAGACCACCCTCGCCATTCATGCCATTGCTGAGGCGCAGAAAGCAGGGGGCATTGCGGCAATCATCGATGCCGAGCATGCATTCGACAGATTCTACGCCCAGAACCTGGGTGTTGATGTTGAGAACCTCCTCATCTCACAGCCTGACAACGGAGAGCAGGCCCTCGAGATTACCGACCATCTGATCAGGTCCGGAGCAATTGACATTATCGTCATTGACTCTGTCGCTGCCCTTACCCCCAAGGCTGAAATCGAGGGTGAGATGGGCGACTCCAAAATGGGTCTTCAGGCACGGCTTGATGTCACAGGCATTACGCAAGCTTACAGCAAACATCAACAAAACCAATACAACCTGTATTTTCATTAATCAGCTCAGGGAAAAGATCGGCGTAATGTTCGGCAATCCTGAGACAACCACCGGCGGTAATGCCCTGAAATTCTATGCCTCCATCAGGCTGGATATCAGGCGTTCAAGCCAGATCAAGGAGGGTGAGGATGCCGTTGGTAACAGGGTGAAAGTAAAAGTTGTTAAGAACAAACTGGCTCCACCGTTCAAGAAAGCTGAATTTGATATCATGTTCGGTCAGGGGATCTCCCGTTCAGGCGAGATTGTTGACCTGGGCACCGACTTCAATATAATCAAGAAGAGCGGTTCGTGGTTCTCCTACGGTGATACCAAGCTCGCTCAGGGTCGCGATGCCGTGAAGAAGCTGATGGATGACAACCCCGAGCTTGCCGAGGAGATCAGGGTAAAGATCACTGAGCAACTCAAGGAAAAAGCAAAATAAATCAGAGTCCCGCCCACGCGGGACTCTTCTTACAAATACTAAAAACTATGAAACGTCCCAACCTGCTGACCTTCGCAGTAATAACTGTACTGCTTGCATTTTACTCCTGCAAACCCAAGCAGCCTGAGACTCCTGTCTCCACTGCCATTGATGTTAACCTCACAGCTGAAGAGAAAGCCGGCGGGGTTCTGACACCCGAAATACTCTGGAAATACGGTCGCATAGGTACAATAACCCTATCTCCTGACGGTGCAACTGTCCTTTACACTGTGACCAACTACGACCTCCCCACCGAAGCCCGTACTACAAACATTTTCTCTATTACCGTCATCGGGAGGCACACCTGTTCAACTCACAACAGAAGGCGGATCAGGACCTCAGTGGATCAAAGGGGGAGAACAGATTGCCTACATCGGCGATGGAAAGATTATGACAATGAATCCTGACGGCACCGGAAAAAAGGAAATCAGCGGTCCTGACGACTATGAAATACTTTCATTCTCCCCGGCCGGCGACAGGGTATATTTCACCCGCCGGGTCAAGCTTGACCAGACTGCAAATGAAAAATACGGCCTTCCAAATGCAAAGGTCCGCATAATTGACGACCTGATGTACAGGCACTGGAATACGTGGAGTGATTATTCGTACAGCCATCTCTTCGTGGCTTCGTTTGACGGAACAGCCATCACCGGAGAAAAAGACATAATGGAGGGGCAGCGCTTTGAAACTCCTGATGCACCCTATTTCGATGAAGGCGAAATAAGCTGGAGTCCCGACGGAAAATATGTTGCCTATACTTCCAAGAAACTGACTGGTAAAGGCTTATTCACTGAGCACAAACACAGATATTTACCTTTATGATGTGACCACCGGTGAAGAGAAAAACATCACCGAAGGGAACATGGGTTATGACAAATACCCGGTATTCTCGCCTGACGGTTCGATGATTGCCTATTCAAGCATGGAGGAAGCAGGGTATGAGTCTGACCTCTCCCGGCTGTTTGTTTATAATATCACTACAGGAGAAAGGAAATGGGTCGCCGAGGGATGGGATTATAACGTCGAGGCCATGCAGTGGAACGGTAACGGCACGATCTGGTTCACGAGCCCGTACCTGGGCACACAACCGATTTTCAACATCACCCTTGCCGACGGTAAGATCAACACGTGTCACCGAAGGCGACTATGATATGGGGCCCCTGGCTCTGCAGAACGGAGTGCTTGTTTCAGGCATTATGTCAATGTCGAGGCCGACTGAAGTCGCTGCCGTGAATATGACAAACGGGGAGTTCAGCATGATCACCGATGTCAACGGCCATATCTATGAAAGCATCAAAATGGGTAAGACCGAAGAGAGATATGTTAAAACCCAGGACGGCAAAGACCTTCAGATGTGGGTAATCTATCCGCCTGATTTTGATCCTGCGAAAAAATATCCTGCTCTGCTTTACTGCAAGGGCGGGCCGCAGGGCTCACTCGGACAGGGATGGAGCTACCGCTGGAACTACCAGATCATGGCTGCAAACGGCTACATTGTGGTTGCTGTCAACAGACGCGGCAACTCCGGCTTCGGAAGCTACTGGCGCGAGCAGATCTCCGGGGATTACGGCGGCAAGAATATCCAGGATTACCTTGACGGCATCGATGCTATGGCTAAGGAGCCTTTTGTCGATAAAGACCGTCTGGGAGCCGTGGGTGCAAGCTACGGTGGCTATTCGGTATTTTACCTGGCAGGCGTCCACAACAAGCGGTTCAAGGCATTTATTTCACATTGCGGAGTTTATGACAACGTGGCCGAGTACGGATCAACCGAAGAACTATGGTATCCGAACAAGGACTACGGCGGCGCACCATGGGATAAACCGCAGCCGGCAGCCTACAACAAATTCTCAGCCCACACAAATGTCGACAAATGGGATACGCCTATTCTTATTATAACAGGAGCCAACGATTTCCGCATACCGTACACGCAGAGCATGGAGGCATTTCAGGCTGCCCAGCTGCGCGGAGTGCCCAGCCGGCTGCTGTTCTTTGAGAATGAAAACCACTGGGTGACCAAACCGCAGAACTCGGTAATATGGCAGAAGGAGTTCTTTAACTGGCTGGATACCTACCTGAAATAGTAATATTTAAGGTGTTCCGGGAACTTTCTGGCCGGGAGAGTTAGTAGCAAGGTCAGAAAGTTTCCTGAGCAACCCTTGCGGCTGGCAGGCTTTGCCATCAGCTGACCTCGCACATGCAACGGTAACAGAGGCCCTGGATATCATCTCCCCGGTTTCATCCGTAATCCGGTATTCGAAAAAGATCCTGGGTCCTCTGAAAGATGTCAAGACGTAGTGCTTATCTCGAGCTCCTGGTCATAAACAGCAGGCTTCTTAAAAACTATTGAAGCCGCAGTGACAGGCAGCATAAATCCCTCGGCCTCAATAAGGGAATAGGGAATGCCGATACTTCTGAGCAGCTCCCACCGGGCTGTCTCAAATAGTCGCAGATAATTGGAATGGTGGAGGTAACCCATCCTGTCAGTATCTGCATATAATACCCTGGTCTTAAAGACAGATTCAAGCATTATCTTTTCTTCATTTTTTTGTCAATAATCTCAGCTGCTTTGATAAGCGGATAGCCTGCAGGCGAGGCTGTAAGACAAGGATGAGTTCCGATCTGGGTTATAACCAATGAATTTATAGTCATTCTGTTTTGAATAATCATGCCAATAACATTTGTAAGTTCACCGGCACTCAACCCACCTATCACCTCACCCCCGATTATCACGCCCGAATTCCTGGATGCAATAAGCTTAACTGTTTGTTTGTGAGCCCCCGGCAGTGTTCCAGGATGACGGTCTACACCCTCAAATAACCCGGTAAGCACATCAATATCCTCAGCCCTGGCCGTGGTTTCAGTCAAGCCTGCAGTGCCAAAACCTGTTTCACCAATGGCAGTTGCATAAATGGCAATTGTACCTGAGAATGTTTTTACTGTATTCAGTTTAAAGAGGTTCATGCCTGCAATCCGTGCTTCTGCACAAGCGGTTGAAGCCAGCATGGTTGGGACGCGCCGGCGTGTTACAAAATCACGTTTTTGAGCACAGTCCCCAACTGCGAAAACATCCGCCACATGGGTACGCATATACTCATCAACAGCAATGAAATTGCTTTCATCAACAAAAATGGAAGACTCCCTGGCCAGTTTGCTGTTCGGTTTATAGCCTATCGAAAGGACCACAGCATCAGCACCAAGCACCTCGCCATTTTCAAGTTTCACTGACTCGACTTTAGTATCACCCAGTATCTCCGAAACACCTACACCCGTTATAATCTTTACTCCGCGTTCGATCAGTAGCGAAGCAATCTTATCGGAAAGCTCTGCATCAAAAGCCATTGCAAGAATATTCGGAAGCTTTTCCACAAGAGTCACTTCATGCCCGCTCTTTACAAATTCATCGGAGAACTCTACCCCAATGAAGCCGGCTCCAATCACCACTACTCTTTTGCAACCGCTGAGTTTCTCCTTCATCTCATCAAGATAGACCCTGTCCTTGGGAACAACATAAACATTGGTTTTTTCACCGCCTTTGAGCCATTTTGGGAGAACCGGAGTTGAACCAGTCGCCAGAACAAGCTTCTGAAAGCCTATCTTCACTCCGTCTGACAGAGTAACATTCTTTCCCTCTGTATCAATAGCAGTGACTTCACCTACAATGGTTGTGACCCCCGCTTTTTCCATCATGGTGTCTACGGGCATAAGATTCTGGTCTGATCCTGTGAGAGTACCGAAAATATAGGGGATGCCACATGGCACCATTACATCTTTTTGCTTTTTGATCATTGTAAAACTTTTGTCGGGATAAGCTGCCTTACCGGTCAGTGATACCACCATTCCGGCGGCACTTCCGCCAATAACAAGTACATCTGTAGTGTTCATTGTATTGTATTTTAAATAATTATTTTCTTCTCTTCAGTCAGTGCTATTACCTGCTCTGCAATCTGTTCAAAAGCCTCTGTCACAACTCCCTCATTCATTTGGAATACAGACCGGCCCTCCTCAGCTGAACTGCCTACGGCCATCACCAGTGGCACCTGGCAAAGAAGCCTTGTATTAAATTCAGAGGCCAGCTGCCTCCCTCCCCCCCTTCCAAAAAGGAAATACTTTTCGTCGGGATGTTGAAGAGGCGTAAACCATGACATGTTTTCAATGACACCAAGCAAGGGAACATTGAGGTCAGGATTTACAAACATTGAAGCCGCCTTACGTGCATCATTGAGAGCTATCTCCTGAGGGGTAGTCACAATAATTGCACCTGCCAGGTTAAGCTTCTGCACGGTTGTAAGCTGAATATCACTTGTCCCGGGAGGGAAATCAACAATCATATAGTCAATTTCGCCCCACTGAGTGTTCTCAAAGAGTTGCTTCACGGCGTTGGCAGCCATGGGACCCCTCCAGATAAGTGACTTGCTGCGGTCAATGAAAAATCCTATCGAAATGATCTTTATACCAAATTTCTCAACCGGGAAAATCATCTCCTTGTCTCCGATTGCAGTCACATCGGGCTTTGCATCTTCTATACCCATCATCCTTGGTATTGACGGACCGAAAATATCTGCATCCACAAGCGCCGTTTTCATCCCGTTCCTGGCCAAAGCAATGGCAAGATTTACTGCTACAGTTGATTTTCCCACTCCTCCTTTACCAGAGGCTACTACAATAATGTTCCTTACACCTTCCATGGGTATCTTCTCAAATAGCTCATTCATTCTTCTTATAGTTTTTAATATTATTCCAAATACCGGACAGCAACCGGCTGATCTCTGACCCGGGATACATTTCAATTATACTCTTGCCCTGAACCATGGCCTCAGTCATCTTTGGCTCAAAAGGAAGAAGGCCCAGCACCTGGCTCCCGTTTTCCCGGCACCACACCTCTATCCTGGCTGACATATCAGGGTTCAGGTCATGCTTATTAATTATTACCCCCACCTCACATGTGAATTTCCGGGCAACGGAATGTACCCTTACCAGATCACTAAGTCCTGAAACGGTAGGCTCTGTTACTATTACAATACGATCTACTCCGGTCACTGTTGAAATAACCGGACAACCAATTCCGGGAGGGCCATCCAGAATTATATTATTCAATGCTTTTTGCGAGGCAACCAATTGGGCCTCGCTGCGCACCATGTTTACAAGTTTGCCTGAGTTTTCCTCTCCGGGTGCCAGCCTGCCGTAGACCATAGACCCGTTCCGAAAAGACCCTGAATACATCCTGCTTTTGTCGCTGTGTACCATGGTTATCGCTTTGGCCGGGCAGATATGAGCACACAGATAACAGCCGTCGCAGGAAGTCTCTGAAACAATCATCCTTCCCTCTTTCTCCTGTATAGCATCAAAACGGCAGTAGTTTTCACATAATCCGCACTTTGTACAGAGAGCAGTATCAATAACTGCTTTGTAACCCCCGATATAAATGACCTCCTTCTCATGTGCCGGTTGAAAGAGCAGGTACAGATTTGCTGCATCCACATCACAGTCTGCCACAACCACCTTTTCAGCCATTGTAGCAAAGGCAGCCGTTATGCTTGACTTCCCTGTGCCTCCCTTACCGCTAATTATTGCCAATTCCATATTTCCCAATTAGTTTTTCAGTCACGGATTCAAGCAGCTTTTTCAATCCTGGTTCAAAATCTGTGGCTATCTTTCCCTCAGAGTAAAGATGTGCTATCTCCCTGTCATACGGTATCTCCAGAAGTAGTGAGATATTCTCATCCTCAAGGTAACTTTTGACTCCGTTATTACCGACATCCGACCTGTTAATTACCACACCAAAGGCTTTGCCCATTATCCTGAGCGTTTCCACACTCTGCCTCAAGTCACTCAGTCCGAACGGGGTTGGCTCGGTAACGAGGATCACATAGTCTGCTGTGGCAACAGTCTGGACGAAAGGACATGAAGTTCCGGGGGGTGAATCGAGGATAATTATCCCCTCCTCACCAGCATCCATTATTGCTGCCTTAACAACTTTCACCGGTGACATTTCATTGATTTTCATGCGTGCCTCAATAATTGCAGCATGCTCAGAATAAGCGTATAAGGTAACAGTGCCCAATGACACCGGTTTTTCGGTAATGGCCCCGGTATTGCAGGCAAAACTACAAGCACCGCATCCGTGGCAGAGGTTTTCAATAACTTCGATAACCTTTGCAGAGGGAACGTAGAATATTGCATTATACTTGCACCACTCACTGCATCTGCCACAGAATGTGCATGCTTCCCTGTTAATGACAGGCACTTGGTGGGTTATCTCCCTTACTGTAGAAAGATCAGGATTAAAGAATAAAACTGCATCAGGCGCTTCGGCATCACAGTCTACAAGCGTAACCTGATCACCCCTGTCTGCAAGTATCTTAAAAATATTAGTGGCAAGAAAGGTCTTCCCTGTACCGCCTTTCCCGCTGGCAATTGCTATTTTCATCATCCCGTGTTAATCGTAGGCCAGCCTCAGGGCCTCATCAGTCAGTGTCGGCTGTATCGCTTTCTGCATCATGGCACTCTTCCATGTACCCAGATTCTGGTGCGTCAGATAATATTTCTGAGGAATGGGATGAGTGCCCACAATCACCTCAATTCCATACTTCTCGGGGATAAATCTTGAAAAATAATCTATCCTGGGGCAAGGGGGATAACCCACCACCAATCCCGTCGCAAGGTGTATTACAGTCACCCCGTTCTTTACCATCTCTTCAGGGGCATATTCAACATTGCCCCCGGGACAACCTCCGCATGTTGTGAATGCAGCGACTTCCACATCCATTCCCTCGTACCTTTCAAAGGCTCCTTCACGGTTCCTGACAGCCCGGAAACATTTACCCCCGGCGCATGTATGATACCTGTCACATATGATTATTCCTATCTTGACTTTACTCATAGATTTAAGTTTTATTATTCTGACTACCTGAACCTTTAGTTATTCTCAATATGATACTCACGCATGTAATACCTGTGTCCGTTGTATGGAACCGATCTTATGAGCCTCTGTTCGATAAGTGACTCGATAACCTGCTTGTCTGCATGATCATTCTTTAATAATTCATCCATCGAATCATCCCTGAGTGGATGTACAGCAGTGATATTAAGGATATCATCATAAATATTTCCGGTATAGCCGGTACCTGTACCCTCAAAGCCGACGAGAAGCTCCGTCCTGATCTTATGTTCGTTGAATGTCTGCCATGCCAGGTTCAGCTTTTCAGTATCAGGAGGCTTGACCGATAACTCTGATGGAGGCCTGATGGGTATTGCCAGATAAGCTGTATGAGGATTAATTTCTGATATCAACCCTGACAGGTTCTCAAAGTTTTCGGAAGAATCATTGATCCCACTGATAAGCATCGTCTCGGTACACAATACTCCTTCATAATCCCGGGCAAACTTCATGATACCATTAATAATGATGTCAAAATCCATATTCGTGGCAGGACGGTTTATGTTATGCCATCTCTCACCATCGCCTGCATCCATCTTAAGAGATACCCAGTCCGCTTGCATAAGATCATTTCTGACCTCCCCGTGATACAGCATCGATGCGTTTGAGATTACTGCAAGAGGTATCTTAAAACTTTTCAGTCGGGCTATTGACTTCCCCAGGTGCTTATCCAGTGTCGGTTCACCGTTAGAAACAAAGGTGAGATAATCAGGATAGTTGTCACGGCTCAGCTGACCAAGATGCCTGGCGACACTTTCGTAGATGACTTCAGGCTTATAGAACTCACTTCTTATTGATGATACTTTTGACGTTTGTCCTGCCTGGCAATAGACGCAATTATAGGAGCATACTTTGGGTGATACAATATTGTTTATACCCAGGCTCTTTCCGAGTCTTCTTGACGATACAGGACCGAAAGTCATCATCAGTAAAATCTGTCTAGTGATCACAATAGTTTGCCCCTGCCTGGAGAGTGCCCTTTACGAGGTCAGTTGCCAGATCCTTTGGATTTTTCTGGGGTGCTCCGACAAACACATTGATCTTATGATTATTGAAAAGGTCAATGGCTCTCTGTCCCATTCCTCCGGCAATTACGTCAGTCACACCTTTTTCCGCTATCCATGCGGGCAGTAGCCCGGGCTCATGCGGTGGCGGTGTAAGCAACGTTTCAGAAATTATTATATTATTATCGGCATCATAAATACCAAACTGTTCGCAATGGCCAAAGTGTGAACATAGCATCCCGTTTTCAAGGGGAATGGCAATACGTTTTTTCATAATTGAATGTATTTTATAATTTATATCTGGTTTAAGAGAAGAGAAGCCGCGGGGCACCTCTGCCCTGCTTTAAACGTTTCCCCTTAAGCGTTTCTGCAGCCCCTGGCCACGTCCCTGACCAGAACCCTGACCACGTCCCTGACCAGCACCATGGCCACCCCGACCACTGCCACCGATACCACGTCCTGAACCTTGCCTGTTACCCTTTCCGCCAATTCCTCCCGGAGCCTTTTCTTCTTCAGGCTGAGTAGCTGTACCTTCACCTCGCTTAATAGCTGTTCCTGCATTGGCGCATCGGCCTCTCCTGCGACCCGTCATGGATCCCTGTCCCTGCGGGCCTGTCTGATCTAATCCTGGCATAACTTCTTTTTTTAGGTTTATTATCAATTGTTTAACATATTTATAATGCTCTGGATACTCTTTTCCGGCTCTTTATACACAATCATCTGGATTTTCAGGCTGTCAAGGAGCGACTTTATCTTAATTCCAAACTCACCTGAAATGATCTTCTCAGCTTTTTTTGATGCCACCAGTTGAACTGAGGCAGGGCCGGCACCCTCCTGAGCATCCTTGTTCGGATTTGGGATGAACTCCATCCCTTTTGTGTCAGTATCATAGATAACAAAAAAGGCACAACGGCCGAAACGCTGATCTAATTTACTCTCCAGGTTGTTCCCTGTACTTGTAATTGCTACTTTCATATTAATGAATTTTATTTGTTTCTCTTTTCAAGTATATCCTTCCTGACAAGGTGAGTACCGCATTCAGGACAAAGTTCATTCTTGCAGGGATTCCCCGACACATGCGGCTTTTCGTAACCACATTTCATGCAAATGCACAGGTCGTCACAACGGGGATGAAAATTCGTTTCGGGCTCCGGGGCTTCTGCACAATCCTCTATATTGTTGCTTCCGCATAAAGGGCAAATGACAGGCTTTTCTATTTTATCGGGCTGATTGAAGAAACAGCCGCATGATAAACATGTATGCCACTCACTGTCAAAATATACCTTCCCTCCTTCAATAATTATCTGTTTCCCGGTCACCAGCGCTTCAGCAATTTTAGCTCTCGCCCTGGCATATATACGGGTGAAGGTAGGCCGTGAGATATCCATAATCACAGAAGCCTGGATATGGTTCAGCATCTCAAAATCACATAACCTTAAAACCTCATATTCCTCATAATGCAGAAATACAGAACCTGACGGAGTATCTGAGGCAGTGCCCCCATAGGGCTTAAACCCTGATATAATTGGAGGATTACTTATCCTCCGTAACCTTTTCGGACGAGGCGACATGAGTTATGATCATTTGTTCTTTACAAAAGTAATGAACATATGATCATAATACAAGAAAAATAAGGAAAATATTTACCTGGAAAAACTAACGCAGGCGGGTGCGTTCATTTTGAGTGCCTTTATGCTCTCAGGATTACTCTTTCCAGAGGAGTGTATTACAGATACTTCTCCGGACCTCTGGTTGGCAACAATGAATACTTTTCCTCCGGTTGCAACAGCAAAATTTCTCGGCCAGTCGCCACCGCAGGGAAAATGCCCTGACAGGGTAAGTTCTCCGTTGCGGGCTGCACTGAAGACTACAATGCTGTTATGCCCCCGGTTGGAGCCGTAAAGAAATTTGCCTGACGGAGCAAGGTGAAGATCAGCACAGTAGTTCTTCTCTGAGTAGCCCTCAGGCAAAGTACTGATTGTCTGCTTTAGCACCGGAACTTTAGCTGTTATATCAATTACCGAAACGGTTGAACTCAGTTCATTGATGACGTAAAGATTTCTGCAGGCTTTGTCAAGGACCATATGCCTTGGTCCGCTGCCCTCTTCCAACTGGATGTAGGTGGTTGCATCTCCGAGCAGGATGCCCTCGTTAATCTCACCCTTGAAGATGTAGATCCTGTTCAATCCCAGATCAGACATATAATAGACCTGCCTGACCGGATTGAAAATGACCATGTGGGGATGTGATTTTTCACCAAATTGCAGCTTATCGGTTACCTTCTCCGGTATCCCTGAGTCATTCAAGGCAACCACGGACAGTGATCCGCTTCCGTAATTTGCTGTCAGGAGATATTTGCTATCATCGGTCAGCAATACGTGACACGGTCCTCCGCCACCCTGGTTAATGGAGCCTTCTTTTGTGAAGGTGTTGGTTTTGTAGTCAAGTCTCAGGGTTGTTATCCCTCCGCCGGGTTTGTTATTGAAGGAATCCACCTCATTGACAAAATAGTAAAGTCCCTGCCTGCCAGCAGTGAAAAATGACGGATTCTCTCCACATGTGAATTCAGACAATGTCTCGGGAACGTTTTCCGAAGTCATCTTAAATAATTTTATATCAGGCTGGTTTTCAGCTGAATATCCGGACACCACAAATACTCTCTCCTCGGTGGTGCACGAAGATATGACAACGCTAAGCGTCATAAGCAGTATTTTTGTCAGCTTTTCCATAATACAGTTTTACCTTTTCGCTATTTTGTTGAATCATAATTCTTTTCCTAAAATATTTCACGGCAATTGTATTTCCCGTTTCAAGGCTTTAATCGCCCTTCTTTTGACTTTAAGTCAGGCAGCGGGCGGATCAGATTTTCGACCTTCTTCCTCCACTCCAGCAGTCCGTAAGTCGCCATGAACAGGAAGAACAGATATTGCAGTGACACCAGCATCACTCCTTTCATTGCATACATCACGATGCTCATCATATTGACAAGTATCCACAGTATCCAATTCTCAAGCTTGAGTTTCGCAAGCAGTACTGAGGCTGCAATGCTCATCACCGCTATCATTGCATCAGTATATATGAAAGTGGCCTTTTCAGGAAAGAGATCAGGCAGCCAGAGATGAACCCTGGCCATCACTGTGTCCGAGTGCTATCATCCCGGCCATTATTGCCGCAAGCCACAATACACGGTGCTTGTGCAGCAGCAAAGTGACAGGCTTCATTATCGCCCCTGCTGTCGCGGCGCCAGTTATACCAACCGTAGAGTGCATTGCAGAAGAAAAATACCTGCAGAGCCATGGCTGAATAGAGGTTCACCTGGTAAAACAAAACAAAGAAGAGCACCGCATTTACAAGCGCGAAAAGCCAGGTAAGAATATTTGCCCTGGCAGCAAACCACACCGAAACCAGTCCGGTAAAAACAGCCAGAAGTTCGAGAAGACTCATTTTGTAGCCAAGGGCTTCAAAAAGTATTGTGTCGATGTTAAACATGGGGGTTGAGTGTCTGAAGGTCTGAAAGTCTGATGTCTGAAAGTCTCTGCGGTCATGCAGTCGTGCTGTCGTGCGGTCTGGTAATATATGTGTTTTATCAGGGGTAAAGGTAATTAAACAACCGTTAAATATCAGGTCGGTTTTTGCATGTGGACACAAGCGAAACAGGTCTAAATTTGCAGATGGTAGTACAAATTTAAACCGCTTTTCAATTTCAGGACAGATTGATTAGCTTTAAACACTGATTACACCATGATGTCACCACGTGAGGTATATATTTCCAGGGAAGCTGAGTTCAGGGCTTCCGCCGAAAGGCTGAAGAAACTGGCAGACAGGTTGTCGCTTGCACGACTGGTCTCTTTCGCAGGTGGACTGGTGCTCTTTGTTTTGCTTTCTTCCTTGTCTGCCATTGCTGCTGTAACCGCTCTCTCCCTGTCGCTTATCCTTTTCCTTTGGCTTGTCATCAGGTACAGCAGTACCGAAAAGAAGAGAATATATTTCAACCATCTGGCAGAGATTAACCACAGGGAAATGAAATGCCTGGAAGGGGATTTCTCCGGATTTCACGATGGGTCAGAATACACCGAGCGGGATCACCCCTATTCTTACGATCTTGACATTTTCGGGAAGTCGTCCCTGTTCCAGTATATCTGTCGTACCACAAGCAAACCGGCCGCTGACCTGCTGGCAGAATATCTCAGCGCTCCTGCCTCAGTCGAAGAAATTCTCATGCGCCAGGGAGCAGCAGCAGATCTACAGACAATGACTGACTGGCGCCAGGAGCTGATGACCCTCGGATACTCAAATGCCGGAGCCGGCAACAGTCCCCAGCCACTGCTGAACTGGCTGGGCACTGATAATCTGTTTGTGAACCGTCGTACCCTGCAGGTCGCAGTCTGGATTCTGAGTCTTACCGGTCTCACAGCACTTGCACTTGTGATAACCGGGTTTCCGGCAGCAATACTTGCCCCCGTATTTACGGTAAACTTCATTTTCTACTTTCTTCAGAACAGGAAGATCACCGCTCTTCACAGGAGCGTCAGCCGGTCCTCTGACCTTTTGATGGCTTATTCCTCTACAGTCAAACTCATTGAGGATAAACAGTTTTCAGCAGCAAAACTCATTTCCCTACAGGCTGCATTTGCCGGTGTCAAACCTGCCTCCGCGATCATCCGGAGGTTATCCGCGCTGGTGAACAGGCTCGACTCGCGATTGAACGTACTGGTCTCCATACCGTTAAACTTACTTTTCTTCATCGATATTCACTTTTGTCTGGCGCTGGAGAAATGGAAAAAAGAGAACTCGGAAAAAATCCCGAAGTGGTTTGCTGCCATGGCAGAGTTCGAGGTACTGTCGTCACTTGGTACAATGGCATTCAACAATCCCGATTGGGTGATGCCAGAGATATCCGACGAGTACTTCATCCTGAGAGCCGAAAAGATGGGTCACCCGCTCATTCCTTCAGAGCGGCGGATCAGTAACGACTTCGGGACTTATGGCGGAGGCAGGACAATTCTTGTAACGGGTTCGAATATGTCAGGGAAGAGCACATTTCTTCGCACCTGTGGCATTAATACCGTGTTGGCTCTTGCCGGTGCACCGGTATGCGCATCGTCATTCACCGTTTCGAATGTCAAGATCCACTCGAGCATGCGCATTTCCGACTCTCTTGAAGAGAACATTTCATCATTCTATGCCGAACTGAGAAGACTGAACTCAATAATTAAGGAAGCCGAAATCAATCCTAAAGTCTTTCTGCTCCTTGATGAGATACTGCGAGGCACCAACTCAAACGACCGGTTTACAGGTTCGGTTGCGCTTATCAAACAGCTTGCAGAGTACGGTACTGTGGCTATGGTGGCCACCCACGATCTCAAGCTGGCGGAACTGTCGGCTGAAATGCCGGGGAAGATTGACAACTACCATTTTGATGTTAAGATAAGTGGTGAAGAACTCTTCTTCGATTATAAACTGACTCCCGGCATCTGCACCAGCATGAACGCTTCGATACTGATGAAGAAAATGGGGATAAAGGTCTGAAGGTCGAACTAAGTCTAATGTCGTGAACCGCGGTCTGAAAGTCTTAGAGGTGTTAATCTCAAATGGGATGACATTATGATAGTCGAAAGGTCAAAGCCGAAAGACAAAAGAAGAAAGGTAAAATTTGAGGTCTGAAAAGATAAAATTATGAGAACTGAAAATCCGCCGGTAATAATCCGTCAAGAAGAGAGATAATGCCTGACAGGTCAATTGATGTCAATGAGTATAGCAGACAGTACCTGCTTAATCCGGGGCGATGGGACAGGGCTTTCTCGTTTTTGAGGGATAGAGACCTGGCAGGTCTTGAAAAAGGCAGATACGAGCTTGAGGGAACTGATCTTTTTGTCATAATTGATGAATATATGACTAAGAATGAGTCAGATACCCGACTTGAGGCTCACCGAAAATATGCTGACATACAATATATTATTTCAGGAGATGAGATTATGGGTATTGTCCCGCTTGGCAAAACCTCTGAAACGGTGCCATATAATGCAGAGAAGGACGTAGTTTTTCTGGAATCAGCTAAGGAAAAGCTTCTGCATGCAACCCCCGGAAGATATTTTATCTTTTTCCCTGATGATGCTCACAGGCCCTGGAATTAAAGTTGTCGGTCAGGCACCGGTAAAAAAGGTGGTGATAAAAGTCAGGATCAAGTAAGGGTTCTTCGGCATCGTATTCAGTATATCAAAAGATTTCTTTTATCATATTAAAAGATATTATATCTTTGTGCTTATGTTATATCAAATATGATAACACATGAAACGCCAGGATGAAATAGCTTTGGTCATAGATGCCCAGAAAGAAGCATTATTAAGACAGGAGTCGGGCTTAAAGCGTGACGCTCTCACCAAAATCCCTGTAGCAGAGTCTTTCGCCACCATCATAACCGGTATGCGGAGATGTGGCAAAAGCACTATCATTATGCAATTACTGCGTCAGAACAGTCAGGAAGCCGTATACCTAAATTTTGATGAAATACGTCTGTCAGGATTTGATGCAGGCGATTTTTCACGACTGCACAGAGAAATAGAAACAAGAACAATAAAGACACTGTTCTTTGATGAAATACAATTAGTTGAGGGATGGGAAAGATATATTAACCAACTTTTGCGCGAAGGTTACAAGGTATTTATAACAGGTTCAAACGCATCAATGCTTAGTGTAGAATTGGGAACGCATCTGACAGGAAGGCACCTGTCAATGGAGTTATTCCCCTTCTCCTACAAGGAGTTCCTGAGATTTAAGGGACTTGACAACGGAGAGTCAGCTGTTCTAACCTACCTCAAAACAGGGGGCATACCGGAATATGTCAAAAGCGAAATCCCTCTGGTTTTGAATAACCTCGTAGATGACATTCTTATGAGAGACATTGCTGTCAGAAATTCGTTGCGGGATGTGGCTTCATTACGTCAGCTTTCTGCGTTTCTTATAAACAACATAGGAAATCTGATATCGGCAAATAAACTGGCTGGTTTATTCAATGTGAAATCCCCTGCTACCTTGCTTGAGTACTTTTCATACCTGAAAGACGCATACCTGTTTGATTTTATTCCAATTTTCAGTCATTCGTTAAAAGTTCAGGCACGTAACCCCAGAAAAGTATATGTAATGGATCCGGGGATTTATACAGAGAACTCTCTTTCGACAAGTGAAAATATCGGAAGACGGCTGGAGAATCTTGTTTATCTTCATCTGCGGCGACGTTACAAACATATTTTCTATTACAGGAACAATGGCGAATGTGACTTTATAACACTTGAGAAGAACGCAGTGAGAGAGGCAGTTCAGGTATGCCTTGCTATCAACGATGATAATTTCAACAGGGAGTATAACGGCCTTTCGGAAGCTATGCATGATCTCGGCATCAAAGCAGGATATATTGTTACCCTAAATCAGACAGATGTCTTTGAGAATAAGGGAGTGACAATCAGGATGATCCCGGCTCATATATTTCTTACAGAATTTATGAACTGAGGGTTAAATACCTGCTGACTATCAGGGAAAGCTCTGTGCGCTATTTAGTTATCATACTGAAAACCATGTCAGCCTTATCATCATCATGTAGTTGGCCGTCAATCCAATTGATTATAATGCCACGTCGCTCCATACCCCTGAACCATGTCATCTGCCGCTTGGCAAACCGGTGAATCTCCGTCTCCAGCTTCTGATACATCTCACCGTAACTCATCGAATTCATTAGATACAAGGTAACATACTTATATTCAAGTCCGTAATAGATCAGGTCATCGGGATGTATCCCGCTATCCATCAGTCGCTGCACCTCCTCGATCATACCTCCTTCCAGCCTCTCCTTCAGCCTCCTGCTGATCCTGTCACGCCTGATGTCACGGTCAAACATGATGCCCACAACCAGGGGACGGATAACCGGAAAAGGCTCAGTATCCACCGGCCGGGAGAGGTAGTACTCCTCGATCTCTATCGCCCTGACAGCCCTTTTAACAGTATCTACATCAGTCTTGTTATGCAGGCGCTTGTACTTGGAAAGAATTGAGGTCAGCTCCTCCAGTGAACGGTCTGCAAGCTGTAACCGCAGAGCCTCATTCACCGGCACCTGCGTCAGCCTGTATCCGCTGACTATACTGTCGACATACATGCCTGACCCGCCGCAGACCACCGGAATCAGAGACCTCTGCCGCATATCATTGTATACTGCGATAAAATCCCGCTGGTACTCGTATACATTATACCTGTACCCTGCATCAGCAATATCGACCAGATGACACGGCACCTTCAACCCGTCAACAATATAATCCGAAAGATCCTTCCCTGTGCCGATATCCATCCCCCTGTAAACCTGCCGTGAATCAGCGCTGATCACTTCGCTTCCCAGTCGTGCAGCAACAGTGGCGGCAAGCCGGGTTTTCCCCGTCGCCGTTGGCCCGGTAATCACTACAATATCATACTCCTGCCCTGTCATAGTCAAATTAAAGATAGCTCAAATGAGTTCACAGTAACCCAATTTTACTTATTTTTGCCGGTCTCATTCAAACAGGACATGGATCTAAGGTTTTTCTATCACAGGACCAGGTACTTTATAATCAGTCCTGTCAAGGCATGGGAGGTTGTTCACCGTGAAAACAGGCCGATAAAGTATGTCAGGGGAAGTTATTTCATGCCACTCATTATCCTCGTTTCGGTCAGTTCATTCTTCGGCTCCCTCTTCTTCATCAACAACACCCTGGAGCCGATGTATTCGGTACTTGTGGCGATCAATACATTCTTCTTCCTTTTTCTGGGCGTCTATGCCTCAGCGTACATCGTAACTGAAATAACAAAGGCACTTGACCTGGGGCGCGATTTCGTTGTCTCATTCAAACTTGTCGCCTACTCCCTGGCACCACTCTTTCTCTCGCTCACAATAAGCCGCCTTTTCGAGTCAATGCTCTTCCTCAATATCCTCAGCCTGTACGGACTGTATATATTCTGGATCGGCATGGAAACCATGATCAACCCGCCGGAGCACAAGAAACTCCCGATGGTCATCGCCACAGTCATCTCAATGATAATTATTATAGGTATTCTGCAGATTGTCCTTTCCAAGCTTACAGAGACAATTTACTTCGCCTTCTTTGCCTGAAAAATGCAATGAGACGCGACACCAGCAATATCGTCATCAAAAACAGAAGGGCCTCTCATGAATACGAGTTCATCGAGAAGCTAATTGCCGGCATCATACTCACCGGGACCGAGATCAAGTCAATTCGTGAGGGAAGGGTCAATCTCACCGATTCATACTGCACCTTCCGGAACGGTGAGATGTTTGTGATAGGAATGCACATTTCGGAATACTATTGGGGCAATCTCAACAATCATGATCCGGTAGGCGAAAGAAAACTGCTGCTCAGTAAGAAGGAACTTCGCAAGTGGGACCGGAAAGTGAAGGAGACCGGCCTGACAATCATTGTGACGAAGATGTTCATCAATGACCGCGGCCTGGCGAAGATAGAGATAGCCCTTGCGAAGGGCAAAAAGACCTATGACAAGCGCGAGGACCTGAAAAAGAAGGATCACGGCCGCGAGATGGACCTTCAGACAAAAGCCAGAAGCAGGTAACCCGAGGATAAGTCAGGGACAGGTAAGACAGACAAAGTCCGGACCAGCTGAGCCGGTACAGGCCAGGAACTGTTGAAGCTGAAAAATCAGAAGTTTGGACTCAGAAGGAATCTCGAATAGAACTGGTCGATGTAAGACACAGCCTCCTCGGCGGTATCCACAATCCGGAACAGATTCAGATCATCGGGAGCAATATTGTGTTCTTCCTTAAGCATCACATTGGTGACCCACTCGAAAAGCCCCGACCAGTAGTGCTCACCAACCAATACAATCGGGAAACGCCCGATCTTCTTTGTCTGAATGAGTGTAATAGCCTCGAAAAGTTCGTCGAAGGTGCCGAATCCCCCGGCAGGACAATGAATCCCTGTGCATATTTCATGAACATCACCTTACGCACGAAAAAGTAATCGAAAGTAATGATCTTGTCACGGTCAATATAGGGGTTGGGCTTCTGCTCGAACGGGAGGTCAATGTTTATACCGGCTGATTTACCGTTGCCTCTTTTAGCACCCTTGTTGGCAGCTTCCATGATGCCCGGACCGCCACCGGTGATGACACCATAGCCCTTCTGAACAAGCTGGAAGGCAATCTCATCTGCAAGCTTATAGTATTTGTTGTTGAAGTGCGTGCGTGCAGACCCGAAAATAGCCACACTCGGTCCTATCCGTGACAGCTTTTCAAATCCTTCCACAAATTCGGATATGATCTTAAAGATCCTCCATGAGTCTGTCACGTGAATCTCATTCCATGTTTTCGGTTCAAAAGCTTCCTTTATGAGGTCTGTGGTCTCGTCCATAGGTGATTTATTTAGCACTTTCAAATATAATCTTTTCTATCGCCTGAGTTCTGCACCCAGGAATTTTCCGGTGTAATTTCCGCGTGTTGCTGCAAGTTCCTCAGGTGTGCCGGAAAACATCACCTCGCCTCCTCCCCGTCCGCCTTCCCTGCCGAGGTCAATTATATAATCCGCCATTTTTATCACGTCCATATTGTGTTCAATGACGATGACTGTATTACCTCTCTCGACAAGCCGGTCAAGCACCTCAAGCAAAACTCTTACATCCTCGAAATGAAGACCCGTGGTGGGCTCATCAAGGATGTACAGTGTACGACCCGTATCGCGCCGCGCCAGCTCGGTGGCCAGCTTCACCCTCTGCGATTCTCCGCCGGAAAGGGTGGTCGACGGCTGGCCCAGCCTTATATACCCGAGACCTACATCCTGTATTGTCTTGATCTTATGGTATATCGAAGGAATGCCTTTGAAAAATTCCACGGCGTCATTGACTGTCAGTTCAAGCACATCATTTATCGAACGTCCCTTGTACTTTACCTCGAGGGTTTCGCGGTTGTACCTCTTGCCCCCGCAGTCGGGACACATCACGTAAACATCCGGAAGGAAGTTCATCTCAATTGTCTTCAGCCCGGCTCCTTCGCAGCCCTCACACCTGCCTCCCTTTGTGTTGAATGAGAACCGGCCTGCGCTGAATCCCCTGACCTTTGCATCAGGTGTCATTGCAAAAAGGGTGCGGATGTCAGAAAACACTCCTGTATATGTTGCCGGGTTTGATCGCGGAGTGCGGCCTATGGGCGCCTGGTCCACCTCGATCACCTTGTCAATGTTTTCAATCCCCAAAATCTCATCATGCGCCAGTGCGGCCCGGCGTGCACCCTGTAGTTTCCTTGCCAGTGCCGGATGAAGGGTGTGGTTGACAAGTGAAGATTTGCCGCTCCCTGACACCCCGGTCAGGCAGATAAAAGTACCCAGGGGAAAAGTGACACTGATGCTTTTCAGATTATTGCCCCTTGCTCCTGTGATCGTAAGGCTTTTGCCGTTCCCCTTGCGGCGTTCTTCAGGGGTCCTGATCATCAGCCTGCCGTTCAGGTATTTGGCAGTCAGAGTGTCGGTTTTGAGAATCTGTTCAGGAGTACCTTCAGCCACGATGGCCCCGCCGTGGATGCCCGCCCCCGGTCCCATATCGATTATGTGATCGGCACTCATAATCATCTCCCTGTCATGCTCCACAACTATCACCGAGTTTCCGGCATCGCGCAGGTTGCGCAGGGCTTCGATAAGCTTCCGGTTGTCTCTCTGATGCAGTCCGATGCTGGGTTCGTCAAGAATATAAAGTACGTTCACGAGCTTCGACCCTATCTGTGTGGCAAGCCTGATACGCTGGCTTTCGCCTCCGGAAAGTGTTCTTGCACCCCGGTTGAGTGACAGGTATTCGAGTCCTACATCAAGCAGGAAACCCAGCCGGGCCTTGATCTCCTTCAGTATTTCCGAGGCTATCTTCTGCTGTTTTTCGGTCATCTGCTCCATTGCCCCGTCAAGAAAGACCTTCAGCTCGGTAAAATCAAGCGCAGCAAGTTCTCCAATATTTTTACCGGCAATCCGGAACCAGAGCGACTCCTTCTTCAGTCGTGTGCCGTTGCATTCAGGGCATACACTGTACTGTATATACTGTTCCTTTCCCTTTCCGTCAGCCTTGCGTCCGTTGACAGCCTCCTGGTTACCGACATAATTTACAACCCCTTCAAAAGTCATAAAATAGTTGGATGTCATCCCCAGCGGTGTGTTGGAGAGCTTCAGCACCTCATCCGAACCGAAGAATATCTTGCTGATGCCCTCCTCGGGAATCTCCTTCAGAGGGGTATCAACCGTGAAACCGTATTTTTCGGCTATGGCTTCTATCATCCAGAATATCCAGATGTTACGGTACTTCCCGATAGGTTCTATTCCTCCCTTGCGGATGCTCAGCTCCGGATCGGGCATCATCCTTTTTACATCAACTTCCGATACTTCGCCGAGGCCGTTACAGTGCGGGCAGGCACCCTGGGGCGAGTTGAACGAGAAAGTGTGGGGAGCAGGTTCATTGTAAGAAATACCGGTAACAGGGCACATCAGGTGCCGGCTGTAATAACGGTGCGAATTATCAGCGGCATCAAGAATCATCATGACGCCGTCACCCTGGTCAAGGGCAAGCAGAACAGCATCATGAAGCCTCTTTTCAGTGACATGGCCTGCCTGAAACTTGTCGATTACAAGCTCGATGAAATGCGATTTGTACCTGTCGAGTTTCAGCCCGGAGGTTATCTCCTTTATCTCACCGTCAATGCGGGCATGGAGAAAACCCTTTCTTCTCAGCTGCTCGAAAAGCTCCTTGTAATGACCCTTGCGCCCCTTTATTACCGGGGCAAGGATATATATCTTTTTACCGTCATATCCTGATGTCTACAAGATCAAGTATCTGTGTATCAGAGTATTTGACCATCATCTCACCTGAGGCGTATGACCAGGCATCAGCAGCCCGTGCATAGAGAAGTCTCAGGAAATCATAGATCTCCGTTATGGTTCCGACTGTCGACCTTGGGTTCTTGTTTGTGGTTTTCTGTTCAATTGAAATGACAGGACTGAGTCCCGTTATGCGGTCCACTTCGGGTCTCTGCATCCCGCCGAGGAACTGCCGTGCGTAGGCAGAGAGGGTCTCCATATACCTTCTCTGGCCTTCGGCATATATCGTATCAAAGGCAAGTGACGATTTCCCGCTGCCGCTCAGGCCTGTTATGACAACAAGTTCATTACGGGGTATTGTCAGGCTGATATTGCGCAGGTTGTGGACCCTTGCACCGTAGACCCTTATTTCTTCCTTTTGTTCAGACATGGATCCGCTCTACAGGTCAGCAGAGACCCTGGAGCCTTTTTCAGGTACCCTGATGTAATATTCCGTTCCGGTGGTATTTGTCAGGAAGGGCTTTCTCAGCCAGGGATTCAGTAATTTCAGCAGCTTATAGTTGGTGTCGAAATGTCTGGAGAACTGTTCAAAGCTTGTGACAGATGTATCAACCTTCACCTCGGTAAACGGAACGGGTTTGTAAATATCCTTTTCAACCAGAACAAAACCGTATTTATCGGGCTCTGCAATAATGAGCTTCAGCGCTGCAATGCGAAAAAGGTAACGTGCTGTCTCTTCATTCAGCAGGAGGTCATAGTAATTGGTCTCTTTCTGTATCCCGACCTGCTCATCGAGGCCGTTCATACCGTTATTGTATGATGCAGCCGCCATTGTCCAGCTGCCGTAGCGCTGGTATGCCCTTTTAAAATACCGGCAGGCAAAGAGTGTAGACTTTTCAAGGCTGTACCGCTCATCCACCTCCTTGTTTATTATCATTCCGTATTCTTTTCCGGTTCCCTCCATTATCTGCCAGAAGCCTGTGGCTCCGGCCGGAGAGATTGCATTGGAGAGATCGCTTTCGGCACAGGCAAGATATTTGAAATCGTCAGGGATGCCGTTTTCCTTCAGAATCTTCTCAATTTCAGGAAAATGCCTGCCTGCCCTTTTGATTGTTAAAAGGGTTGATCCGTGTCGGTAAGCGGTGGCGTTCAGCTCCCTGTCGAGGCTCTCACGGGTGTCGAAGTTTTCAAGCGGCATCGCTTCTCCGGCGAAGGAGACAGTCTCAGGAAGGGCCCACGAGGCTGCAGTGGGATAGCCATCTTTTTCTCCGGCAGGAACAGGGTCCGGGCCCTTTGCTCCTGCAATCACTGTGATTATAAAACCTGCACTCAGCACCATCATTGCTGCCACTACTGCTTTCCCTGCTTTGATTTTCATGATTCCGTAGTCAGATAATTCAAACTGCAATATTAGCGAAAAGTTTGATCACGGGGAACAAAATCAAACAAAGTGATACGGAAACTGAATGTTGTCAGAACCTGACGAAGAAGCCTGATAAAAGGCCGAAGGAGTAAGGACGAGAGAGCGTACCGGAGAGGTTGCTGAGCGGTGTCATGTAATATTTGAATACCGGTTCCAAATTGAAGGAAATCACTTTTGAGAAGCTGTATTCCATTCCCAGTCCCACCTGGCTGCTGAATGTATGAATATTGACCCCTTCGGTATGGCCTATCGGAATCATGTTGTTGCCGTCCATTGCAAAAGCTGAATTCTGGACCAGGAAGCCGTATGACATCCCGCCTGACACATTCATATCTATGTCACGGTCAATGACTTTATACCTTACGAGAAGGGGCACTTCGAGGTAACGGAATATCTGGTGAATTTTATCATCTACCTGTGTAAGCGGGTATTTCGAGGGATCTGCCATTCCGCCCGGAATGAATGTGCCAACCCTGTTTTTGGAGTCAGAAAGGTAAAGATCGGTATTACCTGAAACAACCATGCCTGAAGAAGTTTCAACCCTGTACAGGTAACTGCCCTTGACGGCGTAGAAGTCAGAGAGGCCGGCAAAAACATCAATGCCGGTTACTATCTGCCCGAGGGATGCCACCCCTATCCCCGACTGAATACTGAAACGGGGTGAAAGTTTATAGGCGAAAGTCAATCCGGTTGAATAGGTGGGCACTCCCTTTTCGCTGCTCAGAAGCTCAGCAAGGCGAATATCTTCAGGTGCACCGGAGAATCCCATCGAAGGCGAAAGCGAGGCACCGAGAGAAAAGCGTTCGTCTCCTGATTTATTCGGTTCCACCAGGGCCAGTTGTCCGGTCTGGTCCGGAAATGCAGAGAACCTGTGAGGAATAACAATAATTGCATCTTCTGTTGTATGCGTATTTGTCTCCTGTCGGGCGGACTCATCAGCCTCATCCTGACTCAATGCAAGTGCGGGTAGCGACAGTGAAGTACTGTTTTCAATTGTGGCTTCTTCTTCCCGTTCCGGTATGGCAACCGGGTTACTGACAGGTGCCACAGCAGTAAGTTTTCTTATGATTGCTGACGGTTTCTGCAGATCAGCAACACCTGATATCTCACTGTCACTGAACATTGATGCCAGTTCCGGACCGCTGGTGACGCTCCCGTTATTACCTGAGAACCAGGAAGCAACAAGTGAAAGGGTCAGGAGAGCCGCCATGCTTGCCGCAACACGGAAGACCATCCCGAAACGACGACGGGCGACTGGCATTGCAGGGATGCTCGCCCATACATCTGCCGGTGGAAGGACCTCCAGATCCTTCAGTCCGTTCCGAAAAACAATGTCTATATTTGGCTCTTTATCAAACATTTACCATTCTCTTTGTGATACCCGTAAGTACCTTCACCTTTTTCTGCAATATGTCCCTGGCCCTTGAGAGATTTGATTTTGAAGTACCTTCAGAAATTTTCAGCATGCCTCCTATTTCCTTGTGTGAATATCCTTCTATCGCATATAAGTTGAAAACCATCCTGTACTTGGGCGGCAACTCCATTATTATGTTCAGAAGATCACCGGCCTCCAGCCCCGAGAAATCATCAGTTCCGGGATCTGCCATAGGCTCGGCCAGTTCATCAATGTCATCAATCCTGTTGAGGTAATACTTGCTGCGATACTTCTCGAGGGCAGTATTGACAATGATCCTTCTCATCCATCCTTCAAAAGAACCTTCATGGCTGAAGGCTGACAGGTTTTCAAAAATTTTTATGAAGCCCTCCTGCAGTACATCACGCGCTTCATCGGTGTTACCCGAATACTGAAGACACACGGCATAAAGCCGCGGTGAATACCTGCGGTAGAGCAACTCCTGGTCACGCCTGCTGCCCGACAAACATCCGTCAATTATTTCCCTGGTCTCCTGCAAACCCGTATTTTAAGAAACGAGTTCTAAAGATATGAAATAATATCCCAGCTTGTCAATATAATATTGATGATAATAGGGATATAAAGGTTGCGTTAAGAAAAAAATATCACACTGGTGTTAACCGTGAATAGCTTCACCCATTGCTGCGGCTGCAGCTTCCATCACTGCTTCCGACATTGTGGGATGCGGATGTATGCTTCTCATAATATCGGTGGCTGTTGCCCCCATTCTGCGGGCCAGGACAGCCGATGCGATCAGCTCGGTCACATTCATTCCGGTCATCTGCGCGCCGAGAAGCTTATTGTCGGAGGCATCGAAGACAAGCTTGACAAATCCGTCGCGGGCGCCCGAGGCCGATGCTTTGCCGGAAGCCATGAACATGAACTTGCCTGTCTTTACCTCTTTTCCTGCTGCCTTTGCAGCCTCTTCGGTCATGCCGCACGAAGCAACTTCAGGGGTGGTATAGGTACAGGCCGGAATGTTACCGTAGTCTACCGGTTCAGGACTGTGGCCGGCGATTTTTTCAACGCATACAAGTGCTTCTGCTGAAGCCACATGAGCCAGCGCAGGACCGGGCACAACGTCGCCAATTGCATATATGCCTTCCTGCGAAGTCCTGTAATACTCATCCACCACGATCTTTCCGCGGTCTGTGGTGACACCGTTCTCCTCAAGACCTATGCCCTCAATGTTTGGCATCACTCCCACGGCAGAAAGTACTATTTCTACTTCGGTCACTTCTTCACCTTTCGGGGTTTTTATCGTAACCCTGCATTTATCCCCGTCAATATCAACCTTCTCCACCGATGAGCCGGTCATGATCTTCATTTTCGCCTTTTTAAACGATCTTTCCACTGTGCGGGAAACCTCCTCGTCTTCGATCGGAAGTACCCTTGGCAGGAACTCCACGAGTGTCACTTCGGTTCCCATAGACCTGTAAAAGCTTGCGAACTCGCTGCCGATGGCGCCTGACCCGACAACTACCATTGATGCAGGCAACGCAGGAAGTGACATGGCTTCGCGGTAGCCTATTATCTTTTTGCCGTCCTGTTTAAGGTTAGGAAGTTCCTTGGATCTTGCCCCCGTGGCAATTATTATATGGCTGGCGGTATAGGTCTCTTTTCCGCCACCGGGTGTTTCGACCTCCACGGTACCCTTACCCTTCAGCCTTCCGAATCCGGCTAATATTTCGATGTTGTACTTTTTGAAAAGATACTGGATGCCCTTGCTCATTGCATCAGCCACACTCCTGCTGCGTGCGATGACCGCTGCGAAATCGGCGGATGCAGTGCCGCCGCTGCTGATGCCGTAGTCGGAGGCGTGCCTGCAGTATTCAAGCACCTGTGCACTTTTGAGCAAAGCCTTTGTGGGAATGCACCCCCAGTTCAGACATATGCCTCCGGGCTCTGCCTTCTCCACAACTCCAACCTTCATCCCGAGCTGCGACGCTCTTATGGCTGCCACATAACCGCCCGGGCCGCTGCCTATCACAATAATATCATAACTGTTCATACCAATAGTTTATGTAATAACTTTTCTCTTTACTTTCAGCCATCTGACACCTCTGGCTATCATCCAGAAGAGCACCAGCACAAATACTATCGCCGGTCCTGTCGGAAGACTGGTAACCCATGACATTGCAAAGCCGGTGCTTATCCCTATAAAACTAACCGCGAATGACCATATCACTATCTGCAGATACCTCCTCGTAAAAAGCATAATGATGTTTGCAGGGATTGTAAGAAGGGAAATTATAAGGATCACCCCTGCCATCCTTATATTCAGCACGATGGCAAGTCCTGTCAGTCCCACGGAGACATATTTGAAAAGATCCACATGGCGGGTGAAGGTCCTTGCATAATTTTCATCAAATGAAATATAGAGGATCGTCCGGTAAAACAGCGCCGTATAAATGATAAGCACAGCCGACATTATTCCCAGGGCGATAAGGTCACCCCAGGTCACAGTCAGAATGCTGCCGAAGAGGTAACTCATCAGGTTGGGCGCGTAACCGGGAGTCATATAGATGAAGATAATACCAACGGCCATGCCAAAAGCCCACAGTATGCCAATGGCGCTGTCTTCGCGCATCTTACCCCTTGCGGAGAGATACTCAATGCCTACTGCCGATGTGAGCCCGAAGAGGGCAGCGCCGGCCACGGGATTGATTCCAAGGTAATAACCCAGTCCGATGCCCCCGAATGAGGCATGTGTTATGCCGCCGCTGAGGAATACCAGCCTTCTTGATACGATGTAGGTGCCCACAATGCCGGCAGTGATGCTTGCAAAAAGAGCTCCGGCAATCGATTTCAGTACGAATGAATATGCGAAGATGTTCTCCATGTGTCAGTGTTTGTGAAGAACAATGTGTGGCACGTCACCATGGGTGACAAGCTGTATCGGACAGCCGTACATCTTCAGGTCCTCCTGTGTTATCTTACTGTGCGGGTGATAATTGAGACCTCCGTTTATGCAGGCAAACGACTTTACCCAGGTGGAGATTGTCCCCACGTCGTGTGAAACCATCATGATTGCCATCCGGCTGTTTAGCAGCCTCAGCTTTTCATAAAAGTCAGCCTCGAATGAGGAATCGACAAACGTTGCAGGTTCATCAAGCAGAAGCAGTCTCGGAGAACCTGTCACCGCCCTGGCAAGATAAACACGCTGGAGCTGACCTCCCGAAAGTTCATTAAGTGCCTGCCGGGCCAGCGGTCTGAGACCGAGCTCGTCCATCACCGAGGCAGCCCGCTTCCGGTCATCACGGCTCATCCGGCCTGCTGCGCCCTTGTTTAGCATCAGTCCTGACAGCACCACGTCTTCAACAGTCACAGGGAACAATGTGTCACCCTGTGCAACCTGCGGCAGATAGCCAATCTGACTCATTTTAAGATCGCCGGGGGAAAAATCAATTCTTCCGGAAAAGGGTCTGAGAAGGCCGAGGATGACCTTCAGCATGGTTGTCTTGCCTCCGCCGTTGGGACCTATTATGCCAATGAAATCATCACTCATGACTGTCATGTTCACATCACGGAGAACGATCCTGTTCTCATAACCGGCATTGAGTGATTCTATTTTAAAAAGGGCGGACATGTGTGTTTGCGTCTGAGGTCTGAAAGTCTAGTCTGAGGTCTATGTCTGAAAGTCTTGCGGTCTTGCGGTCTTGCGGTCTTATAGAAAGTTAAAATAATTCTTCACTCTTTATTGCTCCTTGCCCCATGCTCCATGCTTATGGCTTTAGCTATCTCCACAACAGCTTTCCCCCACTCAGGGTTCATGGGATCAATTGTAATAAGTGTTGCGCCGGTCTCCTCCGCTATCACCTGTGCGCTCTTAAGATCATACTCTGCCTGTATAAAGATAACCTTAATACCCTTCTCACGGGTAAGATCTATCAGTTCTTTCATCCTGGCCGGAGAAGGACTTTTCCCTTCATCCTCAAATGATATCTGTTCAAGCCCGTAGTCGCGTGCAAGATAAGCCAGTGCCGGATGAAAGATCATAAAGGTCTTTGAGGGAGCATCGGCCAGGAGCCCTGTCACAATCGAATCCACCTCCGTGATGCCTGCAATTAACCTGTCATAATTCAGGGCATATCTTTCTGCCGCGGAAGGATTAAGTGCAATTACAAGATCCCTGACCGTGGCGGCCATTATATAAGCTTCTTTCGGAGATACCCAGTAATGGGGGTCGACACCTTCATCCTCATGACCGTGACCCTCATGACCGGCCTCAACCTCCGGTTCAATAAGTGAAATACCGGCGGAGAGATCGGTGATTTTCATCCCGGGATTAATCTCCCTGAACCGTTCCATCCAGGCATACTCAAAGCCGAGCCTGCCGTTTATAATAAATGCTTCCGATCCTGCCAGGGCTGTTATCTGCCGCGGCAGAGGCTCCCATGAATGATGGTCGGCCCCCGGCGGAAGCATTACATTGACCGTAAAATCACTGCCGGCAACAGCCTCTACAAAGTATTTAAACGGTGGGATTGAGACTGTGATGACCCTTTCTCCCTGTTTGTTGCCTGGTGACCCGCATGATGCAAGCAAAAGCATCACCGCATAAAGCCAAAACACTGATTTTTTCATACTCTTTACTGCTTTGCCGTACAAAATTAGTATTATCCCTCTCGCCGGCAAATCCGGTGATCTGTTAAAAAATCAAAAACCGGGATAATTGGCACTGTAATATTAGCCGTGAGGGATTATAAAGTTGTATTTTCATCTCCGATTTAGAAAAACCTTGTCGAAATCAGACCATTATGCAGCTTAAGATCAGAAAATCAGTCATAACGGTAGTGTTGTATGCCGTTTTTATCATCCCTCTCACTGCCGGAATTTTTCCTGACAATGCCACTCTGACAACCCGTATCAGGGCGCTGGCAAAGAGCCATCCGTCGTTATGCAGCGTTTCAACTGTATGCACCACTGCCGGCGGAACTGATCTCCTTGCCCTTACAATCGGAAGAGGAGAAAACGGTGAGAAACCCGGAATCGCAATTCTCGGTGGTATCGACGGACGCTACATCCACTCACGGGAGATGGCTATATCCTTCGCCGAGGAGATCCTGCGGCGTGCTGACGAACCGGAGATAAGCGCATTGCTTGACCAGGTTACCTTCTATGTGCTTCCCGATGTCTCCCCTGAGGCTTCGGCACAGTATTTTTCAGGGCTGAAATTTGAGAGAAATTTCAATTCAAACAGCACCGATAATGACCGCGACTTCGCCACAGGTGAGGATCCGGCGGAAGACCTTAACGGTGACGGGATGATCACACTGGTACGGATAGCCGACCCCGCCGGAACTTTTCTGCCCTCATCCGCCGATAACAGGATAATGGTTACCGCGGATCCTGCAAAGGGAGAAAAAGGAATTTACACTGTAATTTCAGAAGGGATTGACAATGACGGAGACGGTCTTTACAATGAAGACGGTGAGGGAGGTGTAGCATTCAATTCAAACTTCTCGCACAACTATGAGGAATTCGGGCTCAATGCCGGCACCCATGCCCTCTCAGAAACCGAGACCAGGGCGGTGGCTGACTTTCTCTATGACCACTTCAACATTTACATGACTATTGCCTTCGGACCGCAGGATAATCTCAGTCAGCCTGCGAAAGCGGCGACAAGGCCACCCCAGAGAGGGAAGAAGCCTGACGGGATGCTTAAAAGCGATGAAACAGTCAATAAGCTGGCATCTGACATCTGGAAAGAAAAAACCGGTGCCAAGGGAAGTCCTTCAGCAGCCATTTACAACCGGGAACTTCACCGAATGGGCGTATTATGATTACGGACGGTACAGCTTTTCCACCCCGGGATGGTGGGTACAGACTGAAAAGGGAGAAAATACCGGCGTGGCCCTGATGAAAAACAGGCCGCAGGCTGATGACATCTTCATTCCATGGGCACCGGTCAGCGGTGACCGTTTCGACGGTCGGCTGGCAGAAGTGGGAGGCATCAGGCCCTTTGCCACAACAGTTCCTCCTGATTCACTCATGCCGAAAATAACAGGTGATAACTTCAGCTTCATCACAGCTCTTGCTGCGTACCATCCCGACATTGAACTTACAGGACTTAAGGTCGAAAAGGCGGATGATAATCTCTGGAGGATAACCGTCAAAGTCTACAACAACGGAATCTTTCCAACCTGCTCCGAAATAGGCGATGTTAACAAGTTCGTAAGACGCGCTCAGCTGACAATTGTCCCAGGCAAAGACCAGACTCTCATAAGCGGACAGATGAGACAGGCCCTTCCAAGGCTTGAAGGAAACCGTGCGATTGAGTACTCCTGGCTGATTACAGGCAAGGGAAAAATCAGCATAAAGGCCGGTGCGGCAAACTGCGGTTTCTCGACCCTGAATGCCGAACTCAAGTAAAATTAATATTTCCCGAACAATGAAAAAAAATCTATATACAATAGCATTATCAGTCCTGATCCTTGTCTCACAACAGGTTGCGGCACAGCCGGGAGGTTTCAGTTACAAGGCTGCGGGCAGTCCTGCCGAACCCAAGGTTGCAGCCACCTGGAACAAATACTATACCTATGAAGGTATAACGGACCTGTGCAACCGCCTGGTAAAGGCATATCCCGGACTTATCACAATGGAATCAGCCGGTAAGTCATATGCGGGAAGAGACATGATTGTGCTGACACTTACCGACAAGGCCAAAGGAAGTCACACCTCCAAACCGGCATACTGGGTAGACGGGAACATCCACGGCAATGAGATTCAGGGAACCGAGATGGCGCTTTACACTGCCTGGTATCTCTGCGAGATGTACGGAAAGAACGATTTCATAACCGAATTGCTGGGTGACAAGACATTCTACATCGCTCCCACTATCAATCCTGACGGGAGGGCGTATTTTACAGGAAATGCAGGATCGCTCCGGTCCGGAGTGGTGCCGCGCGATGATGACCGTGACGGGCTTGTCGATGAGGACGGCTTTGAGGACCTTAACGGTGACGGGGAAATATCAATGATGAGGCGAAAGACATCTGATGGCAATATGAAAGCAGACCCTGCCGATCCCCGTAAAATGATACCTGTCGCTCCCGGCGAAAAAGGCGATTATGAGACTATAGGGCGTGAGGGTATCGATAATGACGGCGACGGGTTCATCAACGAGGACGGACCCGGAAGCTATGATCCGAACCGCGACTGGGGCTACAACTGGGAACCGAACTATGTGCAGAACGGGGCGGATAAATATCCGTTCTCCCTTCCCGAGACCAGAGCCATACGGGATTTTATCACATCACATCCGAATATCACCGGATCACAGTCGTTTCACAACTCCGGAGGCATGATTCTCAAGGGCCCCTCGGTTGAAGGAGGAGGTTCCGAAGTGTACAGCAGGCAGGATGATCAGGTGTATGAATCAATCGGGCGGACAGGTGAAAAAATCATTCCCGGATACAGGCTTCTGACAATCTGGAAAGACATGTACACGGTCTGGGGAGGTGAGCTGGACTGGATGTACGGTTCAATAGGCGCCTTTGTCTATTCAAATGAGCTGTGGACATCCTACCTGATGTTCAATGACACCACGCAGACTGATAATTATGAATTCGACAGGCTGCTTCTTTTCGAAGATGCATTCCTTCCCTGGGAGGAAGTTGATCACCCGGTCTACGGCAAGGTAGAGGTTGGCGGTTTCAGCAAAAACTTCGGCAGGTTGCATCCCGGGTTCCTTCTCGAATCTGATGCTCACCGAAACATGGCGTTCGTTCTATATAACGCCTGGCAGACTCCGAAACTCGAGGTTTCCGATATTAAAGTCAGGGAGATGAAGGGAGGACTCAGGGAGATCACAGCCACAGTAAGCAACCTCAGGATGATGCCGACGCACTCGGCACAGAATATTAAATACCGGATAACACCTCCGGATTATATAACCCTTGGAGGGCCCACGGTAATATCAGGCATGGTCGTTACCGATCCGTTGAATAATGTAACTATCGAGCAGAAAAAGGATCCCGCAACAATCAGGATTGAAAACATCCCCGGCTACGGGAAAGTGGTTGTCCGCTGGATTGCACGGGGCAAAAGTCCGGTGACCGTTAATGTAAGGAGTGTCAGGGGAGGCACGGTTTCGGGGACCTCAGATTAAATGAAGAGACAGGCCCGCGAACCTGTCTCCTCAGAAAAAGAACAAACAAAATACCTAAACCGAAAAATCAGTTTGTTGTCATCGAGATACGGAAGTTGCCCGTAGCCTCTTTGGCCTTTATTCTAAATATCCATTTACCGTTCTTCCATCCGTTACCCTCTCCTGCCTCAAAACTCTTGCGCCAGTTCAGGCTTCCGTTGGCATCTATTATCACTTCAGATAGCTGTTTGCCGTCAGGCATTATTATTGCTACCGTGATGGCCCCTTCGGCACAGGTACCTGACAGGGAGAGCGTTGCGTTGCCGTTTTCTCCGCCTGAATCCATTACAAACTCATTTGTAAAGGTCGATTCCAGCACCTGTCTCGAATAGTTCCATGATGACCCGGGTTTGTCACCTATGCCATAATCGCCAAAGAAGAATTGATTGTCCATTTCGGGAACCCTAAAGTTCCACATACCCTGATCAGGGACCACTATGTAACTGTTTCCGGACAACCCCTCCGCTTTTTTCCTGATTATCTCATAATCTCTCATTGCATCCGCGTGGCCTTCCAGTGCAGCTTCAGCTTTCTTAAGCTCCATTTCTATCTGAGCCTGTTTCATAAACTCATCTTTCTTCTGCAACTCAGCCGCTTTCTTCTGAGCCAGTTCAGCTTCTTTTTGCTTTTCCTTTTCAGAGGTTGTCGCCTGCTGTCCCGGCTGCGATTTCTGAAGAAAGAAGAACTATTGCCAGTGCCAGTGTAATAAATTGTACCATTCTTTTCATGACTGCCGTTATTAAAGTTTCATGATGTAAAGGTAAACCGGGTTTATTTCCCCTTGAGTTAATGACTGGTTAATGATAGGTTAATCATATCCGGCGTTCTGCAACAATGCGTAATTTTGGATAAAATATCTGCAGATGAAGCGCAATCTTTTGATAATTACATCACTCGCCGCCCTGTTGCTTTTCCTTGCGGTGCAGATATATATGACCGTAAGCATATGGAAACAGAATGAGGAGATCCTGATGATGCGGTACAAGGCGCTCTCTCGTGAAGGTCTTTCATTACTGATGTCAGTGAAGAAAGCTAACGGATTTGAAAAGGCAATGGATGTCACAGACAAATTTGCCGGGATGGTGGCTTCTGAAAAACTGCCCCTTCTGAAGGAGGCAAAAGATTCTGCTACCTTCAGGAAGCAGGTTCTCGCACAGACATATTCGATTCTTGAAAAGAATGAAGCATTAACCGCCTTTCTCAGATCATACTTTAAAAAGGCCGGCTATGATTTTGACTTCAAGGCAGAATTTTTCATCAGTCATCTCAGCCTTATTTCCTATGACGGTTATCTCGATGTAACAAAGGTTACTCCCCCGAAAATTCCGGGTCCCATGGTCCATGTAAACTCCTTCTCAGAGGAGCACAACAATTTCGTCATTGAATACAGCTACCTGATAAACCTCACACATAAGAATAACATGGTGTTCCGGGAAGCATTTCTCTCATTTCTGCTGATCGCCGGGAGCATCATGATAGTGATGACTGTATTCTGGATCACCTGGCGGAACCTGATGGAGGAAAAGAGACTGTCAGGCCTGAAGACCGATTTTATAAACAACATGACCCACGAGCTGAAGACGCCGCTCTCAACCATAACAGTGGCCGGACGTACTCTGGAAAAGGAACAGATCCTGAATGATCCGCCAAAGGTGCTCGAGACTGCAAAACTGATCGGGAAGCAAAGTGTACACCTCAACCAGCTTATCAACACAATTCTCGAAGTAAGCCTTCTGGAACGTACTGAATTTGAGCTCACACGCCAGCCGGTGTGTGTCGATGAACTCACGCACCAGGTTGCTTCATCGTTCCTTACCTCCTGCGACGGCTGCGCTGTCATTGAAGAAGATTACAAAACAGACGGAATTAAGGCATCCCTTGACATTCTGTACTATACAACAGTGATAAATAACCTGCTTACAAATGCCGTGAAATATTGCATCATTGACCCTGTAATCAAAATTTCAACTGCCACTGAGAGCGGGAATATTGTTATCACGGTTGCTGATAACGGCATAGGGATGGCCCGTGAGCACCTCGATCACATCTTCGAAAAATTCTACCGGGTACCTCACGGTAACATCCATAAGACAAAAGGTCTCGGACTGGGATTATACTATGTGTACAGGATAATCAGGGCCCACGGCGGGGATATTAGTGTCACAAGCAGACCCGGAAAGGGAACAACATTCATTATCAGAATACCTCTTTAAAAAAAGAAAAATGAAAATCCTTCTTGCTGAAGACGATGTCGATTTCGGGAACATACTTTCACAGTATGTATCACTGAGCGGATTTGAGGTGACCCTGGCGCGTAACGGACGTGATGCCTGGGAACTTTTTCACTCTGACAGACCTGACATTTGCGTCCTCGATGTCATGATGCCCGAAATGGACGGATTCACTCTCGCCGAAAAGATGCGGTCGGAGGAGCCGGGAATACCATTTATCTTCCTGACAGCTAAAAGTCAGCGCGAAGACATTATCAGGGGACTTAAACTTGGGGCTGACGACTATGTGACCAAGCCGTTTGATCCTGAAATGCTTATCCTGAGAATAAACAATATTCTGCGACGCGTGTATGCCACCTCTGATGATGAATTCCTTATATCGAAGACCTCTCTTCATTATAACACCCTTGAGCTTGTGACCCCTGCCGGGACGGAGAAGCTTACTCTCAGGGAGGCGCAGTTGCTGAGGCACATGATCATAAACCGTAACAAGACTCTTACCCGCGAACAGATACTTAAGGAGATATGGGGCGAAGACGATTATTTCCTGGGCCGCAGTATGGATGTGTTCATAAGCCGTCTAAGGAAGTTTCTATCTCCTGATCCCGGCGTTGCCCTGCGTACACTGAGAGGACTTGGATTCATCCTTGAAGAACTCCGATAGCCTTTCAATTTGAATGCGCGTCAGAGAGCTGAGACTTTTTTAATCAGATCTACGGTGTGTCAGCTTCCCTTATAAGGAACTCAGTAAGATTAATATCATGCGGCAGGTTTAACTTTTGCCTTAATCTGTAACGTCCTATCTCAACTGCCCTGCTTGAAATGTTTATCAGGTTGGCTATTTCCTTGGTTGTAAAATTCATTCTCAGGTAAGAGCAGAGCCTTAAGTCATTCGGTGTAAGTGTGGGGTATTTCTCTTTTAACTTCCTGAAAAAACCTTCCTGTGACAACTTCAGGTTTTTCATGACATTCTGCCACTCCTCAGTCTGTGAGTCAAGTCCATGATCAATTATACGTTCCATCTCCCGTATATATTTCACCGGAAATTTTGAGGAGTAAGCTTTCAGGGCATCGAGTTTTTCATGCAACTCTCTCAGAATATCTGTCTTTCTGATCAGGTAACGCATGGTGAGCATTAATTCATAGCTTTTGTAGTCCAGTTCACTCTCAAGCCTGTTCTTCCCTACTTCGTATTCAATAAGTTTCCTGTGACGGTCAAGCTGCAGCCTGAATATTTTGACACCGGCTACCAGAAGGCCTGCGACAATAAGCAGATATAGAAGAATTGCAGGTGTACTAAGGTAATTTGGTCTGTTAATTGTAAATCCCGCCTCTGCTATCGCCTCACCCAAAGCCGCCTTTACCTGAAGGTGGTATTGTCCGGAAGGAAGGTTTAAGAATGAAAAGTTGTCATTTGTGGTCCGGTACCACTCCTCACCCAGCTCCCTGATTCTGTATAAGTATTCCTTATCTTCCTTATCAAACTGTCCGGGGTTGGCCAGATATACTGTCAGATTTTTCTCCCTGTTAGGTATTGAAGGGTTCTCTGATGGATCGGGAAGAATTACTGTGCTTTTGGATCTCCCGGAAAAAACTAACCGGATGATCGTAACGGATGGTACCTCACTCTCATTATTCAGTCGCCCAACGTTAATTGTTGTAAAAGCCTGACGTGTAGGGATCAAAAGCGTATTGGGATCAAGGGAGATTATCTGTTGTTCCCGTCCGGGCAGGTCTGCGTATTTATGAATCAGTTCGGTTTCTTTGACCGCCTCAAGGTCTTTGGAAATATCAAACAGGGCGATCCTGTTGCCAAGAATGAACCAGTAGCTGTTCTTATGATAAGGTATTATCTGGGTAGCCCTGATATATTCACCCAGACCGGCTTCAAGTGATTTTATCGGAAAAAAGACCCTGTTTTCGTAGTCGAATGCATATATATTGTCAGAAGTCATAAAAACCACCTGGTTATTAATCCTTGACATCGTGAGTTTGTTGGAAGTGTCAGCGATAGAATTAAAATAGAGCGTGTTAACTACAGAATCCATAGACTCATTCAATTCCAGTCTGTGAATACCCTTCTGCGGATGTATTGCCCAGACATAACCCAGATAGTCAACCTCAATATATCTGGTTGGCTCCATATAACCTTCTATCCTGTTCCTGAAACTCCATTTGCCATTCCTATCCTTCACCAGCACAGTAATTCCGGTATAGGTACCCTCAAGCAGAAAATCGTTATACTGTGTCAGAGACCATCCGCCGGTGACATCTGAGATTAAACTGAAAGTCCCTTCATCAAGCAGGAAAGTGCCCTCATTGTGACCACACAGGATCTGTCCTTCAAATTCAGCAAGCTTCCAAACCTGGCCCTGGGTATTTGGAATTATCCGCAGGTCTTCAAAACTGTACTCACCCTGGCTTTGCACGATATCTGCCTTAAACAATCCGTGATTTGTGCCAAGAAAAAGGCTGTTGTCCTTCCTGACCGCTGCATAGATAGTGCCGAGAGTACCCGTAATATTGGAATATACTGTAAAAGGAGAGTTCAGGTTCAGATAGTTTATTCCCTCATCCAAACCGACCCACAATCCATCATCCGAGTCCATGAACAGTGACAGCACTGTATTGTTATTCAAACCGTTGGAATAGTCAAATGATTTGATTATCTCTCCTGATCTGTCACAGAATACCAGTCCCTTAAGAATTGTTCCGAAAACGAACAGCGAATCGTTTATTGCCAGTCCTGCATTGCAGGTTTCTTCCCTGAGATATTCTGAGACTTCACTTCTTATCGGGGTAAAGGATGTACCGTTAAATTCGAAAATCCCTTCGTTGTCAGTGCATATCCACTGTTTCCTGAACATCAGATCAATAACAGCATGCACCTTGACAGATCTGAAGATTTCGCTTCCCTCAATAAATGTGAATTCAGAGCCATCCCACCAGTAAAGACCATCATTCAGGGCCTGGGCAATGAATTTTTCTCCTACCCTGAAAAAAAACAGCATAAATGAAGGGCAGCTTATAGCCTTAACAGTACTGTAATTGTAAGCGTATATTGTCGTAAAAGACTGAAAGAAGAGAGTGTTGTTCAATTCAAAAATATTCCAGATCTCATCATTCTTTGACACTTCAATGTCTGCGGTAAGCGAGTGATAGAGAAGGCCGGCGTTAAGATCTTTCTCCCAGTATCCGAAATCTTCAAATGAGCCCGTAAAGATCAGTCCGTCAGAATTGACATAAACCGACCTGATCCCCTGGCTGTAAGGCAGATTATAGGTTCTGGCAGTAATGCCGTTATACTCAATCAGCCCTGCTGAGTTTGCAAAATAGATATACCGCGTTACCGGATTCTGATTAATTTCCCAGTTCTGTCCGGCAACGGGGATATGATTTGCAATAAAATTACGGATTTCATTCCGCTGTTCTTTTCCCTGGCCGGAAATTGCGGTCATGGATCCAAAGAAACAGGTAAAAAGGAAAAGTGCCCTGAAGATTTTCCATGCAGCTTTTACTGACATATGACCGGAATGTGATTCACATTTAAAACTTCCGGAGTAAATATATTAAAACTACAGGTGAATCTCAATGATATTTTTTTCCTTATTCAACAGTGAGAGAAACCGGTCACATCGTATAACAGCCCCGCCGGGGCGGTATTGGCTGGCAAAAGCAACGGAAGCTTCTCTGTCAAATTTTACAGGTATTCCATTAATAATAAGCGCTTTTGGAGTGTAATTACCTTCTTTGATCCTATATTTAAGAGTAATATTATGATCCATGAATTTAAGTGAGGCAGAAAAGCCGTCCATAGAATCAGGCATTACGGGATCAATAATGACTGATCCGGATTCACTGCGCAATCCAAGAAGTCTTGAAACAATAATGGCGATAAAAATACCGGGTCCGCTGGAATAAATCCGCCAACCGCCCTTAAGTATAACCTTCCCTGAAATAATTTCACCGTAAAGCTCATCAGCTTCATACCGGTTCCTGAAGACTGCATCTGAACTACTGTAATAGCAGTTCGACTGGCGTATATCACTACATGGAACAATATTACGGTACCCAACCGGAATTGCCTGCCGGAGAGCTTTCAGGAAGGCATCAGCTCTACCTGTAATAGCCTGTGACTCAGCATACCGGATATGTTCATGGAGATACATAAGGCCAATCTCGCGACCAAAGAAAGTGCTGCTTTCGGCTCTCTGAAAAAGTGTCTGAACCCCGCCTTTGTATCTGACAGGACGGTCCATCAACCGGGCGCCGTCAGGACCCTTCAGGCACAACTCAATAAGATCCTGATGGCGGTGTGCCTGTTCCGGAGTGAATATTCCGCTTATGATCCCGCGCTCCATCGGCAGGAGACTATACCTCACTCCCGTTTCAGTATCTGAAGGGTGAAGAAGCAGACTGATACTGCTGTCACCGTTTAACCAGCCCATACCCTGCTACAACCCCATCCTTTATAAGATATTTGTTGAAATCCGCCCTGATCCTTTCGGATATTTCCTTCAACTCCACGGTTTTCTGTGTATTACCTGTCAGCTCATAAACAGCACTGTACTGACTGAAGGCCTGATAATTCATCTCCACTGTCCAGCTTGAGATCAGACGCTTCGCCAGATCTCTGCTTACAGGTTGCAATGAGTCATTCCAGTCGCCTCCGCCAAATGGGACCAGCGCAGTGCCCGGGATGAAGGAGCCAACAACCATTTTTATCAGCCTGTCAACGTGTTCAGAAAGTGGTGCTGCTTTTATCCGGGGAGCCCCTTTTGCATGATAGTAGGGTAAAACCTCTTGGAGAAATTTCAGATCGCCGGTGATTCTGATATAGTTACCCAGGGCTATCAGACACCAGTAAAAAATGTCACCGTGGGAGCCATCTGCCCTCACGTCCGAATAGCTGTCGAACATCCACCACTGAGGCCATCCGCCGGTTTTTTCCTGGTTCGAGAAGATGATTCGCAATACCTGCTTTGCTTCATCGTATTTTCCCATGCACAACAGTAATTCCAGCGGACCCTGCGCGATGTCCCGCGTACCCCAGGCGGCGCCGCTGAATTGTTCCAGCCCGTACGGTGTTAAATAATGCGTCATGGCGTTCATGCCATACCAGGGAAGTATTTCACGGATGGCAGCCGTCTCTTCCTGATCTCCCTCAAGTGACAGGTTTGAGCTCAGGTCCTGCCATGCAGCCCGGCCATCGCGGCAATCTGAAATCCATTGATTATCAGCATCTGAAATCTTTTCTGCCCTGACCGCGGAGCACACCTCACCGATAAAACTCATGCAGAAATCAGAAGAATCCCTGACATCCAGAATAAACAATGAGCTTCTCCTGCTTTTGTTATCAGGGTAAAGCACTTCATCTCCTGTGACCCTGTAACCGGAACCACTGACGATTATTCTGAACTGTGCCTGAGGAAATGAGTGCGCCAGCCTGCTTTTCGTCTTTGGTTTGGCCACATATTCGCCAGCTGAGCTTCCCTCAGTAATATTCCAACCTATTGAATGATCAAAATCGTGGGTAATTAATAATCTGATATTCCCCCCGCTGAGCACTTTAAAATCCAAATTTACACGCGGGGAACTTTTCGATGTCCAGCTGCGGACCTGGAAACAATAATTGCCATGTTTGTAAATCCACCTGCAATGGTTCAGTCCCATCTCAAAAGCAGAAGGAACTCCAAGCAGCCATGGCCGGCCTTCAATGATCACGATGATCCGTTGACCCGTTTCCGGTGCCAGGTTAAACTGGCTTGTACAGACTGAAAGCAGAACATTGAAATTGGTATTGCCCTGGGTTATGTGAGAATTGAAAACGCCACAGGCGAATGAGGTTGTTGATACTATACTTTCATCAGGCAGAAAGCCCGCTTCAGCCTGCATGATATGTCCGTGCGGACGGTCAACCTCTGACTCCTTGCGACGAAGGATAACGTGGTTGTTCTCTCCGGAGAAGAATGACAGAAGGTTTCCTCTGCCTGCCTCACCGTGCCTCCGCTCCTTACCAAAAAACCTGGTAAGCTCACTGCCATTCAAATCATCAACCTCTAAAAAACCGGCAGTATTGAACAGGTTTTTCTCCGGTACTGACAACCTGCCGGCTGAGGAAGGCTTTCCCGCATCACTGAATTCATTCCACAGGTCAGATAACCGGTTCAGATCATCAACAGAAGTGGCAAGGGGATGATCAGGAAGGAAAGTGGCCATAAAAACAGTTCTGTGTTTTTTGCCGGGTGAGAGACTAAAAGGTGTTTCCTGCAGGGCAATGACTGATGATTCTCCTGAGTATTCCCCTCCCATACTTTCTGAAATGAGTCCTTCAGGGATGCCCGTTTCGCGGTATGTCTTTCCATAAAACTGCATTCCGTCAACACTGGCTGAGCCGGCATTGTTCCTACATGACATCATCACCCACGGATTGCCTGCCGTCTCCTTCATGTTTTGACGGCAGCAGACGACTGACCCGTAGTCTTTATGTTCAAGGATACGCCGCTCAAGATACTGGCTAACGTAGTACTCATTGACGGCGCCGTCATTAACCGCCTTCAAACCCACATCCTGCAACCAGATCAGATCAAGCTCCACATTACTGTCACCCTGATTCTGAATCTCAACACTCCACTGCCAGCTAAGACTTTTCTTCGAGAGTTGAAGTATACATGTATAATCCAGTCCATCCCAGGAGCCTTCTGCAACATACGAGTTCTTCCCGGCTTTGAAGCGGGTGTTGCTTTCAGGACCCAGAAGAGCTTTGTATTCTATCTGTCCGGATCTTTTTCTGATAAATATGTTTGCTCCTGAATTTGAGAAAGGCGTGGCAGTCCGGAGACTGATTCTTACCTGCCCAGCTTCAATGCACCTGATGGAGCCATTTTTAAGAAAATCAAATGAGAGGCCGTGGGAATTTTTGATCTTCATTTAAAACATTTTAATATCAAGCAGCAACTCCTTCTCATGGTCGTGGCTGTAAACGAATGCGACACGTTTATCGTCAGTGACCATTCTGACAGTTTTGCCGGTCAATAGTTGCTGACATGATTTTCGCGGCCCCTATTCCTTCAAAGACGATCTCACCTTCCAGATCACGATCCCCGAAGAGGGTTAGCATCAGATGACCATCCTTCTCTTCAAAACCGAGGAGGTCAGAAGTGGAGTGCAGAATTTTCAGTCCCGGCGATAATTCCAGGCAAACAGGTGACAATATAGCGTACAACGCGGGCAACAGCATCTCATTCTGTGACCAGGGAACTGAGATATCTTCCCCTGTTTCAGGATGGGTATATGTAACTTTACCTGTCTGGGTTTCATTGTAGTAATTCCCGATAAAAAGCATGGCAGAACTGTCTCCTGTAAACCTCTCTCTGACAATTAAGTTATCATTTGCGGAAGATGTGTGGCGGAGTTTTGCTCCTGATTTTTGGAGAATTGTCTCATAAACCGGTTTATGACCTTCCGTATCGAATCCGATCCAGGTGCCAAGGTGAATCACTGACCCTCTTCCGAGGGGCTTTATAAATCCGCATGCTGCACCGCTGATTGTCCGGGCAATAATTTCTGCGCCGGCAAGTGTTTTCTCCGAATAGGTGATCTGCGGATTGGCGCACTTGATATCCTTCAGATCAAATATATCAATCAGGGGTGAGTCGATGATCTCTCTTCCGGATGGCTCTGCAGACAGGGCATCGCGGATTACAGTACAAGGCCTCTGGGACATTTCACGGTCAGGGAGGTAAGGAAAAATAACCATATTCCCGCCTTCGCTGGCATAATCGACAATTGTCTGCTGGTCACCGGCATTCATCTCATCAGTGCAGAATGCCCAAACCTGTCTGTAGCCATGCAACATATCAGAAGAGGCTTTTGTCAGATCAATCATATCATAATCAATGTTCAGGATCTGAAGTGCCTTCAGCAAACCGTCAAAATATGCCGGTCTGCGTATTCCAGACGGTGTAAATGCCAGTTCACAGGCACTTTCGACAGGTCTTTCGAGCTCCGTGGCGTAATACGGAGGATAGAAGAGGACGCACACTTCAGCTCTGCGGCTGGCATTGACAATAATGTTTTCAGAGGTCTTTACAATCTTACTCATTCTCCTGACGAGCGGAAAAGCACTGGTTTGTTCACCTTCAGGGGTGAGGGGTGTGAACCAGTAAAAGGTTTCGCCTGAATAGCCTCTGCGTCTGGGATTGCGACCCTGTGAAAACATATAGTAATTCCACCCTGTCAGCCCGTTGGCAATGCTGGCTTTGTAAAACAGTTCCATTTCACGCTGATTGGTCACCACATGATATTCACGTGAACCACTCTGGAACTCGGCTGCAAAAAGCGGTCTGTTACCCTGCATAGCACGGGTAATATCATTTATAATCCGGTCATCATGCATGTTCCGGTATGAAAAGAATTCCGGAATATGATCTACTCCGAAAATGATATCGCTCTTATCACCGAAAAGATCTTCGTACATTGTGATATTGACCGGGAATTCATAACCGTGACCGTAGATCCAGCCAGGCAGATTATGGAATAAGGGAACTGTAACACCTCTTTCCCTTGCCATTTCCGAAAGCATCCTGAGATAGTCACCGTAATATTTTCTCCAGAAGCAGTGCCATTCATAATCACGGCTCCGGTCACCTTTTGATGAATAAGCAAGATTACCATCCGGAGGAAGTTCCACATCGTCAAAATCACGGTACGCTGTTCCCCATAAGCTGTTTACTTCAGTAATGTCCTTGAATTTATTCTTTAAGTATGAGATAAAATGATCTTTTACATTGTTACCGTAGTCTCCCTGGTGCGCAAGCCATGAGAAAACGCCAATCTCATTGCAAACCTGCATCATAATTACCGGTCCGCCTGCTGATATTTCATATTCACTTATGAGAGGCATAACCTGATCATACCAGAGTGTCACCTTTTCCAGGTATTTTTCGTTAAAGAGGCTGACTCCGTCACTCAGCACTACCTCACCCCTGCTGTTGCGCATTTTCACCTCGTTGTGATACTTATTCAGGAACCAGTCCGGGAGCCCTGCACCCCTGGTTTCAGCCAGGATAAAAGGTCCTGGTTTTAAAATACAGTTTAGTCCATATTCCCGGCATAGCCCGAGCCATCCCTTAAGATCACGTTCCGGGGAGGAGACACCGTCAAAATCAAAAACGTGTTCCACAGATTCGTGCCATGCCCACGGAACATAAGTGCTGACGGTAGTCAGGCCTGCCTCTCTGGCAGCTTCCAGATGTCTGCTCCACATGCTCACGCTTAATCCTGAAATAGTGAATCTCTCCGGAATTGAGAAACACTTTATTGCCGTTAAGTAAAAAACTGTCTTCTTTTACACTGAATGTCATTTCTATAGATTTTCTGTATTTAACAGTCAATAATTTATCTGCAGCAGCTCACTCTCATAAACGCTCCAGGTTTCTTTTCCTGATAAGTTCCTTAATTTCATGGCTTCTTTCTTCAGTGAGAGAGTAGCGAAGAATGAAGAAAATTGAAATCAGACTTAAAAGCAGGGGCAGTCCGATCTCAACAACCCGCATCATCAGAAGAGTATAAGGTGTCTGTTTCTTCAGCAGTACCATTTTGTTTTCAATGTTGCCGAGTTCCTCATCAAATACATCCAGAGACAATAAGGGATTCATATGTGCAAGCCGGTCATCAACTCCTTTGATATTCCTGCTCAGTGTCTCATAATGCTCAGGACTGTTTTTAACCTCAATTGATTTAGCATCAAGGTGCGACATGAGCTCAAAGGAATTCATCCTGGCTTTTTCAAGCTTAGTCTGCAGTGTGAGGGAGATTGCCTTTTCAATAAGAGCCGGGGTCTCTGAAGTCAGGGTTTGAGTCCCTGATTTTTCCAGGTCCATGCTGTAGCTGTTCCAGCCCATTCACAGTAGCCCTGGTTGTTGTTAATGCATGTCAGCAAAAGGGCTTTTCTCTGTTCCGGATATGCCGGAAGAGACTGGTTCTTCCCTTCGGGCTTTTTAAGAGATTCCTTTTCAAGGAACACCACATATTCTTTTGACTCTTTCAGCGCCAGTGAACGCTCTGCAGCTGTGGTTTCGATCCAGCCGGCATCGGTACCTGCAAGGCCCTGATAATCTTTCCAATACTGTACCCTGGTACGTAACTCCCTTATACTTCCCTGCAGACTGTCGACTCTGGTAACCTGTGTCTCGTCAAACATGGTAAAGACTATCAGCACTCCGGCGACAAAGCTGGCAAGTGCAGTTCCCATTTTTATAAACCACCAGAAGACGGCGTAATAACTTCCTTCGGAACGATGACCTGTTTTTAATTCATCTTCATCACAGATGTCTCCGACCATGGAAGATCCGAGGGTAAAGAAAAAGAGCATGCCGGCAGAAAGAAGAACTGTTGGAATTAAGACCAGGTAAGGATGTTCGGGATTGTAGCAGACAATTTTTGAAAGCTGTGCCAGACACATAAGTACCATTGCAAGAATCAGGGTATTCCGTTTGCCCAGTCTGGGGCTTATCCAGTTTAGAGGGAAGACAGCCAGCACTCCGGTGATAGCCCAGATTGTGCCGTTTATTCCCAAGCAGCCTGGCGCCGGCAACTTTGTCTCCCCCGAAAATATAAAAAATAGGAATGTATGACCCGAGCAGGTTGACAAAGTTAAAGCCCATGGCCAGGGTAAAAATTGTAAGCATGAGCTTGATAAAATTCCGGTTGGTGGCAGTGTGTTTCATATCCTGCCAGAAAGGTGTTTTTTCCTGCTTTGCAGCTTTTGCAAATCCCGGTTCGCGTCAATTTGAAAAACCACCAGAAGGAGAGCGGAATCAGGATTGCAGCAATAAGAATTGAGACATAACGCATTCCATCGGCTTCATTTCCTCCGGTACCTTTGAAGACTTCAGTGCTGGCAAGGGCAAAAAGCCAGGGAGTGCTCATGGCAAAAAGATTGCCGACAAAACTCTTGGCGCTGAAAAGACGGGTGCGCTCATGGTAATCGGTGGTCATCTCCATGCCCAGTGCTCCGTGAGGTATTTCGAAAATATTACAGGCAGTGAAAAACAACAGAAGGGAAAAGAGAATATAGAAAAGCTGAAACCATTGGAAGCCCGATTCAGTCGGGAACCAGGCTCTTACCATGTCTCCTTTTGGAATCCACCACATCACAACAAAGAATACAGCAACGGATATTCCCCCAATAAGCAGATATGGACGCCGGCGTCCCCAGCGGGTACGGGTATTATCAGAAAGATGACCGATAATAGGATCGGAAAGAGCATCCCACAAACGGGGAATAATCAAAATAACTCCCAGCCAGAAGGCGCTTAGACCCAGGCTTATATTACCCATCAACCCCACAAGTTGTCCGGCAATGTTGAAAAGGGCGATTGGAATAATACCACCGGCACCATAGGCTGCCAACTGTGAAAAAGGAATCTTGTCATTCTGGTTTTTAGCCTTTGCGGTAATTGTTTCCTGCTCTTTCATAAATAACTTGTTGGCGACCGGTTAATAATAAATAACTACTTCTGCAGGAAACTCCTTAACAGAAATTTCCTTTTCATTAAAGTCTTTTATCTCCGTTCCGTTTACAGTTACTTTTGCCGGAAGCTTCGATCCGTTAAAGTTCCTGATTTTTATACCGTTGGCAGGAAGTTTTACATCACCTGAAATTGAAAAGAGATATTTGTCCTGTTCCTTTTTTATTGAGTATGAAATCTCCCCATAATAAGTTGGCAGATTTTCAACAGACATTCCTTCTGGAGAATCAATCCAATCCTGGTAAAGTGCAGAAGCCAGAACAAGCGACTGATCATACTCATTTTCATAAACAAACATTGAACGGATGGCATTGATAAAATCGCTGCCCACCCAGGTGTGTGGCATATCTCCGATAAAACCGGGATTACGGTAATCTTTCCAGACCACCTCCGGCCCAGTGATTCCATCCCCTTGCGGACGCTGATCATTCAGGAAAAATTCAATCAACTCATGCGCTCTTTCCGGTTGATCCAGAATGATAAATGAACCGATCAGACGGTTTTCATAAGGAGTGTAATTAACCCAGTCAATTTTCCCGTCTCTCCTGTTTTTAAAAAATCTCATAAGTACTTGTCAAATGTATTGTAAACCTGTGGCTTTGGCAGGTTTTTCAGTTCATTGCAAGGTGTTAGGGCAATGGTTGTTGATGTGGCATCAAAATCACCAAGCTCAACACAACCGGGGATATAATCTATTTTCCTGGCTTTCATTGCAAGTTCCAGTGAATTGTAAAGATTCTCCCTGAATGTATCACGTACATCTTTTATTCTTTCATAATTGTTTATCCTCACCAAGTATTTTCTGAATCTCCGCTGCATCTTTCAACCCTTTCATGGTAAAGAAATCATCCCAGTACGAGTGCATCGGTTTTGCCGAATAACCTTCGTGACTGATTGATTCCGGAACCAGTCCGTAATAAGCCCGAACACTGTCATTCCCGTTCTTGAAATGATCTGTTGATCTTTCGGCAATAAGTGATTCAATGTATTCAACAGCTTTTAAAACATTTTTGTTCTTTGACCTGAGAAAAGCTGTATCCTGTGTGAAGTTGAAATATTCGCGGATCAGGTAAATCAGTTCCCCGTGGCTGTCATTTTCAGGAACCGGATCAGGACCCCTGAAATCAACCACACAGGGAACTTTTCCGTTTTCGTACTGATGAGCTGCATACCAGTCAATAAAATCTTTCACCTCTTTCACAATACCCGATTTCAGAAGTGCCGATGAAGTCAGTGCACCGTCACGGATCCAGCTTCGCTCATACGAACGCGAGCCGGGCTGAATGCCTGCCTTATCCCTGTTAATCAGTATGTAAGCCAGATTTGATTTGTAGGTATTTATAATCCTGTCGGCTGATTGCAGGAAGATTAAATTTGATATGTTCAACCTTGCTCTTCCAGAAGTCAGCGGCTCCGTAAAATTCATCAGAAACTATTATTTACTATCCGGTATTTTGTCGATCAGATCCTTTTCCGTAAAACGGAACAGTCACAAAGAACTCTGTTTGTTCTCCGGCATTTAGATGGATTGAATATTTTATCACACCATTTGCCATCTGCCTGTCGGATCAACTGCTGATTTATCCTGCAGGCATTTTCCTCTCCCTCAGGAAATCAACAATATTTCCTTCATCAAAGACTGCTGCCCCGAAAGAATCATATTTCCTCGTTGAAAGTATTACCTTTTCATCGACAGCAATAAGGGTCTGCACTTTCTTCCCTTATTGAATTTATTTTTCCTGCACCGCCCATGTATTCAGGAACTGGTAATAGGGATTGACCTGGTAAGGTCGGATCAGCAGATAAAACTCAAAATCCCTGGGCTGGTCTGAAAGATTTGTCAATGAATAACCGATATTTAATCTTGAATTTATATTGGCACTGCCACCGGATGACACTCCGGTTACAAATTTCAGGTCATCACATTGCCAGGTTACTGAAGGTAAAAAGACAAATTCACTGTCTCCGTCAGGGAAGCCCATTGATTGAATGGGCTTTACATTGCTCCAGTTATAAAGAGAATCACCGATTTTTATCATCGGTTCAATTGAAAAGAGACCTTTATCCACCTCAACCATTCCGTCTTCATTTATCAGTGCCTCCTTTACATCATTGTTAACACCGGTGATAGTCCAGTAGGAAGCCTGCTCTGAAAAGTACCGCGGATAATTCCCGGCCGGTGAATTTGGCAGCTGCATATATGAAGAAATCATTCGGGGTTATTGTACTTTTAAGATCAGTGATTTCAACTTCGGCAATACCGAAATTCTTTTCGTTACCCGGGGTTATGAGGTTTATTCTGAGATAAGCTGCTTCTGCTTCGGGAAGCCTGATAAAACTTACATCACTCCGGTTTGACTGAACAGAATATACTTTTTCCCAGGTTCTGCCATCCTCCGAAAGAAGAATATCAAAACTCTTCGCATAATGATCTTTCAGCCATTTGATATGTAACCCTCCAAATTCCCTTTTTGCCCTGAAATCAACAGTAACATGCTGACCCTTTGCTTTCCGGTTTTGCCAGTAAGTTTTGTCAGAATTATCCGTAATGAAATCCGGAGAATGGTTTTTCACTGATGAAGAAGCTGTTACTGCAGGTGGCGGCCAGGAATGAGTTTCAGGCGGAAGCGGTTCAAACTTCAGGTCATCAATCCAGATGTACCTTTGCCCCCGACAAAGATGCAATTGTAAACTCAATCCTGTCAATTCGTTTCAGATTCTGATCTGTTACCGGGCCCCAGGCAAAACTGATATGTCTTTTCTTAATCCGGATTTTTTTCCATTCTCCCGGAAAATCATAATTGCGGTTATTAACCCACCAGACATTGTTCCCCGTGCTGTCAATAAATTTTATTTCAAAATTATTGGCAGGAGATTCGGCTTTAACATAAAAGGTAGAATTCATAATTTTCAGGGAGGTCAATCGGGAAAAGCTTCTGTATTCCGCCGTAACCGGTGCCCTTTGTAAAATCATAATCAAAACGGATTGCATTGCCGGTAAATCCTTTTTCGTTAGATAAGTTAAGACTGACCCCGTCGGATTTGATAAAAGACCATCCGTCTTTATTTTCAAATTCATCGAGTGTCCTTATCTGAGCGTTGATAACTGTGGTGGAAGATATCACCAGAAGCAAAATCAGAATTCCCTTTTGAATAAATCTTCTCATACAGTGATGCTACTGTTTCAGATATTCGAATCCCAGACTTGTCAGCCCTTTCTGGATCATCGGATCTTTCATCACATAATTCCAGACCAGTCCGGTTCTGAAATTCTCTATCATGATCAGCATCGGGCCCTGATCGATTCCGATAAAATCATCATTGACCCATTTGGCTGTCGGATTAAAGGAATCATAATATCCGTATTTGCCCCAGAGCTTATCACCATACTTTTCATTTATCGATTTTATTGTCGGAAAAACTATTTCCGGAGCAAATGGCAATGATGAAAGCGGTCCGTATGGTGCTATTGTTCCGTCATCAAAATAATTATAATCCGGGTCCGCTGGTTCCTCTTCCGGCATAACCCAGAAACTCTTTTCCATCAAAATTATACCTGTCACCAGGTCCGTCACTTGCAGTAATGCCCCAGCAAAGCGAATCATAACCGATCCAGCCTTGGGGATTATCTATGGCATACTGACGCTGAACATAAGTTGCACGGCGTGAGTTTTCAAAATAATCAATTCCCTTTTCCTTCATGTATCCATCAGCGAGGCCGCGGAAATCGATAAATGCCTGGGAAAACTGATGACCGAAAAGTGGAGGAAAAGCAACATGCGAAAGTCCCTCGTAAGGGGTATACCATTTGTAGGATGCTAACCATGAACTGTAACTTTCCTCAGCATTTTTCATTCCGCTGCCGGCTGCCAGTATATAAAGGAACAGAGCTTCGTTATATCCGCTCCAGCCCATATGGTGAAGCCCTTCCGCCGGATCCCAGCCCATGGAGATCGGATTGGCAAATTTGCCGGTATCGGGCATCTCCATGAAATTCCAGTCCACTCTTCCAAGCAGTAATTCTGCAATGGACCGGATCTTGATTTCCACTTCATTGTCAAGGTTATAATAGTTACGGGCAAAGATGATCCCCATCATCAGCAAGCCGGTATCAACGGAAGAAAGTTCGCAGTTCCATTCACGCTTACCGGCTTTCATCTCCAGAAAATGATAGTAAAAGCCTTTGTATCCGGTTACCTTTTCATCAGTGCTCTGTTCTGAATTGAGAAAGAAACTCAGAATGTTGAGTGTGATCCTGGCTGCCTGTTCACGGGTAATCCAGTTTCTTTCCACGCCGATTGCAAACGAGGGAATTCCAAAACCTGTTGACGCGATGCTGGCAGGTGCCCAGCTGGCAGTGCGGTCCTTAACTATTCCCCAATCGGGATGATGTTCGTTTAAAAAGAAAAGAAAAGTCTTATGCTGGATGGAATCGAGCATTGTCTCTTCGTCAGCCGTCATCTGATAGTTAATCCTGCCGCCGGATTTGAATTGAATCTGCTGAGACTGCGCCTCTGCAGCAAAAACAACCACTGCGAACAGTATTGCGATGCTGAGAATAATACGGTTTTTCATTTTCATTCCAGGTTAAGTCCGAATCAGAAATCGCTGAGGGAATACAATCAGTAAGTAAAGCCCAGTTTGTCAAGTCCTGCTGTTATCTCAGGAGCTGACATGAACAGGTCCCACAGCAGTCCGGTACGATAGTTTTCAATCATGCATACGATCGGCCCCTGGTCAATGGCCAGGTATGAGGTTCCCCACCAGCCTGCGGTGGCGTTGAAGGCATCATAGAAGCCGTATTCTCCCCAGGTCCGGTCACCCAGTTTATAGTAGAAATGCCTTATGGCATCCATTGATTGTTCAGGTGTATAAGGCATTGCTGACAGTGCTGCCGTGGGAGTGATCACACCAAGGTCGTTGGTGGGTGAATGCGCACTGTACCCCGACTGGTTATCACTGGCGGTAAGACCCCAGCATTCACTGCTGTAACTTACATAGTTACTCGGGTTTATCTCGCAATGTTTCCAGTTGATAAGGGTGTGAGCAACATTCTGATCCCAATAATTAACATAAAAATCATCAAGATTACGCGGGTCAAGACCCAGGAATGAATAATGAGTGAAAAAGAGAGGACCGCCGTAGGGCCATCCCATGGGGAGGGTGATTCCATAATATGTACTGCCATTCATGATGGCTCCGTCATTCATATACCCGTACCTGTAGGTGTTCCTGCTGATTGTGTGGGTGGGTGAGCCGGCGCCCAGAACATAGCAGATCAGGGTCTCATTGTAGCCGCGCAGCACCATGTTAATATTGAACCCGAAGTTCGGTGACCAGTGCCAGTACAATGCATCAAGCCCCCGCGTGAAGAAGTCGTACTCCACACCCTGCCAAAGCACGTTTATCCGGTCAATGAGAAGCTGTTCAGCCGGCACCCCCGCATTCAAGTATTGCCTGAAAGCAATAAGACCCTGAATCAGGAAGGAGGTCTCCACAAGGTCTCCGCCGTCGTCCTGCAGGCTGAATGGTACCGTATTACCTGTGACCCCGTTGAGCCAGTGAGGCCATACCCCATGATATCGGTCGCATGTCTCAAGAAAATCCAGGATCTTATCCATGTGGACGAGTCCCTCGTTCCTTGTTATAAATCCTCTTTCCATTGCTACAATCATGGCCATCACTCCGAAGCCGGTACCTCCCGTGGTAACTACATCACCCGAGGTGTTGCGCTCCCTGGCCATGCCGCTGGCAGGATGGGCAAAGTCGTAAAAATACCTGAATGTCTGTCGCTGAACCAGTTCAAGCAACTGTTCATCAGTAATCAGGGGGAATTTGAATGACGCGTCAAGGTCAGTGATGAATGAGTTAGAGAATCCATCAAAAGTAAATCCGTTTACACCTTTCAGACCGGTCGAAATTGTGAAAGAATATCTCTTATAGTATTCCAGGACTCCTGTGGTGGTGATGGTAACCCTTTTATCAGCGTTTGAGAGCGAAAAACTGAATGGTGCCTGAAATGTGAAGTAAGACTGATAATCCGTGGGATTAAGAGCCTCGGAAAAGTCAACAATAATAGTCGTTGCCAACCTGTTTACATTCCTTGGGACAGAAGGGGGATTGAAAGACAGACTGTTAATTGTAACGGAACTGATAACCATCTTCCCGTTGACTGTTCTAAAGGTGTATGTCACACCCGGGAAGGTCTCCCCGTTAACCCCTCTGAGTGAAGAGGTTACCTCCAGTGTATAGTCTTCGTAATGTTCCAGGTTTTGAGAGGGTGTAAGAGCCACTGTACTGTTTCCGTCCATATATGAGTAGAGGCTGGTAACCAGCGTGGTACCGCTCTTTTTCAGCTGAATGCTCTTTCTGGCAGATGCAGTGTCAAGCACATTGCTGAATTCGATCACGACATTCTTGTCAACCGGAATGTCCGTGGTGGTATTCTGAAGGTCAAGATAGACTGTTCCGACTTTTGTCCTGTATAAGCTGGACATTGCCGGCAGTACCTCCACCAGGATCTTTATTCTCACATGACAGGGTCAGCGCCGCCAGGACAACAAACCATGCACCCAATAACCTGATTCGCATAAGTTACAATTAAGAAAAAAGAGGGTCCGGGCGCTTGCCTGGACCCTCCGTAAAACAAATCAAATATACTATTACGGCTTCTCCGAATTGTACATGAGGAGAATTTCGTTCTCTGTAAGAGCCTTGTGCCAGAAACGGATATCGTCAAGCTGACCTTTGAAGTGGTTGTTGGCTGGCAATGAATAATCAGCCCATTCGTCAGTTATGGTCCTGTTGTTCCTGCCCTGGATAAAGCCGAGAGCAAGCTGGTTGCCAGCAGGCAGTCCTGCATACTTCAGGCCGGTGACACCTCTCTTGGCATCACTCGGTAGGCCACAGATTGAAGTCCAAAGCCTTCATTCTCTGACCGTTGAAATACAGTGTACCAACTTTTGTCGTGGCATTGTAGGTGTAAACAACATTAATCCAGTTATCCTTCAGCAATGCGGTCATCTCTGCAATAGTCAGACTCTTTGCATATGTCCATCCCTGCCAGCCAAGGTCAGCAAGTGAGGGGAACCACATGTCCTCTGACGCTGTTCCTGTTGCAAGCTGGTACTGGAAAGCGAATTTTGAACCGTCGTAACCTCCGTATACTTCATACTGAAAACCGTTCCAGCCTGCAAGACCCATTACAAAATGTCCGTTGGTTTTATCGGTTGAGTTGGTTTTCATCCAGAATGCAACTGTGAAATTGTTGCTGTTCATAATGAGCATCACCGTTGGGAATCTCAATAAGGCTTGTGGTCCCGTTGAAGGTTGCGGCTTTTCCTGCAGCTGCTTTTCTTGATGCAGTGTATGTTATGCCAATTATATCAGCAACGGCAGGATCGTAGGCACCAATTACGTCATTGGCGTTATCCTCGAATGTAAAATGCGCGATTGCACCTGCCGGCGCAAACGTTCCCTCAGTCGTGAAGGTCCTCTGCAGCGCTGTAATAGGAAGAGCGTCAGTTGACATCAAACCTGCACCGAAACTGAGCTGATAGAGAGCACCTGTTCCGAGGCTTGCCTGAGGCACAACGGTGATCGAATTCCCGGAGACGGTGATTGTCAGAGCAACCGGAGCATCATCATAATCCTGAACCATTGTTATATTGGCTGTTGTAGCAGTGGCAGGATTCACATCAACATTAAATGTTGCAACGATTGTGGGATTTACCGGCACATTGGTCGGTGAGGTGGCACCATTGAGGTCAATGGTACCGGCCATAAGCGATTCCAGAGAAAGTGGCTCCGGGTCCTTTTTGCAACCGCTGAGCATCAGTGAGAATGCCACAGCGACAAAAAGCATACTTGTAATTACATTTTTTCTCTTCATAAATTTTTAATTTAAGATTTAACATTCATAAGCACTATCTTATAACTTACCAGTTTGGATTCTGTTCAAGGGATCCCTGGGATATATCAATTTCATTCTGCGGGATTGGAAATAATTCATGTTTATCTGCTATAAAACCCAGGGGACTGAGCACTGAGGCTGCTTTTCCTGTCCTCACCAGGTCCCAGAACCGGAGCCCTTCCAGCGCCAGCTCGTGCCTGCGTTCTTCCAGGATAATATCTCTCAGGGCGCTTTTGCCTGTTTCAGTGATATCCGGAAGAATAGCAATATTCCCCTGACGGGCGCGTCTTCTGACCTCATTCAGGTAGAGCAGGGCATCATCAGGATTATCATTCTCATTCAAAGCTTCTGCTGCCATAAGCAATACATCAGCATAACGGATCAACCGGCGGTTGTGGCCCCACTGTGTGGTGGTTGTGTTGCCCGGATACCAGACCTTCTGGTTGTAACACTCCACCTCGATTACATTACTGTTTTCATCAAGAGTCTGGTCGGGGGTGGTACCGTCTCCAAGTATAAGTATTCCGTCAATTGTCTCCCCAAGGTCTATAATGGTTGCGTCAAGGCGGGGATCACCCGTTTCGAATGAGGTACGGAGGTCAAGTGAAGGCCTGTTGAAACCCCAGCCCCTGTTTGGCGAGCCTCTCACTCCCTGAGTGTTGGCATACTGGTTGCCTCCGGCGCCGTCAACCTCCATTGCTCCAACCTCAAACACCGATTCCACGCCGTGTTCTCCATTCTTACCGTTGGCATCGGCGTACACAGCTTCAAGTTCATACTCATCCGAGAGAATAACTTCGAGAGCATATTTCTCAGCATTTACAAAATCCTTCCTGAAGAGGTAGACCCTTGCCAGAAGCGATTTTGCAGCTCCCCGCGTGGCACGGCCCAGGTCATCAGGGCCGTAGGCGCTCTTTTCCGGAAGATTCTGCACCGCCAACTCCAGGTCGGAGATGATAAGGTCATAAATCTCATTTGCCGTTGAGCGTGGTATTTTTGTGGCAGGGGTGGTGGTTGTGACTAAAGGAACACCGCCGAATGCTCTCACAAGGTCAAAGTAAAATAACCCCCTGAGGAAACTGGCCTCTGCAACGCAACGGTCACGCAATCCAGCATCCATGCTGATTGAAGGAACCTTTTCAATTACGACATTGGCACGTTTGATTCCTTCATATAAGGAGCTCCACCAGCGGTCAAGACCGTCCTGGGTTGTGGTAAATGTAAACGCTTCGTATGGTCCAATTGTAGGCAGCTGGTCATTGGGGTTGCTACCCTTGTGTGCGTCATCCGACATGATATCCATTATCGGATAACCCCCTGAATGGTAGGACCAGTTACGGATGCTCACGTACACAGCATTTGTGGCAAGCAGAGCGTCAGTGGCAGAGACCGGGAACGCCTCCTGTGTCAGTTCTCCCTGCGGATCTTTTTGCAGAAAATCTTCACATCCCGATGCTAAAAAAAGGAATGCCGTAAGAAGGAGTGCAGAAGTTATCTTGGTTTTCATCTTTCTTAGAATTGAAGGTTAACACCAACTGAATACGTAGAAGTAATAGGATAAGCGCCGTAATCTATCCCGTTGGACAGCACATCGTAGCTTCCTATTTCCGGAGTGTACCCGGTAAACTTTGTCAGTGTCAGAAGGTTTGATCCCTTGACATATACCCTGAACTGCTGTATGAAGGCTCTCTGTGATATCCGGGAAGGAAGGGTATATCCAAGGGTGACACTCCTCAGCCTGAGGAATGAACCGTCCTGGATAAACCTGTCTGACGGGGTAAAGTTATAGCCTCCGAAAGAGGGTCTTGGCTCCGTATCACTTGTTCCCGGACCGGTCCACCGGTTGAAAACATGTTTCTCGAAGTTATACGGGTCAGGCCGTACTACCTCTTTTCCGTTGAAGATTTTGTTACCTGTCTGTCCCTGGAAGTCAACGGCAAAGTCGATTCCCTTGTATTCAATCAACCCGTTAAACCCAAATATGAATTTAGGAATAGGTGATCCGATAAAGGTCCTGTCACGGCCGTCAAGGATTCCGTCACCGGTGACATCAACAAACCTGAGATCCCCTGGACCAGCCTGTGCGGAATGGGGATAAGCAGCAAGCTCGCTCTCATCCTGGAAAATGCCGTCTGTTTTGTAACCGTAGAAGGCACCGATGGGAAGCCCGACCCTGCTCAGGGTAACAGGTCTGCCATCACCCAGATAGCCTCCGATTAGTGTGGAGTCTATCCCACTGTTGCCTCCTATCTCAAGTACTTCATTGTGAATGGTTGAGCCCAGGATGCCGACTGCATATGTGAATTCCCCTCTCTTCTCCCTCCAGTTCAGATTGAATTCAAACCCCTGGTTCAATACTGAGGCAGCATTGTAACGCACTTTCTGTCCCTGTCCGTTACCGAGATGCCCCGGAGTGGATAACTCAATAAGAATATCGTTTGTAACACGGTTGTAGAAGTCAAATTCACCCATGAGTTTGTTGGCGAAGAATCCAACTTCCGCACCTATATCGGTCTGGGTGGTGCTCTCCCACTTCAGGTCAGGGTTTCCGCTCTTACCGTATGTAGCGGCAGGTATCGGAGAATCCGGATTACCCAGTACCGCTATTATGGAAGACTGAACCCTGGCATACCGGTCATAGTAGCTGATCTTTTCATTGCCGATGATGCCCCAGCTTGCCCTCAGTTTAAGCTTGGAGACCGAGCGACTTTGCTGCATGAAGGCCTCATTACCTATATTCCAGCCAAGTGCAAACGATGGGAAATTGGAAAACCTGTTCTCCTCTGCGAATTTTGAGGAACCATCGCGACGGAAGGTGACGGTGGCAATATATTTATTGTTAAGCGAGTAATTGGCACGGAACAGGTATGACATCATTGAATAATAAAGACCTGCATCCACACCGTTTGAAATTGATTGGATTGTATTTACATTATTGGCAGGGTCATATATATAGGAAGGACTGATATACCAGAAGTCCTGGCCGTCACGTAACACATTCTCTCCAGGAAGATTCATGAACTCCGAAGTCGATTCCTGCATTGTGAAGCCGGCAACAAGGTCAAGTGAATGGATATCAAGGAATGTTTTACGAAAGCTGACTGTGTTCTCCCACAGCCAGTTCAGGTTATCCGAACTTCCCTTGTAGAGATCACTGAGTATATTCTGTTGCTGTGAAGCCGTACCGTCAGGGTTGTATACTGTATACGCCGGGGTAAAACTGGTGGTCTTATTGTACGAAGCGTCGATTCCGAAGCTGGATCTCAGGGTTATATCCTTAAGAATACTGGCTTCGGCAAAGATGTTTCCGACTCCTCGTATACCTTTCCTGTAATCATTTGAATAGGCAAGTTGTGCCAGCGGATTGCCGACATTGTAAACAACGGCAAAGGAACCGTCACCATAATACGGTTCAAGAACCGGTTGCGCACGATACACCGAATAGGTTACATTAGGTGCATTCTGCTGGGTATATGGCGCTATCGTCAGATTGTTGCCCAACTTCAGAAAGGGGGTGAGATTATAGGTATTGTTTAGCTTGAGTGTTAAACGGCTATAGTTCGATTTGTCAATTATCCCATCCTGAATGAAGGCTCCAATGCCTACATAATATTGTGTCATCTTGGTGGCCCCGGTAACAGACAGCTGGTGATTCTGGATCGAGGCAATACCAAAGACCAAATCCTGCCAGTCCGTATTGGGTACAAGATCAACATTATTGTATGACCCGGCTATGATCTCATTTGAGACGATGGCAAACTCCCTGCCGCTCAGAAGATCTATTTTTTTGGCCAGATGCTGTATGCCAAACTCCGAATTGATGTTGAAACTTGCCTTTTCCTGTCCGATGGTTCCCGATTTTGTTGTGATGATAATCACACCGTTTGCACCTCTTGATCCGTATATAGCAGTAGCCGATGCATCTTTCAGAACCTCCATTGAGGCAATATCTGATGAGTTTAAGAAGGAAATATCATCCAGGATGACCCCGTCAACCACAAAAATAGGCGACGAATTATTAAATGTGCCCACACCCCTTACCCTCACGGCAGCACCGGCGCCGGGGGCTCCGGATGTACTTATTACCTGTACTCCTGTCACTCTTCCCTGCAGACCCTGTTCAGGGTTCAGTGAAGTGATCTTCAGCAGGTCATCGGTCTTCACCGAACTCACCGCACCGGTAAGGTCACTTTTCCGTACAGTACCGTAGCCAATCACCACCACTTCATCCATCAATGTGGTCTCAGTGGCCAGCAAAACATTTATTACTGTCCTGTTGCCAACAACAATTTTCTGGGATACCATCCCAACCATGGAGAAAAGAAGTGTGTCTGATGGTAATACACTCAGGCTGTAAGTGCCATCAAGATCTGTCATTGTCCCTTTGAAGGTGTTCTTTACGAGAACTGAGACTCCCGGTAGCGGAAGATTCTGATCATCGACCACTGTGCCCTTTACCTCTGTCTGGCTTTTTACAGGCTGCAGGAAGATGATTAAGATGAAGAAAAGAGTTAGGATTTCTTTCATAGTCACCAGATATTTAAACCAAATTATGAAGTAAATGCCACAAACAATCCCTGAGTATTGGCGATTGATTTTCTCAAGGCAGAATTAATATAACTTTACTACCTATATTTTACTACAACATCGATCACTATACATTTGTTTATCAAATATTTATAAGAATCATTTGATAATAAAAATGCAGTCGCCTTGGTGTGGGTGCCCCTGTCCTGATAACAAAGGTGATATATCCTGAAATTTAAAGGGTTACATAATTCAGTAAATAATTTATATCATTCACACATTCGGTATAGTAAAAAATAAAGGGACGCATTTAGCTGCGTCCCTTCACAGGAGTTAAACCCTGTAAATACTAATAGCCCAGTGTGAATTCCTTCTCTGTTGCCGGTACTCCTTCCTTCATCCACTGTGGCATAGGTTCGCCCCTGAGGTAGTGATTGAAGAACTGCGACATGCGGGTCTGAAAATCCTTTTTGTTCGGTTCCTTTATCGGCCAGTGTGGCTCCCCGTTATAGTTCAGCAGCCATGCAGGCTTGCCGAGGCGCCTCAGCGCAATGAAGTATTCAATTCCCTGGTACCACGGAACCATGTCATCATTGTCATTTGCCATTATGAGAATGGGTGTGGTGACCTTATCCATGGTAAAGAGCGGTGAATTCTCCCAGAAACGCTGGGGCGCCTCCCAGATAGTTTTGCCGATACGGCTCTGCTGATGTTCATACTGCATCGAGCGGTTCAATCCTGTTCCCCACCTGATGCCCCCGTATGCACTGTACATATTCACCACAGGTGCACCCGACTCAATGGCCGCAAAAAGGCTTGTCCTGGTTGCAAGATATGCCACCTGATAGCCTCCCCAGCTGTGTCCCTGCGCCCCTATGTGCTTTTCATCCACAAATCCCTTTGCAATCAGCGAAAAAATGCCCGGCATAACGCAGTTATAGCAGCTCTGTCCGGGATAACCGTCGGTATAATAAATATCGGGACTGAATACAATGTATCCGTTGCTTGTATAATAATGATAATCGATTGTGGATCTCCCTGCTTCAGGTATCCGGTGCCTGTACAGCTCAGAAGAACTCTTCTCATAGAAGTTAACGATCATCGGATACTTCTTTGACGGATCAAAATTTGCAGGTTTGTACAACAAGCCTTCTACTTTGCGGCCGTCAAGGGAAACCCAGTTAACCTGCTCTGCAGTTCCCCAGGAAAATTCCTTTTGCTGAGGATTGGCATCGGTAAGCCTCTTGCCACCCTTAAATGTGAGATCAGTCAGTATGTAATCGGGGAAAACACCGAAATCCTCCTTTGTATAAATTATCATATCGGACTTAAGTGCCTTCACAGGCGTGCCCAGGCTGAAATTGCCTGCCAGGAGCTGCACCGGGGCCTCCTTCTTTTTGAGGTCCAGGGAATAATAACCGCTTCCTTTTGTTATTTCGTTTGATCCTGCAAGGTACTGTTTCACTGCAGGGTCAATAAATTCATTCTCCGGGTCGAAATCAATCAGGCGGTAAGTGATCTTTTCGGTTCTGCCGTTAACCGTGATATTCAACGGGGCCCGGCCTGCCTTCGGATCAAGTGACCAGATGTCATATCTTTCAGAAATAAGAAAGGCTTTGTCATCCTTCAGCCATCCTGCAGGCTGGTATGAATCAGGAAGATCAGGAACATCATTGAGTTCGTCGTAGCAGGGAAGAGTTTTCGGTGTAGTCAGTCGGTATTCACCTGCACCCGCAATATCGTAGCTGTACCAGGAACTGTCAGAACTCTGATACCAGTAAAGATATTTGCCGGCCGGCGAGACCCGGATGCGGGCATTCAGGTTCTCCTTAAGCTTTTTCGAGGCACCTGTGAAGACGTCTACAAGCCAGACATCATATTTTTGGTTCCCTTCCCACATGGACTCAAGTTCGTAAGGCAGGTTCGACGAGCCGAGGAAGCCCGGGGCATCCCCCTTGTCAATAAGTTGTATATCAGGAATCTCGGGCGTTGCCAGCTGAACGACCTTATTCAGGTCGCTGTGCCAGACAGCCATATAGGTCTTCTTTAAATCGCGTGATTTGGCAACCAACTGTGCAGTGTGGAGCTTTCCTTCGGCATAGTGCCAGACGTCTACATTGGGGCGGTCCTCATCAAGAATTGTAGTGTCTTTAAGCTTGTATTCGGGTGAGGTGCCGAAGAAAAGCCTGCTGCTTTTCTCACCGAATACAAGTCGTGCATTCTCATTGACAATCCATCCCTCAGGCATCCCTGCGCTGCCGGGTGCGGCTGCCAGGGCCGCCGTTCCCTTACCTGTCCAGCAATAAAGCGACCAGGTGTTTCCAGCTTTGTCTTTCTCATCTGTGGAGGCAATGAATGCTGCTCTCACCCCTGTCTTGTCTGCGGCAAGCTGCTTGAATCTGGCCTTTCCGGAATATAATGCGGTTCTGGTTCCCTTCTTCAGATCAATCATCAGTACTCCCGGCTCAAGTGCCTTATCGTCGCCTGTGGTTGCACACATCAGCATTGCAGCCTCCTCTGCGAAGATATATTCTGTCACGAATCTGACCGTGTCAGTGGCTCCGCTTGCCAGGTTTTTTATAACGAGTGTATATCCGTTGTCGGCAGACTCTGTTTTCGGCTTCTTCCCGTTCTCCTTTTTAGCCTGGGGAGTTTCCTTCCCTGGCACAGTTGTCTCATTCCCGGCTTCGGGAACCTCTTTCTTCGTCTCACTGTTTTCCTTTGCAGAAGCCTCACCCTTCGGTGCTGCCTTTTCCTTTACAGGCTCTGTCTGCCAGGCAATCCACCCTGCCCACTTTGCAGGAACCTTGAAGGATTTAAGCCTTTGAACAGTATCAGTAACGCCTTTTGCAACATCATAGATGCCAAGCATATCCAGTGGCAGGTCCTCCTTCTTCGTTTTCTTCAGCTTAAGCTCTGTGACAGTCGCCTCCGCCGGCTTGATTGTGAAGATCAGGAACCTTGAATCAGCTGTAAGGCTGATTCCTGTAGCACAATTGAATGTTGCCTTCAGGGCTGCGTTTTTATCATAGAGTGTCACCACCGGATCACCGTTCCAGGGTTCTGTTTTGAATGCTGTCATGGAGCCGTCGTCAGACACGACTTTCTCCGTGATCCTGTTCCATTTTGTCAGGTCGTCAATTGTCAGCGCCCTTTGCCCCTGCGGGAATGCCTGCTGTGCAAACAGCATGGCCATACATAATAGGACAACTCTTCTCATGGTCTTTTCAGTTATTTATGGTTAACAGCTTAAAAATAGCATATATTGGAAAGCATGAAATATGTTCTGCAACCAATATTCTGACTAAACATATAAACATGCCAGAAATATTTTATGTTTTGCACTCTTTGCAAAACTTATTATATTTACTCGTGAAAACTAAAACCTTCTATATGAAAAAGCTCTTCTCACTATTTTTTCTCGTCATAATGCTTGCACAGGCATCCGGACAGAACGCTGATCAGAAATGGGCAATCGGCCTGTTTGGCGGTAAAACTGAATATATTGGTGAACTGGGAAACGGATTTATGCTCTTCGAACCTTTTGTTTACGGGCATGCCGGACTGGCAGTAAACCGTTATCTAAATCCCTCGTTCGATATTAGCTTACAGGCCGAACATGGTACTTACGGTTTCTGGCAAAGTCCCACAGTAAATTTCATGGCAAAGAAAACGGATGCGGCACTGCTGCTCAAATACAAGCTCAACAATGGCTATTTCATTAATGAAGATGCAGTAATTGCGCCGTACCTTGCAGCAGGTGTGGGGTTTGCAAGTTTTGCAGCTGAACAGGATCAAACCAGAACCAGGGTCGATGACTGGGATGCTTTCATACCCCTTGGCGGCGGAATTAGTTTTAATGTTTTGCCTCAGCTGGCTCTGCAGTACCAGATCTTATATAATTTCACAAACGGTGATGTCAGGGATTTGGATAAGACGGACACGAAAAATGACAGGTTCATCTCTCAATCACTCGGTATCATATTAACAATAGGCACTTTTTAAGACTGCGACAGGACCAGCGTTCCTGACAAGACTTACAGGTGCCCCGGCACTCCGGCCGGTTACTAAATAAAAAATCAGACAGCCCCGCCCCTTCGGCGGGGCTCTTTTTTTTGCATGGCACAGCCTGACTGGACGTAAAAGGGGTAGCCTCGGGCAATATATGTGAATCATGTAATTCTTTTCCGGGATAATACAACACTTCCCGGAATCAAAAGACCAACCTTTGTATAGGATTGTCCGGGACTACCGGATGTAACTGTTTATGCGGATGAACGCCTGTATTATATCATGAAAATACTTGCCCCTGTAATAAAGGTCAAAGAGATTGCAAAGGATCGAACCATAAGGCTCGTGGACAAAACCATTGAGAGAACTGTGAAGGCTGGCAACTTTTTAACGGAGATTGCCGACGGCATCCTGTTCATGACCCGGGTCACCAAAGAGACATTCTCGCGCCACTTTGAATTCAGGGAGTTTCTTCGTCAGTGTTATCAGATCGGTTATAAAACCCTGCCGCTGATTTCAGTAACAGGGATAATTATTGGCCTGGTACTTACAATCCAGACCCGACCGGCACTGTTGAGCTTCGGGGCAGTAGGCCTGCTTCCAGGAATGGTGGCAGTATCTCTTATCCGGGAAATGGGCCCTGTGATAACAGCATTGATATGTGCCGGGAAAATAGGTTCAGGCATGGGTGCAGAACTGGGGTCAATGAGAGTTACGGAACAGATTGATGCCATGGAGGTATCTTCCACAAATCCAATTAAATTTCTTGTTGTGACAAGGGTACTTGCTGCGACAATCATGGTACCCATCCTCGTATTGTATGCAGACGCACTGGGTATTCTGGGCAGCTGGGCTGGTGCGAACATCAAGGGTGATGTGTCTTTAGTCCTGTTTTTTTCCCAGGCCTTCGGCCAGATAGGGTTTATAGACTTTCTTCCGGCCCTTGTAAAAACCTTTTTCTTCGGTGCCATTATAGGCTTTGTTGGATGCTATAAAGGGTATACGGCAGGACGTGGCACTGAAAGCGTCGGTATTGCTGCCAATTCAGCGGTGGTGCTGTCGTCACTGCTTGTAATAATCGTGGATCTTATTGCTGTACAAATAACTGATATGCTATGACCATCCCGGGAACACCGGATACTGCTTCAATTAAGGCAGAAAACAGGGAACAGGTTATCGAAATCGCCAGCCTCAGGAAGGGATTCGGTTCTGAGGATGTCCTTACAGATGTCTCACTGAAGGTTTATGCAGGAGAGAACCTTGTAGTACTCGGCAAGTCAGGCTCCGGAAAGTCAGTGCTGATCAAATGCATTGTCCGGTTACTTGAACCTGACGAAGGAAAGATTACCGTGCTCGGTGAAGATGTGATTGCCCTGAACAGAAACAGATTAAGTGAGCTAAGAAAGAAAATAGGCTTCCTGTTTCAGAGCAGTGCTTTGTATGATTCCATGACAGTAAAACAAAACCTGGAATTTCCGTTGCGAAGAATAAAGAGAGACCTCACTCAGAAACAAATCGGTGAAAAGGTTGGAGAAGTCCTGGAGAATGTTGGTTTATCCGATGCGCTTAACAAGATGCCTTCTCAATTATCAGGCGGAATGCGGAAGAGAATCAGTCTTGCCCGGACCCTGATCGTAGACCCGATGATAATGCTGTATGACGAACCGACAACAGGGCTCGACCCGGTTACATCAGATGAGATAAGCATTCTCATTAATGATGTTCAGAAAAAATATAAAACCTCTTCAGTCATAATCACACATGATATAGAATGCGCCCGGACAACTGCAAACCGGATAATTATGCTGCTTAACGGTGAGGTTTATAAAGAGGGAAAAACGGCAGATTTTGAGGAGTCAGATGACCCTGCAATCAAATCATTCTTTAAATGACAATCCAATGGATACGCACACAACAAAATTCAAAGTAAGGCTTGGTCTTTTTATTACAGGGGGATTGGTAATCTTTTTTATTGCCATTTTCATAATCGGGAAACAGGAAAACCTGTTCGACCCTGTTTTTAAAATAACCACCACCTTCCGCAATATAAGCGGGCTTGAAACCGGAAGTAATGTCCGCTTTTCCGGGATCAACGTGGGAACTGTGGATAATATAATGATAGTTAATGATACAACTGTCCGTGTTGACTTGCTGATCAAGAAAAGCGTTCACCAGTTTATCAAAAATGACTGTGAAGCCGCCATAGGTTCTGCAGGAATTATCGGTGACCGTATTGTGATTGTCACCCAGGGAAGTATTGACGCTCCGCTGGTAAGAGAAGGCGAATACATCCGGTCAAAAGAACCTGTAGAGACTGATGCCATCATGGAGAGTCTGATGATTACAGCAGACAATGCGGCAATAATCTCCTTTCAGCTGGCGGAGATCATGATGAATATAAATAACGGAGAAGGAACACTCGGAAGATTGATCCAGGATACCACAATTGCCGAAAACATTGACAGGACCATCGTAAACCTGAGAAAGAGCAGCAAGGGGCTTGATGAAAACATGAACGCTGCCAAGGAAAACTTCCTCCTGAAAGGATATTTCAACAGGAAAGACAAGGCAGCTGCAAAAAAAACCGAAGAATTCACCAGAGATTCACTGGCAGCCAGGGAATTACAGCAAAAAGCCCTTGAAACAAAGAAGAAATAATCACTTAACATTACAGACCCGGAATTGTATTCAGAGGTGCGGTTCAGGAATATCTTAAAACTGGTTTTTGTTTCATTTTTAATAAGTGATCTTGCTTTAGCTCAGGAAACGAAGATAAATCCTGATTCAACACGGATATATTCGGATATTGAGACATATTCAAGGCAAAGCAGGCTCAAAACATTCCTTTACAAACTGGTTTTCAAACCCGCGGCTCCTGACACTGAAGATGAAAACCGCAGGAAGAAAAAAGGCGAAGCTCCCGTTCAAAGTCAGTACAAAGCCTTTGAAGGAAAAATCATCAGGGACATAGTCGTTCTCACTTTTGATCCTTTCGGTTACACAGGCAATGACACTTTACAGGGCTCCCGGAATTTTCTCAACAAAGCAGGCAATGCTTTGCATGTAAAGACACGCGGCATTGCAATCCGCAACCTGCTTCTTTTCAGCAGGAATCAACCGTTCAGTTCTTTGCTTGTTAAAGAATCGGAAAGGCTAATCCGGAACCAGACATATGTACATGAGGTAACCTTCAGTGTTACAACGACTGGCGAAAGTTCAGATTCTGTGGATATAACCATCCGTGAACTGGACAATTGGAGTATCGTTCCTGCCGGAGCGGCATCCCCGGTAAAAATGTTTGCCGGAATAACCGACAATAATTTTTTGGGATCCGGTCACAAGCTTAGAACATATTTTTCAAGAAATTTCAATACCGGCATCAATGCATTGAATACGAATTATTTCATCCCGAATATCCGGAACACATATATTAGCTCGATGCTGCACTACAGCTTTGACGGGGAAGGTAACTTCATCAGGAGCATTGCAGTTGACCGCCCCTTCTATTCTCCACTCACCAAATGGGCAGCCGGTATGGCATTCGAATCCCAACTGCGAAGTGATTCACTGAGGAGTAGCGGACAGGAGTACCTTCCGGTCGTGTTAAGATACAGCACCGCAGACCTCTGGGCGGGCAAGGCAGTGGAGATATTTAAGGAAAACCGGCAGGCTGAGATCGTAACCAACCTGATCTTTACGGCACGATACCTTCGAATACGCTTTTCCGAAAAATACCCGGAGGAAAATGATCCGTTACATTTCTACTCTGATGAAGACTTTTACCTGGGCGGAATCGGGATTACCTCCAGAAAATATGTTCAGGACAAATACATTTTCAAATACGGGGTCACCGAAGATGTCCCTGTGGGGAAGGTATACAGCCTGACTGCCGGGTACCAGGTAAAAAACAGTACCGGACGGCTCTATCTGGGGATGCGTTTTTCTTCCGGCAACTATTTTAAATGGGGATACCTGAGCTCAAACCTTGAATACGGAGCATTCTTTCACTCTTCTAATGTCGAACAGGGAGTATTTTCTGCAGGAGTCAACTATTCAACCCCTTTATTTGAAATCGGCAACTGGAGGTTCAGACAATTTGTGAAACCGGAGATAACGGCAGGGATAAACAGGTCACCATACGACAGCCTGACTCTAAACGACGGTTACGGACTTGATGGTTTTAAAAGCCCTGCACTGTCCGGTACCACGCGTCTGCTGCTTACCCTGCAGACCCAGTCATACGCTCCCTGGTCCCTTGTCGGATTCCGCTTCGGGCCATATATTAGCTGTTCTCTCGGAATGATAGGTGATGATATTTACCCTCTGAAGAAAAGCAGGATATATTCACAACTTGGACTGGGCGTCCTGATAAAGAATGAAAACCTGATATTCAGTACATTTCAGATTTCCGTCTCATTCTATCCGCTGATTCCCGGCATCGGAAGGGACATTTTTAAACTGAACTCCTTCAGTACAACAGACTTCGGATTCAGGGATTTTAAAATTGAAAAACCGGGTCCTGTCATTTATCTCTGACACCGAAGTATAGTGGATATGCCACATCAGAATGTGGGAATGATGTAACTCTTACCGGGAGTTCTGTAACAGCCGCGTCAGCTATCCTTACTACTTTTGGAAACCAACTAATTACCAGCACATAATGGAAATACTGAACACAGAATTGATTCAGGGGCTTCTGGCTTTACACGAAGCTCCATTTCTTTCACTTTATATGCCAACCCACAGATCCCATCCTGAGAACCTTCAGGATATAACCAGGTTTAAAAATCTTGTCAGGGAACTTGAAGATTCACTTCTTCAAAAATACTCCGCTGAGGAGACTAAAAAATTTCTTGAGCCATTTGATGTTCTTGGTAATGATAATAATTTCTGGAATCATACTTCAGAAGGACTGGCAGTTCTCAGTTCTCCTGAGATTTTCAAAGCCGTGAGAATACCTGTAGCTGTTGAAGATCTGGCCGTTGCAGCTGACAGTTTCCATACAAAGCCTCTCCGCCAGTATTTGCAGTCGGCAGACCACTTCCATGTTTTAGGTCTAAGCCTGAATGAAATCAGGCTCTTTGAAGGTAACCGCCATTCCCTTGTTGAGGTGGACCTCGCTCCTGGTTTTCCGGAAAATATTACTGATGCACCGGGTGATGACGCAACGCGTTTTTTTCGTGAGGTTGCCGCCTATATTTATGAAAGGTACTCCAAGCCAACTGGCTGGCCACTGATATTGGCAGCGTTACCTGAACATCACAGCCTTTTCCAGAAAGTAAGTAAAAATCTATTACTGGTGCCTGAAGGTATCCAAATAAATCCTACGGCCATCACGACTGATAAACTTGTAAAACTCGCCTGGGAAATCCTGGAACCGGTATACGTGTCGAAGATTAAAAAACTGACTGACAAGTATGAACAGGCAAAAGCTAACGGTAAAGGAAGCGATGATATCAGGGAAGCATCCGTTGCGGCTGTTGAGGGTAAGATCGATACAATTCTGATTGAAGCAGACAGAATGATTGCTGTCAGGATCACCAATCCGGTTACAGGAAATACCCAGAAAAAGGATCTGACAAACCCTAAAGTTGATGACCTTCTTGACGACATGGGTGAACTTGTAATTAAGCTGGGTGGCAGTGTGATTGTTTTGCCTTCTGACAAGATGCCTTCCGAAACAGGCCTGGCAGCAATATATCGTTATTAATTAATTTGTAATCAGATGATGTGCCCCGGTGAATAAAGCACTACCCCTGATAAAAAAAACTTTTAAAGCTATCCTATGGGTGGCCGTGTTCTTTGTGCTCATATTCGTAATAATCGCCACCCTGATCCGGGTCCCGGAAATTCAAAACCGGGTTGCACATTATGCCACTTCCATCGTAAGCAACAAAACACATACACGGGTTGAAATAGGAAAAATCCGTATCTCGTTCCCGAAATCAGTTGTTGCTGAACGACTGTTTCTTGAAGATCTTCAGCAAGATACATTACTGTACGCCGGGGGAATAAAAATAAATATTGTATTCAGGGACCTCTTTTCAAAAAAGGTGACCTTAAAAACCGTTGCATTGGAAAACGGGGTTATCAGGCTTAACCGCCCCGGAGCAGATTCTTTATTCAACTTTAATTTCCTGATAACTGCATTTGGCGATACAACGGTTAAAAAAATGGCTGAGATACGGCCGGTATCAAAATGGACAGTCAGTGCACAGAATTTGCACCTGAAGAATTTCCGGTTTCATTTTGACGGTAATTCGAATGGTTCCCGGGAAGTCTCCTCCGCAAAACCCGGGAAAACGTTTGACGCCGGGCATTTCTCCCTGGGCCGCATAATGCTCGATGCGCAGGATTTTTATTACTCATCAGACACAATCAGGGTTTCTGTAAGCAAATTCACCGCTATTGATCAGAACAATTTCGTTATAAAGCAGTTTGAGACTGATTTCCTCATGGATCGGAATTCAATGACTGCAAAAAATCTGAATGTAAAAACAGCAGGTTCTTCTGTAGCTGCTGATCTTAAAATCGCGTATTCTTCCAGGCGTGCCCTGAAGGATTCACTTGCTTCTTTGAACATCACCGTGGATATGAAAGATCTGAGCATCAGAAATTCAGATATTGTCTATTTCATACCGAAGCTCTCCCAAAATGAATTCTTTCTGAACGGAACGATTACCTCAACCCTGTCAGGAACCGTAAAAGGAAGGATTGACAGTCTTAAAGGGAAAGATATTGTTCTGACAACAGGATCCGGGACTCTGGTAAAAACCGATTTTGGTGTTACTGGTCTCCAAGATATAAGAACTGCTTTCTGGTCATTACCAAACCTTGAACTCAGGACCGGCAGACAGGACGCTGAAATGATTGCCGGAAAATTTATCCCGGCCAAAATTGATCTTCCTCAAAACATAAAGGCTGAAATAATTTTCGCAGGCCGGTTAAAATCCTTTGAATCTGCCATTTCACTTACCAGCAGCTATGGGTCAGCAAAAATAAATGCCTCAGTTGATGAGCATGAAAATTTCGAGGGCAAAGCCAGCATTGAAGAATTTAATCTTGGCAGACTACTGCAGGATACAGCAATGTTTGGTCCTGTGACATTAACGGCAGAAACACGCGGGCACGGTTTTGACAAAGCCAGTTTCAATGCCCGAATATATGCCGATGTATCGCTCATCCGTCTGAATAATTATACTTACCACAGTCTGCATGCTGATGGTAATATCAATGAACGGGAATTTGAAGGCAGGGTAAATCTGAATGATGAAAATGCAGTGTTTGATTTTAACGGACTGGTCAATTTCGACAGGTACAAGCCGGCTTTTAGTTTTCTCTTAAATGTCAGGGGAGCGGATCTTCAGAAGCTGGGGTTTACAAAAGATGACATAAGGGTAAGCCTGGTTACAACAGCTGATCTCAGCAGTGACTCTGCCCGTATGCTTAACGGAAGAGTCAGGATATCCAACCTTGTTATTGCACGGGATGAAAAAATATATATGGTCGATTCCCTCCTGTTTGCCGCAATAAATGAACCTGGCAATCTGGAACTGAATCAGTCTGAGGCCCTGGTGGGGGTCAGATACTCAGGAACCGTTTCCCCTTCTGCCATTACCTCAGGCTTAACCGGCTTCATCAATTCCTATTTCCCCTTCTCAGATAGAATCCGGTCGAAGAACATGACGGATTCATCGAATTTTACATTTGAGATACTCCTTCACAACCACCCCGTTATCTCTCAGGTCCTGCTGCCAAAACTTAAAGAGTTTGAACCCGGAATCATAAGTGGCAGTTTTGACAGTCAGAAAAATGACCTGAAACTCAATGCAACAATGCAAAAAGTAGTTTACGGGGCAACGGAGATCAAAGATTTTATGCTTGATGTGAATTCCGATCTGACTTCAATAAACTGGAAAGTATCAGTAACCAGTATTTCAAACTCCCGGATAAAAATGGACAAATTCCTGTTCGATGGGAAAATTGCCGGAGATGTTATCATAGCTGGTATCTCGTCTTCTGATAATCAAAACAAAAAGTTGGTGCTGAATTCAAAGATCACAAAACCCGACGCCAGTTACAGAATTGCAATTGATGGTGAGGATTTCTTTCTGATGAATGATCGCTGGGATATTGATGGGGATAATTATATCCTGTTAGGGAAAGAAGGGTTGATGATTCACAATTTTTTCATCAGGAATGCTGCCAGTCAGATCAATATAGCATCTGTAAATGGCCGGTTCAAAGACGATTTGAATATTGGATTCAGGAATTTCAGTCTGGGGGATATCTCACGGATCATTGAAAAGGACACCAGCCTGGTTAACGGAATTGTTGACGGGAACGTTCTGCTCAAAAGGGTTGGCAAAGTGTATGGCTTGATTGCCGATGCTACAGTAACCGGTCTGACTGTCCATGATATTCCCGTCGGAGATATTTCTGTCACTGCACACAACCCTACAGCCGGGAAATTTGATTTCGGACTGAATCTCTCCGGCCCAGACAATACCCTGACAGCCAAAGGTTTTTATATTCCCGGAGGCGGTGCCAATTCATTCAGTATAGAAACTGAAATACAATCTCTGTCAGTGAAAACACTTGAAGCATTCTTAAAGGGTCAGATTTCAGAGACATCCGGAACCCTGAGCGGAAATGCAACAGTCGCGGGAACCCCGGCAGCACCTGAGATTACCGGTGAACTTGTTTTCAACGATGTTTTTCTCAATCCGGCTGTACTGAACAGCAGGCTTGGACTAAAACATGAAACCCTGCGACTCAGCAGGGAGGGAATTAATTTCAGTTCCTTCACCGTTTCGGACGCTGCACAGAACACTGCAGTCATTAACGGTACCGTGCACATGACACGGTTCAAAGATTTCGTATTTGATTTAAATATCAGCTCCAGTGATTTCATGCTGATTAATACAAAGGCCAGGGACAATAAAGTCTTCTACGGAAGGATGATTATTGACAGCAGGATTGACGTGAGGGGACCGCTCAAACTGCCGGTTGCGAGCGGAACGATTTTAATGAAAAAAGGGTCCAATTTTACTTTTGCTGTCCCGGAAGAGAAGCTCACCACCGACAAAGGTGAAGGGGTTGTAGAATTTGATGATACACTGACGCTCAATTCAATAGTTGCCGGGGCCGGAAAACCGGTGGCACGGCATCCCGGTTTTAAAGGTGTTGACCTCTCCGCAATTGTTGAAATAGACAAACAGGCCACATTGCGGTTACTCATGGACCCCGCCTCTGATGATTCGCTTGTGGTAAGAGGAGGAGCAGCTTTAAGCTTTGCGATGGACAGAAGCGGAAAAATGAGCTTAACAGGCGCGTATAATGTTGCTGAGGGCAACTATATCGTATCGCTTAAGTCACTGGTGAAAAGAAAGTTTGATATTATTCCCGGAAGCACAATCATCTGGAACGGCGATCCGCTGGATGCCGAGATATCGATCAATGCGAAATACACTGTGAGGGCGGCACCCTATGACCTTGTGGCTGTCCAGATGTCAACCCTCACCGACATGGAAAAAGCCGGTTACAGGCAGCAATACCCCTTCTGGGTAATGATGAAACTGCGCGGCGAGATATTGCATCCCGTAATCAGCTTTGAAATAGAACTGCCGCCAGAGAACAAAGGGATCTTGAACGGAGCTGTGAATCAGAAGCTTATGATGCTTAATGATGATGAATCAGCCCTGAACAAGCAGGTCTTTGCCTTACTGGTACTGGGAAGGTTTATCCAGGAAAACCCATTGCTGAGTGAATCAGGCGGTACATCAACCCTCGTGCGGTCAACAGTTGGAAATTTTTTGTCAGCTCAGTTAAACAGACTGAGTACCAAGGTTCTGCCAGAAGCTGAATTAAACTTTGATGTCCAGTCATATAACGATTATCAGACAGGTGAAGCCCGGGGAAGAACCGAGGTGGAGATTGGCATAAAAAAACAGCTGTTTCACGAGCGGCTGTCGGTTCAACTCGGTGGTTCTGTGGATGTGGAAGGTGAAAAGGCGGGAAAAAACTCCGCAAGTGATATCACAGGAGATGTGGAGATTGAATATAAACTGACACAGGACGGACGTTACAGGTTGAAAGGCTTCAGGCATAATCAGTATGAAGGTGCCATTGAGGGTCAGTTGATTGAAAGCGGCGTCGGAATCGTATACATGCGTGACTTCAATAAATGGAAGGATGTTTTCAGAGCCCTGAAAAGGAAAAGGGACACATCGGAAAAAGTGCGGAAAAATGAGAAGGTCACCGATAAATAAGTATTTCCTGATCTCAGTTTGTCTGATCCAGGCGGCATGCAGTGGTACAAGGCATTTACAATCAGGTGAAAAGCTTTATACAGGCGCTGATATAAAGATTGAGTCTGCCGAAAAAATTAATGAACGGCATATCAAAGGGATTGCCGCAGCCTCAGTACGTCCGGCGCCTAATAAAAGCTTTCTCGGCATACGCCCCAGGCTCTGGCTTTATATGACAGCCGGAGAAGATCCTAAGACCGGAATCGGAAAATGGCTGAAGAAAACCGGTGAACCGCCGGTATTGATAAGCAGTGTCAAACCGGGAGTTACGTCGTCCATTATCGATGCAAGACTGTTCAACGCAGGTGTTTTCAGAAGCTATACTGAAATCAGTACTGTTGAAAAGAAACACACTGCCAGAGTAATCTATACGAGCCACATTCACAGACCGTATACGGTAACAGAACTTAACTATGCCATCACAGATGACAGTATCAGATCCCTGTTCCTGAACGACAGGAAGAATACCCTCATCAAACCGGGTGAGGATTATGATCTCGATAATTTTAAAAACGAAAGAATACGTCTTGATGCCCTGTTAAAAAACAACGGATACTTTTACTTCAACCCTGACTACCTTCTTTTTAAAGCCGATACCTCTGACAGAGACCGGACAATATCATTCAGGCTTACGTTGAAAGACACTATTCCTGAGAATGCGCTTACTGTTTACCGGATCAACAATGTATTCATTGATCAGGATTATACATTAAATAAAGATACATCTTACACAGCCGGAGAGACAGTAAAATACGGCAATGTTTTTCTTCAGGGCAATACAGCGGATATTAACATCAGACCGGCAGTCATATTAAGATCAGTTATGCTGAGAAAAAATGAGATCTGGTCAAGACATAATTATGATATCACTCTTAACCGCCTGATGTCAATGGGCAATTTCAAATTTGTCCAGGTCAGATTTACTGACAGTGATACAACTGCAGCCGGGTTTCTTGATGTGAAGGTTTTGATGACACAGATGCCAAACCGTACGTTCAGGTCAGAAATAGATATAATATCAAAATCTAATGATTTTGCCGGACCCCGGATGAACTTCAGCATCCTGAGCCGTAATGCATTTGGTGGTGCCGAACTGCTGAGCCTGAATATGGGAGGATCATTTGAAGCGCAACTCAGAGGTAATAACAGCAACTTATACATATTTTCCTGGAGTCCCCAGGTCGAACTGACTTTTCCCAGATTCATAGTTCCGTTTAAAATTAAGAGGACTAACAGCATCTATATTCCTAAGACGCGCCTGTCGCTTACTTATAATTACCTGAAAAGGGTCGACTACTTTGATATGCGTACTTTTCAGTTCGTCTACGGTTATAAATGGAGGGCAAATTCAAGGATAGACCATGAATTCAATCCGGTAAATGTAAGTTTTACTTCTTTAGGTAATGAATCAGCGGCATTCACAGAATTGCTGGCTTCAAATCCGTTCCTGAAGAAAAGTTATGAGGAACTGTTTATTGCAGGGGCTTCCTATTCGTTCACTTATAATGAACAGGCGGTTCCGGATAAGAGATTGCAGTACTTTGTGCATTTTACGGCAGAGACAGCGGGAAATGCTTTTTCACTTGCTAAAATAGCGGGCGGCGTAAAGCCCACATCGGATAATCCCTCTACAGTAATCGGATCTGTCTATTCACAGTTTGTAAAATCAGGTCTGGATGCCCGGGTTTTTCTTAATTCTGGAAATAAGAACAAACTGGCTATGAGGTTTTTTGCAGGCGTCGCCCGACCGTTTGGAAATTCTTCCGTATTGCCGTATACAAGGCAGTTCTTCAGCGGTGGGCCTAACAGTCTTCGTGGTTTCCAGATCAATTCTGTGGGACCCGGCACCTTTTTGCAGGATGTTGAAACCAGGGACTTTCTGCATTTGGGAGGGGATATAAAACTTGAAGTCAACGCAGAGTATCGCTTTAATATCTACCGGTTTTTCAAGGGTGCTATATTTGCAGATGCCGGTAATGTCTGGCTGCAGAAATCCAATCCCGCAAATACCGGAAGCCCGTTTATGTTTTCCCGGTTCATGAATGAGATTGCGGTAGGTGCAGGAGTAGGAGCAAGATTAGATGTCTCTTTTTTCATCCTGCGGTTCGACCTTGCCATTCCGCTAAGGAAGCCCTGGCTTGAAGATGGACAGAGGTGGGTGACTGGCCTTATAGATTTTACGGATCCCTCCTGGAGAAGGGAGAACCTGGTGTTGAACATTGCAATAGGTTATCCGTTCTGATATTCATTTTTGACGGTATCAGTCTGATATGCACAACAAAAGACGACGCTTAATGTGTGAATGATACAAATTTAAGTATCACTTATGTAACGACTTTGAGCATTGTGGTCCTCACCTTTGTAGTGTATTAATTAAAACATCGCAAAATGAAAAGAACAACGTTCATCCTTCCTGTTGCAATATCACTTGCAATAGCAGCTTTTGGTATCAGCTGCCAGTCTTCAGCTCAAAAGGAAAAAGCCGCACAGAAAGAGGTAAAGGATGCAAAGGAAGACCTGAGAGAAGTACAGGGGGAAGCAAATGCACTTGCTCAGAAAGTTGCAACCGCAGAAGAATGGAAAGCATTCAGAATTGATGCTGAAGAAAAAATCAGGAACAATGACGTAAGGATTGCGGAACTGAGAGTCAAAATGAAGAAGCCGGGAGTTGTGTTTGATGAACTTTATGGAAAAAAGATAGAACTGCTGCAGGAACAGAACCGGGCCTTAACAGTAAAAATGGACGCATATGAGAAGAGTCAGTCGAACTGGGAGACCTTCAAGGCTGAATTTAACCATGATATGGAGGAACTGGGACAAGCATTGAAAGACCTGACGGTTGACAATAAATAGTGCCCGCTTACAGATAAAAACCGGATCTCTTCAAGGGACCCGGTTTTTTTATTTTCCTCTGTGTATGACTACTTCTGCGGCATGATCCTGCCGGTCATTTACAAGTCGGAAATACTTATCCTGGCATTCAGCTCCGTCAAGAATAAAGACCAGTGCCGGATTTCCTTCAGAAATCTGGGTGACTGAAATCCGGTACAGTGTATCCCTATATATATAGTGCATTTTATAGTACTGCCACTCCCCAGGAAGACAGGGCTCTATAAACAGTTTATCAGCTTCAAGTCTCAATCCCAGTAAAGATTCCAGAATCAGGCGGTACATCCATCCGGCCGATCCGGTATACCAGGTCCATCCTCCCCTTCCGGTATGTGGTGAAAGTGCATAAACATCAGCAGGCATCACGTAGGGCTCAACCTTATACTTTGCAATCGCATCGGGGGATCCGGCATGATTGACCGGGTTGATCATTCCCAAAATCTCCCATGCCCTTCTGCTGTCACCAAGTTTTGAGAACGCCATTGCGGCCCAGATTGCCGCATGTGTGTACTGACCTCCGTTTTCCCTGACTCCGGGAACATAGCCTTTGATATATCCGGGATTCATATCTGATTTGTCAAACGGAGGGTCCAGCAACTGAACCAGAGAATCTTCCTTCCTGACAAGTCTTTTACTGAGTGATTCCATTGCCGTTCTGGACCTTTCACTTCCGGCGGCTCCTGACAGCACCGACCAGCTTTGAGATATGGAGTCTATCTTGCATTCGTCGTTATCTGCCGAGCCAAGTGGCAGACCGCTGTCGAAATAGGCGCGTCTGTACCATTCGCCGTCCCACCCGTTCTTTTCGATGTTATTCTTCAGGGTCACGGCTGCAGTCCTGCAGAGTTCAGCAAAATCGCGGTCATCTCTAGCCTCAGCAATATTGACGAACTGATTAATAATATCAAACAAAAAGAAACCGAGCCATACGCTTTCGCCCTTACCCAGGTTCCCGACCTTATTCATCCCGTCATTCCAGTCACAGGTCCCGATCAGCGGCAGTCCGTGATCCCCAAACCGTAGACCGTGAAGGATAGATCGTTTGCAATGTTCATACAATGTGGCTGATTCATCAGAGCGGGTGGGAAGGTCATAATAAGAGTCATCTTCCGGGTTTACCGTTCTTCCCTCAAGAAAATGTATAGTTTCATTCAGGGCATTGGTGTCTCCTGTAGCTGTCACATAGCGGCAGGCAGCCAGGGGCAGCCAGAGGTAATCGTCTGAACAGTGTGTGCGGACACCTCTGCCCACCGGAGGATGCCACCAGTGCTGAACGTCGCCTTCAACGAACTGCCTCGCGGCAAAAACAAGAAGAAGCTCACGGAGGATTTCAGGCCTTGTGTGAATTAAGGCCATTGCATCCTGCAACTGGTCGCGAAAGCCGAAGGCTCCGCCGGATTGATAGTATCCGCTACGGGCCCAGATACGGCATGCCAGGGTCTGGTACAAAAGCCAACCGTTTAAAAGCACGTTGATTGACTGATCAGGTGTTTCAACCTGTACCGCTCCAAGTGTATGACTCCAAAGCTGCCACACTGCCTCAAGTGCCGAATAGGCAGGACCACCTCCACGGAAACGGCGTAACAGATTGTTTGTATCCTCCTGGTCACGGCCTGAGCCAAGCCTGAATATTTCCTGGTGCTCCTGGCCGGCAGCAATTTCAAATGAGACCTGCAAGGCAGCGCACGGATCAAGAGCCACCCCTTTTTTCCCCGAAAGCCGGGAACGTAACATGGCAGCCGGATTTTTCAAAGAGCCATTCCGCCCGAGAAATTCGGTACGGTCACATGTAAAGGATTTTATCTGACCGTCAGTCTGCAGAAAAGCAACCCGCCCGGCAAACTCGGGATTATAAGGATTTACTGCATAGATTACACCGCCGCTCAGATCGGCACTTGTATTCAAATGCATTGCATATTTCTGCCGTAAGTCGCCCAGCACCCATTCGACATAACTTGTAACCGACAATGTGCAAGTGCGCCCCGATTCGTTTCTCACCTTCAGTACCGAGAATTTTATTGGTGCATCGGTGGCTACATAAACGCAAAGTTCGGTGACAATACCCCTTTCATTGTGCTCAAAAACACTGTATCCGAATCCATGACGGGTGATATACAATTTCGATTCGCTGTCTGTCAGAGGCGTCGGAGACCAGAAATGGCCCGTCTCTTCATCACGGACATACAATGCTTCTCCGCCGGCATCGGTTACCGGATCATTATACCAGGGTGTGAGCCGGTATTCATGCGAATTCTCAGCCCAGGTATACGCCATCCCGTTCTCTGAAATGACCGTTCCAAAACCCTGGTTTGCCATAATATTTGACCAGGGTGCCGGCGTTTTCCTCTCTTTCGATGTAGTAATAACGTATTCCCTTCCATCCGGTGTAAAGCCTCCCAAACCGTTATAGAATCTCAGATCCGGCCGCGGTAATATCACATCTGGTTGCATTTCCGGCCTGTATGTTCTTTTTGGTCTGAATAGAGAAACTGCCGGTTCCCTTTGCCCCCCCCTCTTTACCTGATCCGCCAGGGTACCGCGGGCATCACTTATTATTGCACGGGCCACGGTCTGAAAAAGAATGCGATCTTCATTCGATATCTGATCTGCTGACCGTACAAAAATGCCTCCTGGCCGGTCAATCAGATGGGCTTCCACACCCGCTGCAATTAACCCTAAAATCTGATCCTGAAGTAATTGGCGGTAACCAGCACGATCTTCATTCCATATCACGAGGTCGACGGCCAGGCCCTTCAGTTTCCAATATGCATGCGCCTGAACAAGCTGACGTACGAGGTTAATATTATCAGGATCCTCAATTTGCAGAAGTACGATAGGCAAATCTCCCGAAATAGAATATCCCCACAATCCCGATTGTCTGCGGCGGTTTTTTAAGAGTATCACTGGGGCTGCCCTCAATGATGAGTTGGCAAAAACAATTGAACCGGCAAGGCTTCCGTATAACTGAGCATCCGATTCACTTGCATTTATCTGTCGTAGTAAAACCTGGCTGTGAGTCCATGCAAGCTCAAAAACGCGGTTTGCAATCTGCTTATCCTGGTACTTCTCCACAAGGTTCAATGCTCCTTCACGGGATTTGCTTATCCCGGTTACAATATCTACCGTAGCAGACCCATCCGGCGAAAGGACAATCTGAAACTGAACGGCTACAATGGGGTCTAGTACTGATCCCTCGCTTCCTGACAGCGATCCGGGATTTGTCATTGCCTGTGGTGCTGCAGTTGTGTTTCCACGTCCGATGAAATGCAGACGGTCCGTTTCATATGATATATTGCTAATCTCGGCACCATGCACTGCCATGAGATGAAACATATATGGTGAATGTTCATCCACTGACCGTGGCCGTCGGGTACAGAGAATCGCCTGACGCTCGTGAATAATTTCCGTCTGGACAAAGAGATTACTGAAGGCTGGATGAGACAAATCAGAAGCGTTCGGTGCCAGCACCACTTCCGCATAGCTGGTAATATCAATTATCCTCTTTTTACGGGTCCGGTTCGTCAGACGTACTCTGCGCAATTCTATGTCGTCTTCCGGTGAGACCACAATTTCGGTGTGAGTGTCAATATCATTGTCACGACGGCGGAATTCTGCCCGGCCTTCGGAAAAAATTACCTCATATTTATCCGGACGTTTTAGCGTGGGTTGATATGTTGTCGACCAGAATATTCCACTTTCAGAATCCCGGATATAGCAAAAAGCTCCCCAGTTGTCACAGGTGGGGTCTTCACGCCAACGGGTAACAGCAAGATCATTCCAGCGACTGTACCCTCCGCCGGCATTAGTAACCAAAACACTGTATCTGCCCCCGTTTGATAAAAATTTAACTTCAGGGAAGGGTGTATCGGGAGTGTTGAATACCCTCATGGGCATTATATGTTCGCCAACGGCGGTCCGGACGTTCGTTGCTCCCGCGGTATGGGTGAAGAATGATGTGGCTCTGGGGATCCTTTCCTGGAGGAGCAATAAGGTTGACTGAAACAGGAGATCCGCTTCAAACCTCTTTTGCATCGGCCGGTTAAGCAAAAGATACGCCAGTGAAAGAAGACTCATCCCTGAATGATGAGCCATGAATGACCTCACAACAGCCTTGTCCTGTCCTCGGGGAACCCGGCTCGGAGTGTAATCTGCAGCCTCATAAAACCCGTATTTTCCCAGCATTCCTGAGTCTGCAAGGCGTTCAAGATTGTCACATGCTTCCTCAGGCATGACCATCAGGGCAAGTGCTGTTGCATATGGTGCCACCACAAGATCATCTGAAAGCCCTCTTTTAAGCCCGAGGCCCGGAACACCAAAAGCCCGGTACTGGTAATTCATCTGAATATCAACGCTGTTGTACCCTGATTCAGAAATACCCCAGGGTACTCCTCTGTGTTTTCCGTACTCAATCTGTCTGAGAACGGCCGCCTTACAGGTTTGATGAAGCAGGCTGTTTTCATATGACGGCATTACAAGAAGGGGCATGAGATACTCGAACATTGATCCGCTCCATGAAAGAAGCACAGGCTCACCGTCAACAGTTGTAAGAAGACGGCCCAGGGCAAACCAGCTCTCCTGAGGAACCTGGTCCCTGGCAATAGCCACAAAACTGGAAAGCCTTGCTTCTGAAGCTAGAAGATCATAGTAGCTTGAATCCTGCCGCCGGTCTTCAATATCATAACCTACAGTCTGCAAATGACGTGATCTGTCGTACAGAAACCCGTATTCCATTTCAGCAAACCCCGCAGTCTGTTTACACAGTTCCTCAATGAGGTCTATTTTCTCTTTTGCACGGATACTATTTGCAACAGAACCTGATTCTAAAGAGTCATTACCTGCAATTTCACGTAATGTGGGGATGGCCTGGTCGGTAGCATAACTGTCGGGTAATTCATTAAGTGCACCCAGGCATTGTCTTGAAAGATTATCAGCCCAGATCTTGTACTGTGAATCCTCCGACGGGGTTATTGCAGAAACAATTTCAATGGCGGTTGATGCCAGTTTCTGGAGGCATTTGCGTAAATATCCGAGAGTGACCGGAGGTTCTTTTAAAATTGTGTCAAGATATTTCCGGAATTGCAAAATCCCTGCCGGAACCGTATCCCCTGCTTTTTCTGCCAGGATCATCAGAGTATCCTTTATTCCCTCAAACAGGCGCGGCCCTGTAACTAACTCATCAGGCAGGTTCATAAGACCCTGTTGCAGGGTCAGAAGGTGACCGGCAAGGTTCCCGCTGTCAACGGAGGAAATGTAAAGTGGTCTCAGCGGTTCGAGGGTCTGAGTGTCATACCAGTTATAGAAATGGCCATTATACCTCTCCATTGAATTCATTGAATTGAAAGCCTTCCCGGTTCGTTCAAGAAGCTCTCCGGCAAGGATATATCCAAAATCATAGGCTGACAGATTTGCAAGGAGTGACAACCCGATATTCGTCGGTGAAGTCCTGTGAGCTGTCACTGATACCGGGTGTTCCTGGTAGTTGTCAGGGGGCAGCCAGTTATCTTCAGCTCCGACGAAAGTTTCAAAAAAGGACCATGTTTTACGTGACAGAATAAAGAGAAAACTGTTTTGACTGGCCGTAAGATGTGCCACATGGGGAACAAGGGGCCTGCTGATCCACCAGGCAATGCCAGGGAAGACAAGCCAGAGGCCAATTACAGGCCATAACATGGCAAGCTTCTCGGGAAACATTATCAGAATACTTGCCGAGGAGAGAATTGCAATAAAAGGTGACACCCACATGGTCAGAAATGATCCGTAAGGGCTGCTGCTTTGAGACATCCTGCCTGTTGCGGTATTCCATTCGAGAAGATGCTTCTTTGATATTATCATTCTCCAGCATGTACGCAAGATTGCGACGGTACTGTAGAATGCTTCGTAAGGAAGGCTAACCAGGATAAATGCACATTGTATAAGTTGTTTCGTCAGCATCTGTCCTGCCGCTCTTAAATGTTGCCGTCCGTTTACCTCTTCGGGTTTACGGAAGAGATAAACTGAGGAAATAATAAGTGGAGGAATAATGATGATCCCTATCACAACCAGGGTCCAGAACCATGAAGATGACAAAACAGTCCATCCGGTTATCAGCAGGAGCATCAGTGCCAGGGGAATAAGGCTGCGCCTGAGGTTATCCGCTATTTTCCACCATGACAGGACTGAGAGCGGGTTTTTCCGTGACACACCTTTCATACGGGGCAGAAAAGGCAACAGCCACGGCATCAGCTGCCAGTCGCCCCTTATCCACCGCGACCGGCGGGTTACATCCGTACTGTAAGCCGGCGGGTACTCCTCAAATAAAAGAACATCGCTAAGCAGTCCGGAACGTGCATAACAACCTTCAAGCAGGTCATGACTCAGTATCCTGTTTTCCGGAAACCGGTCCTTCAGTGTCTGTTCAAATGAGTCGACATCATAGATGCCCTTGCCAATAAATGAGCCTTCCCCAAAAAGGTCCTGGTAGACATCAGATATAGCACGGGTGTAGGGGTCAATACCCGGTTCAGTGCCGAACAGCTGTGCATATAATGACCTGTTGGTGCCCGGCAGACTCACCGCCACCCTGGGCTGGAGAATGCTGTACCCTTCTGTTACACGTCGCTTTTTAATATCATAGCCAGGTCTGTTGAGTGGATGTGACATTGCTCCGGCAAATTGCCGGGCTGTATCCCTTGGCAATTGTGTGTCAGTGTCGAGGGTAATAACATATTTTATCTCTTTCAGAATAGCGGTATTGCCTATAATAACCGAAAAGTGACTCTCAGTGCCGCCACGTAACAGTGAGTTCAGATCAGACAGCTTCCCTCTTTTTCGTTCATAACCCATCCATATCTTATCATGGGGATTCCAGGTTCGCGGACGGTGAAAAAGAAAAAACGTATCGCCGTCTTCTCCGGGGTACTTCTCATTCAGGTCCTTGATCTTTTCACTGACCAGCCCGATCAGAAGAACATCATCATCAAGTGTCTCCCGTTCAGCATCTCTGAAGTCGGTCAGAAGGCCGAAGTGCAGATGTCTGTCCCGGTTGGCCAGAAACCTGACTTCCAGCGACTCTGCAAGGTCTTCGATATTCTGCCTGTCAGTTACCATACAGGGAATAATTACAATTGAGCGGGATTCTGCCGGGATCCCGTCTGAAAAATCCATCCGGGGTAATGGAAAAGGTTTGACCAGAAGGGTTGACAACCAGTTCACAATAGCTGTTGAAAGAAAACTTGTACATATTATAAGGAGCAGCCCCAGTGCCCACAGCTCCCACCCTGTGATGCCGTCACGCTGAGCCTTTACAAGTAGTATCCGGCTAAAGGTAAGCGTCAATAATATTATAGATCCAGAGTATAACAGCAGGGTAAAACGTGATACTGCTTTTCTGAATAGTGACGAAAATGAATTCTTTATTTTTATATAATTCTCAAGCCTTGGCAGCCCTTCACCAATAAGGTAAAACCCGACGTGTGCAGTACGGTCCCTGCTCCCCTTGAGTTGTGCCCCCTCCTGTGCAAGTTCAATGGCTTTTCGGGCCACTTCGGTTTCAGAAAAACTGCATCTTCTCGCTACTTTTTCAATTATGTGACGGTAATGGTCACGGGTTACGAAATCCATTGCGGTGTATGCCTGGCAGGGGTCTTCATGCAGAATCACTTCCACATAGCTCATTGATTCGACAAACTCACGCCAGTCGAGCGCACTCAGCAACCGGAGACTTCCTATACTGTTGCTGATAGAAACCTGGTCCGCAGCCTGTGTCCTGATTCCCGTACTGGATCAACTGAACCGTAGTCTGGTTTAGCTCGGAAAGTCGTTGCTCGATCCATGTCAGGGGCAATGCCAGTGCAGGGCTCCTGCCCTGGAGTCTTCTTACAAATTCCGAGACGAAGGGGGTTGACATCGGTGGGTCAGACCTTGCCATATCAGCTATTACAAGTATCAGGCTCTTGGGGTCCTCTTCCGCCATCACCGTCATCTTGTCAGCCCACAGATCAGCAAGATCTCTGTCTATTCTCCCTGCGGCCACCCTTACGGCAACACGACGGAGATTCTCAATAAGGGCCAATCGCAGCATTATTGGAATAGCCCAGAGTTCACCCAGTTTTAAAGGAGTGATTGTCTGATATGAAGTAACAAAACGACGCAGGCTGGTGGGACTGATATGTCCCTCCCCATGGGAAATAAACTCTTTTGCCATGTCGTAAACACGTGGCAGCCCTGCAGATGATCCTTTTAGCAACCGCGGTAACTCCTTGCTGTACCCCCTGGGCAGATGTCTTCTTCCGATACGGATCTGCTCCTCAATCAGATAGAAATTATCAAGAATCCATTCTCCGGCCGGTGTAATCTGTCTCTTATCCCTTACCGCCTCAGATACAAGATCATGTACCTCAAGGAGTATTTCTTCATTCTCATCAAGACGGGAGAGCAACGGCTGCAAAGGCTCTACTTCCGGACCAAGGATATGCAGACCTGCCAGAGTCCTGCCGTACTGCTCCATCTGCTCTGTGCTGAATAATTCCGCCCGTAGCGGTGGCTCACCGTTTGCGTACTTCTGCGAAGGATCGGTTTCCCATATAATGGTCTTCAGGCGATGCAGTGAATCATTTATAATCGAAGGTGTTCCCTTCATAGAGTCCGTATTAGGGCTAAAGTTTACGAATTCTGAAGTCGATAAATATTATAGATCAGTCAAAAGAAGTTACAACATTCACACATTATTGAGGTCTGAAGCAGGCTAAATGTGGGAATCATATAATTCTTACAGCCAATTATATAACACCCCTGCCCCCTTTAAAGTGCATATTTACACTAGCTCTGTAACTCTTATCCGGACCTCCGGAATAAAGTAAATCGTGAACATCAAGACAAAGAAAAAAAATTAAAACTACAGAGGGGAAATGAAATTTTTCAAAAATCTGAAAAGGTCGGCAGATCATCATCGCCGGCGGTCTGCTTCTGCAAGAAGCGAACCCATTAAAATGGAATCAACCGAAGAAAGCAAGTATCTTACAAATCAGTACCTTGATATCCTTTTTAATGATGCCAATGTCCCGATAATTATCTGGGACTCTTCAATGGTAGTTACGCACATTAACAAAGCCTTTGAGAATCTGACAGGTTTTGAGAAGTCCGGAAATGAAGAGATTAAACTTGAAGTACTGTTCCCGAAAGAGAAAGTTGATTCGTCGCTGCAATTAATCAGGGAATCACTGAGTACGGAGAAATCGGAGCACATCGAACTGGAAATTCTGACTAAGGAGAATGACGTCAAAACGGTGCTCTGGAATTCTACAAACATTTTTGATAAGGGCGGGAAGAATATAGTAGCAACGATAGCACAGGATATTACCAAACGTAAACGGACAGAGGAATCCCTGACTATTCTTGAAACCAGGTACCGCCGCCTTTTTGAATCAGCGAAAGACGGCATTGTAATTCTTGATGCCGAAACAGGAAGTATAATAGACGTAAATCCATTCCTTATCAACTTACTTGGTTACACGAAAGAAAAATTTCTGGAAAAAGAGATATGGGAAATCGGTTTTTTCAAAGATATAGCTGCCAATAAGGAAAAATTCATTGAATTACAGCAAAATGAATATATCAGGTATGACAATCTTCCTCTTGAAACAGCTGACGGACGGAAAATCAGCGTGGAATTTGTCAGCAATGTTTACACGGTTAACAATAAGAAAGTAATTCAGTGCAATATCCGTGATAATACTGAACGTAAGCGCGCTGAAAATTTGCTAATAATATCGGAAACACGTCTGCGTACCCTGATCCAGACTATACCTGACCTGATCTGGCTCAAGGATATAAACGGGACATATCTTTTATGCAACCACATGTTCGGGCGGTTTTTCGGAGCCAGTGAAGCGAACATTGTAGGGAAAACAGATTACGATTTCGTTGACAGTGAGTTAGCCGATTTTTTTCGCGCAAATGACAGAATTGCGATGGCAGCCGGCAAGCCCACAACAAACGAAGAATGGATCACCTTTGCAGACGACGGTCACCGGGTTTTCATTGAAACCATCAAGGCCCCGATGTACGATTCCCATAACAATCTCATTGGCATCTTCGGGATAGGAAGGGATATTACTGAAAGACAGAAGTCAGAAAAAGAACTGATAGAAGCCAAGGTGAAGGCTGAAGAAAGTGACAGGCTGAAAACATCTTTCCTGGCAAATATGAGCCACGAAATCAGAACCCCGATGAATGGCATTCTGGGCTTTACCGAACTTCTGAAGAAGCCACACCTGAGTGGAAATGAGCAACAGGAATATATCAACATCATAGAGAAGAGCGGAGCCCGTATGCTGAACATAATCAATGACATAGTAAATATCGCAAAAGTCGAGTCCGGACAGATGGAAATCTCAGTTGCAGCCATTGACATCAACGAAGTACTCGATGAAGTATCCGCATTTTTTAAAAGAGAAGCTGAAATTAAAGAGTTGAAGATCCATACTTTCAAGCCACTGACTGAAAAAGAAGCCATCATTCATACTGACAGGGAAAAACTCATAGCAATTCTCACCAATCTTGTTAAAAACGCAATTAAGTTTACTGATTCCGGCCTTATTGAAATTGGCTATTCGAAAAAAGGCGACCATCTCGAATTCTTTGTAAAGGATACCGGAATAGGTATCCCCGTGGAACAGAGAGAATTTATTTTTGACAGGTTCAGGCAGGGAAGCGAATCTATGAGCAGGAATTATGAAGGTGCAGGATTGGGGCTTTCAATTTCCAAAGCATATATTGAAATGCTCGGGGGAGAAATTTGGGTTGGAAACAATAACGATAGTGCTGAACCCGAAGGGTCTGGCACGGAAAAAGGGTCAGTTCTCTATTTTAATATCCCATATAATCAGGCCAGAATGGAAAAAACACTCAGAATCTCTAAAAAGAAGGATTCAGAAAAGGAAAATCAGTTGTTCAATCTGAAATTACTTATAGCAGAGGATGATCGTATATCACAGAAGTTAATTGAGATAAGCACCGGGAACATCGCCAGGGAGGTCATTACTGTTGCAACAGGAACGGATGCGGTAGAAGCATGCCGGATGAATCCTGACATCGATCTCATCCTTATGGATATCAAAATGCCCGGGATGGACGGGTATGAAGCTACCAGGCAGATTCGGACATTTAATAGCAGGGTTGCCATCATAGCACAAACCGCCTATGCTCTTTCAGGTGAGCGTGCCAGGGCAATCGAAGCCGGATGTGATGACTATATATCAAAGCCTCTCGACCTGGAATTACTGATTAAACTGATAAAAAAGACATATAAAAACCGACCTGTAATCGTGAACTGAGTACTTGCAGACAAGTCAGATGCTTTTATCTGACCGTTAGTTTAAACAATACATAACATGTAATATATATAAATACGTAAAGTAATAATGTAACTTTTTAAGATGGCCCGGGAGTACATTTGTCTTTTATCATCCTTACTGAAAAGCGGTATCACTGAATCCGGACAATAAACAATGGAAAGCCATTACACACATACAGGATCAACTGAAGTGCTCCGAAGGAACGCTGAAAAATTATTACTCTCCAAACAACCCGGGACGGCTGTCCAAATTACAGAATCTGATGGTCTCAGGCTTATTCACGAACTTGAAGTGCACCAGATTGAGATGGAGATGCAGAACGAGGAACTTATCCGTATTAATGCCGAAAAAGATAAGTTCTTCTCCATCCTGGCACATGACCTGCGTGGCCCCTTCAGCTCCTTCCTCGGTCTTACAAAAATATTTTCTGAAGGGTTGTCAGATATGAAACAGGAAGAAGCACAGGAGCTTGCCAATGCATTGAAGGACTCCGCCAACAGTGTTTATCACCTTATGGAAAATCTCCTGGAATGGGCAAGAATGCAGAGAGGATTAATCGAATTCCAGCCTGTAACAGTGCCCCTTTTGGGTGTGATAAAGAGAAGCGTAGATTCTCTTTACGAGCAGGCCAGACATAAAAACCAGACTGTCACAATTGAAATCCCGGAAGAGATATTTGTAAATGTTGACCTGACAATGCTTGAATCAACGTTGAGAAACCTGATTTCAAATGCAATCAAGTTTTCCTACCGTGACGGACAAATAATGATTTCCGCCCGGGTTCATGACGGGACTTTTATCGAAACAATTATTACAGACCATGGTCTGGGAATGAGTCCCGGGCTTCTGGATACACTTTTTAGGATTGACTCAAGATCTGGTCGTTTGGGAACTGAGGGCGAACCCAGCACCGGTCTTGGTCTTCTTTTGTGCAGGGAATTCATTGAAAAGAACGGGGGAAAGCTGAGCGCTGAATCAATTGAAGGCGAAGGCAGCACCTTCAGGTTTACATTACCGCTGGTTCCGCACACTTTTTAAAGCCATTATTAAAAGCCCAAAAACCGGCAGAATGTGCATATAATGATATTTTTTTGTTATTTTGCGTAAAGAAATAATTGGATCTGACCCAGTTACGTTATGCGTACGAGAACCGTCAAACCTATAGAAAAAGACCCCACAGAAACAAAAGCTCCCGTAAAAGAGGCAAACAAGTTTCCAATTGTTGCCATCGGTGCATCTGCCGGGGGTCTGGAGGCGCTGGAGCAGTTCCTGAGCAATGTACCTGAAAAAAGCGGGATGGCTTATATTGTCATTCAGCACCTTGACCCCACCCAGAAGGGGATGTTACCGGAATTGCTTCAGCGGATAACAAAGATGCCGGTACTCCAGGTCAAAGACCGCACAACTGTGAAAATAAACACAGTGTACGTAATCCCGCCCAATACAACCATGTCAGTTTTGAAACGGGTATTGCACCTGTTCGAACCGGTCGAATCAAGAGGTTTACGCCTGCCTATCGATTTTTTCTTCCATTCGCTTGCCGATGATATTAATGAACTTGCTGTAGGGGTAATTCTTTCAGGCATGGGATCCGACGGCAGCCTGGGCCTCCGCACCATTAAGGAGAAAAACGGAATTGTGATGGTGCAGGACCCGAATGATGCAAAATTCGACAGCATGCCGCGCAGTGTCATCGAATCAGTACTGGTAGATATCGTTGCCCCGGCCAGGGAGTTGCCGGAAAAACTCATTGACTACCTTAATCATATACCGGGAATCAGAACCGATCTCTCAAATGACATAAAAGACAAGAGCTCTCTTGAAAAGATAATTATACTGCTTCGGACCCATACGGGGAATGACTTTTCCTCATATAAAAAGAACACGCTCTACCGGCGGATCGAGAGGCGCATGACAGTCCACAAGATTGACAAAATAGTGTCATACGTCCATTTTCTGCAGGGGAACCATAAAGAAGTGGAGATCCTTTTCAAGGAATTGCTGATAGGTGTTACAAATTTCTTCCGTGATCCCCCGGTTTGGGAAAAACTGAAGGAGAGTGTCATTCCCGGGATTATTGCCGGCCTTCAGCAGGGTTCAGTAATACGGGCATGGATCCCCGGCTGCTCCACAGGCGAAGAAGCTTATTCCCTGGCAATTATTTTTAAGGAAGTTCTTGATGAGATGAAGCCCAGAGCAGACGCTTCCCTGCAGATCTTCGCAACTGATATTGACCATGAGGCCATTGATACTGCCAGAAAAGGCTTCTTCCCGGCAAATATCGCTGCTGACGTAACTCCTGAACGGCTGAGCCGTTATTTTATCGCAACTGATGACGGCTACCGGATCAAAACCGAAATCAGGGAAATGGTTGTATTTGCACAGCACAATATAATACTGCATCCGCCTTTTACAAAGATTGATATCCTCTCATGCCGCAATCTGCTGATCTACATGGATTCCGACCTGCAGAAGAAAATTATAAGCCTGTTTTACTACAGTATTAACCCGAGGGGTGTCTTATTGCTTGGTAACTCCGAATCACTCGGAAATCAGGGCAGCCTTTTTGCATCTCTGGATGCCAAAATGAAAATTTACATACGCGCACTTACAAACCAGCTGCCAGAACTGTTGAATTTTCCTTCCTCTTTTACAAGACCCGTTGGTTCCATGTCTGAAAGACCCGTTGCTGAAAGGGCCACTGTAAATATCCAAACGCTGGCCGACCAGTTCATGCTGGAAAATTATGCGCCACCCGGTGTCCTTGTCAATGAATTCGGTGACATCATTTATATTCACGGGCATACGGGGAAATACCTTGAACCGGCCGTGGGAAAGGCAAACCTGAATATCTTTGCAATGATCCGCGATGCTCTCCGCAATGAATTTCATCTTGCCTTCCGCCGGGTTGTGACGAAAAAGGAGCACGCAGTGGTCCGAAACCTGAAAATAAGGACAAACGGTCATATCCAGACATTAAATATCGATATCAAATGGGTTGACAAACCGGAACTGTTGTACGGCACAATTCTGATAACCTTCATTGAGACCAGGGAAACAGCTGAAATCGAGCCGCTGAAACAGGACAGTAAGACTGTGCACGGTTTCAGGATTAAGGAACTGGAGGCTGAGTTGCAGCATATGCGCGAGGTCAGCCAGAATACCCTTGAGGAAGTCCAGACTTCACAGGAAGAACTGAGATCTGCTAACGAAGAGTTGCAGTCAACAAATGAAGAACTGCAGTCAGCAAACGAGGAACTTACCACCTCCAAGGAGGAAATGCAGAGTCTGAATGAAGAACTGCAGACTGTCAATGCCGAATTGATGGTTAAGGTCGACGATTACTCCAGGGTCAACAATGACATGAAAAACCTTCTCAACAGTACCGAAATTGCAACCCTGTTCCTCGACAAAGCATTAAATATCCGCCGCTTTACTCACCAGGTAACTAATATCTTTAAGCTCATAAAAAGCGACATTGGCAGACCGTTTACAGATCTTACATCCGACCTCGAATATCCGGAATTGTCAGATGATGCCCGCGAAGTCCTGAGAACACTTGTCTTTTTACAAAAGGAAATCCCGTCCCGTGACGGACGGTGGTTCCAGGTCCGGATTATGCCCTACCGTACTTTCGACGACAGGATAGACGGGCTCGTGATAACTTTTATCAATATCTCAGCTCACAAGAAGACTGAAGAAAAATTATTCGGTAGTGAAAAACTGAACCACATTCTGTTAAGCGCTTCTTCAGAAATAAAAATTATCCTGACAAATGACCTGAAAATAATGGACCTGAATCCTGCAGCCGAATTGTTCTTCGGAAAAAAACGCGAGGATTGCGCAGGAAGGAAGTTTATTGAGATATTTGTTCCCGAAGAGCTCGGCGACAGCACTGAAAAAAACCTTAATGCTGTGCCGGCCAAAGGAAAACCTGATAAAATAAAAATGAAGCTATTGTCTTCTAACGGGAAAGTGACTTCTGTTGAATGCATTGTCACCCCGTCATTGAATCAACATAATATTGCAGAAGGAATGATTTTGTCATTTATTAAACAATAATGCCATGACCAGTAAAGAGGAGAATCTGTCAGATGCTCAGCTGCTTCGTCTGAAAGCCGAAGAAAAGCTGAAAAAGAATAATAAGAAGGCCGGTGCCGGCATTAATGAATCTGATACAAAAAAGTTGCTGCATGAACTGCAGGTCCATCAGATTGAACTTGAAATGCAGAACGAAGAGTTACAGGAAGCTTATCATACCGTCGAAAAGGCCCTTGAAAAATATACAATGCTTTACGATTTTGCGCCTGCAGGCTATTTCACTCTCGATAAGGATTCAATTATTTGTGATGTCAATTTTACCGGTGCCGAAATGCTCGGAGAGAGACGCTTTGCCCTCTCAGGCGCCAATTTCAGACTGTTCGTGTCTGAGAACTCAAAATCTGCGTTCGATATATTTTTCAAGGAAGTTTATGCCGGCAACGGGAAGGAATCATGTGCTTTAAAACTGGGAAGCTATGAAGAATCCATAAGCCTTTACTATGCCGAGGGAGTTGTCACAGGCGATGACCGGAAATGCCTTCTTGCTCTCGTCGATATTGCAGGACTGAAAAACAGAATTGATCTTTAAGGTATTTGGGAATTTAATAATGCTGCCTGTTCTCCTTATTGCCGGAACTCTGTTTACCGGCAGCCTCTCCGGTCAGGTTTTAAACAATTCACCCGCTACTCCTGACACTCTTAAAAGTCATGTGGATAATATTATCCACACCGGTTACGGTGGGTCACATATTGCCGGAGAACTTCCTGGAAGCATTATCCGTTTACAATTCACTGAATTAAACAGGGGGTTTATCTCCTCTCCTGAAGAACTCATTACCGGAAGGCTGCCAGGTCTTTCCGTCACCTCACTCAGCGGAGCGCCGGGAGCGTATTACCAATTGTCTGACCTCCGGAATTCATCATTCATGTCATCCCTGTCGCCTCTGGTTGTTGTTAATGATATGCCACTTGCAGGCACACCATTGTCAATTAACCCGAACGACATCGAAAGTGTTACATATTTCAGGAATGCAACTGATGCTGGAATCTTCGGAAGCCAGGCCGGTAACGGCGTATCTGGTAATCACCACCAAAAGAGGAACCGGCGGCCTGAAACTCAATTACTCCGGGAAACTGGCATTTTCAGCCATCCAGAGGAAGTATGACGTATTTGATGCCGATGAGTTCCGTGATCTTGTAACTACTGTTTTCGGAAGCAGTTCAGAGGAGGCAACCAGCCTTGGAGATTATACCACCGACTGGCAGGATGAGATTTACAGGAACGCGGTAAGCCAGAGTCATTATTTATCCATGAGCGGTTCACTCCTGAATATTCCCTTCAGGCTCGGAGCGGGAAAAACCCTGCAGCAGGGTATCATCCTGACTTCCAGGCTTGACCGTTCCACCTTATCGTTTGCCGCTGACCCTCATTTATTCAATGATCACCTGCGTTTATCCGTGAATGTAAACGGGATCTTTGACAATAACAGGGATATCGACAGTTCGGTTCCCCGGTATGCAGCAGATTCTGATCCTACACAGCCGGTTTTCACCGGAAATGATCCCCTGAACAGATTACTTTACCCAGTGGTATCCTCCGAATCCGGTTGCAATGATTTACCTTTCTGATTACAGGACAAGGATAGCAAGATGGATCGGCAATGTCAAAGCGGAATACAAACTTCCGGTTTCTCCGGACATTCGCTTTACTTTCAATTACGGAACCGATTATATCAACCGCAGGAGTCATAATGTAAATGATACTGCTCTTGCTCTTACTTACCAATCGGGGCTTGGCCGGTCAGTAGATGATAACAGCTCCGCAAATAACCGGCAACTCGATTTGTACATCCGATACTCGGGAAATATTGAATCCGTTTCAACAAGGTTTGAATTTACCGGAGGAATCTCAAAATGGAATTCCAGAACCGATGAATACTACCGTGCAGCAACGCTGGTTCCTCCTTATTCCCTTACAACCTGACATCCTCGTGGCAGGAATCAGGACGTGACTCCTGGTTCGGAAGGCTTTTCCTTTCAGTGAAGGAGAGGTATCTTTTGACATTAACCTCCGTGACGACATCAGCTCAGGGTTTACCGGGGAAAACTCCGGAAGCCTCTTCCCTTCACTCTCTTTTATCTGGAATATTAAAAACGAAGCTTTTGCCGTTGGTATGACATCATTTCCGGGATTTGAGATTTTATGCCGGATACGGGTTTAAGGGAGCCTTTAAATCCACGGAAATTGAAGATGGAATCTCTGCCCTGAGTAACCTGAGGCCCGAGGCGGCTTCTTATATAAATACCGGGATTGACTGGGCAATCATTGATAACCGGCTGAGTGGAAGTTTCGGTTTCTATCATAATGTTAATCATAACCTGATCACCAGAATTCAAATCCCTTCAGGAACAGGACTATCCAACTATATGCTGATAAATTCAGGTAAAACTGGTAATACAGGATTTGAATTTACCGTTAATGCGTCTGTAATCTCAACCAGCCTTCTTAACTGGGAGGGTCGGGTATTTTGCATCGCTTCACAGGAACAGAGTGCTTGACATGGCAGGTGAAGGAATTGAAGGCATCGCCACAGGCGATACCGGCATGGGAGGATATGTCCAGATGATCACTCCAGGCTTCCCGGTTACTTCGTTCTTTCTTTACGAACAGGTTTATGATTCTGAGGGATTTCCGGTGGAAGGACTTTTTGCAGACCGTACCGGCAACGGTACCGTCGATGCCGATGACAGGTACCATTTCGCCCAAAGCACCCCCGGCGTACTGATGGGCATCTCGTCAAATTTTACTGTCCGGAACTGGGAGTTTGCCTTTTCCGGCCGGGCAAGTCTTGGTAACAGCCTTTTCAACATTGAAAATGCAGCAGCAGGATATAATAACGTGCGTTTGATAAACTCACTTAGAAACATATCGAAACAGGTCAATTATTCTCACTTCTACAATCTTTACCGGCCTTCAGATTTTTATGTGGAAAATGCGTCATTCTTCAGAATGGATTTCATCAGCCTGGGATATACTTTTGAACGCTTGCTGAGTGACAGAGTCTCCCTGAAAGCATCTGCAGTCTTACAGAATGCGTTTCTGATAACAGGTTACAAAGGTCAGGACCCGGAAACTACGGGAGGTGTCTCATCATATTCATATCCCAGGGCAAGAACTGCATCTCTTGAATTAAGTCTTGATTTCTGACCCTGACGGGTGTCATTATGCACTTGCCACAGCGTCACCAATGCTAACCGAAGCAATCATGTTTCGCTGGTGGTGCAGATAAATTATTAAGTGTCATAACAACATTTATTCCTGCAATCCGGTTCCGGTTTGAACTAAATCAATTAACTTAGGGGTAATTAAACCCTTAAAAACTTTAATTTATTGATAATGAGAAGGTGTTGGACAATAATACTGTTTATATTTATGACCGTGGCAACGTTTGCACAGGTTAAAAACGGTGCGGCTGGCGATTCGACCAACCTGGCCCTGTCAGCTACGGTTACTACATCGTATGTCTCTTCCTGGGAGACACTGGCCGCCGTAAAGGACGGCTTCGAGCCTGCCGGGTCAGGCGATCATTCTCAGGGAGCCTACGGTAACTGGAACGGGGAAGCAGATTACAATAAATACAACTGGGTGCAGTATGACTGGACACTGGCGCAGAACATTACATCCTCGTCAGTTTACTGGTGGGATGACGGACAGGGCATAGATCAGCCAACTGATGCCAGTATCTCCTGGTGGAACGGTACAGAATGGATCAATGAAGGCAGCATTGGCGTTGCCCTGAATGCATATAACTCCCGTAAACTGAATATCAGGTCGGATAAGATCAGAATCAGTATGAAGAGCCTGATGGCTACGGGGATACTTGAATGGAGGGTCTACGGGGTGGCTAACACATCATGCACTCCATCATCAATCCTTCCCCGTCTGCAAATTGGAAACGGACTGCTGCAGTTGACAAATACTGCCAATCTTGTTGCCGGAGACTCACTTCTCCTGGAGTTTTTACCGGTTGAGGATGGAAACTGGAGCTGGTCGGGTCCGGCAGGATTTTCAGCAACAACAAAATCCGTAAAACTGCGAAACATGCAACCGGCCCAATCCGGGACTTATGCTGCAATGTACCTGAATGCGTGCGGAGCCTGGACGACCAGTTATTTCAATGTGACCGTCAGAAGCAGCGCCAATATCGACGATCCCTATGTCTGGCCCTCATACAATCCGTCAATATCCTATAACTTCAGGGATGAGTTTCCTGCACTTGCAGAGCCGACTATGGAACTTAACGACTGTGCCGGTGTCGTCGGCACGCAGTCTTCCGGGTGGTGGACTTTCCGCTGGGGCGCAACTGCCAACCCTCTCGTGACATCGGCATCCATAACCCCGATGCTGGAAAGGATGAACAAAGACTTTGCCTACTTCCGTGATGTCATGGGATGGCCTCCGGACAAGCGGGCAAAGAACGGTTACCGCAGCGCCATTTACCTCTACGGATCAGGCCTCTGCACTGACAATGCCTCCAACACTGCACTGGGAGGATGGCAAAGCAGCATCACCTATGGCGGGCAATCATGGCCTATGGTGCTGATCTCATATTATCCCGTTTACAGTTACGATCCTTCATGCACTTACGGTGACAGAACGGGTCAGATGGGTGCGGTGGTTCATGAAGGAATTCACTCTGTACTGGCTGACCTGCCAGGCTGCAAAAATGCAGCATGGTTTCACGAAGGCGGCAACACCTGGCTGCAGCAGGAGGCCTCTGCGGCACAGACCGGAAACTACAGCAGTATGGGATTCCTGAACGGAGCTTCATTTGTTGCTCCTTTCATGCCCATCGAATGTTACAGCGGATGGCTGCAGGACGACAGCTTCGGCGGCCCTTCGGCAGAAGGGGTAAACATGTACGACGGAAGTACGCAGTTGTGTACCTGGAGAAATCTTCTCGGAGGCGTTCAGTACAGCAATACGTTCCCTACATTCCTCGGAATAACTCTGGGAAGGGGAAGTATTCCGTGGATATGGAGATACTGCCCGTCACGCGTGCTGGAGGGAATGTCTGCACAGATGGGAGACGCGCAGATGAGACGTCTTATAATGGAATACCGTGCAAAGCAGGCACTGGTTGACATGGGCAACTGGACCGGGGCCGTAAGAGCACTTCTTGACGGCCAGTTCGGTACAACAATTAAAGCCGAATGGGAACCTTCATGGATGAGCCCTGCTAACTGGAGCGCCACCCCGTATGCCAGAACAACAAATAACGGAAGCGGTCTGCTGACACCTGAAGCCCGCACCACGCCCGGATGGTCAGGTGCAAACCAGATACCCCTTAAAGTCACCGGTAACGTGGTGACAGTAAACTTCCAGCCACTGTCTCCTAATATGTCCTGCCAGTTGTGTTACCGTACTGTCACCGGACAGACTGTCTACAGTAATCCTGTTTTCGGGGGCGACTGCAGCCTGAAGCTTGAGCAGGCACCGGCAAACAATGTTGTCTTTGCCGTAATCTGCAACACTGATTACATTTACCGGGGCGAAGCCACCCGCAAGGCGCACTTTGATTACAGACTTCAGCTTGTAACCGGGGTGACAGGTACAGCTGACATAAATACAAAGTGGTACCAGTGGGACAGAAGTCTCTCGACCGGAATTGAGAAACCCTCTTCGGGTCCGGAAACAACAATTTATCCCAACCCGGTAGCCATGGGTAATGAATTGAAGATCAGCTTCGCGACTCCCCTGTCTGACCCCGTGTGGCTTGAAATATGGAGCATTGAAGGAATAATTATGCACACCGAAAAACTATCAGGCGATTCTTCAGTAAATATGACAGGGAAAATGTCTCCCGGGGTTTACTTCGCTGTTTTCAGGGCAAGGGACGGAAGATCCGTCCATAAAATAATAGTCAATTGAATATGCGATAACAAAATGATACTGGGCTCTAAAATTCCGGAACGAGTCATTGGCTCGTGTTCATCCCGCGGAACCGTATTCCTGCCCCTCGTCATGCTGCTGGTGGTTATAACAGCCTCATCATTGAAGGTCTCAGGTCAGACTCAGATAGTCACGGGACAGATCACCGATGAACACAATGTAGCCATCGCGGGTCCGACAGTCTGCCAGGTGAACTCGGGCAACTGCTCCAATGCTGATATGAACGGCATCTTTCACCTCCTTCTGGAGCCAGGTAAGGAAATGAGCCTGCAGATCCGTTGCCTCGGATTTAATCCTGCAGAGGTTGTTCTTGATGAATCAACCGTATACCCGCTGAAGATTGTGCTCACCCCAACGTATCTGATGCTTGAAAATCCCGATCAGGACTTTGTACCCCGGATTACATTCAGGTCATCGTTGTCCCTTGATGCCCTTTTTACAGATTTCAGTGAATTCTCCTCTTCTATCGGTTCATTCAATACTGACGCAATGGATTACTTCGCTGTTACCGGTCCGGAACTCGGGGTATCTGTTCACAGGTTTTACACGGGCTTCAGATTGGGTATGGGTAACGGTTACAGTGAGGAACATGACACCCTTATTTTTGACCTCAGCAATACCTCCTTCAGTCTGAACCTTGGCTATGATCTCATCACCTCGCCGCGCCTGAGGATAACACCTCTCATTTCGCTGAAATTACTCAGATTCAGACTTCAGAACTACCGTAACGAACGTAAGATTCCCCTCACACAGTACCTTGACGAGAGAGATCTTGAACTGAGGTTCAACCAGATGGCTGCGGTGGCAGGCATCAACCTCGAATACCTGATTTACTCAGACATCTTACACAGTGGCGGAGACTACTGGTCAATCGGAGCTTTCGGCGGGTACGCCATGAAACTCAACCGTACACCATGGATTTATTCGAGGGGCAACCGGTTAATCACAGACAGCGAAATTGGCCTGAAACACCTGACCTTCGGTCTGAGTGTCTCATTCTATATCAATGTTAAATGAATTAATTACCTCTTAATGACAAACCAAACCAGCTATGAAATACAGAAAACTCGGAAAAACAGGATTTGAAGTATCAGAGATCTCTCTCGGTACCTGGCAGGTAGGAGGCAAATGGGGATCAAAATTTGATCATTCCCTTGCTGAAAGCATCCTGCGTGAAGCAATTGAAGGCGGCATCAATTTCATCGATACGGCAGACATTTATTCCGACGGTGAAAGTGAGAAGGCTTCAGGCAAAATCGCCCGGCAGGCAGAAAAAAGAATATATGTCGCCACCAAATGCGGCAGAAAGCTGCAGCCCCACGTGAGCAAGAGCTATACACCGGAGGTTATGAGAAGCTTTGTGGAAGAATCACTGAAGCGACTTGAAATTGAATGCCTTGATCTTATTCAGCTGCATTGCCCACCAATTGAAGTCTATTACCGGCCCGAGATTTTCGGAGAGTTCGAAAAAATGAAGCAGGAAGGCAAGATCCTCAATCTTGGAGTGAGTGTCGAAAAAGTTGAGGAAGCACTGAAAGCCATTGAGTTCGAAAACGTTACAACAATCCAGATCATCTACAATATTTTCAGACAGCGGCCTGATGAGCTGCTTTTCGCCCGGGCCAGAGAGAAGAATGTGGGGCTGATAATCAGGGTTCCCCTGGCCAGCGGACTGCTCTCAGGAAAATACTCCTCGTCAACCCGCTTCGGACCCGGGGATCACAGGTTCTTTAACCGCAACGGAATGATGTTCGACAAGGGCGAAACTTTTTCCGGTGTACCTTATGAAAAAGGTCTGGAAGTGGTTGAAAGCCTGAAAAAACTCTTTCCCGAAAACACTCCCCTGGCACATGTTGCCCTGCGCTGGATCCTCATGCATGATGAAGTAAGCTGTATCATTCCGGGGGCTTCTTCACCCGAGCAGGCAAGGACCAATCTTCAGGCCGGAGAATTCCCCCCGCTCACCGAAGCACAGATGACAGCCATAAACCGGCTTTATACAGACGAAATCAGGCCTCTTGTGCATCAGCTCTGGTAGTTCATTCGCCGTTCAGAAAGCAAAAACCGCCGTTCACCGAACTTATTCCGCTTTTAGCTAGGTGCATACGGCAGTGAGGTTTAAATTCTGCATAGTTTTGATTTGATATCGTAAAAATCCGGTATCAACGGAATTTGAATAAAACACTTCTTTGTGAATATGGAGAGTAACAGGTCAGCCATCATTATTGGCTCCGGAATTGGCGGGATAACAACCTCGATATACCTTGCACAAAAGGGTTACAGTGTAAATGTCTACGAAAAGAACAGTTCTCCGGGAGGCCGGTGCGGCCAGATAGTGCGCGACGGACACCGGTTTGACCTTGGCGCAACTATGATGCTGATGCCTGACACATACCGGGAAGTGTTCAGCAGCCTGGGGCTTAAGCTGGAGGAGACCCTGGATGTGAAACAGCTTGACGACCTTTATACTGTATACTTCGATGACGGGAGCAAAATTGCCTTCACCACCGATGAAAAACGTATGGAGGAGCAGCTTGAGAAATTCGAAAAGGGCAGTTTTCCGAAAGAAAGAGAGTATGTCAAAACCGGTTTCAGACTTTATAAACTCTCATTCGAAAAGCTGATTGGCCGTAACTTCTTCGGATTCTTCGACTTCTTCAATCTAAGTAACGCCATGTTACTTATTAAGTTAAAAACATACATCAGGCATAGCCGTTATACCTCGCGTTTCTTCAGGGACAAGCATCTGCAGATGGCATATACCTTCCAGAACATTTATGTCGGACAGAGTCCCTTCAAAGCCCCCGCCCTCTTTTCGATGATCCCCTCCGCAGAGCTGACTGAAGGGTCGCTTTTTCCGATAGGCGGGATGTACAGCGTTGTAGAGAAACTGATGGGGGTTGCCTCGGGACTGGGAGTAAAGTTTCACTTTGATATGCCGGTAGAAAAAATCGTCACTGAAAAAAGACGTGCTACAGGAGTGAAATTTGCTGATGGCACCCTGGCCACAGCTGACGTTATAATTGCCAACGCTGACCTCCCATATGTATACCGTGAGCTTCTGCCTCCGTCGCGCAAGTCGCGGCGCATTGAACGTATGACCTACTCCTGTTCAGCGCTGGCACTTCACTGGGGCCTTGACAAACATTATCCCCTGCTTGGGCAGCACAGCGTTTTTCTGTCTGACAATTTCAAAAGCGGTCTGGACAAAATCTTCATTGAAAAGTCAATGAGCTGCGATCCCAGTTTTTATGTGCACTCACCCGTACATACTGACCCTTCGGCGGCTCCGGCCGGAGAAGATTCTCTTTCTGTAGTTGTCGGCGTGGGGCATCTTGACAGAAAGAAGCCCCAGGACTGGGACCGTCTCAGGGAAACAGCCCGCAGAGCGGTATTCAAAAGACTCAGCGAAATGGGCATCACCGACCTGGAAGAGCACATCAAATTCGAAATATGCGCTCCGCCACCGGCATGGGAAGAAGCATTTAACATAACACACGGGTCTGTCTTCGGCAGTTTGGGACACAACATCTTCCAGATGGGGTATTTCAGACCTCACAACAGGGACGGCCGTTACAGGAACCTTTATTTTACCGGCGGTAGCACACACCCCGGAAATGGAATACCCATGGTGCTTCTTTCTGCAAAACTGGTTTCAGAACGGATATTCAGGGATGCTGACAGGTTAACGAATAAATGACACTTGCCGTGAGAGAAGATAAGGATAAGTTTCTGAAGATATTCGAGGACGTTGACTTTGAAAAGATAACGGAACATCCCAATATTCTGGTGGCAGCGAGGTTCTGGGATGCTGAAAGATACAGGGCGGCATGTGTCTGTTATAAATTCATGCGCACAATTGATGACCTTATTGACGATTATAAGGCCGAGCACCAGGTGATTGCCGAAAGGGACAGGGAGCGTTTCAAAGCCGATGTTGAGAAGTGGCTCGGGATGCTCTTCGGCAAGGGAGAACAGTCTGATTTTCAGGCCGGACTTCTGGAGACAGTGGAGCATTTCAGAATCCCTCACTGGCCTCTCGAAGCCTTTGCGAGGTCAATGTATTTTGATGTGAACAATGACGGGTTCCCGACGGTACAATCGTTCATAGAGTACTCACAGGGGGCCTCTGTTGCACCTGCCTCGATATTCGTTCATCTGGCAGGCCTGCAGGAAAGCGAACACGGTTACAGCGATCCTCCCTTTGATGTCCGCAGCACAGCCACACCCTGCGCAATGTTCAGTTACTTTGTCCATACCGTCAGGGACTTCCGGAAAGACCAGTATAATAACCTCAACTGCTTTGCTGGAGACGTTATGGCAAGGAACGGTCTTACGCGCAGCGACCTGCATGATATTGCACGGGGGGCACCGCTGACTTCCGGATTCAGGGCGATGATGAGAGAATATCATGCGCTTGCAGACAAATACCGTTTACAGACCCTCGAGGTGATGGAAAGAGTATGCCCGATGCTTCAGCCCCGTTACAGGCTAAGCCTCGAAATAATTTTTGAACTTTACCTGATGGTATTCGAACGCATTGATCCTGATAAAGGCACATTCACTGCCGAAGAACTGAATCCCACCCCTGCAGAGATCAGGGAACGGGTCCGTGGGGTGATTGAAAGAAATTAAGAATTTCGAATTCAGAATTTGTAGGACATTATTAACTTTAATGGCCCTTTTGACCTTCAGACTTTCAGACATTAGACCTTCAGACATTAGACTTCAGACTTTCAGACCTTGCTAAAAAAGATCCCCCACACCTATGTGATTGTGTTCAGTGTCGTGGTCCTGGCTGCAATGCTGACATGGTTCGTACCCGGAGGAACATTTGACCGTCAGACTGTAAGTGTCAACGGTATCGACAGAAGTGTTGTAATTCCCGGATCATTCCACTATACCGATAGCCACCCCCAGACCTGGCAGGTCTTTTCGGCCCTGTTCGACGGATTCGTCGACAAAGCTGACATAATCATTTTCGTCCTTATAATCGGCGGTGCCTTCTGGATCATGAATGAAAGCAAGGCGATAGACGTTGCAATACAGGCTGTACTCAGGTTCACCAAAAAGATCGAAGGCAACAGGATAATTAAGAAGATAGGTGCAGACAACCTGATCTTCATCCTTATAATGTCGATGTTCAGCTTCTTCGGTGCTGTTTTCGGCATGAGCGAGGAGACCATCGCTTTCATTATCATTTTCGTGCCGCTTGCAATTTCCATGGGCTATGATTCAATTGTAGGGGTCTCACTCTGTTTCGTCGCTGCTGCCCTCGGCTTCGCGGGAGCATTCCTGAATCCTTTCACAATTGGCATTGCGCAGGGGCTTTCGAACCTGCCGCTTTTTTCGGGACTGGAATACAGACTGTTTATGTGGGTTGTCATAAGTACGGTAGGGTTCATCTATATACTTCGCTATGCCAGGAAGATAAAGAAAGACCCTTCACGGTCTCCGGTCAGGGAGGATGACACTTACTGGAGACAGCTGCATGCATCGGGACAGGAACAGGTCGCTTATCATACACCCGTTTCAGGCTGGGTGGTATACGTTCTTCTGACAATCGTAATGACTCTCTTTTCATATTTTTTCCCTTTGACAGTCATGACCTTCGGCGAGAGGAGCCTGAGTATTCCGGCCCTTCCCGTACTGACAGCTTTGTTCGGTCTTACAGGCTGGATGACACTCAGGAAATCTGTGCACTTTTTCATCATCGAAATACTTCTGTTCACAATTTTCTTCCTCATAACCGGCGTAATGGGGTACGGATGGTATATAATGGAGATCGCCACCCTGTTTTTTGTAATGGGCCTGGCTACCGGGATTGCAATGAGTTACTCTGCCAACAGGATCACGAAGCTCTTTCTTGACGGGGTAAGGGATATCCAGTCAGCAGCGCTTATTGTCGGTCTTGCAGGAGGCATTATAATCATTCTGAACAACGGCCAGATTATTGACACACTTCTTTACAGGCTTTCGGATTCTATTTCAGGGATGGGCAGGATGGCCTCAGTCAGTATGATGTACGTTGTACAGAACCTGATCAACCTTGTCATGCCATCCGGATCAGCCAAGGCAGCCCTGACAATGCCCATGATGTCACAGTTCTCCGACCTGATAGGTGTATCGAGGCAGGCAACCGTGGTGGCTTTTCAGCTGGGCGACGGATTTACAAATATGCTCACTCCCACCTCCGGAGTATTGCTGGGCGTCCTGAGTGTTGCCAGGATACCTTATGACAAATGGTTCAGGTGGGTAATTCCTCTGATCCTAATCCTTTTCATACTCGGATTTCTTCTGCTGATACCAACTGTTTACATGAACCTTGAGGGATTCTGAGAGATATTCTTTTATAAGTCTTAAATTTGATTACTAATTGACAGAAAAATGAAAACAAGATTATTCCTGTTAGCTCTGGGTGCACTCCTCATTGCAGGTTGCAACGGATCCGGATCTGATGGCAAAGAACGTTTAGCCATGGAGGAAATAATGGTTGGTCAGTCGGTTCCGGCACCCCCGTTATTGAATAAGGAAGAATCGCGTATGGCTGACATTAATGCTGATCCCGTAGCCACCCCGGAGTTGGATCCTGCATCTGTACCTGCCGATAAAAAGAAGATCATCAAGGACGGCTCGCTCAATATTAAAGTCGATGACCTGGAAAAGGCTAAAAGACATTCCGATTCCCTTGTTGCAGCATTTAACGGTTATTACGGAAGCGAGAACATCTGGAATGATGACAATGCCACAACATACAGCCTGACAGTCAGGATACCGGCGGTGAGTTTCGAAAAATTCATTGCTGCCATGGAATCAGGAGGAGGTCAGGTAACAAATAAGTCGGTCAATACGAGGGATGTCACCACTGAATTCATCGATCTTGAGTCAAGACTTGAGAACAAGCGTGAATATCTTGCGCGTTACAGGGAATTGCTTAAACAGGCAAAAACTGTTAAGGATATACTTGAGATCGAGCAACAGATCAGGGTCATTGTCGAAGAAATTGAAAGCTCGGAGGGGCGGCTGAAATACCTGTCAGATCAGGTATCATACAGCACACTTAACATGACCCTCACAAAAGAAAAAGGTTACACTTTTCATCCCGCAGTCAAAGGGTCCTTTGCAGAAAGGCTGAAGCGATCACTCCATGGCGGGTGGAACGGCCTTGTTTCATTCGCCCTTATCCTTATCAGGCTGTGGCCGGCATGGATTATTCTTGCAGCTGCAGTGCCTCTCTTCCGGATATATCGCAGGAAAAGAAAATCATAGTGTAAACTACAAAAAATAAGAGGCTCTCCCTTTGACTTCCGGGAGAGCCTCTTTTGCATTTTCTGAATTCAGAATATCAGAATCTGTAGCCTGCTGAAAGACCGAAGCCGGTATTCCTGATGGCAGCCTTGCTGTCAGCATCATCCCAGTAATAATCGGGCCTGATGTCAAGTAATCCAAGCTGAGCGTTCAGCTGCAGAAATATACCCATCGAAGTTTCATACCCGAAATGGATATTGGCGCCTGCGTCAAACCTTTTATAAAAAGCGGTGGTAAGAAGGTTGTCGGAAACAACTATTTCATTTTTGAATTCAACTGTCTTTTCAAAAGTAGTGGAACCGTACTCAGTGGTTTCCTTTCCTCCTATCCCGTAAGCAACATAAGGACCGAAACCGAGGAGGATGTATCCCTCACCAAGTTGCGCCCTGAATAACAGGTTCAGCGGCATTTCAATATATGACAGTTTCGTGACGGTTGGAAAATCGCCGGAAGCCTTCACCGGAATAATACCGAGGTCATTCTTTGAACCCTTAACAGAAAACTGAAGTCCCGGCTGAAAATAGAACTGAGGTGCCACCGGAATATTAGCATTAATTCCGGCGTGGAATCCAATCAGCAAACCGTTTGAGTACTTGTCGCCGTCGCCGTCTTTCCCGTTCATATTATAGAAATTGACCCCGCCGAGGAGACCCAGGTCTACCTGTGCCTGCAAAGCCATGGCGGACATAAGAAGAATTGCAGAAAAAGTTAAAAGTCTTGCTTTCATAATTTCAATATTAAGATTATTAATTAGTTACTGATTGAGATACCAAATGCCTGCTTCTTTCGCAGTTTCGGCCTTCATCACTGACAATGTGATCCACGGTGCGCAGCCTTATACAATTACCACGCACCCATTTAGTTTAAAATACCTGATCTGATTTTTCCCATTCTTATCTTATTTAGTTTAACCTTATTTCTGCAATTGTTCAGGGTAAACACAACAGCCAGGGAATTTGTTCTCAAATATAGGCAAATAAGGCCAGACAGGCAAATTATCTCTTCATCGCCCTTGTCAGTACCCCCATCACTCCGCGGATGAAAGTTGCGGAGGTGAGTACTTTTACAACAGGATTGACCGTGGTTCTGCGTCGGACAGGTCCGGTCCGGTAGTAACGACCGGCATCCTGATCCCTTTCTTTCCTTCTCTCGGCGTCAGCCTTCTCATCCTCAATATTTGAAATCTTTCGTTCAAGCATCTCATAGGCGCTCTCACGGTCAACAACCCTTGAATATTTCCTTACCAGTTCAGAGGAATTGTTTATTGAAGATATCTCCTGTGCTGAAAGGATATCCATTCGTCCCATCGGTGCGCGCATCATCGTGGCTGCCAGTGGTGTAGGAATACCTTTTTCATTAAGTGCAGTAACGAAGGCTTCTCCTGTTCCGAGGGCTGTCAGAGCATCCTCCGTTTTATAGTAATCCGACAGCGGGAAATTCTCAGCCGTCAGTTTGATAGCCTTTCTGTCATTGGCTGTAAAAGCCCTCAGGGCATGCTGAACCTTCAGTCCCAGCTGTGCCAGAACCGGGGGCGGCACGTCGGTGGGGTTCTGGGTGACAAAAAAGACACCCACACCTTTTGACCTGATGAGCTTGATAATTGTTTCTATCTGGTCAAGCAGAGTCTTGCTGGCCTGGTTGAAAATAAGGTGTGCCTCATCAATGAAGATCACCAGTTCAGGTTTGGGAAGGTCACCCTTCTCGGGCATCTGGCTGTAAACCTCTGCCAGCAGCGACAGCATAAATGTGGAAAACAGCTTTGGCTTGTCCTGTATATCGGTGAGCCTCATGATGCTTATATACCCGTTGCCGTTCCTGTCCCTGCGCATCAGGTCATAAATGTCAAATGACATCTCTCCGAAGAAGATATCTGCACCCTGCTGCTCAAGCTCGATGATCTTGCGCAGAATTATGCCCGTAGAGGATGTTGATATAGCTCCGTACTCGCGTTCGAGTTCTTCCTTTCCTTCTTCGGTAACATACTGAATCACCTTTTTTATGTCCTTAAGGTCTATCAGGGCCATACCGGCGTCATCGCAGTATTTAAAGATGACAGAGACGATTCCTGCCTGAGTGTCATTCAGGTCGAGAATGCGGGAGAAGAGCACAGGCCCGAACTCCGAGACTGTTGCCCGCAAACGGACGCCGTCCTGCTCCGAAAGGGTCAGAAGCTCGACCGGAAATCCCTTGACCGAATACGGAAGGTTTATCTTCGCATGCCGGTCAGTTATAAAAGGCTTCTCTTCACCCGGCATTGCCACGCCGCTGAGGTCACCCTTGACGTCCATCACAAGAACCGGTATGCCGTATTCCGACAGCTGCTCGGAAAGGACCTGCAGGGTCTTGGTCTTGCCGGTACCGGTAGCGCCTGCTATAAGACCGTGCCTGTTGAGTGTCTTCAGCGGCACCTTTATAAAGGCATCTGCCAGCGGTTCGCCGTCAAGCATCGCTCCGCCCAGAATAATTGCTTCTCCTTTGGTGGCGTATCCTTCATTGATGTGCCTGAAAAAATCTTCTCTTTTGCTCATGACAACTCTTTATTTTGATGGAAAAGCCGCTGGAGAACCGGCTCCAACGGCTTTAATGAAAAACTTATTCCGCGAATTTATTTCGTTCCGAGTATCTCGGCTACTTTTGCTGCCAGGTCTTCACCGCGAAGGTTATGGCCCACAATAATGCCATTCTCATCAAGCAGGAAATTGGCAGGTATTGCATTAACGGCATATAATTTTGCCGGTGCACAATCCCAGTATTTAAGATCTGAAACATGAGTCCAGGTGAGCTTATCATCCTCAATGCCCTTCTTCCATGCGTCTTCTTTTGAATCGAGAGAAACACCGAATACATCAAATCCCTTCTTGTTATATTCATTCCAGACTTTTACAACGTTCGGATTTTCCTGACGGCAGGGGCCGCACCATGAAGCCCAGAAATCAACCAGAAGCAGCTTTGTGTTTCCGCCTACTTTCGAATAGAGTGTTACAGGGGTTCCGGTTACATCATTGAGTTCAAAATCGGGAGCTTTCTGACCGATAGCAACAGCCTTCAGAGCAACGAGTCTCTCCTTGAGTTTTGTCACTGCCTCAACTTTATTCAGGGTTGTATCAAGTCCTCCGAGAAGCGATTCCATTTCAGGTGCTTCAAGATAATAGGATATTTCATTCAGAACTGTAGGTGTTATATATGAAGCCGGATTATTTGCGATAAACTGCTTCTTCATATCGAGCTGCTGGTTCTCAAAGCCTTCAAGTTCCTTTTCTATCGTGGTTGCAAGTTCTTCATTGCCTGCAGTCTTAGCCACACGGTATTTTTCAAAAGCCGTCTGCATTTCGGAATTTGATCCTTCAAACGATGCACGGTAAGCCTCGTACTCCGACTGTGAAGCCGAGCCGGTAACAGAAGCCAGGTAGAGTGAATCGGCATGACCGTTGATAGATATTTCCGAATTCTCGAGGAAGAAGTTCATACCGCCCCTTGCGCCTTTAAGAGAAAGCATGACCATCTGGGGATAATCGATAAATCCTTCCATTTTGAATACACCATTTTCCAGAACAGCTGAATCCAGTACCGAATAACCTCCGGGGATACGCTTCTGAAGCAATACAACTCCGGTTTCTGCACCGTCAACTGTTCCGGTGACGACATATTTTGGAGCTTTAGAACAAGAGGCAGCAATGGCTGCAATAACTAACAGGTAAAATAATTTTCTCATTTTGAATGATTTGTTGATGATTAGTTTTAGTTTACTGACAGGGCCAAAGATATAAATAATTGATGACTAAGTCTTTCTGCTAAAGTATTTATCAAGAAGAATTGATGCCGGTTTGTAAGATGTTGTCTCACCCTCACGCAGCTGTTTTTCAATGCCCGGCAACATTTCCGTAATTTCGGGATTGCTGTAAAATGAGAACTTAAGTGCATCAATTACAGTCTCGTGCATTCTTGTGACGGCCTGTTCACGCCGGCGTTCCCAGAAATACCCGTTGCTCTTGGTTTTGCTGACATACTCGCGGACTGTCTCCCACACCTCATTGATGCCGGTGTTTTCACGAGAGGAACAGGTGAGAACGCGGGGATTCCATTTTGACTGTGAGGCCGGAAACAGATGCAGGGCATTTTTGTATTCCACCCTGGCCATCTCCGCTTTCTGAACATTGCTGCCATCAGCTTTGGTTATGACTATTGTGTCAGCCATCTCCATGATGCCTCTCTTAATTCCCTGCAGCTCATCACCGGCTCCGGCCAGCATAAGCACCAGGAAAAAGTCGACCATCGAATGTGCTGCAGTCTCCGATTGACCCACACCTACTGTCTCCACGATGATTGTGTCAAAACCTGCAGCCTCGCACAGTATTATCGATTCGCGTGTCTTCCGCGCCACGCCGCCCAGTGTCCCGGCGGCAGGTGAAGGCCTGATGAAGGCATCCGGGTCAGTGCTGAGTTGTTCCATCCTGGTTTTGTCTCCCATGATGCTGCCATGGCTCTGCTGGCTGCTCGGATCAATTGCAAGAACGGCAAGCCTGCGTCCGTACAGACGCGTAAGCAATGTGCCGAATGTATCAATGAATGTACTCTTGCCGGCACCCGGCACTCCTGTAATGCCTAACCTGACAGACCTGGAACTGGCCGGCAGACACCTTTCAACAACCGCCTGTGCAATATCATAGTGCTCAGGAAGAGAACTCTCAACAAGTGTAATAGCCTGACTTAAAACCGAACGGTCACCCCTGAGGATGCCGTCAACATACTCGTCAGCAGAGAAGTGCTTTCGCCGGGTGCGCCTGAGACGAGATATAACCTCAGGATTAATGCTTGGCGGCTGAACAACACCTTTCTGTACCGAGAGTGACCCGGCGGTATCTTTTCCCTTGGCCATCGAATGTTAAATGAATTATCTCCCTGTCATTCAGTCTACTGTCCTTCTACAAGAACCTCCCCCTTAATCATAAGCATGACTTCAGAGTTCTTCGGATCATTGGTGTAGACAAAGATATTCTTGTAAATATTGCCTTTATAACCTCCTGAATTGAACTTGGCCTTTATGCTCCCCTGTGCTCCCGGTTTGATTACATTCTCGGTCGGCATCAGGGCTGTACATCCGCAGCCGGCCTTTACATGACGAATGATAAGGTCAGTCTTGCCCTCATTTGTGAATACATATTCCACATCTGCCGATTCGTTTTGCTTGATCTTCCCGAAATCAACCGTATTTGAAACCAGTTTGAAAACAGGTGCATTTGCAAGCTGCTGTGCCGTGAGAGAGGAGAAATCCTCCACAAGGTTTGCAGAAACATACAGGTAGATGTTTTGTTGCTGAACTCCATTGATTTTCAGCCTGACAAGGTCATTCACATTACCCCATGCGGCACTGTTGAGGTTTGCGTCATACGATCCTTCGATGATGCCTTTCTCACCCGGCTTGAGAGTAGCCGGCGTCGCCTTCATCGTGAGATGAGCAGGCAGACCTTCGAACTCGATTGTGGCCGGTTCCTTTGACGGGTTAATGACAGGCATTACCCTGATCTTTTTTTCATTCTTTTTTATCGATGTAAAAGCCAGGTGATTTGATTCGAACCTGACTGGTCCTACAACAAATGAGAAAGTTTCCTCAATCGTCTTCTCACGCGGTGTCACCTGTCCTTCAATAATGAGAACCGTAACTGCCGGTTTGGCATTTGAGAATACCGAAATGCTCTTGGTGAATTTTCCGTTATATCCGCGGGGATCGAAAACCGCAGTTACAAACCCTTTTCCGCCGGGAGGTATGGGCGACTTGGTATAGTCCGCTGCTGTACAACCACACGACGGCTGAACCTTTGTCAGCACGAGAACAGAATCACCTGTATTTGTAAAATTGAAAACAGCCTCCTTTTTGCCGGCTTCCTCTTTCATCGCACCGTAATCAAAACGCGGATTCTGGAAGTTGAGTTTCGGCTGGGCATACAGGCCTGTACCAATGACAAATACCAATAGAACAATAAAACTCCTTTTCATCTCTATTAACTTTTTTAACAAATGATTTATCAATATCCCTTTACCTCCATAACAAAGATCAGACCATAACGGTTGCATCATTATAAACGTCAAAAATAATAAAAATCATTGAGCACCTGCTTTTTTATTGGTTTATGCATTAGTTTTGCCTGACGGATACACCTTTTGGAACAGAATTTGAAACAAACCGGAAGAGTCTCCATTATCAGCTATGCCGAGAAGAAAACTCCTGATATTGTCTGTCATAATCCTGACACTGATGCCGGCCCTTCCTGCTGCCGGACAGTTTTACAACGGGATGCAGATGACCTTTGGAAAAAACAGGGTCCAGTACCGCGATTTCTTCTGGAACTATTTCAGGTTCGAAGACATAGACTGCTATTACAACGAATTCGGCCGCGAAGTTGCGGAATATGCCTGCACTGTTGCTGAGAAGAAGCTGAATGAGGTAGAGGATTATTTTGATTACTCGCTGAACAAGAGACTTATAATAATAGTCTACAACAAGAAAAATGATTTCAGGCAGAGTAATATCGGGCTGATCTCTGCCGAGGACGATTACAATGTGGGCGGATACAGTCGCGTCATCAAGAATAAGGTGATGCTCTGGTTCAACGGTGACCACAAGGAATTTGACAAACTGATTGCATCGGCAATTGCCGAGGTCATTGTGTATGAAATGGTCTCAAATGCCGACCTCCGCGACAGAACCTCGAGCAATTCACAGATTCAGATCCCGGACTGGTATATTAAGGGCCTTGTCAACTACGTAGCATACGGATGGGATGAGGAAACCGATAACCGCGTCAGGGACGGTTTCGAGAACGGCAGGTACAAAAACCTCGACAACCTGGAGTATGACGAAGCAGTATATGCCGGCCAGTCGTTCTGGAAATATATCGGGGAAACATACGGTGACGCGATCATTCCCAACATCATTTACCTTTCCAAGGTTTATAAGAATATCGAAGACGGCTTCCTTTACGGACTTGGCAAAAGCATTAAGGATACGTACCGCGACTGGCGGGCCTTTTATGCTGACTACTATTCGGTCAAACCGGGAGAGACTTATACTGCCCCTAAGCTTGTCAAGCCGCTCAAAACCGCAGCAGCGTTACACTTCAGTTAAGGTCAGTCCTGACGGCAGATATGTTGCATGGGTCTCAAACGACTGGGGCCGGCGGAAAATAATGCTTTACGACACACAGACCGGGAAAAACAAGAAGCTCTTCTCTGCCGAACCGAAGTTTGAGCAGACTGTCGATTATACATATCCTGTACTGACCTGGCACCCCGGAGGCAAGATACTGACCTTCGTCAATGAGGAAAAGGGCGGGATGCAGCTTTACTTCTACCGGACAGACCAGAAAAACTTTGAAGAACGCACAATGCCCTTCTTTGAAAAAGTGATGTCTCTCTCCTACTCGCCTGACGCCACCAGGCTGCTGCTGACAGGTGTCATAAACGGGATGACTGACATATATGTGCATACGATTATCTCAGGCACCAGCGAACGCATAACTTTTGATGTGGCTGATGACCGCGCAGCCTCCTTTGTAAGGGGAAAGAACGAAACAATAATCTTTTCATCGAACAGGCTGACGGATTCCCTGACAAATAAGGGTGACCCGCAGGAACCCGTCGGGCTTACGTGGAATCTTTTTACATATGATCTGGCCGCCCGGGGCTCTGTCCTGACCCGGCTGGGTGAGAATCCGTACGATGATTACCGGGAACCTGTAAACGCATCGGCCGGTGCAACAGGTTTTACGGGTAACGGAAACGGGATAAAAAACTATTACAATGCTTCATTTGACAGTGTCATCAGCTATATTGACACGGCTCTTCACTACCGGTATTTCATTGAATCAAAGCAGGTCACTGACTTCCCCAGGAATCTGGAAGCATTTGACCGCAACGGGGGCACTGACGCAGCTGTAATCTATAATAAGGGACGCTACAACCTTCTGGCAGGGGCTGCCTCTGAAACTGCAAAGGTGAACGAAAGCGACATCAAGTCGACCCGCTACCGTGATGAACTCACATCTGCACTCAGGGCTGCAGACAGCATCAATACACTCAGGGACCGTCTCCTTGCTGAACGGGCCAGGATGAATGACACACTGCAAAAGCCGCTCTATGAATATTATGTGAAGGATGAGCCAATAGACTTCAATAATTATGTTTTCGAAAAGGAAAAGGAAAACTATTACGAGTTGCAGTGGCGAAAAGACTATATGGATGTCGACCTCGATACCTCGAGGATGGAGATGCCGGTTGCAAGAGTCTACCGTACCGCTTTCTACAATAACTATACAGCCACACAGATTGACTTTAACTTCCTGAACAACGCGTACCAGGCATATAACGGAGGGGCTCCCTATTTCAACCCCGGGCTTAACATGCTTCTCAAAATCGGCACCCTCGACCTGTTCGAAGATTACAGGATCACCGGCGGATTCAGGTTCTCAGGTAATTTTGACAGCAATGAATATCTCGTCAGCCTCGAGTCTCTGAAAGGCACTTTCGACAAGCAGCTCATCTTCCACAAACAGGTCTTCGACAGTTATAATGACACCCTTTATTACAAGATAAAAAGCTACAGCACATATTTCTCCCTTCGCAAACCCCTGAGCGCGGTTCTTGCACTGAAAGGCACACTGAGCTACCGGTATGACGACTATGTTATACAGTCGACCGACATGACAAGCCTCATGGCGAAAGGTTTCAACCGTCACTGGGCAGGACTCAAGGGGGAGATTATATATGACAATACCCGTAAACGGACCATCAACATTTACTATGGTACCCGGTTCAAGATCTTCGGCGAGTATTACCGCGAGCTGAACAGGACAAAGAGCGACATGTTCGTTGTAGGTGCCGATTTCAGGCACTACCAGAAGATACACCGTGACCTGATTTGGGCAAACCGCTTTGCCGCCAGCAGTTCTTTCGGGCCGTCACGGCTTATTTACTATATGGGGGGTGTTGACAACTGGATGGGCTATCTTTTCAATAAGGTCCCGATGTTTGACCAGAGTGTTCCGGTTGATCCCTCTGTCAATTACGGTTTCCAGGCTCTTGCCACCAATATGCGCGGATTCAGCCAGAATATCCGTAACGGAAGTAATTTCGCATTGATAAACAGTGAGATACGGTGGCCTGTGATAAGATACTTTGCCGGTCACCCGCTGAGGTCCAGTTTCCTTAACAGCGTTCAGGTTGTGGCGTTTGGTGATGTCGGAATGGCGTGGTCAGGCTGGAATCCCTGGGGCAATGAGAACTACTGGTCTGACAAGGTCTACAGTAACGGTCCGGTGGTGGTGACCCTCGATGCAATGCGTGAACCCATCGTTGCAGGTGTCGGTTTCGGCGCCAGGGCGCAGTTATTCGGTTACTTCGTCAGAGGCGACCTTGCCTGGGGCATTGACAACGGTTATATCCTTCCAAAGATATTCTATCTCTCTTTCAGTCTTGATTTCTAAGGAGTGCAGCTTATGGAGCTCCTGAAAAAGAAAATTATTACCGGCGCTGAAGCACTCCTTCCGGAGCTTGTGCGTGTCAGGCGTCATATCCACATGCACCCTGAACTTTCTTATGCGGAACATGAAACCGCAGCTTTCGTCAGCCGTAAGCTTTCAGATCTTGGAATTGAACACGAAACCGGTATTGCCGGCACGGGTATAGTAGGAATCATCAGGGGTCAAAAGGCTTCCGGAGGTCTTACACTTGCACTCAGGGCAGATATGGACGCCCTGCCGGTAACAGAGAATCAGGGGCCGGAATACCGCAGCCTGAACGAGGGCGTAATGCATGCCTGCGGGCATGATGCCCATACTTCGATACTCCTTGGCACAGCTTCGATGCTGCAGAATATGCGAAGCGATCTGGCGGGCGATGTCCTGCTGGTCTTCCAGCCGGGTGAGGAGAAAGCGCCGGGAGGCGCCAGGCTGATGCTCGAGTCAGGCATCTTTGAAAAGTATAAGCCTGACATGTTTATTGCACTCCACGTGCTGCCCGATCTTCCCACAGGCACCGTGGGATATCATGCAGGACCCTACATGGCTTCCTGCGACGAGATTTACATCACAGTCAGAGGCCGTGGCGGTCATGCGGCACAGCCTTCGCAATATACTGACCAGATTTATATCGCCTCTGAACTTGTGATCACACTCAAGGATACTGTCAGGAAAATGAGTGAAGACATCGGACCCGCATTGCTTGGTATCGGTCGCATTTCAGGCAGGGGAGCCACCAATGTGATACCCGAAACAGTCGAGATTGACTGCACTTTCAGGGCTTTCGACGAGGACCTTCGGAGCAGAGCCAAGGAGGTTATCCGAAGTACCGCATCTGCTGTAGCTTTGAAATACGGAGTGACTGTTGATCCGCGCATCGTTGAGGGATACCCGGTCCTTGTAAATGACCCTTTACTTGTCGAAAAAGCCCGGTCCCTGAGCACTGCCCTGCTTGGAGCCGAGCGCGTGAGGGAAATGCCTTCGAGAATGAGTTCGGAAGACTTCTCCTTCTTCAGTGAAAAATATCCTTCTTTTTTATTCAGGATCGGGGTGACACCAGAAGGTCAGCCTGTGAAATTACTGCATACTCCCTCTGCCGATATTGACGAGAAAGCTATGGTAACCGGGGTGGCGAACATGACCTGGCTGACAGTGAATCTGATCGCCGGAGAACCCCGTTGAAAATAATTTCTTTTTTATATAGGAACTTATGAAAATAACCGATATTTTTGCGGCATTAATTATTAAAGACAAAAATAATGGCTTACAAAATTAATGAGGATTGCACAGCTTGCGGAACCTGTATAGATGAATGTCCGGTAGAGGCTATATCCGAAGGTGATATCTATAAGATTGATCCGGATATATGTACCGATTGTGGTGCCTGCGCCGACGTTTGCCCTGTTGAGGCAATTCATCCCGCAAATTAAACCGCACTGCTTGCAGGAAAACCGGAAGCTGTCTGAAAGGGCAGCTTCTTTTTTTTACCCGGGATTGTACCTGGCTCCTGACAGCACTGTCTGAAAATTTGAAATTTTCATCAGTTCCGCCAGTGTCACCCGTGGATTGTTACGCATATACCTTTCAATAATCCGGTACCCGGTCCAGACTACAGCCCTGCCGGGTGACTCTTCGGTAAAATAACTTGTGAAAGGTGCTTCACCCGTAAATTTCCTTATCAGGAACCTGTCAGTTGAAAAGAGCAGGTCTTTGCTGACAAGGTACTCCCATATCATAGCCTCATTTTCCGTGCAGAAATCAAGCTGCTTCTGCCTGAACCCGAACAGCACCGTGTCAGGCAGGTCGGGAATCATGCAGCGCGTAAAATAGAGCAGCTTCGCCTCGTGCATCATTGTATTCATCAGCGTAACGGGACCGTATCCCATTGCACTGTAATCCCACTCGGTGGTCGCCCAGGCGTACATACAGTCCGGGACTGCATAGACAGGAGTCATCTTACGCGACTGGTATTCATAGATTCCGAGGGAGGGGTAGTATTTTGAATCTGCCCCCAGGTACCTGTCGAGGCTTATCATCAAAAGAGAGTCGTCTATGATGATACTGTTGTTGAACACTGTCATACAGGTAACAATCTCCGGCACTTCCGCATCAGGGAAATAATAGAGGTAGTGCCTGAAGGCGCTCTCAAGGTCCTGCACAAGAGGTTGAGAAGAGGGCCAGACGCGCTTCACATCATCCCACAGAGCGAGGTTCTGAAGGTCAGTTGCAAAAAGAATGAACGACGATTTCCATTTTTCATCAGCGGGGTCTCCAAGCCCCAGAATATTACTATATACTTTCAAAGCACGCCCGAAGGTCTTGCTCAGCGTGTCCGCCTTTGCACTGAGTTGCGGTGGCGGTGTATCGAATATTTCACTGCCGAGATCCCTGACAGTAACATTGCATTCCACTCCGGTGAGGTCAACCCTGAAGGGATTGCGCACGCAGGCCGTGGATAGAATGACAATAAGAAGTGCGGATGTGAAGCTGACTGGAATTACTCTTGATCCCATAATACGGAATAGCTGATTTTATGCACAAAATAAGGACATTTATTTATAATTTTGCCTGGCAAAACAAGGTAAGATGAAAAGAGAGAGAAACCGTTCACTGACAATAGCCGTCATAATATTGCTTTTAGCCGCAACCACAGCCAGGAGCAAAGCTCAGGATTTCGAATTCGGCATACATGCCGACCCGCTTATTACCTGGATGAGTTCAAACTCATCGGGATATAACGGTGAGGGTGTTAAGCCCGGCTTCGGCCTGGGACTTAATGTTCTCCATTATTTTGCCGAGAACTATGCATTCTCATCGGGGATAGGCTTCATCACTGCAGGAGGAAGACTGAGCGCCACCCAACCTCACACAATGGTGTTCAGCAACTTTACACAGGTTGTTGCGGCCGGTGACGAGATGGTTTATAACCTGCGCTACCTTAATATTCCTGCCGGATTCCGACTCCGCACAAACCAGATTGGTTACCTTACCCTTTTCACCGACCTCGGGCTGGACATCCGTGTTCTCCTGAAGTCTACGGTGGATATTCCTCAGAACCAGATCAGCAAGGAAAATGCGAAAACAGAAGTACGTACCATGAATCTGGGATGGCATATCACAGCAGGTCTGGAATACGAGCTTGGTATCAGAACATCACTTGTTGCAGGGCTCGGATTCGACGAAGACTTTTTCGATGTCACGAAAGACCTGTCGGATGTTTTTCAGCCAAAGGACAAATCGGGACTGAGAATGTTACGGATCAGGCTTGGAGTAAAGTTCTGATTCCGGGAAGATGAAAATTGCACTGGCCCAGTTAAACTATGTGCCCGGAGACACGGAGTACAATAGCAGGAAGATCATCTCAGCCATCGGAAGGGCAAGGGCACAGGATGCGGAAATTGTCATTTTCTCAGAGCTTGCCGTCACGGGATACCCACCACTTGACCTTCTTAACAGGGAAGAAATAATTGCTGCCTCCATGGATGCAGTCCGGGAGATTGCTTCGCACTGCACCGGAATAGCCGCCATTGTCGGTGCTCCTTCACCAAACACCGGTGTTTACGGTAAAGGACTTCATAACTCCGCCTTTTTCATGTATGACGGCAGGGTCAAGGCTGTCATCAACAAAGCCCTCCTTCCCACATATGACATCTTCGACGAGGCACGGTATTTTGAGCCGGGCAATCTTTTTCAGGCCATTGAATACAAGGGACTTAAAATTGCCGTTACAATTTGCGAGGATATCTGGGCTGAACAGCCATGCGCTGACAGGGGTATCTGCCGTTTATACGGAATCACACCGCTGGATGAGCTGATCAAGGATGAACCCCGACTTATTGTAAACATCGCTGCCAATCCTTTCGCTCACAACAGGATCAGGGTCAGAGAGGAGATATTCAGAAAAAATGCAATTGACTATAACCTGCCGCTCATCTCAGTAAACCAGACCGGCGGAAATACAGACCTTATCTTCGACGGCTCATCAGTGGTCATTGATGCTTCTGGCATGATAACCGAAAAACTCGCTTTCTGTGCCGAAGAACTAAGGGTGGTTGACGTTCCGGTCGAATTACCCGGCGGCCGTAATGACCATGGTAATAAGGCTAAACCTGCACGGACTGAGGGCGGATACCCGGATGACATGACACCGTATATTCACAGGGCCCTCATTACCGGAATATCAGATTTCTTTGCCAAGAGCAATCAGCAAAAAGCTGTGGTTGGCCTTTCAGGAGGTATTGACTCGGCGGTAGTCCTTACTCTTGCAGCCGAGGCCCTCGGTCCCGAAAACGTCACTGCCCTGCTCATGCCTTCACTGTTCTCATCGGAACACTCCTTAACTGATTCCGTGGAACTTGCAGGAAGACTGGGAGTAATGTACCACACTGTGAGTATCGAGGAGGCACGCCTTGCAATTGAAAAGACCGTTAAACCATTCTTCGGGAACCGCCCCGCCGACGTCACCGAAGAAAACATCCAGGCACGGGTTCGTGCGGTCATACTCATGGCTTTTACAAATAAACTCGGAGGGATGGTCCTCAACACGAGCAACAAAAGCGAAGCGGCCACAGGTTACGGTACACTCTACGGTGATATGACGGGAGGACTCTCTGTAATAGGCGACCTGTACAAGACCGAGGTTTACCGGCTCGCCGGAGAGATAAACTCTGAAAAGGAAATAATCCCTCAGCAAATTATAAACAAACCTCCCTCTGCCGAACTCAGGGCAGACCAGCGCGATACCGACTCTCTTCCTCCGTATGACCTGCTTGACGAAGTTCTGTACAGGTATATTGATCTTGAAAGATCGCCGGCCAGGATCATTGAGGAAGGCTATGACAGCGCAGTAGTAAATAGGATAGTCTCACTTGTGCGCTCCAGCGAATTCAAAAGAAAACAGGCTCCGCCGGTATTGAGAGTCTCTTTCAAATCATTCGGCAGCGGCAGAAGAATTCCAATAATTTCACGTTACTGAAAACATATTTTTAAGCAGAATTATTCCGGATATCACCGCCGGAAAATAATTTCGTGACCTGAATCATGACTTTCTGCAACCCTTTTCCGGGCATACCTTCTCAATAAAATTCTCTGGTAGTGATCTTTACAACTGCCTGTATATGTGTGTGTTAAAAAGTGTTAATTTTCATTTTGCCTGACTTTTTTAATAACTTTGCATATGTTGTTCAACATAAGCGTCATGCCATACAAGAATTCTTACATCGAGCAATGCCTTGAAGGTTCTTTCTCAATGTTGCAAGAGTTGCCTGGGAAAGAGAAGGAATTACTGATTCAGAATCATACCTATGCACTCTTTCGCAAGGGGGAGATCATTTTCAACGAGGGAGAAAAGCCCGCGGGAATGTTCTGCCTTGCCCTGGGAAAGGTAAAGGTCTTCAAGGAGGGTATCGGGGGACGGGACCAGATCATACGTATGGTCAGGCCCCAGGGCTTGCTGGGCTATGCGGCTGTCATTTCAGGATGTCCCTACAAAGTCTCCGCCGTTGCAATTGAGGAGAGTGCAGTATGTATTTTCGAGAAGAATACATTCCTTAAGCTGTTAAGGAGAAACCCTGACCTTTCGATGCAGATGATGCGGATGATGGCTACAGACCTGACATTCTCGAATGAAAGGACTGTTTCACTTACCCAGAAGCATATAAGGGGAAGGCTTGCCGAGTCACTGATCGTACTCCGCGATACATACGGTTTCGAAAATGACGGGAAGACAATAAAGGCCTATGTCTCAAGGGAAGACCTGGCCTGCCTCTCGAACATGACCACTTCAAATGCCATCCGGACACTCTCTATGTTTGCCTCTGAATCTGTAATTGCTCTTGACGGAAAGAAGATCAGGATAGTTGACACAGGCAAGCTTGAGAAGATAAGCCACCTTGGCTGATCATTCACTTGTATAGACCCTCTTTACCCTTGACGGAATCGATGTAAGTACCTCATAAGGTATGGTTCCGCATTGTTCCGCCATCTCTTCCACCGGCAGGTTTTTCCCGAACACTTCGGCTTCATCACCAGTTCTGACATCCGTGCCGGTAACATCAACCATACACATATCCATGCAGATGTTGCCCACTGTTTTCACCTTCCTTCCTGCAATGAAGAGACTGCCCCTGCCGTTTCCCATGCTTCGCCGGAGACCGTCGGCGTAACCGACCGGAACAACAGCAATTGTCCGCTCATGATCAGCCCTGTCATTGCAGCCGTAACTCACCGGCTCTCCGGCAGGTATCACTCTTACCTGTGATACGGAGGTAACAAATCTTCCTGTATGTCTTAATGACAGCCCTTCATATTTCCCTATGCCGTAAAGGCCAATGCCTGTCCGCACCATGTCAAACTGGTACTCCGGAAAGCGGCAGATGCCTGATGAATTGAGAAGGTGCAGCTTGAAGTCGTATCCCAGACCCTTACGCAGGGTGCCGGCGGCGGAAATAAGTCTTGCCGCCTGAAGGTGGGTGAAGTCATCGTGCTGAGGATCTTCACTTGCCGCAAGGTGTGAAAAGACCGAAACAACCCTTGCGTGCTCCTCCTTCCGCAGTATCTCTGCCAGGTAATCCGCTTCATCAGGTCCGAATCCAAGGCGGTGCATGCCGGTATCGATCTTCAGGTGCACAGGATAGTGAAGGAGTCCGTGTCTGACGGCTGCCTTGAGAAAACTGTCAAGTGACTCGCGGCTGTATATTTCAGGCTCGAGGTTTTGCTGAATTATCAGCTCCATAACGCTGGCGTCAGGGTTCATTACCATCACCGGCGTTGTGATGCCCGCTTCGCGCAAAGCTGCTCCCTCATCGGCATATGCTACCGCAAAGTAACTGATATGGTGATATTCAAGCAGTGAGGCTATCTCAGCCGACCCCGATCCGTATGCAAAGGCCTTTACCATTGCCATTATTCCGGTACCGGGATTCAGAACCCGTCTGAACTCGTTAAGGTTGTGCACCACAGCACTCATGTCAATCTCGAAACGTGTCTGGTGCAGCTGCTGCTCAAGGAGACTGCTGATACGCTCGAAACCGAAAACCCTGGCACCCTTTATCAGAATTGTCTCCTCACGGAATGAAAAACTGCGGAAAGTCTCGGTAAAATCAGAGGTGGTATCATAGAATGCAGAACCCTCTGGAAACAGTTCCCTGTTTCTTGAAAGTGCCTCCCCTATCCCTATGAACCTGCCTGTTCCTGAATGTCTGATTGCGGCAGCAACACCTTCATAAAGCGACCTTTCATCACCCCCTATCTGTCTGAAATCGGAAAGGATGAGGGTTGATTTGCCCCTTGAATGACTGTGGAGGAAGTCGAGAGCCATGGAGAGTGAACCCGGATCCGAATTATAATAGTCTTCTATGAGTGTGCAGCCGTTGATTCCTTTCTTGACCTCCATTCGCATTGCCACTGCAGGGAAGGCCGAAGCCGCTGCAATTATGTTTCCGGGCGGCACACCGGCAGTCAGGCTTGCGGCAATGACGGAGACTGCATTTTCTGAGGAGGCCCTGTCTGAAAATGGAATGTCAGCCACAAAAGAAGCTGAGTTGCTGGTGCAGTGAAGAGAGACTCCGTTGCCCGCTCTTTCACTGCGCACAACCTTCAGTGATGAATCGGACCCTGAGAGCGACCATGTGAATGATTGCGTGGCAGAATGGTGAAGGGCCACTTCGCTGCCAATTATTTTATCATCCGCGTTGTAAATGATCAGTGAGGCTCCCGATGCCAGTTTCAGCTTCTCAAAGGCGATCTCCTCTCTCCCGCTGAAATTTTCACCGTGTGCATCACCAACATTTGTAATGACAACTGTGTCAGGCCTGATGAGGGCTGCCAGCCTCTCCATCTCGCCGGGTCTGGAAATCCCTGCCTCGATGACAGCCGTATCGTACCTGTCATCGATGTTAATCAGTGAAAGCGGAACCCCAACCTGCGAGTTATAGCTTCTGGGGCTTCTTATGACGTTGAAAGCAGTGCCAAGGGTTTCTGCCAGCCACTCCTTCACAATTGTCTTGCCGGCACTGCCTGTAACGGCAATCACAGTTCCGTGAAACTGATCCCTTCTCCATGCTGCCAGCCTGTGGAGCCCTTCGAGGGTATTCATTACCTTCACGAATGCGGCGCCGGCCGTGCTTTCCGTGGCAGGAGGCAGGGTATCGACAAGAAAGAGGCTTACACCCCTGCCACGGAGCTGGGAGATGAACCTGTGCCCGTCGTGGTTCGGCCCGCGCAATGCAATGAAAAGCACTTCACGGCCGGCGCCTGACGATCTGCTGTCGGTAATTATTCCGGTAAAAGTAATGCCGGGATCTCCGTGCAGCTCCCCGCCGGTGATCTCCGCAAGCTGAAGGGCCGATAAGTTCACCGTTTACCTGTTTATTGATTTAATATAGCACGATCTGCAAAGCGGTTCATAGATGTCTTTCTCACCGAGCACAACGACCTTTTCAGATTTGGTCTTCCGGTGAGAATAATTCGCCAGGTTACCGCATCTGACACATATTGCATGCACCTTGCTGATATACTCCGCAACAGCCATCAGAGCAGGCATGGGGCCGAAGGGCCTGCCTGAAAAATCCATGTCGAGACCGGCTACAATGACCCTGGTACCGGCATCAGCCAGCTTCGTGCAAACCTCTATGAGACTGTCATCGAAGAACTGGGCTTCATCGATACCCACTACCTCCACCCCCGAGGTGAGCAATAAAATTGACGAAGCATTCTGAACCGGGGTGGACATTATGGAATTCTCATTGTGTGATACCACGTTCGTCTCCGAATAACGTACATCGACAGCAGGTTTGAATATCTCTACCCGCAGCCCTGCGAACTTGGCCCTGCGAAGCCTGCGGATCAGTTCTTCGGTCTTCCCTGAGAACATAGAGCCTGCTATCACTTCAACCGACCCTCGTTTGCCGGCGTTATCTACCGAGTTTTCAAGAAATTCCATACTTCAGACCGGGATTGTGCCGTTCAATATTATGATTTGTTTGTTTGAGGCACAAATGATAAATAGTTACTTTTGCAAAATAAAGAAAAGCGATCGGTATAAAAAATAAAGTGCGATGGATTTCACAACAGCTGTTAGTATAATTAAGAAGGATCTTGAGGAGGCGGGAGTTTTGCTCGATGCGCTTTCGACAACTACCGTAAATCATCTTGCTGAACTTAAGCTGGCCCGCTCGAGGGTGAGGAGCGCTGCTGAGATGCTGGCGGTACTGCCGGGACTTAAGGCTGAGGCTGAGGTTAAGAATAAGGTTGAGGTTAAGGCAGAGACTAAGGCTGAGGTTAAGCCTGAGGTTAAAGCCTGAGGTTAAGCCTGAGGTTAAGGCAAAGGTTGAGGAGGAGATAAAGAAAGTGGTGGAGGAAGTTATTGAAACTGAGGAGGTGGTTGAGGTTAAGGCTGAGGCAGGCTGAGGCAAAGGTTGAGGCTGAGGCTAAGGTTGAGGCTGAGGTTAAGGCAGTGCCGGAAATGCCAAAGACACCTGAGGCAAATAAGAGCAGGCTGGCTGACAGGTTCAACGACTCCGGCAGGATGGTTGAACAGTTAAAGAAAGTAAGACAGGATGAGGCGATAACCTCTGGAATGCACGCAAGACCAATAACTGATATCGCCGCTGCAATTGGCATCAATGACAAATTCTATTTTATCAGGGAACTCTTCAGCGGAGACAACAAGGCATATATTGACACAATCTCGCGGCTTAACTCGGCAGCATCCCTCGGTGAAGCCATGAGGATCCTCGACGAAAGCACAGTGATGGGCTCTGACCCGGCAGCACAGTCGTCATTTGTGGATGTGGTCCGGAGAAAATTCAACATTAATGGGTAAGCTTGTTCTGGTTCCAACCCCGATTGGCAACCTGGGCGACATAACAGTGCGCGCCCTGGAGGTTTTGGGATCGGCGGGACTCGTGCTGGCCGAGGACACACGAACAACAAGCGTACTTCTCAATCATTACGGCATCAAAGTCCCGCTGCAGTCGCACCACAAGTTCAATGAACATAAAAGCGTGCAGGCAGTATGTGACCGTATCGAACAGGGCACTGTAGTCGCCCTCGTTTCCGATGCCGGCACTCCCGGAATATCAGATCCCGGCTTCCTCCTGGTGAGACGGTGCCTTGAAAGAAATATCGAAGTCGAAACCCTTCCCGGCGCCACAGCATTCATCCCGGCTCTGGTCAACTCCGGCTTACCCTGTGACCGCTTCTGTTTTGAAGGCTTCCTTCCGCTGAAAAAGGGAAGGCAGAAGAGACTTCAGCTGCTGGCAACGGAAGAACGTACCGTTGTCCTGTATGAATCTCCTTACAGGATACTGAAGACACTGGAGCAGCTCGCTGCAGTTTTCGGAAACGAGAGGCGTGCATCAGTCTCAAGGGAACTGACAAAAAAATTCGAAGAGACGGTAAGAGGGTCGTTGGCCTCCGTAATTGAACACTTTAGCAAAAAACTCCCAAAGGGAGAATTCGTAATAATTGTTGCGGGAACTTCATTCAGGGACCATTCCGGGGAAGAGCCCGGGGAAGAGGATTGATGAGAAAGAGTACCTTCATCATCGTACTGCTTGTCCTGGCTTCCCTTTTCAGGAATCAATGCCCAGGTGTTGCGCGGAACAGTCACCGATACCCGCGGTGAACCCCTTGCCTATGCTTCCGTTTATATTGCCGAGCTCCGCCAGGGAACTACCACAAACCGTGAAGGGTTGTATGAGCTGACAATTCCCCGTGGCACATATACCGTTAATTATCAGTTTCTTGGATACACTCCCTCAACCGAGAAGATAGAAATTGGGGACAATGATGTGAATAGAGACATTACCCTGAGCGAACAGTTTTATGAGATTCCTGCCGTCAGAGTCTCTGCCTCGGGCAGGGACCCCGCTTATTTTATAATGCGCAAAGCGATAGGAATGGCTCCTTTTCACCTTAACCAGGTTAAGATGTACAGGGCGGAGGTCTATATCAAGGGCGGAGGAAAGATCGAAAAACTCCCGAACCTGATCCGCAGGCAGATGAAGGTGGAAGCCAACCAGGAGCAGATAAAGGAGGGACAGTACTACTTCACTGAGTCGGTAAACATTATAACCTTCACAGCCCCCGACAAGTATGTTCATAAAGTACTCTCCTCAAGGTCGAATATTCCTGCAAGTGAAGAACAGGCCTCGCCGATGGATTATCTTGAAGCCAGCTTCTATCAGCCCGTGCTGGCAGATATTACAATATCACCCCTCGCCCCCAATGCTTTTTCGCACTATAGCTTTGAATTCATGGGGTCGACATCGCAGGGCGACTTCGTCATTGACAGGATCAGGGTGACACCGAAGCGTAAGAGTCAGCAACTGTTTGAAGGCGTTATCTATATCGTCGAGGAAATCTGGGCAATTCACAGCCTTGATCTGACTAACGAGAACATGGCCGGAAAGATTCGTATCAAGCAGCTTTACACACCCGTTGAAGAAGGTATCTGGATGCCCGTCAGCCATGAGTTCGGAATGGACCTCTCCCTTCTGGGGATAAAGGCACGGGGGTCATATTCGAGTGCAGTCAAATACCTGGAAGTCCAGCCCGACAGATCGCTTTCTCCGCCTTCAGGATATGGAATTGCATCAGTCGCTGCGGAAAAGCAGGAAGAAAAGACTGCCATTCAGAAGGAGATTGAAAGCATCTTTTCGAAAGATGAACTTACAGCCCGTGACATGTCAAGACTTGCGAAGCTGAATGAGAAAAACGCAGTTGCAGGAAGAGAGGAAAAATCGCTGGAGATAACAGACAATACAACCTATGAAATTGCAGAGGACGCATTGAAGAAGGACTCAATTTACTGGGACGCCGTGCGCCCAATCCCCCTTAATGAAGAAGAGATTCTAAGCCTGCCCCGTACTCTGCCTGACTCACTGACCCTGGCGCACCGTGAGGAATCTTCCCTTGTAATTAATATTGGCGGACGAAGTGATAAAAAGAAAAAGAGCAAGGCATCACTCTTCCTGAGGTCTGCCCTGGGCGGAAAACGCTGGGAGCTGTCAAAGAAATCATCCCTTTCATTCGACGGATTGGCAGACCTGAAAAGCGTTTCATTCAACACAGTCGACGGTTTTGTTATCGGTACCGGAATGAAGTTCTCATCGAAAACCGGTGAGAAAGGCAGGCTGACAGTCGATCCCTCGGTAAAATATGCCTTCTCCCGTGAAAAACTTATGTGGACAGTCTCCGCCAATAACCTTTACAACCCCATGACTGCAGGTTCTTTTTTTGCACGTGCAGGAAGCTATTCGACCGACTTTTCACCTGTGGGGATCAATCCTTTCCTGAACACAGTTTCATCTCTATTTTTCAGAAATAACCCGATGAAACTGTACAACAGCAAATTCATTACGGCAGGCCACAGGGGAGACCTGGCCAACGGACTGAACCTCTCGCTTTCAGGAATGTGGGAAAAAAGGGAGGTGCTGCAGAACACAACATCATTCTCATTTTTCAGTCCCGGAGAAGATTATACAGTCAATATTCCTGAAAGTCACTTCACAGCCGGAGATACAGAAGACAGCCCGGCAATTGTGCCTGTAAATCACAACAGCGCCTCCTTCACTGCGGGACTGACCTGGACACCGCGTCAGCGGTACCGTATCCGCAACGGGGCGAAACTGAATGAAGGATCTGACTGGCCTACATTCAAAATATTTTATAAACACGGTTACAATTATAATGATACACTCTCTGGTCATTATGACCTGCTGAAGGCTGAGATATCAAGGAGCAGTCAGTTTGCAGCGTTAAGTGAATTCCGGTGGCGGATATCAGCAGGCGGCTTTATCAACGGGAAAAACCTTCAGTTACAGGATCTTCACTACTTTAACACACAATCCTCACCCCTGCTGCTGAACGATTATGAAGATGCATTCCACCTGAAGCCTTACTATTCAGTTGCCTCCGACGGCGTCTTTGCAGAGACACACCTGAGGTATACAAGTCCTTATCTCTTTCTAAAGAGAATGCCGGGACTGAGCCGCACAATGATGAGAGAGAATCTGAGCACGTCAATGCTATGGACTCCCCGGTACGGATTTTACGCAGAAGCGGGTTACTCTGTCAGCGAGATTTTCCTCATGGCTGAAGCAGGCATCTATGCCGGGTTCCGTGACGGAAAATATGAGAGCCTGGGATTCAGGGTCATCCTGAATTTCAGATGACAGATTAAAACGACGGTTTCCTGCCGTTATCCTCTCCTGAAAAATCGCTGTAGTCAGCTGACAGGTCGTCATTCATCTTCGAACCCAGTGTATATACTCCGGAGGCACTGCCGGAGGGCATCGACACATCCGGGGCAAAATCATCAGGTTCGACAAACAACGCCCTGTCTTCACGGAAGAAGAGCAGGATCTCATCCGTAGGGCCGTTACGGTTCTTGGCCAGGATGATGTCTGAATGGCCCTTCGTAGACTGGCCGTCTTCAAACTGTGTAACGCCCATTTTTTCAGGCCGGTGTATGAATACAACCATATCCGCATCCTGTTCAATGGCGCCTGATTCCCTGAGGTCAGAGAGCATGGGTTTCTTGTTTCCGCCGCGCGTCTCCACTGACCTGTTCAGCTGTGACAGTGCCAGCACAGGCACTGCAAGCTCCTTTGCAATACTCTTCAGTGACCGGGAGATGGAGCTCACCTCCTGTTCACGGCTGCCTGCATCAGGCGGTCCGGTCATGAGCTGCAGATAGTCCACTATTATGAGATCCAGCTTGTTCTGAGCCTTCAGCCTCCTGCATTTGGCCCTGAGCTCGAATATTGAAATGGCCGGGGTGTCATCGATATAGATGGGTGCCTCGGTAAGTGATTTTATGCGCGATTCCAGCAGCGACCACTCCTCCGGGGAAAGCCTGCCGTTCTTGATCTTATCACCGGGTATCTCGGTTTCTGAAACAATAAGCCTGTTGACAAGCTGCACCGCAGCCATCTCGAGTGAAAAGATGGCCACTTTCTTTCCGTGATCAATCGCCATGTTACGTGCCATTGTAAGTGCGAAGGCTGTCTTACCCATCGAAGGACGGGCAGCGATGATCACAAGTTCTGACTTCTGCCATCCTGAAGTGAGCCTGTCAAGCTTTGTAAATCCTGAAGGAACGCCCACAAGTGCATCCTCCTTCTTACCCGCCTCCTCAATGTCAGCCAGCGCCTGCTTTATGACCTCGTGTATGGGGGCAACCTCGTGTTTGATGTTTCCCTCTGCGATGCGGAACAGTTCATCCTCGCTCTTGTCAAGAAGTTCGGTGACATCAAGGGTGTCTTCGTACACCATGTTCTGAATCAGAGTGGATGCACGTATAAGCTCACGCTGTATGTATTTCTGAAGCACAATGCGTGCGTGATACTCGATGTTGGCAGCCGAGACTACTTTCGATGTCAGCTCGGTAAGGTAAACAGGGCCTCCGGCTTCCTCAAGCTCATTGGTACGCTTCAGCATCTGCGTAACAGTGAGCAGGTCTATCGGCTGATCACGCTTGTTCAGTTCGGTAATTGCACTGAAGATCTTCTGATGGGCTGCCGAATAAAATACTTCCGGCCTGAGAATGTCTATGATCATCCTCGCGGCTTCAATCTCGAGCATGGCTGCACCAAGGACTGCCTCCTCCATTTCCGGCGACTGGGGCGGAATTCGCCCTCCTTCCGGGATTACCATAACTGATGATTTTTTCTCCTGCCTGTTTCTGGATGATGTCGGTGGCATTATAGTAAAATATTGGAATATAAATACTTGAATGAAAGAGGAACTGTTTTCCGCAGAGATCAAATTTAACAATTACCGGCCACCGGAAGCATTGGGACCCTCTTTTGTTTCAAACACCCATATGTTAAAAAGATGTTGAAAACGGATATAATTTCGAAATTCAAGGTTTTTTGAAAAGGTTCATATATTTTTGATGTCTCATGAGGGAGGATCTTTATGGTTGTTTTTCCGAAAGCGAAGATAAATATAGGGTTGAGGATTGTTGAGAAGAGGCCTGACGGCTTTCACAACATCGAGACCTTCTTTTATCCTGTGCCTGTTGCCGACGCACTCGAGTTCGTTGTCAGGAAAGACGGCCGTAAGACTGATACGCTGAAGGTGACCGGGAACATGGAAGATGACGCTCCGGACAGTAACCTTGTAATGAAGGCCGTGACACTCATGCGTGAGTCATTTGACTTTCCCTGGCTCAGGATTCACCTGCACAAGGCAATTCCCGTGGGAGCAGGTCTTGGAGGCGGATCCTCAGATGCGGCTGGTATTCTGAAGGCTCTGAACAGGTATTTCGCATTCGGTCTTAATTCGGAGGAGCTCCGTTCATTTGCAGGCCGCCTGGGCGCCGACGCCCCCTTCTTCATCGACGGTTCACCGTCATTTGCCGAAGGATTGGGTAACATACTTTCCGAAGTGCCGCTGGACCTCAGCAGCTTCCACATTGAAATACTCTATCCTGACATTAACAGCAGCACGGCGGAAGCATATGCCGACTGTCTGCCTTATCCAACCGGGTTTTCCCTGCGTCAGCTGCTGACCCTGCCTGTCAACGAGTGGAGGGGAAGAGTCATAAACGACTTTGAACTCAATATTTTCAGGAAATACCCTCTGATAGGTGAGCTGAAAATGTCTCTCTATGAAGCCGGTGCGCTGTACGCTTCACTTTCAGGAAGCGGATCAGCCGTTTACGGTATCTTCAGGGAAAAGCCGGTACTGCCGGCTGCACTCTCGAAATACCTTCTGGCAACAACGCTGGTCTGAGTTATTTAATCCTTTTCAGCCTATTTCAACAAGCAGGACTCCCTTGGGTACCCTGTCTCCGGCTTTTATATTCACTGAAAGGACTTTTCCCGAAACATGGCTCTTAAGCCTGTTTTTCATCTTCATCGCTTCAATTATGACGATATCCTGACCCTCAGTTACAGTGTCGCCGGTCTTCACAAGCACCTCAAGCACAGTCCCGGGAATGAAGCTGGTGATCCTGCCGGGCACGGGTGGAGCATACGGAACGCGTTGCGCATAGCGTTTGCTTATCCGGGTAGTGTAACCTGTCTGATCTATGCAGAGCTTCGAAGTTTCTCTTTTTTCCATGCTGTTTCGTTATTCAGTCGGTGATCAGAACGGTGGGATACCGTGTTTCTTTTTAGGCATCTGCACATCCTTATCCTCAGAAACCTCAAGTGCATGAAGAAGCATCTTGCGCGTTTCGGACGGTTCGATCACAGCATCCACGTAACCGCGCGAGGCAGCCACATACGGGTTGGCAAATTTCTCCCTGTACTCATCCACCTTCTGACGTCGCATCTCGTCAGGGTCAGCCGCGGTCATTATCTCCTTGCGGAAAATAATATTTGCAGCTCCTTCAGGACCCATAACGGCTATCTCCGCCCCGGGCCATGCAAAGACGAAGTCGGCACGCAGGTGCCTCGAACTCATTGCAATATAACCGCCACCGTATGCTTTTCGAAGGATTACAGTCAGCTTTGGCACAGTGGCCTCGCTGTATGCATAGAGTACCTTGGCTCCGTGCCTGATCACGCCTGCATGCTCCTGGTCAACGCCGGGAAGGTACCCCGGAAGGTCGACAAGTGTCACAAGCGGAACATTGAATGCGTCACAGTACCTGATGAACCTTGCAGCCTTGTCTGACGAATCAACGTCAAGCACCCCGGCCATCTCCATTGGCTGGTTGGCCACGAAGCCAACTGTCTTCCCTCCCAGCCTTCCGAATCCGATCACCATGTTGCGGGCCCACATCTCCTGAACCTCGAAAAAGTCAGAATTGTCAGCCACGGCCCTGATCACATCCTTTACATCATAAGGCAGTGTTGCGTCGCCGGGCACTATATTTTCTATGTTGTAGCGGTTGTCAGGCTGGGCCGCAGGAAGCGGTTTGGCCTTTACCTCGTTGTTCCTCGGAATCAGCGAGATGAGTTTCTTGATCTGGCTGAAGCATTCCGCCTCTGAGACAGCAAAGAAATGAGCATTGCCGGTGATCTCACAGTGAACTCTCGCCCCGCCAAGATCTTCCATCGATATCTCTTCACCGAGAACCGTTTTAATGACTTCCGGACCGGTGATGAACATTTTCGAGATGTTCTCAACCACGAAGACAAAGTCGGTCAGAGCAGGTGAATAAACTGCACCGCCTGCGCACGGACCCAGTATAACTGATATCTGCGGAATTACCCCGCTTGAAATTGTATTGCGGAAAAATATTTCCCCGTAACCGGCCAGGGAGTTAACGCCTTCCTGGATACGGGCGCCTCCGGAGTCATTGATACCAATCAGGGGGATCCTCATTTTAAGCGCGTGATCCATGATCTTTGTAATCTTGCGCGAATGCATCAGGCCGAGGGAGCCTCCGGCAACGGTGAAGTCCTGTGCAAATATCGCCACCGGATTGCCGTCAACCGATCCTGTTCCAATTACCACACCGTCACTCGGAAGGTGTTTCTTATCCATCCCGAAGTCACGGGCGTCATGCTCCACGAACATATCATATTCGCAGAAAGAACCTTCATCGAGAATGGCGAGAATTCTTTCACGGGCCGTGTTCTTGCCCATCGACTTCTGCTTTTCGATAGCTTCCTCCCCGCCTCCGAGAAGCATCTTCTCGCGTCTTTCCTTCAGTTCACGGATCTTCTTTTCAAGAGCCATAGTATGTCTTTTTATTGTGGTTTACCTTTTTTGAAAAACACCGCAATATTAACCATTTTTTGCACAAAATTGTCATTTGGGTGCAAAACGGTAGACCCCCAGTGCAATAAATGTGTAAATAATATTGGGCAGCCACATTGCCAGCGCCGGGTTGAGATCACCCTTGAGCGAGAACTGTGAAGCAAACTGCATGAACAGAATATATGAGAAGGTCAGCATCAGGCCGAGCCCAATCTGCATCCCGATCCCTCCCCTGATCTTCCGTGATGAAAGTGAGACGCCAATAAGTGTAAGAACAAAAAATGCGAATGGCATTGCATAACGCCGGTGTTTCTCATTGAGATAGAGCTTCAGTTCATCGGAACCCTGGAGCTTGAGCACACCGATATAGTCCCTGAGTTCACGGTGGTTCATCGTTCCAACGAATTCCGGTGACCTGGCAAAATCAGCCGGCGTCACATTCAGCACAGTGTCAATCCGCCTTCCCGTGCTTAGCCTTTCTCCCAGGCTGTCAGTCTCCCTGATATTATACCACCAGGCACCCCATTTATTGATTGTGGTGTCCCATCTGACCATCTGAGCCGACATCTTCGACTCCAGTTTCCCGTGGTCATTGAATTTTTCCATGCTGAAATTCCTCCCGCTCTGGGTGATGGCATTATAAGACTCCATATATATGTATACGTTGGGGTAAACCTGCCTGTGCAGTGCTGAGACGGTAACCTTCCTGAATCCCGGATCACGCCAGTATTTTTCCTCGAAACCGAGCCGTTTGATATTCGAATGGGGGATGACAAAATTTGTGAGGACAAAAGTAAAGGATGCAATCAGTGCGGCAGAGATGAAGTAAGGAACCAGAAACCTTCTGAAACTCATGCCTGCATTAAGTATTGCGATGATCTCGGTATTTATCGCCATTTTGGAGGTAAAGAAGATCACCGCGATAAAGACGAACATAGGGGCAAAAAGAGTGGCGAAGTAGGGTATGAAGTTCAGGTAGTAGTCGAAGATTACGGCCTTCAGTGGAGCCTGCTTCTCGATAAAGTCATCGATCTTTTCCGAAAAGTCGAAAATGACAGCTATCCCGAGTATGAGCACCAGGGAGAAGAAGAAGGTACCAAGAAATTTTTTGATTATATAAAAATCAATAATTCCCGGTTTGAGCTTCCTCAGGCTCGTTCTGAGAGTTTTCTTACTGTCTCGTCTTTCCATTTACCAAAGTTACCCTCTTTTATCTTTTCCCTGGCCTCAGTCACAAGGCTCAGGTAAAATGCGAGGTTATGAATACTGGCTATCTGCGCTCCGAGCATCTCGCCGGAAATGATAAGATGATGAAGGTATGCCTTTGAATATGTACGGCTTACCTCTGAAAATCCCGTTGCATCTATCGGAGAGAAATCATCTTTCCACTTCCTGTTCCTTATGTTTACGGTTCCTTCAGAAGTGAAGAGCATTCCGTTTCGTCCGTTGCGGGTGGGCATTACACAGTCGAACATATCAATTCCCCTTGCGATGGCTTCGAGGATATTCGCCGGTGTGCCCACACCCATCAGGTACCTTGGCCTGTCAGCGGGGAGGATCTCATTCACGGCCTCTATCATCTCGTACATTACTTCCGCCGGTTCCCCTACTGACAACCCGCCTATTGCGTTGCCGGGCATATCCATCGAAGCGATTTTCTCAGCCGAAGCCCGCCGCAGGTCACTGTAAACCGAGCCCTGTACTATTGGAAAAAGCATCTGATCATATCCGTACAAAGGAGACGTCTCTCCAAAATGCTTTACGCACCTGTCAAGCCACCTGTGAGTCAGCTCCATCGACTTGAGGGCGTAGGCGTGATCACACGGGTGCGGGGCGCACTCATCGAAGGCCATAATGATGTCTGCGCCGATAATACGCTGAATATCAATTACATTCTCAGCAGTAAATGTATGCTTTGAACCGTCTATATGCGACCTGAATATTGCCCCCTCCTCAGTAAGCTTGCGGTTTTCGGCGAGTGAAAAAACCTGGTAGCCTCCGCTGTCTGTGAGGACAGGCATATCCCACGACATGAACCGGTGAAGACCGCCGGCCTCCTTTATTATGTCAGTGCCGGGTCTCAGGTAAAGGTGATAGGTATTCCCAAGAATTATATGAGCATTGATCTCGTTCTTCAGATCCCTGTGTAAAATGCCCTTTACAGTACCCGCGGTACCGACAGGCATAAATATCGGTGTGGGTATGTCACCGTGGGCTGTATGAAGTACTCCTGCCCGTGCTGAAGTTGTAGGATCGCTGCTTTCTATTCTGAACATCATTCACATGTAACGGTCACAAAAGTACTCTTTCTGAGATTCATTTTGAATACCGGAAAATCAAATTGAACAGGTGGCTTTGTCAATTGTTGAAAAGATTCTTTCTGACATAACCCAATTCTTTCTAATATTGCTGCTGCAATTTAGATTTTGCATGATCATTTCCACTGATCCGGTTCACATTGTTCTGCTCTGCGTATTTGTGCTGATGGCATTTATACAGGCATGGTACTATCTTGCATATTACAGGAAAACCATCGTCGCAGCGGCTGTTGCAGCGCCGGCCGCAGAAAATATCCCTGATAAGAAACTGCCGCCTCTTTCTGTAGTCATCTGCGCACGCAATGAAGCTCCGAATCTGCGTGAGTTCCTCCCGCGGGTGCTGGAGCAAAATTACCCTTCCTTTGAAGTGGTGGTGGTGAACGACTGTTCCGAAGATGAAACCCGTGATCTCCTCGAGGAGATGCAGAAGCGGTACCCGCGTCTGAAGGTTTCAACAATTATAAAGGATCCGGGATTTGCCCACGCAAAGAAACTCGCCATGCTCATCGGCATCAAGGCTGCAGCCAATGACCTGCTCGTCTTCACTGACGCCGACTGCAGGCCCGCGTCTGAGAAGTGGCTGCGCAACATCGTGTCATCCTATAATGACGGAGCAGAAATAATAATCGGATATGGCGGTTACGCGGCTGAAAAGGGATGGCTCAACAGTTATGTAAGGTATGAAACGATGTTCATTGCAATGCAATACATCGGCATGGCCATCGCCGGTGTCCCCTATATGGGCGTCGGGCGGAACCTCTCCTACCGTCGTTCGTTCTTTTTTGCCAATGGCGCTTTCGGACCGCACAACCATATAATGTCAGGTGACGACGATCTGTTCGTTAACCGGACTTCCACCTCCTCGAACTGCCGCGTGATGCTTTCACCCGAATCATTCACCAGGTCAGTCCCGCCTGCCTCAACGGAGGAATGGATAAGGCAGAAAAGAAGGCATTTCACGGCAGCAAAATATTACAGGCCGGCAGATAAAACAAGACTCTTTCTTGAACCATTCTCAAGGGTCTCCTATTACGGTTTGCTGATCGCTCTCCTGATTATGCTTGCATCATGGCCTGTGGTAGCACTTGTAGCCATATCGAGACTAACCCTGCGATCGGTTGTATTATACAGGGCAGGTAAAATATTCGAAGAACCTGATCTTTGGTATATGTCACTCTTTTTTGATATCTTGTCTCCGTTTGTCAATGCAGCCCTTTACATCACCGCTGCCAGAAAAGGGAAGAAGACACAGATATGGAAGTAGAAAACGGCCTTTCGGAGAAAGCGAAACATGACCTTATAATCATCGAGCGTGCTTTGCACGGTGACAAGAAAGCCTATGCTGAACTGCTTGACCGTTACCGTGACTCTGTCTATTATGTAATACTCAAAATGGTCTCCAATCCCTCTGATGCGGAAGACCTTACAATCGAAGCATTCGGCAAGGCGTTCAACCATCTTTCAAACTATACCCCCACCCATGCTTTCAGCACCTGGCTGTTCCGCATTGCAACAAACAACTGTATCGACTTTTTAAGGCGAAAGAGCCAGACTCCGCGTCCGTTTGACCATGACGGGGGCGAGGAGTATGAAATGCAGGCCACCATAGCTTCCAGTGCCAGGGCGCCGGACCAGCTCATGATGGACAGGGAGCTTGCTGACACTCTTAACAACATTATAAGCAGCCTTAAGCCGAGGTACCGAAGACTGATCGAACTGCGCTATTTCGAGGACTATTCATATGACGAGATAGCCACGGAACTGAGCCTTCCGCTCGGTACTGTGAAAGCCAGGCTCTTCAGGGCCAAAACCCTCATTCAGAATATTATCCGCAGTAAAGACAAAGACTATTGAGTTCTCTGGCTGCCAGATATTTCCCGACGGTTACCCCTGAACAGGAGAGACGCCTGTCAATGCTCCCTGCGTTGTATGCCGAATGGAATGAACGCATAAACGTCATCTCGCGAAAAGATATTGAAAATTTCGAAGTAAGCCATCTTCTTCATTCCCTGGCTATTGCACGGTTTATATCATTTGCCCCGAAAACCGCCGTAATAGATGTCGGTACGGGCGGGGGACTCCCGGGCCTGCCACTGGCCGTGATGTTTCCTGAAGTGCAGTTCACACTCATTGACTCCATCGCAAAGAAAATCAAGGTTGTCAGCGAAATTGCCAAAGCACTCGGTCTCAGTAATGTAAAACCTGTTGTCGGGAGATCTGAGGATTTCACCGGAAAATTTGAGTTTGTGATCTGCCGTGCTGTGACAGATATGTCACGACTCGTCAGCCAGACCGGGCACCTCATCTCATCACGGCAGTTCAATAGCGTGCCAAACGGATTTATCTGCCTGAAAGGCGGCGACCTGGAGGAGGAACTGAAGCCCTTCAGTGGCAAAATAACAGTGACCCCTGTCAGCGAATGGTTTGACGAGCCCTGGTTTGAAACAAAAAAAATAGTATACCTTCCCCGGTGATCCGGAAAAAAATGTTGCCACTGGTTTTGTATTTTCAAAAAAACACTACCTTTGCAGTCTTAAAAACAAGTAAGTAATCACACGAAAATACTTTTACAATGAAGAGGACATTTCAGCCATCAAGGAAAAGGAGAACCAATACTCACGGTTTCAGGGAGAGAATGTCTACCCCGAATGGCAGGCGCGTACTTGCTGCCCGCAGAGCCAAAGGCAGGAAGAAACTGACCGTTTCTGACGAGATGGGCCATAAAGACTGACAGGCTGACAGAAAATAAAGAGACCGTCTTGATGAACAATCAGGGCGGTTTCTTTTTTATCTAGGTAACTTCAGTTTAAAAATGCCTGAACAACAGTCTATGAAAGAGCTGGTCCTTAAAAATATTGATCCCGCACTTGCCGGGGTGGCCGAAAAAATTTTTGACGGCCGGAGAATCGATGCTGATGAAGCCCTCGCCCTTTACCGTAAGGCTGAGCTTTCACTGCTGGCGGTGCTGGCAACTGAGGCAAAGAAAAAGCACAGCGGTGATGCGGTCTATTTCAACCGTAATTTCCACATAGAGCCTACCAATATATGCATCTATAACTGTCGGTTCTGCTCGTATCATAAACCGGAGGGTGATGCTGAAAGCTGGGAATTATCGGAGAATGAGATACTTGACATCGTAAAAAGGTTTGAGGGTGTGCCTGTCACGGAAGTGCATATCACGGGCGGAGTTCACCCTTCGCGTGACATCCACTACTACGGCAGGATCCTGGCAGCAATAAAGAAGCTGCGTCCGGATATCAGCATCAAAGCCTATTCAGCTGTCGAGCTTGATTACATGATCAAAAAGGCAGGAATGACTTTCACCGAAGGCCTTAAGGTGTTGAAGGAATACGGTCTTGACTCCATCCCGGGAGGCGGAGCCGAGATTTTTGACGAGACGCTGCGGAGGCGCATCTGTCGCGAAAAAGCCGATGCTGAAACATACCTCGCCATACATGAGGCAGCTCACAACCTGGGAATCCAGTCAAATGCAACAATGCTTTACGGTCACGCAGAGTCTGCCGAGCAACGCATAGATCACATGATGCGCCTCCGCGAGCTGCAGGACCGCACCTCGGGCTTCAATGCCTTTATTCCCCTGAAATACCGCAGGGAAAATAATCTTATGTTTGAGCTTGGCGAGGTCCCTGTGACTGAAGACATGCGCAACTACGCACTATCACGCATCTTTCTTGACAACATACCCCACCTGAAGGCTTACTGGCCTGCAATTGGCAGGAACGCCGCCCTCATGAGTCTCGCCTTTGGCGTCGACGATCTCGACGGCACAATCGATGACACCACCCGGATATATTCAATGGCAGGAGCCGAAGACAGCAATCCCGGGATCTCAACCACCGAACTCGTATCAATGATACGGTCAGCCGGTTACAAACCGGTGGAGAGAGACACACATTACCATACAGTTAAGGAGTGGTGAGGCCCTGAACTCTCGCAATATAATTTTATCTTTGACTCTGCGTTTAATACATAATCCGTCATCATAAGATGAGTCTTAAAGAATTTCTCAAAAGCAAAGTCTTTCTCAGGCAACTCGGGCTGGCAATGGTCATAGGTGTGGGCCTGATTATTATCCTCATTATCTGGCTTAACATATACACCCGTCACGGGCAGTCGAGACCTGTGCCCGAAGTGCGCGGCCTTACTCTTGAGGAAGCCCGGCGCACAGTCCTGAAGAACAGGATGCGCTTTACAGTCATCGACTCAGTCTACACTTCATTCGTGCCGAGAGGCTGCATTGCCGAACAGATGCCACTACCGGGACACCGTGTCAAGAAGGGAAGAATGATTAAGGTGACTATCAATGCCTTCAACCCCGAAATGGTTGCCGTTCCTGACCTTGTCGGCCTCCCACGCCGTCAGGCCCTGTCGCTGATTGAAACGGCAGGACTTGTGCCCGGACAGCTGAATTATGTGCCTGACCTGACAGTCGACTTCGTGCTTAAACAGACAATTCACGGGCGCGAGATGACACCCGGGCGACTCAGTACAGAAAGGAATGGTCATCGACCTGGTGCTGGGCAAAGGTCTCAGCAGCCAGCGTACTGCGATACCGCGTCTCTCGGGAATGTCACTCGACGGAGCACGAAACCAGGTATTGGGTTCTTCGCTGAACCTCGGAGCATACGTCTTCGATGCCACCGTGACTGACCTGGATGACTCGCTGGCAGCATTCGTCTACAAACAAAACCCTGAATACTACCCTGATGCCACAGTTCAGCTGGGATCCTCAGTATATATATGGCTGACCACTGACTCACTTAAACTGCAGTCTGACACGACTTCCGTGGCAATTGCTGATACAATGGCCCTGAAAGGCTTTTAGACACATACAGGGAATGAGGAATAAATGGCTCACATATCTGACGATCTTCATTCTGACAACATTAACAGCCGGAGCTCAGGAAGTTGTATCAGGACTCCTGTATAACAGGCAGCTGTCAGATCCGGCGCAGCATTTCTCATTAAAGGGAGCCAAGGGAACCGATACCCTTTCGCTGCCTTTCAACGACGATTTTTCGTACAGTAATCCGTTTCCTTCATCGGGAAAATGGACTGACAACAAAGTCTTTATTAACAACACCTTTACAGTAAACCAGGTCACACAGGGAGTAGCCACATTCGACTGCCTCGACGAGTACGGCAAGCTTTACCAGGAAGCCTCCACGTCACTTTTTGCGGCCGATGTTCTCACCTCAAGTCCGCTTAACCTCACTTATTCACCTGCCGACAGCATATACCTGAGCTTTTTCTACGAGCCCGGAGGAATCGCAGATATGCCTGAACGTGATGACAGCCTGGCACTAAGCTTCTGGTCACCCTCTGAAGAACGCTGGCTGAGCGTCTGGAGAGCACGCGGAGAAACAGCCAGGGAATTCAGGCAGGTAATGATCCCCGTTAAGGATCCGCGCTGGCTGCAGAAGGGATTTCAGTTCAGGTTCACAAATTACGCCTCACTGGCAGGAATCGTCTCCGAGCCCTCACGTGCAGGAAATGCAGACCAGTGGAACATTGACTGTGTGAGACTGGGTGCCGGAAGGACAGTGTCCGACACCGTGCTGCATGACGCCGCCCTTACTGAACCATTGAGATCACTGCTGAAGGAATATGAAGCGATGCCCTGGAGGCAGTTCCGACAGGCATATCTTTCGGTGATGAGCTCCACAGCAGGCATTGCATACCGAAACAATGACAACATCGTCCGTAACATTACACGGCACATAACCATAAAGGATCTCCTGAGCAATTTTGTCGTCCGTGATTTCTCGGCAGGTGCGACAAATGTCGAACCTTTCACCGATATGTTTTTCAATGCCCCCCTGCTCTACACATACAGTTCCCTGGCAACTGACTCGGCTCTTTTCCTTGTCACTTCATCACTTATCACAGACGATTTCGATCCCAAGGGGAATGACACCCTGAGTTTTCTCCAGAGGTTCTCGGATTTTTTTGCCATTGACGACGGTACAGCTGAGGCAGGTTACGGTATCAACGGTCAGGGTTCACGCAATGCAATGGTCGCTCTCAGGTTCAGGTCATTCATACCCGACTCGGTTACAGCAATAAGTATCTGTTTCAATGATGCTTACAACAATGCTAACCAGGGTTCGTTCGACCTGATGGTATGGAGTGATGACAACGGGGTCCCCGGCACCCAGATAGGCACCACCACAGGACCTGTGGCCGTTCCCGGAACATACGGCAATGGATTTGTCACCTGGTATTTTGAAAAACCCGTAAGTGTAAACGGTAATTTCTGGATTGGATGGAAACAACTCTCAGAAAAGTTCCTCAATGCAGGACTTGATCTCAACACCCCTCCTGCCGGGAGACAGTACTTCCTGCTCAACGGCTTATGGCAGCAGTCACAGGTTCCGGGAACCTTAATGATGAGGGCGGTAATGAAAGGATCAGGCACCGGAACTTCCTCCGGAGAAAATCCGCTTTTCAACAGTCTTTACACGCTTTACCCCAATCCCGCAGCCGGAGACATCACTCTGGCAGTATCTGACGATGCGCCGCAGGACTTTACTATTGACATATATGATCTGCCAGGCGCCAGGGTACTCTCACTGCCGCGTACCGAACATCCCGATATAGGAAGGCTGCCTGCCGGATCCTACATTATGATCATCAGAAACATGGCCGGGACGCCTCTGACACTGCTCAGGTTCATTAAGACCAACCGTTAAATGGCCGAAGAGGATCCGTCAGACAAGCTGCAGCCGCGACTGCAACCTGAGCCTCAGCCTGATCCTGAACCTCAGTCTCAGCCTCAGCCTCAGCCTGAACCTGAGCAGGAAACTGAGCAGGAACAGGACCTGTTCGAGCATTACCGTTTCGAGGTAAACCCGCGCCAGTCACTCCTGCGGATAGACAAGTACGTCACGGCAAAGATTGAGAATGCCTCACGCACACGTGTACAGGCAGCAGCACTTGCAGGAAACATACTCGTCAATGACGGCACTGTCAAGCCCAGCTACAGGGTAAAGCCCGGCGATATCATCCAGATAGTGCTACCCAATCCTCCCCGCGAGATAGAGCTTATTCCGCAGGATCTGCCGATAAACATAGTATATGAAGATGATGATGTCATTGTGGTGAACAAGGCGCCGGGGATGGTCGTGCACCCGGCCTACGGAAACTATACCGGCACACTGATGAATGCTCTTATGTTTCATTTCAGGGATATTCCTCTCTTTCAGACCGGGGAGCAAAGACCCGGACTGGTACACCGCATTGACAAGAACACATCAGGACTGTTGCTTGTAGCCAAGAACGAATATGCACATGCACGGCTTGCCCGGCAATTCTTCAACCACACCACCGGCCGGCGCTATCTCGCACTTGTGTGGGGCACCCCGGAGCCAGAGGAAGCCACAGTGACAGGGAATGTAGGCCGTAACATACGTGACCGCAAGATCATGCAGGTCTTCCCCGATGCCAGCCAGGGAAAACACGCCGTTACACATTATAAAGTACTTGAGAAGCTTGGATATGTGTCACTTGTCGAATGCCGTCTTGAGACAGGGCGTACTCATCAGATAAGAGTACATATGGCGTTCCGCGGTCATCCTCTCTTCAACGATGAAGAGTACGGGGGTCACCGCATCCTGAAAGGTACCACATTTACAAAATATCAGCAGTTCGTCCGCAACTGCTTTGAAATTATGCCACGCCAGGCACTTCATGCACAGATGCTCTCATTTGATCATCCGGTCACTGGCAACAGGCTTACCTTTGAATCGGACCTTCCAGATGATATGGCCACCGTGATTGAGAAATGGCGGGGATATATTGCAGGCAGAGACTGAGGCATGGAGCATGGGAGGAGCGAGCGTTAGGAGAATGTCCGGTGGACATTTTAGCGAGCAGACAGATTGTGCGGCGGGAGCACGGAGCATGGGGCATGGGGCATGGGGCATGGAGCATGGAGCATGGAGCATGGCGCATGGCACATGTGAGCAAGCAGACAGATTGTCGGCATGGAGCATGTACCATTGGACCATGAGCATTTTGGTAAGACTCCTGAATGTCAGAATGATTTTCCTAGACCGCAGGACCGCAAGACCGCAGGACCGCACGACCCTTGACCTTCAGACTATCAAAATGTCACCCCTTCGGGGTTCTTTTGTCTTTGTTCCCTAGCTATCATAATGTCACCCCTTCGGGGTTCCCTGACCGCAGGACCGCACGACCCTTGACCTTCAGACTATCAAAATGTCACCCCTTCGGGGTTCCCTAACCGCAAGACCGCAGGACCGCACGACATCAGACTCTCAGACTCTCAGACTTTTTTACCAGCTTCCTCCTGCACCGCCACCGCCAAAGCCTCCGCCGCCGAATCCTCCGAAGCCGCCACCGCCGCCGCCACCGCCGCCACCGGTGAATCCTCCCCAGCTGCCCCCGTGAGATTTGCCACCTCCCATCATACCCAGAAGCAGCCACAAAGGAAGGTTCGAGGCACCGGTCTTGCGTATGTGTTTGTTATTGGAGTTTCCTGACGAGATGAGTATGATGAAGATGATGAAAATTATGAATACAATAGCGGGAATTGAACCCGGTGAGCCGCTCCCACCGCGTTTGCCGTAATCGGCATAGCTGTACTCACCCGAGGCCAGTGCCATCAGGACATCAGTGCCTGCGTCCAGCCCGCCGTAATAATCCCCCTCACGAAAACGGGGAAGTATCTCCCTGTCAATTATATCGGCACAGGCAAGGTCAGGTATAGGTCCCTCGAGTCCGTAACCCGTGGCAATAAAGATTTGCCCTTCGGAGGCGGCGGTCTTCGTCTTAACAAGCACAACCACTCCGTTGTTAAAATCGGACTGCCCAACACCCCATTCTTTTCCTATAATATAGGCAAACTCCGACTTGTCATATCCCTGAAGGTTATCAACAATGAGGACAACGATCTGGTTGGAGGTGGAGTCATTGAATGCAACAAGTTTGTTTTCAAGTGCCTGAAACTCCGCAGGCTGTAGTATACCCGCATAGTCATTCACCAGTTGAGGCGGCACCGGAGGGGAAAGGAGTGTCTGAGCCTTTAATACCGGAGAAAATGCCAGGAGTGCTATTGAAAATAATATAAGATATGCCTTTCGTTTCATCATTTCTCCCCCGGTTCATTAATGTCAAACGAGATAGTATCAGGCAGTTCGTTCACGTCATCCTTTGCATAGGGGAAGTGCTCCTTAAGCTTTTCTCCCGTCATAAGGATCCCTTCCGAGAGTCCCTCAGTAAACAGGCCCTCACTGAATCTCTGTTTCATATGATCACGAATCGAATCCCAGAAACCCGGTGGTACGACGCTGTTAATGCCGGTATCTCCAATGATTGCAAACTTGCGTTCATTCACAGCCAGGTAGATCAGCACACCGTTACGGTCCGCCGTCTTATGCATCTCCATCTTTTTAAAGAGCCATGCCGCCTCGTCGAGCACTTCACCCTTGCACGATGTCTCGATGTGAACACGTATCTCACCCGAGGTGGCGTGCTCGGCTTCGGCAATAGCTCTTGCAATCGCCTCCTGCTGTGCGGGAGTGAAAAATTCCGATGCTTTCATCATTGCAGATCAGAATGTTACCTGAGGAGCCCTATCGGCACCTTCCTGGGCCTCGAAATATGGTCTGGCAGTAAACTTCGTAAATGAAGCCACTATCATATTCGGAAAACGTTTGATAAAAGTATTGTACGTCCTGGCAGCATCGTTAAAATTATTCCTGGCCACGGAAATGCGGTTTTCGGTGCCCTCGAGCTCAACCTGCAGGTCACGGAAGTTCTGTGTAGCTTTCAGTTCAGGATACTGTTCAACCACAACCATGAGCCTGGCAAGCGATGAGCTTACTTCGCTCTGCGCTGCCTGGAACTGCTGCAGCTGTTCGGGAGTGATGTTGGATGGATCAACTGTCACCTGCGTGGCCTTCGCCCTTGCCTCGATAACACGGGTAAGCGTCTCCTGCTCGAAAGCAGCAGCACCCTTGACAGTGTTCACAAAGTTGGGAATGAGGTCAGCCCTGCGCTGATACTGTGTCTCTACATTGCTCCACTGTGTGGCAACATGCTCATTCATAGGCACTATCTGGTTGTAAATGCGTACACCCCATGAAATGACAATAAACACTAATAAGGCAAGAAAAGCTGCAACAACTAATCCTGCGATACATCCTTTTTTCATTTTCGGAAAAATTTGGTTAGGTTTCAAAGTTACAAAAAAAACATTCAGGGACTAAGCATGCAGAGTCCCTGTTTCAGGTGAATGACGTTATCCTTTTAATGGTGTTGCATAACAGGGTGCTGCGAAATAATATTATTTTTGAAAAATAATAAGGAACCGATGAGAACCATTGCAATTGTTGCCGGAGGAGATTCGTCAGAATATGAGATTTCAATAAAAAGCGCCGTCGGTGTTGCCGAAGCCCTCAGGGACAGGTACGAAGTTTTTATAATAAACATCAGGGGCCGTGATTGGTTCTGGGAAGGTCCCAAAGGCCGTCTCTTCAGCATCGACAAGAATGATTTCTCCCTGGCCCTCGACGACAGGAAGGTAAGGTTTGACGCAGTATTTATAGCCATTCACGGCACCCCCGGTGAGAATGGTCTCCTCCAGGGTTACCTTGACATGACCGGGATCCCCTACACAAGCTGTAATGCATTCGTATCGGCTCTTACTTTCAATAAGCAGGCCTGCAAGCTGTACCTGAATGAATACGGCATTCCCATGACAGGAGGACTGCTTATCAGGAAGGGGCAGCAGTATGACGCTGTCAGGATTCTGAAAGAAACCGGCCTCCCCTGCTTTGTCAAGCCGAACGCCAGCGGATCAAGCTTCGGTGTCACCAAGGTAAAACAGGCCGAAGAGTTCCGGGAAGCACTCGAGAAAGCCTTTGCCGAGGGCGAGGAAGTGCTTGTGGAGTCGTTTATGCAGGGCCGCGAAACAGCCTGCGGCGTCATTAAAACGAAACAGAGGAAGATAGTCATGCCTGTCACCGAGATAATTCCGAAGAAGGAGTTTTTCGACTACGAGGCAAAATATACAGGCGGGATGTCAGAGGAGGTCACCCCTGCCGCAATGCCTGAGGAAATCACAGCAAAAATACAGGAACTCTCCTCGGAGATCTATGATATCCTCGGCTGCAAGGGTATCGTAAGGGTGGACTTCATTGTCACAAAAGACGGACCTCAGTTCCTTGAGATTAATACTGTTCCCGGAATGACCCCGGAGAGCATACTTCCGCAGCAGGCAAAAGTGTCAGGAATTGCGGAGGCAGACCTTTACTCTATGGTCATCGAAGACCTGTTCTGACCTGAATAAAAAGACGCTGCCTGCGTGTTCAGCCAGCAAGCAGCGTCTTCAGCCCCTTATCTTTACTTTTCTTCAGTTTTGAAGGTGTCGAACCTGTAAGAATCTACCGGCGCACATGAACAAACCAGGTTACGGTCGCCGTAACCGTTGTCAACCCTGCCAACAGAGGGCCAGAACTTGTTCTCGATTACCCACGGCAACGGATACCCTGCCTTCTCGCGACCGTAACCGTGATTCCATTTGTCGGAGATTAAGACCCTGGCAGTATGCGGTGAGTTTTTAAGCACGTTGTCATCCTTATCAGCCTTGCCCTCTTTTATCTCCTGTATCTCCTTCCATATTGACTTCATGGCATCGATGAACCTGTCAAGCTCAGCCCTGGGCTCAGACTCAGTGGGTTCTATCATAAGGGTTCCGTGAACGGGAAACGAGAGTGTGGGTGCATGGAATCCGTAATCCATCAGCCGCTTGGCGATGTCAGACTCATCCACTCCGGCATCCTTGAACGAACGGCAGTCGAGAATCATCTCATGGGCACACCTGCCCTTTGTGCCCGTATAAAGCACTTTGTAAAACCCTCTGAGGCCTGCCTCGATATAGTTGGCATTGAGAATTGCAAATTTGGTGGCTTTCGTAAGCCCTTCGCCGCCGAGCATCATTACATATGCATGGCTGATTGTAAGCACATGGGCACTGCCGAACGGTGCTCCGGCAACTGCAGTGATGCCGTGGCTGCCTCCTGTTTTTACAAGGGGATGTGAAGGAAGGAACTCAGCCAGCTTCGAGTTGCAGAGTATCGGGCCCATTCCCGGTCCGCCTCCGCCATGAGGTATTGCAAAGGTCTTGTGCAGGTTCAGATGGCACACGTCGGCTCCAATCCGGCCCGGACTCGTAAGTCCTACCTGCGCATTCATATTGGCACCGTCCATATACACAAGGCCGCCGTTTGCATGCACAATCTTCACCATCTCGATGATAGCCTCTTCGAACACACCATGTGTTGACGGGTATGTTATCATTGCCACGCTGAGGTCTGCCCTGTGCTCCTCTGCCTTTTTCCTGAGATCTTCGACGCTTATGTTACCCCTGTCGTCGCATTCAACTACCACCACCTTCATTCCGGCCATGGCGGCGCTGGCAGGATTGGTGCCGTGTGCCGATGATGGTATGAGTGCCACATTGCGGTGACCCTCGTTGCGGCTGAGGTGATACTGTCTGATTACCATCAGACCTGAATATTCGCCGGCAGCACCGGAGTTTGGCTGAAATGACACAGCCTCGAAACCGGTTATCTCTTTCAGCGCCTCACCAAGCTCATTCATAAGCCTGTAATACCCTTCGGCCTGATCAGATGGCACAAAGGGATGAATATTGCCGAACTCCGGCCAGCTCATTGCGAACATCGAGGCGGCGGGATTGAGTTTCATGGTGCATGAACCGAGAGATATCATCCCGTTGGCCAGGGAGAAATCCTTGCGTTCAAGCATCTTTATGTACCTCATCATGTCAGTCTCGCTGTGGTAACTGTTGAATGCGCGTTCCTGCAGGAAGGCTGATTTCCGTTTGAATTTCCCGTCTATGCAGAGACAGTCACACAACTTTGTAACCGTTTCCGCCTTTTTACCGGCTGCTTCGGCAAAAATGCTGACGATGGTGTTGATCTCTTCAATTGTTGTCAGCTCATCAGTACTTATTGTTGCACAGTTTGCGCAGGGATACCACAGGTTAATCCCTTTTGAAAGGGCAATCTTCTTTATCATGTCAGCGGTGACGCCGGTTACTGCCTGAACTCTGATTGTATCGAAGAACTGGTCGTGACTGATTGTGTAACCGAGAGCTTTTAGCGCATCGGCAAGAGTGCATGCCGATGTATAAATATGCATGGCAATCCTGCGGATGCCTTCCGGTCCGTGGTACTGTGCATACATTCCTGACATTGTGGCAAGCAGAGCCTGGGCAGTGCAGATATTCGATGTTGCGCGCTCACGCTTGATATGCTGTTCGCGTGTCTGAAGAGCCATGCGCAGCGCCTGATTGCCCTGCATGTCTATTGAGACCCCTATTATACGTCCGGGCATATTCCTTTTCAGTTCGTCCCTTGTTGCGAAGAACCCTGCGTGCGGACCGCCGTAACTCATCGGCAGACCAAAACGCTGGTTTGAACCGAAGACGATGTCGGCGCCCCACTCCCCGGGAGGTGTGAGAAGTGCAAGGCTCATCAGGTCAACGCCAACGGCAACCAGTGCACCGGCAGCGTGTGCCTTTTCCACCATCTGACTGTAGTCGCGGACCTCTCCGCGGGCTGTCGGGTACTGAACCATCACTCCGAACACTGAAGCGTCATACTCAAACTCCGTATAGTCGGCAAACTGAATATCGATGCCCAGTGGCGCGGCTCTCGTGATAAGCACATCACGGGTCTGGGCGAACAGTTTGTTGTCAGCCAGGAATTTAACCGCACCCGATTTTACTTTTTCCCTTGAACGGGCGTTGAGCATCATGACCATAGCTTCGGCAGCAGCCGTCGACTCGTCAAGGAGTGAAGCGTTGGCTATATCCATCGCAGTAAGGCCTGTAATCATTGTCTGAAAATTCAGCAGTGCTTCGAGTCTTCCCTGTGATATCTCAGCCTGGTAGGGAGTGTACGAAGTGTACCATGCCGGGTTTTCGAGCACGTTGCGAACGACCACGGGAAGCACAGCAACACCGTAATAACCCTGACCTATAAATGAGCGGAACTGCCTGTTCATGCCACCCAGCCTGCGCAGATGACTGAGATACTCCTGTTCATTCATTGCCGGGGGAAGGTTGAGGGGTTTCTCAAGCATGATGGATGCAGGCACAGTCTCACTGATGAGCTGGTCGACTGAATTTACCCCGATAGTTTTGCACATCTCGGCGGTTTCGCTGTCACGCGGGCCGATGTGACGACTGACAAACTGATCAAATGCCATAAGTATTTTTAGTTAAAGATTTTGTTTTACTGGAAATATGGATTGGTTTCAATTTCTTGTTCTATGGTTGTTTCCGGTCCGTGGCCCGGATAAACCACTGTTTCACCGGGAAGGGTAAAGAGCCTGCCCGTTATGTTTTTTATGAGTGACGCATGGTTGCCGCCGGGAAGGTCTGACCTGCCTATGCTTCCGGCAAAAAGTGCATCTCCTGTGAAGAGGATTCCCTCATTCCTGCAGAAAAACGCCACCCCTCCGGGTGAATGACCCGGAACGGCTATTACCTCAAGCGTGAGCCCTGCTGCTTCTATTATTTCACCGTCAGTGAGATAGGGCCCCGGTTCCGGAGGAGTCTCCATCTTCAGGCCGAACATCATCGCATGTTCCGGGGCGCTTCTGAGGTTATAATCCTCATTCGGATGACTCCTTGCTGATAGTCCGTAACGGCTGAGCATAAAGCCGTTTCCGAAAACATGATCAAGATGGCAGTGTGTATTGAGCAGCAGTACAGGAACAAGTTTCAGGGAGTCGAGAAGGTCTTCAAGCCTTTTCTCCTCCCTCCTGCCGTAACAGCCGCAGTCAATAATTATGCATGAGGTGTCATCACCTGTAATTACAAACGTATTTTCCTCGATGGGTGAAAACACCTCCCTGTATATCTTCATCGGCTACTCTTTATTATTTTCGTTTGCTACGCCCCTCAGCAGAGGAACAAAAACAAAATTCCCGTGTGTGGTTTTTTCGTACTCATTTTCCCCCTTGCGGACATAAAGAGTCATGACCTGTGAGTCACTGCCGCCCTGGGGAACTACCAGCCTGCCGCCGGGTTTAAGCTGTTCAAGAAGTGTTTCAGGCACCGTTGCGGTTGCTGCAGTGATAATGATGGCGTCAAAAGGACCATATTGAGGCTGACCCTCATACCCGTCGCCGAGAAAAAAATGGATGCGGTAGCCGAGTGATGTCAATAGTCCCTGTGCCTTTCGGTATAACTCGCGCTGACGTTCAATTGTGAACACCTTCACCCCCATTTCGGCAAGTATGGCAGCCTGGTAACCTGACCCGGTGCCTATCTCCAGTACTTTGTCGCGTTTCCCGACACCCAGCAGGATAGTCTGCACGGCCACAGTGTAAGGCTGCGAAATAGTCTGGCCTGCTGCGATGGGGAATGCCTTATCCTGGTAAGCGTGGTTCAGGAAGGCGTCATCCATGAAAAGGTGGCGCGGAACCTTATTCATGGCATCAAGCACCCGCAGGTCACTGATGCCCTTGTTTTTCAGCTCGTCAATAAGTCTTTTCCGCTTGCCTTTTGCTTCAAATGACTCTTCAATCATTTACCGGTAATTTGAGCGTAAAAATAGCAATTTTAAGGAAGGGTGAAATGATTAGCGAAGCAGTTATTCCATCAGAATAAATCTAAAAGAGATATCTTTGCCAGAGTCCCGTAAATAATTAATGAAAAAGTTAGCCAGGAGAGTTGCTGCCTCGTATGTCATTGCTGATTTCTTAGGCTCATCCGTTGCCTGGGGTCTCTTTTATCTCTTCCGTAAGTACTTCATTGAGAACAGGTTGTACGGAGAGTATTTTGAAATGGAACTCGGCAATAAGTTCTGGCTGGGAATTTTTCTGATACCGCTTTTCTTTGTCACATTATATGCTGTCACCGGATTTTACTCGGATCCGCTCAGGCGCTCGAGGCTCCATGAATCAGGTAAATCACTGCTCGTTACACTTACCGGCGTTGTGGTCCTCTTCTTTGTGCTGATACTTGATGATGCGGTAGGACATTATTCAACGTACTACAGTTCGTTTCTTGTGTTGTTTCTCCTTCAGTTTGTCTTCACCTGGATCCCCAGGCTGATAATCACTTCCGGAATCTCCGGAAAAATCCACAGGCGTGAGATAGGATTCAGGACACTCATTGTCGGCAGCAATGGTAAGGCCGAAAAACTGTACAATGACATTAAGAACGAAAAGAAAACCGCTGGCAACATGATTACCGGGTATGCAAGCACGAACGGCGAAGCCTGTGGCCTGTTCGGCGGTGAGGTGCCGTACCTGGGATCTGCAGCAGCCATTGCCGGGATTACAGAAAAAGAGGAAATTGACGAGGTCATTGTTGCACTCGAGGAAAACGAATATGAAACTGTAAATGAGCTTGTCAATGCCCTTTGCCACCTCGATGTGATAGTCAAAGCAGTGCCCTCGATGCATAATGTGATCTCGCGTCATGCTGAAGCCGGGCCGATATACGCCACACCCCTGCTACTTGTTTCTTATAAGAAAATACCTGTATGGCAGAGCTTCCTGAAACAGACACTTGATTACCTTGTAGCCACAGCGGTTCTTGTGATCCTTTCGCCTCTTATAATTTCCCTGGCTATCATGATCCGGATGTCAGGACCGGGGCCGGTGATATTTACACAGGAACGCATCGGCAGGTATGGAAAGCCTTTTAAGATTTACAAATTCAGGTCAATGGAAGATGATGCTGAGCCAGAGGGTCCGCAGCTTGCGGTTGAGGGTGATGTACGAATCACCCGGCTGGGCAGGTTCATGCGCAAACACAGGCTGGACGAGATACCAAACTTCATCAACGTACTCCGGGGGGAGATGTCACTGGTGGGTCCCAGGCCTGAACGCAGTCACTACATTGAACAGATAATACACAAGGCCCCGCAGTTTAACCGGATCTTGTCAGTCAAACCGGGAATCACCTGCTGGGGGCAGGTAAAACTGGGTTATGCCTCAGATGTCGATATGATGCTGGAGCGACTCGAATATGACATACTATACCTCGAGAATGTCTCTCTTTACCTTGATATGAAAATTCTCTACTATACCCTCGGAACCATTATCCGCGGTAAAGGAATCTGATCAATAATATAATGTTACAATCCATGAGCCCGGCTCATTTATAACAAGCCTTACCTCGCATTCAATAGAGGCTGTATAGAGAGCATTGGGTACTGTGAATTTAATCTTACCCTCAAAGGGGAATATCACATCTTCAAATCCTGTAAAATTCGTGGTTAAGCTTTCAGTTCCGCTGTTGGCCTGCATAACGAGGCCACTGATATTGCTTGAGGTAGATCCGGTCCTCGAGAACTTATAGTTGACCTCATTCCTCACTGTACCAACCTTTGAGCAGGTCACTCTGCCGACCCCGCTCTTGTATGATATCACGTAAGCAGCTATCTTCTCCTTACCCACATATTTGTCTTCGGACCAGAAACCGGCTAGTACTGAATCTCTGCCTTCAACCTTAAATGTATATTCACCATTGCCTTCCCTCAGTCCGCGCTTCCACTCACCGGTATATTTCTCACCTGTCTGCCAGATGTAGGTGCCTTTACCGTCAGGTAATCCCTTTCTGAAGTCACCCTTATACTGGTCTTTGCCAAATGCCTCTCCCTGACCTTCGGCAAGACCTTTTTTGCAGTCTCCGGTGTAAGTATCCCCGATCCCGGGAATCAGTACCTTGCAAGTACCCTGTGCATTGAGTCCTACCGTCAGAAGTAACAGTACAACGGTAAAGGTAAAGTAGATTCTTGTTTTCATTTCATTAACTTTATGTTATAGAATTTTAAGCATAAGCCAGGCATTAATAAGTGTGGCAGTACAAATATCACACCAGATAAAGTTAATTGATTTAAAACAAAAAGAGACGCAGGTTGCTGCGTCTCTTTTATTATCCTGGAAAAGATTCCTAGTTTACACCGGTTCTCTTGTCCCACCACATTTTCTCACCCCAGAAGCGGTCAACAATTGCACCGTCATTAGCTGTCACAACAGCTTCATTGAGTGTGTATTCGCTTGTAGGATAAGGCCAGCGGAACGGAGGCCTGTTGTGGGCGGTGGCCAGAGTTGCAGGAACGGCACCCGGAGCAACTGTAAGCTGCGGGATATCTGTTCTGCGGGTTTCAGCCCATGCCTCATGTCCCTGTTTGAAGAGAGATACCCATTTCTGGTAGTATATCTTCTGCAGGTTGGTGTAGTTCCATGAACCTGCAAGGCCCCATCCAACATTGGTATCTGCAAGATAGGTTGTGATAGCTGCCTGGAGCAACGCCATGCTCTGTGCATGATGCTGTAACACCGGCTTCATAAGCTGTCTGGGCTGCTGCTGCATTATTGAGCAGGTCTGCACGGAGATAAGCTTCAGCCTTCAGGAACTCAACTTCTGCATAGCGCATGTAATAGGTGGCTCCGCCTGCCATACTGCGATAGCGGTTACCTATTCTGCTTATGCTGTTGAGTGCCATTGCCTGCTGCTGTGCACTTGTCATACCTGCGATAGCACCCCTGTAAAGGCCGTCTGAAGCAGCCGGAACAGCAAATTCGCCGATCCTCGGATCTGCTGGTAGCCAGAAGAGCATCAATGAAGGTTTTGCACATACCGTGGTCATCACGTGGAGAAATCTTATCTGCATAGAAGGGCTCAAAATACGGGTTGGTTCCCAGCCAGTTAAGAGTCACCTCATCAGCGTTGGACGCAAGGATAGGATAGGTTGCAGGACTTGTAACAAGTATTTTCTGCAATTCTGTCTTTGCACCTGCCGGATCCACATTTGACATACGGATGGCAACTCTCATATGAAGCGAGTTGGCAAACTTGCGCCATAATGCAACACTGTTGGCGTTGATAATATCATTCTTGATAGTACCACCTTCAGCAAGTTTTGTATTTGCATCTTCAAGAATAGCCAGAATCCCTGCATAAACAGTTGCCTGGTCATCATACTGTGGCTGAATTATACCTTCTTCACCGCGTGCGCCTTCAGTAAAAGGAACTGCACCCCAGGTGTCGGTCATTATCTGCCAGAGCATTGCTTTCAGGGTAAGGGCTACGCCTTCCATTGCCGGATTGCCGGCAGCCTGAGACTTCTCGATGATCTTATTCAGGTCAACCTGGTATCCCATAAGGGTACCCCAGCGTGCGATAATAACATCGCGCTCTGCATACCTGTTCTCATCGACATACTGAATCTTTGCTATGTGATTTGCATATGAAGAGGTATTGTTGCCTGTCCACCATACATCACCGAAAGTATTGCTCATTCCACGTTCCAGGTTGATAAGTATATTCTCCGCCGGAACATCAGTTGCGAGGTTTGGATCCACATTCATTTCTTCCCATCCTTTGGTACAACTGCCAAGGATAAGCAGAGAGATGAAGAATACTCCAATTAATTTTATCTTTTTCATTGTCATTTTTTTTAGGGTTTTAATTAAAAGTCAACTCTCAACTTGAAACCCATACTGCGAACCGGTGGCAGCTGGTACTGTTCGAGACCTACTGCTGTGGTTCCTGTACCGTAGCCGGTTTCAGGGTCGATCCTGATATCGTTGCTCGGATCACGATAGAGAACTGCAAGGTTCCTGCCGAATAAATACCTATGTTCAAATTGCTGATAAATGCAGTCTTGAACTTTACATCATAACCTAAACTTATCTCGCGAAGTTTAACATAGGTTCCGTCGATGACGGCAGGTTCTGTTTTGCCCCAGTAATCACCAAACCAGTATTCAGGATCAACCGCAATTGTGTTAGGTTCACCGGTATTTACATCAATACCTTCAGCAATAACGCCTGTTTCACGAAGGTTGTCCTGAACGGTACGCTCGGTTATTCCTGAATAGTCACCAAACCATTTGGTTACAGAATAGATGTCACCACCCCATTTTGTGTCAATCTGGAAACTTGGCACTGAATTGTCTTGTACTTGAACAGATTGTTTATGCTTCCAATCCATTTTGCCTGTGTGTTACCGCAGGCAATAGGTGCAGCAGTTCCAATATAATATCCATCTTCAGTAAGAAGGTTCCCGTTTTCGTCTCTTTCGTAGCCAACACCGTAAATCTGACCGAACAGTTCGCCCGGACGTGCTTCAATCGTTGTTGGTGACCATGAGCTGTTAAGTACATAGCTGGAAACACCTTCTGCCAGTTCGTTAACCATGGTTTTTGATTTTGACCAGTTAACAATAGCATTCCATGAGAAGTCCTTCGTTTTGACAATTTCACCTGTAAGTGATATTTCAAGACCGGATGTTTCTATTTCACCGGCATTGATTGCCTTCTGTGTGTAACCGCTGGACGTCGAAACGTCAACAACCATGATCTGGTTCGTTGTTACCATATCAAAATATGAAACATCAAGCCCTAACCTGTTGTTGAAGAATTTCAGTTCTGTACCGAACTCCATCGAAGCTGTTTTTTCAGGCTGGAGGTCAGCGGGGAAAATCTTGGACGGATAGTCAAACATAGATATTCCGTTATAAGCCGGTGATACAGAGTTGTATGCAGCATAAAGCTGGTAAGGATTCGTATCACTACCTACAATTGCATAGCTGGCACGAAGTTTTCCAAATGAGAAAACATCACCGCCGATGCCCATGGTCTCAGTAAAGATCCATCCCAGTGATGCTGACGGGTAGAAGAAGCTCCAGTTGTTAGGAGGAAGTGTTGAGCTCCAGTCGTTACGTGCTGTAAGGTCAAGGAACACCTGGTTTTTGAAGCCGAGGTTCAGTGATCCGAATACACTGTTGGACTCATACTCTGACATGTACATATCGGTTGCAACAGATCCCTTAACGTTTGCAATGTCAAACCAGTTTGGAACTGTGAGCTGTGTTGCTCCCAAATATGAATAGTTGTAGTCAGTCCTGCGGTAGTTGGTTCCCACGTTTCCGCTAACCTGAAGACTTGTACCGAAATCTTTCTGGAAGTTAAGGAACAGGTCAGCATTAATCTCCTTATTGTCCCTGTTGTTGATGTTGAATGCGCCACCCTGTCCAACAGGTTTTTCATTGGAACCTTCCACAGTAATGCTCTTTCTGAATTCGTTATAGTAGTCAACACCGTAACGTCCTACAACATTCAGCCAGTCTGTCAGCTGATAGGTAAGCGTAAGGTTACCGAATACTCTCTCCCTCTTGCGTGAGGTAGTGTTATTGTAAACAGTCCAGTAAGGGTTATTGTGATATGCGCTGTTCCAGCTGTAGGGGAAACCGTTTGGCATCCATGTTTCCCAGTTTTCCTTCAGGTCAGTCATGTCAACCTGGCGGCCGAACCAGCCCCCGATTGACTGCATGATGTTGTTGGCACTGTAGCCCTGACCCGGAAGGTTATCATTGGTTGTGAGAACATAGTTCAGGTTAATGTCAGCTTCAAGCTTGGGACTGATCTTTGCCGTCGTGTTGAGGTTGACCTGGGTCCTGTCCTGATCAGTGTTTGGTATGATACCTCTCTCGATAACGTTTGTAAGACCAACGCGACCTGTGAGGATATCATTACCACCCTGCAGTGAAAGGCTTGTAGATGAAGTTACACCAGTCGTAAAGAATGATTTGGTGTTATCGGGATGCGAGATCCAGGGTGTGGGAGTATATGTTCCGGTCGCTTCGTCATAGGGCGAGTTAAACTGCGGAAGCAGAAGGCCATCATCAAGTCTTGGACCCCATGATTCATCATAATAGTCGAATACACCACCGCCGTTACCGTCAACATATGCGAAAGCATAATTCTCACAGTAAGTCTGATAATCCATTCCATAATGCCGGATCGCCAATCGGTATGATCTGAGATGCTCAGTTATACTCGCTTCCGCCTGATCCCTGTCCGTACATATTCTGATATGTCGGGAGGAATGAAACGCGGTCAAAGGAGGTACTGTTTGTGAGGCTGACTTTTACCTGTCCTGCCTTACCTTTTTTTGTTGTTACGAGGACAACCCCGTTACGTGCACGGCTACCGTAAAGGGCAGCTGCGTTAGCACCCTTAAGCAGCGATATTGAAGCAATGTTTTCAGGATCAAGGTCTGACGCATTGTTACCGAAGTCAACACCACCCGCGCGGCTTGCACCGGATGCAGAGTTTGAAATCGGAGTTCCGTCAACAACCCACAATGGCTGGTTGTCACCGAATGACTTGATACCTCTGATGAGTATCTGCGACGAAGAACCAATAGCACCTGAAGCCCTTGTGATCTGAACACCCGGGGCAAGACCCTGAAGTGCGTTCACAATGTTGGTTTCCCTGGTGTTGGCTACTGCATCACCTTTTACATCCGTTACTGAATATCCAAGGGCTTTTTTCTCCCTTGTAATACCCAGAGCTGTCACCACAACCTCGTCGAGGCCGAGCATGTCAGTTACCATCACGACATCAATTGTGGTACGGCCGCTGATATTCTCAGTCACGGTCTTCATACCAACAAACTGGATTGTGATAGTCTGAGCACCAGCCGGTACCAGTGATGGAATATTTCCCATCGATACCCGTTAAGGTACCAACCGTGGTACCTTTTACTGTCACAGCAGCACTCGGAATGGGAAGCCCATCCTCCGCGGAAGTAACAGTACCCTTAATTGCCACAGTCTGTGCCATCAGGGCTGAGAAGCCCGTAAACACAAACAGAGCAAGCAACAGTTTTAATCTGTTCATAGATCAGAGTTTTAGTTTAACAAAAAAGGTTATAAGTTACACTTTACAAAGCACTTTCCGGATTTTGACAAACGCCAATCCCCCTCCGGCGCTTCATAGGTCCCAAAAATAGTGTTTTTTCGTTCCGGATAACAAGTTTTCCCATTTTTTTAACTTTCCTGCATAAAAATGGAATCAGACAAAACCACTGTTTTATCGACCTGGCAGGGGTTTTTACTATCTTTATAAACTAATCCAATCTCTGAGTCAGAATGAAAGCAGCAGTAGTATTATCCGGAAGCGGCGTCTATGACGGAGCCGAAATACACGAAGCCGTGATGACCCTTTATGCAATTGACAAAGCCGGCGGAACATACCAGGTATTCGCTCCCAATGTAATGCAACACCACGTGGTTAATCATATTACCGGCAAAGTCTCAGAGGAGTCACGGAATGTACTGATCGAAGCTGCCCGCATTGCGAGGGGTAAAATTAAACCTATGACTGACTACCACGCCTCAGACTATGATGCCCTGATTTTTCCCGGCGGATTCGGGGTAGCCAAAAACCTGTGCACCTATGCATTCGACGGTGTTGAATGCAGTGTAGACCGCGTGGTTGAAGCAGCAATCCTTGAAACCCACAAAGCCCGTAAACCCATTGGCGCCATGTGTATCTCTCCTGTGCTCATTACCAGGGTACTTGGTGATGTTACAGTCACAATAGGAAAAGACCCCGACACTGCCTCTGATATAGAGATTCTTGGCGGGAAACATCAGATAAAGGGCCACGGCGAAGTAATGACGGATGCAAAAAACATGATAGTGACAACTCCCTGTTATATGATTGATGCGACTATCTCCGACATCGCACGGGACGCAGAAATGATGGTTGCTGCAATCATGGAACTGCTGAAGAAAAAGTGAAAAGTGGCTGAGGCCTAAAGTCGTCCTGCTTCTATCTCCCTCACTACCACCTCTATCAGGTAATCGTCACCGCCGGGATCGTAGTCGGACTTCAGGTTTGCACCGAAGATCCGCGCAATGCCCTGCCAGAAAGCAGCCGTAAACTTACCCCGGTATTCGCGGATCAGGTCATATGAGGTATTCTGTGTCTCCCTGTCGATCAGTTTGATAAGAATCTTGCCCTGGGTGAAGGTTAGCTGCTTCATGTCATCCTCATAGGTATTGAATATGTCCTTTTCATACTGCTGAAGAAAGTTGCGCCTGTCCCTTTCATTTGGCATCGTCTCAAGCAGCCGGTTCACCCTTCCAAGTTCATTGCGTACCATCACCGAATAAGGATAAACCTTCCGCACATTGTAAACCAGCCTGGCATGCCTGCGGTAGTTGAATCTTACATTCTTCGGCATTTCTCCGTAAACGGTGACCTCTTTCAATTCCACCAGCGGGTATGTCTGCCCGTCATAGGTGGCTGTCTTCAACAGGAAAAATGCACTTGTAGTGGTGTCACTGTGCGTTACAACAGTGTCCTGTGCATGCACAATGACATGACAGCATAATAAAAACAGCTATGACAGTAGCGCGCCTCATATTTCCCTGCAAATTTAACCAATTGTCATGCCAATTATTTTCAACACCGAAAATAATGAGGAATATCATCACCGCAGGTGGCGGGTATTTTTAATTTTGTGCTGATGCCTAACAAGCCCACCATAGATGAACTCGAGGACAGTTCAGCATACAGTAAGGAACTGACGCTTCCATACAGTGATATAGCTCATTTCGTTGTAGACAGGCTCCTTACTGCCAGCATCCCGATGATAATACTATGGATCGTACTGCTGGCTTCTACTGTTATGTCAGCTATTTTCTGGCCGGGTTTAATATTTAAGCTGCAGGAACCGCAGATAATAAAAGGCCTCCTTACAGGCACGGTTCTGATACCTCTGCTCCTTGTCCCACTGCATGAGGGGTTGCACCTTGTGCCCTTCCGTCTGGCAGGAGCGCGCGACATTAGAATGGGTTCTGACCTCAGACAGGGAATTATCTACATTACTGCACACCGTTTTGTAACCGGTAAAAGACTGCTGTCAATTGTGGCAATGACCCCTTTTACCGTTATAACGGCAGGTCTTATCACAACAATAGCCCTCTGCCCTGTCTGGTGGCAGTGGGTTCTCTCCATCTCACTGTTTGTACATACAACAATGTGCGCAGGCGATGCAGCATTGATGACATATACAAACAGTTTCAGGGGAAAAGAAGTATATACCTGGGATGACGCTGACCTGATGGAAGCCTATTTTTACATTCCGTGCAACAGGACAGATACTCTTCAGCAGCTTCTGTAATGACAGTAAATAAATTAATTACTTTGGTAACGCTAAAACCGAACAAATGAGCCAACTCTCTAAAGTATTGATGAAGTTTCCAAGAGTATACTGGGTATCAAACATAATGGAACTGTTTGAACGCTGGGCATGGTACGGATTTTACAACGGTTTCTTTGCGCTCTATCTGACCTCGGCCAAAGAGGATGGAGCCCTGGGTTTCAGTAACGTGGAGAAGGGCGCCATCATGGGTACCGGATCAATGATCCTCTATTTTCTTCCCATAATTACAGGTGCCATCGCCGACCGGATAGGGTACAAAAAAGTGCTTATAGTTTCATTCACTGCATATATTCTCTCATTCTTCATGCTCAGCAGGTTTGAATCGTTTGAAGCCATCTTTACTGCATTTATCTGCCTTGCAGTGGCCGGCGCCCTCTTCAAACCAATCATTTCCGGGACAATTGCACGGGTTACCGACAAGGAGACGGCTTCTGTAGGTTTCGGTATTTTTTATATGGTTGTCAATATAGGGGGATTTATCGGACCCTTCGTGGCCAGCCTGATTTACAAGACCAGCTGGGACAATGTTTTTTACGTTTCTATTGCCGCCATGGCAATGAACTACATCTTCGTCTTCTTTTTCTATAAGGAACCCGCAGTTGAAAAAACTGACAAATCATTTGCCCAGAATGTAGGGATCGCTTTTAAGAATATCGGGATAACCCTTACAGACTGGAAATATGTTTTGTTCCTGCTTATAATCGGGGTCTTCTGGACTGCCTATAACCAACTATACTACTCCTTCCCTGTCTTTGTGGAGTCATGGGTCAACCTTGACAAAATGGCTCTGCAACTGGGGATGGATGCCGGGAGCATAACCACCGTGACAATTTCGAGCATGGCCTCATTCTTTATAATCCTCTTCCAGGTATTTATATCATCTGTTACAGCCAGGTTCAGACCGCTGAATTCAATTATGACAGGCATATTCATTCTTGCATTCGGTCTGGGAATGATGTTTGCCAATCTGAACCCGTGGTTCATAGTCCTGGGCATACTGATCTTCGGCATCGGAGAGATGGCTTCATCGCCGAAAACCCAGGAATATATTGGACGAATAGCACCTGCTGACCGGAAAGCTCTCTATATGGGAACCTACTTCCTCCCTATTGCTATTGGCCATCTGGGAGCCGGATGGCTCTCAGGCAAACCGTATGAAAATATTGCCGATAAATTCCTTCTTCTTAAAAGAGCTGTTACAGAGAAAGGATTCGACATACCGGATGTTTCGGCCACCTTTACCCAGTCTGATTATTTCGGCAGAGCTCAGGAACTGTTTGGTATGGATTCACATCAACTCACCACGGTACCTCTGGGATACATACAATCCTTCGAAGGTCTGGATACTGTTCGCCGGCACTGCTGTTGCTGCCAGCATATTGCTCTTCCTTTATGACAGGCTGATACTCAGAGGCAGGGAAGTAAGCGGGGAATCAGACCCGAAGGGGGACCGAGCGTTAAGAAATTGCCCGGTGGGCAATTTTAGCGAGGAGACAGACAGTGGGTGAGGCTAATTACCATAGAAGAATTGAATAGCTCTAAAACCCGAAGGGGTGACATTATGATAGAATTAATAAAAGATAAAATGAAACCAAGATTTCTCATTCCGGCAATCCTGATCCTGACCTCCTTAACCCTGTCAGCCCAGAAGAAGGTGCTCAACATGCCTGACATACCCGGTTATGTCACCCTGAAATGCGATTTCCACATGCACACCGTATTTTCCGACGGCAATCTGTGGCCCACCGTCAGGATTGACGAGGCTGTAAGAGACGGTCTTGACGCCATCGCAATTACAGACCACCTGGAATACCAGCCCAAAAAGCAGTATATAACACCCAGCCACAACGCCGCCTGGGAGATCACAAAGAACATGGCAGCGGAGAGAAACCTCATACTTGTCCACGGCACTGAGATAACACGCAAAATGCCTCCCGGACATATGAACGCCCTCTTCATAACTGATGCTGACCCTATCAATAACCCCGACTTCATGCTTGCAATTGAAGCGGCCGTAAAGCAGGGAGCCTTCATCCAGTACAATCACCCCGGCTGGAAATCACAGGAGCCTGACGGCATCCCTAAACTCTATCCTATTCATAAAGAGCTTATTGCAAAAGGATGGCTGCACGGTATCGAATATTTCAACGAGTTCGAACATTATCCCCTGGTGCTCGATATGTGCCGCGACAATAAGCTTGCAGTAATGGGCAACAGCGATGTTCACGGCGTCATCAGTGAGATATATGCAGACACCTGACTATACACAGAGACCTGTGACCCTGGTGTTCGCAAAGGAGCGCACCCTGGAATCACTACGCGAAGCAATGTTCGCAGGTCGCACAGCAGTATGGTACGGTAACTTCCTCGCCGGCTTTGAGGAGTTCACAGCTCCAATCTTTAAAGCTGCAGTTATTGTGTCGGCTCCCTTCAAAAACGACGGTAAGAACCTCTGGTTTGAACTCCGGAATAACTCTGACCTTAAAATGGAACTTACCGACGGACCAGAGGGAGCCCCTTCCAAAGTGACTCTCCCGGCTAACTCGGTAGCTGTCGTAAAAGCAGATATCCGTTACCTGAAGGAACCGTTGAAATATAATGTAAGCAATATAATTACCGGTAACGGAACTGTCCTGGGTGTCTCCCTTGCAGTTCCGGCAGGCAACTGAATCTGCTGTTCCGGCCGTTAATTGAATCTACTGGTCAGACCTCACAACGGGCATCATCCTGAATGAGTAGTCATACCTGGCTTCAAGCAGCCTGTATTTGTCATGCGTACGTGCACCCCACGAATCGTCTCCGCCGACACCCATCTGTCCGTAGTCGATATTGAGGCATACGAGGTCCCTCGGTCTGACATCGTCGATATGTGTGTTCACCAATTTGGCATCAGGCCTGTATTGAGACAACCTGCCGGGCGATTCAAAATCCTCATGCAGGTTATTCAGCGCGGCAAAACAAAAGAGTTTATCGCCTTCAAACCTCAGCCCCGCTCCATCACCGTCAGTGACCGTAAGCCACCTGACATCCGTTTTATATCCGTTTTCCTGGGGTCTCACATAGGGAACATACTGTTCTGCCACCGTACTCTCGTAGATTCCCACGAAGGCGGAAGTCTTGCGGTCAGAATAGTTTTCATGGGGACCGCGGCCGAACCAGGAAAGATTGGTGAATTCCTGAGGAAGCTGCATCTGCATCCCGATTCGAGGAACCTCTTCAAGTTTGCCATCTGTCCTGACAAAACTGTTCGATACCTGCACAACAGCATCCCCTCCTATAGTATATGATGTAACAAGTGATGCAATCTTACGTCCGTCGGAACCGGGGATGTCAAATGTAAATCTGACAAGGGCCTGATTCATCTGCGGCTGTTTGATCTCGGCCGATTTCATCACGGCATTGGTACCTGCTTCTTTCCAGTCAGCCAGTCTCTTTTCCATACCGTTGCCGTAATCATTGTCTGTGGGAGGCCTCCAGTAGTCAGGGCGGGGGCCTGCAACAAGCATCTCACGCTCCCTGTACTTATAGGACTTCATTATACCCTTCGCCATGTCAAAGACCAGGGAGAAGTTCTCTCCTGCAACCACCAGGTCAGAACCTTCGTTTTTCACACTGACAAGTGCTAGATTGTCTGCTTCGGCAGCCACCGGCTCTTTGTAAAAAGGCAGTATCATCTGCTCGGAGGCATAGACATGATCTGCCGGTACTATACCCCACTCATCAGCCCTTGATAAAAAGATATTAAGCATATACTCCGCTCCCGGATCAGGCGAAATAACTCCGTACGGGATTTCTGCCGTCATGGTGTCACCTGGTTCAAGATTGACCTGGTTAAGGTGCCCCGATTTATAGAGGTGTCCGTCTTCAAGGACCTCCCAGCTGATATTGAAGTCGGAGAGATTTGTAAAATCGTACTTATTTGTAATCGAAACCAGTCCCTTTTCGAGGTCCACCGGAGAAAAGCCTGCATACTGGTAGACTTTTTTCACTTCGAGCAGTGCCGGATGCGGTGTGCGGTCAGGGCCCACCAGTCCGTTGCAGCAGAAATTTCCGTCACTGGGGCCACCCACTTCACCAAAGTCACCACCGTAGGCATAATATTCTTCGCCATCCTCATTGGTCTCAAGAAGACCCTGGTCAACCCAGTCCCATATAAACCCGCCCTGAAGCACCGGGTACTTCTCAATGACATCCCAGTAATCCTGCAGGTTCCCTGTACTGTTTCCCATCGAGTGGGCGTATTCACACATTATCAGCGGTCTGTCAAAACCCGGCTTGCCCAGGTTAAGCGCATAGTTCTCAAGGTATCCGATCCGGGCATACATAGGGCACCAGATATCAGTATGGCGCTCAGTAGTATTGGTGCTCTTTTCCGCCCTTTCGTACTGCACGGGACGGCTTTTGTCACGTCCCTTTATCCATTTGTAAGTTTCAACGAAGTTCTGTCCGTCACCGGCTTCGTTCCCCAGTGACCATATGATGACAGACGGATGGTTCTTATCCCTTTCTACCATCCTCTGTGTGCGCATCATGTGCTGGGCGAGCCACTCAGGCTTGCCGCCGAGGGTCCGGTCCTTGTTATAGCCTATACCGTGTGACTCGATATTTGCCTCATCGATAATATACATCCCGTACTGGTCCCACAGTTCATAGAACCTTTCCGGCTGCGGATAATGGGAAGTACGTACTGCATTGATATTGTGCATCTTCATCAGGCGAATATCCCTGAGCATCATGGCTTCGTCAATCGTATGACCCCTGACGGCATCATGCTCGTGCATATTTGTTCCCTTGAGATGAACCGCCCTGCCGTTGATGAGGAACTGTGAACCAACCACCTCCGAAGTGCGGAATCCTATCCGGCTTCTGACACTCTCGAGCACCCTTCCTTTTCCGTCAGCCAGGGTAAGTACAAGCGAATAGAGCGACGGCGATTCGGCCGACCAGGGTTTTACCCCCGGAATTTCAGCATGCAAAGTCACCGATGCAGTGTCTGCGACTCCTGTCTCTTCCATTATCTTGCCGAAGATCTTTGTCTCACCTTCATAGAGTGATGCTTCAAGACGAAGATCCTCAGCTCTTTTGCCATTGTTCTGCAGGTCGACTGAAAGGTCCAGTTTACCGTCTTTATAGTCATTGGTAAGTGTACTGCCTGCAAAATAGTCGCGGATATGCGCCACCGGCCTGGCATGGAGCCAGACAGACCTCTGTATGCCGCTCAGCCTGAAGAAGTCCTGATCCTCCAGGTAGCTGCCGTCGCACCACCTGTAAACTTCAACTGCCACACTGTTCCTGCCTTTTTTAAGAAAGGATGTCACATTAAATTCCGAGGTGGTCTTGCTGTCTTCACTGTAGCCCACCATCTCACCGTTGACCCATACATAGAATGCCGAGCTGACACCGTCAAAAGTCAGGTAGATCTCCTTTCCCTTCCAGTCGGAAGGTAATGTAAAGTTACGCTTGTATGAGCCGACAGGATTGTTCGAGTGATCAATGTGGGGCGGATTCATTTTAAAAGGATAACCGGCATTGACATAAATGGCAGTGCCGTAGCCCTCCCTTTCCCAGGTTGAGGGCACTTCTATTTCATTCCAGGTCCGCGTATCGAAGTCATCCCTGAAGAACCAGTAAGGGCGTTCCGCAGGGGTCTTCGTCCAGTTGAATTTCCACTTTCCGTCAAGTGACAATACATTCTCCGAGGCTCTGAATCCGGCATTCAGTGCGGTTGCGTTGTCAGGGAAGCTGACCATGCTGGCATGAGGTCTCTCGGTATTTATAGCATTTACTGCTGTATTATCCCATTCCTGAACAGCCTTGTCTTCCCAGGCTACATTTTCGTAATCCTGGTAATGCCGGCATGCAGTTAACACCGACAAAGCTATTGATATGACAATTAGAGACTTTCTCATGACAGGACCATTTTGGATGCTCTCCAAAATTAAGAATAAAATTGCATTTGACGTTGTGGCGTTTCAGCTGCGAAGGTCTTCAGGTGTATTGATATTGGTGAAAGCCCTGATAGTCTCTGCTGAAGAGGAAAGGTCATAGAATCTTACCCTCGTTTGACCGATGAAATCAATTATTGCCGGTTTGTCTCCCGACATAAGGAAAGCCTCCAGCGATGAGTGAAGTTGGCAACTGTAAATGGCATGCAGGGGTTCTGCAAGGTTATTTATGCGTGGGACAAACACATCCGTCGGACTTTCAAGGTATTCTGCCACCTGTCTTTTGATAATCGCTTCTGAGAGCCACGGCATATCACCTCCGAAGACAAAGATGTAAGATGTTGCTGCTGCTTTCATGGATGCCTCGATGCCCGCGAGGGGACCCTTTCCCGGAAAATTATCGGGCACCTTTCTTATTCCGGCCGGTAACTCTGCGTCATCCGGCCAGCCTGACAGGAGAATTTCACTGAACAGAGGCCTCAGTATATCAAGGCTGCGTTGCAGAATAGTTATCCCCTCAACTTTTATAAGTGGTTTGTTTTTGCCTCCGAGGCGGCTTCCACGGCCTCCGGCAAGAACTACAGCGGTAATATCGGCGAAGGGTATGTTCAGAACAGTCCGCTTATCTGGCCGTTGTCATCTATATCAATCTTCTCCGCTGACGGCACTGTTGGAAGACCCGGCATACGCATGATGGCGCCGGCAATGGGAACAATGAATCCTGCCCCCGAGGAGAGCTCAACCTTTCTTATACGGATGGTGAAATCGCGTGGCCGGTTGCGTTTTGCCTGGTCATCCGACAACGATTTCTGCGTCTTGGCAATACAGACTGCAAGATTGCCCAGGCCGAGTTCGCTGATTTTCTTCAGTTGCTCCCTGGCCTCGAGTGTGTATTCTATGTTCTTTGCGCCGTACATAAGTGTGGCGATGGTTTCAATCTTCTTTTCCATCGTCCATGCAAGGTCATAAAGCGGAGTGAAACAGTCGGTACACGAATCGGCTGCCTCTATCACAGCTTCGGCAAGCTCCTTTGCCCCTGCCCCTCCGTCAGCCCAGGCGGTATTGACCGCAACCCTGACATTGTGCTCTTCACAGTAACTTTTCACAAGGTCAATTTCAGCCTCGGTGTCAGAGGTGAACCTGTTTATTGCAACCACCGGTCTGAAACCGTAATAGTGCATGTTCTCAATGTGTTTGTCGAGGTTCTCGAAGCCCTTTTTCAACGAATCAAGATTCTCTGTTGCCAGCTCGGAAAGTTTTACTCCACCGTGATATTTCAGAGCCCTGATTGTTGCGACTATCACAACGGCGTTTGTTTTCAGATTGCCAATCTGCGATTTTATATTGAAGAATTTCTCGGCGCCGAGTTCACTTGCAAATCCGGCTTCGGTTACTACGAAGTCGCTGAGCGAGAGCCCCATGCGGGTGGCAAGTATCGAGTTCGTGCCCTGTGCTATGTTGGCAAACGGTCCCCCGTGGATTATTGCCGGCGTTCCTTCAAGGGTCTGAACCAGATTCGGCTTGATGGCGTCTTTAAGAAGAGCTGCCATGGCGCCCTGGGCCTTCAGGTCACGCGCAAATACAGGTTTGCCGGCATATGTATACCCGATAAATATATTACCCAGCCTGGTTTTAAGGTCACTAATTCCTGTTGCAAGGCACAGTATTGCCATCACTTCAGAGGCAGCCGTTATGTCAAAGCCCGTCTCGCGCGGCACCCCCTGGGTAGTCCCGCCAAGACCGATTACGATGTCACGCAGCGCCCGGTCATTCATGTCCATCACTCTCTTCCAGGCAATGGTCCTTGGGTCTATTCCCAGGTTACTGTCGGTGGCCTGAATATTGTTGTCGATCATTGCCGAAAGAAGATTATGGGCTTTTTCGACAGCCGACAGGTCTCCCGTAAAGTGGAGGTTTATGTCTTCCATAGGTATGACCTGGGAAAAACCTCCGCCGGCGGCACCGCCCTTGATACCGAAGACAGGACCGAGAGAGGGTTCGCGAAGCACAACGGTGGTTTTCTTTCCAAGCAGGTTCATCCCCTGCGCCAGGCCTATTGAAGTGGTGGTCTTTCCCTCACCTGCGGGTGTGGGGGTTATGGCGGTAACCAGTATCAGCTTTGCCTTTGCAGCTTTTTTATCATCAATGAGTGATAGCGGAAGTTTCGCCTTATACTTTCCGTAGAGTTCAAGATCGTCCTCCTTCAGTCCCAGCTTCTTTGCAACTTCGGTGATGGGCCTTATCACCGCACTCTGAGCAATATCGATATCTGTCTTCATAGGTCAGAAAATGTTCCGGATAAATGTAGGATATAATTTGTTTTAAACAACAACAAGGCTCGCTTGTGAAAGTTTAGTTTAACAGAATTTTATCAAAGGACAGGAACAAATGAATCGCTTTTTGTCATCCTTATTCGCCACGACTGAGGGTAGCCGTTGTTTGTTCTTTTGCCCAGGTTATTTACAAACCCCAGGGGCACTTCGCGGTAGCAGATAAGTATCCTGCCGACCGGCATGTCAGGTATTCTGAGATCCTCCAGGCGGAGAAAAGCAATTGCATCATCCCATGAGGCATCGTAACAGGGCCAGAATGATTTGTTCAGTTTAACTGACATGGCCAGATCATGGGCGGGAATGAATGATTCGTTCTTCATCTCACCGATCATGGTCCCCGATTTGATAACAGTTAGTCTGTCACCCAAATATTTGTGCAGATCTCTGGTTGCAGCAGGGGCGATGATCCTGTTCTCAGTAAAAATGATCTCCTCAGGATCAAATGAGGTCATGGCATTGATTTTCTCTGATATTCTGGCTGGCACTCCCTGGTCACCTCTCCTTAGCCTAATATGCCTGGGACTGGCATCATCCTGTTTTCGAAGAGCGGCAATGAAAAATCCGTCTCCCTTGATTCTGCCGGGATGGAATCCGTAACCTGTTATTCCCCGGTATTCTATCTCAGTTATGCCCGGGAAAGCTGAGATGTCAGCCTTTACAGCTTCCGCCCCGGTTGACTCTGACAGCCACTTTATGTTTTGTTCGTTCTCTGCGTCGTTAAAGGTACATGTCGAATAGATGAGAACACCTCCGGGTTTAAGGGAAGGCCATATATCCGTGAGGATGCGTCTCTGGCGTTCGCTGCACATCTGAGCATTGGCCGCCGACCATTCTCTTACTGCCACTTCATCGTGAAACATCCCCTCTCCGGAGCAGGGAGCATCTACTATTACAATATCGAAAAAATCTTCCAGAGAGGCGAAGTGCTGCCGGATCATTTTGAGTAACTGCAGTATTGCCTATACCCCACTTGGTAACATTTTCAGCCAGAATTGCCGAGCGCTGACGGATGACCTCATTGGCTATCAGGAATCCCTTGTCACCGATTATCGAGGATATGTGAGTGGTTTTACCTCCGGGAGCACCGCAGAGGTCAAGCACTCGCAGATTTTTCATTCCGGATGTAACCTGCCTGAAGAGTTCTCCCGTGAACATGCCTGAGGCCTCCTGAGGGTAATAGGCTCCTGCATGAAATAACGGATCAAGAGTAAAAAGAGGTCGTGCGGGAAGATAAAAACCGTTTTGTTCCCAGGGCACACCTTCGTACCCGCTGACTTCTGCTATCCATTTAGCCGGATTGACCCTTACCGAAACCGGGGCAGGTTGAAGCAGCGCTGCCTGCAACGATTGCGAATCAATATAAGTCTGGGTATTTATTCTTTGCAGGAATTCCTCAGGGAGCATAATGATTTCATTACTGTGCAAAGATAATCAAGAGGGAATGATTTAGGGAAAAGAAAGAGCCGCAAAAATGCGGCTCACAATTAACCCCTAAAAAACCTAAACTGTCTTTTCTATGACCTATGAAAATCGAAAGGCAGCTTACATTCTAAATCGTGTAAATATTACACTTATTAGATGCCGCAAATATATCCCTGATTATATGGGCGTCATATGATTAATGTCATTATTAGGAAATTTAACGTTTTTTAGATGAGTTGATAGGTTTATAGGTTGAAGGGTTTATGGGTTTAAAACCTGCAATCATCTGAACTATAAACTTATAAACCTATAAACTTATAAAACCTTTTCTCCGCTCACCAATTCCCGTCCTGAATCCTTCAGCAATCCCAGAGACCACTTAATGATCACCGCCGAGCTTATCAGGGCAGCGATGGCATCCACATATGGCAGACCCCATATCATGGCCGTAGACCAGTCCGAGTATTGCCGCCACACTTGTGAGTGCATCGGCAAGTACATGGAGATAGGCCGCCCTGATATTGTTATCCTTCTCATCGTGGTCGTGGTGAAGCAGGAATGCACTGAGGATATTTACCCCCAGGCCGATGAAAGCGATCATTATTGCTTCTTTGTATTCGATGACCCTCGGATTGATAAATCGTCCCACAGCTCCGGCTATGATCATAGCTGCAAAAATAAGGAGCATCAGGCCGCTTGTATAACCCGCCAGAGTGAGTATTTTCTCCTTATCGCCCTTAAAATCCGGATCTGCTGAAAGTTTTCTGACAAGAATATATGCCGCCCAGCTCAGCCCGATTGCAAGGACATGCGAGCCCATATGAATACCGTCGGCCAGTAGTGCCATTGAGCCAGTCAGCCATCCGGCAATTATTTCAACGACCATAGTTACCGCAGTGAGTATCACCACCCACCCGGTCTTCTTCAAATTGGTCTCTATAGCTGTCACAGGATTTAAACGCCTGAGTTGATCCAATTGTTTAGTCCGGCATCACAACTTCCCTGCCTGTCAGGCGGATACGCCGGCTGACAGTCTGGGTGAACTGTAGGATCAATCCCGCCGGTGAATCCCGGCTGCTTACCTCCCACTGTGATTGTGAACCACCCTGGTTCGATTACACGCTTCTCCTTATCATTTATAATTGATAATTGGTCAGGTTTAAGGGTGAATTCTACCCTCCTGCCTTCACCCGCCTTCAGGGTCACCCTTTCAAATGCCTCAAGCTGTCTGAGAGGTCTTGGCGTTGAAGCCTTCTCGTCTGTCAGGTATAGCTGCACCACCTCATCACCGGCAACGGCACCTGTGTTGGTGACCGTCACGCTGACTGTTACAGGCTCACCCGCCACGGCTTTTTCCGGCAAAGTCATATCAGAATAACTGAATGTTGTGTAGCTCAGGCCATACCCGAAAGGATAAAGCGGTGTCCCCGTAAAGTACCTGTAGGTGCGTTCATTCATATCATACTCCTCGAAGGGCGGCAGTTGGTCAACCGAGGCGTAATATGTCACCGGCAGCCTGCCGGCAGGATTATAATCACCAAACAGGACATCGGCAAGAGCATCGCCGCCCTCCACTCCTGAATAGCCTGCAAGGAGAACTGCGTCAGCCTTTTCCTGTGCCTGCAGTGATGATACAGGACCGCCGTTCATCAGCACCACAACTACCGGTTTTCCGGTGGCGATCATGGCGGCTATCAGCTCCTCCTGCACTGCCGGAAGTGCCAGGCTTGTCCGGTCACCTCCTTCAAAACCGTCGATCTTTATTCCCATCTCCTCACCTTCAAGACGCTGCGAAAGGCCCAGGGCAAGAACAATGACATCGGCCTTCGATGCTGTTGCAACAGCCTCACTGAGAATATTCTCACGCGGCGTGGCCCATAAAAGTTTCACATCGGCATCACCGCTGTAATTGCGGTAATTCATTTCAATTCTGTATTTTTCCCCTGCCTTCATCTCCACCGGAACCTCCTTGTGGAAACCGTGGTGTTCACCCCTGAAAGACATTATCATTTCCCCGTTAAGCAATAATTCATATGCTGATGAGGCCCAGGTGCCCAGGTAGTATGTTCCGGTTGAAGGCGCAACAAGGTCGGTCACCCAGTGTATGCCGAAGTTGTCTGCCGGCATCAGGCGGTGAGGTGAGTCGTTGTCCCAGTAAAAATCAATATTGTCATCAACCCTGGTAAACAGAGGCTCACCCTTCATTTCCCGGTTGTCAAAATAACTGCCGAGAGCTCCCTGCTGCCCGTCAGGTGTCTGAAGATAGCACGACGGTACCGGGAATAGATTATGCACACCCGGTGCAAGATCACTTCCCTCGGAATATATAACATCAATGCACGAAGCAGCCTTGGCTTTGATACCCTCAAGCACCGTGACAGGATCTTTCGGGATACCGTTATAGTTTCCAACCAGCGCCTCCCAGTTGTCAGCATTGGGGCCTATTACAGCAATTGTCTTCACATCACCTTTCAGAGGAAGAACGTTGTTCTCGTTTTTCAGGAGTACAATAGATTCTCTGGCAGCCTGTCTCGCAAGCGAGCGGTTATAGTCGGAACAGTTTGCCGAATAAGGGATCTGCGCATATTCAACAATTGAATCAGGATCAAACATCCCAAGCTTAAAACGGGCAGTCATAATCCTTTTTACCGCAACAGTCTATCTCCTTTTCAGTGATGAGCCCGCGGCTGACAGCTTCCATAAGTTGCTTATAATCGACGCCGCATTCGAGGTCAGTGCCGGCTTTCACTGCCTGTGCTGCAGCCTCGGCAGCATCTTTGGCATAACCCTGGAAATTATAAAAGTCGGAGACAGCCCAGCAGTCGGAGACAATATATCCGTCAAATCCCCATTCATTTCTAAGAATACCGTACAGTTCGTCATTGGCGCAAGCCGGGTGACCACGGAACTGGTTATAGGCACCCATTACCGAATAGACGCCTCCCTCCTTCACCAGTGTCCTGAAGGCAGGCAGGTATGTCTCACGCAGGTCGCGCTCACTGACCAGGGCATTGAATTTATGCCTCAGTGGCTCGGGACCCGAGTGAACCGCATAATGTTTGGCAGTGGCAACCGTCTTAAGGTATTTGGGATCTGAACCCTGCATTCCCTGGACAAAACGCATACCCAGGCGGCCGGTGAGGTACGGGTCTTCGCCATATGTTTCATGTCCTCTGCCCCACCGCGGGTCACGGAAGATGTTGATATTGGGCGACCAGAAAGTGAGACCGTGATAGATACCATGATCACCCCGCCTGATGAACTCGTGATACTTGGCCCTGGCCTCATCCGAAATGGCATTGGCAACATCGAGCATCAGATCTTCATTCCAGCTGTTTGCAATGGTTATCGACTGCGGAAATACAGTGGCATAGCCGGCACGGGCAACACCGTGCAGCGCCTCGTTCCACCAGTTGTAAGCCGGTACTCCAAGCCTCGGTATGGCTGGTGCCGTATAAAGAAGCTGTGCCGCCTTTTCCTCGAGGGTCATCCGGCCAACAAGGTCATTAACACGTTCTTCAAATGAAAGGTCAGTGTTAAGATATGCAGGCTCCTGGGCTGACAGACTCAGCAGCGCAACGAAACCAAAAACCAAAATTGCAGTAAGTTTTTTCATCGGACAACGATTATTATTTTCCCATGCTAAAGTTAGGATTTATTACCTTTGGAGAGAACAGGCAATAAGACACAGCCTTCCCAAAAGAGAAAAAAACATGAGCAACAGAAGAGACTTTGTTAAGAAAAGCATGCTGGCAACAGCGGGTCTGACCGGACTGGGAGTCATGCCAGGCGCGTTCGCAAACCGCAACAAAAACGGTGGCTCCTTCGGACAAGATAAGGGTGGCGCTGATCGGCGGACGTAACATGGGATGGTCAGACCTCGAGACATTCCTCAAGTTTCCGCAGGTGCAGTGTGTCTCAATATGTGACATCGACGACGAATGGCTGAACAAGAGAGCCTCTGACACTGAGAAGATAGCAGGCAAAAAGCCGCCCCTCCTTACAAAGGACTGGCGTAAGGTGATGGACAACAGGGATATTGATGCAGTGATCGTTGCCACCCCCGATCACTGGCACTGCCCTGCAGGCAATAGGCGCCATGGAAACCGGCAAGGATGTCTACTGCGAAAAACCTCTGGCAAACTCCATAGGCGAGTGTGACGCGATGGTCAGGGCAGCACGGCAACATAAACGTGTTGTACAGACCGGACAGTGGCAGCGCAGCGATCCGCACTGGCAGGATGCCGTAGCCTTCATTCATTCAGGAAAACTTGGACGCATAAGAACAGTGAAAGTGTGGGCCTACATGATCTGGAAGAAGACCCTGCCCGTTCAGCCTGACGGACCCGTTCCTGCCGGCGTCGACTATGATATGTGGCTCGGTCCCGCCAGGCACCGCACGTTCAACCCGAACCGCTTCCACTATAACTTCAGATACTACTGGGATTATGCAGGAGGACTGATGTCCGACTGGGGCGTGCACCTGCTTGACTATGCCCTGCTGGGAATGAAGGCAGACCTTCCGAAAGCAGTTTATACCGCAGGAGGCAAATTTGCCTACCCCGCCGATGCGATGGAGACACCTGACACCCTGCTTGCCTCATATGTTTATGACGATTTCACAATAAGCTGGGATCATGCCTGCGGAGTGAGTGACGGACCTTACGGACGCGAACACGGTCTTGCCTTCCTGGGTGAGAACGGTACTCTCATACTCGACCGTAACGGCTGGGAGGTTGACCCGAGGTTGACTCTGCCCCGCGCATGGAAGCAGTACCGCTTAAAAAGAAGAGTGAGACTGTTGAAGGTCAGGCAGTAGCCGGCGGAGGACTGGCTGCACATGTGGCAAACTTCCTCGACTGCATGACTACCCGCAACCTTCCAAACGCCGATGTGGCAATCGGTGCCCAGGTGGCCAAGATGACCCACCTGGCAAATGTCTCATGCAGACTGGGCAAGCCTCTTGCATGGGATAACGCCGCTGGCAAATTCCGCAGGATGACGCCAACGCCCTTATCAAACCGTATTACAATACCCCGTGGCAATTTCCAGAATACTAACCCAATAATCATATCTATGAAATAAAACTCTGATTCCTCTGACCCTCTCATGCACTCTGATCTTCAACGGATGCAAACAAAACGACTGGCAGGAACTTTTTAACGGCAAGGACTTTACCGGTTTCGTCCAGCTGAACGGCAAGGCACAGTACATAGTTGAGAATGGCGAAATGGTGGGCATCTCCACCGCTGACACTCCCAACAGTTTCATGTGCACTGAAAAAGAGTATTCTGACTTTATTCTTGAGTTTGACGTCAAGGTTGACACACTCCTCAACTCCGGCGTTCAGATCAGGAGCCATAGCACTGAAAGTGTAGATAACGGAAGGGTGCACGGATACCAGGTAGAAATAGACCCCACTGACAGAGGCTGGAGCGGCGGCATTTATGACGAAGCAAGACGCGGGTGGCTCTACCCTGTCACACCTAACAACCAGGCTGCAGTGAAGTCATTCGACAAGTATGGCTGGAACAAATATCATGTCGAAGCCATCGGTAACCGCATCAGGACCTGGATCAACGGAATTGCGGTGGCTGACCTGCTCGATGATGCAGATGCCTCAGGATTCATCGGATTCCAGGTGCATGCCGTGGCAAAGGAGCTGGCAGGAACAGAGGTAAGGTGGAAGAATATCAGGATAGTAACAGAAAACCTTGAGAAATATATGATTGCCGATGCTCCTGAAATCTACCAGGCCAATTTCATTCCGAACACCCTCTCGGAATCCGAGAAACGTGACGGATGGAAGTTGCTTTTTGACGGAGTTTCATCTGCCGGATGGCGGGGAGCGCACAAAGAGGCTTTTCCCGACTCAGGCTGGGTAATTGAAAACGGTTACATGAAGGTACTGCCTGCCGGAGGTGCAGAATCAAAGGGCGGCGGCGACATTGTTACAGTTGACGAATACAGCAACTTCGACCTGAGTTTTGAATTCCTCATCACCGAAGGCGCCAACAGCGGAGTAAAATACTTTGTCACCGAAGACTATGCCTCAACAGGTTCGGCAATAGGACTTGAATATCAGATCCTTGATGACCAGCGCCATCCCGATGCAAAAATGGGTCGTGACGGCAACAGGACTCTCTCCTCACTCTATGATCTGATACCTGCCTCCAACAAGCGCTTTAATGGTATCGGCTTCTGGAATTCGGCCAGGATTGTCTCAAACAACGGTCATGTCGAACACTGGATGAACGGCTTCAAAGTTCTCGAATATACAAGAGGTGATGAAGCATTCCGCACACTTGTCGGTATCAGCAAATACAACATCTACCCGGGTTTCGGGGAGGCTGAAAAAGGACATCTCCTCCTTCAGGATCACGGTAATGAGGTGGCATTCAGAAGTATCAAGATCCGGATACTTTGAATCCCGGGATAATCGCTCCTCCCCTGCGCACGGATGAAGGTTAAGAGGCCATGTAATCCGGTGTTCGCCCGACTGATTTTTATTTTACCCTCTTTTATAGAATCAAAAATTCTGACAATTTTCAGGACGTAAGCTGCCAATATTAACAAAAAGTGTATATTAGACACTTTATTTAACCATTTACAGGCATATTGGTTATTTATTGAGCCACAGCTTCAAATTAATCAAATTATGAAAGGTATGATAAGGTTTAAACTTACAGTTACGGCGTTGTTATTCACCCTGGCAATCTCTTCACCTGCTGATATGGCGGGACAACAGCGGAACAGGCGTGATCTGGGGTCACCTACCCTCGGAATTGAAAAAGGTACTACAGAGTATAAAACTCCCCTGTTACAGCTGGGGCTGCTGAACTCCACACAAACGGTGGCATCCCTGCGGACCAATGACAGTGAACCGTTTGATTTCACCCCGGGCGACAGGCTGGCGGAGCGAGACAAAAACGGTTTTTACCACCTGGGAGACATAAATCTGGGCCTGCGCAGCGCAGGTGATACCGGATGGACCTATTATTCAACCGCGAAAGCAAGAGTTGACATTGATCCTGTAAAATCGGATGACCCTGATGTACTTTCTGCCGCCGACCTCGCAAAAACATTACCGGGAGAAATACCTGTACAGATAATAAGGTACTGGGAAAAAGAGGGTGAAAATATTGTACTGCGTTTTGAAGTCACGAACAAATCAGCCAGATCAGTCGAAATTGGGGCCCTGGGTATACCGATGGTCTTCAATAATAACTTTAACGGCAAGTCTCTTGACAAAGCCCATGCTGAGAACGTATTCTTCGACCCGTATATCGGCGCTGATGCCGGATATCTTCAGGTTGTAAGGCTTCACGGTGAAGGCAAGGCTATGGTGGTTGTGCCCTACGGAAAGACACCCTTTGAGGCATGGCGCCCTCTGACTGATGACCCTCTTCCAAGTGGCTACACCTTCGAAGGATTGCATGAGTGGATGGTTCACAGCAGATCTTACGCCGAGACCGTATGGAAAGGTGTTGAACAATGGAATGAGCCCACCTCTGCAATAATCAAGCCCGGAGAATCAAGAAGCTACGGTGTAAAATTCCTCATTGCCGGCTCTGTAAGGGAGATTGAAGATGCACTTGAACAGGCAAATCGTCCGGTTGCCGTGGGTATCCCCGGTTATGTGGTTCCCATGGATGTCAATGCAAAGCTCTTCCTGAAATATGATAAGGCTGTCAGAAATTTAAAGGTTGAACCGTCAGGCGCTTTTGAGATCAGTGATGCCGGCACCAATGACCACGGATGGAAAGTCTATGATGTAAAAGGCAAAATATGGGGAAGGGCCAGACTGACCGTCGAATATGAAGACGGGTTAAGCCAGTCCGTAAGCTACAAGATCATCGCCCCGGAGAAAGAGGTTATTGCCTCTTACGGTAAGTTCCTCACCACCGAGCAGTGGTTTGATGACAAAAATGATCCTTTTGGCAGGGCTCCGTCGGTGATTACCTATGACTACGAAAAGAAGGAACAGGTGAAACAGGACAGGCGGGTTTGGATCGCCGGCCTGAGTGATGAGGGCGGTGCCGGAAGCTGGCTGGGAGCCATAATGAAACAGACTGTAATGCCTGACCCGGCCGAGGTGAAAAAGCTTGAAGACTTTGTGAACCAGACTCTCTGGGGCGGCATACAGTACAGTGAGGGAGAAAAGAAATACGGTGTAAAGAAGAGCATGTTCTATTATGAGCCGGAGAACATGCCTGAGGGTACATATGACGCGAACATCCGGTTTGCCGCAAACGGCAGTTTCCCATCATGGAATACAAAAGAGACAAATTCAGTCGGCCGTTCGTACAACTACCCCCACGTGGCAGCAGCCCACTGGGTCATGTACAGGCTGGCACGCAATTACCAGGGTCTTACCTCCACAGCAGGATTGGCAGTGGTATCTCGAAAATGCTTTTCATACCACAATGGCAATGATAAAGCAGGCACCTTATTATGCCCAGTTCGGGCAGATGGAGGGGACAATTTTTATACTTATCCTGAATGACCTCAAAGCTGAGGGAATGGATAAAATGGCCTCAGAAATGGAAACCGCCATGAAAGTAAGGGTTGACCACTGGATGCTCCTGAAATACCCCTTTGGAAGTGAGATGCCCTGGGACTCGACCGGTCAGGAAGAGGTTTACATGTGGGCAAAATATTTCGGACTCGATGACAAAGCGCTTGTGACCCTGAATGCCATCCTGGCATACATGCCTACTGTGCCTCACTGGGGCTATAACGGCAGTGCCCGCCGTTTCTGGGACTTCCTCTTTGCCGGCAAACTGTCGCGCTTTGAACGTATGATACACCATTACGGTTCGGCCCTCAATTCCATCCCGGTCCTGAATCAGTACCGCGAATATCCGTCCGACTTCTACCTTCTCCGCGTCGGTTACGGCGGAGTTATGGGAGCCATCTCGAATATAACACAGGATGGTTTTGCACCTGCCGCTTTCCATTCATTCCCATCCACCCTGAAGAATGACGGTATAACCGGGGATTACGGTACCGGATTCCTCGGTTATGCACTGAACACAGCAACTTACCTCGTCAATAATGAAGAGTTCGGCTGGCTCTCATTCGGAGGAAACTGCACGGAAAAGGGCAAATGGGTGAAAACAGATCTTGACAACAGCAGCTCAGTCGAGGGTCTATGTTGCACCTGCAGGACTGTGGCTGACACTTGATGCAGGCCGGTTCAAAAGTGTTTCCTATAACACCGCAACGGGGGCAGTAAAAATCGTGTTCGAGGCAGCTGACTCCATGACTCCGGAGGCTTACATGCACGTTACAACAACTGGCAGGGAAGGAGACGGCACGAAAATATAATACCGCCTCACTGTCAGCCAACAACAGGGGGCAGTTTGTAGTTCCACTGAAAGAAAAGGAAACGACAATAATGCTGAAGCAACTGAAATAACATATTAAACCAATAAAAAGAGCGCCCCGGCAACATTGCCGGGGCGCCTTTTCATTTATTGTAAGGTGAGAGTTATTTTACACTGAACCTGTAAGTGGTACTTGAAAGGAAAGGCTCATCCGGTGTCAGAACCACTGACGGGAAAGTTGCCTGGTTGGGACCGTCAGGATAATGCTGCGTCTCAAGGCAGAAACCTGAACGGTACTGGTAAACCTTTCCGCCACGGCCTGTCTGCGTTCCGTCAAGGAAGTTGCCTGTATAAAGCTGTACGCCGGGCTGATCTGTTAGAACCTCAATTACCCTGCCCGTTGAAGGATCATAAACCATCGCATCAACTTCCTCAGCATTGTCAAGCACGAAGTTGTGGTCATAACCTCCGCCAAGTTTTAACTGCTCTTCATCCATACCGATCCTCTCACCAATCAGATGAGGTGTGCGGAAGTCGAAAGGTGTTCCGTCAACCGGACGAATTTCCCCTGTAGGAATTAAGCGTTGAATCAACAGGCGTGAACGCAGATGCCCTTACGATGGCCTCATGGTCAAGTATGTCACCTTTACCGGTTCCGTGAAGATTGAAATAGGCATGATTGGTGATATTGATAACCGTTCTTTTGTCAGTCGACACCTTATAGTCCATTATGATCTCGTCATTGTCAGTCCAGCTGTAGACAACCTCAGCAACAACATTGCCCGGGTAGCCCTCTTCCATGTCAGGCTTGTTGTAGGTAAACCTTACTGCCGGGAAATCGGTGTTCTCAAGCACCTGTGCATCCCATACGCGACTGTGCCATCCTGTCTTGCCGCCGTGCAGTGAATTGGGACCGTTATTCAGATCCAGATTGTATTCCGTGCTGTCGAGGGTGAATTTTCCCTTTGCAATGCGATTTGCATACTGGCCCACAACCTTCCCGAAGTAAAGGTCACCGTTAATATAACCATCGAGGTTATCATACCCGAAGGTGACATTCTCACGAACACCGTTACGGTCCGGAACAGAAATCTCAACTATTGCTGCGCCATAATTCGTCAGCTTAATGATATCGCCCTTTTTATTTGTCAGGGTGAACAGAGTCACCTCTTTACCGCTGAAGGTGCCGAATGCTTCACTTTTTACCATCTCTTGTTTTTTAGTACCCTTGCAGGCAATCATTCCGGCTATCAGAACCGGGACCATCGCCAGTGTTAATAATCTGAAACTTTTCATCATAAAATAATTTTGATTTATCAGCTTTTTATCTCTTTCTGCGAAATTAACAGATTTTCGGTTGCCCCTCAACCATTATGCAATGTTTCTGAGCATTAAACAAGGTTTATTAACTAAAAATGATTGGACAGTGCGCGGGAACTTATTATTTTAACGCACTGTACGAACAGATCCAAAAATAAACCCGATATCAAAATGCACATTCTTAAATCACTCCTTACCTGCATCTTAACGCTTACGCTTGCATCCGGTCCTGCAACTGTCAGTGCTCAGAAAATCACAGTAAACGGGAAGCCCGGGAAACTTGAGATCCGCGAGGCAGAAAAGAATTCTTTACGCATAACCTTAAAGCCCGCTGACTTCGGCCCTGACCTGCCATTCACCCCCGCCCTTGCAGACAGGAAATATGCAGAACCTGCCATTGTCCTTGATGAGATATCACAGCCAGTCACCAAACGTATCGCCGGTCTGAATGTCGAAGTCACCGCAGACCCGCTCAGGATAAGAATAACCAATGCAGCAGGCACAGTAGTGCAGGATATTGTCTTCAATGACGAAGGGGGCTTCTCCTTTGCGAAGAGCAGTGATCCTGTTCTGGGCATGGGTGAAGGCGGACCGCGTCCCGAACGCGGCACCGACTGGCGTACAGCACCGATACAGTATGACCGCAACGGCAGCTACCATGCAATGGTGCCGCGCTGGCAGAGCGATGCCTACGGATCACGTAACCCGGTTGCGCTTATGATAGGCACCGACGGCTGGGCCCTGTTCGTGGCAACCCCCTGGGGAGAGATTGACCTGCGCCCGGAGGACAAAGGCCTCTTCATCCCCCTGGACCGTGAACCGCAGACAACAGTACAGAATGTTGCCAACCAGGGTCTCAACCAGGGAAAAGGACTGCCACCGGCAGAAGATTATGTAAAGGGTCTTCTTGACATCTTCGTCTTTGACGCCCACAACCCTGCCACATTCATGAAGGAACTGAGCCTGATAAGCGGCCCGGCAGTCATGCCGCCACTCTGGTCGCTGGGGTACATGCAGTCTCACCGTACCCTTGAAGATGAAGATCAGATAATAGGAATCGTTGACACCTTCAGGGAAAAACACATACCAATTGATGCCGTCATCTACCTCGGCACCGGCTTCTGCCCGCGTGGATGGAACACCAGGCAGCCGTCGTTCGACTTCAACCCGGATGTATTCAAAAGAGAACCTGAAAAGGTTCTGTCCGACCTGCATGACCGTAATGTGAAAGTGGTTGTGCACATGGTGCCCTGGGACCGCGACAGGCTCCCCACCCTTCACGGCACCATCCCTGCCCTGCCCGGAGAGGTGCTTGATTCATCCCACATCCAGAACTACTGGCAGCAGCATGTCGGACTCATGGATAAAGGCATTGACGCCTTCTGGCCTGATGAGGGCGACTGGTTCAATCTATTTGAAAGAATCAAGAGGCACCAGTTGTATTACCAGGGGCCTCTCTCCACCACCCCTGACACCCGTCCGTGGAGCCTGCACCGTAACGGCCACCTGGGCATAGCACAGTGGGGCGGCTGGGTCTGGTCAGGTGATACGGAGACATCATGGAAGACTCTCGAGGGACAGATTGCCGTAGGCATTAACCACTCCCTGAGCATCGGGCCCTACTGGGGATCTGACATAGGAGGCTTCTACCCAAATAATGAAAAGACGGGCGAACTCTATGCCCGCTGGTTCCAGTTCGGTGCCTTCTGCGGATCATTCAGGTCGCACGGCCGCACATGGTTCACGGCTCTGCCCTGGGGATGGGGACTGTCCGACATGGGACCCAGGGAAGACAATAACCGCAACACCCCGGCAAGGGATACTGACAAACGCAATCCGCTGGTGTCGGAGATGAATAACCCGCTGATCGAGCCGGTTGTAAAAAAATACGCCGAGCTTCGCTACCAGCTCCTTCCCTATACATATACACTCGCCTGGGAAGCGCATGCCACGGGAATGCCCCTGATGCGTGCCATGTGGCTGCAATATCCTGAAGATGAGAAGGCTGCAGGCCTTGGCAACCAGTTTATGTGGGGCTCCGACCTGCTTATTGCCCCTGTATTTGAAAAGGGCGCAAAGACACGTACAGTTTACCTTCCTGACGGACTGTGGTACGACTGGTGGAATAATGCCGAGTATTCAGGCGGAAAAGATGTAACCAGGGATGTGAACCTGTCTGTAATGCCAATATTTGTAAGGGCGGGCGCAATAATCCCCATTGATCCTGTCAGACAGTATACCGGAGAAAAAGTAACCGGTCCGACAACAATAAAGATCTATCCCGGGGCTGACGGTAAATTCACGATGTACGAAGATGACGGCATAAGCCAGAAATATCTTGAAGGTATTGGCAGATGGACGACATTCAGCTGGAACGAAAAAAGCAGGAAGCTGACGATATTCCCTGATGCTCCTCAAGGCGCCGTCAACCTGCCGGTAAAACGTGAGCTTGTGATTGAGCTAGTATCAGGCTCGGTAACAAAAAACGTAAAATACAACGGCAAGAAGCTGACAGTAAAGCTTTAGGCTTTACCTGTCAGCAATCATTTACCTGTAAGCGAAACAGTGCCCAGCGGCACCTCCTTTTTCCTTTCAACGGAGGTAACGGAGAGACTGTCTCCATCGGACCTCACAATGAGGAAGTTGCCAATTGATGAGCCTCTCTGCGGAGAGCCGCTGCTGAAAACATCTATGCCGTTCCATTTATATGCCGCGGCAGAATGGTTGTGACCGTGAAAAATGGCTGCAACATTATACTCTTTTATGGCTTCGGCAAATGCCTCCTGTTCCTTCCCTGTCCACCACAGAAGACTGAAATCATCCCAGCCGTAGTGGAAGAAGAGCACAACAGGTTGTCTTCTGTTGCGGAGATTCATTGCCAGATCGCTTTTAAGGAACTCCAGGCTCATCTCCGATTCCCTGAATGATGCTTTAAAATAGTGGCACCACCCGCATTCCGGATCCCACACGCCTCCCGGATAACTGCCCAGTACCACAAAGTGAATCCCACCCCTGTCAAAGCTGTAGTGGATGCCGTTCGAAGAAGAATTCAACTTTGTGCTTCTTGCAGAATTTCTGGCTGCTATCCCCTCCCTTACAACACCACCACTGTTTCCGTCGTGATTACCGAAGGTCTCATATACCGGCATAGCCAAAGCCTTTTCACCGTTCAGCCCGAAGAGGGAGGTGAACTGATCCCATTGAGTATCACTCCCTGATTCAGTAAGGTCTCCGATTACAAAAAGGCCGAAAGGGTTATATGCTTTACCCGCGACACCCTTAACAGGTGTTTCCTTCACAGAATTCATCAGGTCAATAACCGAATCGATGACTGCCGCCCTCACGGCGGTACTGTCAAGGTGAATATCAGCAGCCACGAGGAATGCCGTATCATTCCTCCTGGCGGTTCCGCAGGCTGACATGATCAGCAAAAACACAAGCGGAAAGAAACAGTAGCTAATCGGTAAGCACCTCAATCTTCTGATCATTCCCTGCAACTTTAATATCAAAACGTATAAAACCGTTCGCCGATGAAACCGGCATCACTTTCTTTCCGTCAAGTTTAAGAGTCACCGTATGGTCCGTATGATTCTCGACGGTTACTGTTGCATCATGATCTTTTCCTGCCCTGTTTTCAAGGTACATCGCCATCGACTTAAGGTTTTTGGAAACGCTTATCTCTCTTCTTATCAGAGAAACCGTCTCTTTCGAGAGTCACCGAGAGCCTGCGGTCGCCGGCCACAAGTGAGAACCTGTTCCTGACGCCGTCTTTCGGGGTTATTAAAAAGCCCGTTTTTGTTTCTCTAAGTGTTCCGCCGTAGGCTATCCAGCCAAAGAGAGGGTCATTGGAGAGCACCGTCTGCGCCATCCTGAAGATAGCACCGTTGCCAAGGTCAGCTTCGCCGTCATAAAACCATGCACCCCTGTCAACCTCTTTCCGCATCCAGGCCATGCCATGCTTATTATCCATAAATGCCCATCCCATGGCACCGTCATTCTTCTTTCCGGGGAACCAGAAACCGTAGTTGCTCTCTTCTGTACCCGTATTCATAAGAGCAAAAGAACTCAGGTAAGAGGCGTAGCCCAGCTGCAGCCAGTCTGAAGGCTTTCTCTGCGAAGTTAATGCCGTAATCGAGTATCGACCACCCTCCCATCTTCGCCATATAGCTCATGCTGTTATCAGCCCCGAGCTGGTAGTAGCTTGTCTCCAGCCATCCTTTTACCGTAAGGCCGGAGTGATGCTGACGCTCCATGAAATCCCTGGCATCTTCCTGCCTGACAACAGGATGCGACAGCCATTTGCCGGCATTCTTGTCATACCACAGATTGGTGTCGGCAGGCATATTATTGAGTACACCGTACTTCGCCAGTGCATATGATGATTCAAAGGCCGTCCGGTCAAATGAATACTCGGAACCGTACGGATACCTGTTGTCATAAATAAAGAACTTCGCCTTCTTCTCATATTCACCCTTCAGCCACCTGGCCTCACTGGTTCTCCCTGCCTGTTCGAAGTGCCGCAACAATATCTTCAATCACAAGTTCGTTGTAACAGGCTATCTCGTAAGGCTTGTAATAGTCGCCCCATATTTCATACGGATAGATGAAAAACGCCCGTGCCGTCATATATGCCCGCTCGAGGTACTGCTCCGCACTCAGATATTTCACCTTTTCAGGATACATCTTCGCGATCTGGTACATGTGGTAATAGAGCATGAAGATATGAGGGTAGTCATATGAACGCCATACCTGCATCCGGTCGAGCTGCCGGCTTCTTATGCCCGCCCTGGCATTGATGTCTCTTGACACCTTCCAGTTCGGAACACCGTAGATACCGTAGGGATAAGGATCATCTTTATCTGTCCTTTGAAGTCCGTTCCATACAAAATTCTCGAGGTAATATTCTATTGCTTCGATCTCACTGTCGTCAGGATAATAGACGTTCTTTGCAGCAAGGTACGGTGCCTTGCAGAGGGCAGGGTCATCACAGGCGAGGACATAGCCCCACCAGCCGTCGAAGCCGTCAGTGTCATCAGGGCCGCGCAGGATGCCGTTCTTCATGTCATAGACTGAAAAGAGCCCGTTATACCACTTTGTCGTGTCACGGTGCTGCTGGCTGTTGACAATAAAGGAACTGCGCTTTTTAATCAGAGTCTCCACCGGTTCTGTTGAGAAGTACTCGAGATATGTCTTCTGCCCGTCGTTATAGTGTACAGTCAGAAGGTTTTCGCCCAGCTTTCCGAACTCAGCTTCCCAAATAAAATGACCCGGTTGCTTCTCACCCAGGTATTTTACTTTTGTCTTCTGCGGAAATTCTGCTGTTACTGAGTCAATTTTGTTTTTCGTATGAAGTGAGAAGAGCGCTTTCAGGTCGGAAGGAATTGTCATTCCCGGCACTACCCTGATGTCAAACAGACCCTCATCATAAAGCATCTGCCTCATCTCATCCCAGCTCTTTGCCCAGCGGAGTTTAAAGCCATAGCTGACGCGGCTGTTTTCGCTTCCGGCAGGCCCCATGTTCAGAGAGGTGTGTTGCTGGCGCCAGGTACCGCTCTTTACGGCAGGCCCTGAAACAGCTGAATGAATAAATACCTTGTATTCACCTGCATCATCAAAATATTCAAGCTTCGTCCCTTTTTTGGGGAGCACCATCAGGAAAGGGCCATCTCCCGAAGGCCGGGCAAAATAGATGAATGAGCCGCTGCCGGAGATGAACTGGTGCATCGTGAACGACTTCTCGAAGATGGCTTCGGGGCTGCCTCCGCCGGGTCTCCGGAAAGGCAGGCTCACGGCCAGGTCACCGATTGTGACAGGCCATTGCATCATTGACTCAATATTGATATCATAGTCAATGCCCCCAGGAGTAAGGGTATACCTCTGCTCCATCATCTGGGGCATCCCTTTTTCGTAGTTAATGATGCTGACTGCGTTGTCAGATTCAGAAACGAGACGGGTACTGCCCTTGAAGATTTCGAGCCAGCTGCCCTTAACTATCTCGTAAGTAAGAGATGCCCTTCCCCATGATCGCTCGCCGATGACATTGGCGCCGAACGGATCGGAAGGCGATGTCAGGGAAGTAAGACCGTCGATTGTCACTGTGCCGCTTATGGCACTGTTCTCCAGAACGATCCGGCCGCCACGTGACTGTGCACTGGCCGTTGAATGACATACAACCGCTGCCAGCAGTATCAGCAGGCAAGCACGGGGAAGGGTTCTCATTTTCATTGTACAGTAATCTTATGTACCGGTTTTGAAACGCTGATGACAGCTTCATAAGCTGTTGCGCCTGTTTTCACTGCCTTCACTTTTTTACCGTCTACGGTCACCACAGGTTCAGTTCCTTCAGGAGTTGTAACTGTCAGAATTGAGGTGTGGCTGCCGCCTGCCCTGTTCTCGAGGGTAAAGGTAACTTTATCGAGTGCCGGAGTGACTATTATCTGTTTCCCGGCAGCAAAGCCGTCGTGATCAAGACTCAGTGTCTTCCTGACTTTTTCAGTCACAATTGAGAATCTCGATCTCACGCCGTCACGCGGGATGATATAAAATCCTTTTTTAGCCTGAGTAAGTACACCACCGTAAGATATCCATCCGAATAGCGGGTCATCCGACAGTACTGTCTGTGCAGTCCTGAAGATTGCTCCGTTGCCGAGGTCAGCCTCACCGTCATAATACCAGGCGCCGCGATCAATATCCTTCCTGATCCATGCCCTGCCTGTCTGTGACTCCATGAATGCCCAGCCCATGGCTCCGTCATTCTGTTTGCCCGGGAACCAGAAACCGTAATCAGATCTCCGCGGTGCCGGTGTTCATAAGTGCAAATGAGCTCAGGTAAGAAGCATAACCAAGCTGAAGCCAGTCATAAGGTTTTTCAGAAAAGTTGATGCCGTAATCAAGGATTGCCCATCCGCCCATTCGTGCCATGTAACTCAGGCAGTGATTGTCAGAGCTGTTTGTGAAGTCGCTGCCGAGCAGGAAATATTTTGTCTCAAGCCAGCCGCGCACTGCCAGTCCTGCAAGATTCTGCCGCTCCATAAAATCGCGTGAATCTTCCTTGCGGACAACAGGATGAGAATACCAGACACTGTCATTTTTGTCATACCAGAGGTTCTTGTCAGGCTTCATCTCAGTTAAGTGTGCCGTATTTTGCGAAGGCATATGATGATTCGAAAGCGGTCCTGTCAAGGGCATACTCTGACCTGAAGGGGTAGACATCGTCATAGACGAAGTATTTGACCTTCTTTTCATACTCACTTCTCAGCCATGCAGCGTCAGCGGAACGTCCTGCCTTTTCAAGGTCAGCAATCAGCGGTTCAATCACCAGCTCATTATAGCAGCCCCACTTGTATGTCTCATACCAGGGAAGTATCTCGTAGGGATAGATGAAGTATGCCCTTGCAGTCTGGTATGCACGTTCAAGATAACCTGCGGCGTCAAGGTAATGTACCTTTTCAGGGTACATCTTCGCTACCTGGTACATATGATAGTAAAGCATAATAATATGCGGGTAATCATACGAGCGCCAGATGTGCATCTTGTCAAGGTTTGTTGTGCTTATCTTCGATCTCTCTGCCGGATCACGTGCCTCTTTCCAGTTTGGAACGCCATAGACACCATACGGATAAGGATCATCCTTGTCCGTCCTCTGAAGGCCGTTCCATACAAACTCTTTCAGGTAGTATTCAACCGAAGCAATTTCCTTATCGTCAGGAAAGTATACGTTCTTTGCTGCAACATAAGGGGCCTTGCACAGACCGGGGTCATCGCTCGCAAGCACATAGCCCCACCATCCGTCATAGCCGTCGGTGTTATCAGGGCCGCGCAGGATGCCATTCTTCATGTCATAGGCAGAATAAAGGCCGTTGTACCATTTTGTCGTATCGCGGTGCTGGGTACTGTTAACAATAAATGAGGATCTTTTCTTTACAAGAGTTTCAAGTGGTTCTGTGGAAAAGAACTCCAGGTATGTCTTCTGTCCGTTACCGTACCATACTGTCAGCATATTTTCCCCAAGTTTGGAGAAACTGACATTGTAAACGAGGTGCCCGGGCTGTTTCTCGCCAAGGAAATTGACAGTTGTTTTTCCCGGGAATTCCGGCACTATTGAATCTATTTTATTTTTTGTATGCAGTGAAAAGTTGTGCCGTGAGATCAGTGGGTATTGTCATTCCCGGAACGACCCTGATATCAAACAGTCCCTCTTCATAAAGTGTCTGTCTCATGTCATCCCAGCTGTCTGCCCATTTGATTTTGAATCCGTAGGTTACTTCGGATTTGCCTTTCCCGGGGTCAAGCATCAGGCTTGTGTTTTCCAGGCGCCACGTACCGGATGCAACACTGGCGGCCGCTGCGGAAGAATGAATATATGCCTTATATCCTCCCCTGCCGCCGTCAAAGTACTCCAGCTGGGTACCTTTCTTTGGCAAAACCATGATGAAGGGAGGTTCTCCCGAGGGCTTCGTGAAGAATATAAATGAACCGTTACCTGAGATATAATGATGTTTTGTGAAGCAATTTTCAAATATGTATTCAGGATTTTCGCCGGAGGCTGTTCTCCAGGGCAGAAACAGTGCCAGGTCTCCTATCTCCACCGGTGCTGTGCCGGTATTTTTTACAGTGATATCATAATCGAGTACTTCACCGTTAAGGGTGAAACGCTGGTCCATGGTTAGCGGAGCATTTTTATCTACAGATATGTATTCTGCCGTGGATGTTCCTGATTTAAGTTGCTTTACTGAGTCAGGCAACTCTATCCATTTGCCTTCACCTGACCTGTAAACCAGTTTTACCCTTCCCCAGGGCGAGCGGCTGTTGATTATATCAGCCTTGTATTTATCCTGCGGATCTGTCAGTGATATGACCCCCCGGTCCGAAAAAGCCGCACGGATATTTGTGTTTTCAAGCACCTGTTTAGGTACTTCTGGAGGCCGCTGTTGCTGCCTTTGATTCTGTCCCTGCACTGCAGATGTCACCAGCAGTAAACCAGCGCCAAATGCTGAAAGGAAAAATTGTTTTAAATAGTGTTTTCCGAAGCCATGATTTCAATTATTAGGAAAAACAGGGGCGATCTGCCAACCGGCCGATCGCCCCGGGATTAATTATCAGAGTCTACTTTTTCATCCAGACCATAAAGGCCGGTGCCCTGTCTGCGGGTCGCTCTGCCGGAAGGCGATTGGCTCTCAGATAGTTAGGGATAGCCAGAAGCGGTGTACCGTCAGCCCATGTACCGTTAATAGTCATGATCCCCTTGAACATATCCGGATTCCACAGTGCCTTGAATGTACCAGCTCCTATCGCCTGGTTGATGTCAGGCTGATCAGCTTTTTCAACGTTATATATCATCGGACCGTAACGGAATGCAACAAGACCCCTGTCAGCTTCAATCTTTTCATCAGCGGTAATCTGCTGTACCTCCATCGGGATGACAAGATCAATTTTGTCGCCCTTTTTCCATTCGCGTGTAATTGCAATATAACCCTTGTCGATATTCATCGGAACAGGTGTGCCGTTCACAGCCAGGGACTTCAGCGTATTTAGTGCCGGGACCGAGGTGTAAAGCTCACTGGTCTTGCGGTCAGGAACACGTACAAACACAGTGAATTTCTTGCTCTGTTTCGGGTTTACAGTTATCGAAACATCGCCCTTCCACGGATAGTCGGTTTTCTGAACCATCTCGATGTCAGTGCCAGCGGCTTTTTCGACATTGATTGTACCGCCGATATAAAGGTTTACATAGATGCCGTCATCGCTTTTTACATATGTCCAGGTAGGGATCATCAGCAGCGTGCGCGGAATGTTGCCAACGCAGCACGGGCATACATGCCATGCAGTGCGGCCTGAAGAGGAGGCCAGAGGGTTGGTATAGTAGAAATTCTTCCCTGCAAAATCGACTGACCCAAGAAGTGCATTGTAGATCGTTTCCTCATAGAGGTCTGCATACTTTGCATCATGGTATGCGATATTCATCTTATGCTGGAAGAATATCAGACCGCAGCTCGAGCATGACTCGCAGTAGGCATTGTTGCGCAGCGAATAATTCGGGCCGAAGCCTTCTGATGTTTCACCGCTTCCAACGCCGCCTGTGACATAGTACTTCTTATTGACCATGTTATCCCAGAGTGACATTACTGCGCTCTGATAATCAACATCACCTGTCTCGGCAGCCACATCGGCCATTGCAGAATAGTTGTAAACCGCACGTACTGCGTGTCCCACAGCCTCATACTGCTGCTGTACAGGAACATGACTCTGATCATATTCACTGCCGCCGGCACGACTGTCAAGCAGGAATTTGGCGAGGGCTACATAACTGTCACCGCGACCGTTACCTTCCATATCATTTACAAACCTTCCGAAACGCACAAGCGCCTGCTCCATTTCCTGATGGCCGTCGAACCAGGTAATTTTTCCGGGGCCAATGTTGGCAACCCAGCAGTCAGATAGTTTCTTGGCTGCGTCGTAAAGTCTCCTGTCCTTACCTTCAGTAAGTGTATAATGATTTATTGCAGACTCGATAAAATAACCTGCCACATAACCTTCATGGTTACCACGTGTCTGCGGAGCCCATCTGTTGTGCCAGCGTGCCGTGTCACGAAGTGTGAATGCTGTCTGCAGATATCCGTCAGGTTCCTGCGCAGAAAGAATAATGGGAATCCATTTCTCAAGGGTAACCTTCATCTTTTCCTGTGCAGCAATTATTTCAGGGTCTCCCTGCGGATCAACCATGAGTGCAATGCACATCGACTCAACTGTCTGATGTACCCAGGCATTCGAAAATACGTAACCCAGATGCTTCCCGTGCGCTTCACCGCGCAGAGCTTTCGCTGCCTCGATGAAGTTATCAATTCCGCCCATCCCTTCAGTTAGATCAGTGCGTTCTATCTGGTTGACACAATAAGGTATCCAGCTGGTTATGAGCGTCTTTGCTCTTTCATTCCATAGCGGATTGTCAATCTTGTACCTCTTCGTATAGACTACATCAAGTCTCTTCTCCTTTGGCGGGAAGACTGCCCTGACATTCAGTGACGAAGATGATTTCATCTTACCGGCCTGGGAAGTCAGGGTCAGAATATAATCACCCGGGGCACTGAATGCAGCTGTTGTTACAAGTGCTGCAGGTTCGGCAAATACAACTTTGCCCGGACCTTTTGCTGTCCATATAGTATTTTTTAAAGGATCAACAGACTTAATTGAAGCTGAAAGATAGGTTTTGCCACCCACCACAACATCACGGTCACCTCCTGCTGTAATTACAGGTGCTACCTCAGGAGAATTCAGAGTTTTAAGCACCTTCCATTCGAGTATGGTGTTTGAGAAACGGTCTACCGAATCGACTTCAAGCCTCAGCCTGGTTGTAGTCACTTCTTTAAATGTGGTGTTATTATATTTGTCATTTTCCATTCCGAGACCGACCGGATTGCTGACCGTAACGAATTCTTTACCGTCCCAGTATTTGAGCCTGTAAACCTGCGGGAACTTCGCCAGGTTATCGAAATTGTACCAGTAGATTGCAACCTCGTCAACCGTCACAGGCGAAGCCCAGTCATACTGGAACCATTGTGCCGTGAGACGTGACGGTCTGCGGTTGTTACCAGTCTGGGGCCTGGTCATATACTGCCTCATCTGATCGGGTACAGTGTTAGGAGTCAGACCGTCATTCAGACCTGTCAGCTGGCCTCCACCGCGTGCCGATGAACTTAAATTGGCCAGTACTGCTACATTCGCCTTTTCGGCCTGCGTCTTCTTCTTTTCTGTGCCCGGCAGTGTCACTGCAAGCCCAAGAAAGGCAATTAAAAACAAAATTAGAATTCGTGACGTTTTCATGTTACCTGGTTTTTGGATATTTAGTTGTATTTGAATTTTTAAATTATTTATTAATGCCGAAACGGTAAATGCTGATGCTTGCCGGATTTACAGTAAGTGATTTTCCCATAGTTACTGCTACCGGGCCCTCAATCCTCACCTTCTCGGGCTGACCGGGCTCATTGTAGGCCATGTCATCTTCGGCAACCACCTGATACAGTTCTCCGCCTGTGCTCAGTGTGCCACTGAGTAATTCCAGCGGGAATTCAACTGCGTTCATCGTAGGATTCACAACAGAAAGTGTCAGAGTATCCTTTGCGCTGTTCAGTGTTGCAGCAATGTCGAGGGGCCTTGTTTCACCGCTAACGACTACCGGTATTGTTCCGAAATGTCTCCGGTACATTTTCAATACCTGTCCCGTAGGATCAAAAACAGAACTTGTTGTATTGGTTTTTATACACCCGATTACATTTACTGTCTGGGCATAATTTGCCATGAATATAATATCGCTTTGCCTGGAATACTCATTAAGACCGGCTGCAATTCCTATTGCGTCACGCATGAAATAACGGGTTCCCAGTTCACCGTAGATATGCGGGCCGTACCAGTAGTTCCATTCATCCATGCATATGCGGATATCTTTCCCTTCAAGCGCCGGTATCTCTTTCCTGTACTGGCGGTGTGCATCTGCCTTCTCCCTTATTGCATCAGGTATCTGTTTCACGTGGGTCATAAGACCGCCACCATGCCAGTCCTGACGGTAGAAATGTTCACTTATCAGGTCCATGCTTTCAGAGCAGTTGCCAAGCACCATCCTGTCCCAGTCGCCAAGATCACCCACGGCAATCAGTTTTATGGATGGGTCCACACTTCTCATTGCATTGGCGAATGCATTGTGCTTTTTCACAAAATCTTCCGTTGTCATATGACCCAGCTGCCAGTCGCCGTACATCTCGTTACCTATTGACCACCATTTTACATTCCATGGTTCAGTATGACCGTTGGAGGTTCTGAGCCTGCCCATTGGTGTTTCTGCGCTGCCATTGCAGTATTCAACCTCTTCCTGTGCCTGCTTTGAGTCGCCAAGACCTGCATTGACCGCAATATAAGGCTCAGTGCCAAGCAGTTTACAGAATGTCATAAACTCGTGGATTCCTACATCGTTATGTTCCACTCCCTGCCATGCCGGATTCTTTCGTGGAGGTCTTTTATCACGGTCCCCGATACCGTCCTTCCAGTTGTACCCGCTCACGAAGTTGCCACCCGGCCACCTGTAGACGGGTGCATCAAGCTGACGAAGCAGGTCCAGAACATCAGGCCTGAAACCCTCAACATTATCTGAAGGCATAAGGCTTACTGTGCCCACCCATACCTTGCCGTTACCGGCAGGTTTTATCTCAATAGTTGCATTGTGAGTCAGTTCTCCGGAATGAAAAGCCAGGGGATAACTGGCAAAATTGCCTGTCAACCCTGTCACAGTCACTGTCTCTGACCTGTCAGCCCAGCTCAGGATGATGTCAACCTTCTCAATACCCGGAGTCGACTTCATGATTATACGGCCATTGTAATCAAGATCCGGCTTCAGGCCGAGGCCTGACTGTTGCATAGAGATGACACCATCTGTGCCGGCAGTAAGCACCGGAGATCTGTGTTCCTACAAAAGGCGCGGTTTTGTCACAGAAAAGAGTTCTCTCTTGCCGGTGATCCTCCAGGGAGATTCTCTTTCACCGGGGGCGTACCAGAATTTGCGGTCTTCGATCATCTCTGCCCAGATGCCTCCGTAAATGCATTTGCCCAGGTGTTCAATGAACTGACCGTAGATATATTCTGACATCGGCTCTTTTTCCAGTGCAATATCAATAGTAACCGACGTTTTTATAACCTCAGAAGAAATAAGCTCAAGACCAAGGTCGTCAAACCAGACCCTTCCCGAGGCGTTGCCGTCTACATTCATTAGGCATGACAGTACTGATGAATCATCATTTCCTGTCTCGAACTCAAATTCGAGCTTAGTCCAGTCGTTCGTACCGGTGAGTCCGGGATAATCAACACTGAATGCGTCAAATCTGAAGCCTGCTCCATTTCCTTTCGCTGCCGTAAGGTTTTCGGTTTTCACCCACCCCGTAAATCTGTACTTCGACCAGGGCTTAAGTACTACCTTTGTCATCCACCGGCCTGATGCCGGTCTGTCAGCAATGAGGGTAAGGCTTCTTTTGCCTTCATGGCTGACAAAATCATAGAATGCAACCATATCCCTTGAGCGTGCCTCGGAAGTCCACCCGTTGACAACCGTAAGTGTCGCATCCTCAAAAGAAGCATTGGGAACAGTAACCCCCTCTTTTACACTTTTACTCCCTCCGCATGAAGAGAGTATTACTGCCATAACTAACAAATAATAAACGGTTCTCATGATATTTCCGGTTTGATATTATGTGTTTATTTTACACTTATTCAATTTAATAAATATAGGCCTAAACAGGATAAAAAGCAATTTTATTTTAACCCGAAGATGTTAAATAGTGTTTAAAAGAAAGCCTTCGTACGGAAAAGTAAAAGGCCGTGTTTTAATACGGCCTTCCACAATAATCTACAAAACAAACCTAACTGTAAAACTACCTTCTCCATTCATTTACACCATCTCTTACCCTGTTTCTCCATAACATGGATGAAGAGACGATTGTATAGTAATCAAGGTCTTCGTAAGTCACTTTATAATTCAGCGTGAATTTGCTTGTGGCAGGATCAAAAGTATTTACTCCCTGGGCAATGACGTCTTCAATCGGTGCCTGTTCCAGAGATACCGGAACTGCCACGCCCCAGATTCTCCACTCAAGAATACCTACTGACTGTACTGAATTCTTAAATGACATTCTGATTTTATTCGTGACTATTTCATCGAATGTTGTAACGTTCCAGGTATTGCCTGCAACTCCAAGGCCCACAGGATTCGGAACCAGTAACCATGTCTGTGTTGCCACATCCAGGTACTCGAGACGGCAGTAGTCAGGGAAGAGAATACCTCCACCGTCAGTCCACCAGTAAACCTCAGATTTTGAAAGTTTATATGACTGCGGAAAATCGTACTGAACGTATCTTTCGATGTTGGCACTGTTCCAGTTACCGTAAGCTCCGCCGGTTTTGTCTCCTGAACTTGTAGGACTGTAGTTATCCCTGATGGCCTCGAGTTTCTCCCACGATGAGACATAGGAAGTTGAAACAAGAGTTGTAGGCAATATTGCGATATTCTTTGGGGTCATATCGCGGGGCATGTTGGGGATTTTCTTATACCAGACACTCTTGTCGCTTTTCACAAGCGTTTTCATCCTGTAATCGATCCCGGTCATGTTACCTACACCGTCAGTGATTATTGAATCCAGAGCAAGTGTCGTGCCCTGCACAACATTTTTCACGGTCCCGCTGTTCAGGGGTGTCCCGGCTGCATCAAATGTTGTGAAGGTGGCGTTATTATCATAATACCCTTCATAATGGTTGATGTACTTGATGACAAGTAACTTTGTACTGAGGGTGGCATTGATTGAATCAGCAGAAGTTTCTGTCAGTCTGAGTGGTATTGCATAATGATAATGTGCGGCATTCGGGTCATTAAGAAACTTGACTGAGTCAATCTTAATTGTAATTTTCCCGACAAAGTCACCGGATGGAATTGTAATCGTGCTTGTATTACTCAATGTGTAATAATCAGCCGGCATGAGTACATAAGATGTGGATGCCAGAAGGGTGGGGTCAACAGTAAACTTGGCCCATCTTTCTTCCTGGTTTTCAATGACACCTCCGAGGTAAATTCCGAAGTCCAGCTGAAGGCCTTCGTCCTTTACCACGGTTCTGCCCAGCTGCCCTGCCGTGGTGAGTCCGCCTGTGGCATTTGTAAAAGCAACAGTCGTATAGGGGAAGTCATTTCTGAACTCAGGGTAGCACCCTGTCAGAAAGCCTGTTACAATCAGGAATATAAGTATCTTTTTCATAGTTCCGTTTTTATAATTCCCGGATAATGGGAATAAGTTTTTACCATCCAGCATTTTGTTTCAAATTTCTCATGACCAGCGTCTGATTGTAAGGAACAGGGATGTACCTCATATAGTCAGCAAAGGTATGATTTTCAACATCAGTATACTCATAGCTGAATACGCCTGCATTGTTAGTAATTCTGACTCCTTTCACCGAATGGTCGAGGGGCAAGTCAAGCCTTCTCACATCCCAGAATCTGAATCCTTCAAAGCAAAGTTCGAGGCGCCTCTGATTATGAACAAGAGTCCTGAATGCATCTTTACCAAGAGCCACCTGACTGTCAAGATATGCATCCTGATATCCTGATGTGGCAGTGTTTGAGTCAATCCCTGCTCTGCGCCTTATTCTTGTCATAATTGTATAAGCCGAAAAGCCAAGTATTGCATCCGAGGGTCCGTAAGCTTCGTTTGCAGCCTCTATGAAATTGAGATAGAGTTCGGTCTTGCCCAGGTAAACGGTGAAGTTGTTATCTGTTGTTATGTCACCTGGAGTAAGTCTGACGTTGGCGCTTGTAAGTTTCTTCAGATAATATCCTGTACGTGTACCCTGCAGACTGAGTCCTTCAGGTGCATCCTTGCCGCCGGTAAATGTTTCTATTGTTGTACCGTTATAAACATCACCGTTGAAGAATAAGAACCGGGTGAATCTGCCGTCAAGGTTTGCATAGGGAGTGGCAGCATTGTAGAGCGGACTTAATGCCGGCGGGTAGCCGTCCTTAAGAGGAAACTCATCCACCAGGTTCTGCGACGGGTTGACTTCACCCCTTCCGTATTTTGACGGCGGGTAATAAGCGTACTCACGTGCATTTGAGGTAGTGTTGGGCTGTATCCAGATATAATCAAAGTTTGATCCGGTATTGAAGTTACCGTAAGCCACAAGAGATATAGTTTCCTCCCGTAGCTACAATTGCATCGTAGGCTGCTTTTGCAGCACGCTGCCAGAGCTCGGGTGTTGAAGGACCGTAAGCCGGGCTGGCGGCAAAGAGGTATACTCTTGCCTTCAGAGCCATAGCTGCAAGGCCTTCTGCCCTTCCCCTGTTTGTAAGGTTGTTCCATGAGAGAGTACCGTTGTACTTCAGCGGGAGCAGTGCTATCGCAGAATCAAGGTCCGCGGTGATCTGATCAACACATTCTGTATATGTATTTCGCGGAAGGTCAAGATTGTCATCAGTTTCAAGTACCCTGGTAACAATAGGAAAACCCATCGCTTCTGTTGCTCCTTCCGGATAACCTCCGTAAGTCTGGAGAAGCTGCCACTGGTACCATGCCCTTAGGTAGAATGCCTCACCTCTCCTGTTTTTCTGAAGTGTTTCATTCAGTACAGGGTCAGCAACGCTGAACAGAAGGTTTTTGCAATCTCTAAGGTAAGTATTCAGGTATCTTATGCTTGCATACCAGGTATCCCAGGCTCCTATCGGGTTATTCTGGACTGTCCAGTTGCCCAGGGCAAGCCTGTTGCCTCCCGGGGTGGCAGGGACAGCATTGTCAGTATACAGGTCTGAGTTGACATCATAAGATGTGCTCAGATTCCTGTAGGCTGCTGTGAGTAGCCCCTCCCCGTATTGCGCATTGCTCAGAAGCTCATCGGTGGTAAGATCCTGTATCGGCCTTGGATCAAGGTATTCGCAGGAGACCAGCAGAGCTGACGTTATGATAAATAATAATAGTCGTTTCATATTATTGTTTTTTGTCATTAAAACTTGCATGATACTCCGAGGGTTACTGTCTTGAATATCGGATATCCCGTAATTCCGGCATTTATTCTTTCAGGGTCTACATCGTACTTTTTAAGCTCCGAAAGGACAAAAAGATTTGTTCCCCGTGCAAATACCCTGAAGTTTGTCATTGCCATCCTGCCAGCGAGAGCTGCCGGAAGTGTGTAACTGAGTTCCACATTCCTCAGCCTGAAGTAAGCTGCATTTCCCAGCCAGAAAGTTGAGTTCTGGTAGTTGTTGAGTGAAAGTGTCGTCAGCCTGGGATAATTGTTAGTCACCGGGAAACGGTCGAGCATCAGCTCCGAATAATTCTGTTTGGTCCCGTTGACCCAGAAATACCTTGAAGAGTTGAGCATTACATCGCCGTTTGCAACACCCTGGCCAAGTACTGAAAGATTGAATCCCTTGTACCCTGCCGAAAGGTTTACCCCATAAAAGAATCTGGGTGAGTGTGCACCGGTGGTCTGAATGTCATACTCATCGATGACATCGTCGCCGTTGTAATCAACATACCTGATGTCGCCCGGCTGTACTGCTCCCCAGCTCTGGGTAATGCCTGAAGAGGTAATTTCACCGGGATTTTGGTAAAGTCCGTCTGCCTGGTACATCCAGAACAGGTCCATATCCTTACCGGCAAGTTTTTTATATTCTTCAAGTGCATCTGGCTCATCTACCACAAGGTACTTGGCCCTCATATACATTGCATTTGCGCCCAGGCTGAAATTGAAGTCACCCACACTCTTGCTGTACTGAATCATTCCGTCGATTCCCCAGCGTGTGTCTTCGCCGTAATTTACTGCCGGGAGGAACTGTGTTGACCCGATAATCGTAGGTGTTGAAGCAGCCATGTTTGAGATTTTGTCATAATTCTTCTCATTGAAGTAATTAACCTCAAATGAGATGCTTCTGCCAAAAAGCTCACCCTGCGTTCCGATGTTTATGATTCTTTTCTTGGGAAGAACAAATCCTGTGGTTCCCGCCTGTACAATGTTGTAGTTGTTCACTGTAGTACCGAGGTTGCCTGAGATACCAGGTCTCCATGTACCGTTGAGTCTCCAGAGTGTTTCTGTCAGGTAAAAGGGATTGTAACCGGAAAGACCGTAGTCATTAATCCCCATGATGCCTGCTGAAGCAAATACCTTCAGGAAATCAACCGCACTGTTGTCCTTTAAGAATCCTTCATTGCTGGCAATCCAGGCCAGTCCCAATGTGGGATAAAGTGAGAAGCGTTCACCCTGTGGCATCCTGCCGCTTCCGCTGTATGAAAGATCGAGCTGGGCAATATATTTGCCGTCAAATGCGTAATTAGCTCTCAGGGCAAGATCCTGCATTTTAGCCGGCTGATAATCATCAGCAACTACCTTCATTTCCTCAAGGGCCATGTAGTAGCCAAGGTCAACCGACAGCAGGCTCTTTCCGAACTCACGGTCATAGTTTGCAGCAATATAAGCCGCATTTCTTCTGAGGACGTTGAAATTACCCAGCGACATGGCGGCTACGTTCAATGCCTCGACCACCCTTACTGCTGTGTCGGTACCGAGAGCCCCGGTCTGTATCCTGTAGAGAGCAGCTGTACCACCCTTACTTGTAATTATATTGTTAAATACATCGAATGAAGCATTTGCTGACATTGTAAGTCCCTTGACAACACTGTTAAGGTCAATCATCAGCTTTGCATTATTCTGTGCATTTATAACTGTACTTTCTCCGAAACCTGAATAAAGAAGTTCATTATCAAGGTTTGTCTGATAGTCATCACTGCGGATCAGCTTATCCTGGAAATAGGTAGGATGTGCATTTGAAGGATATGTAGAAAGGATATCAAACACATTATACACGCCTGCACCACTTCCCGAATTCGGGTATTTCTGCTTCTGGTATGATCCTGCGATATTGACACTGAGTCTCATGTAATCATTAAGCCTGATGTCAACGTTGCCTCTCAGTTTATACTGGTCGTTCTTAATCGGATCCCCTACTGATTCCAGTCCCTGATTTCCAACATAGTCAAACATCGAGTAGTAGGAAACCCTGTCATCACCACCTGAAAAATTCAGGTTTGCCTTACGGAATGGTGATGTTTTGCTCAGATATGAACCATAATAGTCAATGTCAGGAAACTTAATAAGGTCGGAATGCGACTGGTATTTAGCGAGGTCAGCTTCACTGTAACGGGCTTCAAGACCGTCATTGACAAGTGCCTCATTGAGAAGATTCGCATAATCATATGAATCCACATACTTCGGAAGTGAGGTGGGTGTACGCATTCCCATTTCTGCTGTAACCGATACTGTCTTATTGTATGGGGTTCCTTTTTTGGTGGTGATCCAGAGAACCGGGCCTGAACCTGAAAGGCCTAAAGCACCTCTTCCTGAATAATCCCTTATAACCTGTACCTTTTCAACTTCAGCAGTTGACAGACCGGTTATATCTCTCATGATACCGTCAATATAGGTGTTAACGGCTGATCCTCTCAGATAAGCTGTTGCAGTCTCCTGACCGGGGGTTGTGGAATCGACGTTAATTACAAGTCCCGGTATTCTGCCGGCAAGAGCCTCAAGCAAAATTGATGACGGGAAAGATGTCAGTTCTTCACCTGTGACTGTATAGATTGAAGATGTTACCCTGTCATTTGTAAAAGTTCTGTAGGGTAATTCTACAAGGTTTTTACTGTCAAAGACATTGGTTTTCACCATTACCACCGGATCCATTGCGGATTTACCCGGAGTAACACCAACAACTGCAGTATTATAACCATTAGCATCCACGGCAACTTTATCAGCAAGTTCCCGGGCTACGTCTACGGAGAAGTTTCCCTGGAGGTCGGTAATGGCCTTAGCCTGGGTAACCCATGATTTCACAACAATTCCCGGCATAGGTTGTCCATTCTCATCAACAACCTGACCCGTTACTGTTACTGTTGAAATCTTTGCTCTCTGAGCCTGCATTGTACCGATGCCGAACACAGTTATCAAAGCACATAAGATCAACAATCTTTTATATAATTTATTCTTCATAGTTTTTTCTATTAACTGATGTTATGCATCAAGATTACCATCCCGGGTTTTGTTTAAACTCCTCGAACATCATCGCATCTGCCAGCGGTATTGGCCACCTGTATTGTCTTGGCTCAAACACGAGAGTATAGACCGGCTGGACAGTTTTTGAAATAATATAACCTGTCGGCTGGCTTGCATCTGCAACGAAGTCGGCTCCGTAGATTTCCTTATGAACCAGTTTGGATGCATCACCCCAGCGGGAGAGGTCAAAGAACCTTTTTCCCTCGAGGTAGAGTTCTATCGCCCTTTCATTCTTGATTCTTTCTCTGAAAGCATCTTTTGTACCAAGATAAGCAGCGGCAACAGGAGGCATCTCTGAACGTTCCCTCACCTTATTGAGTGCCTGAACTGCTGTCATTGTTGCGCCGGGAAGTGTATAAGTCGGCCCGCCGATCTCATTGGCAGCCTCAGCATACATCAACAGTATTTCGGCATAACGGAAGTAGATCGAGTGTGTCGGGGGAGGGGTTGCATTTGACCATCTGTCAACGTTTTTAGCCCAGAACTTGCGTGACAGATATCCTGTGTACGAATAGTGCTTAAAGGCGCCGCTTGCACGGTCTCTTCCGCCGTTAAAGAACTCCATGTGGATACCGGTTCCGCTTGTCCACCTTTCACGGTTGAAAAGGATTGTCTGATAGAAACGCGGGTCCCTGTTTACATAAGGGTTCTGAGGATCGAAAGAACTATCGTCAGTGATCTTGAGTCCGTTTGATGTTTCGAACATATCCACAATGTTCTGCGATGGGCTGAAGCCCTGAATAATACCTCCCGGTGAAAGACTGGCTACTGTGAAAGTGCTGTATTTTGATGCATTAACCCTGCCGTAAAACTCCCATATGATTTCGTCGTTGTAGGGAGTGTACATGAATATGCTGTCAAAACCGCTAGGGTAAGTAATAGTCTGGGTACCTGCAGGTGACAAATAGGTAATCTGGTCGGTCCCTTTTGACGGAATGAGCTTATATCTGCCTGTTGATTCACTGTAGGATATCATGTCCCAGGCTGCCTGTGCGGCCTGAGTCCATTTTGTCGCATCATTCGTGGTGTTATTTGTCGGGCTGGCGTTAAAAAGAAGCGTCGAAGCCTTCAATGCCATAGCTGCACCCTTTGTAGGTCTGCCAAGGTTTGCCATATCCCATGCTTCGGGGAGCAGGTCTGCTGCCATGTCGCAATCGGCTGCAATCTTCTGTGCTGTCTCATCGTAAGTGAGTCTCGGAAGCGCAAAGTTATCAGTACCCTGAAGCGGTACCTCAATGTAGGGCATTCCGCCCTGACGTTTCAGGAACTCATAATAGTACCATGCACGCATAAACAATGCCTGTCCCTCGATCTGATCAATCTGGGCCTGAGTAGCATTACCTTCGAGCATTGGTAGTTTCTGAAGCACGATATTGGCAATACGGATACTCTGCCATGCTGCCCACGGTGCACTGAACTGTAAAGCCTGCGCTGTGCTGTATGCTTTCAGCCAGTTCCCGGTCTGAACAATTGGCATGGTTTCCCAGTCTGATTCGGTATATCCCTCATCGCATAAAGCAGCAATGAATGAATAGTCATAATCAGCCAGGTAGTCATGCATATCCTTATACATGCGGTCTTCGAACTTCCGGAAATTATTGTAATCCGTAAAGACCTGCTCATCAGCCATACCCGTCGACTCCTGTACCTTGTCGAGGTATTTTTCACATCCCTGGAACAGGAACGCGAGTGCTATAAGTAAAAACAGTATTTTTTTCATCTTCTTAGTCTTTAGCCTGTTAGAACATCATCCTTATCTCGAATGAATAACGCTTCATCATCGGGTAGGCGCCGAAGTCAACCCCCATGTTGAACCCTTCCGGGTCTCCTCCGAGTTTCATCGGAGTCCATGTTGCGAGGTTGGTGCCGGTAAGTGTAAATTCCACCTGCTTGATGCCAGCGAACTTCATATCACGGGTATCAAGTTTATAGCCTATGGCGACGTTCTTTAACCTGGTATACCTGCCGTCAATGATTGCAAATGAGTTTGCCTGGTAGTTATACTGGTTTGTAGCCTGTTCGTGGACTGCCGGCCAGATTGGATTTGTATTCTCCGGTGTCCAGTGGTCTGCATGGATTGTATACGCATTATCCTTGTTTTGTGAGAAGGGATAGAGATAGAACATACCACCCTGTCTCATCGGATATGAAGTAGAACTGATGCCGTAGAAGTCAACACGGACATTCCAGTTTTTGTAAATGGCACCAAGGTTGGCTGACCATGAGATCGCAGGAGTATAAGGGTTCTTGGCAACAATCTTATCCTGATCATTTATCTGGCCGTCACCGTTATAATCCACATATTTAAAGTCACCCACTATCGGTGAGAAACCGCCAAGTATGCGCGGCCATATGAAGAGTTCATCAAAATCCTGATAAAATCCGCCGTCAAGTATGCCCGAGCAATACATTCTCTGAGCCACACCAACCGGTTTTCCTTCAACAGAAAGGTTTTCGGGTTTCGTTACAGGCTCATCGTAAGCTATCACGCGGCTTTCGTTTGCTGCGATACTGAATCTTGACTGGAGGGTGAGCTTGTTCGGCAGTGTCTTGCTGAGCCCAAGCTGTACTTCCATACCGTGTGATTTGGTTTTACCAATGTTACCCTGTATCGAAGAAACACCGACCCATGCCGGGACTGTTCTCCTGGCCTGGAGCATATTCTCCCTTCTTTCGTCATACAGATCCACATTCAATGTAATCTGGTTTTTAAAGAAACCGAACTCGAAGGCGAGATTCTTCTTTATTGCCTCTTCCCATGTATTATAAGGTACGGGTATGTTACCCTCATTAATATAGGTATAGTTCTGAAGAGGATAACCAAAGCTCGATGAGCTGGTCGAGGTCGTATATTCAGAGATATAAAGCCATCTCGGAACGCCGGCATCACTACCGACCTTACCCCATGAAAAACGTGTCTTGGCGTAGTTGACCCAGGGGAGTGCATTCTTGAAGAAATCTTCATTCGACATGACCCATCCGATACCGAATGAGGGGAAGGTTCCGAATCTCAGTCCGGGAGCAAATTTCTCCGAACCTGTATAGGCAACACTCGCTTCAAACAGGTATCTCTCATCGTAGTTGTATGTACCACGGCCTACCCAGCTTTCTTCGAAAGAGGGGAATGTTGCAATACCGCGCGACTGCCTGCGGCTGAATACACCGATTGCAGAAACGTTGTGAACACCAAAGCTGCGGTTGTAATCAAGCTGTGCCTTGTAATAATGGCTTCTTGAAGCTGCCTGAAGGGCATCATCCTGAGTAACATTCAGTTTCGGCTGAGGGGTGTCATAGTTGAGAACCTGGTTATTGTTGTAACGGTACCAGGTTGAGTCAGCAGGATTCAGATAATAAGCAAAGAGATAGTCAAGGTTAAATGACTGTCTGTAACGCATATCTGTATTGAATGAATAATAAGCCGATGCGGTAAGACCCTTTGTTATGAAGTCAAGTTTCTGCGAAAGGTTTATATCAGATGATATCCCGTTGCTCTTGTTGCGCTGGAAACCGCGTGCTCCGAGCCAGTGAAGCCTTACCTCACCCTGCTGCGGATTCTCGTAGTATCTTATTCCGGTCTGGTCATATGGAATCTTGTCATCAGGGAAAAGCTGAATGACCTCCTCAGGATAATAGGGAAGTGTAGATACGGATTCAAACCACATCTCCTGTGTGTAATCGTCAACAGGTTTGTTCCATACCTTTATATTACCTGCAAGGTTTATAGAAAGCTTTGTGGTTTTTGTCAGGTTAAAATCGAGGTTGTTCCTGAAGTTGTATCTCTTGTGCCAGTAATGGGCATTCTGCTTTTCATATTTGTAGGGGAAAAGGTCGCCTACATCGAAAATATCACCCTCCTGAAGGAAACCCAGTGATACGAAATACTGTACGAAGTCATTGCCACCACGGGCGTTAAGGTTATAATTCTGGTCGATTGCCGGTTTAAAGTAAAAATCCATCCAGTCGAAATCAGGATAGAGATAAGGTGAGTCACCGGTACGGTAATGTTCAAGGTCAGAATCAGGAATGAGACTTGACCATTTACCGTCATTTTTGCGGGCTTCATTTCTGAGCAACATTGTCTCATAAGAGTTCATATACTCGGGAAGCCTGGTGGCAGTCTTGAGCATCGTCTCAGCAGAGAAGTCGAGTTCAAGGGCTCCCTGGCGTCCGCGTTTGGTGGTGACAATAAGTACACCGTTTGCACCTTTGACACCGTAAACAGCAGTTGCAGAGGCATCTTTAAGAACGGAGATCGATTCAATCTCATTGGGGTCAATATTCGAGAATGAACGCTCAACGCCGTCGACAAGGATCAGCGGTGAGTTGTTGCCCATTGAGGCACCACCCCTGATCTGCATGGTGATTGAACCCGCTTCTTCACCGGGAGTGGCGTCCTGCATGAGGATTACCATACCCGGGAGGTTACCCTGAAGTGAGTTTTCAATACTACCACCCATTTTCATGTTGCGGACCTCATCCCCTTTGACCTGGGAAACGGCACCGACGACAGTCTCTTTCTTCTGCACGCCGTAACCCACAACCACTATTTCACCAATCTGTGAGACAGTTGATTTCAGGATTACTTTGACAGAAGCTTGTGTTCCTACCGGTACACGTTCAGGTGTCATTCCCACATAGGAAATTAAAAGAACATCTTCCGGTACAGCGTTAATGCTGAAATTACCATTGATGTCCGTAGTTACTCCTCTTGTGGTTCCGGCAATGGCGATAGTCACGCCCGGAAGAGTTTCACCGTTCTCATCAACCACTGTTCCTGTTATCATTCTGCCCTGCCCGAATACCGATAGCGGCACCAGGGTAAAGAGAAACAAACAGATCAGTAAACGCATCTTAATAAATAAGTCAGGTTTCATGTTACTGGAGTTTATTTTGATTGTTTGGGTTATCCTGAAAATTAAGGTTCATTGTTTCATGCTTTTCACTGTTTATAATAAGTTTTGTATAATTATTACGTGTTTTTTGTACACTTTATTAATTACTTAATTAGTCACTCAATACCTTATCCCCACCCTAATTAATGTAAATTTTACACTTTTCCTTTCAAATGCAAGTTATGATATTTTCTTAACAGCAATTGTGTTTTTCAACATTTTTTTGCACACGTTTGAAATAAGGGGATACAGCCTCCTCACTCGACCACTATTTCGTGAATTCCGGAAGCAAAGTCCTTGTTTAGTTTCACCCTTAGTTGCACTCCGGTTGCAGAAACAGGGGTGAATTCCACGATATTCCACGCATCTTTGACCACCGTAAGAGGCGAATTGGGTTCAACTTTCTTAAGGGATCCGCCGGAGCTGTAAAGTATCTCAAATTCATCAGGAATCCTGCAACCGCCAAACGGACCGTCATCAAACCAGTAAACTTTGACCCTCGAAATCTTTTGCCTCTCTTTAAAGTCCAGCTGTATCCATTCCCATTTGTCCCTGTTGGGCCACCAGTGGTAGTATGGCCAGGTGTGGTCATTCGAGTTTGCAGGCTCAAACTGGTCAGCCACTGAAAGCAGTGACCTGTTCTGAATACTGCCGGTAATCTTACTTGTATAAGCAATCGTTGGAGCAGGTGTCGGTCTCGCGCTGGTCTCCCTGTAGGGGAACCAAACTCTCATTTCACCTCCGCCGCGGTTATTCCACAAAAAGTAAGGAATAAGTGTAACTTCTTCATATTCTCCAAGCGATACCGAACCGTCAAGACCCCTTTCTGACTGACGGGCCCTGGTACTGATAACCTCAGTTCCGTTAAGGAGATCTCCCCTGAACTCCGATTTGAATTCAGGTTTTTCGTCAATTACAAGGTTGAGAACCTGACCCTCAGAATTGTCAGGCCATTCCGCACAGAACATCAGAGGACCGCGCTGGACGGCATATTTGTCAACATCTTCTTTAACCTTTTCATCAGCAGAAACAGGCCTAACCGGCATTGGCAGTGACAGTTCCACAATGTCGCCCGGCTTCCAGTTACGGGAGATGACTGCATAACCGTCTGTTAACTCTGCTGCAAACACTTCACCGTTTACTTTTAACGAGTATTCTTCTTCATTCTGGTCTGCAAATGTGTATAACCCGCCAGGTATGGCTTCATTGCGGGCCCAGCCCGGAATACGGATATGCAGCTTAAACTTACCTGATTTTTCCGGGTTTACAGTAATTTTTACATCACCTTCCCACGGGTAATTTGTTTCCTGGGTCACTCCCACTTTATTCCTGCCAACGGCTATATCTGCATTATTTGAAGCGAACAGGTTTACATACAGATCCTTATCGGTTACGCTGTAAATGTACCCGGGAATAGCCGGAATAAACCGTGCAACATTCGAAGGACAGCAGGCACATCCAAACCAGGCTGAACGCTGATGCTGACCGTTGGATTCAAGAGGATTGGGATAAAAGAACCTGTCACCGGCAAGATTGACTCCTGACAACGCTCCGTTATACAGTGTTTTCTCAAGTACATCAAAATATTTGCCCTCCCCGTGAAGTGAGAAAAGACGGTGATTGAAAAATATGTCACCTATTGAGGCACAGGTCTCGCAGTAAGCTGACATATTAGGGAGATTATACGGTTCGGCAAAACCTTCGTTTCCACCGCTGGCTCCAATACCCCCTGTTATGTACATCTTCTTGTAAACCAGGTCTTCCCAGATTTTGGTAATGGCATTGAGATAGGCTTCGTCCTTCATAATTGCTGCCACGTCAGCCATCCCTGAATACATATATGTGGCTCTTACCGAATGACCTACAGCCTCAGTCTGATCGATGACCTTCTTATGCGACTGCGAGTACTCTTCCCCGTCATCACGTGTTCCGCGTGCATCAAGAAAGAATTTTGCAAGGTCCAGGTATCTCTTTTCGCCTGTAACCCTGTAGAGTTTGACAAGACCCATTTCAATGACCTGGTGTCCGGGATAGGTCACAAAGGCATCCCAGCCCAGATCGTGATCAACAAGGTCCGCCGATTTTATGCATATATCGAGCAGTGATCTCTTGCCGGTAGCCTGGTAATATGCAACGCCTGCTTCATACATATGACCGAGGTTGTAAAGCTCATGACTTAAGATATTGTCAGTCTCCCATCTCTTTTCACCGACCCATTCGTGAAGCTTGCCGTACCCCATTTCGGCAATTGTGCGGTTTGTATATAAGTAACCGTCATCTTCCTGTGCGAGTCCTATCTTATATATAAGTGTATCAAGATAGGCTTCGAGTTCCGGGTCCGGAAAAGTCTGAAGTGAATAGCTTGCTCCCTCGATTATTTTTGTAACGTCTGAATCGTCAAACGGATATATTGTCTGAAAGGCTCCTGTATCAAGACCACCTGCAATCTCGAAGTTCTTCACCCTGCCTGTAGATTCACAGAATCCGAAGGCGATCGGTATTGTGACTTCATGATTTTTCTTAATTCGCGGTGCCCAGAAATTATCAGTCATCTTCACTGATGTGAAAGGCACAGGCCTGATCGGGTAATTCTCATCCTTGTTTTCTTTGGAACAGGATGAGGCCAGGATCATTATTACTGCGGCGCCTGCCAGTATTTCTCTAAATGTCTTCATTATCAGTTTATTATTTTGATTTTATCCAAACCTGCATCTCTCCCTTGCCCCTGTTGGCCCAGGAATAGTAAGGCACTGCCTTCAGCTCCTTATTTGAGCCGTCAGCTTTCTCAGCTACAAAAGTAAGTTTGCCGATGCCTGACAGAATAGCTGTATCGAAACCGCTTACAACAACGGTTGCCGGATCCACTTGCAGATCGCTGATCTTACCGTTATCAACTTCCTCGATACAGTAAACAAGTGGGCCTGCACCAATGGCAACCCTTCCGCTGTCTGCTTTGACCTCATCCCTGGCAATTATAAAACGGGGTTCCATGGGGAGCGACAGGGTGACAACATCTCCCCTTTTCCACGACCTGTCAATGACTGCAAATCCTTTCTGTTCGGTAATTGCGATCTTTTTCCCGTTGACCTTCAGTACGGGTTTTTCCCTGACCGGTGTAATATACCTGTAAAGTCCACCTGCCATCGGGGCATCACCTGTCCATGCCGGAATACGTATGCCAAGGCGGAACACGGTGTTGTTAACTGCAGGATCGACATTTATTGTCACGTCACCCTTCCAGGGAAGACCGGTAGTCTGTTTCAGTTCAACATCGCCGGCGCCTGTCTTCAGTTTTGCAACAGATCCGATGAAGAGGTTAACATTCACTCCCTGGTCGGTAACAGACCATATATACTGTTTCATTTCAGGCAATAAGCGTGCTACGTTGCCTGGACAGCAGGAACAGTCGAACCATCCGGCGCGTTCAAAACGACCGTCGGACTCCAGGGGATTAGTATAATAAAAGCTGCATCCGTCAGTCCCGATTCCGGATATAAGTCCGTTATAGAGAGTCCTTTCAAGAACATCAAGGTACCTTGCATCTCCTGTTGCAGTATAGAGCCTGTGATTCCAGAAGACATTTGCCACTGATGCACAGGTTTCGGTATAGGCATCCAGGTTGTTCAGCTCATACGCTTCGCCGAAGGCCTCACCCAGTTCCTTTGATCCGATGCCGCCTGTAATGTAGATCTTGCCTCCTGTTACGTCATCCCAGATCCGCTGAGATGCTTCAAGGTATTTGTTTTCGCCGGTTGCCCTTGAAAGATCGGCCATAGCCGTGTACATGTATGCACCCCTGACAGCATGTCCAACTGCTTCCGTCTGTTCGAGAACAGGCTTATGCATCTGAAGGTAAACGGAGTCATTATAGACTTCAAAGCGCGACTTCTCGGGATGCCTTACATAGTCCCCCTGCCTGCCCCGAACATCAATAAAGAACTGAGCCAGCTCCAGCCACTGCCTATCGCCGGTCAGATCATAGAGTTTTATAAGTCCTATCTCGATTTCCTGATGCCCGGGAGCAATCTCCCTCAAACCCCAGCCGAACTCTTTCGCCACCAGCTCCGCATTCTTAAGGGCAACATCCAGGAAAGCATTCGATCCGGTCGCCTGATAATGAGCAACGGCAGCCTCGTACATATGGCCCACATTGTAGAGTTCATGGCTGACACGCTCATCGATCCATCTCTCCCTGCCTGCACCCGGTGCCATGTTCAGAGAATCTATGGTTCGCGTTGTATAAAGATAACCGTCATCTTCCTGGGCTGCTGCAATCAATGTAACAAGGCTGTCAACATAACTGCGCAGCTTAGGATCGGGTGTTTCAATGAGCGAATAACAGGCACCTTCGATAATTTTGAATACATCAGAGTCATTGTACCTTTCCCCTGTGTGTTTGCCTTTCATCAGCCCTCCGGCTATTGCGAAGTTGTCAATGCGTCCTGTCTCTTCGCATTTACCGAAGGCATAAGGTATTGTGGCTGTCCGGTTGCGTTCGATAAGGGGTGTCCAGAACGGATCATTCACCTTCACCGAGGTAAGGTCAGGAGTCACAAGCCAGCCTTCCTTCGCAGGCTTCTGTTCCTGACTCCCTGAACATCCGTTCAGAAGAATCAGAGCTACTGAAATAATAATTACCGTGAGCCTCACCCTCTTGTTGCCTTTTTGATATCCTTGAGTCTCTTCATGACATCATTGGCGCCACGGCCGAAATAGTCGTGAAGTATCTTATATTCTGCATACAGCTTTTTGTAAACCTCCACATTTGCAGAGACAGGTTTGTAGGAGAAGGGTTTGACCTTCGCCATTGCAGCTGCAGCGTTCTGGATTGTGTCATATCCTCCGGCTGTTTTCCCGGCAGCCAGCGCTCCGAACATTGCAGAGCCAAGTGCAGGGGCCTGCGGACTTCCCGATATCTTCATCTCCTTACCGGTCACATCTGCATAAATCTGCATCACAAAAGGATTCTTCTCGGCTATCCCGCCTGCAGCGTAGTATTCATCGACAGGAACACCGTTCTCTTCGAAGGTGTCTATGATCATTTTTGTGCCGTAAGCCGTAGCCTCGATGAGTGCACGGTATATCTCCTCCGGCTTTGTTGCCAGGGTCATGCCAACGATCATTCCTGTAAGGTCCACATCCACAAGTACCGACCTGTTGCCGTTCCACCAGTCGAGTGCTACCAGTCCGCTTTCACCGGGATTCAAAGCCGAGGCCTTTTCTGTCAGCAGTGCATGAAGGTCGATACCCCGTCTGTCAGCCTCTGCTTTGTAATCTGCAGGTGTACAATTTTCCACGAACCACTGGAAGTGGTCACCAACGCAGCTCTGGCCTGCCTCATAACCGAAGAAGCCTTCTATTATTCCGTCCTCGACAACACCGCACATGCCGGGAACTGTCTTTTCCTTCTCACCGAGGAGCATATGGCATGTAGATGTTCCCATTATTGCAAGCATCTTTCCGGCAGATGTAATGCCAACAGCCGGTACAGACACATGTGCGTCAACATTGCCGACTGCCACTGCTGTCCCTGGCATTAGTCCTGTCAGTTTTGCAGCCTCCGGTGTTATGCCTCCTGCCCTGGTGCCAACCGGGTAGAGTGTCCGTGACAGTTTCTCATCTGCAAGTCTTTCCATTTTAGGATTCAGCGCCTTGAAAAAATCGTTTGAAGGATAACCGTCGTGCTTGTGCCATATGGCTTTGTAACCTCCTGTGCAGGTGTTCCGCATCTCCTTTCCGGTGAGCTGCCAGATTACCCAGTCGGCTGCCTCAATAAAACGGTCCGCTGCATCATAAATCTCAGGTGCTTCGTCTGCTATCTGCATTATTTTCGGGATCAGCCACTCAGACGATATCTTGCCGCCATAGCGTTTCAGGAAGGTCTCACCGCGTTCTTCGGCGACCGAGTTAAGTCTGTTTGCGGCATCCTGAGCGGCATGGTGCTTCCAGAGCTTTATCCAGGCATGAGGATTGGACTTATATTTATCAATAAAACAAAGCGGAGTTCCGTCGGCAGTCACCGGAAGCATTGTACATGCGGTGAAGTCAGTTCCGACACCGATAACATCTTCAGCTTTTACTCCTGCCTTTTTCATAACTGCAGGGATTGTCTCCCTGAATACATCGAGATAATCCTGTGGATGCTGAAGAGCCCAGTCTACGCCAAGCGAAGTGCCGTCGGGCAATTTCTCATCCATGACTCCGTGGGGATATTCAAAAACCGATACGGCAACCTCTTCACCGTTTTCGACATTTACAATGACTGCCCTTCCGGAAAGAGTTCCGAAATCCACTCCAATAGAAAACTTGCTCATAACTGTTATCTCGTATATTATTAATGATTCTTCTGTCCGTAATATGCTTTACTGCCGTGTTTGCGCAGGAAGTGCTTGTCAAGCAGTGCCTGGTCAATATTCCCGGTTGGCGAAATTGAAACGGTTATTGCCGCAATTCGTGCCACCTCTTCAAGGATGACCGCATTATATACTGCTTTTGCAGCCGTTTCACCCCAGGTGAAAGGTCCATGAGATTGTACGACGACAGCAGGCATAAACAGAGGGTCAACTCCTTCAAGCGCCTCTGCAATTACAAGTCCCGTATTATACTCATAACTGTCTCTGATCTCCTTATCCGTGAGTTTTCTGGTCACCGGAACAGGCCCGTAAAAACTGTCGGCGTGAGTTGTACCCAGACAGGGGATGCTCTTCCCGGCCTGAGCCCATGCCGTTGCATAGGCTGAATGGGTATGTACAACACCTCCGATGCCGGGAAAGACTTTATACAGAGCCGCGTGGGTCGGGGCATCAGTGGAGGGTTTCAGAGTGCCCTCCACCACGTTGCCGTCAAGGTCAGAAACCACCATGTCGGCAGGTGTCATCAGGTCATATGATACTCCTGACGGTTTGATAACCATGAGTCCGGAGGCTCTGTCAATGGCACTTACATTTCCAAATGTCATGATCACCAGGCCGCGGCTTACCAGTTCAAGGTTTGCCCTGAACACTTCTTCCTTAAGCTTTTCAAGCATTTCAGTAAGTATTTGTTCACATTTCCGGCTGCCTCCACAGGCCACCGGATTCTCAGTTTACATCAAGGTTAAAAAAGAAGCCGTTCCTTGTGAACTGCCTGTATTTTTCTTCATTAAACCTGTAGTACCAGGCGCCTTTTTTTGATGTCTCCTTTTCTTTGTCATCCTGCTTCTCGAGCAGATTCATAGAGAGTATCTTCTTGCGGAAGTTCCGTTTGTCAACCTTTTTCTGATAGATAGCCTCATATAACTCCTGGAGCTGGACAAGGGTAAACTTCTCAGGAAGCAGTTCGAAACCGATAGGCTGGACCTTTACGAGAGTCAGCAGTTCGCACAGAGCCCTGTCAACCATTCTGCGATGGTCAAAGATCAGGTCAGGCAGACTGGAGATGGACCTCCAGTGAGCCCCGTTCTGTTCCTGGCTATCCCTGTCAATCTCATGTATCCCGATAAGGGCATAATATGCAGTAGAAATAACCCTGGCTCCCGGGTCACGTTCAATCTCCCCGTAGGTAGTAAAGCTGCTGCATATAGAGGTCTGACAGACCTGTCAGGCTGCAAAGTATCCGGCTTGCTGCATCGTCAAGGCTTTCGCCCTCCTGAACAAAACCTCCCGAAAGTGACCATTTGCCCCGTGCCGGTTCAAAACTCCTCTTTACGAGAAGGAGTTTGAGCTCCTTCTCGGCCAGATCATACCCGAAAATAATGCAGTCAACTGCCAGATAATGTTTAGGATGTTTTGAATATATCTTTAGCATAGACCTTTATTGATGTGGTAATAGAGATCATTCCACCTGAGTTCTTTCTTCAGTTCTTCAACCACACAATGCTCATCGATAAGGATAAACTCAATTCCGGATATCATTGCAAAATCAGACATATGTTCAGCAGTAAGGGCCTGGCTGAATCCTGAATGGTGGGCTCCGCCGGAATAGATCCATGCTGTTGCTGCGCTCTTCATATCAGGCATCGGTTTCCAAAGCACACTTGCAACAGGCAGTTTTGGCATCGGCGGGCATTCAATAACCTCAAGCGTGTTAACAACCAGCCTGAAACGGTCACCAAGCTCGATAAGTGATGCATTACAGTGCTTTCCCAAGTTTTGTCTTGAAGACAAGCCTTGCAGGATCATCTTTGCCTCCTATGCCCAGCGGATGTACCTCCAGAGAGGTTTTGCCGTCAGCAATAGAAGGGCAGACTTCCAGCATATGAGCACCGAGGACAGCCATTTTCTTAGGATCAAGGTGGTAGGTATAGTCTTCCATGAATGAGGTACCTCCCTTAAGCCCTTTGGCCATCACTTTCATTGAACGAAGCAGTGCAGCCGTTTTCCAGTCGCCCTCAGCGCCGAAGCCGTATCCGTCAGCCATAAGGCGCTGAACAGAAAGGCCGGGTAGCTGAACAATACCGTGCAGGTCTTCAAAAGTGGTTGTAAAGGCTTTGAATCCACCATTATCCAAAAATGTGCGAAGGCCTATCTCAATGCGTGCTGCTTCTTTTACTGAGGTTGCAGAAAGTACTTTGGCTGAGGCTTTATATTCATCACCGTACTGTTTTACCAGAAGCGCAACCTGTTTATCAGACACTTTTGATACTGCATCAGCCAGATCACCTACGCCAAAGCCCTGCACCTGGTAATCAAGCCTGTATCTGAGAAGAGACCTTATTGCCTTCAGTTACAGCCACATCCCTCATATTGTCACCGAAGCGTGCTACTTTCAGTGAGCGGGCATCAAGTGCAGCCATTGCTGCACGTGCCCACACTCCTATTGAAGCCAGTGCCTCCTTGTCCTGCCAGTGCCCGACAACCACCTTACGGTCAATGCGAAGACGTGAACATATGTAACCGAACTCACGGTCGCCGTGAGCTGCCTGGTTCAGGTTCATGAAGTCCATATCTATGTCTGACCACGGAATGTCACGGTTAAACTGTGTATGGAAGTGCAGCAGAGGTTTGTTGAGTTTTTTGAGGCCTGAAATCCACATTTTTGCCGGTGAAAAGGTATGCATCCATGCAATGAGACCGGCGCACTCCGGAGAATTGTTTGCCTCCAGGCATATTGCAGTTATTGCATCAGAGTTTGTAAGTACCGGTTTGAATACAACCTTTGTGGGAATGGCTTCGGCCTTGTCCAGAGCTGCAGTAATAGCCTTTGAATCTGCCGCAACCTGCTTAAGTGTTTCTTCACCGTATAGATGCTGGCTGCCAGTCACAAACCAAAGCTCACTATTAATGTTTTTCATATTTTATTTACAGTTAATGATTAATATTCAATTCTTTCTACCAGAAATAAATGTAGAAAGCAACGACTATACTTAATATTATGACAGTATGAATGACATCCCATCTGTTCCAGCTTGCCCTGGTCTCCTTTTTCTGAGCCTGTGTTGCGGCAGCATAGGTGTACTGTAAATTGGATGCAGACGGAGGAGCGGTAGTAAGGCTGATTCCAACCATTGTTGCGATACAGATAAGAAACAGAATTACGCAGAAGTGGAGCCAGTTGATTGATGCTATCCGGAATAACAATCCTGACTGCTCAAGGAACATCTGGTTATAGCTCTCTTTTACCTGTGAAATAAGCTGTATCGCCTGGTTCTTTGATTCTGGTGTCAGGCCGGCTGACAGCAATGCATTTGCAGTTTCAACTGACTCTCTGGCCTGGGTACCTGCAGCACCTGCCACCGTGGTAATTTTATCGCTGAGAGAATGAACCACTTCCTGTACCTGCTTGAGAGAAGTATCAGTTGCGTTGTTAATTGACTGCATTGCTTTTTCGCAACCTGTAATCAGTGCTACCTTGGTGCCATATACAACATTTAATACCAGCCTGAACATGCCAATGCTGAACCCTGTGATCATTCCCCAAAGGGCAGCCTTGGCGTTCATCTTCTTCCAGAAAACTCCGAGCAGGAATACTGAAGCAATAGCCGGTGCCAGCAAACCCTGGACACCCTGGAGATATTCATATAATACCTTGCCGAGGCCTAGCATCACAGGGATCCAGACGACACCAAGTACAACTACGACGGCTGTTGCTATCCTGCCTACTGTGAGATAATGTTTCTCATCCTTTTCCGGGCGCATCTTCTTATAGAAGTCCTCGACGAAGAGCATCGATGAGGAGTTAAACAGAGATGCCAGTGAGCTCATAAGGGCAGCCAGCAACCCACAGACAACAACACCTGTCACACCTGCGGGTAAAAGCTGGGCAACCATTGCGGCAAATGCCGAGTCACTGCTTTCAACCTGCAACAAACCTTTCTGGTTCAATGCATAGGCAACCATTCCCGGAATCAGGAAAATAAATACCGGAAGGAGTTTGAAATAACCTGCCAGAATAGCTCCCCTTCGGGCTTGCTGCTGATTCCTGCCTGACAGAACACGTTGCACAATATACTGATCGGTACACCAGTACCAGAAGCCTATTATTGCTGATCCGAACAATACCCCTGTCCACGGGAACTCAGGATCGGATGCTGACCTGACGAGGTGAATATTGTCACCTACAATCCGTTCAACCTCAACCCATCCGCCTACTTTAATAAGGCCGACAACTAGAATGACTATGGAACCTATGAGCAGGATCGGTGTCTGCAAAACAGATGTATACAATATGGCTTTCATTCCGCCAAAAATTGTGTATAACCCTGTAATTACAACCAGTCCCACTGCACTGAACCAGAAGAAATCTATTCCCCAGATCTCATCAATTCCGAATACAGTCTTAAAGACTACGCCACCTGCATAAACGGTTACCGCAACTTTCGTAAGGACATACGATACAAGCGAAATTACAGAAAGTACCGAGCGTGATCCGGAGGAAAACCTTCTTTCAAGGAATTCAGGCATTGTAAACACCTTGATCCTGTCATAAAACGGTACAAAAACCCATCCGAGTACCAGAATCAACCAGGCATGCATTTCCCAGTGCGCCATTGCCATACCGCTGATAAACCCTGCGCCGGCAAGACCAACAAGATGCTCAGAGCCAATATTGGAGGCAAATATTGAGGAACCTATTGACAGCCATCCTGCATCCTTTCCAGCAAGAAAATAATCAGTAGTTGTTGCTTCTTTTTGCATCAGCACCCAGACAATAATGCCAATCAAACCCAAAAAGAACAATCCGAGAACAATCCAGTCTAATGCGAGCATATTCGTTAGTTTTTGGTTATTGTATATTAGTAAGTTCCATGAAATCTACAATCAACTGTTAAAAGTATAACAATTCGATAGCAAGATAAAACAAATTTTAAATGTACAATATACACTTTATTAAAAATAATATGTTCTGCAATACTTTTTTTCAGGTCACTCTCTCCGAGGTTAAGACCAGAGCTGAGGAACCCGCAATTCCAGGTTGGACCGACTTTGGTCATACTATTTTACCAGCCCCGGGTATTTTAACTTGTACTTTTTATCTATCATCACAACCTGTGGTGTATATGTCGGGGCATTGGTCTTTATCTGTCCCTTCTCAAACCAGAAAGGGTCCATAATCATGGAAGCATTTTCATCATCTTTCCTGTAGCCATGGCAGGAGATCCATAAAGAGCCATCAGGTCCGGAGAATACCTGGTTATGTCCTACAGTGCTATAGGGTGAGTCAGGGGCATAACAGACTTTGCCCTCTTTGAAGATGAAAGTTGAATCATTACGCATAAAGGCACCGAAAAGAGGATTATCAGGAAACTTAATCCACGGTCCGTAAACACTTTCTGAAGTGGCATAACCCACTGCATATCCCTGGGTCCATGATGAATAGAACATATAATAAATACTGTCATGTCTTATGACATGGGCACCCTCGATCCCTGCCCCGTCCCATTTTCCCGGTTCCTGACTTATTAGCAATACAGGATCCTCCTTAAGCCTGTAGCTTACAGTATCAAGTTCGGCAACATAAATATGGTGCAAATTGGTCCATCCGTTATTGAAGAAGCAGAATATCCTGCCATCGTTATCCTGGAACATGGACATGTCATTTGAAGGAAACGAAGTCAGAGGCTTTTCATGTGTGACTACTCTGTATGGCCCGCCGATGCTATCTGATATTGCCAGTCCACACGCGTGAAAATGTTTCATATCTGCTGAGGCATAGCTTCCTCCGCCGCTGTTCTGGCAATTGAACGTGAGGAAGTAGCGATTGTTAAAGTGGTGGAGCTCAGGTGCCCAGAACCTGTCCTTATACCAGACATCCTCATCAAGCTGTGATGCATCAATTAACAGTTTTACATAGTCCCAGTTCCGCAGGTCTGCCGACCTGTAAAGTTTTATTCCGGCATTTGGGCCTCCCCAGTACGGAGGAGAGGTTCCAATAGCATAAAAAACTGAATCATCAGGAATGATCTGCGTATCCCTGAATGGCAACTGAGTATTGGGATTCATATAATAAAACTCTTCCCTGTCATCTCTTGTGAACAGGATTTGTAGTCTGACCTGCCCTTTTTTCGCTTTAATGATTCTTTCGCTTCCGTTTTTACCGGATTTAATATCAGCACCTTTGGCCCTTATACTGCTTATCTCCCCGGGAAGACGAAGGATGAACTCCTGATCGTTCAGAAGGGAAAGTTCAATGTTGATATTCCCTTCTTTCCATGTCATACTGTGAATCTTAATTCCTCCCCTCAGAAGGAACCCTTTAACACTGCCCTGTCTCAGCTCATCAGGTATTGCCGGAAGTAACGATACCAAACCGGGCTCTGAATATACAATCATCTTAGCCACGAGGGCAGGGTAACCGCCACTTAGGTCAAGATTGAAGAGGCTGCCGGGGTTATGGGTTGTTACCATGTTGTTATTCCAGTATTGTGAGGAAAGCCAACCCAGAATGTCATAACAGGTACGTTCCTCTCCCAGCATGGCTGCCGCAAATCCCAATTGAGCAAGCCCAAATGCCATTTCCCCTCCATTGGTTCTCTTCCGGTATTTCATTTTTTCATCAATTACCAGGCGTGCACCCCTCACGAGGCCCGGATTATTAATGAACTCAGGATCCATCATATCAAAAAGTGCATAGAGCTGTGAAACATGCCTGTGTGAGGGGTTTTCATCAACACCCGGCCACATCCATTCCCTCAGTTCACCCTCATTGTTAATCTCATATGGAGGCAGATCATTCAGCATAGCTTTCCATTTCGCCACCTTATCCAGGTTTACACCTGCCGACTCCGAGGCGGAAATTATGTTCCTGAGCAGCTGCTTCACTATCATAAAATCCATCGTAGCATTAATACATGCCTGGTATGGTATATTGGAAGGATTATTTTCAGGAGAGTATGATGGAATGAACATAAATTTTCCGTCCACACCCTTGATCAGGAAGTCCTCGTAGAACTGCACCGCCTTTTCCATGAAGGGAAGTGCCCTGTTGCGCAGGAATACAGTATCACATGTGTACAGGAAATAGTCATAGTAAAACATTGAATACCAGCCTGCACCTCCTGTCCAGAAGGTCATCGGCCAGGTGGCATCAAAATGGTTATTGAGGCCGTGAGAGCTAAGTCGTGAAGGTACATTTATCCCCCTGCAGTTGAACATCTCCAGGGCATTGCTCTCAAAGTCATCCAGGTAGCGCTCGAGCAGGTCAAAGGTCGGCAACATCAGCTCTGGAGTTCCTGTAGGGAGTAGCCCGGATATTGCTACCGGCAGATTACCGTTCATTGTAAAATCGCCCGACCACGGAGGGGAAAGTGTACCGCTCCAGATACCCTGAAGATTAGGTGGATTAATACCTGTTGCAGAAATTATATTATACCTGGCTGCATCGAAAGCCAATTCAAACAAGGCCGGGTCTGGCTTTTCATTTACTTCCCTTAAGATCTCCTCCACGGGCTTATCCCTGAACTTAGGGTCACCGCCAAGGTTTAGAGATACACGGTTAATCAGCTCGCTGTGTATTCCAACATGCTTCTTAAGATAGTCATTATAATCGGTTATTCCTTTCCTGATTTCTGCAATCCTCTCCTCCACATGATGCCCGGAGCCATCCCAAAGAGGATCGACCCATGCAAGTAATAGTATCCCGGTGGCGTCAGTAACGGATATGGTGGTACCGTCGTCTGTAATGCTGCCACCCTCATTCAGCACCATTGTCCCCCCTTCATAACCGGTTATCATGCCCTCCCAGTGGTTTGTAAAGTCTGCACTGTATGTAATTGTATTCTCTGACGCAGTTATGGATGCGGGTCTGATACCAGTGGAATCACGTCTATCTATTCTCTCCCACCAGTCATATAAATGCCTGTTGTGCAATGATATCTTGCAACTGATTTTTGATTTGCCTGAGCTGATGCGCGTGATAACGAGATTGTCTTTCCTGGAGACGAAGGTGTTACGCGTAAATGTCCCGTTCCTGTCACGCCACTGTACACCGGCCTCACCGGTTTCAAAATTCACCTGCCTGGAATATCCGGTCACAGAATCGCGCTTCATACTTATCACAATCTGGAATGCCGGGATGAACGGATCAGTCCACCGTTTTGCGCCATACCCTTCATCCTGAGAAAGGTCAACCACATACTGTGATGCCTTACCATAATCTCCGCGCAGCATAATTGCCCTGATGCTGTCAAGGTGAGCTCCCTGCGATATTGGCTTTATGGGTCTGTTGAGAGGGAGGTACAGAAGAGCATGATTAATGATTATTGTATCAGAGTAGGGATAGCCCATAACCATTGCCCCCATCGTCCCGTTACCTGTTACCAGGGCTTCCTCCCATGAAGATGCGGGTCTAATGCTTTTAAATCCATTGGACACGCTGCTGTAAATATCATTCCTGTTGCTATCGCAGCCTGCAACGGTCAGAAACATAAGAGCAGAAATTATGAATCTGAATGATACTCTCATTTTACATCACCTTTTGGTCGGTTTACCAATTTCATTTACTCCCCTTCCTGCCTGCCTTTCTCATGCAAGATAAAATATTTTTTAAATGTACATATTACACTTTTAGGGATTTTTTCAAATCGAGTCTTATATGCCTGATTATATCTGATTTAAAAATGAAAAAACTTACTACTTTTTTGAAAATAGTTCATTCTGTTCATCTTTTCTTCATCTTTGTATCTGTATTTTGCATGTTGGATAAGACTGACATTTCTAAAAGCCATGAAAGCTCTTGTAAGAATATTACTGATAATTCCTTTCTCACTTTTTATCGGAGGTGCGGTTCAGGCACAGGGTATCCCCGGAATACAGGATACTGCTCTAATCAGACAGCAAAGGACTGAGGCTGAGAATAAGGCTAAGGCTGAGAGCTGAGGTTGAGAATAAGGATAAGGTTGAGGTTAAGGATCAGAACAGGGCTGAAGACAAGATCAAAAATCAGACACAGGCCCGTACAGCTGAAAACAGCCAGGTCAAGAAGGTAACCAGCGCCCGTCCTGATATGAGCAAGGCAAAAGGAGCCCGTCCGGGTTCAATAGTCAGGCCTGCAGGGTCACGTCTGCCAAAAGGAATTGGAAGACCCGGCGGTGCTGCAGGGCACGGACGAAGATAAATCACCGGAAGTAACATGCACTTCCCAATATTTAAATACCGGCCGGCACTCTCTTTCATTGCTGCGCTATTTCTTTCGGCAGCTGCAATGTCCCGGCAGATCCCTTCAGAACTCACAGTCCGGACTCAGGACAGTACCATTGCAGGTAAGGGTGAGCCGAAGCACTCCCTTTATACCGGCGTTGGCGGCGGAAGCAACATGATTTACCTCGGATCGACAATTTCGCAGGACCAGCCCTTCCTGTCAGCAGCAGTGACATACGGATTCAAAAGTGAACTGTTTATAACCGCATCTGCAAATCATCTTTCTGACCGGAGCCCTTTCCTGGCTTTCTATAATTTCTCGGCGAATTACATTCATACTGTTAATTCCTGGTTTGATTTCTCTCTCGGGCTATACAGGTACCAGGTTGTGCCTTCGATGGCAGACACCCTGTTCGGCAGTTTCAACTATGCCGATGCCGCAGTTGGATTCGACTGGAAAATACTTTACACCACCGTTTCTTACGGTGGGTTCATTGCAAAAAACGGGGGTTCATACCTTCAGATAAAAAACTCAAGATACTTCGAGACACCGGCGTTTATGAACGGGAAAGCCACTGTCTCCATCGATCCTTATGTGAATCTGCTGTTTGGCACAGTGGTTACAATGGATAGCACTGATGGTTCCGGCACCATAAAAGAACATCCGGGACGTCCGCTATGGAAAGGTCCCCCTCCCGGTCAAACCTCATCTTCAACATCATACACAAAGAAATTCGGCGCAATGGAAGCAGATTTCGGCCTTCCCGTTGCCTTCAGCACGGATGTTCTGACTGTTGAAGCTGAAGCCGGTTATGTGCTTCCGGTATATACAGATCCGGATTACCCGGGCATAAAAGGTTTCGTATTCCTGTTAAGCGTGTATTTCAGGATTTTCTAACTTAGCGGTGATGAATGTTCTGATTGTTGAAGACGAGAAAGCTCTGGCCGGGGAAATCGCAGCATTTCTTAAAAACGAAAATTTTCTCTGTGATCTCGCCTTTACCGGTGCCGAAGCATCGGAGAAAATCGCCGTAAATCTGTACGATTTTGTTCTGCTGGACCTGGGTTTGCCTGATTACAACGGACTCGATCTGATCACCGAAGCCAGGAAGAATAAAATAGACGTTTCCTTCATAATAATTACTGCCCGGGGAGCAGTGGAAGACAAAGTCAAAGGCCTCAACCTCGGAGCTGATGATTATCTTGCCAAACCATTTGCCCTTGTGGAACTGCTTTCAAGGATACTTGCCGTTGCAAGACTCAAATTCCGGATCAAAGACCCGGACATTACACTCGGTGAATTTTTAATGGAGACACAGGCCAGAAAGCTGTCATGTAAGGGTAAAGATGTTGACCTGACAAAAAAAGAATTCGACCTGCTCCATTACCTTGTAATTAACCATGAGAAAGTGCTTACGCGCCAGCAGCTTTATGAACATATCTGGGGAAATATCCTTGACGACCAGTATGAAAGCAATTTCATCGATGTTCATATTAAAAATATCAGGAAGAAAATGAACATCCATGCGCCTACTCCATGGCTCGAGACAGTAAGGGGTATCGGCTACAGGGTAAGTATTCAGCAGGATTAAAGGTTGCACCGGTTGAAATGATGAAACTTGGCACAAAACTTACACTGTTCAACCTTCTCTCCAAGACGGTCTTCGCCGCGCTTTTCATCCTGTTGCTGCCTTTCATAATCGAACGCATCAACATACTGCAGACTGATAATGAACTTATCCGAAAGCGGGAAGAAGTGTTAAACCTTATTGCAGAAATCGGCATCGAGCCATTTATTACCCCTGAATCCGAAAAGGAATTCGGAAGCTATAATATACTTAAGGAGGAGTTTATCAGTCTTGAGAAAACCGAACCCACTGAAGAGTGGAATTTCATTGAGGTCACACAGAGGAAGATTGAAGATGAAACGATTGATTACAGGGTACTGAACTACTCCTTTCAGTTCGAAGAAGTTACTTACCTTCTTGAAATAGGTAAAAGCCTCGCAAGCATCAGCAATACACATAAGAACATCCGGAAAGTCATCCTTGTCTTCCTTTTAGTTTTCATTGCAGTAACCCTGCTTTCAGATATTTTTTACACTGAACGGATACTGAGGCCGCTGAAGAGAGTCATCAGGAAGCTTGAGACAACTTCAACCCCGTCACTCTTCGATACAACTCCCGTAAAAACATCCACCTCCGATTTCGTTCAGCTTGACACAACAATACGGGATCTTATGGCCAAGATAGGTGAGCTGTTTGAAAAGGAGCAGGAGATCACCGTCAATATCTCGCATGAGCTGATGACCCCAATTTCAGTTATCCAGAGCAAACTCGAGAATCTTCTTCTGCAAAAAGACATTGATATTGCTGTTTCAGGCCAGATTGAAGAATCACTGAGGACCCTGCACCGTCTCAAGACCCTTGTCAACTCACTGCTTTTCATAGCACGCATCGAAAGCAGGCAGTACCTTAAGGAAGATACTTTCAGCGTTAAGGAACTGGTAAAGGAAGTAAGTGATGAACTTGCACCCATCGCTGCTGATGCAGATATTGCTTTTGATGAAGAGCTGAAAGAAGATCATCTGTTCCGGGGGGCCAACAGGACCCTTATTTTCTCAATGCTCTTCAATGTTCTGAACAATGCCATAAAGAACAGTTCAGAGCACCAGCATATTGGAATAAAAACAGTACTGGCCAACGGCAGGTTTTCAGTAATTGTTGCTGACTGCGGCAGGGGCATGACACCAAAGGAACTGGACCTGCTCTTTGCACGGTTCAGGAAAAAGCTTAATCCTAATCAGGACAGTACAGGCATAGGGCTGGCAATAACCAAAACAATTGCCGACTTCCATGATATAGTCATTTCTGTAGCCTCCGAGCCCGGCGAAGGGACAAGGTTTACCTTCCTTTTTCCTGAAAAATGATGAATCGGGCGATCAGAAATCACCCGTTGCATTTCCGCGTATCCTGAAACTGTATGACGCCATAAAGATAGGCTGACTGAAAATTGTCATCTGATAGCCTTTTATTTCCCCCTCCTCAGTTCTGAAGAATATCGAGTATGGATTCTTTCTTCCAAGAACATTGTAAACAGTAAAAGTGAACGAGGAATGGTTGAGTTTTTTAGCCTTCAGGTTTCCGTTTACAGTTGCTGCAAGGTCCAGTCTTATATAGTCTGGTATGCGGTATTCATTCCTGTTTGAATAGTAAACTCGGTTTGCATTGTTGAAACCGTAAAACGCAACAGGATATGTAATCGGTCTCCCGGTATTGTATACAAAATTGGTTGTCAGGTTAAACCTCCTGGAGAGTTTAGAATTAGAAACTATCTTAAGGTCATGAGGCTTGTCGAAATCCGCGGGGAAATATTCTCCGCTGTTCACTTTCTCAACACTGTACGGTCCGTCGACCTTCAGGAATATCCTCGAGTAGGTGTAGCTTATCCACCCGGTGAAAGATCCGTATTGCTTTTTCACCATGAGTTCGACACCGTACGCTTTTCCGTTCCCGCTGATGACGTCGGTTTCAAGATGCTCGTTCATCAGCAGTGTGGCCCCGCCTTTGTAATCAAGAATATTCTTAAGTTTCTTATAATAGGCTTCTGCCGAAGTTTCAATAGCTTTTCTTCCGAAGTTGCCGTATACCCCGAGCGACAGCTGATCACTCCTCTGGGGCCTTATATACCGGTCACTGAGCGTCCATATGTCAGTAGGTGACATCGAGGTCGTATTGGATATCATATGAATGTACTGGTACACTCTCTGCATCCCCAGTTTTAAAGATAGTTCCGGAGTGACAATCACGCGCGAAGAAAGCCTGTACTCCAGCCCGGGATAAACTTTTAAAATCTCACCTCTGCGGTAGCTGACAGTGTCATATATACTTCCTTCTGATCTTGTAACTCCATCGGCGTACCTAAACTCCGTTTTTGGACCGAAAGCCGTGAAAAGTGTAGCCCTCAACCCTCCTGAAACCGTCAAAAGTGGTGATACTTCAAACTCATCACTGAAATAGAGCGATGGTTCGGCAGCACGTTCCCTTTCCAGCGCTTTGGGGATTACAAGGGAATACTCCCCTACCGGTTCCCTGATTCCGGGACTGAGTGAATAATATGTGGCGTCGACTCCGAATTCGAGCTTGTGCCTGGAAGTTGCATGGTATAAGAAATCAGCACGAAGTATCTTCTGATTGAATACATAACTCATCGAACTGAACCAGGAAGAGTCCTGATTCATATCTGACCTGTATCTGTAGTTGCTTAAAATGGCATAGAACTGTGCTGACAGTTTCTGGTTAAAAGAGTGCTCCCATTTCAGGGTCGATGCCAGGTTACCGTAGTTGTATGCCTGTTCCCTGTAATAGTCAAATTTGTCATTGCTGAAATATCCTGACAGGGAGATCCTGTTTCTTTCATTGATCTCGCTTTTTATCATCCCCTGGAGGTCATAAAAGCCTGCTTTGCTGTTCCTTAGCCTGAAATCCTTAAGGAGTCCCAGTATCCAGTCGGAGTAGGTTGCCCTGCCTCCGAGAATAAATGTGCCGTTTATTTTGTCAAGCGGTCCCTCCACCATTATCCTGCCTGTAACAGGACTTATCCCTCCGCTTACATTAATTTTTTCCTTATTGCCTTCAGCAGGGGCAATATCCATCACCGATGAAAGCCTGCCGCCGAATTTTGCAGGCATCCCGCTCTTGTAAAGGGTCACATCAGAAACAAGGTCTGAATTGAAGGCAGAAAAGAAACCGAAGAAATGGGATGTATTCAATATAGGCGCATTGTTCAGAAAAACAAGGTTCTGATCTGTGCTTCCCCCGCGCACATTAAATCCTGCCGAAGCTTCTCCAACCGTCTGTACTCCCGGCAACAGCAGAGAACTCTTAAGAACATCAGCTTCCCCGAGTCCCATGGGAATCTGTTTCAGCATCTTAATATTTATTTTCTCGATACCGGTCCTTACATCACGCACAATATTGCTTCTGTTGCCAGTGATCACCACCGCTTCCACCTCGCTGGTGCTTTCGTGCATATCGATATTCAGTGTTCCGCTGGAATTAAGAATAATATTGCGACGGGCGGTCTGCATGCCGATCATCCTGTATTCTACCCTGTATTGTCCCCTGGGCAAGATGACCGAATAATAACCTGCATCGTTGGTCATTGCTCCCATCTTCAGCTTTTCTATATAGACAATTACACCGCTGACACCTTTGCCGTCTTCGGTGCTGACAACTCTTCCCGACAAAACGGCACTGGATGAATTTTGCCCTGCTGCAGGCTGTCCGATCCTGAATATCCTGTACTCATCACTTATAGTACTCTCTTTCTCCTTTACCGCTGGCGGCACAAAATCCTGAGTTTCCCCTTTTATCCGGTTAAGCTTAAGGAACCCCATGTATTCGTCACGAAAACTTGTCTTCACAGAAGAACCTTTTGAAAGAATGACCTTGTTGTCACCGGTGATTATGAAAGAGAAGCCTGCAGGTTTGAGAATACGGTTCAGGAGCTCTTCAAACGGGACATCTGACGAATTCACGTTCAGATAAAGACTGTCAGACCACTCATTTGCATAATAGAATTTATAAGGGACTCTCTTTTCAAGAGTGTCGACGAGATCCCTGAAAGCAATACTGTCAAATCTGAGAGTAAGCCTGTTATCCTGTGCGTAGGAGCCAATAACGGATATGAAGAAAAATCCGGCAATCAGCCATTTTCTGATCCGGTTACCCGGCCTGTACGTGGAGCCGCTCATAGAATTTTAAAATATCCGTTATCTGGTGCTTATCAGCCTTTCGAAGCCTTATTTTTTCCCTGCGCATATACTGCCTTATTGCATCTGACCTGTCACCGAACAGTTTAAGGAACTGAGTCGTTGATACTGATCCGGACATACTCATCCGCAACCCTGATATAACTTTCAGGAGCATAGGGATATTTTTCCAGACCATCTGACAGGTTTAGTGTAGATATGTGCCTGATAATATACTTGCATTCTCCGTCATGAACTACTTCATAAAAGCCCTCCTCCAGGTTAAAGGCTGGCTCATCTCTGAAGTATTTGAAAGTCATTGTGTCATGCCTGAAGTACAGGTCAAACCTGCTGATGTTGTCACTGTTAAGCGCCACCTCACAAATCTTGTTGTTAAGTATCAGTTTGTTGTCAGTATATATTACCTCACCTGTATAAGTATCATATTGCAGTGGCAGGTCTTCGTATTTTCTCTTTTTGAATATGAGAGAAGCTGACCTCTCTTCTTCAGAACGGAGAAGGGGTTTATCAGTGGACCGAAAAAAATACCGTATGTAATCCCTGCCGTTTACCACGTCACTCCAGGCTCCCGTACTGTAAAGGTACAGGCTGTCCAGATATTCCTTCTGTTCGTTTACAAGCAATGCCGTAAGGGCGGTGTTGTCAGCCCTCCTCAGTGAGGGTGTCTGTTGTGACAATAACTCTGATGAAGCTGCAAAAAGGAATAATACAATCAAAAATTTTACCATTGGAATAAAGAGCCAGAATACAAAGACCGAAATAACAAATTTTATCCGTAGGATCAGAATCCCGGGATCATTTTTATAATAAATAATTATTTGCCGGAGTTTGGGATATCGGCTTCCAATAATATTATTTTTGTTACTTCCGGAAAAACGGTTGGAACGGTGAATTTTAAATATCCTGAGCAGGCATGAAAATAAAACGGGTAATAGTTCCGGTTTTTTTGTTTGTGGCCTTTTCCTTGCTGACCTGTATAGACCCGTATAATCCGCAGATCGACAATTATCAGAATCTTCTGGTTGTGGATGCCCTCATTACAGACGAAAACTCATCCTACTTCATAAGGCTTTCCCGGACAACTGAAACTCCGCGTGAAACACCGGATGCGGTCACCGGTGCCCAGGTCTCAGTTACAGATAACCTGGGCAATAGCGGGGTGTTCACCGAAATACTCGCCGGACTGTATAAGTCTGACAGCACCGAATTTACCGGGAGTCCGGGCAGAGCCTATACACTTCATGTCAGGACCGCCGAAGGCAAAGAATATGAATCAGACCCGTCAACATTGTACGGAGGCCGTGACATAGACACTGTAACCTACGCCAGCGACAGGGTTACACGTGATGACGGAGAGGTTGCGGAAGGCCTGAGAATTTATGCCGACTCGAAAGGCGCGACTGACAGCCGGTACTTCCGGTATAAATATGAAGAGTGGTGGAAGTTCAGTATTCCCTTTCCAAAAGGGTACGTATACATTAACCAGAACAATATCTATGAGATACCAATTGTCAATGTAACATGCTGGAAATCCAACAAATCAGACGATATAAATATTCAATCGCGTGAACCGGGCACAGACGGCGACTTTATAAAAAAACCGGTACTTTTCATCGCCGTCAGAGGAATCAAACCGGCTTCTGATACAGTACTGTATAGAGATCAGTCAGCTTTCGCTCTCTGAAAATGAATATGAATTCTGGGACCAGATGAAGCAGATAAATGAGAGCGGCGGTGATATTTTTGACAAACAGCCCTTCCCGGTGTTAACAAACATGCACAGTGTCAGCGATCCCAAAGAAAAGGTCCTTGGATATTTCCAGGTCTCTTCCGTAAGCCGGAAACGAATTTATATTACAAAAACCGATGTCCGGAATCTTGACATTAAACTCTACAGGTATCCTTGCGAACTTATATTTGCATCACCTGCCGACTTTCCTAAATTCCGTACCCCCGATGACATTCAACATGGTGTACAGTTATTATACAAGCCTGAATCTTACTTTTATCGGTCCGCAGAGAGATGAAATGACCCAGGCTCTTAAAGCACTGATCTTCGTTGATAATTATTGTGCAGACTGCACTATGACCGGCAGCCCGAATAAACCGGATTTCTGGATTGACCTGGAATGATTTTCCAACCCGCACCCTGCATGACAGAAAGAAAAATCAACATAAAGGAATCGTTAAGGAAGTCATTATTTGTGACCGTTACAGTGTTACTGCTTCCGGCGGCTTTGTTGTCCCAATCTGCAGGCAGGCTGCCGGTATTCACAGGCAGGCAGGATTATTCCGAGGATCTTTATATCAGGACCGACCGTGATGTTTACATCGCCGGAGAGCAGGTGTTTATGAAGATTTATTGCCTGAACGGGGTCGTTCATTCTCCTTCAAACCTCAGCAGGGTTGTTTACGTGAGCCTCCTTGACAGTCTTAACAACCCTGTTGTGCAGGTGAAAGTGGGGATCCCGGGTTCCTCGGGTTCGGGGCAGCTGGTTCTTCCTGACACAATCAGTTCCGGAAATTACTTCATCTCCGCATGTACGCACTGGATGAAGAATTTTTCGCCTGACCTTTTTTCCTACAGCCTTATCACGGTCATAAATCCTTTTCAGCCGGTTGACAATATCGGAATATCTTCTCCGGAGTTCCCGGCCGGCAATGTGACCGGCGCTACTGACAGGCAGTTGACCGCAGCGGAAGGGATGCAGGCTGAAATGTCAGCACGACCCGGGAATTATGAACCTTTCAGTTTAAGTATCACGACCGACAAGACAATCTATAAAGGCCGGGAGAAAGTAAGAATTGACATCACCGCCACTGACTCCGACGGAAGACCTGTTGAAAGTGACCTCGTGATCACCCTGGCAAAAGCATTTTCCCTGTCTGACAAAAATGACCCTTTTGTTTTTGCTGATGCGGGAGATGAACGGGTAAACATTAACGCAAGGACCGGGAAGCCTGTTTTTCTGCCTGAGCCTGACGGTCATCTCATATGCGGTACCATAAAGAATACGATGACCGGAGAGCCGCTCCGCAATGAAAGCATTGTGCTCTCCTTTGTCGGTAAGACGGCGCTTTGCAGGTTCACCACAACAGACACCGCAGGCCGTTTTAATTTTCTATGTACGGAACACGGAACCCGTGAAGCAGTAATCCAGCCTCTGTCAGGAGATCTCGATGAATATTATGTCGAGCTTGACAATCCATTCCCGGAATCATTCAGTCATCTTCCTTACGTGCCGTTCAGTCTTGACACGGCAAGGCTGGCAGAGATTAACAATGCAGTCATCAGTATGCAGGTCAGGAGGATCTATGAACCGTTTCCCTCAGAAACAGTGAAAAACACAGTTCTGCCGGGCAAGGATTTTTTCGGCAGGCCGGATAACTCTACCCTGATGTCAACTTTTATCAGGCTGACCTCTCTCCGGGAAGCCATAAAAGAGATTATTCCGGGAGTAATCACGACCAGGAAAAAGGGTAAGACAGTCATCAACTCCGTTTTCAGGTTCAAGGACAAGGTGACAATCACCAATCCTCTGCTCATAGTCGACGGGGTACCGGTCTGGGATCATGAAAAAGTGCTTGCTATTAGTATTGACAAAATAGAAAAAGTCGATGTCCTGAATTTCGGATACATCTTTTCAAAAATATATATTGACGGGATTATTGATATAACCACCGTCAGCGGAAATCTCTCCGAGCCTGTCTTTGACAAACCGGTATTCAGGCAGGAATTTGAGGCACTTCAACAGGATGAGGCATTCAGATCTCCGGATTATTCGGTCCCGGCACTGAGAGATTCACGCATTCCCGATTTCAGGAATACCCTTTACTGGAATCCCGACATCAGAACCGATAAGCAGGGAAAGGCTGCCGTTGAATTCTACACATCCGATGAAACAGGCAACTATACAGTCCTTGTGGAGGGTTTTACATCGGGCGGGGCCAGTGGAAAAGCTGTTACGTCGCTTGCAGTGACAGGGCAGAACTGACCTGAGACCCTCTTTTGGTCTTATTCCAGACTCAGCATATTCAACTGCAATAAAATAAGAGTTTATACCTATAATTAAGTTCTTAACTGTAATCATATTTGCATGATTCAATTAAATAATACTTAATTATTGCTTCACCCGGTTAAAACATCGAATTATGACGGAAAAAATTGAAGTTCCTGCAAAAAAGATTTGGAACATCGGACAGGATTGGGCATCAGTAGTCATTGGTTTCGGCCTGATCTTATTTGTGGTTCTTGCCGGAGACACCTTCAGCGCTCCCTCATTCGGCGGAAAAGCAGGATGGAACGGTCTGTCAGGGGTTATCAGTATTTTCAGTTCCTCTCCCCTGTGGATATCTCTTTTAACAACATTTTTGATCTTTGCCGCTTTCTCTGCTTTCGGTGTTTTTCTCAGCGGTGATTCCCTGAAAAAATACTTCTGGGGATTTCTTTCAATATGTGTTCTGGCATTTCTTGCCCAGTTCCTTTCATCCTACATGGTATTTAAGAATTTAGGCCTCGAAACAGTTCTTTTTTCGCTGGTTCTCGGACTTCTGATAGGCAACGTTTTCAGGCTGCCCGACTGGCTTCGTGCCGGGGTGCAGACCGAACTTTTTGTCAAGATAGGGCTCGTGCTTCTTGGCGCCACAATACTGTTCAAGGATATAATGACTGCAGGTTCATTCGGACTGATCCAGGCAGTCATAGTGGTTGTGGTAGTATGGTATTTCGCATTCTGGGTTGCGCGTAAAATGAAGGTAGATGATGAGTTCTCAACAATGCTTGCAAGTGCGGTTTCAATATGCGGGGTCTCTGCGGCAATTGCCACCGCCGGAGCAATAAACGGTGACAAGAAAAAACTCTCCTTCGTCATTTCACTGGTCCTTATAATTGCAATTCCCATGATGATCTTCATGCCGATGCTTGCAAAATGGATAGGACTGTCAGAAATTGTTACAGGGGCATGGCTGGGCGGAACAATTGACACAACAGGTGCGGTAGTCGCTGCCGGCACCATTGCAGGTGAAACCGGTCTGAAATATGCCACAATTGTCAAGTTCTCCCAGAATGTGTTGCTCGGCCTCGCTGCCTTCGCCATTTCAGTATTCTGGGCCTACCGTAAAAAAGGTGACGGTCCGAGGACTCACGTGTCACTCAGCATTATCTGGGAACGCTTTCCGAAGTTCGTCCTGGGGTTTATAATGGCATCACTCCTGTTCTCCTTCGTTCTTAATCCTGAAACAGCACAGACATCAGGGAAGGTAATCAAGTCTTTCAGCAGCTTCTGGTTCAACCTGGCTTTCATAAGTATCGGTCTCGAGACCCGTTTTTCCGACCTGAAAATTATGGAGAGCAAAAAGCCTTTCTACGCGTTTCTGATTGCCCAGGGGTTCAACATTATATTTACACTGATCGTCTCCTATCTCCTGTTCCAGGTGATGGGGCCAAAATAGTCAGGGTCACTGATTCTTCATGCTGACAGGTTGACCCGTGGCTTCGAGAACATTCCACCACAGTTCGCCCTGCACATCAATCTTCTTTCGCTTTGCAACAGCCATTGGTATCGGTAAAAGCGTAAAATGGTTGTTCCAGAACCCCATAACAAAATCTGTCTTCCCGGCCAGGGCGGCGTGTACCGCATTCTGTGCAAGAAGGTTGCAGAACTTACTGTCATTTGCATTTGCCGGGGCACTGCGGATTATATAGCTGGGATCGATATATTTAATCGAATAGGGAAACCCGAGGGCGCTGAATTCTGATTTGATCTTTTCCTTCAGGAAAACACCGATGTCTCTGTGTTTCACATTGCCTGAAGCATCTTTTTCCTGGATTCTTTGATTCGAAAAGGTCCTGCCCGGCTCCTTCTGCCACAACGACCACGGCATGATGCCTCTCCTCAAGACGTTTCCTGAGAATATTCAGAAATCCGTTTTCGCCGTAAAGATCGAAGGAAATTTCAGGGATGAGCACAAAATTTACCTCCTGTATGGCGAGGGCCGCCGTTGCGGCAATGAACCCGGAGTCGCGGCCCATAAGCTTGACAACAGCCACCCCGTTGTATGCCGCATGGGCTTCATTATGTGCATTCCTGATTATGTCATTTGCTATTGAAAAGGCTGTTTCAAAACCGAAAGACTTTTGAATCAGGTCGATATCATTGTCAATTGTCTTGGGAATTCCGGCAACTGCAATCTTCAGCTTCCTTTTCTGAATCTCTTCGTGAATTGCATGTGCTCCGCGAAGTGTGCCGTCACCGCCGATACAGAAAAGGACATTGAGATTTAATATCTCTATTGTATCAACCATCTTGCCCACATCCTGATTTCCCCTCGAAATGCCAAGGAAAGTACCTCCCTGAAGATGAATCTCACTCACCATCGGAGCAGTAAGTTCGATAACCGGGTGATTGTACCCGGATATCAATCCTTCATACCCGTACCTGATACCCAGTATACGGCTTATTCCGTACCTGTAATAAAGCTGGTTGACAAGGCTGCGGATCACATTATTCAGTCCCGGACACAGTCCGCCGCAGGTCACAATACCCACCTTTGTCTTCGCGGGTTCGAAGAAAATTGTTTCCCTTGGACCGGCCTTTTCAAATGAGACGGGGATCTTGCCCGCGTCCTGGCATTTTCTGAAGTTATCAAGGGACACATCATACAGAATGCGCTCATCGTCTTTGACGAATTTATACACAGGACTGTTGGGTCTGTGGCTCTGTTTCAGGGGCGAAATCACATTGCCCTTGCCAAGACTGGTAATCAGGAAATCCTCATATTTCATATTCTCACGGTGCCGGTAAATGAATAAAGAAATGAAAACACTCAGGTCTTCACAAGAATCAAATTTAGCTCTTTTTTCGAAAGTCTATGTTGGCGGATGGAGCCTCTTCTGAAACCAGGGGCGGGCCGAGCTCATCTTTTCATGCTGACCTGCAGGCGCGCGGCGACGGCAGGTTGCTATTTCATCACTGCCCTCCGGCGCTCCCCACCGGATTTCGATACCGTCATTCGGATTGTAGGCCATCTCAAAGGAATCTTTCCTCTTCAGTATTTCACTGATGGTCAGCAATTGTTCGGTTCCGTCTGTCCGGATATAAGTGATTGAAAGCTCATCCCCCTTCTCATTCAGTACAGCCTGCAGCTTTTCCTTTATCTGTTCCGGGGAGACATCTCCGGAAAAATCAAAATTCCCGGGTGTACTGACAACCCGGTCAGGAAGTCCGAGAACAGCATCCATTGCTATCAGAAGCCTCAGATCACGGTTAGGGGTTGAATATGCCTCCCACAGTCCCCCGGCAAGGAATATTCCGGCGATGCCCGAAGGCATCGGAATCACGGTTCCCGGATGCTTTTTTAAGTATTCTTCACTGTTGGCTACCGAAGTCACACGCACCTGGAGCTGTTCATGCAGTGAGCTTATCAGGTCCTCCAGCGCTGCTTCCGGATCAAGTGGTTCCGGGTTTATCAACCGTTCCATTGTCTGATAGAAGACCTCCGTCTCCATAGCTCTCTGCTGAAGTGAATATGGAATGAACCCGGATGAAGGGTTCAGTTCGCTGTAAGGAACCTGGCGTGGTGCACCTCCCTCAAGGATAATGGGACGGAAAGCCTTGAACCCGGGCTCTCCTATGACTTCTGAGGTTTTGAAAAGGAAATTGCCTTTCCAGAACCGCTTGATGGCTACAGTCCCGTCAGGCTGGGCATCAACTGACAGTAGTATTCCCGGACGCCTGCCGGTTTGCGGAATCCATCTGCACAGGATCATTGTATGCCCGTACGGATCGGCGAAAACTGTACCCGGACGAAGACTTTTACGGTCCAGCGGAACAGGGTAATAATCGGAATCAGGGTCATCCATCGAGGTACGTGCCGTTCCTGAATGAACACCATCCATAACCTTCCGGAGATAACTGTTGAAGGCCTGAACAGGATCAGATTTCGCAGCCGGTGATTCGTTCGTGATCCACTGACCGGTTCCGGGATTCTTGCCCAGGTAGCCTCTGTCACAAACGTGGTAGCCGAACGGAAGTCCAAGTTTCCAGGCAAAATATGCCCTCAGAAAAAACGGGTTATCAGCGCAGTCCGGTTGCATGATTACCCTGACTTTTCCTGCAGGGTCATCCTCCCCGAGAGAGAGATGGTTGTAGAGGAAATTGTTTTCCCGGCTCTGGGTTACCTCATTGAGTGAAGTCCACGAGGCATCTTCTCCAGAGTCTCTGAACAGCGCGTTAACCCATGCAGAATACAGCGCTTCCGTACCGCTGTCCCATCCGCGTTCGGTCTTCCAGACCTGACCGGTGTTTCGTGTCTCTTTACCCGGTGAAATCACAAACTCCAGGGTACTTACTTCCTTGTTTCCTTCAATTAAAGTGACCCTGTAATCACCAGCAGCAGTGCCTGCAAAATCATCAATCCGCCAGCAGGGAAATTCCTCTCCGGTGATAGTACTGAGCGATTTCAGATCACCGGACGGACCGCTGATCTGAATCTCTGCTTTCCGTAACTGCTTTCCTCCTGTAGCCAAGATGCGGAAATTCCCGCCGGGAAGAGGATTTTTCGGTAAAACAAGCAGTGCATATACCGGCTGGGATTCATCAGCGGCCTCCACATCCGTTAGGCGGAGTCTGACACCACTGAGGAATCCGTGCTTTTTCCACGGGTGACCAACTCGCCCTTGCATGCTATACAGCTGATGATTATAGCAATGATCAAGCCCGGGTGCCTGAACAGAGTCTTTTGGCAAAAGAAGGGATAATCCAGAAGGCGATCAAGGCCTGCTCCCAGTTTCGCAAGTGTTTTTTTTGTCATGGCAAATCCCAAAAAAAGGGAGACATAAATCTACTGCAATTTCCGGGGAAATATTATAATTTAATTCACAACGATCTTCCGGACATAGCTGGCACCTTCAGTACTGATGCTGATAATATAAATTCCCCTCGGACGGTTTGCCAGCGAGAGTTCTATGACTTCCGACGTAAGGTGCTGTATTTTTGAGATCAGAGCGCCGTCAACGGAATAGATACAGATTTGCACTGTAACGCTTCTTGATTGCAATTCATCGTTGAATTTCACAAAGAAGTGTCCGTCTGTAGGAACCGGGAAGAGTGTGACATCTCCGGCATGACTGTTCACCGACACTGAAGGTACTCCCGTGGCAACAAAGATATTAGACTGTCCTGGGGTGTTTACCGGCATAAACTCGAAGACTGCGGAGCCGTCAGGATACCGGCCCCGTGATACATTTTCAAACTGAGAACCGAACTTCAGGTAGTCAATGACCGTGGTATCTTTTCCAAGCACCTGCAGAAGTGCAAGTTCATCACCGTCCTTGTCCAGTTTGAAGCCGGTATGAAGCACACCCTCGGCAGGCTCACTGTCGGCAATAAATACCTTAAAACCCTTAGGCAAAATGGTTGTCTTGTCAGGACTGTCCGAAGGTATCTGCCACGGATTCACTGCAGGCAGCGCATCTGAGAGGAAGAGACCTGCCAGATCCACCGCCTCGCTTCCTGCATTGTACAATTCTATCCAGTCCTCCCGTTCACCTTTCTCGTCAGTATACCCGGATGTGTTTTTTGCCAGTATTTCATTTATGTAGATCCCTTTCACCGCGAGGGTATCAGCGATAAGATGCAAAGTTACCGAAGTGTTTTCGTTCACCGTGAGTTGAAGAATGCCTTCGTTTGATGTTACTGAAGAAACTGATTTAATGTGAGTGGCTGTAAGGTCCATATCGAAGCTCAAATCAGAACTGCCGGCCGACGACTGATGGATTTCCACTGCGATTATATTCTCCCCATCATTGAAAAGAGCAGGGTTGATCTGAAAAGTGTGAAATGCCGTCTCACCGTCACCGTTTACAGCTTCTGAAGCTGTCGAAGAGCTGGAGACAGACCATCTGTCCATATTGTCCCTTATAACCTCCCTCCCGTTCAGGTAGACCCTGGCGCCGTCATCACGGAGCAGATGGACAGTGTAACGTGTGAAGACGGATTTGTTTTCAATGATGACCTTCTTCCTGAACCAGGAGGTAATCATCTTATTCTGGCTGTCGCCTCCGTATTCGATAACCGTTGTCTCATCACCGTCGCCGTAACCTAGTTCAGCATTGCCATTTTTCCAGGAAGTATCATCATAACTCAGTGATGTCCAATTCCATGCCGGGGTGCCCCATGATTCCAAATACTTCCAGCTGTCTCCGCGACTGACCAGAGTACTGTCATACTCCTGTCCGCCAGCCACCTCCCAGTTCGAAAAAATATAACCTGTTTTCGGAATACAGCTCAGTTTCAGTTTCTGTCCGGCGGGAATATCGGTTAAAACTTTATTGTCAGTAATCGCCGCTTCATTGGCCATTATGCTTCCGCAATCTGCAGGTTCCACACGGGCGCTGAATCCGTTCAACTCAGACAGTCCCAGGTAGTCAATAACGTGCTTCTTTGCCATTTCGTGCCTGGTATCCGTAAAATCACGCATCACCTGCACATTTCCTTCCCATTGACCAACAGAGGAAAAAATGGGCGAAACCCAGCTGTTGTCAGGCAGGTTTGTCTTCTGCCCGCCCCAGCGTGCAATGTGACAATAAGACAGAAAATTTGTAGATTTGTAAATAAGTAAGTACTAATTAAAACATATTATGAAAAGGATACTCTTATCAATCTGTATTATCAGCACAGTTATATTTTCTTCTTTTGGGCAGAACAGCAAGGCGGAAAAAGAAGCTGCCGCCCTCGCGGATTTTGAGAAGGCAGTTGCTGTTGTTGAAACCAAAGACTTTGTAATTATTGTGGATTCTTATGAAACTGAAGGTGGTAATTTTGAAACCAACACGGATAATGCCAATTTCATGTCTTATGAAAAAGAGTTCGTTTACCTGCAGGGACAGATGGTTTCAGGAAACGCCTATACGAATAAGCTTACAGTTTCAGATTTTGCCCAGGTTGCCGATAAAAAGGGAAATATTAAAGTCAGCATGCAGGTGAGGGGTTTTTACATAAATGCCAAAATCGAGATATCACTCAAGAAAACAGCAGGCAAATATGCCGATGTCATTGTAACGCCGGTAAAGGGAGATATAAAGCGCTTTTCCGGAGAAATTGTACCCAGGGCCGAATCGAAATATTTCAAGAGATCCGGGGAAGTTTAAGAAGACCTCTGACAGAGGGAATAATATGACCGGCTGACTGGCTTTTCCGGGTCAGATCAGCCGCAAACTGCATTCAAGAGGCTTATATTTTGCACCCGATTTTGTCTTACGTTTGACTGTACTTGCAGATAACCGTTATGAGCCCCTTATTGCTGTTTATTATTATCCTGTGCTATTTCTCAATCCTCATGGTGATTTCCCACTTTGCCTCACGGCATATACGGGACACTACCTTTTTTGACGGAGACAGAGCATCGCCATGGTTCCTTGTTGCATTTGGAATGATCGGCTCAGGAATATCTGCCGTCTCCCTGGTATCCATTCCGGGAAATGTCGGCAATAACAATCTCTATTATTTTCAGTTTATCCTCGGAACAATAGTGGGTTATCTCTTTATTGCATTTGTACTGACCCCTATCTATTACAGGCTGAAACTTGTTTCAATTTATACATATCTGAATATCAGGTTTGGAAATGTAACCTATAAGACCGGCTCAGTTTTCTTTCTTGTGTCACAGTCTTTCGGAGCTGCCCTCAGACTACTCCTTTCGATCAAGATCCTGCAATACGCATTTTTTGATGCCCTTGCATATTCCGTACTTTATAACAATCATTGTTGTTTTGATACTCATCTGGCTCTATACAAATAAATCAGGTATCAAGACCATTGTATGGACCGATGCCCTGCAGTCCTTTTTCCTTATAACAGTTATTGTCATTTCAATTCTCACAATAAAAAATTCCCTGAACTTTTCCTTTGCCGAAATGGCAAATACAGTAGTGCACCATCCGTATGCCAGGATATTTGACTGGGATATGCATTCCGGATCCAATTTCTTTAAGCAGTTTATCTCCGGATTACTTATTACAGTTGCACTTGTTGGCCTCGATCAGAGCATGATGCAAAAAACACTTACAGTCAGAAATGCAAGGGACGCCAGAAAAAATGTACTGACTTTCAGCTTCTTTATTGCATTTGCCCAGACAATGTTCCTTGCCTTCGGAGTACTGATCTATATATATGCTGAACGGAATGGAATCAGTCTCATTAAACAGGACGGTCAATTTGTGAATACCGATGAGCTTTATCCTCTGCTGACACTGAATTATTTCGGAAAGATCGGTGCAGTGGCATTTCTGATCGGTGTTGTCGCCTCAACATTTGCAAGCATTGACTCATGTATTGCTGCACTGACAACTGCTTTCAGCTATGATTTTATGGATATCGAAAACAAACCTCATGAAGTCAAAAAGAAGATTAAAAACACGCGTTCTGATCGGTGTAAATATTGTAATGTTCATAATAGTCATGTCATTCTGGAACAGCAAGGGAGCAATAATAAATACTATTTTCAAAATTGCCGGGTATACATACGGTCCGATTCTTGGGTTATACCTGACCGGACTATTTTCAAAAATCAAATTCAGGGAAAACTGGTTCCGGTAGCATGTATTTCAGCAGCACTTCTTACCTGGCTCCTGAATGGATATTTTATCCGGGTATTTAATTTTGATTTCGGGTTTATGAATATTTTTGTAAATGCATTACTGACTATTATGTTCCTGTTTATCATCAGAAAGAAAGATTAATCTTAAATTAAGATGAAAGTGGAAATCAGTATTACCAGGGACCCCGCAGATTTCGCAGTCTGTGCCCTGATGATGTCAAAAACAGATCCGTGGATTACGCTGGGATTAGGTTATGACCAGTGCCTCAAAGCTTTTGAAGGAGATTGCAGGGAAATATATATTCTCAGATATGGTAAGACTATCGCCGGTTTTGTTATTCTCCAGGTATGCGGCACCTTTTCAGGATATATTCAGACAATCTGCATAAGTGAAGAATTCAGGGGAAAGGGCTACGGAACGAAGCTGCTGAAATTTTGTGAAGAGAGAATTCTGAAGTTCTCCCCGAATGTTTTTATCTGTGTCTCCTCTTTTAACAAAGGAGCGGCTAAACTGTATTATGAACTGGGCTTCAGACTTGTCGGAGAACTTGAAAATTTTATAAAAGAAGGCTATTCTGAATTATTGCTTCGTAAGACTGTGGGACCCAGAATCGGATACCACCCTGAATAAGAAACACTTCAATGCGCACCACTTCAATTTTTACCGGAATCTTCCTTTGCTTTCTGACATTTGGCACCTACGGTCAGGGGGGCATTTCCAAAGGAGCAAAGGCGCAGCTTAAGGCTGAGATTGACAGTATTCTGCAAAGCCAGGTGGAGCACGATAAAATCCCGGGTGCCGTTATCCTGATCAAAGAAAATAACAGGGTAATTTACAGGCACGCCTGGGGGTATGCTCAGAAGTACGACTTCAACCACAGTCTGCTCAGACCACCGGAGACGATGAGGTATAATTGCCTTTTTGATATCGCCTCACTTACTAAGGTAATTGGGACCACCACTTCCATTATGCTGCTGGCAGACAGAGGCATGATCAAAGTTGATGATCCGGTTGGCAAGTATATTGAAGCATTCAATTCTCCCGACAAGAAAGAGATCACAATCCGTAATCTTCTGACCCACACTGCCGGGTTGTACGAATGGTACCCTCTATATTACCTCGCTTCAAACAAACTCGATTGTTACAGGGCAATAGAAGGGCTGCCGCTGGTGTCACCGGTTGGTGAACAACGGCGGTACAGCGATCTCGGGTTTGTGCTTCTGGGCGAAATAATAGAAAATGTCTCCGGCATGTCACTGGAGAAGTTTATGACACAGAATGTTTTCCAGCCCCTTGGCATGAAAAATACAACCTTCAATCCTCTCACTGCCGGAGGTTACGGAAAAATTGCAGCAACATCTGCAGGCAACCCGTATGAAAGGAGAATGGTTTATGATTCTACCCTGGGATTCAAAATAAAAGAGATTGACCCGGCACAGTGGGATGGCTGGCGCACCTATATTCTTAAAGGAGAGGTGAATGACGGTAATGCGTGGTATGCCAACGGAGGAATTTCAGGAGCAGCGGGACTGTTTTCCACAGCCCGCGACCTGCAAAAGATTGTTGACATGCTGATGAGTAAGGGATGGGCAGGTTCAAAACAATTCATATCCTGGAAGACTGTCGATGACTTTCTGACAAAGGATGATTTTAATAATGGGCTGGGCTGGATGATGGATCCGGGGAATTCATTTATGAGGAATGCGCCCGGGGGTTCCTTTGGCCATACAGGGTTTACAGGGACAAGTATTGCGGTCATCCCTGAGAAAAATCTTTCGGTTATACTCCTGATCAACAGGCAGAACTGCGGCTTAACGGACAATGGTGAATATTATAATGTAAATCCTGTCAGACTTCAGATATTCAATGCAGTCATGAGATATCTGGCCGCACAGAACTGATTTTATTTGTGGCAGTTATTATATCAATTTCGCCGCGGTAAAACAGATCTGTATTTTAGCGATTGATAAGTTTTTGCAAACCCTCAGAATACCTGTTTCCCTGAACTGTGATTTTTTCAGCGGCAGTTCTGATTTCATTCAGTTCCTCTGGTGTAAACCTGACCGTGGCTGCACCCAGGTTTTCTTCCAGACGGCTGGGCTTGGTGGTTCCCGGAATTGGGACAATCCAGGGTTTTTGGGCAAGCAGCCATGCAAGTGCTATCTGTGCAGGTGTGGCATTCTTGTTCTCCGCGAACTTTGCAAGCAAATCGACAAATGCCTGGTTTGCTTTTAAGTTTTCAGGAGAAAAACGTGGGACGGTACTCCGGAAGTCCTTACTCTCGAAAGTCGTGTTCTGGTCTATTTTCCCGGTCAGGAAGCCCCTGCCAAGGGGACTGAATGGGACAAAGCCTATACCAAGTTCTTCCAGCACTGGTAGTATTTCTTCTTCCGGCTCCCTCCACCATAATGAGTATTCGCTTTGCAGCGCAGTGACAGGCTGAACTGCGTGAGCACGACGGATGACATTCACTCCTGCTTCTGAAAGACCAAAGTGCTTTACTTTTCCTTCCTTGATAAGGTCTTTCACTGTTCCGGCAACATCTTCCACAGGCACATTCGGGTCAACACGGTGCTGATAGAACAAATCGATGACTTCGACTTTGAGTCTCTTAAGTGAAGCCTCTGCAACCTGTCTGATATGCTCAGGACGACTGTCAAGAGCTGAGACACCGGTTGTGTCGAATCCGAACTTTGTGGCAATTACCACCTGATTTCGAAAAGGAGCCAACCCTTCACCGACCAGTTCTTCATTTGTATAGGGGCCGTATACTTCTGCGGTATCAAAGAAGGTTACTCCGCTTTCTACAGCTTTATGAAGAAGCTTTATCATCTCCCCCCTGTCAGCAACAGGTCCGTAACCAAAACTCAATCCCATGCATCCGAGACCGATGGCTGACACTTCAAGCCCGCTGTTACCCAGTTTACGTTTTTGCATATGTCCAATTTTTACAAATTTAGATATTATCCCGGTGGATCATGGCCGAAAATCTGTTAAGAGACCAAGATTCTTTCTTATCTCCCTTTTAAAACTGCATTTCACAAGCATAATTCCTCCATTCACCGATAATTCATCCCTAATCCCATGTTGCGGTTCTATCTTTGAACCCGATTCATAAACCTAAAAAGCAACCTGATGAAGAAGATTATGTTGTCATGTACCGCAATCATGTTTTGTGCTGCGATCCTGGCACAAAACCCTGCCAACCTAAAAATGAACCTGGAGAAAAACAAGGTTTACCGGTTAAGGTCTGTGTCGGAGCAAACTATTACACAAACAATAAACGGGGTTCAGCAAACTACTGAATCCAAAGTCAATTATACAATGTCACTGAAAATGATCGACGCTACTGCCGATTATCTGATCACTGAAGTACGTTTTGACACCCTGATTACCTATACTAATGCGATGGGAAAAACAGACAGTTTCAGTTCTGTCAGTGAAGGAGATATCAAGTCGGCAGAAACGGCTGATGTTCTGTCGTGCATTATGAACAGGCTCAGTAAAAACGCCATATATGTCAAAATGGATTTTACCGGCAGGCCGTTAGAGATAGTAAATTTAAAAATGCTATCTGACCTGGTCTTAAAGGATACAAGTTCCATCACACTTACCGGTCCGACGGCTGCTGCTGTTAAAAAGCAGATGATTAAGTCTGTCAGCGACAGTGATTTAAAAACTATGATTGAAATGTTCACCTGGCAGTTACCCGGTAAACAGGTTGCCGTTGGCGACAGCTGGAATATAACTCAGCAGTTAAATTCCGGTGGAATGTTGCTCGATATTATCACAACTTATCATCTCGACGGAACAGAAGGCAACAATGCGAAGGTTACCGTCGAATCAAATATAAGGACTGCAGCGAATGCCCTGCCCATAGAATCGGGAGGCGCTACCGTAACTTATGACGATATAAAGGGACTGAGCAAGTCGACCCTGCTGATTGATATGCGGACCGGCCTGAAAGTCGAAGATGTCGGGAAGACTCACATTACAGGAAATCTGGGTATCAGTGCTCCTGGTTTCAGCATGCAGATGCCGATGGATATAAACGGCACATCGAAAGTCATTGCATTACAGTAAATCTATTTAAAAGTAAAATGAAAAAGTTAATATTTTTAATATTACTGGCAACCGCTGTGTCTGTTCAGGCTCAAAATGTAAGGGGAAAAGTATGTCTGGATGCAGATAAAACACCCCTGGCGTTTGCTACTGTCGGGCTGGTTCAGTTACCTGATTCATCAATGATTACCGGGGTCATAACATTGACAGACGGAGGTTACCTCCTCGAAAATGTAAAACCCGGCGACTATTTCATAAGGGTAAGTTTTGTCGGTTATAAAACAAGCGGTAAAGCAGTAACAGTAGATACAAGCAAAATGGAAGTGGTGGTAGACACCATATTTTTAAGCGAAACCACGGCAAGCATAGGAGAGGTAATGGTGGTCGGAGAACGTCTGAAGGGTAAGGAAATGGTCGACAGAACCGTTTATGCCATTCCTGCAGTTGTATCCAAATCTGCAATGAACGGGTACGAACTGTTGAAAAAAATTCCGCAGGTCAATGTCGACTTTCAGAACAATGTGACTCTCAACGGAAGCAGCAATTTCATAATCCAGGTCGACGGAAGGCAACGCGACAAGGAATTCCTTGCCAGAATACTTCCGTCAGACATAGAAACAATTGAGATTATAAGCAATCCCTCCGGAAAATACGAAGGCAATATTGACGGAGTGTTAAGTATAATCCTGAAAAAAGAAGCCAGGTACGGAATGAACGGAAATATTGGTCTCACAATGAAGCCATTCAACAAGATCACCAGTTCGGCAACCGGCAGTCTTGACTACTCGCTTGGCAAGATTACATTTTATGTGACGGCATTTACTTTTTCTCAAAGTCTCGATATATCTAACACTATCGAAAGCAATTTCACAGCAATCGATTCCACTATCAGCCTGGCAGGGACCGGTGGAATAAACGTGACAATGTCAACAATCAACGGCGGGATGGATTATTATATAAACGATAAAAACAGCCTGAGCCTCAATGTCAGTTACAAACCTATAAATCAGGATGTGGATCTGCTGAGTGAAACCCTTCTGTCCAGAGACGCCAATCCCCTGAATACGATTTCTTCAGAGACGAATAACCTGTACGGAAGCGACGAAAAATCAGTTTCACTGTTTTACAAAAAAACATTCAAGAATCCCATTCAGGAATTCACGGCTGAGAACACTTATTATAAGTTCAGTTCAGAAGAGAATAATGATTTCATGAATTCACGTTACCTATATGGGTCTGATGTCATATTGGATACCTATACACGGCTTGAGAATGTTCTGAATGAACGGGATTATTACTCCTCGAAATTGAATTTTGTCCTTCCGCTCGGGCTTGCAGCAAAAATTGAAACAGGTTATCAGCTCTATTACCAGCAAATGAGTTACAATTTCAATATTGATAATCAGGTATCAGATAATCTGTTTGAATATGCAGAATTCCGAAATTCAATTTACGGCGGGATTACCTGGAATTTGAAGAAATTCGGATTTCAGGGTATGCTTAGGGTTGAAAACAGCCATATAAACGCTGATTCTGTCACCGTGCCGAAATATACCTGTTTCCTGCCCACAGTCAATATTCAATATAAATTATCCGCATCCCACAACCTGAAATTTACTTACAACAGGAGAATCAACCGTCCGGGAATTAATGAGATGTATCCTTTTCTCAGAACGGACCAGAATTATAACATTACCCAGGGAAACCCTGATCTGAAGCCGGATTACCGTGACCGACTGCAGCTTACATATACCTGGAACTTTGGCAGCAACTATTTCTCTCCCTATGTTTATAATGAATACTTTTCCAACAGGGTAGGAAATCAGTACCTGGTAATCAATTCTCCGGTCGACAATTCACTGACCACATTTACCAAACCCTTTAACCTGCTTAACGGTTATGAGCTCGGGGGAGGAGTAAATGCAATGTTATGGTATATAAACTTTAATGCGAGGATCTACAAGGGGCATATCAATGAGTACACCGGACCTTCAATTTTTATCCCCTCAAGAGATTATTTCTCCTGGAGCGTTACCAGCACTGCATATGCCAACTTTGGTAAAAACAAAAAGACAACTGCATTTGCGTTTTTAAGCTATGAAGGGGTAAATATAAATGCACAGTCCAAAACATACAATCATCCTTTTTACGGACCCGGGATTCAGACACAGATAAAGAATCACAGTTTAGGTGTGGTTTGGGTACTTCCGCTGTCAACTAAGATAAAACTGAACAGGACTGAAACGGAAACCGGTGCCTTTACTTCCACCAATATTATCGGATTTGATGCTTCATACTATATACAGTTCATGTACACCTATAAATTCAACCGCGGGAAGAATGTCAAAAAGCTTGACAGGAAGGTAGAGGTCGAAAGTGACAGCAAAAGCAAAGCAATTATGAATTGACCCTTACAAATGCTAATTTTGGTGTCCCTACCCCTAAACAATGAGCAGAGGATTTGTCAAGGAAGACGATCAGGAAGAAGTCCCGATAGTACCGCAGAGGGCATTTTTACCGGAGGGTGTGACCCAACTTTGTCACCCCGGCCGGAATGGATTTGTTATTGGCTGAAAAACAGGCCCTGATCCGTGAAAAAGAGAGCCTGACAGGTACCAGTGACCATGAGAAGCGAATTACACTGAACTATATTAATGCAAAACTGCAACTGCTGAACAACAGAATTGCCGAAGCCAGGGTTGTTGACCTTAAAGAACAGCCTCAGAACGAAATAAGGTTCGGTGCAACGGTAGCACTCAAAAATGAAGCTTCCGGCAAAACTCAGATATTTCAGATCGTGGGTGTTGACGAAGCCGACATTGCCAGAGGTAAGATTTCGTTTTTATCACCTTTGGCCAAAGCATTGATAAATAAGAAAGCCGGAGAAAAGGTTACTCTGAAGCGCGACAGGGAGGATATTGTTTTTGAAATAACCGGTATTACCTACAAATGACCTGATTACAATTTCATAATCCTTTTCTTAAACAACCGGATAGAAGCCAATGTCATAACAATACCAATGCTCATTAATATAAGTATTTTTGGAAGGATCTCTTCCAATGGCAGTACCCTCCAGAACAGGTCATAAAATCCCTGAATTCCCCAGTAATTTACACTTAGAAGAGCAATCTTCTGAAGTATTGCAGGCATTATAAACAGAGGGATCATACTTCCGCCAATAGCCGACATGACAAGAATAATAATTGTGCTCAGATTCTGGGCCTGCTGTCGTGTTTTTGCAATCAGCAGCCAGGAAAATACCCAGACTTGATACAGCAAAAGATGTAGCTATTATCATTAAGATTAATCCCGGGATATTGACGCTCAGATCCATGTTAAATATGAGCCAGGCAAAAAGGAACATAGCTGTAAGCTGAAGTATCGAGATAAAAAAAGCAAACAGCATTTTGCTGTAGAGTATTGTACTGCCCTTCAGGGGTGAATAAAGCAATCTGTTTATTGTTCCGTTTTCCTTTTCTTCCAGTATGCTTGTCCCGACTCCGGCAACGCTGAAGAGTAACATTAGTATGGCAGTGCCGGCAACAGCCTGTATCAGACCAAGTTTGGTGTCATTTTTCTCCCGACAATCGGAAGTCCACTTTATGGCATGTTGATTATTGTCATTTTTTATTGCAGTTTTGAGTATATTATCACTGGTATTCTTGTCGATCATCGGGAAACTGGTCCTGCAGATATTTTTCAATACTCTTTTTAACAATTATTTCACCTGTTGAAGACATTAAAGTGCTGATCAGGTTCTGTTGAAGAATTCCGATTTCCATTTCACGCGACCTGTCATACACCAGTTCAACTGGCAGTTGCATTTCCGGATTCAAGTGAATCCTGAAAACCTTTATAAATTATTAAGGCACATGCATATTTCCCTTTAATTACCAGTTCTTTAGACTTTACGGAATCTGAAACAATAATTATTATATCTTCAAGAGAATCAATCTTATGAATAATCTCTTTTGAAGAACTTGTTTGGTCCAGATCGGTAACCAGCAATTTAACAGGTTCAGAACGGCCATCGTAGGCTCCGATACTGCCATAAGCAAATGCAAAAAGAGTTATTAAAATTACAGGAAGCAGAAATGTGAGAATTACAGAACGCTGATCATGAAAAAACAGTATCAGATCTTTTTTGAATAGCTTGAACATAATTTAATCTCTTAATTCTTTCCCTGTTAATTTCAAATAGATAGATTCCAGATTCGTTCCCTGGGTATAAATTCTTTCGATTACACCACCCGAGTTTTGGATATGGTTTATAATTATCGAAATATCTTTACTAATATTTGCACATTCCACTTTTAAGGTGTTGGATGTACTGTCAAACCTGAATAATGGATTTGCTGATGTAATTCTGGATATTGTTTCATTATCTAAATCTGCCAGTTTAATTGTCAGTAAATCTTTGACATCACTGATTTCCCTTAACTCTTTCAGTGTCCCCTGTGCAATAATGCGACCGACATCAATAATTGCAATTTTGTCACAAAACCGTTCAGCTTCTTCCATGTAGTGAGTTGTGTAGATTATTGTCATCCCTTCATTATTCAATCTCTCTATGACCTCAAAAATATGATTCCTGTTTTGAGGATCAACACCAACTGTAGGTTCATCCAGTACTAATATCCTTGGATTATGAAGTAATGAGCAGGCAATATTGATCCTGCGTTTCATTCCCCCTGAAAATGTTTTAATTCTGTCATCCTTTCTGTTTACTAAATCAACAATCTCCAGAGTTTTATTGACATTTGCCTTAAGCTCCGGTTTTGGGATATCATACAATCCGCCCCAGAACATAAGGTTTTCATAAGCTGACAGCTCTTCATACAAGGCAATTTCCTGGGGAACAACCCCCATGATCAGCTTTATGGTATCACCATCATTCTTAATATTGACCCCGTCAATAATAACATCACCCTTGTCTGGTTTAACCAGAGTGTTTAATATGTTTACAATTGTTGATTTACCTGCACCGTTTGGACCCAGAATGCCAAAGATCTCCCCTTTTTCGATATTGAAACTGACATTCTTCTACAGCTTCAATATTTCCGAAGGATTTAGAAACAGATCTTACTTGTTATCATTTTCAGAATTTTGGGATTAGTCATTTTGATTATTTCATGTTCAGGACATTATGTTGTTTCTGAATTTCTTCATTTGTTTTAATACCTGGTCAGCAGCAAGTTTACCGGTTAATATTGACATTGGCACACCTGCAGGACTGTAAGCCCATTGTCCTGCCTGATAAATTGAAGGTATTGGTGTCAGAACTGAACGATCCGAGATCTGAATTTTGTTTATAACCGGCATAGATTTTTGAAATGACCATCCGGTAATAGCTCCTTCAGAACTGCCTACTCTGTTTTCAATGCTTAAGGGGTGAAAATGAAAAGTGTGCAATAATTTTATCTTTTAACATCGGGTAGACAGAATCAGATATTACACTCAAAACACGATTCTCAAGTTCCGAAATAAACTCATCAAGCCAGCCTGCTTTTTGAATTTTGTTAAACAAATCATATTCAGCAAGGAAACTGATAATTATGCCGGTTTTGCCCGGAGGAACCAATTCGGGATCTTTAAGTCCGGGAATAGAAATTTCGTAAGTGTTTAATCTGGTAAATTTGTCGAGCCAGGTCAGAATTTGTTCTTTTTCAATTTTTTCAAAATTACTCAGCAGATAATTAAGTTCCTCCCTGTGAGTTTCACCTAAACCAAGTTTTGAAGGGGTATAAAAGAAATGTCCATGTGCAATTTTCCTGAAACTTTCAAGAGGTTCATCTACTTCCAGGAATAAAGAAAACACAGAATCACCGCCCCGGTTTTTCAGCATCTTGCTTTTTGACTTCCTCAAATTTTGTTTTGATTTTTGGTGATAAACCTTCTGTTTCTGTAATTTTATAAAGTGTTTTTAAATCAGCAGCCCAGATAAGATTGTCATATTTATAAGTGATATTATTCTGGTCTTTTACAAGACATTTATCAGCCATTACTTCAATAATTTTTGTTTCTGTCTTTATTTCTCCTCCATATTCTAATATTTTGTTTTTCAGGGCTTCCGACAGTTTTCCAACTCCACCTTTGGGATAGAAATAATCGAGATACAAGGAAAAATAGCTCATTGCAAAAAAAGCAGGTGTATTTTTGAAGAAATGCTGTGAAATAATATCCCGGAGAGAAGGATTTTTTACAATTGTTTTCTAAATAATCCTCAACCGGCATGTTCATCCGGTTTATTTTTCCAACGGTAAAAATAAATTTCGGCAGCCAGGGTAAAAGTTTTTTGAAAATGAAATCCCTGTCATGCTTTAAATCTTTAAACACAGGATTCTCTATGCCATAGAGCACATCCATGTGTTTCATTATTTTCCGGATGATTTTTAATAACCTCATCAATCTCTCCTTCACTTTCCGGGAAATAATTTTATCAGAAGTTCCCTGTATTTTAATAAACTATCTAGATTTTCTATATGTAATAATTTCGTTTTCTATTCCCAGAGAAACCGGACTTTTAACAACTTCGAGCTCAATGCCTAAATCCTTTAACATTGGGAAAATAATACCTGCATCTTCCAGGGCTCTTACTCCGGCATCAAAATGAAAGCCGTCGCGGGTAAATGAATTAACCAGTCCTCCGCATTCCTTGTTTTTTTCAATAAGCAATACTTTTTGTCCTGCACGTGAGAGATAAGCTGCAGAAGTCAATCCGGCAATGCCTCCTCCAACAATGATAGTATTGTATGTATTTTCAGACATATTCTTTTAATTCAGAAATTTCAATAAACTAATTCCGCAATAACATTTACTGTTTTGAACCATGCAATCCAGCTAATTCCAGACTTTTTTCCCAAAGTTCGTAAGCTACTTCTTTGTCCAGAGCCGGTGGTGCAGGTTCTTCCTCGGTGGTTAAATTAAAGAATTTTCCGCTAACAGCTTCCATCTCTTTTGAAACTCCAAGATAATACAATGCTTCGGCAGATATTTCAGGAGATTTTAATGTTTTATCAATAAAATTCCTTTTAAACCACCGGTAAACCGGTCCGTTTTCCTGACCTGTTTCAGTTTTAACAGCTCCCGGATGCATTGCATTTATTGATACTCCTGTATTTTGGAAATGTTCATTAAAAACAATCATTGATAAAAGCTGGGCAAGTTTGGCAGAACCATAACTTTTCAGACCGGAATAACGACGTTTTTCCCAATTCAAATCGTCCAGTCTCAATCCCCAGGCAGCAAAACGGTGACCTTCGGAATTAACCATAATAATTCTGGCCTTTTCCTGCGATTTCAGCTTATCCATTAAAATGATAATTTATAATAAAGGAAGAAAGGTATTGAATCACAAAAACCTTTTCAAGTCCATCGGGAGTTAATTCTCTTTTTGTCAGGTAAATACCTGCATTATGTATCAGTACATCAATTGGTGTATTAAGCTTTAAAAGTTCTTCTGCCACCCTGATGAATATCCTGCAAATTACTCAGATCAGCTATTTTGTAATCGCATTTGACTCCAAATTCACTTTCAATCTCACGGCATAAAGCTTCTGATTTTTGCAGATTGCGATTTATGCACAGTAAGGTTTGCTCCATGTGAAGCATATTTTCTGGCTGTATGGTAACCGATGCCTGATGTAGCTCCGGTTATAACAACAAGTTTATTGTTAAAATCTTCAGTACATATTTTGGGGTCTAACCGATTGTTTCTGATCATTGCAAAAATGTTAGACCACTCATATTCTTTGAAATATTTAAAGAATTTCTTATTTTTTCTCATAACCACTCTTTAACCAAACTTTCTTATTCATAAATTTTCTGTATGCTTTGCCGAATCTTGGAATATTGTCAAAAATATCTCCCCATAAATCATAATAATCTCTTTGTTCTGTAATTTTCCCTTCTTCATTTAAAGTCAGCCGGCTTGAGCCATATAATATGGAACTTGGATATTTTTTAAAACTTGAGGGTCATTTCCCATTCCATAAAAATTATATTCTCCTCCATAACAGCATTGACAATATTCATTTTCAGATCTTTTGAACGTTTTGTCAGGCGTTCTGTCATTGCTGTAAATTCTTCGATTCCACGTATTTCCTGAATGGAATCCCTGAAATATATATTATTATCGTAATAGGGGAGAATGTGTGACCAGTCGGGTTTACCTTCAGTGTTGTATGTTTTGCTCCATAACTCCAGTACCAATTCTTTTGTCAGCATAGAATCGTATTTGTTAAATACTCCAGGGTTCAAAGTATTACTCTGTTTCAGGTTGTGCAATTATCTCAAAAGTAATGAATAATAGTATTTGAGAAAACCGCATAGAACCGGGAAGATCTATTATTCAATTATCATTTCTTTTCAACAGGAGACAGATCTTTAAAGCTTCATCTGCATGACGCTGAGTCTCTGTCTGTGAATCGAAGATATAAACTACCTTGCCTGAACGGTCTGCAACATAAGTCACCCGTCCGGGAATTAATCCGAAGACCCTTCCGGGAACACCGAATAATTTTCTTACAGTATTCCCTGTATCGCTCAAAAGGGTGTATTTAAGTCTGTTTTTTTCTGCAAATTCTTTATGGCTTTCGACCGACTGCCCGCTTATGCCAATAAAGACTGCATCTGCCTCCTCAAATACATCAGAGAGATCCCGGAAATAGCAGGCTTCTTTTGTGCAGTTCAGACTCCCGTCCTGCGGATAGAAAAAGATGACCAGTTTTTTCCTGCCCAGTAAAGTTGAAATATAAAAATCATTACCATTCTGATCCTTAAGGATAAAGTCCGGAATCGAATCTCCAATCTGAATTCTATTCATTTACAGATACACATTAAATTATTTTAACCACTCGTATCACTACTGTTTTTCTTTCCATTCAACTGTCACAATAATTTCATTTCTTCTGCCAATAAACTGGAATGGAGGGTTATACCCCAGAAATCTATAATTCCCGAAAGAGGTGATCCCATTTTCTTTCAGAAGATTTTGAAGTTTTTCCGAATAGAATTTCAGATCTTCATCAGAGGCATATCCACCAAATCTTATTACCGCAACATATTCATCTGCAGTGTTTTTTATTTGTACATTGGGGTCATTCGGTTTTGGCAGGTTTTCTTTTGTATATGCAGAAGGCATTACGAAACTCATTGTAGAAACAGAATCATTGATATCCATTTGAACAGGTGAGGTCATTGAAATTTTTGTATTTGCCTCATTGCCTCCAAAGATATAGCCTGCAAGTTTCTGAAATCCGGGACCGGAAAGATCCCTGTAAGTTTTTGCATTCGAATTAATTGTTGCAATAGTGGCAGAAGGATAAAATCTGATTTCAAAATCCTTGTACTTACGAACGAGTGAATATTTTTGTTCTTCAGTTTTATTTGTTGGCATAATTGTAAAAGATTGAAGTAAAACGATTATTAAAATAACCACAACTAAAATTATGATAAACATTTTCATATTTAATTGATTCTATGTTCATTTTAACGTAAATTATCTATGAATGACGTAAGTGCCCCTGAGTTGTTTATCAGCTCAATCTGTTTGTTGACCAGTTCGGCTCGTTTCTCATTGAATCTGGCCAGCTCTTTCTGAAAATCGATCTCTTCAGTTAGCAAATCATACGCATTTATCTGCCCTTTATCAAATCTATCCTGATTCAGTGAAAGATTCTCCTCATAAAGCTTTATGTTCTGTTTGAATAATCCGGCCTGATATTCAATCTGCCTTATCTCTTCGCTAAGCAAAAGACTTTTATTAGTGACACTGTTAATTTCATCGTCAAGTCTTGACTGAAGGCCTTTTTCCTCCAGTTTTAACTGGTTGACCCTGTTCTTTGTGCTGCTTCCGGAAAGGATCTGAAATCTGAGACTCAAGTCCCACATAGCTGCTTCCATACCAGCTGCCTGAAAGGAATGGATTGAAGGTATCCGTATACTGGTTTGCTCCAAGGAATCCCTCAAAACCAATCGTTGGTGTATTTTTCATTTTTTCGGATTTCTGCTGCTGTTCCAGAAGTTCAGCCCTGATAATGAGGCTTTTCACCGAAGGAATAGAGTCTGGAACTGGAACTGTATTGCCCATGCTCAACACATCATCCGAGAAAGGTGAAAAGTCAAATATGCCATCAAGCAAAGTCTCAAGAGATATTCCCGTGAGGAAGCTCATGTAGATCTTTTCCCTCGTGAGGGATGAAGAAACAGCAATATAATTTGAAAGAGCATTATTATGATTAAGAACGGCCTTGTTGACTTCTGTTTTCAGCACCTTTCCCTCTTTCGACTTGACCGTGAAAAGCTCTTTTGTCTTTGAAGTACGAAGTGTGTCCAGTTCGGCAGAACGAAGCTGTTCCGACCTGAGCCATATATTTGTAAAGCTCTTTATGACTTCCAGTTTCAGGTCCCTTTCAGCTGCAGCAGCATCGGTATTCTTCAGCTTCTCATTTATCCTGCTTTCTGCAACCCTGCTCTTTATTGAAAAATCGATAATAGGCTGATACATATTTATTCCTGAATTCTGTTGCCAGTCGGTACCGAATTTTATTGGTCGTTTTTCATCAGTTGGTGTCGGGCTGAACTGCCCTACAGGAATTATCTGGGTAGGAATGATGGGGTTATATCTGTAATTGTAACTCAATGACAGATCGGGCAGATACTTCTGGTATGCCGATGAAGTCTGAAGTTTAGCTATTTCGATATCAGTCCTGACTGCTTTTATATTTCCCCTGTTAGCCAGGGCAGAATCGATGCAACTGATGAGTTTTATATCCTGCCCCGTCAGCGGGCCGGTTAAGCTGAAAAGGACAATAAATATTACTGATTGTGTTAATGTTTTCATTTCTGATAATCTTTAAATTTTTCAGCCACGGAATACAGCAGCAGGTTCAACATTTCTTATTGTACGAATTGCGAAGAAGAGAGAACTGCCAACCGAGATAAACACCGTTACAAGGAAGAGGGCAGCATATTCCCTGAATGAATACCTTATCAGAAGACCTGCATTGGATACTCCTGCCTTGAATCCTTCAAGCAGCATCACCGCGATAATGAACCCTGCAACTGCAAACAGGAAGCTCTGTGTAAGAATAAGCCTGGTAATATACTGGTTTGTCGCACCAATTGCCTTAAGAGTTCCATAATCCCTTATCCTGTCTATAGCTGACGAATAAAGTGTGAGACCGATTATAAAAAATCCGCTGAAAACAGCAAATATTACCAGCGAACCGATGCTTGTCCCAATGTTTGAAGATATGGTTATGTAACTTATCGTCGCCTTTCGCAGTTTCTCTGAGTTCCAGGCTTTAATTCCATATACCGACCTGTTTATGTTATTGACAACATCATCAACAGAATAGCCGGGTTTGACCTGAATTGCTATTGTGCTTACCTTCGAATCAGGAAATGAGGTATAATAACGTGCTTTCGACAGTGTTGTATAAAAAAATGACCCGGCAAAGCCCCTTGCACTTTTTGTCTCAACCTTTATAGTGGCACTTTTGCCGTTTATCTCAACTCTGGTTCCCGATGTTTACCGGGTGATCAAATACCGGCTCATCGAAAAACTCCGCTGATACGGCTTCATCCTCATTAAGAGAAAGAAGGTCTCCCTTATTTATTAATTCCGGTTTCGGACCAGCAATAAACAATGGTGGTTCGCTTCCAATTATAAGTACAGGTGCAAGCTTACCATTCTCAAATTTAACCGATGCCCCGGAGACAACTATCGGATAGGTATTCATTACCCCGTCAATACTCCTTAGTTCCCTTACAAGACCCTCATTAAGCTTGGGAAGTTCATTGGCATTCCTTGTAATATTATCCACAACCCAGATCTGGGCAATATCCTGCCTGGAGTTACCAACCAAACCACCCATTAGTCCGGTAAGAAAACTTAGAATTCCTATTTGCTGACCAATAAGGAAGATACTGACTACAATGCCTATAATTACACCACTGCTCTTTACCTTGTCATACCTTATAAATCTGTATGCAGTAGCGATCATAACCGGTGGTTTTTAAGTTTTATTACAGATTCGACCTTTGAGTTCAGGATAAGCCCGTTATCACCCTCAAGCTTTATTCTTACCTCCCTTACAAGTCTGTCTTCCTGCTCATTTGCTTTTTGTGAGAAAAGCGATTTCTTTTTGAGGTAGGGTGAAAGAAAAATTACTTTTCCCTTTGCAATAACCGAATCGCTGCCAATAAGTCTGATATCAGCATCAAGCCCATTTTCTAACCTGCCGGCAAAAAGTTCATCAACTTCGGTTCTCACTGTCATTGGTCCCGATGGTGCAATTTCAGCATATGATTCAAACTGATTTACAGCACTTCCCTTTTCAATCTGAAGTTCAAGCAACACTCCATCATAAGGTGAGCGCAATATCTTTTTGGCAGCTTCGGCCTCGGCATATCTGACCTCTTCAGCCAGTTCCCTCAGTTTGCTGGCAGACAGGTTCACCGAGGCTCTGTCCCTTTCTACAGTGAGAGAAAGAGTAATTACCTCAGTTTCAAGATCATCGAGTGTCTGCTTTGTTTCGGCACCTTTTGATGCAAGTGTTCTTACAGATTCCAGTAGCTTTTTCTTATTGGAAAGCCTTGCCTCCGACTCCCGCAGGTTAAGCTTATCGATCTCTTCCTGTGATTTCTGAGTGCTGTATTGGCTTCTTAACTGCGATACCTTTATCAGTTCAAGCTCATCATCAAGTCTGGCCAGAGGCTCATCTTTTTTGATACTGTCGCCGTCATTCCTGAAGACCTCCTTAACAATACCGCCGGTTGCAGCAGCAAGACTGACAATCTCTTTTTCAGGTTCAACTTTGCCTACTCCGACTACCTCGGATATCTCGACAATAGCGCTGTTGACTGCGTTCGATTCAGTGACCGGCTTATCTTTATTTTCCTTCCCGCCGCTACAGGCTGTAAGGATAAATGGTATTAAAACCAGAAAGATTTTTTTATTCATAGTGATGATATTAATATTCTGTTCTTGTGATTTTCTGATTACTAATTATGAAATATCTCATCTTCAGAGGGTTTCTCTGAGGCGATTCCATTGTTCACGTAAATGATCCGGTCAGCAAACGGTCTGAGCCTAAGGTCATGTGTTACCACGATAACCGATTTTCCTGAATCTGAAAGCATTTTAAGTTCTTCCATAACAATCCCGACACTTTTTATATCGAGAGATGCAGTTGGTTCATCGCAAAGCATTATTGATGGTTCGGTAACAAGAGCCCGGGCGATTGCAACTCTCTGCTGTTGCCCACCGCTGAGGTTTTTCGGCAGACTCTTCATCCGGCTTTCCATGTTTACCTTCTTAAGCGCTTCTTCAGCCTTAATCCTGGCTTCACTTTTTACCGGCTCCTGAAAGGATCAGCGGATGCATGACATTTTCCAGGGCATTGAGTGGTGCAAGAAGGTTGAAGTTCTGAAAAACAAAACCGATATTTTTCAGTCTTACACCGGCCAGCTCCCTATCACTCAGATTATTTACCAGACGATTTTCTATATATACCTCACCTGTGGTTGGGAAAATCACACATCCAAGCAGTGAAAGAAGAGTTGTTTTACCCGAACCTGACGGACCTATTATAAGCGTAAGCTCCTTTTTCATGAAATCGAAAGTCGTTGGCTGAAGTGCAGTAATCACAGTGTCTCCAGCTTTGTACTCCTTGCTTCCCCCTTTTATACTGGCCGCTATTTCCATAATAATTCTTCAATTTCTCTTAGCAACAATGATAGTACGATTTTGTTCATTTATTTATAATATAATACGTTATTGAACTATTAAAGTCTAATTTTGTTTTTTTAAAAAAGGGACAATGATGAAAAAGAGTGAAATCCTTACTACTCTGATTAACCAGTTCTTTTCCTTTGATACTGAGAAGGGCAACCATGAAGAGTACTCCATGGATGAGTTCATTGGTTATCTGAATGCAAAATCCGGAGTGAAGGAGTTGAAGATCAGAAAAATATCAGGAGAAAACAAGGAGTGGTCCAATGATGAATACCGTAATACTGCCAGTGATATTTCAATTTTAATCGTTTTAATGAATCGTTACGCAAAATGGTATATTAAAAAAGTTCTGCGGGATAGCCTTCTGCAAACTTCTGATGAGTTTTCTTTTCTGATCACTCTGATGACTTATAACAGTCTAAAAAAGAGTGAGCTGATCGCAAAACAGGTAATGGAAAAGACTTCAGGATCAGAAATTATCAATCGGCTTATAAAAAAAGGAATGATAACTGAAACTTCCGATCAAAATGATAAGAGAAGTATCAGGGTTGCTATTACCAGGTCAGGAAGAGAGGAGATACTGAAAATACTTCCGCTTATGAGTAAGGTTGCTGATATTGTTGTAGGAAATCTAAATGCTGAGGAGGTCAATACACTTTCATACCTCCTGAAGAAACTCGATTATTTTCATAATGAAATTTATATGAATAAAAGAGATCAGTCTTTGAGTGATATTTTCAGTAAGGTATCAAACATTCAAAATTGACGGACAATGCCCGGAAAGAAGAACCATGGTTGCACCCTGGCAAGAAACCGTTTTGGCGTCCAACCATATCCGATCATCAGGTCAGGACTGTCGGTTTCCGGAACAGGCCTCTGAAATGCTACTTTTTCTCAACCAGAGCCATCCCGCATTTGGGGCAGTCTCCGGGTTTGTCACTTATAACCTCAGGATGCATGGGACAGGTATACTGAACGCTGGCTACTTCCTTAGTCTCAGATTGTTTTTCCTTTCCTGAGGTGTTTCCGCAGGAGATTAGAGTTGTCGCTCCAAGAAGCATAAAACTGAAAACCAATAGACTCTTTTTCATAATCTTTCAATTAATAAAACCATACTAATATTTCAGTGCATAATCTGACATTTAGTTAATACTGTTGGCCCCCGTAGGGACGACATAAATTCACCAATGGCAAAGTCTGCTGCCCGGACCTTAAGGTTTTATCTTTTCCCAGTAGCTGCTTCACGCATTTTTGCTGCCAGGCGGAGGCCGAAAATGAAACAAGGAACGATAATTTCTTCTTAACACACATAGAGAGAAAAAGTTTGCTCCAACCGCAGGTAAAATTCAATTAATCTGCATCCGGATATCAAATGCTGTTTCTGCAGCGCATGTCTGCAGGCGGCATATTCGGGTGCACGTAGGCCATAATCACGAATTGATCGATTAAACTAATAGCCCTCTTATATGTTTTATAATCCCGTACACAGTTGACATAATAATTACAACTTTCAATAATCTAATACTTAAAAAAATGAAAAAAATGAATGTTAAAAGATCAGTAATTATGATTGTTGCCCTATTTGCAACTATCACAACGTACTCGCAGCAATCCGCTAAGGATTATCAGTTGAAGATCGAAAATCTCAACAAGGAAATGACCAAATACATGCTTGAAGGGAATCTTGAAAAAAGCCTCAGTATGTATACAGCCGATGCTATTTCCATGCCAAGCAATGAACCTATGCGTGAGGGTATCGCTGCTATCAGGAAAGGTGCCGAGGAAATGGCCAAAATGGAAATGAAAGTCACTCTGTTTGAACCAACAACGCTAAAGGTCATACCTGATGGAAAACTGATAACGGAAATAGGGACCTATAAAATCGAGCTCACCGTACCAGGCATGGATCAGCCGGTTGAAGATCACGGAAAATACCTTACACTCTGGGAAAAACAGGCAGATGGTTCTCTGAAGGTGAAGGTTGAAATCTGGAATTCAGATTTAAACCCGATGGAACAAAAATAATAGGATGAATCCTTGTTTTTAGGCGCGGCACAACAGCTTGCAGGCTCATTTTATAGATGTTGCCTACGATACTGAGCTAATCGGATTATGGAAATAGAGGCTGCCCCATTCGGGACAGCCTCTATTTTATTTGGAATTGTGCGAATGATGTAACTTTTTTATAAAGTCATGTAACAGTTGACTGTCAGCAGGTGCTTAAATTTATAGGTTAAAATTATTTGTCAGCTGATATTGATTTTTAATAATATAAAAAAATAGAAAATGGAAGCAACTCTCGTTCCTACTCAAACAAAATGGTCATTGGACCTGGCTCATAGCGAAATTGGCTTTAGAGTAAAACATCTTATGATTGCACATGTAAAAGGCACATTCAAAACATTCGATGCAAGCATATATACAGCCTCCAATGATTTTACAACCGCTGAAGTCGATCTCTGGATTGACCCGTCGTCAATAGATACGGGAGATACAAAACGCGATGAACATTTGAAAAGCGCCGATTTTTTTGATGTGAATAATCATAAACAGATAACATTCATCTCAAGCACAATCGGCAAACCAGATACTGATGGCAACCATGAATTATGGGGAGAATTGACCATGTTGGGTGTTACAAAAAACTTGAAATTAAATGCGCAGTTCGGAGGAACTATTAAGGATCCATGGGGAAATGAAAAAGCCGGGTTTGCCATTTCAGGAAAAATCAAAAGAAGTGATTGGGGTCTTGTATGGAACGCACCTGTAGAGGCCGGAGGCTTGTTAGTAAGCGATGAAGTATCAATTTCATGTGAAATTGAACTTATTAATAAAGGTCTGGCTGATACGACAATGAAACTTGAACAATCAGGTAAATAGTATTAAAAAAAATAGTACAAATGAAAAAGGTTCAGAAGACTAATCCTCCTGACCATATGCCAGACAAATATGAGAAGGAAGCCCTGCAGGGATACCAATCCTATCCTGAAAGTGAAGATATATACAATAAATTCAAGGAAGAGAAAAACCTGGACCCTGAGGACATTTCCAGGGTAAAAAAAACAGACAAAAGTGAGAATGCCCCGAAAAATAAGGGGAAAGAATTTAACGATGACGAATTTGGCAGTAATCTGGATGTGCCGGGTTCAGAGTTGGATGATGAACAGGAAAATGTCGGGAATGAAGACGAGGAAAACAATTATTACAGCATAGGAGGCGATGAGCATAATAACCTGGATGAGGATAAGGATGAATTATTATAAAGATTAAAAAAACCTTTATCACACTTTAAACAATCCGAAATGGTCATAAAAAATCTATTTGTTAATTACAGCGATGCAGGAGATCGTGGATCTCCGGTTATCATTTTCATCCACGGCTTTCCGTTTAATAAGTCTATGTGGAATTTGCAGGTGGAGTCGTTAAAGGATAAATACCGGCTGATAGCATATGATATCCGTGGACATGGAAGCTCAGAGGCCGGTAATGAGGATTTTTCTATTGATCTTTTTGCTGACGATTTAATTGGATTAATGGATGCCCTGAAGATTGACAGAGCCATTCTATGTGGTCTATCAATGGGAGGATACATAGCCTTAAATGCCGCAGAAAAACACAAAGATCGTTTTGATGCTCTTATATTAGCTGATACTCAATGTATTGCCGATACTCCGGAAGCAAAAGAAAAACGAAAAAAGGCAATTGAAGGCATCAGGGAAAATGGTGTTCAGAAGTATGCTGAAGAGAGTGTGAAAAATCTTTTTGCATCAGACTCTTTCACAACCAGGGTAAATGAGGTTACAGCTGTAAGGGAAATGATAGTGAAAACTTCCGAACAGTCGATTATCAGTACTCTGCTTGCCTTATCAACACGTAAAGAAACATGTCACATTCTGTCTGAGATAGAAGTTCCGGTACTTATAATGGTAGGGATTGAAGATAAACTGACACCTCCGGATGCAGCCAGGTTTATGCACGAAAAAATAAAAGGTTCATTGCTGAAAATCATCGATCATGCGGGTCACGTAAGTAACCTGGAGAATCCCGGTGAATTCAATGCCGGGCTTAAGGAGTTTATTGCATCCGTTTACTAAAGAACTGTTAAACGTCTGGACAACCAACAAAAGAAATAAATACCAGATGTAAATGAAAATACCTGTTCAATAAAAATCATGATTTAAAAACAACAAAACAAAATATGTTCTTTTAACCTGGCTGAACAGATGAAAACGGGAATTACAAATTCATATTTAGTTCCTTTTGAGAATAGCGGCCATAGCTTATTTCTGTAGGAAACACAGCAGAAAAATGCAGAGCTGATGTAATTTGCAGGCAATTAAGTTAAAAAGCTTATATGCTTGCTAAACTGCACACACAATCCGGATTATAAGATAAAAATCCAGTTTATTTTTAATGCCTTAAACTATTACCCTCTCCGCTTCAAGGTTGCGTATCTTTCTTAACTGCCAGAAATAATAAAACAGATACGGTATATGCAGAACCATATTGCCTAATCCCCAATAATAAAGTAACTGTACCGTTACCAACCCAGCTTGAGGCATTCATGTATTTTTCAAATAATACTCCAGCACCTGTTGCCCTCAGGAGAATGTGAGTTGCCAATGTATATACCCGTGCAGTGATGTATAATTCAGGGCGTTTTAGTAAAATCGGGTACAATTCAGCCGCCAGCAAAATGCAGCATGAACTTGCAAAGAATGTTCCGGCTTCCCCATAAACAAATGCAAGGTTCCAGGTGGTGTACAAAAAGTTCCAGGCGCCATTGGTATATGCTATTAAATCACCATTACTGCCTTCTTTACCTATCGACCAGAAGCGTTTTTTAATATACCGGTACTTTACAAGTGGCTGGGTAATGCATAAAATTACTCCGGAAACGGCGTTAAATATATTGTCAGTCTGAAAATCCTTTAAGGTAGCTTCAGCTATATTGAGAAATAATACACCATAAAGAGTCCAGATTAACCAATCGCCCCGGAAAATCTTTAAGATAGTTTTCCTTTTTATAAAGTTCAGCATACCTTCCAAATCCGACCAGCAATGCTGTTGGCAAAAGAACACTTAATGTTTTTACCCAGCGAAACCAGCCGTTCACATAATTGCCCCACAGAGGGAATGTCAATAAGGCGAGTAACCAGAAAACCAGCGCAAATCTCGGATTTTTGCGCATCACATCAACAATTACCAATAGAACTGCAATATACAGTACCATCGAAAAAATCTGAATTCCAAAATTCGTTTCCATTACACTTATTGTGTTTAAACTCTTGAATCCGACTAAATTACTAAAAGAAGAGCTACTCCCTGCAGATTTTCCATGATTAAAAAATTAATTCCGGCAGATTTATCGGATTACACGGAAATCGCCATGGCGCTTTTGAGAAGTTCAAACAAACAAGAGGTCAAAAATGCCAGTGATTGTCTGCGTGAGTAATGATGAAAAAAAGAGGAGAGTGTTCACGATTGCTCTCGCACCCGCTCTCACTCTCACTCTCGCTCTTTTTCAGTACCCCGAACGGACAAAAGTTGCAACCAGTTAAGTGAACTTTTTATGTTCCATACTGGTAGATTATCTTAAACAAAATTCCCATCAATATACTTCTGAAATATTTCTTTGTATTGCTCGCTGACAGGTATATATACTTTTCCGTCAAATACGATCCTGTTTCGCTCTACCACCTGAATCTTCGAAAGATTGACGATATACGAACGATGAACTCTCATAAACCGGTCGGATGGCAGCTGTTCTTCAATAGATTTCATACTAAGCTTTGTCATCACAGGCTTACTGTTAATCAAATGTATTTTTATATACTCATGCTGGCTCTCAATATATTTTATATCACACAGTTCGATGCGAATAAGTTTATATTCTGATTTTACAAATAAATGATCTGCAGTTGCCCTGATGACTTCTTTTTTGTTAGAATCGGTTAATTCAATAAGATTTTTAACCTTGTTTGCCGCCTTCAGAAAATTACTGAAGGTTATCGGTTTTAATAAATAATCTACTGCCATCTACCTGAAAACCTTCAACAGCATATTCACTGTAGGCTGTAGTAAATACAATATAGGGTTTGTTTGTCAATGATTTTACAAATTCCATCCCGTTAATATCAGGCATATTAATATCGATAAACATGAGTTGAATATCACCTTTACTCAGGATGTTCATTGCCTCAAATGCACTCCGGCATTCAGCTACCAGTTCCAGAAAGGGAATTTTCTGAATATAACCTGCTATCTTTTTTACTGCCAGAGGTTCATCGTCAATGGCAATACATTTTATCTTCATACTGGAATTGTAAGGTTACTTCAAATTCATTTTCTTTGTCAAGTATATTCAACCTGGAAGTTATCCTCATATAATAACCTCAGACTATCTTTAATATTGTCGAGACCAATTCCCGAATATTCACCGTGTTGATTTGCTGTATTCTTATGTTTGCTGTTTTTAATAATACAATGCAGAGATGTTTCCTGAATCTGTAATTCAAAATAAATGTAAGACTTCAATGGATAACACACGCCATGCTTAAAGGCATTTTCGATAAGTGAAATAAAAAGCATCGGGGGTATTTTAGCATCAGGAATTTGTTCAGGAATAACTGTTTTAACTTCAACCTCATCTGAATGTCTGAGTTGCATCAGCGAAATAAAACTGTGTATAAATTCAATTTCTTTTTTCAGTTCGATAGTGTTTTGAGCCGAATCATAAAGCAAATACCGCATGAGTGTTGAAAGCCGTTCGACTGCATCCTGTGCCTTTTCTGAATCCATTTCAATAAGCGAATGAATGTTGTTCAGTGTATTCATGAAAAAATGAGGACTTACCTGATGCCTCAGTAAGGCCAGATTGGTTTTAAGTTGTTCTTTCTCGGCATCTTTTCTCAACTTCTCCTCACTCAGCCATTTCGTCATCAGCTTGTAGTTGTTCCGGCACCAAGAAGAAGAATGCAAATAATAAGATTATCTGCAAAGACCATTAAAGGTGGTTTTTGCATGGGTGTATTTATGCCGGGTGTTCTTAAACCATGCATTTGGGGAACCAGCATACGGCTGAATACCTGGTTGCAAAAGAAGGGGTAAGACTATTATAAATAATATCAGAGCCGATACTGAAACAAAGTAGTACAGGTATCTCTTTTTCAAGAGTAACCGGGGTACCAGAATATAAACATTGACCAGGAAAACAACGAGATATCCAAATATATGAGTCCAGTTCCTTGTCACCTCATTCCAGTTGATATGTCCGGAACTGCGTTCGCTGAAATAGGGCACTGAAAAAACCAGTGTCCATATTAGAATGTAAAGCAGAATTTCAATTTTTCTGCTGTTTAATGGAAGTGATTTCATATCACAAAAGTATATAACTTATTTAAAACTGTATTTTATAAATAAAATTCGGGAAAAATCCGAGCTGGTAGGTTGTGTTTATTGACTGGCTTCTGTCATCATAGCTTTGTGAGAAAACGTTTTTATTGTTCGTGATGTTTTGCAGGTCCAAAGAAATGGATTGAGATAATTTTTTAGTACGGCTGTTAAGCGTATATCCAAGCTTGAAATCCAAACGGAAATAATTTGGATAAAAAGCCGAATATGCATCCGTAGATAATTGTTCATGACCAATGGCATTGGACGCTTCCAGATCAATAGGAGTGTAAGCCCTGCCTCCGGCATAGGTGCATTTTATGTCGGTCGAAATTTTGTTTCGGTTTTCGCTTCCAACTTTCCATTCTTTTCCGCCCAGAATATTGAAAATATATTTTCCGTTGAATGCAGTGTTTCTTTCTATGCCATCGCTTCCTTTGTATTTGGAACTGTATAAGGATGAGGTAAATAATCCATAATATCCGTTGCTGAAAAATTTCTCGATGGTTAATTCTATTCCATAATTTCTTCCGGTGCCCTTATTTGTCAGGCTGTCTTCCAGATCAGTTTTAAAACTTGCTCCGGTATTCAGCATAGAGTAACTGCTCGAAAAAGTATTTACAGGAACATTGTAGAGAGATTGATAATAAACTTCAGCTTTTCAACCGCCAGTCTTTGAATGGTTGCAAATCGTAACCCAATACAAAATGATGGCTTTTGGTAAAATCCAGATTCTTGTTGTTATAACTGTATGAACCATCGGTATTTTGGGTTTGTAAGAAATAAACATTAATCGGTTGCATTTGAGAATGAAGTCCATAGCCAAAATTAAGTGAACTTTTGCTGTTGATATCATATTTCAGGCCCAAACGCGGTTCAACAGAAACAGAATTGTTCAGGAAAAACAGCTGGGAATGTACACCCGCATTTAGAGTCAGCTTATCGTTAAAACTATATTTGGCATGAGCGTATGCCTGTGCCAGATTGGTGTAACTGTTGTAATCCCAAATCTGTTTCCAATCCGACTTAATATCCCTTTTTTCTCTGTAATAAAGATTCAATCCAATCAATTCATCCTGAATACCCATTTTTACAAATAGCTTTGAATTTATTTTGGAATTATAACTTGTTGAAAAATTATATCCTGTTTTAGTAACATTATTTTCCTGCCTTAGTAAAAGATTCGCTGGTCATGCGGTCAAAGTCATAATCGCTTTGTTCTGAATTTGAATAGTTTAATCCAATTGTAGAACTGAAATAGGATTTGCTATTAAGTTGTTTGAAATGGTTTAGGCCGATAATGCCGATTTGGCTGCTTAAATCATGTCCGCCTCCTTCCCTCCATACAAAGAACCTTGAATTTCCACCTGAAATATTAATGCTGCTTGTTGCCAGAATTCCAAACAAAGTAAACCTGCCCAATTTGGTATTTCCGCTGTTTACATTAAACGACAAATCCTGATAAGAAGGCATTGCTGTTGTTCCGATATCAATTCCCATAGCCTGGGCAACACCGGCAAGCGCATATCGGTAACCTATCAGATATGAAGAACCTTTTGATTTATTTATTGGTCCTTCAGTGGTAGCTTCCAGACCTGTAATTAAACCTGCCTGCAATGTAGTTTCTCTTTTTTGTGTATTCCCGTTTCTGAAACCCAGATCGAAAACACCGGCAGTTGCATTTCCATATTCTGCAGGGAAAGCTGAAGTTAAAAAATCGGAGCTTTTAAGCAGATTGGTGTTTAAGGCACTGACTGCTCCTCCTGTTGTACCCACCGTTGCAAAATGATTAGGGTTTGTAACGTTCATTCCATTGATGCGCCACAAGACACCTACCGGTGAATTGCCTCGTATAACAATATCATTTCGGGAATCATCAGGAGCACTTACTCCTGCAAAATTGGCTGCCAGACGTGCCACATCGCTTCTTCCGCCCGAATAACGGTTCACCTCTTCTGTTGAAAATGTACGGGCACTGATAGATGTTAAATTGTTTATGGTTTTGTCTTTACGATTACCATTTATAACAATCTCATTCAGGTTTGTAACATTCTCTTCCATTGCAATATCCAGAATTGTTTCTTTGCCCGATGTTACAATAACATTTGGAATTATTACATCTTTGTAACCAATAAATGAAACTTTTATTTCATACCTGTCGGGTGACAAATCAGAAAGAATATAATTCCCATTTGCATCTGTTACAGTTCCTTTGTTGTCGGTTTTATTCACTATTTGAACTGTTGCACCCGGAAGAGTGGTTTGAGAAAGTTTATCGGTTACAACACCACGTATATTTTGCCTGTTGTTTTGGGCAAAAGAGATTTGGGTTGATGAAAAGGGAAATTATAAAAATGGTATTTTTTCATTTATGATTTTCTTTTAATTAATTCAACTGTTTTGTGCTACCGGCTTCAATAGTAAACACTTTGCCGTTTATTTTCACAAACACATTTATCGAACTCAGATTGGTAACCATGGTTTTGTCCACTGAGAATTTGAGATTTTTAAAGGCATTGATATAATCCACTAATCCTATTTGTGTTGTGTAGTATATATCCGGATTTTTGGAAACCATTTTGAAAAACTTCTCCACTTCTGCCCATTTGTTTCCGGGTCCTTCATATTCCCAACTATGTCCCCAAACATAAAACAAGGCCAATGAATTCGCCTTTAGAAAATCATTTGTAAGCTGATAAAATTGTCCTAATTCTCTTCTGTCGTTTGCCGTGTCATTGGGTATATAATTTGTTTTTCCGAATAAATGAATGGTAGGTTGCCATTTAAGAAAATCAGTGGGCATACTAAAATTGTAGGTATCGCCAACTGTTCTCGCGTATTCAATACCTAAACCAGTTATTGCCTCAATTACAAAATCGTTGGTATTGCCAAACGGATACGACATTCCACGAACGGGATAATCCATCAATCGTTCCAATTCTTTTCTGTCTTCCAGCACTTCATAAATCACATCAATCTTCGATAAAGAAGTCAAATTTGGGTGATTTGCCGTATGACCGGATACTTCGTGTCCTTTGTACAGGTTTTTAATTTCTTCTTTGGTGAGATAATCTTTTGTTCCGAGTTTATTGGAATTGAGATGAAAAGTCCCGACAAGACCATAATCATTCATCAATTTCACCAAATGTCTGTCGGCTACATTTCCATCATCAAAACTCAAAATCAATGCTTTGGATTTGCCTTGCGGGAAAAGCATTTCAATTGGAATACTGCTCTTTACGGGAGCAGTATTGGTTTGAGCATTTACGGAATTGATAAGAGTTAGCAAAGCAACGATTACAATTGTTAGTTTCATTTTACTTTTCATAATTTTCATTTTATTTAATTTTTCTTACCAGACGCACATAGTTTAACACCCTTTCTTCTCCTTCGCCGGTTCCTACTATCTTCTTGTCGAAACGCACAGCACCGGCACCGTGAAGGTTTTCTCCGTTTCCATCTTCTGCCTGTCCAAAAGCCACATACCATGCAGAAGGATAAGAACCATTTGCTATATGACATAGCCGAAGTACTTGTCCAATAATAAGGATAGTCAGCCTTTCCTCCATCGTTTAGAATACCGGTACAACTGAACAGTGCATTTATTGCCGGACCGACATTGGCAGCGTTTGTTGCATAAGGCGAACGTGTGTAATCCACCAAGACTTTGAAGTTCTTTTGTATTGGGTAAACGCCAATCGTTGTGACCCAGATAATTTGCGTTATTCTGCGTTTGAGCATAAGCCAGTGCGTGTTCCCAATCCATTCCCGAACCGTTGTCGGTTTGTTGCCACATTAAGCCGGTAGCTAAATCGGAAATAGTTCCATCGTTATTGTTTTGGAATAAATTGACGCCATACGAAAGATTGCCGCGTACACAACGAACAAAGTGTTTTGGACCGACACTGATACTATACGATTTAATATGTCCGGTGCCAAAATTCACACCAAAGGCAAGTTCTGCTCCGGGCGTTTCCCCGCTTACATTGCCCATTACTCCGGTATATTTGTCGCTACTCCAGAATATTGCGTGACTAAGGTCTTGTTCATCTGTATATTTAATGTCAAAATATTCTGTATCAATATAAGGCCAGCCGACACTTACATTCCATAAAGAGTATAGCTCCTTGATGGTAGGCACGCGCCAGTCGTTGTAGCCGCCATAGTTTTGTTTGTTCAGATTGTCAACTACAGTTTGAGTTTCTGCCCAGTAATACATACCACCGAAAGTTGGTTTTTCATAGCTTTTCTGCCAGGTTAAACCGGTAACTTCGTCTTTTACAGTAAGTCCATCGCTGCTTTTGGTGTAAACAGGAGTTGTATGTGTAAACTGAGCATCCTGTCCATAAAATGCTTCACTCGAATGCAGGGCAGTGATACTGTTGCCGGTGCCATCCCAATTTGGTTTGACTTGTGCCGACAATCGGAT
>CAVWSZ010000002.1:0-73292 GCA_963757935.1 uncultured Bacteroidales bacterium | reverse complement strand
GAATTCAGGAGTTTTTTGGGGGTGTTGGGAAATCAGAAAATTTTCGCCTTTGACCTGACAGCAGGTGTCAACACATAGTCATGGTAAACGATAAAGGAGATAACTGCCACCCCGTTAAAGATGAAGAAGGCAATCACCCATACGACTTTGTCACGGTTTGGCAGCCCGCAATTTATCAGCTTGCTTGCCGCCATAATAAGAAGTATAATGATGGTTACGGAGAGCGCCAGCAACAGCGCAATCTCAAAAATGCCAATCTTTCCCATTATTCTGTTTATCAAAGTGTTCTGATCAATAATTACCTTCTAGCAAAGCATATAAACCATGAAAAAGTGTAATGCAGCATAATGCAATGCTTCGTCGGTCACCTGAACATCACCTCACAACTCCTCCTCAAACAAAAAAATCACGTTTTCGACTGACTCTCACTTAACAAAATTCGATACAAGTTAAACAATCTTCGAAAGAGTAACATATTTTCTTGACAAATTACATAGCCTTTACTAATTTTGAATTGGAATAATTAAAATAAGTGCTGCGAAATCAAAAAAGCACATGTTTAACAAATTATAAGGGACCTGCAATTTAAACGGTCCGGCATAAATTTGAAGAGTCATATGAATTATCTTTTTATATCAGGAATTCTGTTTGTACTGTCAATCGTTGCCTTTTTAATCAGGAATGGGACAAATCAGCTTACACTAAGGGAAATCTTTGGACGTGATAGTTATAACAAGAGCCAACCATGGAGTTTTGCCAATTTTCCAGGTGCCCTTCTGATGTTCGGCGTTGTCTTTTTTATCATATATTCCCCGCTACGCCCACTGGTTACATTTTGTGTCGGGATTCTGATAATAATTATTCAACGGCTGATTATCTGGGCGGTGTTACAGCTCCTTACCAAAGTGAGAACTTAATACTTCGCAGGCTGATGTATCAGTTACTTTATGCCGAAAGGAGTAATATCAATTTTTAGAACAAATTAAGCAGTTATCCCGATGAACACTCAATACTGATCCGCAGTTCGGACAGGTCCTTCTCTTTGATTCGTATGCAAGGAAGCTATCAATCCCCTTTTCCTTTATCATTGTCAGGTTCTCAAAAAAACTTGTTTTGTATCTGGTGCGGTAGCGTAAATCAAGCTGTTTCAATCTTCTGCAAGGGTATTTTTCACAGTCGTAGCAGAATTTTGAGGCAGTATTTTCAAGGTGATTGCACTTTTGAATTATGCACCGTTGAGCGGTAACAGCGTTGTCCGCCATGTAAACACGACAACCGGGGCACCTCTTTTTTTCTCTCAGATGGCCGATGCATGTCCCGCAATTCATTCCGCACGGTGCGATCAGGGACCTGTCAAATGTTACAGTTGGTTTCATTCATTCACTGTCATAAAGTTATTTTATCCTCATAAACATTCTCCCAAATCTTATTCTTCTTAAGTCCCCTGGCTTCTTTATCTATTGATAACCAGATAAACTTCGGTTTTCCAACAATATGATCTTCAGGGACAAATCCCCAGTACCTTGAATCGGCTGATCTATGCCTGTTATCACCCATCATCCAGTAATAATCCATCTTGAAAGTATAACTGTCTGCCGGAACATTATTTATAAAGATCTTGTCACCTTCAATCCGAAGGTCATTATTTTCATAGACATCAATAATTCTTTCGTAGAGGCAGATATTTGAAGTGTCAATTTTAACAGTTGTTCCTTTTGAGGGAATCCAGACAGGACCAAAGTTATCAAGGTTCCATTTTAATGTTTCGCTATACGGGAATATTGAAGGATCAAATTCTCCTGCGTTTGCATATTCAGGTTTTACATCAGTTACATTGGAGAATTTTGCAATTTTTTCATAATTCTCCTTTGTAAGAGGTAACATATAACCTCCTGTAAATTGTTGCTGGTCGGCAATTGAAATATCAAGTCTTTCAAAAGCTTTGGGATTTATTGCATGTCCCATTTGTTCTTACCAGGTAGGTTGTCTGTTGGGTATTGTTTTCAGGAAGTTGTTTACCGTTAACAAATATGACTCCTCCTTTAATAAGGATTGTGTCACCAGGAATACCTATACATCTTTTAACATAATTATCCCTTCTGTCTACAGGTCTGTAAATAATATGAAATCTGTCTCTTATTTCTTTCCTGGCAAGCATCGTGTAATAAGTATCATTTTTTAATGCCTGCGAACTTTGATAGTCTCTGTCTTTCAGATCCTGGGCTGCCCTTCTGACGATCTCATAATAACTGGTAACCTGATCCTCAACAACGACAGTATCTCCTGCCGGGAAATTAAAGACAATAGGATCATTATTTTTAACCTTTCCTGTACCGGCAAGTCTCTTATATGGCCAATGAATGATATCGGACCAGGATTTGCCTTTCGTAATTGGCATTGTATGCTGAGTAAATGGGAAGGCTATCGGAGTATTTGGCATTCTTGGACCATAGGCAATTTTACTCACGACCAGGATGATCACCGATTAGCAATGATTTCTCCATGGAGCCTGAAGGTATCCTATAGTTCTGAAACAGAAAGATATTAATCAGGGTTACTGCAACCACAGCAAATATCAATGCATCCAGCCATTCAATAAAAGTACTGTTTTTACCATTTCTTTTTTTCCAGAAGGTCCAGTTCACCTTTGCTGATATATAAATATCGAAAAGAATTAACAGCCCTATAAGTAACCAGTAATTTCCAATCCAAATTACTACAAGGAGATAGATGACTGAAGCAATAAAAAATCTGAAGTATTTGCCTGAAAATATGTTCTTCATACGTTTTTTTTTAAAATTAAAAAAAAATGGAGAAACCGCCAATGTCATAGCCTGGTTACCACGAAGTGAAAACCCGTTTATTAATCTGTTAACAGGGTTATGCCACTCATGTCGGCTTTCCCGTTTTTCAGGAATTCGCAGGTCATCCGATCTGCCTGGCAGTCAATGAACCGGATGCGTTTCAAACTCTTGTTTTTAAAGAAAGTATTTATGAGGGTTGCGTTCCTGAATGTCACCCTGGCAAATGCGCAGTTTTCAAAGGAGCAGTCCTCCACTGTACCCTGGAAAACAATATCTGCAAGATACATTGCATTAAATGAGGTGCTATTCCACACTGCATCAGAAATTGTATTTTTCTCAAGGTCGCCGGATTTGCCCGCCACTCCGGCAAAGCCGCCGGAATTAAACCCGACTCCGGTAAAATCGGCACCGGTAAAATCGCAGCCGGAGATATGGCTTTCCGAAAACTTTGTGTCCTTAAGTGAACAACCCCTGAACAGATTGTTGACCAGGTTGGAAGCCTGAATGTGACTGCTGCCGAAGTCGGAACCAGAAAAGTCACAACTATCAACATTATTACCTTTCAGATGAAGTCCGGATAAATCAGATCCGATAAACTTGCATCGCTGCATGTTGGAGGAACTGAACTTCTCATGCAGATTTTTCAAGCCGGAAAAGTCAGCGCCCACCCAGTTGCCGCGTGACATATCCCAGCTACGCCTTTTCTTCTGCTTAACATTGGGCAGGAGAGCCGATTGATTTACCAGAGCCTCTGCAGGTGACATCTCAGTAGTTGGAGGTTGTGAGGTTTCCGAAAAATAGTTAAGGTCGACGCCCAGAATTTCCGAGAGACGGGTAAACGTGATAATGTCCGGCATCGATTCTCCGCGTTCCCACTTCCCGACTGCCTGTGAGCTGATGAACAAACGCTCAGCAAGCTGGGCTTGAGAGAGATTTATTTTCTTTCGTGCTTCGGCAATTTTATTGCCAATCATAATTGTAGTTAACATAGTTTCCATCTTTGTTTTTATTTAATTGACCCAACAAAGATACCCTGGTTCATATCCGGAGTCACTATATAAACAGCCACTATTAGTTGTTATTGCGCTAATATTAGTTGTTTTTCAACAACTATCAGTGGTAATCCTGAGTCTGGCGGCCCTTGTACTCCAAAAGGTAGAGCTGAATGAAAATACCGTACTCTACTTTATTGTCGAATACTGTATCTGTTTTAATAAGTTCTGATTCCGATAAAACAAGATCCAGGTTTTTTTGATTCAATCCCAGGTTGTGAAATCTGACCGCACAGAATTTTTCACCGGGCTGCAGAAACTCACCGGGCAGTGAGTATTGATGTATCTCGGGGAAGGCATCAACGTTTGACATTTCTGCCTTAAGCCAGTAATGACTTAGCCCCGAGTCACCGGTATATTCTGTCAGCGGGCCGGCAGTTACTTCAGTAATATGTAAAATCTTATCTAATCTCAGGATAGGTCTTGGTCGATATATTCAATTGTTTGTTTATAAGGTCCGTATGAAAAAGAGAAAGCTGAAACAGAAATCCGTATACCCAGGAACAGGATAACAGGTATTAAAATTATTTTCAGCCATTTTATATTCATCCCGGTAAAGAGAATTGTTACCGGTATAATAAGCATTGTGACTATCACTGCGACATACCTGGAATATAGGATAGGTTGTGAGAACAGTGAAATAATCATCGCAATAATTAAAGTGCCCAGAAAAATAAACAATGACAACCACAGAGCTAACCGATACCCGGAAAACGATTTTGTAAAACTCAAAATCATTGTTAATACAATCAGGGTATACATCAAAATTGTCAAATATTTGGAATAACCGCTTGTCCAGAATTGCTCCGTGAATGGAATTGTAAAACAGGCAAGAATAGTCTGAAGACTTACCTCAGGAGCCCAAAAAGCATTTTGAACTCTTTTTACCTGTACAATAAACATAGAGAGCCAGGGGAGAAACAGTATGGCAGCTATCAGCAACGAAATCAGGTGATATCGCCATTTCCTGTTCTTTGTAAAAATAAGGTGAAGAAAAACAAACACGTTTGCCATAAATGCAGCAATCAGGCTGTAATAATGAATATACATTGCTGCTACAGTGAAAATAAGCAGAAGTTTCAGATCGCGGGTGGAACCCGTTTTAATGAATAGACAGGAATATATAAATACTCCGGTTACTGAAAATGCAGCCCAGCTGTACATCCTGGCCTGATGTGAATATACTGCCAGCATTGGCACAGATATCAGCATCAGGCATAAATAGAGTGCACCCTTTTTACCAAAGATACGTTGACCGGCAAAATACGCCAATAACAAAGTTGCTAATACTCCAACAACTGAAAAAGACCTTAAAGCGGTTGCTGACTCACCGAACAAACCGGTATACAATCTTAATCCAAGATAATACAATGGAGGGTGCAGATCGGTTTTAAATTTGGCGTAAAAGTCAGAAAATGTACCATCAAGCATTGCAATTGTGTAGGTCTCATCACTCCATAAGTCGCTGAACCCAATTTTTAAAAAATAGAAGGCGATTGAAACAACAAAAATCAAGGAAAACATCAGGATGTAATTCCCGAAAAATTTCTTTATTAGATTTCCCATGTCATAGGATTTGAGAAGACATACCGTCCGTTTAAGGCATTAATTATTTATTCTACCGTGATTATCACTTTACCTGGTGAATGTCCCTGGCTAAGATAGTTCATTGCATCCGCAGCCTTCTCAAGTCTATACCGGCGGTCTATTACTGGTTTGATGCTACCATCTGCCAAAAGACCTCCAAGAAATTCCAGATCCTGTTTATTCGGTTTGGCTGCCAATGTTTTCATCTTTTTATCCCCATCTTCATGGAACGATAGTCAGCGGCGTTTAACGAGACAACGTGTACATGTATTAAAACCTCATCATCGGCAGGTACAGGTTTATCAATTTCATTCAGAGTAAGTTTCTCAGGTGACCCTTTCTTGTCATAGAGTACAGCTTTCATTTTTTCCATATTGCCCCGGTTTTATGTCGTTTTCTGTCAGCAGGTTCCTGTGCTTAAAGGCCCGGCAATAAAGTCTTTTCAGAACAGCCTCCCGAAGCTCAGACCAAACCATGGTATAACAGGGGGAAAAAACTCATTGCTGCCAACATAGGCTAAATATACAGGCGCCCGGAAAATGAACTTTTCTCCTTTGTATTCATAGCCAAATGATATAAACAAGAATTGACCATCAAGGTTAACAGTTCCGTTTGGCCCGGTAAATCCCTGTATTGATGTTCCGAACTCAGAAATAACATGATGTTTTCTCTGCCCAAAAGCGTAAGCGCCATACAGGGGAATTGTGAAATTATAACGATTAAACATTCCTCCGTTATAGTATAACTGACTTCTTCCGGACATTCCAATTCCTCCGCCGAAATGAAGTCTCTCAGATAAATATCTTTCGTAAGAAATATCAAAATAGCCAAAGGACTTCCCTGCTAATTCCAATACGATAGCATTTTTTTTATCCTGTGGGAAGCAGCTTAAACAAACCAGAGACAAAAAGATTGTCCAAATAATAAATTTCACTTTTATCATTTGAAATCTTAAAGACAAATTTTTTCAAATGCAATATAAGCAAAAGAAAAACCTGATCCTTTTGCTTAACATGAAATCAGGCTAAAGTTTTATTCCTTTTTCTCCCTCTTTCCCAGGTAGAAAAATAACAGGTAGAATATTAAAAGTGAGAATATATTTGCCACAAGAATGGCGATGAATCCAGTGCCATATACAAATACTACTGACAGAAGGAGAAAAACAGTATTTGCAATCATTGCCCTGAAGAATGCTCTGAAGCGAAATAAATCAAGGCCTTCAGTTTCATTTTTTTCTTTTGTGAACACGATCAGAGCCAGGCCACTGATGAGCAATAACAAGGTGAGCTCATCAAAAATATTTGTTTTGAATGTTGTAAAATATTTTGTTGCAAGGAATGAGGAATAGACGGCAAACACCTTTATCTTAAGAGTAAAATCGAAGAAAATATAAATGATTGCTGAAATGGTTCCGGCAAAAGCAAGAACCATTCCGGCAATCTTAAACGGATATGGTAACAACCTAGTTTTCAGCATTGGTATAGATATGGAATGTAATCTCTGTTTGATCATCGAAGGTAACTTTAACGCTCACCAGTCCGAATTTATGATTTGCACTAATGTGTATTTATCACACCCCGCGTGCCGGATTTGTGCTCATTCCGGCCATTTTTTGTTCAATTCCACGCTAAAAATAGTGCGGTCCTGTTCGTTGCTTATAAAACTGACTTTACCATTAAGATAGTTTTCAATCAGCAATTTGATGCTGTATGTTCCTATTCCTCTGTCTATACCCTTAGTACTGAATGAACGTTGAAATATTTGTGCCTGAGCCTCTTTTGATATGATTTCCATATTCTTTACCCAGAATCTGATTTTATCACCGAGATCTTCAACTCCCAGTGAAACCGATCCGTTTTCCGGCGTTGCTTCTAACGCATTTTTAAGAAGGTTAATAATTACTCTTTGAGAGAGAATCCGATCTGTATCAAAGCAAATTTCAGGGGATGATTCATCAAAAACAATATTCCTGGCCTTTCCGACAGGATGAGAGCTAATTTTACTAATTGAGGAGGTCAAAAACTCACGTGAATTAATTGATTCTATTTTTACCCTGATATTTCCATCCTCAGCTGCCCGTATTTGTCTGTGTGAGATTATTTCTTCCAGAATATTTCTGCAGGTCTCTTCAGAAAGGTTTATAATTTCATCCTCCTCGTTAGGATCAACACCCTCTTTCAATATCGACAGGAGACCATTTAGTCCTCCAACACTATTTACCAAATCGTGAAAGAAAATCCTTTCAAGGGCTGACCTTCTCTTTTCATTGCTGATGTCCTGTAAAGTCAGGATATAAAATGTTCTACCGGATAATATGATAGGTATAGATGATATCCTTAAATCCCAGCTTATCAGTTTCTCATTTATGGAAGCTGAAATACGGGTCTCCTTTGTCGATTTCTTGCCAGTTCTCTGGCTTTCCAATATAGCAGTAGTAGCACCACAATATTTGCATGCTTCAGCTGTGCCACATCCGTCAGGCTCTTCAGAAGAATGGATGCAGGATACAACCTCCCCTGTCCTCTTGCCGATGATGGATTCTATAGAATTAATGCCGAGCATTTTAAGAAGTTCATCATTTGAATAAACGATCTGGCGATTTGAATCCAGCACGGCACTTATCCCTATCAATGAATCAAAAATATCAATAAACAGTTTTTGAGCAGCGATGAACTGGTGATCGACCTGAATCTCTTCAAATGTAGATCTGGATTCAGGTGCGAAATGTGATTTCTTAATCATGGTAAAAGAAGTATCTGATTTATAATAGCATTTTTTTATTGGTTTAATAAAGTAGACCGTATTACATGTGTGATTTTTTCATAGGGTAAATGTATTGAAAATCTCAGCCAATATTGAGAACCTGTCAGTGATGATCCTTTCTCATATAACAGACTGTCAGGCAATAAGTTCAGAAGGCGCTAAATGCCGCATATCAGTTTTTACGCTATTTGGAAAGGAAATTCTCCCGTTAAAAGGGAGCGACAGAAATGAGGCACATTTTTTATCCCGGGCCTGGTAAAAGAAACAGTCTATTTTACAGGTTTATCTGACTCTCCGGCTCCCGGTTTCTTTTTGATGCCGTCATGGAGTTTGGAATACCAGCCTTTGACCTTAATAAACCTTCTTTTGATAAATTTTATCTCACTATTGTATTCAATATTATTCTGGTCACCAATTAACAGTGCAATTGGTTTAAGTTCGTCAAATTCCTCACAAATAACCCTCAGCATTGCAGCAAACGGCAAGAACAAAATCATTCCGGCCACGCCCCAGACCAGAGCGCCAATAATCAGGCTCAGAATGGAAGCTAAAGCATTGATACGTAAACTTCCTCCAACAATCTTGGGACTGAGAAGATTATCCGAAATCAACTGTACGGCCCAAAATAAAATTGCAACTGCTACCACCGGCCATAGGGAATCATAAGAGACAAAAGCATACAGGATAGGAATAATAGCTCCCAAAGCTGTCCCTACATAAGGAACAATGGCCAGAATAGCACCCAGGAAGCCAAACAGGAAAGGATTGTCAATTCCGATAATCCAAAGCCCTATACTATTTGCCAATCCTATTATGATGATCAGAAGAATCATTCCTGATAAATATTTCTGTCCTACCTGCTGAACAGATTTAAACATCTTAAAGACCCGTTCTCTTTTATCTTCAGGAGAAAAACTCATAAATGCCTGTGTAAATCCATCTCTGTAAATCAGGAACAGAAAAGTAAAAATCATTGTTCCAAATAGTCCGGCGATAAGAGTTGTTGACGTTGTGAAGGTTTTGCTTACCAGCGAGCCTGAAGACTGGGTAAGCCACTCCTTGATTTTATCGGATAGTTCATTTTTCTCCAGATTTGAAATAATATTCACATTCTTGTTGATATACAAAGTGACGTCAGCAAAAGCGCGGATAATTCTATCCTGGAAGTTTGATAACTCTTTTGATAGCTCGATAAGCTGAGTTGAGAAAAGGTAAATGCCACCTCCTATTACTAATATAACCGTTAAGATGGAGAGAAAAGCAGCGAATACTTTATTCATCCCCCATCTCTCGAACTTCTTCGCCAACGGAAACAGAATAAAGGCCATAAACAAAGCAAACGCGATAGGAATAAGAATAGTTTTCGCTAAAATTAAGATCGCAAAAATCCCAATTACGCTGGCCACAGCATAAAATAGCTTTTGAAAAGATATATTCATCTTAAATTGGTACAATAAGTAAAGATATATAAATGAACAGCTTTAATCAAGTTTAATGATTAACAGGAAGAGTTTTCTACGTTGCTTTTTAAACCTTTCCCGGTAAATGATATCAAAGAGATATACAACAATTAAAACACGAAAAAAATGAAAAGGATTATTTTAATAGCAGTCATGTTGTTCATTGCATCGACTGGTTTAATAAATGCACAGAGAGCAACCAAAAGCACAGCAGCACGGCAAACAGCACAGCACTCAAGGATTGATCAGGGGGTTCAGAACAGCGAACTTACACGATCTGAAGCTGCAAGACTCGAAAGAGAACAGAGATGTATTCAGATTGAAAAGAGGATCGCCAAAGCTGACGGGACAGTAACTCCGGCTGAAAAAAGGTTCCTCAGACGTGAACAGAACCGGGCCAGCAAACATATTGCCAGGCAGAAAAATGACGGACAGAAACGGAAAATAAAATAGAAGCAGGGTTCTGTCAGCAGGTAGTAAAGCAGGGTCACAAGTCCGGTTTTTGGCCGGACTTGTGTGGTCTCAGCAATTGTTTGATGCCGGTAATGTCCTGTCTGCCAGGTCAAAGCGATCAAGGTTCATTACTTTGCTCCATGCCGCAATAAAATCCCTGACAAATTTTTCCTGCGCATCAATGCTTCCGTATACTTCGGCAAGTGCCCTGAGCTCGGAGTTTGAACCGAAGACAAGATCTGCCCGGGTTCCTGTCCATCTGAGCTCACCGGTTTTGCGATCACGTCCGTCAAATGTCTCTTTGTCCTCCGATGCCGGCATCCATGCGGTTTTCATGTCAAGCAGGTTTATGAAGAAATCGTTGGTAAGGACTTCCGGACGTTTTGTGAAAACACCATGCTCAGACCTGTCAAAGTTCGTATTTAACACCCGCATCCCTCCCACAAGGACTGTCATTTCAGGAGCAGAAAGTGTCAGTAACTGAGCTTTATCAACCAGCAACTCTTCAGTTGAGATAGTGAATTTCGATTTTAAATAGTTGCGGAAGCCGTCAGCTACCGGTTCAAGTACTGCCATGGAACTTACATCAGTTTGTTCCTGCGTTGCATCCATGCGCCCCGGGGCAAAAGGAACGGTTATATTATAACCAGCATCTTTTGCTGCTTTTTCGACACCTGCGCAGCCTGCCAAAACGATAAGGTCGGCAAGAGAAATCTTTTTCCCGTTCGTTTGAGCACTGTTGAATTCTTCCCGGATGCCTTCCAGCATCTCCAATACTTTAGTCAGCTGAGAAGGGTTGTTAACCACCCAGTCTTTTTGTGGTGCAAGACGAATGCGGGCACCATTTGCACCACCGCGTTTATCAGATCCGCGGAAAGTAGAGGCAGAAGCCCAGGCTGTTGATACCAGCTGAGAAACAGATAGTCCGGACTGTAATACCCTGGCTTTTAAATCTGCAATGTCTTTCTCATTGATCAACTCATGATCAACGGCTGGTATCGGATCCTGCCAGATCAGTTCTTCTGCCGGTACTTCAGGACCCAGGTAACGGGTGCGAGGACCCATATCACGATGAGTAAGCTTAAACCATGCGCGGGCAAAGGCATCAGCAAATTCAAGCGGATGTTCATAGAAGCGTCTCGAAATTTTCTCATACACCGGATCCAAACGCAAAGAAAGGTCCGTAGTAAGCATCGTTGGCAAATGCTTTTTAGAGGGGTCATGAGCATCAGGCATGGCTGAATCAGCATTTTTTGCTACCCATTGATGAGCGCCGGCAGGACTTTTTGTTAGTTCCCACTCATATTTAAAGAGGTTTTCGAAGAAATAATAACTCCATTTAGCCGGAGTCTGTGTCCACGTAACTTCCAGTCCGCTGGTGATTGTGTCACCGCCTTTTCCTGAGCCAAACCCGCTTTTCCATCCCAGGCCCTGTTCTTCAATGCCTGCTGCTTCAGGCTCCGGTCCTACAAGTGCTGTATCTCCGGCCCCATGAGTTTTGCCAAATGTATGCCCTCCGGCAATGAGCGCCACTGTTTCCTCATCATCCATGGCCATACGGGCAAAGGTTACACGGATATCATGTGCAGCTGCAACCGGATCAGGATTTCCACCTGGTCCTTCAGGATTAACATAGATCAATCCCATCTGTACAGCGGCAAGTGGATTTTCAAGGCTGCGGGAGTGTTTATCCCCGTTTGCATCATTGTCGGAGACAAGTACGCCGCCTTCTTTTTCTACACCTTCCGGTCCCTGTGCATAACGTATCTCGCCACCCAGCCACCTGGATTCAGCCCCCCAGTAAATATCCTCTTCAGGCTCCCACACATCTGCACGCCCACCTGCAAATCCGAAGGTTTTGAATCCCATGGATTCCAGAGCGACATTGCCTGCCAGAATCATCAGGTCGGCCCATGATATTTTCCGGCCATACTTTTGCTTGACCGGCCAAAGCAGTCTGCGTGCCTTGTCGAGGTTGACATTATCAGGCCAACTGTTAAGCGGGGCGAATCGTTGCTGTCCGCTTCCTGCACCTCCCCGGCCGTCTCCTGTGCGGTATGTGCCGGCACTGTGCCAGGCCATCCGGATGAAGAACGGTCCATAGTGACCAAAATCGGCAGGCCACCAATCCTGAGAGTCAGTCATAAGGTTGTGCAGATCTTTTTTCAAAGCGGCCAGATCGAGACTCTTAAATTCCTTCGCGTAATCAAAATCATCACCCATCGGGTTTGATGCGGCAGAGTGCTGCCGCAGTATGCTCAATTTTAACTGATTAGGCCACCAGTCGCGGTTTTTTGTTCCACTTGTCCCAACACTGTGCTTTTGGGTTGCACCGGTAACGGGGCACTTGCTGACTTTATCTGAGTTATTTTCCATTTTTATAACTATTAGTTAATAAGCAGGTTCAGTCTATTTCTTATGATAATTGCATTTGATTATTTATTGTCATCTAAAAATTTACCAATGATTTGAAGTCTCACATCTTCAATCTCAAAATAGGGTATCTTCTTCTTTTTGAAATACTTCTCTACTATTTGATTGAGCTCAGGATCAACAAAATCCTCAATCCGGTCTGATTCGGAGCAATATAAATGATGATGTCTTTCCATAACGGCATCATATCTCATAACATCCTTTTCGGTCTTTACTTTTCTTATAAGGCCATTAGCATTCAAAGCATCAAGAACTTTGTAAACTGTTGCTGTAGCAATGTTTGGATGGTAATTTCGGATATAGTCAATTATGTTATCAGCAGTAGGATGATTTTTGAGTTGAATAATAGCCTCCAGAATGGCAATCCTCTGTGGAGTTACTTTTAGTCCCTTCCCGATGAGTTTATCTCTTAATTCAGTAGTTTTCATTACTCATAATTATCTAATGAGAATTATTCTCTTATAATAGTCAACAAATTTAAGATAATAATTTAAGCAAGTCAAGTATAAACAGGACTATTTTCGCCGGATGTGGAAAGTAAGATTGGCAACGGGCGGAAGATGTGCCTGTGCTGTATGCTGCGATTTTGCTTTCACTTCTATATCAACATAACTGTGAATGTTGCCTGTTGAGTCCGAAAATTGTCCGGCAGGCATTGCTTTACCATTAACTATGATCTCCCGGAAGGCCCCCTGGAAAGCAGCCCTCCAGATAATTTCCTTCTCTGATTTATTAGCGAAGCTGGTTTTGCCTGATGATTCATGTCTCACTGATATCAATCCACTGAAAACAGGAATATTCTCAACTGTTATCCAATTCGTTTCCGGTATCAGCCTGGGGCATGTTGTGATCCTGTTTTCTGATGCCAGCGGTTCAACTCCCAGCATACCGCGAACAATCCCTTCGATCGCCCCGCTGGAGGCCTCGGGATACATCCTCCGTTTATCATAATAGATCCTCTTCAGGAAGTCATAGGCATACTGGTTGTATCCGTACCGGTAAAAAAGCATAGGCAGATAGGAGAGCACTTCCACCTGGGAATTCTGAAGCTCGAGCATTGATTTTTCGATGCGAACCGGGTCGGAGATTACATTGTACCAGAGCAGGAATTCACTGTTGCTGACGCCACCGGAATAAAATTTACCATCTGTTTTCTTGTAAAAGCCGAAATATGCATTATTCTCTTTGTCCCACCATAGCGAATCGATAAGTTGCCGGTATTGCCCGGCCTTTTCTTCATATGGGATGCTCATCTCTGCGCGACCTGTAACTTTCAGGATTTTTGCGTAGGTCATGAACCCGTTGTATACCATTCCGATAAGGTCGCCACTGACTGAAATGTCATCCTGTTGCTCATCATACGAAGGTATACCCCGTGCGAACCGGTACCTGGTTGTAGCGGGTTTGAGGTTCATGAAGGCCGGTCGGTCCATGATCAGCTCAGGCTGTAGTTGCCAGCGCTCGACATACTGATTAAGCGTAAGCATGAAAAACCGGTCGAACGCCGGATCAGTAAGGTATGTTTTGTTGCCAGTCCATTCGTAAAGCCTGTAACATGCATCAATTATATCGAAGTTGGCATTCAGGTTGTACCAGAAATCATCATCCGATGCATAATCTACAGGGGCAGGTTTATTGTACCGGTTGATTTCCCAGTAAGAACAATAATCTTTCTCCTCCGAAATATTTTCGACAAATTTCCGGAACATATTCAGGTTTTGCTTTCCCTGCCAGAGAATCTCAGCACCAATACTTTGATGGCTGACATCACGGATACAAAATGCCTCACGTCCGGGTAATGCTGCCTCATACCAGGGCCCGACAGGGTCACTGTCCATTCCAACATAACCATCGGATGTTTCCCTGGCCCAGTTAAATATCGAAACCAAAAGTGTATCAGCCGATGCAACCCGGATACTACTGTCATCAGCCGTCAGTAGATCAATTGAAGAAATCCTCCGGCATGATGAGCCGGAAACAGATGTCAGGATAATGAACACCAGTGCATAAAAATTCAAGTATTTACAGTTGACCATTATTTGAAATGTTTTAGTATTAAATTACACTGCGTGGATTCTCAGCCACAAAAGTAACATAATCAGAAGGCAAGACATCAGCCAAATATTCCTTCACGGCTACTCCGGTACCACAATGAATATTAACATAGAATGAGAGGTTGATTTCAAGCAAACGCCGGATTTGCACTTCATCATCAATAATCAATATTGTTTCGGATAAATTCATATATTGAATTCTGTTATCCCTTTAAATCTGCCTGGAAGTATTTCAGTTGGTATTTTAATTGTAAATTTTGCTCCTCCATTTTGCCTGTTTTCAACAGTTATTGTTCCTTTATGAGCTTCAACAAATCCTTTTGCAATTGAAAGACCCAATCCTGTACCTCCTGCTTTTGATCCTTCAACCCTGTAAAACTTATTAAATATAAGAGATATTTCTTTCTCTGGGAAACCCGGACCTCTGTCCATAACCTGTAAATGTCAGTATTCCATTGTCATAGAATGCTTTAACTCTCAGATTTGTTGAAGCAGAAGCATACTGGGTGGCATTATAAATCAGGTTATAGAGTACCTGTTCCATTAATCCGAAGTCGATCTTTACAAAAGGCATATCATCAGGAATAACAACATGAAGTCTGAAATGGTTTAAGTTCATCCTGCAGGTTTTCAGTAACTTTATTTATCAGATCATGAATATCACACCAATCAAGCCGTGGAGTAATCCTGCCGCTTTCGAGTCTCGACATATTCAGGAGATTTTCAATAAGACGGTTTAATCTTTTTGATGCCTTGAATATTTCATGAGAAAGTTCTTTCCGTATTTCCTCAGGATGTTGTGTTGTAAGCAGAGAATCGGAAGCACCCATAATTGTTGCAACAGGAATTCGCAGCTCATGTGATATGGAGTTAAAAAGTGTTTTGTAAAGTTTGTCGGATTCATTTAGCAAAAAAGCCTGTTTAGCCATATTACGAAGATATTCCCGTTCGAACTTTCCTGATATCTGGGAAATAAATGCCTCCCAGAATTGCTCTTCTCCCTGGGTGAAAACATTTCCTGTTGAATTGCAATAACCCCAAGATTCATCTGATTTCCTTTTAAAGGATAAAATGTATAATTGGCTGGATGGTAAAGTATCGGTATGCTTTCCGGCTTTGGCAGAGTGCTGGAATGTCCATTCTGCAACACTCATATCGTTTTTTGAAAGATTGATGTCTGCATCATTCTGACTTGTGGTAATCAAGCTGGTTTGTATCATTTTTAAGTAAGATCCGGCTATTAAGGTTAAAATATTTTTTAATATCGTTTTTGGCAATATTAATAACCTCATCGATACCTGTAGCTGTGGAAAGTTCTCTGGTAAGCTGGTAAAGGGCATTTGTACGTTCCTCACGTATCCTGATCTTCATCTCCTGTCTTTTTATCCTTGATGTCAGTACTCCGCTTAGCAATGCAATGATGAAAAACATTATCAGCATAAGCATATCTTCAGGTTTATCGACATGCAGAGTATAGGGTGGTGGTATAAAAAAGAAATCCCAGATAAGGGCGCTCAATGTTGCAGACAGCAAAATTGGTCCTGTACCAAAGAAGAATGCAAGTGTTGAAACAACAAACAATAAAGCAAATGAAACAACCTGATAACCAATAAATTCTTTAATAGAAAAACAGATAATAGCATGTAAGTATAACTATTAATGAAGCAGTAAAATATTGACTGATATTTGAAGTGAATGATGGCAGAGAGACTTTTTCCTTAAACTTGTCTTTTGACTGAATATCAGAACCAAGAATATAAACATCAATATTTCCGCTATAACGGATAAGCCTGTTCACAAAGTTACCAAGCCGCAAAAGTGTCAACAGATTACGTACACGTGGTTTACCAATAATTATATGTGTAATATTTTCTTTTTGGGCAAAATCCACAATTGCTTTAACCATATCACTATTGGTAACAATACGGAACTTTAATACCTAACTGTCTGGCAAGGTTGATATTCTTATTTAGTTGTTCACTTTCTTTTGGATTAAGTTTGTATGAGGTTTCAACATAGACTGCCTGCAGATCTGCACCCATTGTATAAGAAAGGTTTTTAGCCCATCGGAGTAATTTGGCAGATTGCTGGGTATGACTTACTGCAACCAACAGATGTAATCCTGATTTCCATGGACCTTTAATACGCTTAAGCTGCATGTATTCATGCAGCTGTTTATCCACCCGGTCGGCAACTATTCGCAATGCCATTTCACGCAAAGCTGTAATATTTCCTTTGCGGAAAAAACTCTCGATAGCTTCTTTTGATCGTTCAGGTGTATATACTTTACCTTCAGAAAGTCTTTGCAGCAGTTCATCAGGAGTAAGGTCAATAACTTCAATTTCATCAGCATTTTCAAAAATTTCATCAGGAATAGTTTCCCTGACAATTATACCTGTAATCTGTGCAACAGTATCTGAACGGCTTTCGAGATGCTGAACATTTACAGTAGTATAAACATTAATTCCATTATCAAGAATTTCCAGAACATCCTGAAACCTTTTTGTATGTCGGCTTCCGGGGGCATTTGTATGTGCAAGTTCATCAACCAGTACAATCTGTGGCTTTCGTGGCAATTATTGCATCCAGATCCATTTCCTGAACAGTAGTAGATTTGTACTGGTAGGTTTTACGGGGAATCACTTCAAAACCCTCTACCAGTTCAGCAGTTTCCTTTCGGTTGTGTGTTTCAACATAACCAATAATAATATCATTTCCTTTTAATTTCTCAGCCTGTGCTGTTTGAAGCATAGTATATGTTTTACCCACACCGGCACACATACCGAAGAATATTTTCAGTTTGCCCCGTTTGCTTTTTTCTTCCTCAAGTTTTAAAGAAGCCAAAAGTTCATCAGGATCTGGACGATTGTCATTAAAGTCCATATAATATTACTTTTTTTCAAATTTGGAAATTAATGCTGTGGCCTGTTCTTCAATACTTTTAATCTGGAACAGAATCTTTTTCAACTCCTCAATATCATTAGAGATTATATCTTTTCACTGATTCTTCATGTAAAGTTACAGACATTTTCTGCTTGTTTTTCTTTAATTTCTCTGCCATTTCATTAAAAATCAATGAAATTTCGTAGAATTCATCATTCCCATCAAAATAAAGCCTTTGGTTGTAATTGCTGGAAACAATTTCTTTTATTCCATTATACAATTGAAAAAACCGTTCATTGAAATATGATGAAAAGATAAAAGTAAAACCATATGCAATCAAAAAACATAAGGTTCCAATAAATGTCATTTGTAAGGTAGCACTTTTTTGCTGAAACTTTAGCATCATCAGTTTTTTCTTCAATGGCTTTCTCGTTCATTTGAGACAAAAGCATCAATTGTCTGGTAAAGATTGTCAAATTTCTTTTGCAGGTAAAGAACCTTAGTAACTGGATTTGGCGATTTTATAAATTTTAAAACAGAATCGCGGTATTCATTATAATCTGTTTCAATATCAGATACAAGTTTATCTTCACCAGGTTCTGTTATATTATTTTTTTCTAATTCAAGTGATTTGTTAAATAGCTTAAACTCCTTGTTAATAATCGAAGTATCAGGATTTTTGTTTGTCAGAAAAGCAATTAATAATTTCCTGATTAATATTTGTCAGGTCTTCTGACATGTCCCGGGCATAAACAACGAATAATGGTTTTCTTTGAGGATTGCACTTGTTTTATCTGACAGCCTGTTCAGATAATAAGCAGAGGAGATTGATAACAATAAAATGATTACCAGGAAAAGTATCATTCCCATTGTAAATCTTTTGCTGCGGATTGAAGTTTTCATAATATTATCGATTTTATTTGTTATTTGTAATGTTCTGGTCAAGTTTATCAAGTTCAAGGTTTAAAATCAATACATTAATTCTTTCTTCACCAAGAACTGATAAACTGAGGTGTTTCAGTAAGGTCTTTTACACTTTGAATCAAGTTTTGCTTTTGGTTATCATTGAAATTTCGGGCTTTTGCAATCCGGTCAACCTGCAATAATGCTGCCTTCTGGAGAAATATGCGGATCGAGTCCGCTTGCTGATGCAAAAAGCATTTCGGAGGGATATTACAGTAAGACTGTCTAATTGATTAAAAGCAATGAATTGTTTTTTGCGTTCTGTCAACAAGATTTTTCAATTTTGCATTTGTTAATCCATAATTTGAACCTCCTGAAGGCAATGGATTATATGAAATAGCTGAAGGCCGTGAAGTAAAATAAATATGCACTATCAAATTGCTGTCCGATCAGTTCACTTCCAATTATTTTATTGTCTTTTATAATTAAACTTCCATTTGCTTTTGCAGGAAATACAACCTGTGCAATTCCTGTAACAAAAAGAGGGTAAATAATTCCTGTTAAAATTGTAAAAAACAGAAATATTTTCAATGATATAATGATATGTTTTCATTATTGTTATATTGTATTTACAGGTTAATTAAGAATATCAATAAGTTTAATTCCAATAAATGGAGCAATAATACCACCTAAACCAAAAATAAGCAGGTTTCGGGTTAATGCTGCATTGGCTGAAACAGGTCGGTAGCGAACACCTTTTAATGCCAGTGGGACTAATAAGAATAATGATAATAGCATTAAAAATTACTGCACTCAGAATAGCACTTTGAGGTGAACCCAGATTCATAATATTAAGGACAGAAAGAGGGCCAATTCCGTTTGTGCCTGAATAAAGTGAAATAGCAATAGCAGGAATAATGGCAAAATATTTTGCCACATCATTGGCAATACTAAAAGTTGTAAGTGAGCCACGGGTCATAAGTAATTGTTTGCCTACTTCCACAACTTCAATTAATTTTGTTGGATTACTGTCGAGATCAACCATATTTCCGGCTTCACGGGCTGCCTGGGTACCTGAGTTCATTGCAATACCAATATCAGCCTGTGCAAGTGCAGGGGCATCATTTGTGCCATCGCCAATCATTCCAACCAGATGTCCATTTGCCTGTTCTTCACGGATACGGCGCAATTTATCTTCGGGTTTTGCTTCAGCCATAAAATCATCAACACCGGCTTCAGCAGCAATAGCAGCTGCAGTTAATGGATTATCACCGGTAATCATTACAGTTTTAATACCCATTTTCCGTAAGTTCGGCAAAACGCTGTTTGATACCACCTTTTACAATATCTTTAAGATGAATAACTCCTAAGAACTTTGTTATCTTCTGCAACAACCAGAGGTGTTGCCCCCTGTCGTGCCAGATCGGAAACAATATTCTTGAATTTTCTGAGGATAAAAACCATTATTGTTTTGTATAAATGTGCGAATAGCTTCTGATGAACCTTTACGGATACTGATGCATTGTACCATCATCAGTTTTATAATCAACACCGCTCATTCTCGATTGTGCTGTAAAAGGAATAAATGTTGCATTGAGCTGATGAACTTCACGACCACGAATATTGAATTTTTCTTTAGCAAGAATAACAATTGAACGTCCTTCGGGTGTTTCGTCTGATAATGATGAAAGCTGTGCAGCATCGGCAAGTTCTTCAACCGTTACACCTTCAGCAGGAATAAAATCAGTTGCCATACGGTTACCCAAAGTAATTGTTCCTGTTTTATCGAGTAAAAGCACATCAACATCTCCGGCAGCTTCAATAGCACGCCACTGGTAGCAATAACATTTCGCTGAATAAGCCTGTCCATTCCGCTTATTCCAATTGCACTCAGCAAACCTCCAATAGTTGTAGGAATAAGACAAACCAACAAAGCAATTAATACAGGAATTGTTAAGTTTTGAGACATTGGTAAACCTGAAGCCGTAAGGCTGTATCCGAAGAATGCAGGAAGTGTAACAACTACCAGAAGAAAAATAATTGACAAACCTGAAAGAAGAATGACAAGTGCAATTTCATTAGGTGTTTTCTGTCGTTTTGCTCCTTCAACCAATGCAATCATACGGTCGATAAATGTATTACCTGGTTCAGTTGTAATGCGGATTAAAATCCGGTCGCTGATTACTTTTGTCCCTCCGGTAACTGCTGAACGGTCGCCTCCGCTTTCGCGGATTACCGGGGCTGATTCACCTGTTATTGCCGATTCGTCAACACTTGCAATACCTTCAATAACTTCTCCATCAGAAGGAATTACATCACCGGCTTCACAAATACAATATCACCTTTTTTAAGTTCTGTTGCAAATACCGAAACTTCCTGTTTGCCAACAATTTTACGGGCTTTTGTTTGTGTACGGTTTTTTCGCAGACTATCAGCCTGGGCTTTTCCCCTGCCTTCGGCAATAGCTTCAGAGAAATTGGCAAACAACACAGTAAACCAAAGCCAGATAGCTATCTGAAGGTTGAAAGATGAAAAATTACCCTGAAAAATACCTGCAAACACTATAATTGTTGTAAGAAGAGAACCAATTGCCACAATAAAAATGACAGGATTTTTAATCAGTAAAGCAGGATTTAATTTGATTACACTGTCTTTTACAGCCTGTAATAATATCTTTTTATTGAAAAGGCTTGTATTTTGTTTTGTACTCATTTTATTTAAAAATTAAAAGGTTATTCCATTATTCATTAGCAAATGTTCAACTAACGGGCCAAGTGATAAAGCAGGGAAATGTGTTAATCCGCCAACAATAAGAATAACTGCAATTAGTAAACCGATAAACAACCAATTGTCGGTGCGGAATGTACCAGCCGAAAGTGGAGTAATTTTCTTTTTTGCCATGTTTCCGGCTATTGCCAGTACCGGAATAATAACTCCAAAACGGCCAATCAGCATTCCAATACCAAGAGTCAGATTGTAAAACACCGTATTTGCATTTAACCCGGCAAAAGCACTGCCATTGTTTCCGGCAGCTGAACTATAAGCATAAAGAATTTCGGAAAAACCATGAGGACCTGCATTATTAAGACTCGATAAACCAGAACTGCTTACCGAAGCCCATGCAGTGAAATAGCTGTATTACAATATTTGGTGCAAGAACGGCAATAATGGCCATTTGAACTTCAAATGCCTCAATTTTTTTACCCAGGTATTCAGGTGTGCGTCCAACCATCAATCCGGCAATAAATACAGTAAGAATAATAAATATACCATACCATATAATCCTGCTCCTACACCACCGAAAATAATTTCACCCAGCATAATATTTATCATAGGCTATCATTCCTGCAATGGTGAAAGACTATCGTGCATGGCATTTACTGAACCATTAGGAAGCTGCAGTGGTGGTGACTGACCAAGAGTATACTGTTTGTAATTCCAAAACGGGTTTCCTTGCCTTCCATCAAGGGGTAAATGTCCGAAAATTGGATTAGCTGAATATTCAGCATATAAGTGAAATACTTAATCCTGCAACAAATAAAATCAGCATAGCAGTAAAAATTGTCCAACCCTGTCGTGTTGAACCAACCATTTTACCATAAGTAAATGTTAATGCAGCCGGAATAAGCAATATAGCCAGCATTTCGAGAAAATTGCTGAATGGAGTTGGATTTTCGAAAGGATGTGAACTGTTGGCATTAAAAAATCCACCTCCGTTTGTTCCCAATTGTTTAATAGCAATTTGCGAAGCTGCAGGTCCCATTGGAATTACCTGTTGTGCTCCCTGTAAAGTTTGAACTGTTTCATATGCTTTAAAATTCTGAACAACACCCTGACCAACCAATACAATAGCAAAAATAATTGAAAGCGGTAAAAGAATATACAAAGTTGAGCGTGTAAGATCTGTCCAGAAATTACCAAGTTTATCGGTGGTTTTTCGGGAAATACCTCTTATAAGAGCCAGTAATAACAGCTATTCCGGTTGCTGCACTTACAAAATTCTGCACAGTAAGTCCAATCATTTGCACGAAGTAACTCAGTGTTGTTTCACCGGCATATCCCTGCCAGTTGGTATTGGTCACAAAACTTACTGCTGTATTGAAAGCAGAATGCCATGAAACATTGGGAAGATTTGCAGGATTTAAGGTAAATATGCCTGAAAAATCTGAATCAGAAATACAAAAAAAATCCCAATAAGATTAAACATAAGCAAACCGAAAGTATATGATTTCCAGTTTGTTTCTTCATCGGATCTGACTCCGGTGAATTTATATGTTAACTTTTCGAGCCAACCGAAAACAGGTAACATGAAATGTTTTTCTCCTGAAAAAACTTTACTCATGTATTTGCCCAACAATGGAGTTAAGGCAATTAATAAACCTAAGAACAGAAATATCTGAACAAAATCCAGAGTTTTCATACAGTGTATTTTTTCAGAGTGTTATTACAAAAACAGAGATGAACAAAATCATCCCTGGAATAAGTAGCAGCAGGATTAACGACCAGTGTGGCCTTTAACGGCACAGAATAAGTTTCACTGATCTTCAATCCCTTAGTAGCGCTGACACCGACATTGACAATAGAAAATGACTTTTTTGCAGTCCCGGGATCAAAACTTGTAGAGCCATAATTATTGTAATAGCCTGCCCATGGAGTAAATCCAAAAAAGAAACTGGCAACTCCCCTTGTATATCCCAGTTCAATATAGGTTGAATAGGCTTGCCTGGTGGAATCAGAAGTATCCTTATCAAATCCATAAATTATTGAATTCCAGGTTACTGTAACAGGAATTATCTCATTTCCCGAAAAACCAATTGTACCTTCAAGCCTGTGACCGGTTTCGCTACTCCTATAATTGAAGTAATTAGCCCGGGAAAAATTCCAGTTATAATCTGTTAATCCCAGTTTAATCTTACCTGCCGTGTAAGAAATATATGGGTCTAATTCTTTATAACTTCCGGTAAAATCTGTTGATCCCCATACCCCAATCTCTAGATTACCAATAATATAAGCTAAAGTCGGCTGGAAATCAGGAGTTGGACTTACGGTTGCCAGTGAACCACGCCAAACATAATTACTGACCAAATCTGCTGTCACTTTAAATGATGTTGTCTTTTCATCCTTTTGTGCGTTTATGAAACCTGTTGTTATATAAAAGAAACAGAATATTGCTATAATTAAACCTCTTTCAGATTTCATAACCTAAAATTTCTCAGGTTTAATTAATGTAAAAAAAAGGTATCCGAGAATTAACAGTGCGATTATAGCTGCGATAAGATAGGCCGGGGAAAGATCCGGCTCAACGGAAGAGGATAATAATGTTAAAAATGGTGTCTTCATATCTGATGATTTAATTCCGATACAAAATTGCACCTGATTTATTAAGGATTTTATAAGAAACTACCACCAGTGTATAAAGGCTTTATAAAAATTCTCCAAAAAATCTGCGAAGTTGGCCCGGAACAAATCTTCCTTTGATTAGTAATTTTTTATCTTTTGAATTTGATCTATGCCTTCTTCAGTTATACCTGTTATTTCGGTTATAACACCAATCTCATAAGAGGTATCGAAAAAGAAACAATTTTGGCAATAGCCGTGTTGTGGTTGGATATTACAGGATACCCTCAGACGGTAAATCCGGAGATACGGCTAACTTTGATTATCGGATGATGAATGAAAATAATGTGAAAAGTACTATCTTCATTTGATAAATCTGCCCAACTTATAAGGGGGGGGTAAGACAAAATTGCAGACCCTCATTAATCAGACTACCAATGCTGCCAAAGTTCCGGTGTCCCGGCCATAGAACAATCCTTGAATGAAAAAAAGTATCTTCTTCTTATCCTTATCCCTTCTGCTCTCCCAATATTCACACTGCCAGGTCAATGTCACGCAGGCAAAGGATTCTGTATTGAGTAATATTGTCGAACAGATAGTCATATTCCCTCAGGAAAAATTATACCTCCAGACCGATAAACCGCTATATATTTCAGGCGAGACTGTCTGGTTCAGAGCCTGGCTGGTAGACGCAGTACTCCATAAACCACTGGCAAACAAGTATGTCTACGTCGAACTGATCAATCCACTGGATTCCGTAGTCAACCGTTTAAAAATCAGACAGGATCAGGGTGCTTTCAGCGGCTATATCCCGTTGGATGAGAACCTGCCTGAAGGTGACTACACTCTCTGCGGTTATACTGATTACATGCAGAACCTGGGCGAAGACTTCTTTTTCAGGAAGTATATCCGGATAATCAGCCCGCTGTCGGCATCAATTAAATCAGAAGCTGAATTCATATTTGACAGGGACGACAGGCTGACTGCCGAAGTGAGTTTTTCCGATATCATTACCAGAAAGAAAATAAAGTATGACCAATTGAAAATCAGGGTCAATGATCAGCCCGCCAGCGAGGTTAAAACCGGCAATGATACAATGGTTCATTTCTCTTTCCGCCTTCCTGCGGAAACCACCCCCAGGGTATTGACCGTTGAAACCGTTAAGGGCACCAGGCTCTTTCCAATACCATATCCGACAGATGACTTTGAAGTCACATTCTACCCTGAAGGCGGCTATATGCTGCAAGGTGTGCCGTGTACAGTTGCCTTTAAAGCCTTAAATTCAAGAGGCCTGCCGGAAAATGTCACCGTCAAAATTGTTAATGGCAACGGCTTTGAATACGGACAGGTCAAAACTACACACGACGGCATGGGCCTCTTTTCAATTGTAGCAAAAGAGGGAGAAAAATACTATGCGATCTGCACAGATGAGCAGGGGCATGAAAAACGATTTGAATTGCCGGAAGCAGCCAGTGATATGTATTCAATCAGCACGGAGACTGTAAAAAACAATCTCTATGTTTCAGTGCTGAAATCAACTGACATACAGGAAGAGTGTCCGCTTTTCCTTTTACTCCACACCAGGGGAATAGTTCTCTACGCAGCTCCGTGGGATCCTGATTACAGCAGCATCATGTTCGATACCGATAAGTTTCCGTCAGGCGTGATGCAGATCATCCTTTTTGACTGTAATATGAACCCGCTAAGCGAACGGCTTGTATTCTGCCTTAACAATGACCAGGCACATGTTGAACTCAACACTGACCTGCAGAACTATAAATCGCGCCAGAAAGTTAATGCCGGTGTGAAAATTACCGACATCAACGGAATTCCCCGGGAAGGAACATTTTCCGTATCCGTTACAGACGATAATGATATAAAACCCGATTCGTCGGCATCAATACTGACCAATTTGCTGTTGACATCCGATCTTAAAGGTTATATCAACAACCCGGCCTACTATTTCCGGGAGAATAATCCGGAGGCTGCGGAGGCTCTCGATCTGCTTATGCTGACAAACGGTTGGAGGCGTTATAATATCCCCGATGCCGTAAATGGTAAATTTACAACCCCTGTATATCCTGAAAGATACGGCATGGAAATCAAAGGCCGGACCAGAAGCATGGTGAGGGGAAAACCTGTTGCAGAGGGACTTGTTGCAATCTTTTCATGGGAGGCAGGATATTACGACGAGACCGCGACAGACCTTAACGGCCGCTTCGCATTTAACGGAATCGAGTTTCCTGACAGTTCGTCATTCATCCTTCAGGCACTGGATAAAAAGGGCAGCAAGGGGATTGAATTACTGATTGAACCTGATAAATTTCCACGGGTATCAGCTCTGCCACCCCTGGTAGTTCCGGAATTTGAAAACCGGCCGGAGGAGAAACACCTGAGCAGTTATGTTTCCAAAGCTGACACAAAATACACTATAGAAAATGGCATGAGGACCATTTATATCGAAGAGGTGGTGATAACCGGAAAGGCACCCGGTGAAAAAGATTACAGGTTTTCATACTATATGCCAAAAAACAGTCCGGAAATCATGACTTCGGAAGAGATAGAGGCTTACCAGCCTTCAAATGTCTCTGATCTCTTAAAATATATACCTCATGTGGACCTGGTAACCGATGAATTTGGACAAAGGAAAGTCATCCTGGGGAGGATGAGCTACCGGTTACCTGGCGGACCCTCGTACAATTATGCAGCCCTTATTATTGATGACTTAATTATTCAGGATTATGATATCGACAATATTATTGACCCATCCAATATCGAGAGAATAGGAGTCCTGAAGGGTGCTCAGGCAACTCTTCTGGGTGGCGACGGCGCAGGAGGAGCTATAGTGATAACGACAAAGACAGGTTATCAGACTTATGATAATGCCCCAAAATACAATATACGTAAAATCACACCCCTGGGTTATCAGAAGCCAGACCTGTTTTATTCTCCCCGTTATGACACCCCCGAACTGCGTGAAAACAGGCAGGCAGATCTGCGGACAACCATTTACTGGAATCCGAATGTTACTGTGTCATCATCGGGAGAGGCAATGTTCGATTTCTATACCGCTGATTCTCCGACAACATATTCTGTTGTTATTGAAGGTGTTACTTCGGATGGGACTTGTATACACGGCTCCGGGAAGATATCAAGGAGGTAAAAGAGGGCTGACAGTATGAGGGTCTGAGGTCTGAAGGTCTGAGGTCTGAAGGTCTGAGGGTCATCTTTAGTCAGAATATTTCAAAGCTGGCCCTACAACATTCATATCATGATCGCTGAATGTCTTTTTGATCAGGTCTTCACCGGGAGGAGTAGTCCACGAGTCTGTTATTTCAAAAAAACTTTCCATTTTACCGGCCGGAGTGTATGAAACCAATACCCTTGCTTTTTCAGACAATTGAATGAAAGCATGCTGTATGTTCCTTGGCAGGAATATAGTGTCTCCGGGGCTTAAATTATATTTTTCCTGATCTACCTGAAATTGGTATTCGCCTTCCAAAACATAGAAATACTCATCCTGATACGGATGAATGTGCAGAGGGGGACCGCCCTTGGGAGTAAACCCAATCTGCTCGAAGACCGATAAATTTCCATTTGTATCTTTTGATGATACCTTCAAATCAAGCACATTTAAAGTTACTCCTTTCATTTTTAAATGTTTCCCGGTTCTCGATTCACCTGACCTGATTTTAAACCCTTTTTGGATATTTTGAATGTCTGATCCAAATGATTCGGAAAGAAAAGGAAATATCAGGGTCGAAATAGTTGTTAAAATAAATCTCCCGCGTCTCATAGCCTTCGTTTATAAGTGGATTATTCCCCTATAACAAATTTAAATACAATTTGTTGCGGCTCGTGGCAGGCTGCTCCGCTTAACTATAAATGTCCCGAGACTTGCAGTCGTGCATAGTTATAATATTAACCCGGTTTATATTGCAAAACAACTATCCCACAATCAAATGATTCAGATTTTATAAATGTCAGATTTTGTCTGTTGTCAACTTCCCTGAAAATTGACATTGCGCTGCCAATAGCAGATGGATTAATAAATAAATGATAGTCGTCAATAAGTCCCAGCCTGATTAAGGCAGAAACAAAGGTTGCACCTCCATAAGCAATAATGTCTCCCCTTTTTCATATTGAAGGTAAGAGCATCTGTAAGTCCCCTTTTCCCTTCGATGCAAAATTGGGTATTTTTCCGGTGTTACCTCAATAGTGTCGTTTCATAGGACAGAATATTTTACTTTTTATAGAGGACCATGAATGCTCTCATAAGAGCTGATGGAATGCAGGTCTGGTGTGTCTCATCAGGAAAAACCTGAGTTTCTACAATTAAACCAGGATAATTCCTTGACTCCAGTTGAGCGGCCATTTTTTTTACGTTTGCGATCATAGTAGAATCTTCTGCACCTCCTGCAGTCATGAAAAGTTTTGCGTTTAAGTCCTTATGCGTCGATGCGTATTCTTGTTCATAAGTGTAAAGAACCCCCTTGTCGTATTTTATAGAAGGGCTGCCGGCATAGTAAATGGTGAAAAGCTCAGGTTGCTTAAATAACACATATAACGAAAACAAACCTCCGTAGGAATAACCGCCCAGCCCTCTGCCAGTTGAAGAAACGCGATAATTTGATTCCATAAACGGGAAAACCTCTTTTTCAATAAATTCCAGGAATTTTGCAGAACCACCGGTCTTAACTTCAACCTGCCTGCCTGCAAATTTTGAGAAGACACCCGCCCAGTATGTATCCATCGAAGGAATATTTGTCGGAGTTAAATCTCTTGTCCTCCATGCTCCCCAGTCGCCCATATCCCTGATCTTATATGCTATTCCCACAATGAAAAGTTCAGGTTCAACTATCACTGGGACTTCAAAAAAGTTAGCCATATCTGCAATCATGGCAAATGACAGATTCGCATCGGTGACATACCAGCATGGGTAAATCTTCTGAGTATTGATTTTATAACTGGCAGGAATTTTAATGTAAAGTGTCATTTCCTGTCCCAGAACCTTTGAATACAAGGATCGGGTTTCAGTTCCAGGAATTGTAACCAAAGGGTAGGTCATTCAAATCAGTCTGCGCGGGCTGATTTTGTGAAAAAGCATACGGCAATACGGCAAACAAGAATGACAGGAATAAAACCTGTTGTTTGCCGTAACTGGTGGTTGATAGATTTTTCATAGCGTATTATTTATTCTGTTTTCTGACTTTTAATTAAAGCTGTCAGGAGCTGAGAATATGCAACGTGTTTGCACCTGCGATAGAGATCCTCACAATTCCATAGTTTGAAGTTTATACTGAATGATTAATCCATTTGTCGCTGTATTAATTGGCTGAAGGAAATTCCAGTCGCTTTTTATTGACATCAACCGGAAAAGGTTTCCCATGTCCGGGATAGACAAAAGTAACACCTCTGTCTATCAGAACTTTCCAGTTTTCTTTTATGGCATTGATATCCTGAGCCAAAATGGGTAATCCCGGCTTGAAACGGAATGGCCATCCATTATGTGCCATGCAACCCACGAATGCTTCTCCTGAATTGAGAATTACACTGACTGAGCCAACAGTGTGCCCGGGCGTGTGAATGATATGCCCGTCAATTCCAAATTCAGACAGCGGGTATGGTTCATCATTCAGAAGAATATCCGGGCTGAACTTAGTGAAAGGGACTTTGACAGAGAAAATCAGCGGTGTTATGATTTTGCCTTTCCAGTTTACGCCTTTTGGTACCATCACTTTGGTATGCTCAACACATTCTCTTTCGCTTTCATGAATGGCGATTTTAGCCCCGGTGAAATCCCTGATATCACATGCTGAACCACAATGGTCGAAATGCGAATGAGTAATGACGATAAGTTTAATGCGGGCCGGGTCAATTCTATTTTTCGCAAGTATTTTTTTGAACTGATGCAATTTATGTGGCCCACCTGCATCAACCATTACGATCTCTTTGCCAATGATCAGATAGCAACTGGTTAAACCCAGGCTAAATGCGATGATTTCTGTCTTCATACCCCAAGAGTGTTTTAAACAGAATTACTCCCTGAAAGCATTGAAGGAATAGCTAGTCCGGATGGATAGTGCCTGTATTGAAGCACTTTGCCCAAATGCAACTCCTTTATTTTCAAATAGACAGTCAGAGTTAATTATAAGCAATAACCATTAACTACAAAATTAACCTAATCCTGCTGAAATGTCAATTACAAAATTGACGGAAATGTGTTATAACTGACCGGCAGCCTGATTAAGTGCGTGTTACCCGACGTAACACCGGGCACCAATCCTGGTACAAATATTTTTGAGTATTGCGTGTGTCCGGGTGCATATACAATGACAAAGCTGTCCTGGCGGCAGGAGTAAAAGCAAAAAGTGTGACAAATAACTTAGCCGTATTGTCCGTGTTAACTGTTCGTGTTTTGTTTTTAATATTGAACAGTTAAAGATTTTGTATGAGTCAGAAGCTCTGGTCCACCTATAGGTCCATGACCTGGAATTACGACTTTTGCAGACTTAAATTTTTGAATTACTTTATCGATTGTCTTTGGGTATTCAGAAATATCGCCATCTGATACGTTACCGAGATTACCGGAGTTCAGGCTTTTACACATGCATCCGGGAAAAAGAATTTCTTCAGACGGTATCCAGACAACAATGTTATCTGATGAATGAGCAGCGCCAAAGAAATAACAATAAATGAATTTATCTCCCAGACTTAGTCTCAATGAATCCTTAAACCCCTGATCAGGAACAGGTAATCCCTTATTTTTTGCAATATCAATTGTCAATTGATTTGCATAAGACTTGATTTTTTGAGATTTAAGGTAATTTAAACCTCCCATACAGTCTTCATGCCAATGGTTAGGGATAAAACCTGTTATTTGTAACTTCATTTGATCATTAAGGTATGATATTAAAACACAGGTTAAAGAATCGGTCCAGGGTGTATCAAATAGGAAAGCACTATTATTATTAGTCAAAATCAAACCGTTTGCGGAGATTCTTCCATAATTTGGCAGAGTGGTATAAGAAACATGCACGTAAGCATGTTCTGAGATTTTTAATAACTCTAAGTCGGAGGAGATTTTTATTAACTCCTGTGAATTTCCGACAAGTTGCATAAATCCAAGCAACATCAGAAAGGTAGTCTTCTTCATTTTATAAATATAGCAGTAATCTGCAAATCAGGGCAACACATGACAGCTAACGGTTGATGGTATGATGTCGTGCAGGATTATGAGGCGAAAACCTGCCAGTATACATCAACTTTTTTTATGAGCCTCAAAGCATCGCGACCCTCTGAGACCCGAATGCAGTAAACAATTTGTCAGCGGGTGTTTTACTTTTTATCTGCTTTAATACTTTCAAGTCTACGCTTCAAAAATTCAACATTCCCGGAAAATCTTGTTGCCAGTTCTATCGCTTTTTCATAACTTTTAATTGCCATTTCAGTATTACCTCGCAGCTAAATATCCTTCTCCAAGAAAGTTGAAAGCATCAGGTGAATCAGGAAATCGACGAACATTTTCTTTAAATATTTTTACAGCTTCTTCATGCTTTCCATTACGCAGAAAACTCCATCCATAAGAATTCAAAAGACCTGCATCATAAGTTATCTCGTATCCATATTTTTCTGATTGACTTTTATAAAAACTATCAATAGCGCTAAATCCATCTGTCTTTATTTTGTTTACATCAAAATCCCAGCCATCGTATATGAATTTTAAGGCATTAATAATACCAAGAGCTGTTCCGCTTCCATGGTTTTCATTAGGCAGGTAATCGAATTTCCACCTTAGGTCTTCAGACGCATTTGTTTTAATGGTTTGGGCAAAAGTAAAGGCATCACCAATAGTAGAAGGAGTTTCATTTCCTCCGATATCGAAATAAAACAGTTTGTGTTTAAAATTTAGGCCGGCAAGTTTTTCTTCTGCTGTTTTCATAACTAAACCGTCATCCCAATAAAGAGAAGGACTAAGAGCAATATAGGCATTGAACATATTAGTATGCGAAAGGAAGGCATGGGTCACACAAAGCCCTCCCTTTGAATGACCGCAACAGATTCTATAAGGAACTGTACGATAGTTCTTTTCAATAAAGGGAAAAAGTTCTGTTTCAATAAATGACAGATATTTATCTGCTTCGCCAATTTTTTCATCAGGTCTGTTCACTCTTAATTCATTATCCTCCTTTTTATTATACCATGCTGTTGTTGGCTGTGTACCTCTGCTATATTTGGGCTTTGAAGGAAACATATCTCTTGCAGGGTTAACTTCTTCGATAGAAACAATTATTAATTGAGGACAAACTCCATAATCCGATAAATATTTTACAAGTCCTATAACGTCAGACACTCCATCAATAACATACAATACCTGGTAAGAATCCTTCGAATCATTATAGCCAGAGGGAGTAGAAACATAAATTGTACGATCTTCTCCCAATACAGTTGAGTTTATTTTGATTCTTTTTGCAATGACTAAATCATCTGAGTTTTGAGAGTAAGTCATTTCGGTTAAGCACAAAAGTATTACGAGTAATTTAAAAGTTCTCATAAGTCTCTGTTTTATAAAAATGATTGATAGTAGTTATTACTTTTAAAAATATGCCCGGATTTTAGCATGTTTTTGTCTCAAAATACACGTTAATGGAACGGCAATGTGCTTTTTTATAATTCAGTCCATGTTTCCTCAAGGTCGAGATACCGTTCGGATGGTTTAATACTTTGTCCGAAGATATTTATGGTCCTGAGTCTGATCATTTGGCATAATTTCAGTGTATATCACCTAAAGGTACAGTTATTTGTCTTTAACCGGAGATAATGTTCATTTCATAATTTAAAGCAGCAAAGCTTACTCAAAACTGCTTTCAGATCATAAAACCCAATACAGGACAAACAATCCCTGAAGAGGATACACCACTTCCATCCCAAAATCAAGGTGCCGGATTAAATATATTTGACTTGGTTCTTTTGCTGATGTAACTTTACTAATCAGCATCCGAACCGAACCTGATCAAAGTATAAGAACATGAAAAAAACTCTAATCTTTTGCATCGTAGCAATGCTGTGCGTAATCAGCTGCACACAAAAGGAAACACCCAACCCCATCGAGGGACAATGGAGCCTGATCTATTCAAAATCTGTTGTTAATGATTCTGTCGTCGGTGAGTTCCCCGCAACATACCAGGGAAGTGACATGAAATGGTGGTCAAAGGATCATTTCATCTTTGTCGGAAAATATTCACAGGATACTGTGACAACGGACACTTACGGAGGAGGAACATATACCCTCAACGGAACCGATTATGCTGAAACCATTCTTTACCATTCAGCACCCGAAATAGTAGGAATGACTTATAAAATGCTTGTCACCGTCAAAAATGACACCCTGGTGCAGATATGGCACGTCAACGAAGATGGTAAAATTGACAACAGCAATTACCGGCTGGAAAGATATACCAGGATGAAATAGCTAAAGGTCTGAAGTCCTAAGTCTAAGAGTCTAAAGGTCAGCCGTCATCTGTATCTTTTGGAATTGAAAAATAAATAGAGGCACCCTTATCAGGCTTTGCCTCAGCCCATATTCTTCCTCCATGGCGCAAAATTATTCTTTGCACGTTAGCCAGGCCAATCCCCGTGCCTTCAAACTCAGAAGACGAATGCAACCGCTGAAAAACACCAAAAAGTTTCTCGGCATATTTCATGTCGAAGCCCACACCATTATCCTTAACGTGAAATACATACTCCCCATCAATGTCCTTATACCCTACCCTGATTACAGCCTTCTTTTTGTTCTGCGTATACTTTACGGCGTTATCGAGTAGATTCATCCAGACGAGACGCAGAAGACTATAATCGCCATAAATTTCGGGCAAAGGTGAGATTTCCCAGTCTATCTTACGGTTCGTATACGATGCTTTGATTTGCGATAAGGCATCAGTGACCACCTGTTTCATTTTAAATGATGATTTCCTCAGTTCAGCCCTTCCGGTCCTTGAAAAACTCAGGAGGTCATCAATGAGAGTGCCCATCCTCTGTGCGGAGTCTACAATGGTGTTTAAATGCCTCAGGGCTTCCCCGGTGAGTTCGCCGGAATATTGTTGTGTCAATATCTCTGCGAAGCCATTGATATGCCGCAAGGGTGCCCTCAGATCATGGGAAACAGAATAGCTGAAGGCTTCGAGCTCTTTGTTGGCAGCTTCAAGCTGTGCAGTTCGTTCCATTACCCGTTTTTCAAGTTCAGAGTTCAAATTTCTGATAGCCTCCTCCGCAACTTTGCGGTAAGTAATGTCCGTATTAAAACCATACCAGGTGATACTTCCATCCGGCAACCTCTCGGGTGAAGACCTTGAAAAAATCCATTGAATCGGTCTGCCCGGGATCTGCACCCGGAACTCACATGTAAAATAGGTCAGATTCGTTGCAGAAGATTCGATGTCGCTGATTACTCTATCCGTATCCTCCGGATATATTACCCTGGCAATCGGTGAAAAGTCGTTGAGCACATCCTCCGGCGAACATCCAAAAATATTCCTGATACCTTCTGAGGCAACGGGGACACAATAAGTTCCGTCAGACTTTCTCGTAAACTGGTAGATCAGGTCGGGCACATTTGCTGAGAGTTTTCTGAACTGCAAGTCCCTTTCCCGTGTTTGTTCCTCTTCAGCCTTTCGTGCCGAAATATCCTGAAAAGCACCCTGGACTTTATATATTTTCCCCTTGGCATCCCTTACCGCTTCACCGATGGTTCTTACCCATATCCGTTTTCCTGTGGATGTAATGATCTCCATCTCCTCGTCATAAGGAATTCCTTTCCGGGCACAATCTTTGAAAACCCGGGTGATCCGGTCACGCCATTCCGGGGCATAGAAGCTGATCCCATCCTCTACCAGGGGCGCGTATCCTGCAGGCATTTCATGAATCGATGCTACCTCATCAGACCAGTATGACCTGTTCTCTTTCAGATTGACATTCCAGCCTCCAAGCCTGGCTTTTTCAGCAGCTATCCGCAACAGGGAGTTGTTCTCCATGAGCTTCTCTTCAGCGAGTATGCGCTCGGTGATGTCTTCGCCTAAGCTGGCTGTGCCAATCACCTCCCCGGAAGGTGAACGCAGTACAGTGTTGTTCCAGTGGATTGTCAGTCGCTCTCCCTTCCTGGTGAGAATCCTGTTCTCGAAATGCCATGCCTCCGGCTCGTCATGCAGTACTGCTGAAAAGGTCCGTTTAAGTTTGTAATCTTCAGGTGGAATAAACATTTTGAACCAGTTCGAGCCAATAACCTCTTCCAGTGACCATCCGGTCAGGCGCAGCAGATAATCATTACAGAATGTAATTCTCGCATCCCGGTCGAGGGAAATCGAGATAAGGTCTACCTTGCTCATCATATCACTGTAGCGGCGCTCGCTCTCATGTAGCTCGTCTTCTCTTTCACTTATGGATTTATTCAGTTCAATCAGTTCCTGCTTCTGAAATGTCATCTCACTGATAATCCGCGTCATGTTCAGCAAAAAATCCATTGCTGTTTTTACTTCCTCCAATGAAATAACGGGTACTTTTTCGAAAGCCTCCAGGTACTCTTTCTCATTGAATCCATACTTCGCGGCTTGCTTTTTAAAGAAGGAGATATCCGGTTTTTCAATAAAGAACTGCCCGGAAAACAGGGTTACGATATGTTCTCCGTTTACAACAACTGGTACCGCCACATCAACCAGTCCATTGAAGCATTTGTAGAAATGGTACTTTTCGCCTTTTGCCAGTTTACCGGCCAGTACGGTATCACTTAATGTACACTTTTTTGATGTTTCAGGATTTACCCGATGAAAGTCAGTGCAGATTTGTCGCCACCCTGACCTGGAAAGGATATTTCCCTCAAGGTCAAGTATGGCTGTAACATATCCTGTGGTTTTATTGAAAGCTTCGAGCAAAGTATTCACTTTCTCAAAGTCGATATATTCGATATATTTAGTTTTCATTTATAGTTCTTCCCTTATAAATTACTTACTATTTAAAGGCTATCTGTCAGGGGCAGCTATTTCTTGTGTTTTTAGGTCGAACAATTTACAAGGTACAACTTATTTATTGTAGTTGAGAGTTGTTCGGGGAGATTTTAAACACAAATGCTTATCCGCCAGATGGTCTGAGCCGCCAGGTAGCGGACCGAATGTCTTTACCACCACTTCATCAGTACACCTGACGGACTGAATGGTATGTCCCCACGTCCGCCAGCAGACGGATGAGGTCCCTCCCGCCAGCAGGCGGCCAGGCTCTTGTCAGGGAGGGGCAATAAAAACCCCTGGCGCCTTGCGCCATTCCCCTTTCTAATTCAGCAGTTCCGGAAGGCTGGCAGCCCACTTCTCTATCTCATGCCAGTTGCGGAAGTCGCCCTCATGCCATACCCCGAAGAGTATGCTGAGCTTGAATTTGAGTCTGTCACTCGCACCCGGTACCTTCTTCAGATCGAGCGCCCCGGCAAAAATGCCCTCACTTACAGGCCTGGCCAGAGAACGAACGGGAGCTATCCACTCCGATATTGCCGGACGGTAATCTGCCCCTTTCTTCATCGCAAGCGTCATGCATAATGTGAAGGTGGCAAAAGGTTTTTCGGAAAGCACAGCCTGGTGTCTGCGCATAAAATCCATGGCTTCAGGCAACCACGAACTGGCCTGTATGGGACTGCCCGCAACAATAGCATCATAATCCAAAAGATCCAGTTACTTCATGCATCGGTTTTACTTCGGCGACCTCCCCAAAGTCCCTGAGAACTTTGCCTATTTTCTCCGCCACCCCTGCGGTAGACCCGGCGCGACTGGCATAGGTAACAAGAATTTTCTTTCCCATTTTAGTTATAGGTTAGTAACAAATATAAACAATTCACATTTGTCAATTGTTGAAAAAACTGTTCCCGTTACCACGAGAAGTCCCCTGTACTAAAAGATAAAACTGCATATTTTTACACGGGCATCGCCATTGCCTGCTGCCTTCTCTTTCGTATTTTTGTGCAAAACATCACAATGGCAATACCAAGCTTCTTTAAACAGACAAAGCCGCGTGGATTCAACTACGCTCCCCGCCACTATGACCCTGTCAAGGAAGAGAGGGAGGCACGGCACAGGGCGATGGGGCTCGATAAAGACAGCATGGAGCATGGGGCAGGAAGCACGGAGCACGGAGCAGGGAGCAGGGAGCATGGGGCATGGGGCATGGGGGAGCGAGCGTCAGGAAATGATCCGGCGGATCATTTTAGCGAGCAGACAGACAGTGGGGTGGCTACAGGAAGTGCCGGGCAGAAACCGTTCAGGAGAACCATCACCAAAGGTTCAATGAGGGATCTTTACCATCACAGCCGCGGACGTACACAGCAGCATAACTCCATCAGGCTCATTGTCATAATATTAATCCTGGTACTTGTTACATACCTGTACCTCCGTTTCTAACCGCCCCCCTGATGAGAGATATAATTAAGCTTCTTCCTGACTCAGTGGCCAACCAGATTGCCGCCGGTGAAGTTATTCAACGCCCTGCATCGGTATTGAAGGAGCTTGCCGAGAACGCCGTCGACGCCGGTGCCACTGAGATTAGTGTGGTCATACGCGATTCCGGTCGCACACTTGTACAGGTAATCGACAACGGCGCGGGAATGAGTGAGACTGACGCCCGCCTGGCATTCGAACGGCACGCCACCTCGAAAATAGACAGCGCTGACGACCTCTTCTCAATCACCACCAAGGGATTCCGTGGTGAAGCCCTCGCCTCCATCGCCGCCGTATCGATGACGGAGCTGAAGACACGCCGCGAAGAAGACGAAACAGGCACCCTGCTGGTAATAAGCAACTCGCGGGTTGAGAAACAGGAACCCTGTCCCTGCGCCGTAGGGTCAGTCTTCAGCGTCAAAAACCTATTTTATAACGTCCCTGCCCGCCGTAAATTCCTCAAAACAGACAACACCGAATTCAGGCACATAATCACCGAGTTCCAGCGCATAGTCCTGGCTCATCCTGAGATAAAATTCAGCCTTATACATAACGACCAGGACATATACAGGCTGCCGGCGGGCAACCACAGACAAAGAATCGTGGGCATCTTCGGCAAACAGTACAACCAGAACCTGGTCAACGTGGAGACTACCACCACCATCATCTCCGTCACGGGCTTTGCGGGGAAGCCCGAGAATGCCCGCCGGACACCCGGCGAACAGTTTTTCTTCATAAACAACAGGTTCATCCGGCACCCATACCTGCACAGGGCAGTGATGGAGGCATACCAGGGAATACTTCCTCCCGAAGCAGTGCCTGCCTACTTCATCTTCATGACCGCAGATCCGTCCACAATCGACGTCAACATTCATCCCACAAAGACGGAGGTCAAGTTCGAAGACGAAAGATCCGTCTGGCAGATTCTCCTGGCTTCGGTACGCGAGGCGCTGGGCCGTTTCAACGTGGTACCGTCGATGGACTTCGGTCCCGAAGGAGCAGTTGAAATACCGGTGATCACCGGCGGAATGACGATGCCCGGCACCCCTCAGATAGAGGTTGACCATTCATTTAATCCGTTTGACACAAACGAATATAACAGGCCCAAAAACACCTGGGACGGCCACGTTGAACGTGAAGATCTGCGAAACTGGGAATCGCTCTTCACTGTGACAGCGCGAAGCGGCGAAGAACAGCCAGACAAGGCTTCAGGTGAAGCGACAGGGAACGGCAGACGATTCTTCCAGGTGAAGAACAGGTACATAATGTGCCCTGTGATATCCGGCATCATGATGATTGATCAGCGGCGGGCGCACGAGAGGGTGCTCTATGAAAAGTTCCTCGCCTCGCTGGGCGACGGTCCTGCTCCCGTACAGGTTTCAATGTTCCCGGTGACGGCGGAACTTAATCCCGGCGACATTGTTATTCTCAAAGAGATAGCCGAAGAGATAAAGATGCTTGGCCTTGACGTGGAGACCGGAAAAAACAACATAGTAACCGTAAAGGGTCACCCGGCTGACAGTCGCAATGCAAATCCCCTGGAGATGCTTGAGACCGTGATATCTGAATACAAGCGTACACTGAGTGATCCGTCAATAGGGGCACGCGAGAGGGTCGCTCTCTCGATGGCCAAAGCTGCCGCCATTCCCTACGGGCTGGCACTGACGCACACCGAAATGGAGGAACTCTTCGACATGCTGTTTGCCTGCAGCCTTCCAAGCTATTCACCGTCGGGGCGAACGGTAATGAACATTATCACACTCGAGGAACTTGACAGACGGTTCAGCTGACTTTAAGAATGTTTAATTAAATTTGCCCACTCAACACACACAGGTTAAATTCAAGAGATGAACAGAGGATTCGGAGATCTGCCCCCGGTTGTAAAAAACCTTATAATACTGAATGCCATAATGCTGGGGCTCATGTACATACTGAAAGCAGTATGGGGAACTGACCTGAACAGCATACTCGGGCTCTATTATCCGAAGTCAGACTCTTTCAGGTCATACCAGGTGGTGACACATATGTTCATGCACGGTGGGTTCTTCCATCTGCTCTTTAATATGTTCGCACTCTACATGTTCGGTGGCATCCTCGAGCAGGTGTGGGGCCCCAAGCGCTTCTTCATCTATTACATAATCACCGGACTCGGCGCAGCCTTTACCCACGAGCTCGTCCAGGGACTCCAGTATCACAAAGCCCTTGCCGCTCTGTCACCCGAACAGCTGCAGTATGTTTATGACTCAGGAAGCGAGATCATCAGGCAGGGCAAGAACTTCGGCGATCCCCTGATGGCTAAGCTTAACCTGATCCTCAACATTCCCACCGTGGGGGCTTCAGGCGCCGTCTTCGGGGTGCTGCTGGCCTTCGGTGTCCTCTTCCCCAACACACAGCTGATGCTGCTCTTCCCTCCCATCCCGATAAAGGCAAAATACTTTGTGCTCATTTACGGCGCCATAGAGCTTTACCTCGCTGTTACCGCCCCGGGCAGCAACATAGCCCACGCGGCACATCTCGGGGGAATGATCTTCGGATACCTTTTGATAAGAATCTGGCGCAAGACAACCAAAACACTCTATTGATGGGCATCGGGGAAGAAATCAAGACCTCATTCAAACACGGCACAAGCCTTACGAGGCTCATCTATGTCAATGCAGGTGTCTTTCTGATCATCAAGATCCTGGAGATGATCAGCGTCACTGGCCTCGAAGCCCGAACTGGTATCAACTGTTGTCAGTTTCCTGTCTATTCCGGCCGCCATGCCGGCCCTGCTTGCAAAACCGTGGACCCTGATCACATACATGTTCGTGCACCAGGGCTTTATTCACATTTTGTTCAATATGATGTGGCTCTGGTGGTTCGGAAAGATCTTCCTGACATACCTCGATCAGCGCAAGCTGGTGGCTGTTTATTTCCTGGGGGGCATTGCCGGCGGACTGCTCTATGTGGCTGTCTTTAACATCTTCCCGGCCTTTGCAGGGACTGTGAATGTTTCAATGGCCCTCGGCGCATCCGCTTCGGTGATGGCGATGGTAGTCACCACAGCCGTCTATCTTCCCGAGATGGAGCTCCACCTGCTGTTCCTCGGCAGGATAAAACTAAAATACCTCGCACTTATCACCTTCCTCATCACATCGGTATTCGACTTTTCTGTCAACACCGGCGGCAAGCTGGCGCACATCGGCGGTGCACTACTGGGACTGGCCTACGGTTACGGACTAAAAAACGGCACAGATATTGGGGCATGGTTCAGCAAAACTGTGGATTTCTTCGTTACGATTTTCAAGCCGCGAAGCAAGCTGAAGGTGACCTATAAGAAGCCCCGTACCGATTTTGATTACAATGCGGAAAGGGTGGAACGGCAGAAAGCCATAGACCATATACTGGATAAGATATCAAAGGGCGGATATGACAGCCTCACCAAAGAAGAAAAAGAGATCCTTTTCAGAGAGAGTCAGAAAAAGAACTGAGGGCTTCAGGCACTTTGTCCGCAACTCCCTTCTGGCAGTGAACATCATCTTGGTGGCTGCCCTGTTCCTGGCATATCTGTCAGTATACATCAATCCTTCAGTCACTGCCATACCGGCGCTTTTCGGTCTTGCATATCCCTATATTGTTGCATTGAACCTCGTATTCGTGCTTGTCTGGGCTGCAAAGAGGAAATGGCTCGCACTCATCTCCGTTGCGGCAATCCTGATCGGTTCCGGGTACATCCACAATTTTATCAGGTTCCGCAACCACGGAGTTGAGGAACACCATGACCTGAAGCTGATGAGCTACAATATCAGGCTCTTCAATTCCTACGAGGAGAGTGAAAAGAATTCGCGCCAGAGGATGCTAACCCTGCTGAAGAAGGAAAACCCGGGAATCCTGTGCCTGCAGGAGTATTTCATCAAGGGCAGTCCCGCCGCAGGTGAGGCGAGCCTCAAGGCAGGCCTCGGGGGCGTATTGTACACCCACTTAAAACTGATAAAAAGCGGAGGCAACAGTTACTACGGGATTGCTACCGCTACACGTTACCCGATAATCAACAGGGGAGACATAGTGCATCCGGGGTCATCGAGCCTCACAATCTTTACCGATATAGTAGCCGGTGCAGACACCTTCCGCATCTACAACAACCATCTGCAGTCGTTCAGGCTTAAAAGAGTGGAAGGCACGCTGCTCAGCGAGATCACCGGCGAGGCACAGTCAGGGTCCGTGGTGGAGATAAAGAGCATCTTCAGGAGCCTCACGAAAGGTTTTGCCAGCAGGGCGGTGCAGGTCACGCGGGTGAGAAAGCATATAGAGACATCGCCGTACCCGGTTATTGTGGCGGGCGATTTCAACGACACGCCCATATCATACACCTACCGCAAGATGAAGCGCGGGCTGAATGATGCCTTCGTGGAGGCGGGCTACGGCGCAGGGTTTACATACAAGGGGAAGTACCCTCCCAACAGGATCGATTATGTGCTCTACACAGACGAGCTTGAATGCATTGACTTTGATATTGTAAAAGTCAGGTATTCAGACCATTATCCGATTATTACATATTTCAGGAGAGCTGACTGAAGGGCAGTTTTTTCATATCCACATTACCCCCCGAGATTATAATACCGACATTTTTACCGGCAAAAAGCGGTTTGTAGTCGAGCACGGCTGCGAGTGCCACTGCGGATGAAGGCTCGATGACAATCTTCATTCTCTCCCATACCAGAAGCATGGCGTTGATTATAGAAGTCTCTGTCACCGTCAGAATGTCATCCACATTGTCACGTATCACAGTGAATGTTCTCTCGCAAAGCGATGTAAGCAGTCCGTCAGCAATGGTAGCTGGCTTCAGTGCGGGCTGGATGACTCCTGTGCGGAATGATCTGCTGGCGTCATCCGCCAGCAGGGGTTCGGCGCCGTAGATGCGGATGTCGGGGTTGAGGTGGCGGGCGGTTATTGCTGTTCCGCTGAGGAGGCCGCCGCCGCCTACGGGAGCGATTATGGCGTCGAGGGCCGGCTGTTCTGTCATCAGTTCCAGCGCCGCGGTGCCCTGGCCCGCTATGATGAAGAAGTTATCGTAGGGATGCACCAGGGTGGCCCCTTCACGGCTGATGATTGCGGCGGCGGCGGCCTCCCTCGCCTCGAGGGTGGGCTCGCAGAAGGTGATCACGGCACCGTAGCCCGCCACAGCCCTCTTCTTCACCTCGGGAGCCGATGACGGCATTACGATGAATGCCTTCACGCCCCTGGATACTGCAGCATGCGCCAGCGCCGCAGCATGATTGCCCGATGAGTGCGTCACCACCCCCCTGCGGCGCTGCTCATCCGTCAGGTTGATGACCGCATTGGTGGCACCCCTGAACTTGAAAGCACCCACCTTCTGGAAGTTCTCACACTTGAAAAACAACCGCCCGCCGCTGACGGCATTCAACTGCCGCGAGGTAAGCACCGGCGTACGGTGAATAAACGAAGAAATAGCCCCTGAGGCAGCAAGCACCTCTTCAAATCCCGGTATAAACATCTTATTTCCTTAAGCTTATTATTCTGGTAATATCAGTTGACAGGCCTGAACATGTCATCATAAATCTTCTTTTGCTGCGGAGTCATGTTCTCTTTCCTCCGCAAAATAAACTTACTCTTCGCTGCCGGATTTCCGGAGGGTTCCTCAGTCATATACAGCCCTGCATAATCGAGGTACCTGTTGTAATCCGGCCTTACAGTCGATGAGGCATAATTAAAAATCTCTTCAAGACTGCATCCTGCAATGCTCTCGCACTCGCTGCGGAACTCACCGTCAGTGAATCCCCTGCCGAGTTCCTTATAGTAATTATAGTAAAGCCTCCGCATCACATCATTCAGCGATCTCTTATTGTCTGTCTCGTGCCTTATCTTCAGGTCAAGCAGCAACGCCAGCCCGCATCCCTTGTCATAATATGATATTGTCGTATTCTCCGCATTCGCGCTACGGTTGAAGAAATTGATCCATGTATCGAAGCTCGAGAGGGTGACCGGTTGTACCCTGCTACCGGGTACCGACTCGTAATTTGTTATGCTGCGACCGAGTGACTCCAGCATCTCATCGCCGTTCATAAACCCTGCCCTGTTGAGTATTATGTCCTCATAATAGACAGTGAAGCCCTCCGAGACCCAGAGCATATTTGTATAGTTTTCCCTGTCGTAATCGAAAGGACCCAGCGCCACAGGCCTGATAGTCTTTACATTGTACAGATGGTAGAACTCGTGGGCAATAAAGCTCATCCAGCCCAGAAATGATTTTCTTTCGGCGGGATATATATCAGCACCGCGGAAGCCGGTGAATACCGCCATTGAGTTGGTATGTTCCAGTCCGCCCCCGCCCTGACCCATAATCAGGAAGGTATAGTGCCTGTAGGGCATCTCGCCTATCAGCCCGACAGCGCTCTGAACCATCTTTTTATAGTCAGCCGTAAGTTTATCCCTGTCATATGCGCCGGGATTGAGTACTGCTATTCGGTGAGGAATTCCTTCCACCTCAAAGGAAATGACCTCCTGGTTTCCGATCAGGACAGGACTGTCAAACAGTACATCAAAATCAGGGGCTGTGTAAGTATTTACTTTACCGGGCTACCGGGTCAAGTCCTGTCGAAACAGTCTGCCAGCCACCGTATGGAACAAATGTTATTTCCGAAGGAGACTTCAGTCTGCCTTCAGGATAAAGAAAGAGTCCTGCAGGTGCAATAAAAGCGTGCGTTGAATCGATGAAAGGATCCGCCACAGAATGGTTATCGGCATATACTGTATAGCTCACTGTCAGTGTGGTCACACCCGCAGTTTTTACTTTCCATGCATTCTTGAGTGTCTTCTCATATGTAAGTATGTTTCCGTCCTCGTCCCTGACAGTCAGGCTGCTCAGATTCTTCGGATAGTTCTGGATCCAGTAGTACCCCGGTGTCCAGACAGGCATCTTTAACACAGTAAGGTCCTGCTGTATCCCTGTGAGTGTCATTGTAACCCTGAAATTATGCCTGATGGCGTCATCCATTGCGACTGTGAAGCTTATCCTTTCCCCGCCTGCGCTGCCGGAGAGCGGCCGCTGCACAGGCAACCCGCTGCCGGAGACCGGCACCTGCATAATTAATAAGAGCACCGCCAGTAAAAAGAGATTCCTGATGCTGCTGACCCGTGACCCGATGCTTAAATAACTTTTCATTTATCTGTCTGGTTTAAATAATTCGTTCCGGTCCTTACCTGCGGATTTATCCGGTAGCCTGATTTAAGAATTCATCCGGAGCATATGATGAATTCGCTCCTGATAGCATAATGAAACAGGCCCGGACCCCATTACCGGATCATAAATTTACACAATTAGTAATACACATGCCGTGTCTCATCTATTATCAAATATAGTTACAGGGCATAAAAAAAGAGAGCCGTTATGGGCTCTCCCTTTTCAATATCTGAATAATCAATTCCAAAGGCTCCACATGACAGTAAGTCCTGCAAGAACCACAGCTACCATCGACATGAGTTTGATGAGAATGTTAAGTGCCGGTCCTGAAGTATCCTTAAATGGATCTCCAACTGTATCACCTACTACGCCGGCCTTATGAGCCTGGCTGCCTTTGCCGCCGAAGTTGCCTTTCTCAATGAACTTCTTCGCATTATCCCAGGCACCACCGGCATTGTTGAGCATACTCGCCAGGGTAAATCCGGCCGTCATACCTCCCACGAGAAGTCCTACCACACCCGGCACTCCAAGAGCAATACCTACTACGAATGGCACAGCAATGGCAAGAAGTGAAGGAAGAAGCATTTCACGCTGTGCTCCCTTGGTTGAAATGGCAACGCATTTTGCATATTCAGGTTTCCCTGTGCCTTCCATAATGCCCGGGATATCACGGAACTGACGTCTGACCTCGTCAACCATACTTCCTGCTGCACGGCCAACAGCTTTCATTGACAGTGCGCTGAAGAGGAATGCCATCATGGCTCCGATAAAAAGTCCTGCAAGCAGCAACGGGTTGAAAACAGAAAGGTCATAGGCGCTGATAAAGTCCTTGATACCTGCTGTATTTACACTTACTGCGGTCAAGCCGTCAGGGATTGAGGCAGGCACAGTGCTCTTGTAAAAAAGGACATCACCTATCTGTTTAAATCCTTCTGCTGATTCATCAGCCGTACGTCCCAGCCATAGTTTTATTTCCTCAATATAGGCTGCAACCAGCGCCATAGCCGTAAGGGCTGCGGAACCGATGGCAAAGCCTTTACCTGTGGCTGCAGTAGTATTTCCAAGCATATCGAGAGCGTCAGTGCGCTCACGTACTTCTTTAGGAAGATGAGACATCTCAGCATTACCGCCTGCATTGTCGGCAATGGGTCCGAATGCATCAGTGGCAAGTGTTATACCAAGGGTAGAAAGCATTCCCACGGCGGCAAAGCCGATGCCGTAGACGCCGCTTGGGAAGCTGGTGAAGCCTCCTGCAAATCCGTACGCTGCAATGATAGCAGCAGCAATTGTAAGTACCGGCACCCATGATGACATCATTCCCACAGCCATACCTTCAATGATTGTAGTGGCAGGACCCTGAAGGGTCTGTTTTGCGATGCCCCTTGTTGGACCGTATTCGTCCGATGTGAAGTATTCTGTCGACTGACCAATGATGACTCCAGCAGTGAGACCTGCAACCACAGCTCCGAAGACGCCCCAGGTGATCCAACCGGAAAAGGCCATGGCGGCCAGGGCTATAAGTATCAGAGCGGAGCTTCCTCCGGTTCCGAGCAACAGGGCATTAAGCAGATTTTTCTGTGTGGCCGACTCTTTGGTTCTGACCATGTAAACACCTGCTATTGAGAGAAGTATACCAATAGCCGCAACGATCATCGGTGCAATGACAGCCTTCATCTGATCCCCGGCGGAAAGCAGTGGCAAAGCTGCACCGAGGGCCGCGGTGGCCAGTATTGACCCGGCATACGATTCATAGAGGTCGGCACCCATTCCGGCTACGTCGCCCACGTTATCACCGACGTTATCTGCAATGGTGGCAGGGTTACGGGGGTCATCCTCAGGTATGTTGGCTTCTACCTTACCTACAAGGTCGGCTCCAACGTCAGCAGCCTTTGTGAAGATACCTCCGCCAACGCGTGCGAAGAGAGCCTGTGTGGAAGCGCCCATACCGAATGTAAGCATGGTGGCCGTGATCTCGATCATCTTCTGATGATTATCAGTACCGGCCTGAACGAAAGTAAGACCAAGCCATTTGAGACCCTCAGCCATATGCTCTGGAGTAAAGATCAAGTTATTGAGCAGGATGAACCACAGTGCTATATCAAGCAGTCCGAACCCAACGACCACCAAACCCATCACAGCACCGCTGCGGAATGCAATCTGAAGACCCTTGTTCAGTGAAACAGAGGCGCCCTGGGCAGTTCTTGATGAGGCATGTGTTGCCGTCTTCATCCCGAGGAATCCGCAGAGACCCGAGAAGAATCCGCCGGTGAGGAACGCTACAGGAACGAATGGGTTCTGCACTCCCAGGTAAGCAAGGACAGTGAGAAGAATAACAAGGATTATGAAGACCTTGCCTACAACTTTATACTGGCTTTTGAGGTAAGCCATTGCACCCTCCCTTACATATTGTGCTATCTCCTGCATACGGTCATTGCCTGCCGGGGCTTTCATCATGCCGCGGTAGAAGATCCATGCAAAGAAAAGAGCCAGCACCGCTGAAATGGGCGCTATCCAGAACAAACTACTGATCATACTCTTAGGTTTTTAAAGTTTGAGGTACAAATCTAATCAGTTTTTCTTCAAAACCTAATCCGACTTTCAACATAATAAAAAAAGAACCGGGGAAGTTATCAACCGCCCCGGACTCCTGTTATTCAGTCACATACGCAACTATTCCTTGTTCTTAACATATTTATCGAGCCACCTGAGGTACTCCCAGTGCATGTGCAGCAATGATTCCCTGGCTGCATAACCATGAGCCTCCGAAGGCAGCAGTACGAGCCTCGTAGTGACACCCGCACCCTTCAGTGCAGCGTAGTACCTCTCGCTCTGTATGGGGAAAGTACCCTGGTTATCATCGGCAATGCCGTGAATAAGCAGCAGCGGGTCTTTGACCTTTGTGGCCCAGGAGAACGGTGACATGTCCATGTAAAGATCACGTGCCTCCCAGAAGCTGCGGCGTTCACTCTGAAATCCGAAGGGAGTAAGTGTACGGTTATAGGCTCCGCTCCTTGCAATTCCAGCTGCAAACAGCCTGGTGTGCGAGAGGAGATGTGCCGTCATGAAGGCGCCGTAAGAGTGACCGCTGACTGCAACCCGTGCCGGGTCAGTAACCCCCATCTCAACCGCTTTGTTGATGGCAGCTTCAGCATCGGCAACAAGCTGCTCGACAAAGGTGTCATTCGGCTCTTTGCCTCCGACTCCCACTATCGGGAATGCGGCATCATTAAGAACTGCATAACCCTGTGTCACATAGATCAGCACCGATGATGGACTGATGCGTGTGAAAGTATACGGTGAACCGCTTATCTGACCAGCCATAGAGGCATCATTGAACTCCCTGGGATATGCCCAGAGTATCGTCGGAAGAGGACCGTCTTTGGCCTTGTCATAACCTGAAGGCAGGTATAGCGTGAATGAAAGATCAACACCGTCGTTGCGTTTGTAGGTGACAAGCTCTTTTTTGACGCCTGACAGCTCGGGATAGGGATTTTCAAATTTTGTGACCTGCACCAGTGTGCCCTTTTTAAGGTCACGGATGAAATAGTTGGGGACCTCCGTTACCGACTGTCTGACTGTCAGTACCAATCCTTTTGCAGCATTGATGAAGTCGCTTACGGTTTCGTAATACGGCGCTTCCGACCTCCAGAGGCGCGTGGTCGTTCCGGTTTTGATATCATATTTGTCAATAAAAGGCCTGTCACCTTCCGGTGAAGATCCGTTTCCTGTGAGAAAAAGACTCTTCCCCTTGTCACCGACAAGAAGTGCCTGGCGTCCGAAACTGTTCAGTGCCGTCATGAATCCGCCCGGGTTACCGTAGCGGTCGTCGGAGTTGATCTCATGAATTTTCTTCAGCGTGTTCTGCGGATCAGCAGGGCTGAATGTACTGGTAACCCTGACACGGCTCTTTGAAAGTCCCTCTGAAACAACAGCAAGGTTGTCATTGCCCCAGGTTATCCTCTGTATCCTTTTTTCAACAGAAAGGAACGGTTTGGGCTCAGCTGTGAATGGAGCCTCGAGGAGCCATACCTGGTCATGAAATTTCATCTCCTTTGCATAGTAATCACCATTGTCAAGGGCTTCAACCCACAGAAGTGATGCAGGTCTGTCCGCCCTCCAGCTGTAGTTTCTCGGCCCGGGATCCACAGCATCGTAACCCCTGGGAAGATTTTCCTGCAACGGCTTGAAGAGCAGCTCTTTCACCACCTTGCCGCTGATATCCCAAATCTCAGTCCTGTTGGGGAAGAACGAATAGGGCACAAGGTATGAGAATGGCCGTTCAACAGTAGTGACCATCAGCCACTTGCCGTCAGGCGACGGAGAAATGTCAGTTATGATTCCTTTCTTTCCAAGTACTTCCTTTGCGGTGCCGTTCCATCTGACCAGTTCGGAGGTGCCGTAGTATTCGAACATCGCCTCATCGTCAACATTTTTGAGAAGGTCCTGGAATGTACGTGCTTCGCCCTGTTTTCCTGAGCTCTCCTGTACCACCGGTCCGATGGGTGTCAGGGAGGGTACCGGCGCCTTGCCCCTGTTCTGAAGGGTGCGAAGGTATATGAACGAACCGTCAGGGAGCCAGCTGCTGGTGCCGCGAAAAATATTGTTAAGCCCCTCATCGATTTTTGTGGCTGTCATGGTTGCCATATCTGCAACCCAGAGCTCCACACCTTTGTCAGTTGTATTTGTGAATGTGAAACGCTTGCTGTCGTCAGCCCACGAGATGCCACCTATCTCAGGAGCTGCCGGCATACCGGTGAAGCTGCGGAGGTTTGTGCCGTCGATGTTCAGTGCTGTGATTTTATTCACCGACTGTCCCCGGCTCTGGCTGTTTGTGAGCGGATCGAGCCTGAGGCCTGCAATGCGCAGTTCGGGTGCTGAAAGCTCGGCAATGGATACCAGTCCCGGCCTGTCAAGCAGGAGGATGGTTGTATTGTCAGGACTAACCATTACTCCCGGCGTCTGGGGCGCATCAATGATCTTTACGATCGCCTCCGGGGGAAGCTGGTACCTGAAGTCAGTCTGTCCCATCACCGCGGTGACTGTACAGAAAAGAATTGCTGCAATGAGTGTTTTTCTGATCATGCTTTTTTCGTTTGCTGCTTTCAAAATTAACAATCTCAACAGATGATATTATGTTCTATAATAGTTATTATTGTTTTTTAACCACCGGAAATAACATTTACTAATTTTGAAATCAAAAATGAGTTTCGGAAAAGAACTTATAGGGGAGGCCTGGGAGCATCGGGAAAGGCTTAATGAGGAACCCGTCCGCAGGGCTGTGGAAGAGGTTATAGAGGCTCTCGACAAGGGTATTCTGAGGGTTGCAGAGCCTGTCGGGGACACCTGGGTTGTGAATGAATGGATAAAGAAAGCTGTAATTCTGTATTTCCCCCTACGGGAGATGATGACAACCAATGCCGGGCCCCTGGAGTTTCATGACAAAATAGACCTGAAGCATAACTATAAGGAGCTTGGCGTCAGGGTTGTTCCTCACGCAGTTGCCAGGTACGGGTCTTACCTTGCAAAAGGGGTTATACTGATGCCCTCATTTGTAAATATCGGAGCCAGGGTTGACGAGGGGACTATGGTGGACACGTGGGCCACTGTAGGCTCATGTGCACAGATAGGCAGGCATGTTCATCTCAGCGGGGGCGTGGGCATCGGAGGAGTGCTGGAACCGGTGCAGGCGGCACCTGTGGTTGTGGAGGATAACTGCTTCGTGGGCTCACGGGCAGTACTGGTTGAGGGTGCACGCATATGCCAGGAGGCGGTTATAGGAGCGAATGTTGTGATAACGGGTTCCACGAGAGTGATAGATGTAACAGGCGGGCAACCGGTTGAATACCGGGGATACGTTCCACCGCGCAGTGTGGTCATCCCCGGCACATATCCGAAGGAATTCCCCTCCGGAAAATACAATGTGCCCTGCGCACTTATAATAGGCAAAAGGAAAGAATCGACAGACAAAAAAACCTCTCTCAACAACGCCCTCAGAGAAAACGATGTGACGGTATGAAAAACGAATTCGGGGAAGATATAAAAAATGCCCTGAAGGTTCTCAGGGCCGGAGGAGTGATACTTTATCCCACTGACACCGTCTGGGGTCTGGGCTGCGACGCCACCAATGCCGGAGCTGTCAGGAAGATCTTTGAAATCAAAAAAAGGAGCGACGCCAAAAGCCTTATAGTGCTTGTCAACTCAGCGGCGATGCTAACGAGATATGTCGACAGTCCGCCTGAGGTAGCCCTGCAGATGGCCGAATGGTCAGAGAAGCCGCTGACAGTAGTCTATGACAAGGGACGCAGCCTGGCAGATGGAGTTGCCTCATCTGACGGGTCAGTAGGTGTCAGGATATGCAGTGAGCCTTTCTGCGATGCGCTTATCGATGCCCTGCGTAAACCCCTGATCTCCACATCTGCCAACATAAGCGGTGAAGATGCCCCGGCAATCTTTGACGAAATAAGTGAAGAAATCATAAGCGCCGTCGATTATGTATGCCTTTACAGGCAGGATGACAGGTCGAAAGCCTCACCCTCTTCGGTCATCAAAGTGTCAGCAAACGGAGCGATAAAAATCCTGCGCCAATAGTTATTTCATTCTTACCTTGCCGGAGCCGGAAATCGAAGCGTCAATTTTAGGATTGCCTGAATAGTACACGCTTCCGCTACCGGAAATTGATGCTCTCAGCATTTCGGTAACATTACAGTCGCAACTGCCGCTTCCCGAAATCGAAGTTTCGAGGGTACCTATCTGAACAGTCTCCCCCTTGAAGCTTCCCGAGCCTGAAATGTCAACCTCAAGTTTACCTATGGTTCCGCTGCCTTCGGCAAGAAAACCGCCTGAGCCTGAGATGTCGCATTCAACGTTGTTCAGTGTGACATCTCCAAGGTAAACACGGCCGCTGCCACTGATATCTATTTCCAGGGCGTCGCCCTTCAGCGGATCTTCGACTTTCACCTTCCCGGAGCCGGAAACTGCAATTCCCTGCAAAGAGGGCATTGTTATATGAACTGTCAGTTTATGGTTAGTTACATTGAACCACTTTTCGTTCCTGATTTGCAGTTCACCGCCGCTGACCCTGGTCTCAATTTCCTTCACATAATCCCTGTCACCTTCCAGGACAACCTTGTAGCCCTGACCAAAGGATATAAAGACTTCCCCGGCTACCGCGAAGCTTACCTCGTTGAATCCTGTGACATTCCTGGTTTCAGAATATGACTCCTGAGCCGTGACGGCTGAAGTTAAAAGCAGCAGTGCAGCTGCAAGCGACAATAGGTTTTTCATTACTGGCCGATTTAGATATTATTGTAAGAAAGACGGGAGTCCGGATACAATGTTGCATCCGCTGACAGAAAAAGCTGAAGTCAGTCGTTGACCGATGTCAGTCCTGATGGTAATGACATCTCAATCTTTTTGTTGTCATGGTCAATTGAGATGATAAGGTCAGGATGCAGGGGTATCAGGACATATCCTCCGGGACCTGACACTTCGGCCATAATCTGCCCCGGGCCCTCAATGAGGCTGACAACAGTACCATGGAAGGAGGACTGGTTGTCAATAATCTGATAATTTATAAGTTGAGAGAGGCCCTCGTCGGGCTGGCCCGGGTCTTCGGCCCTGACCTCACAGCCTTTAAATCCTGCAACTGATGCCGTTGTCAGGTAGTCGTCAAATGATATTACAAGTGTTCCCTGGGAAGGTGACCAGGCCTCCCGTGTAAAAAAGGGAACCGGTAATCCATCAATTACGATGAATACCGGTTCTCCTGGTTTCGGTTCTCCTGCCATGCCGCCCTCAGTCCTGACAACCACGGCTCCTTCATAGCCGTGTGTTTTCGATATGACACCTATGGTTCTCACAGGCCGGCGTCAGCAGTGAACAATATTATTCCTGAGTCTTCTCAGTCTCTTCAGATGCCTCGTTCTTTTCTTCAGCAACAGGAGCTTCTGCTTCTGCTACCGGCTCAGCTGCAACATCAGCGGCAGCTGTTTCGGCTACTGCTTCAGCTTCGGGAGCTTCGGGAGCCTCAGGTGCAACAAGGGCTTTGGCGGCTGCTTCAGCCTCGGCAGCGAGGGCTGCAAGTTTCTTTGCATATGCGGCTGCCCTGTTTTCCTTAACGGTTGTCTCAGCCTCAAGACGCTGCTTGCGGGTCTCTTCACCCTTCTTCTCAAGTCCTGATTTCCTGGCTTCGATCTGCTCTTCCTTGTTCTTCAGCCATTCGTTGAAGCGGCGGTCTGCCTCAGCCTCGTCGAATGCACCTTTTTTCACACCTTCAATGAGGTGTTTCTTCAGGAGAACCCCTTTATATGAGAGGATTGCCCTGCATGTGTCTGTGGGTTGCGCACCGTTCTGCAGCCAACCCAAAGCCTTCTCGAAATTGATATCGATTGTTGCCGGGTCAGTGATCGGGTTATAGATTCCGATCTTTTCAATGAATCTGCCATCGCGTGGCGACCTGCTATCTGCTACCACTACATGGTAGTAAGCCTGCTTTTTGCGGCCTTTCCTAGCTAATCTGATCTTTACTGACATTCAAATAAGTTTTTTTTATTAATCTATGGTTTTAAATATGAGGGTGCAAAGATATTATAATAAATCCATGTTGCAAAAATATTTCCCGGCATCGATTTCTGTTACACCTGTGTTGATAAAAAAAGTACAGGGAAAACATCCTTTTCTTTACTTTTGTTCCATTCGAAATCAGTTCCGGTTATTCAGTAAGATCCCTTGTAAATGTCCTCTTTCACTCATCTGCACGTACACACACAGTACTCTATTCTCGACGGGGCATCAGGGATAAAGGCCCTCATGAAAAGGGCGAAGGAGCTGGGTATGGATGCACTTGCGATCACCGATCACGGCAACATGTTCGGCGTAAAAGAGTTTCATGATGCTGCCTGCAACGCCGGCATAAAACCCATTATCGGATGTGAGATATATGTTGCGCGCGGCAGCATGGAGGAAAAGACTTCGCGCGAAGACCGTTCCGGTGACCATCTGATTGTGCTTGCCAAAAACAAGGCGGGATACCGGAACCTGGTGAAGCTTATCTCGCAGGCCTGGATAAAAGGCTTTTACTACAAGCCCAGGATAGACAAGGAGCTGCTCCGTAAACACCGTGAAGGCCTGATAGTGTCATCAGCATGCATCGCAGGAGAGACTGCACAGGAGGTCCTTTCCGGAAACATGAAAGGCGCAGAGGAGGCACTTCTATCATACAAGGAGATGTTCGGTGACGACTATTACCTCGAGGTGCAGAGACATGAGACCTCGGACCCGTCAGCCGACGTCACAGTCTTCCCGCTGCAGCAGAGAGTGATTGCCGCCTATCGGGAACTGGCGGCAAAACACAATGTAAAGATCATCGCCACAAATGACGTCCATTTCGTCATGGCTGACGAGGCAGAAGCGCATGACAGGCTGATATGCATAAATACTGCCACTGACATTGACGATCCCAAACGTCTCAGGTATACAAAGCAGGAGTACCTCAAGAGCGAAGCAGAGATGCTTGCAATATTCCCTGACCTTACCGAGGCAGTCAGTAACACCGCAGGGTTGGCAGAAAAGGTAGAGAACTATTCACTCGGCAGTGAACCTATCATGCCCGAGTTTACACTGCCCGAAGGATTCAGCGACAAGGACGAATACCTGCGGCACCTTACAATGGAGGGCGCTGTCATGCGCTGGGGGAAAATTGACGCGGAATTGCAGGAACGCATCGATTTTGAGCTGAATGTAATTAAGAGCATGGGGTTCCCCGGGTACTTCCTCATCGTGCAGGATTTTCTCAGGGCGGCACGCGAAATGGGTGTCTGGATCGGCCCGGGACGGGGATCGGCTGCAGGAAGTGCTGTAGCCTACTGTCTCCGCATTACAGATATCGATCCTATAAAATACAATCTCCTGTTCGAAAGGTTTCTGAATCCTGACCGCATCTCGATGCCTGACATTGACATCGATTTCGATGAAGACGGCCGTGAAAAAGTATTCAGGTATGTGGTTGACAAATACGGCCACGACCGCGTGGCACATATAATTACATTCGGCACAATGGCCGCCAAAATGGCCATCAGGGATGTTGCCAGGGTACAGAAACTGCCCCTTCCCGAAGCAATAAGGCTCACCAAACTCGTGCCTGACAAACCGGGAATGACACTTGCAACAGCCTACGAGGAAGTGCCGGAACTGCTGAAGGAAAAAAACTCGAAGGATACACTTGTATCGCAGACACTTAAATATGCCGAGGTACTGGAGGGAAGCGTTCGTCAGACAGGTGTCCATGCCTGCGGAATAATAATAACCAAGGACCGCCTTGACGATTATATCCCTATCTGCACCGCCAAAGACACTGACCTCTATGTCACCCAGTACGAAGGTAACTATGTGGAGTCTGTAGGCCTGCTCAAGATGGACTTCCTCGGACTGAAGACTCTGTCAATCCTGAAGGATGCCATCGAAAACGTCAGGAAGTCGAAAGGGATTACAATCGATCTTGATACCCTGGCCCTGGATGACCAGCGAACCTACGAGCTGTTCAGCAACGCCGAGACAACGGGTGTCTTCCAGTTCGAATCCATCGGGATGAAACGGTATCTGCGCGAGCTCAAACCGAACCAGTTCGGTGACCTGGTGGCCATGAACGCCCTCTACCGCCCGGGACCCATGGAATACATCCCGCAGTTTATAAAGCGCAAACACGGCCGGGAGACGCTGAAATACGAGCTTCCGGCAATGGAGAAGTACCTGCAGGAAACCTACGGTATTACAGTTTACCAGGAACAGGTGATGCTTCTCTCGCAGGAACTGGCCGGGTTTACAAAAGGACAGGCTGACTCTCTCCGCAAAGCCATGGGTAAGAAGAAGAGGGACATAATGGACAAACTGAAGGTCCAGTTTGTAGAGGGCTGCCAGAAGAACGGTTATGAAATTGGCATCATAAACAAGATATGGTCTGACTGGGAGGCTTTTGCAGAATATGCCTTCAACAAGTCTCATTCTACATGCTATGCGATGATAGCCTATCAGACAGGCTGGCTCAAGGCCAATTATCCTGCTGAATTCATGGCAGCGGTGCTGAGCCGCAACATCAGTGATATCAAGAAGATTACAGTGATGATGGAGGAGACCAGGCGCATGGGCATCGAGGTTCTGGGTCCGGATGTGAATGAGAGCTTCCTGCAGTTTACAGTCAACAAAAAGGGGAAAATCAGGTTCGGCCTCGGTGCGATAAAGGGAGTGGGTGAGAATGCCGTACTTCACCTTATCGAGGAGAGGGAAAAGGACGGTCCCTTTACCGATATCTACAACCTTGTTGAGAGATCCAATCTTAACACTGTCAACAAGAAGATGCTGGAGGCAATGGCGGTGTCAGGTGCACTTGACGGCCTGCCGGGCACTACCAGGGCACAGTATTTCTCAGCTGACGGCAAGGGATCAAGTTTCCTCGAAAGCCTTATACGGTACGGTTCCAACGTGAAAAACCTCCGTAACAGCAGCATGCAGTCTCTCTTCGGTGACAGCGGCGGCTTCGACGTTGTGAAGCCTGAACCGTCCCCCTGCCCCGACTGGAGTAAACTGGAAAAACTCAATAAGGAAAAACAGGTGATTGGAATCTATCTCTCTTCCCATCCCCTCGATGAATACAAGCTGGAGATAAACACCTTCTGCAATGCAACCCTGGCTGACCTGCAGAATCTTAACGAGTTTGCAGACAGGGAGGTATGCGTTGCAGGTATTGTCACAGAGACACGGAGCGGGATAACGAAAAACGGCAAACCTTTCGGCGGATTCACACTGCAGGACTATACTGATTCTTTCACGTTCCTCATGTTTGACAAGGATTATGTGGCACTCAGCAATTTCTTCGTAACTGACTATCATCTGCTTGTTAAGGGCAAAGTGCAGGGCAGACACTTTAATCCCGAAGAACTTGAATTAAAGATCAAGGAGATTCATCTGCTCTCGAGTGTGAGAGACGACCTTATTAACTCGATTACTATAAGGATAAAAACAGGGATGATAAACAATGAGTTCATCGCCAATCTCAAGACTATAATCAAGGAAAACCCCGGAAATAAAATACTGAAGATCCTCCTTATCGATCACGAAGATAAAATAACCCTTCCGCTCTTCTCACGAAGCATCAGGGCAGGAATAACGAATGAACTTATCGGATGGATTGAAGACAATCCGGAACTGGATTTCAAAGTAAATTAGGTATCTTTGACTTTCTGAAATTATTTAACAATATAATATTAATGCATTATGGCACAAGAAGTTAACGACAAGAATTTTGATGAGGTTGTACTTAAATCGGAAAAACCGGTAATAGTTGATTTCTGGGCTGAATGGTGCGGTCCCTGCAGGATGATCGGCCCTTTCATCGAGCAGTTGGGAGAACAGTACAAGGATCAGGCTCTTGTTGTCAAGTGCGACGTTGATTCGTCACCGGATGTTGCCCGCAGGTTCATGATCAGGAATATCCCCACCGTGCTCTATTTCAAAGGTGGCCAGATTGTTGACAAGCAGGTTGGTGCTGCTGCCAAATCAGCTTTCGAATCCAAACTCACTCCCCTTCTTTAACGGATGAGAGTATGCGTATTTGCGGCTTCAAGCAGCCGTATTGATCCGGCGTACGGTGTTGTGGCAGCCGGCCTTGGCCGTTGCTTTGCAGCCGAGAAGGTGCACGGGGTATACGGTGGCGGCGGGATAGGCCTAATGGGGATATTCGCTGACGCCATGCTGGAAGCCGGCGGTGAGGTCACCGGCGTGATACCCGGATTCATGACTGACGAGGGCTGGGGACACAGCGGAGTCAGGGATATGATTATAACTGCTGACATGTCAGAGAGGAAGAAGACAATCTTCGCGATGTCTGACGCCGCCGTGGCTCTGCCGGGCGGAGTAGGTACACTGGAGGAACTGACGGAGGTGATAACCCTGAAACAGCTGGGACAGTTCAACAAACCCATAATCATAGTGAATGTCAACGGATTCTACGACCATCTGATAGAATTCTTCGAGCATATGGTGCGCGGTCATTTCATGAGGCTCGAACACAAGGACATCTGGCAGATTGTCACCACCGCTGAGGAAGTGGTGCCGGCAATTCTCAACTACACCGGCTGGCACGCTGATCCGAAGGTTATAGCCCGGATCTGATATTAAGGCACCCGCGTACCGATAAACAGAATATCATCAACCTGGGGGATGTCACCCATCCACTCCCTGATGGCCTTATCGAGCTGCCTCTTCTGCTCGTCTACAGGGAGACTGTAGATCTCTGCAAGCAGTGACCTTATATTAATAGTCTTGAATTTCTTCTCATCCTCTCCCCCAAACTGGTCGGCAAAACCGTCAGTAAAAATGTAGAGCATATCGCCTTTCATGACATTCACCCTGTGGTTGGTAAAAATCTTCTTTGCCTGTCCGTCGATCATGCCGATGGGGAAACGGTCAGCCCTGTAGATTGTAACCTTGCCTTCCCTGACGTGATACAGTGGCTGGTATGCGCCGGCATACTCGACAAAGTGTTCAAGAATGTCATATGAAATCAGGGATATGTCCATGCCGTCACGAACTGCCTTTTCGCTTCTCTGAAGAAGGGCGTGAACAACTTCGATATTCAGATGGTCAAGTATCTCGGAAGGCCTCGTTATGCCACTCTCCCTGACAATTTTATTGAGTGAGTTATGCCCGATAATCGACATAAATGCACCAGGTACACCGTGACCTGTGCAGTCTACTGCTGCAATATACTGCCTGAACCCGCTGTCATACATCCAGTAGAAATCACCGCTTACAATATCCTTGGGCAAAAACAGCACAAAAGTGTCATTGAAGAAATTCTCGGGAGGCAACATGGCTGCCTGGATGCGCTCGGCATACCTGATGCTGGCGGTTATATCCCTGTTCTTCTCCTCCAGTTCGATGCTCTTTGTAACAACTTCGGCGGTTCTCTCCTCGATCTTTTCCTCAAGATGTTCCTTCTCCCTTAGCAGCACCTGCTCCCGCAGCCTGATGTAGGAATATATTGCCCCGGCAAAGATCAGGATGGCGAATAAGATGAACCACGCGGTCTTGTAAAAAGGAGTAGTAATTACGAAACTCAGTTCGACGGGATTTTCATTCCAGTATCCGTAATTGTTGGAAGCTTTTACCCTGAAGGTATATTTACCGGGACTGAGTGACGAATACGATGCAGAGGTCTGTGACTGGTCCGCAAAGATCCAGTCGCTGTCAGACCCCACAAGCATATACTGGTACCTGACTGTTTCAGGGTTTACAAGGCAGATGCTTAAAAAGTCAAAGTCGATCCTTCTCTGTGTGTGGGTCAGGCGCATTCCGTTGTATATCGGGTAGGGTTTCAGGTTGACCATTGTGCGCCAGATGTGCGTTGCCGGCTCGGTGACTACCGGCGGAAGCTTCGAAGGGCAGAGTCTTATCGCGCCGTTTGAGGTCCCGAACCAGAGGTCTCCCTGACTGTCAATGAATGAAGCATTCTGGCGGGTTTCGATGCCTGTGAATCCGTTCCGCCCGGTAAATGAGGAAATCTTACCTGTATTAATGTCATACCTGTTGAGACCCAGGTTGGTACCCGCATAGAGATTTCCCTCCCTGTCAGGCTGAAGCAGGTTTATTGAGTTCATCAGCAATCCGTCTGCCTCTGAGAATCTTCTCCAGACAGTGTCAGCCCTGATGCCGTAGAGGCCGTCGATTGTCCCAACCCATATCGTTCCGTCAGATGTTCCGGTAATGGATACCGGCATGAAATCAGCCCCGAACTTCACCGGAACAAAAGTCCGTGTTTCCGGCATAAGTTTTGAAAGTCCGTTCCGTACCTCGGTGCCTACCCACAGGACACCCAGGCTGTCAGGGTACAAAGCTGTTATGCTGTTGCCTGTCAGACCGTTTATCTGTGTATAGGTTCTGCCCTCCTTCTGCCGGTCATCCCACATTATCAGCGCCTTGTCAGTTCCTATCCAGAGGTTGTCATTTTTGTCTGTGGTTATTGCCGATATCCTCATCGACTGAAGATTTGCATTAAGTCCGAGATCGTACCGGAATGAACCCTCGCTAATATCGTACCTGATCACTTCATCACTGGCTGTGACTACCCACACATGCCCTGCCTGATCAGGCCTGATCATGTTTATCTGGCTGCCTTCGAGAGTAGGTGAAAAGCCTGACATCTTAACTCTCTCCCCCTCTTTTTTTTGCGGGTCATAGAGCGCAAGGCCGTTACGCGTTCCGAACCAGTACTGGCCTGAGGCATCCTGGGCGATTGCGGTGACATCACTGGATGGCAGAAATGCGGGTGCGGAGAAGGATGTGAAATGATCTCCCTTGTATATAAACAGACCTGCATCACGGTCAGCGATGAGCATATTTTTTTCCTTGTCCTCGAGCATGCCGAGAATATGCTGAGCCTGCAACCCGTTGCCGGCGTTGTAGACCACAGTACCTTCGGGAGAAATGACTGTGATGCCTCCGCGGCTCTCCCAGTCTTCCATTGATGAAGCCCAGATGTTGCCCCGGTAGTCCTCGGTAATATAAGTCACAAAGTTACCCCACAGCCCGTTCCTGGTATCATAAATAGTTATTTCCCCTGTTTTTCCGCTGAGCCTGTACAAACCGCCGTTATGGGTTCCGAACCACATATTGCCCCGCGAATCCTCGAACATCATTATCGTCAGAAAATATTTCGTCAGGCCCGGGGGACTGTACAGATCGAACCTGTCTGTGCTGTAATTGTACTTTCTTATTCCTACGTCGGTAATGCAGTACAGGTTTCCCGATCTGCCTGTATAAAATCCGAAAGCGTCATTGCTGAGTCCTTCACGGCCGAGATACTGTTTGCCTGACAGGACAGTTACACCCGGTTCGGGATTGTCAATTCTCAGGGCCCCGCCCAGGGAGGTTGCAATCCAGATATACCCGTCAAATTCCCTGATGCCTGTTATGTCACCGTTGACATTGAAAAACCCGGCTTCAGTGCCCGAGGAGGTCAGTGAGTCAATGCCTGAGAAGACTGATTCTGAAAAGGATGCCCTTTGAAATTTATCCCCTTCAAAGATTGTAAGTCCGCCTCCCATATGTCCGAGCCAGAGGCGACCGCGGCTGTCTTCGAGAATGCTCTTTACCCCTCCGGGAGCCAACCCGTTGGAGGAGGTGAAATTTTCAAACTCGGTGCCGTCAAAACGAGTCGCCCCGCTGCCGGTGCCCAGCCATACGAAATCATTGGCATCCTGGATCATCGTATAGACCTTGGATGCACTGAGGCCTTCCTTGGAACTGTAACGCTCGAAGAAATATTTCTGCCCGTCAGCCTGGCGGACGGAAACAGTTATCAGGCAAAGCAGCCCTGCAAGAGTCCTGAAAATAAAAAGTGAAAAAATGCTTCTGCCTCCCTGCATCAGGCTATTTCTTTATGAAGAAGAAGGTGCCGTCTTCATCCTTAAGACCGGTAATCCTTCCAAACTTTGGTTTTTGAAGATTGTTCAGGGTCACTGCCCTGGTCACCTGGGTAACGATTTCCTCTATCGAGATGCAAGTGTTGGGATTGCCGCGCAGGGCACTCACGAAGGTGCGCGTAAACTGTGAATCATCGACGGCAAGCTCATAACCTGCCGATGAAAACACCTGGCTCGATTTGAACTGGGTGGCAGTCCAGTCAGCACAGTTCCTCGGCTTCATATCAGCCCTCATGGCCTGGTAGAAGCTGGGGCCTGATTCGCAGGCATCAGTGATTACCAGAACGTGGGTGAGATAATTCATGTAGGTCTCCATGGAAGCCCTGAGAGTGTTCAGACTGTAATATGTAAATTCGTCATCACGACGGGCATCCACAGGTATCCAGTAGCCCACCTCATTTATGAATTTGCCGTGACCTGCAAACCAGATCACCAGCGATTTGATCTTGCGGGCCCTGACCTCATCGCGCAGCTCAATTGAGAAGAACTTCTCCATCTGCTGTTTGGTCTGGTTACGCAGCCGCCGGATGGGCAGCACCTGGTAATTCTCTTCAAGCACGCCTGTGACAAGATTCGCATCTTTCGGCGGACCCTGGAGACCGGCAAAATTTTGATAGTCAGAATTTTCAATGAAGATGACCAGGGTATTTCCCATCGGGTTCGATTCACTGATTGTTGTCCCCTGCCTGTTCAGGGCATATTCCTGTATCGTGCGGTTGCCGTACCTGTCTTCAACCAGGATTGTAATTTTGTCATCATTCCTGACATCTATTCCCTTGGCGATGAAACTTGGATTGAGGTTATCGAGTGAGTACTGGGCATTTACATTTTCAATTGTTATCGATTTGATGAGGTTCTGATCCAGCACCTTGCCTTCGATGTCTATCCTGGAGGCCAGGCTGTCAATTGCAAGCACGCCGTCGGCAATAAGATAAGGCGCGAGTATCCTTATCTCGGGAGCATCGACCTCAGTGCGCCTGATGCGGTAGGTCAGGACACTTTCATTGTCATAGACGTCACGGGCTACAATCCTCACCTGTTCGTCACCGGTTATCTCCGCTTCGGCGGAGAAAGACGATGATCCTGCCTTTCGTTCATACAGGACAGGCTTACCATTGATCGTAAACTCCGACAGAAGGCTTTTATCGGTTATTCTCCCGGATACAAGAACGCTCTTGCGGTCGAGTCCTACTTCAATCTCCCGGCCTGAAACAATTGTCGGAGTCTCAATATATATATCAGGACTTACAGTCTCACGGTTGATAATGAACAGTCTGTCATTGGCTTCAGCCTGCAGCTTCTTAGCCTGAGACCCTGTTTCGGTCATTGCTACAATCTTTCCGTAATCAGCTGCCGCTTTTTCGAAATCATTTATCTCCTCGTACGATTTTGCACGAAGAAGGTAAACAGCTGACTGGGATGGGTCCTGAGACAGGGCTTTTGAAAAATCATTGATGGCTCCGAGATGCTGATTGAACTTCTGGTAATAGACTCCCCTGTTAATGTAATGGGAATTACGGGCAGGTTCAAGAAGTATTGCAGTGGAGATATCATTTATTGCCGAGGGATAATCAAGCTTTGCCTCATAAACGGTGGCCCTGGTGAGGTAGGCATCCACATTCTTTGCATCCTGCTGGATCACCATATTGCACTGTCCCATTGCGCTGTTAACATCTCCCAGTTTCGTCAGGAGCCTTGCCAGCTCCAGCCGCGCAACTGAAAGATATTTGTCTTTTGTGACCGCTTTTTCCAGCTGGCGCCTTGCGGTAATGTCATCATTTATTTTCTGGTAAATTATTCCCTGGTAATAATAGTTCAGGGCATCATCCCTCATCTGCAGGGCCGTGTCGGAGGCTCCCAGGGCCTTATCCCACAGTTCCATTCCGATCAGGGACACAACTTTTTCAGTATAGAGTTTACCGTTTCGGTATTCTGCCTTGATTGCCCTGTTCAGTACGCTGACAGCTTCCGTAAAGAAACTGCTTTTCTCTTCTGCGGAGGCAGTTTCGGAAAGAGCCTGCTTATTGCACATGCGGCCAAGGTTGTAAAGTGCGCTTGCATCACCCGGAACAAAATTCACTGCCCTTCTGTAATCATCACAGGCAAGTCCGAAATTCCCTGTTGATTCATAGGCCTTGGCTCTCATAATATAGGATTCCTCCGATGTCGGAGCCTCATCCACGGCCTTGGAGAACTGGTCGATGGCATCTTCATACATACCGTTTCTCATGAACTCCTCACCTGCCTTGATGTATTTGCGGGCGTTCTGCCCCGAAACAGCCAGGCTGACTGAAAAAAGAACTGCCGAAATAATCAGTACGCTTCGTCTCATTGTCTTAGTTCTTAATTTCACAGATGCCCAAAGTTATAAACATTTTCTTAACATCCCACATCTACTCCTGCCGGGTATTGTTAAACGCGATCTCGAGTGTGCTCGACCTGAAGTGTTGCGATATCCGCGGTTCCATATCAGGAAACGGATCAGCGATGCCCGCCGTGAAGCTCTCCTTCCCTGTAAATCTTCGTGCTTCGTCCCATTTTCCGGAGGCCACAAATGCTTTAATGATCTGCGATCCGCCTTCCACAAACAATGACTGTATCTCCAGGTCAAAGAGGGTTTTAAGAACTGTCGTAACAGTATCATCCTCATCGCTCATTACGATAACTTTCACACCCGGAAATGTCACATTGGGATTGCGGGTAAACAGAAGTACCTCTGCTGTCGGGGAAAATATTTTTGCCTTCCTGTCCAGTTCGCCGCTGCGGCTAACAATGATCCTTACCGGATTTTTGCCTTTCCAGTAGCGTACGTCAAGAGCCGGGTTGTCGAGCCGTACGGTGGCGCCGCCGGCAAGTATGGCATCCTCGGCCGCTCTCCACCTGTGAACCAGCACCCTCTCTGCCATCCCGGTAATCCAGTGCGGGCCTGCCGTATCGCCGCTTTTTCTCACAAAATCGATGAACCCGTCGGCACTGCGTGCCCATTTAAGTATTACGTAAGGCCGTTTTCTTTCATTCCAGGTGAAGAACCGTTTGTTCAGTTCCCGGCATTTTACCTCTTCAATGCCGGTGATGACCTCCACTCCTGCCTGACTCATTTTTTCAATGCCTCTTCCGGCAACTTTGGAGCTTGTATCTATTGCCCCAACCACAACCCTCGGTATGCCGCAGCTGATGATAAGGTCAGCACACGGCGGCGTGCGGCCGTGATGAGAACAGGGTTCCAGGTTCACATAGAGGGTTGAGTGCGGAAGCAGCGTTTTATCTGTGACTGAATTTATTGCATTCACCTCAGCGTGAGGCTCCCCGGCCCTGAGATGAAATCCCTCACCGATAATCTTACCATTATGCACCACCACTGAGCCAACCATGGGATTGGGACTTGTGTATCCCTCCGCCCTGCCTGCCAGTTCCAGGCACCGGTTCATATATAATGAGTCTTCTGACTGAGCCATAAAATGCAATTTCCTATCTTTGGAAAATGGCTGAAAAGTTACAAACAATAAGCGAAATACGTCATCTTCTCATCGCTATGTTTACCGGTTCCCCGGTCGCCGGGTGAAGCGGGTGCCATGGCCACGGTGATTATCAGGGAATTCACAGGAATGGACGGCGCACGGCAGCTTGCCTACGGTGACACGACTGTCTCTCCCGGGAGTGCCGCCTTGATAATGGCGGCAGCCGACAGGGCATCGTCAGGAGAACCTTTGCAATATATTTTTGGACATACCCTCTTTTGCGGACACCGTATCGAGGTAGGCCCCGGAGTTTTAATCCCCCGACCGGAGACAGAAGAGATGACAACGGGGGTTATTTCTGAAAACCCGGGGTTCAGGGGGACTGCCCTCGATCTGTGCACGGGCTCAGGATGCATCGCCGTTTCCCTTGCCGCGGCTTTCCCCGGTGCAGAGGTGCATGCGACAGATTTTTCGGAGAAAGCCCTTGAAACAGCAGCATTGAACGCGGCTGCCAACAAGGCCTCAGTACTGTTCTTCAGGGCCGATATTCTCACAGCACCTGCCGGATTATTTCCCCTGTGTGACATTATTGTCAGCAACCCGCCCTACGTGCGTCTGAGCGAAAAAGTACTCATGCAACCTAACGTTCTGGACCACGAACCGCACGAGGCGCTTGTTTGTCGGGGATGATGATCCGCTCATATTTTACCGCAGCATAGCATTGATCGCATCCGGACGGTTGCGCAGGCACGGGAAGCTCTACCTTGAAATTAATGAAGCGCTGGGTGAAGAGACCGCCGGCATTTTTATCAAAAACGGATTTACCGGTGTCACTGTAACCGAAGATATAAACGGCAGGAAGAGATTTTTAAAAGCATTCAAAAATGGATAAGCCGAAACGCACGGAGGAGCTTCTGCAGCGGGCCCAGCAACTTTGCTCGGTGAGGGAATACTGTGTAAGTGAGATCACTGCAAAAATCGGGCAGTGGGGAGAAAATGACACCGAGATTACTGAATCTGTCATAGGTAAAGCTCATCGCCGAAAAATTCATTGACGAAGAGCGATATTGCAGGGCCTTCACAATGGATCACTTTAAGTACCAGCATTGGGGAAAGGTAAAGATCAGCGCTGCCCTGCGAATCAGGAAGATACCGGCAGCAGCCATTGCGGCAGGACTTGAAGCAATCGACAATGAGGAATATCTTGCTGCGCTCGGGGAATTGCTCGAGACCCACCGCCGTTCAGTGAAGTCAAAGAACAGGTATGACCTGAAGGGCAAACTTGTGAGATACGCACTCGGAAAAGGATTTGAAAGCCAGGCAGTCTATGAGGCTGTAAACTCGCTGTTTACAGGGCAGTCATCAGAATAGACAAGGCCAAAATGTCACCCGGGCAGAATATGCTGCTCAAAAATCAGAACAGGGATTGTCCCAGCGCTTTCAGAAACGGGAAGAATGCTGCAATTGCCATAAGCAATGACACTGCCGAATCAACTATTGAAATCGGGCGAATGAATCTGTCTGTATATAAAACTCTTATACCCAGAACAATTCTCATTAAAAACTGAAATGCAAAGAACAGGAAGACGCCTGCCGAAGCCGTGTTCCACTCCATTGCCTCATCAATCCTTCCCCTTACGATAAGTGAAAATGCGTGCGACATTCCGCATGAAGGACACTGTTCTCCGGTCAGTTTTTCGTGAACGCAGGGTACGGGATATTTTTCCTCATCAGGGGAATAAAAAACGGAGTAACCCATTATCAAAAGGATTACTCCGGCAAATATAATATTCACGGCAAGATAACCCCGTCGGGCCGCCTTGCGTTGATCAGCAGGGGTCACTTAACAATTATCTTCACAGTAGTATCAGCCGAGGTGGTATCACTCCCTCCCTCCAGCTCGTCCAGCTGATTCTCCAGGTCACCTTTCCTGGTGGAGGCGTTAATCTCCACACTCTCATCGTCCTTATCGACACGGATTGTGATATCATTCGAACCGAACTCATTCTCCAGGTCATCGGTGATATCCTTAACGGCTTTTTCAATGTCTGTAGCCCAGCCATCGGATTTGTCTGCGATCTTACCGATTATGACAATTTGCGATATTGAAATCATCAGGGCGATAATGGCGACAACAAGGCCCCCTATCAGCATTCCCTGGTTGGTCCCGGGTCTCGAAAGTCCAATTATAGCAAGGATTATCGCTATGATTGCCGGAATGACTGCAACGAAACCCACGCAGGGTACTACCGCCAGCAGGAATGCTATTATGCCTGTAACAAGAGCACCTACGCCCATGCCCGTTCCGGCACCTGTTCCCTGATTATTTTTTACTTCTTCCATCGCTTAAGATATTTGGTTGTTCTTCTTTTATTTCTTCAGGATATCTCTTGTATCCTGTTCTAAAGACGTGACAGGAACCTCAATGATGCGTCCGGTTTCAACATTATTTTTATAAAATATAAATGTCGGAACTCTCTCTATGCCAAGCAGAAGGTAGTCGCCCAGCGGGGCTATCTTATTGATGTCAACACCAATGAATCTGATGTCCGATGACGGAAATCCCCATAATTCCGCGATCTTCATGAATCGGGGCACTTCCCTGCGGCTGTCGGGGCACCAGGTTCCAAGCACTATCGTGATTTTAAGGCCCTCCTTGCTGATAGCCTTAAGCTCATCCATTACAGCCGGGTCAGGTTCATATTCGGTGTAACCCTTTAAGTACCAGGTTGAATGCGGTGAATCAAGGAGCCTGTCAGGATTAAAATCTCCCAGTATCCAGGTTGTTGCATCGCGGAAATCCCAGACATGTTCTGAAGCGTCGTCAATGACCGGTATGGCAGGTACCGGAGGAGGAGGAGAAGGTTCAGTCGTGGTCGCCACCCTGGAGGTACGGCATGCGGTAATTACCGTTATTGCCAGCAACAGGAGTACAAGTTTCTTTTGCATGATTGCATATTTGTCTTGCAAGATAATCAAAAATGAAAATACGGCTGCCGAAATGAGCGGCAGCCGTATTACAACAGAAATATTTTTTTGTCAGACTGTCTGAAGAAGGATTGTAAGAATCTGTTTTGCAGCCTTTGAAACGGAGGTTCCAGGTCCGAATATAGCCACCACACCAGCGTCATACAGGAACTGGTAGTCCTGTGCGGGGATAACTCCGCCGGCGATGATCAGGATATCTTCACGCCCCAGTTTCTTCAGCTCTGCAATCAACCTGCGGGATGAGGGTCTTGTGTCCTGCTGCAAGGCTTGATACACCGAGCAGGTGCACATCATTTTCGACCGCCTGTTTTGCGGCTTCAGCGGGTGTCTGGAAAAGAGGCCCGATGTCGACGTCAAAGCCGATGTCGGCATAGCCGGTGGAGACCACCTTGGCGCCACGGTCATGACCGTCCTGCCCCATCTTGGCTATCATGATGCGGGGCTGGCGTCCGGCTCTGGCAGCGAATTCAGCCGCCAGCGCCTTTGCTTCTTCAAAGTCGGAATCCGACTTGTATTCTGAAGAATAAACTCCTGATATTGTTCTGATCACTGCTTTGTACCTCCCGACTATTTTTTCACAAGCATAAGAAATTTCTCCAAGAGTAGCTCTTTTTGCTGCTGCATCTACTGCAAGTTCAAGGAGGTTTCCCTCCCCTGTTTCGACAGCCCTGGTGATTGCGTCAAGCGCCTTCTGGCATTCTGCCTCATTGCGTGAGGCCCTCAGCTGCGCAAGCCGGTTTAACTGTGCCTCACGCACAGTAGTGTTGTCAACCTCAAGTATCTCAAGAGGTTCCTCCTTATCGAGGCGGTATTTGTTGATCCCTACAATTGTCTGTGCCTTCGAGTCAATTTTTGCCTGTGCCCTGGCGGCGGCCTCCTCAATCCTCATCTTTGGAATGCCTGACTCTATGGCTTTGGCCATGCCTCCCAGGCTCTCCACCTCCTGAATAAGCTCCCAGGCCTTGTGAGCTATTTCATCAGTCAGTTTCTCAACATAATATGATCCGGCCCACGGGTCAACAGACCTGCATATATTGGTTTCCTCCTGAAGGAAGATCTGAGTGTTGCGGGCGATCCGGGCGGAAAACTCGGTTGGCAGTGCTATGGCCTCGTCAAGTGCATTTGTATGGAGACTCTGCGTATGCCCCATCGCTGCAGCCATTGCCTCTATGCAGGTCCGGCCAACGTTATTGAAAGGATCCTGTTCGGTAAGGCTCCATCCCGATGTCTGTGAATGAGTGCGCAGGGCCAGTGATTTGGGGTTCTTAGGATTGAATTCACTGACTATCCGTGCCCACAGCATACGGGCAGCCCTCATCTTTGCAATTTCCATGAAGAAATTCATTCCAACAGCCCAGAAAAATGAGAGGCGGGGTGCAAAGTCATCGATGTTGAGCCCCGTATTCACACCTGTCCTCAGATATTCGAGACCGTCAGCAAGCGTATAGGCCAGCTCGATGTCTGCAGTGGCACCTGCCTCCTGCATATGATACCCGGAGATCGAAATTGAGTTGAACTTGGGCATCTTCTCCGAAGTGTACCTGAAGATGTCTGCGATGATCTTCATCGAAAATGCCGGCGGATAGATATAGGTGTTTCGCACCATAACCTCCTTGAGGATGTCATTCTGAATCGTACCCTGCAATTCCTCAAGCTTTGCGCCCTGTTCAAGAGCGGCGACAGATATAGAAGGCCATGACAGGCAGCACGGCGCCGTTCATTGTCATTGATACCGACATCTTGTCGAGGGGTATCTGGTCGAAGAGGATCTTCATGTCAAGCACGGAATCCACGGCCACACCCGCTTTCCCGACATCACCCATAACGCGCTCGTGATCAGAGTCATATCCGCGGTGGGTAGCAAGGTCAAAGGCCACTGACAGACCTTTCTGGCCGAGGCCAGATTGCGGCGGTAGAATGCATTGGACTCCTCTGCGGTCGAAAAGCCAGCATACTGTCGGACGGTCCAAGGCATCATCGCATACATTGCGGAATAGGGTCCCCGGAGGTACGGGGGCAGCCCGGCAGCATAACCCAGGTGTTCCAGTCCCTTCAGATCTTCATGCGTGTATACGCTTTTGACGGGTATGCGTTCAGATGTCTCCCGAGCTTCAACAACTCCGTTTTCCTTCTCCCACTTCTCAATATTCTTTGAGGAGAGGAAGAGAGCCTGTCAAGATCGTTCTGTGTATATTTCGGTCTCTTGTTCATGTCTGATCAGTTGATTCCCAGTTTCTTGCTGAACATCTGAAGGGTCTCCAGAACATTCGAGCGCATACTGATAAAATATTCTATCCCGGCAGCCCTGAGGTTATCCGTACAGGGTGGGTTTCCGGCCACCACTACAAGCGCCCTGCCGGCCGTCAGGGTAAAGATGTCAGAAGCAACGATTGCATAATCGTCGTCAGAACTGCAGATCACAATAATATCCGCCCCTGCCGCTATTGCAGCATTTACTCCTTCTTCCGCCGTCTCAAAACCCTTATTGTCCCTGACCTCATAGCCTGCACAGGCAAAGAAGTTGGAAGAGAACTGCGACCGTGCACGGCGCATAGCAAAATTGCCTATCGGAAGCATGAATGCGAGAGGTCTGCGACCTGATCTCTCTGTGGCAATCCTTAGTCTTTCAAACCCGATGGCTCCACGTGACGCAGCTATCGGTTCCACCTCACCTTTTTCGGGATGTGCCTCCGCAAAAACCTTGTCGAGGTCTGCTTTTGGCGAATGCTTTTCATTTAAATTCGGGTACTGGTTTGTTCCGAGGAGTATGCCGCGCCGCTTTGCAATATCCTCCTTGCGGGCTGCCTGCGAAGCACTGATTTTTTTCTGTATCGAACCCTTCTTTGCGGCTTCAAGGAAACCGCCCTCATTCTCGGTTTCAACAAAGAGCTTCCATGCCTCATTGGCAATAAGAGATGTCAGCTTTTCGATATAATAGGAACCGGCACCGGGATCAGCAACCATATCCAGGTGCGACTCCTCCTTCAGCAGAAGCTGCTGGTTGCGCGCGATGCGCTCCGAAAATTCATCAGGAGTGCCGAAGACAGTGTCGAACGGCTCCACGGTGATCGAGTCAGCGCCGCCCATCACGGCAGACATGGCTTCGGTCTGGGTGCGGAGCATATTTACATAGGGGTCATACAATGTCTTGTTCCACCTGCCCGTAACGGAGTGGACGGTCATCAGCGGGCTGTCTTCAGACTTCGGCTTATAACCCTTTACTATTATAGCCCAGAGCATTCGTGCCGCCCTGAGTTTTGCGCTCTCCGGGAAGAAATCAGGACCTATGCCGAAGCTGAATTTTATCTTTGAGGCTGCGGCATCGGGAGTGACTCCTCTTGCCGTCAGTGCAGCCATGTATTCATTTGCAAGTGAAAGTGTGCCGGCAAGTTCCATTACGACACCGGTACCTGCGTTGCTGAAGAGAGTGCCTCCGGCCTGGACACATTTCAGTCCCGGAATGGCTGAAGATTCCTTTACGAGTTCAGCGAGGTAATCAAGTCCCTCTTCAATGCTGACACACAGTTTGCCGTTTGTCAGCAGCCTGCCCAGGGGGTCGGCGGCGATGGAGCCATGCACTTTGGAGAGGTCTGTCCCTGACGCCCTCATCACTTCCGTGAGGAGTGCCAGAAGTTCTCGGGCCTTGCCTGCCGTTGCAAAGTTGAGCTCCACGCTTTCACAGTGTATCTCTCTGAGCAGCAGCGAAATATTTTCAAATGTAATTGTATCAGGGTCGGTTATTATGAATCCCAGTGATGTGATCCCCTTCATCAGGATCTCCAGTGCGTTAGCGTTGGCCTCCTTAAAATCGGTTACCGTGATATCCTGTCTTACAAGCCACTCGTTACTTGTGATGCGTGAACCCCTGACAAAGGGGAATTCACCGGGAAGGGTGTTTTTATGAGACAGCTTATCAGTGTCTTCCTGTCTGTAGAAAGGCATCACATCAAAGCCTTCGCGGGTCTTCCAGACCAGTCGCTTTGAGAAATCAGCACCCTTCAGGTCGGCTGTGATCTTCTCCATCCACTTTTCTGTGGTTACTGGAGGGAATTTCTCAAACAGCTTTTCTCTTTTATTCATCCGGCAGTATGTTTGTGATGATGCAAATTAACAGAATATTACCCCATTAAATCCTGCTTTTTGTCATGGAGTGTCATTCGCTGAGCACTGACTTTATCCTGCCCTCACACTGGTAGTCCCGGCGGATCACCTGCTGACTCCCTTCAAAATCCCGCCCCCGGCCATGGCCGATCACTGGTTGCCGCCCTGCTCCATGAGCCAGGCTTTGATGAAGTCGTCAATGTCGCCGTCGAGGACAGCCTGGACATTGCCCGTCTCATGGCCTGTGCGAAGGTCTTTCACCATTTTGTAGGGTTGCAGCACGTAGGAGCGTATCTGTGAGCCCCACTCTATTTTTTTCTTTGTGCCTTCGATCTTGTCAAGCTCATCCTGTCTCTTGCGCAGCTCGATATCATAGAGATATGACCTGAGGAGCCTGAGAGCGTTCTCCTTGTTCTGGCCCTGCGACCTTGTCTCCTGGTTCTCCACGACTATTCCGGAGGGTGCATGACGAAGTCTGACGGCAGTCTCGACCTTGTTTACATTCTGACCGCCGGCACCTGATGAACGGAATGTCTCCCAGGTGATGTCGGCCGGGTTTATCTCCACGACTATCTCGTCATCTATCAGCGGAGACACGAAGACCGAAGCGAAGGTCGTCTGTCGCTTGCCCTGTGCGTTATAGGGTGAGATGCGCACAAGGCGGTGAACTCCGTTTTCGCTCTTCAGGAATCCGTAGGCGTTTTCGCCTTCGAACTCGAGGGTGACGGTTTTTATTCCTGCCTCGTCTCCGGGCTGGTAATATGCTTCTTTGATCTTATATCCGCTGCTTTCTCCCCACATGAGATACATGCGCATCAGCATCTGGGCCCAGTCGTTGCTCTCTGTTCCGCCTGCCCCTGCATTTATCTTCATCACTGCACCAAGCCTGTCTTCCTCACGGCGCAGCATGTTGCGGAGCTCGAGTTTCTCAATCGCAGATATGGTCTTTTTTGCCTGGACGGCAAGCTCCTCTTCGGAAGCTTCTCCCTCCCTGTAAAAGTCATACAGCACCTGCAGATCCTCCACGGCTGTATCCACGGCAGCAAAGGCTGATGTCCAGCTTTTCACGGAAGATATGTCCCTCATTACTGCCTCGGCCTTTTTGGGGTCGTTCCAGAATGTGGGGTCTTTGGTGATCTCTTCCTTTTCTCTTATTTCCTCAAGTTTGCCCTGGACGTCAAAGATACCTCCTTAACGCGTCACGGCGTCCGGCCAGGTCTTTTATCTGGTCACTGGTTATCATAGCTAATAAATTTGGCCAAAGATACAATAAAAGGAATTGAAAAGCATGGAGCACGGAGCATGGAGCACGGAGCATGGAGCACGGAGCATGGAGCACGGAGCATGGAGCACGGAGCATGGAGCACGGAGGAGACGGCAAGGAAAGATTAAGAAGTTATTCCTTCTGACTTTCAGACTTTAGACTTTCAGACTTTAGACAAAAAAGCATGTGGCATGGAGCATGGAGCATGGGGCAACTCCGAAGGAGGGAGCGAGCGTTAAAAAATGATCCGGTGGATCATTTTAGAGAGCAGACAGACAGTGGGGAGACTACTGGAGCATGATAGCAGGTATCTTCTTCAGTCTACCTTATAGCCCGAGAATGAACCGGTGCCTGTCTGGGTGGCGGTGCCTGTATATATATTTACGCTAACTGTGTTCGAAGCGCTCAGCCTGATAGTGACAGATTTAACCGTTACTGTGGTTCCGCCGCCAATTTCAACGGCAAGTTTTTCATATGTGGCATTGTTCACATAGATTGCCACCTCCCTTGATCCTCCGGTCCCGTCTGCAAAATATGATACATTAAAAGTATAAATACCGTCGGCCGGAACAGTGAATATTCCGGTTTCCGGATTAAAACCTCCTCCCACGCTAAGGTCAGGTGCATC
>CAVWSZ010000001.1:0-600012 GCA_963757935.1 uncultured Bacteroidales bacterium | reverse complement strand
AGACTGCAGGGCAGGCAGTAGTGAAAAGGTACAAGGTTTGCCTGACAGCCACAGGCCGTTATTGATGGTTTTTGATAATCCTTCGGTTGGTCAGTCACACAGGAAATGTGCCCAACAATCTGTGATTCAGAATAGTATATTTATGACCGCAATGTCTGCGGCGCATCTTTCAATTTACTGTTCCCCCGGGCAATTTTTCACACAATCCGTCAGGAATGCGGACGGATGTACAAAGATAACAAAAGTTAAAAAAGTTTAAGGGTGTAGGGTTTATAAGTTTATGGGTTTATGGGTTTGGAGTTAGCGTATACTTTCTCAAGGATGGAACTAAAGGCTTTGCCGACTGCTTCAGGATTACGTTCACTTATGATTTTTTCACGCAGACGGAGGCCCATAGCCCTGGTCTCAGCCTGGTGCTGTTTGCACCAGGCTAGTCTGAAGGTCATAAGGTCTGAGGTCTGAAGGTCTGAGAGGTTCGGGTCAATCAGGAAGCCGTTGACGCCATCTTCTATCATCTGCGGGATGACGCCAACGCCGGTGGCAATAACCGTACGTCCGCAGGCGCCGGCCTCGAAGAAGCAGAGCGGATTACCCTCAGTGCGGGAGGCTATCAGCACAACATCCGTTTCATTGTACATCCTCCGCAGATCGTCCCTGCTCATATCCCTGGCCATCTTCAGCTCTACGCCTGCCAGCAGCACATGCCGGCTGTACGACTTCGTAAAACCGTTTGACCCTCCTCCGTGCAAGCCTGCGGTCAGGATTGCCGCTCCACCCGGCAATAATATCCTCGCCTGTTCGCTGGTGCTCCAGGTAAAAAGTATTGAGATCCACTCCGTCAGGCAGCTCAAAGGTGTTGCGGAAAAAGGGTCTGATCTCTTCCATCTGCAGCCTGTTTGCAACAACCAGAACTGAGGCGTGCTTCACCATCCGGTAGACATACTGCCACGGAAAATTGGCCGTGTGATGATAATGACTGTACAACCCCTTTATCAGCCTGCCGTGAAAGAGCTCATCATAATGCGAAGGAGTGTGATTGAAATTGTAAAGTATGTCGAACTTTCCGGGGTCTATGACCGGTTTTTCATTGAGAAAGAAGAACTCAACATCCCACTCATTCTCAACATACCTGGCCTTCTCCTGCGCCTTCTCGTGATATGCCCATCCGCGCTGATCCACAAGGATTGCCAGACGCGGGCGGCGGTCAGGCTTCACCGTTGCAGTCCCTCTGCAGGGCAGTTATGTCATGGAGGTTTTGAGGAAGCTTGTAGTATCTTTCTTTTATAGTAGCTGTTTACCATTGAGCTCAACAGCTAATCCTCAGTATAGTACGCCCCGGCCTCATCCTTGCTCTTCCTTCCGTAAGAGGTGTGACCGTAGTACTTGTAGCCGTAGTTATACCCGTAAGCGTATAGCCCATCGTATAACCGTACCGCAGTCCGTACCCGTAGTAACCGGTCATGGATATGTCATTGACAATGATGCCCGGATTCTTTATCTCCCTGTTGCGGTAGATCTCGTCAATCAGATTCAGAGTGTTCTTCGACGAGTAGCGCTGCCTTACAACAAAAAGCATCATATCACTGTGGTGCGCCAGCAGAAGTGCATCGGTGACAATAGCCACCGGGGGCGTGTCGAGAATTATATAGTCGAACTGCTTCTTCGCCTTGGCGATGAAATCGGCCATGGCCTTGCGCTCAATTAGCTCCGCAGGATTAGGCGGTATGGGTCCGGATGATGCGTACCATAGGTTGTCAATCGAGGTCTTGTGTATGATCTCCTCAAACTTGTCGTTACCGCTGAGGAAGGTGCTCATCCCTGTGGTGTTGGAAACTCCCAGTATCTTGTGTATGCGCGGCTTGCGCAGGTCGAGGCCCACCAGCAGGGTCTTCTTTCCGAGAAGAGACATTATCGCTGCCAGGTTCACCGCCACGAAGGTCTTGCCCTCGCCGCTGATGGCGGAAGTGATGGCAATAACAATCGGCTGGTCGGCTGGTGTGAAGTATTTCAGTGAAGTACGGATGCTGCGGAAACTCTCTGAAAGTGTGCTGCCGGGCTTTTCGATGACAGGTATCTCGGTTCCGTAGTTGCTGTGGCTGATGAAGCCCAGAATCGGTGTCTTTGTGATTCTCTCGATATCCTTCTTATCAATCACCTTGTTGTTCAGCAGGTCGATGATAATGATGGCTCCTGCGGGAATTAGGAATGCCCAGTATCAGCGCCAGCATGTAGTTCTGGCTTGTCCTGGGCCTTATACGTCCTGCATTGTACGGCTCTGCCCTGTCAATGACCCGGTTGTCAGATACCTTGGAGGCCATGGCTATGCCTGCCTCAGCCTTTTTCTCAAGCAGAAAATTATAAACTGTATTGCTCAGGTCGAAGTTGCGCTGGATAGTTTATCAGCCTCCTTTCCGTTTCCGGGAGTCTGTTCAGCTGACGTTCCACCCCTGCGATGCGTGAATTGACATCATTCATCGATATCTGCAACTGATTCATGCTGTTCTTCACATTCTCGAGCAGCGCCGCCGCGGGCCTGGCTCGATCTTACTGGCAATAAGATTCACCGCAGGCAGATCGTCGCGCAGAACAAAGTCCCACCTGTTTCTGCTGCAGCTGCAATCCTGCAAGCTCCCCGACGAGCCTGATCAGCACCGGATCAACCACTCCCATTACGCTGGGTGAGACGATGCTGCCACTCTCATTCCGGGAAATGAGATACTGATTGAGATACTCATAGTACTGCATCTGGAGATTGAGCAGTCGTCTTTTCGGTCTCATAACGCTCCAGCCGCTGCAGTACCAGCGTCCCCTCGGTGGTGAGGTCAACAAAACGGTTGTCAAGACGGAATGTCTCCATATTTTGCTCCGCGCCTGTGAGTTCTTTTTTGGTTAATCCCAGCTGCCTGTCGATGAACTTATAGTACTGTCAGCAGCTTCGCCTTTCCAGTCAAGGCCCTGCTGGATATACTCCCTCATCAGCGCATTGAGATAGTCTGCCTCCTGCTCGCGCGAGGCTCCGCTGACACTCAGGTTTACAAGGGTTGCCTCCTCCTCGATGGGGCTGATGATAAGCCTGGAGCGGTAACTGTTGGCAAGGTTGGCAGGTGTTGTGAACCAGAAATAGTATTTATTTGATTCGCCCTCCGTATATACCGGTTTATCTGCGTATCGCGGCATCAAGGTAAAAGTCGAAGCCGAACCTGCTGAAACGCTCTCCGAAACTGTGATCTTCGCTCATAGTCGAATCCCTCTATCGTAAGCGTGTATTTTTCGAGGAGACTGGACTTTAACATCCATCCTGACCCCGGCAGGCTGCATCCAGATACTGTCGAACACTGCGACGAAAGGAGAGTTCTTGTACAAAACCGTTTCCGCAATCCCCCTGCGTCCCACCCCCACATAAACCACATGGAACTCGGGCAGGTCATACATCACCTTATGGTTGAGGTCGAACGACTTCAGGATGCCTATCTCATTCTGCAGGTTCTGCTGTGAGCGGAAGATGTCGCCACCGGGGATGATCTTGTCCATTTCGGCAAAACCTCCGCCGTACTGTTCGTCTTTTATGAGCATGGTGCTCTGTACCGTGTACACGTCACTGCCGTAACGGTTGATTCCGTAAGCAAGTGAAAGGGCAAGGAAAAAGGCGCCGGCAAACCAGTACCAGTTGCTCAGGAAAAGCGACAGATAGCGACGGAAGTCGATACTTGTCACTGTCAGGCGTATAAATGTTCTGTTCCCCGTTTTCCATCAGGCGGTGTGGTTATTAATTGAAAGAAGTTGATCAGCAGAAGCGTAGTGCTTATGGTGCCGGTGATAGTGGAAATAATAAAGGCGAATGTCGGAAGGTTCACATTAAATACCTTTTTGGGGTTCGGCTGCACGATCACCACATCATTTGGGTGAGAGGAAGTAGGCCGGAGACGACAGCAGGGCCTTGTCCTGCAGGTCGATGTTATATGTATAAGTCTTGTCTCCGATGGGTCTGATCACCAGTATCTTTTCCTTGGTGCCTGTTTCTGCTATACCACCTGCACGGCCGATGGCTTCAAGCACTGTCAGCTGGTCATTGTAGTTTACAAAGCTGCCGGGGGCTCGTCACTTCGCCGATCACGGTATATTTGAAGCTGAGAAGACGCACCTCGACATATGCATGACGGAAGAGCGAGTCGACCTTCGCTGGAAGAGATCACGGATCTGGTAAACTGTCTGTCCGGCTACATGCACTTTACCGAGTAGCGGCACTGTAACACGGCCGTCCGGATCGATACTGTAACCAATAATATACTGTGATGCCTCACCCTGCAACATTGATCCTGAGGCCAGGCTGCGGTCATTAAGCATTTCGGTGAGAGCGCCTTCCGGGGTCTGCGCTTTCACGGTCACATAGAGAATATCACGTGCCTGTACCTTATAGTCAGGCATCTCCATCGGGAAATAGTTTTCGCCGCCGGTCTCATAAAGGTTATTCAGATAGGAGAGCTCCTGCTGGGTAGAGCAGGAGGTCACAATGAGGATCAGGGCGAGGAAGGGAGTAAGTTTCTTCATATTGTAAGTATCTTTTATTTTCGTGGCTCGGCCTCAGTCTTAACCTCAGCCTACTTAACCTTAGCCTTAACCTCAGCCTTAGGCGCTCTAAATATCCTAATTTTTTTCGAGTTTACGTATTGCAATCGTCTTAATATCAACCGTGAGGTTCATTCCCGGCTCGAGGATCCGGATAATGACCTTGTGTTTTCTTCCGACGCGTATCAATTCGCCCCTGAGGCCGGTAAGAGAGCCGTAGATAACCTCCACGAGGTCTCCCTTCAGGTAAACTTTGTCGGTCACCATCACATCCGCATCGCTGCTGCACAGTATGCGCAGGTTCTTCATCTGATCCTCGGGGATGACCACCGGCTTGCTGTCGATGGTGATGATCTTCACAACACCATCGGTCTTTCTTACGGTCAGGAACTCCCTGGGTACCACCCTGACGAATACATACGAGCTGATGATTGGCTTTTCAATCATTTTCTTCCGGTCGGACCACTGGCGTAGTGTCTTCTGCATCGGCAGGAAGGTCTCTATGCCTTCCTCAGTGAGGCGCTCGCTCACGCGCTTCTCCGCACGCGAGTGGGTATAGACGGCATACCAGTGACTCTCAGGTTTTTTCCTGACCGGCATCTCCGTCTGTTCAGGAGCGGGAGTCAATTGTTCCATAAGGTTCTCATATTGCAAGGCAAAAGTAGTAAAAAAGTAGCATGGAGCGAGCGTGGAGCATGGGGTTTAGGGCAAATTATGAAATACATAAGCCTCTAACCCCGAAGGGGGGCCGAGCGTTAAGAAATAGTCCGCCAGCTGGCGGACTATTTTAGCGATGGTGACAGATAGCGGGGGGCTTTTGATAGATTGGAGATTCAGATTCATCTAAACCCCGAAGGGGTGACATTTTGATAGATTGGAGATTCAGATTCATCTAAACCCCGAAGGGGGGCCGAGCGTTAAGAAATAGTCCGCCAGCTGGCGGACTATTTTAGCGATGGTGACAGATAGCGCGGGGCTTTTGATGATTGGAGATTCAGATTCATCTAAACCCCGAAGGGGTGACATTTTGATAGATTGGAGATTCAGATTCATCTAAACCCCGAGGGGTGACATTTTATAGATTGGTCAGAACCCCCAGACAATCCCACCCGCGAAATTGGTATGACTCCCGAACAGGTGAGGAGCTGTCCACCCCTCTTCACCCTCCACATTGCTCTTCGTCACCGAGACATTTACCGAGACGCCGCCGGTGATCAGGTAATTTACCTCCAGGCCGGTTACGACACTTCGCCATTTTACAGGATTGATATATGGTAACCCAACCCTTGCTCCTCCAATGCTCTGAAAATCATCTCCCCGTTCGGAACGCTCCTGCCACAGCCTTATATCCATGGCCCTCAACGGCTTATAACTTAAAGCATAGTAGAAGCTGCGGGAGTTGTCACGCAGGTAGTGCCCCAGGTTGTATCCCTGGTTCTCGAATGTAAGCACCGGCACATAATGCTGAAAGGTGAGGGGATAGGTGAAGGTGGCCTCCGCCGTCACCCTGACATTTGGCAGAAACGAAAAGTTCCCTGCCCTGAATCCTCCCTTCCACGAGAAAAAGTTGTAGTCGGAGGTGCCGAACCGGTCCGTTGAAAGCTCATCAATGAACAGCGTGCCGTAAAGATGCAGATGCCTAATGTTGTATGAGCTTATATCGAGAAACATCTGCGAGTTGCTGTTGTCAATGCCGGAGTTCACCGCGTGGTCCACCGACTTGTAGAAAGTAAAACGGCATCAGATAGTTGGGCATCAGCCGGGCATCAGCATAAACAACACTGTTCCCCGCCGAGATGTGGAGACGGTCAATCGGTGTAACAGTGAACAGATTGGCAGCGATATATTTACGGCGGTATACCTCGCGGTAATCGGTACCGTAGGCATTACTTACCCAGAATGAGCGGACTGAATCGACAACCATGGAGTTGAGCCAGCCGTGCAGCCAGGTCATCTCGAGCCACTTTACAGGTTTGACATGCAGCCTTACCTGTATGAAGGAGGGGGCACGTCCCGACAGAATATTTGTCCCGGCATATCCGCTTCCCCATACCGGGGAGTCTTTTACAAATGAAATGTCTCCCCACTTCCACGCATAGCTTATGCCTGCGGTCATCTCGGAAAAATCAGTTCCACCCTTGATATGTCCCCCGCGCTCACGGGTAAGGTATTCCGGCTTACCTGTCAGGGGACTCTGATGGTTGTCCTGCAGCGCTGCGAAGAACCCCCACCCACCATAATTTCCGTAAATCTTCGCACCGTTCTTCCAGGCTACCGAGCCGTCGCTGCCAGCAGTCAATCCCAGCAAAGGTGAAACCGTCACACTGAATAATGAATCGCGATACTGTGCTGTGGCAGGATTAAATTTTAGTCTCACTTTGCCCTCAATTACGCCGCCTCCAAAATCAGCCAGGTAGAAGGCAAGTTCCTTCCGCTGCCTGGTAGTAAGCTCACCTTCGGATTCCGCAGCCTGTTCAAGCAGCATCAGAATTGTCTTCCTGCTGTAAGGTTTTACGGCGCTGTTCAGCTCAATGATCCCGTCAGTGGCCAGTTCACCGATAAATTCATAAAGAGCGGTGTTGGCAACAGGTTCCGGAACCGACTGTGCCAGAGAAGGAAGCGTGAGAAGCGACAGGAGAAATGCCACTGTGAAAGACAAAAGAGGGTATGATTTCATCGGCACGGCATTTGTGCAAAGATAAGGGTTAGCACAAATTTTTTCTATCTTGCAGCGATAATGCGGGGAAATGAACAAAAGGCGTTTTCGGATTTACACTGTCTCGGCAGACATACTTATCCTGGCTCTGTCGTTCATCGTGATGACATGGCTCAAGCCGGCCGGGATGAAAACTTATGTTCCGTCACATGCCCCCTTCTTTCTTGTGCTTGCTCTTTTCTGGGTTATCGTTTCTCTCCTGAGCGGGAAGATCGGCAGCGGACAGATAGTCAACCTGAGAACCCTCCTTTACCACGTCATCACGTCAAACATAATAGCTACCAGTATTGCTGCAATGCTCATGTATGCTTTCCGCGATGTGGGTTTTTCGAGGACTGTCGTCTTCGGCACTGCACTGACGGCAACTTTTCTCGAGCTGGTTGCCGGCACCCTCTGGATATCATTCGGCAAGGCAGCCCTGCAGGTGCCTGATCAGGTGTTGCCCTCAGAAAGGGAGATGGTAGCACGGACACACCCGCGGAACGGCAACGGCTATGAGCCTGACCCTTTCCTGGTTGCGAGGCTGGTCCAGGGAGTCTCTGATGATCGTGCCTCCGCCCTGGCAGCAATGGTGAGCCCGGCCCAGAGCTCACGCCTTTCTGTTGTCTCTACAGCGGAAGTTTTCAATATTCAGAACCTTGCTCCGGGCGACTATTCGTGCATTATAAACCTCAGACCGATGAATGCAATCAGGGGGCTGGATGCATTTCTGGATGAAGTAAACGTGACGACTGACAGGTGACGGTATATATATCTGCTGCGTCGAGACGATGCAGCAGCGCTCCCGGCGGCTGAGGAGAAAGCTGACACCGGTGCTCTATTATCTGGTATTGCCGGTCGATTTTCTGCTGAAAAGGGTGATACCGAGGCTGCGTATCACACGCGGACTGTGGCAGTACTTCACCCATGGCGCCAATCCTCCCCTCTCCCGTGCCGAAGCACTGGGACGCCTGTGCCGCGCCGGTTTCGCAATACGCCAGGAGAAATTCGCAGGCAACATGCTCCTTATTAAGGCTGAGCGCAGGTCAGAGCCCCTGCCCGTCAACGGCAGCGGATACGGGATGATAATAGGCCTGCCGCGCATAGGTTATAAGGGCAAAACATTCACTGTATTCAAGCTGCGCACAATGCACCCATATTCGGAGTTCATCCAGGACTATGTCTATGACCTTCACGACCTGCAGGACGGTGGCAAGATGAAACAGGACTTCCGTGTGACCACCTGGGGCCGTGTGTGCCGGCGTATATGGCTCGATGAGCTGCCGATGACTGTAAACCTTTTTGCCGGCGATATGAAGCTCGTGGGGGTCCGTCCGCTTTCACCCCATTACTTCAACCTTTACAGTGAAGATCTGAAGAAGCGGCGCATAAACTACAAGCCCGGACTGCTTCCTCCGTTCTATGCAGACATGCCGTCAGACCTTGACATGATACAGCAGTCAGAGATAAAATACCTCGATGCGTGGGACCGCAGTCATACATTGACCGATATCCGGTATTTCTTTAAAGGGCTCTGGAATATTGTGTTCAGAAGCGTAAGGTCCAATTAGTTGATGGGTTTGATAGGTTTATAGGTTTAAGAAGTGCCCGTGACTACTAAACTTATAAACCCATAAACTAATAAACCTATAAACTAGTAAACCTATAAACTTATTTCTGCTTCAGCTTCGCCTCCATACTCAGTGTGGCATGGGGTACGGCGCGGAGACGGTCCTTGCCGATAAGCTGACCTGTCTCGCGGCATATGCCGTAGGTCTTGTTCTCAATACGCACCAGCGCCGCCTGGAGATGCTGGATGAATTTCAGCTGCCGCTGTGCCAGCCTGCCGGCCTCCTCCTTGGAGAGTGTGGTTGCGCCTTCCTCCAGCACCTTGAAGGTGGGAGAGGTATCCATGGTATCGTTGTTATCCTCGTGGGTGATACTTGCCTTAAGCACGTCATAGTCTTTCCTGGCCTTGTCAAGTTTGCCTAAAATGATCTGCCTGAATTCCTCCAGCTCCTCATCCGAATATCTCGTCTTTTCTGCCATGGCTGCCTGTATTAATTATTATCGGGCAAAGGTAATATAAAAAGTTGATAGGTTGATAGGTTGAAAAGTTGAAAGGTTTTAAAAAAATATTTCTGTGTCCAAAAGTCCGGTGAGGGCCATAAGATGCTAAATAACAATATAATACCTTAAGAATATATTTTTACTCATTATACTGAGTAAATTCTGCTCAGGACACAGACTGTAATCTAAACCTCTACTACCTGCCTTTTATTTCTTTTACCCTAAGGTCCATCATCATTTTGTCTTCGGGGTGCCCTGAACAGATCCCAAATCATTACCGTCAATAAATGCGCTCCTATATCTGACTCCATTAATCGTCCCTAGAGATCGATCAGCATTGTTATCCTTAATGACTCTGTGCAGTCTGAACTCATCAGGCTGCGTTGTGATTAATGAATTTAGGGCTTGAATTAAGCTGTCTGACAATGCTTCCGATTTCAGTTTATTCCGATACAATGGATTTGCAATTCAAGAATATCAATAGAGTCCAGCCTGGCTTCAGAGACCATACTATTTTGTACTTAGCCATTGCCTGATCTCTTTCTGCAAAGCATCATTTGAAACAGTCTGCCCGTTTTCAACTTTCTGAATCTCATCGATAGCCAGAATAAAACCCCAGTTTCTTTTGATTTCATGATTTGCCTCGCTGCTTCCCAGTGCTTCTCCAGCCAGGACTCGCCGTATCCACCAGCACCGTCAGCAGTAATATATTGTGAGGAGACTCCCAGTTCGTCGAGCAGCTGCAGAACCAAGGTGGTCTTACCGATCTGCTCGGTCCTGCAATAACCCTTCTTTTCTGGAATCCGACAATTTACCTCCTCGTCTTTGGATTCCACAATCGTTTTGACTCATTACATTCAGAAAAGGTATTCATCAATCGAGTAAGAAAGTTATTTCTCATTATTAGTGATGCCCTCAACTCGACAGTCCTCATGATTAGCTTTTTCCACAAAGTTACAACTTTTTGATTATTACGGCTACAATAGGTTCTATCAGCCTACGAATCAGACCGCATGACATAGCAAAGCGCCGCAGGACCAAAAGACAATTTTTCCTATCTTTGCACCTTATTTTAAAAGAGGCAGCAATCATGTCCAAAAGATTTCCCGAGTACAAGGGACTCGATCTGGCAAAAGTGAATATCGAAGTGCTGAAGATGTGGGATGACCACGACACCTTCCGCAAGAGCCTCCGCAGCCGCGACGGCAAGGGGGAATTCATATTTTACGAGGGCCCGCCGTCGGCCAACGGCATGCCCGGCATACACCACGTCATGGCCCGCGCCATCAAGGACGCCGTCTGCCGCTACAAAACACTGCGGGGCTACGAGGTCAAACGCAAGGCCGGCTGGGATACCCACGGCCTGCCCGTGGAGCTCGGCGTCGAGAAATCGCTGGGAATCACCAAGGAAGACATCGGAACGAAAATATCCGTCGAGGAATACAACGCTGCCTGCCGCAAGGATGTGATGAAATATACCGACATGTGGGAGGATCTCACCCGCCACATGGGCTACTGGGTCGATATGGATGACCCCTATGTCACATATGACAACAGGTATATCGAGACTCTCTGGTGGCTGCTGAAGGAACTCTACAAAAAGGGCCTCCTCTACGAGGGCTATACAATACAGCCATTCTCTCCCGCCGCCGGCACGGGACTGAGCTCACACGAGCTGAATATGCCCGGTTGCTACCGCGATGTAAAGGACACCACATGCACCGCCCTGTTTTCAGTGAAACGCGACGAAAACTCCGCCTTCCTCTTCGACGGTGCAGACACCCCCGAAGTGAAGATAATGGCGTGGACCACCACACCCTGGACACTGCCCTCGAACACCGCACTGGCTGTGGGCGCCGACATAAAATATGTCAGGGTAAAAACTGTCAATCCCTACACATCGGAAAACATTACCGTGGTACTTGCAGAAGATCTGCTGCCGGTCATCTTCGCCCCTGACAAAAAGCTTGAATATTCGGTGACCGCCACTTTTACCGGCGCACAGCTGAAAGGCATTGAATATAATCAGCTTATCGACTGGGTCAATCCCGGCGACGGAGCCTTCCGTGTCATCACCGGTGATTTTGTAACCACCTCCGAGGGAACGGGCATAGTTCACATCGCTCCCACATTCGGTGCCGACGACTACCGTGCAGGACGCGAGAACGGCATCCCGCCGCTGCTTGTAACGATGTCTGACGGCTTCCAGGGACCGCTCGTAGACCGTCGCGGACGCATGGTGCCGCTGGCTGATCTCGACCAGGCCTTCGTGGCAACACATGTGAACACCAGGACCTACACTCCTTTCGCCGGCCGGTTTGTAAAGAACGAATATGACGAGAGCCTGAGGGAGACCGACGTCACACTCGATATTGACATCGCCGTGATGCTCAAACAGGAGGGAAAAGCCTTCCGCATCGAGAAGATGGTTCACTCCTACCCGCACTGCTGGCGCACCGACAAGCCTGTGCTTTATTATCCGCTCGACTCGTGGTTCATCCGCACCACGGCTCTGCGCGACCGCATGATAGAGCTGAACAACACTATAAAATGGCAACCGGTGAGCACCGGCACAGGACGCTTCGGCAAGTGGCTTGAGAACCTCGTCGACTGGAATTTATCGCGGTCGCGCTACTGGGGAACCCCGCTGCCAATCTGGATGACCGAAGACCGTCAGGAGGAGATATGCATCGGCTCCGTGGCTGAGCTGAAGCTCGAGATATCACGCAGCGTCGATGCCGGCTATATGTCGCATAACCCGCTCGAAAAGTTCTCCGAGGGCGACAACAGCCTGGAAAACTATTCTATCTTCGATCTGCACCGCCCGTTTGTCGATGAGATAATCCTCGTTAGCCCCGGCGGCAGGCCGATGAAGCGTGAGACTGACCTGATCGATGTGTGGTTCGACTCGGGAGCAATGCCTTATGCACAGGCACATTATCCCTTCGAGAACAAAGAAAAATTTTCGGAGAAATTCCCCGCCGACTTCATTGCAGAGGGTGTCGACCAGACACGCGGATGGTTCTTCACACTGCACGCCATCGCCACAATGATCTCTGACTCGGTGGCCTTTAAAAATATTATCTCAAACGGACTGGTGCTCGACAAGAACGGCAACAAAATGTCGAAACGCCTTGGCAACGCCGTGGATCCGTTTTCAGCGCTTGATGAGCACGGCTCTGACGCCCTGCGCTGGTACATGCTCACCAACGCACAGCCCTGGGACAACCTTCGCTTTGACATCTCCGGCGTCGACGAGGTGAAACGCAAGTTCTTCGGCACACTGTACAATACCTACTCGTTCTTTTCGCTCTACGCCAACGTCGACGGTTTCACCGGAAAAGAGCCACAGGTGCCCGTGGAGAAGAGACCCGAGATTGACAGATGGATAATCTCGCTGCTCAACACCCTGGTGAAGGAGGTGACGGAGCGTTATGACGATTATGACCTCACCCCGGCAGGTCGTGCCGTATCTGATTTTGTTACCGAAAACCTCTCCAACTGGTATGTGCGCCTGAACCGTAAACGCTACTGGGGCGGCGGAATGGATGACGACAAGCTGTCGGCATACCAGACTCTTTACACCTGTCTTGAGACTGTCGCAATACTGGCCGCGCCGATAGCCCCGTTCTTTATGGACCGCATCTTCAGCGATCTGAACAGTGTAAGTCACATTCACACAGAGGGCTCCGTGCACCTTGCCTCCTTCCCCGATTATGACCCGAAGCTGATAGACAAGGGTCTGGAGGAGCGTATGGAGATAGCCCAGAAGATGTCGTCGATGATACTTGCCCTGCGCCGGAAGGTGAATATCAGGGTGCGCCAGCCGCTGGCGAGGATAATGGTTCCGGTGTCAGACCGTCATTTCAAGAAGAGCTTCGAGGCTGTCAAATCACTGATACTTGCCGAGGTGAACGTGAAGGAGGTCGAATATGTGGATGACACATCTGACATCCTTGTTAAGAGGGTCAAACCGAATTTCAAGCTGCTGGGACCGCGATTCGGGAAATCGATGAAGGATGCCGGTGCAGCCATCATGGCACTTTCGCAGGCTGAGATAGCTGAGTTCGAAAAGAGCGGCAGCCGCGACCTTGTGATCGGCGGCGAGACCTTTACCCTGACTTCTGCCGAGGTGGAGGTCATCTCCGAGGATATCCCCGGGTGGCTTGTTGCCAATGAGGGACGACTGACGGTGGCGCTTGACATCACCGTCACCGATGAGCTGCTGCAGGAAGGCATCGCCCGCGAGTTTGTGAACCGTATTCAGAATATCCGCAAGGACAGCGGGTTCGAGGTGACCGACAAGATAAAGGTTGTCATCGAAGATCTGCCATCCATATCTGCGGCGGTTACAAGGCACTCTGCCTACATAGCATCCCAGACGCTGGCGCTCGACATTTCACTTGCCCCCACCGCCGCTATCGCTTCCCTCAACTTCCGCGAGATTGACATGGAAGAGGGGATGGTGAAGATTGTGGTGGAGAAGGTCTGAAGTCTGAAAGTCTGAGGTCTGAAAGTCTGAGCTGGTCAGCTGCGGATGAAGGTCTGAGGTCCTGCAGTCCTGAGGGAAAAAGGAAAGAATAAGGCCGGGAGTACACAGTTGAAAGGAAAGTGCTTTGGTCAGAAACAATTCAAGGCCTTGGTTGCCTTATATTCCTATCCCGGCCTTAGTTAGTTCATCAATTGTCAGGGTATAATCGGTTCCCTCATGTATTTTTGTGATCACCATTCTTCCTGCCTTCAATGCCTCACGTTTTGACCTGAACGGTTTATTGCCTTCAAGGGCAGGGATATATGGCTGATAAATGATCACTTTCTCCCGGTTTTTTACGGAGTACCCCCAGCCATTCTCCGACCGGAAAGCTTCAAGTCCAGACCTATCCCTGCCTGTAAAGCACAGAACGGTACAAAGTGCTGCCACTGCGGCAAGAAGAACGACAACAGTCCTTTTTTTAATATTCAGTGTCATACTCAACATCGGGTAAAAACTCCCACATATCATCAAACCGGTATGTACTGCTGCGTCCGGTTACAACAAATGCCCTGGTGCCTGTTGTGATTGCCACAGCAGCAGTACGCGTGGTACCTTCAAAGTCCGAAGTTACCTCCCATAAATCTGTTTCCGGGAAATATTCCCATGTGTCAGCCTTCAGTGATCCGTTTTCTCCGCAGGAGATAAACACCCTGTCTCCTATCAGAAGTGCAACACCACTGGCACGGACAATATTATAATCGTCATCAAAGTCTTCGTCTGTTGCATTTGAAATGGATCTCATCTGGGTCCAGGCTACCGTCAGCGGATCAAAGCGCCAGAAATCAGAGACATAGGCCCCATTGTTAATACCGCAAAGAACATATCCTTTACCACCCATGACAAATGCCGTAGCGGTATTCCGTTTGGATCCCCCGATACTCACTATCTGTGTCCATGTGTCACCGGCAGGATCATATCTCCACATATCCTTAAGATAGTTTCCGTCGTACCCTGTTCCTGCATACCCGTATCCGTCAAGACCGAAGCCAATAGCACCGTAACGGGCACTGCCCCCGAAGTCTGCCTTGCGGGTCCAGAGATTTGCTGCCGGATCATATTCCCAGAAATCCCTGAGATAAGAATCCCCGTCATAACCTGTTCCCATATAACCCTTCCCGTCAAGAGAAAAGGCGAGGGCAGTGTTTCTGCTGGTCCCCGGGAATGTAGCTTTCTGAGTCCAGAAATCCTGCTCCGCATTATACTCCCAGAGATCCGAAAGCCTGTTCTTGCCATCATACCCCCCAAATACATATCCTTTGTCTCCTATGCTGAATGACGATCCGTCGCTACGGGCCACCCCGTCGAAGTCAGACCTCTTAACCCAATCTCCGTAGACAGTCTCTTCTTCAGTGCACCCTGTCTGGGAAAGGGCAAAAATCATCAAAATAATACTAATCAACCTTCCGAAATTTCTCATTATTGTGCAGTTTTAAATTCTAACCTGTGGTGAAAGTACCTGCCGGGTCAGTCAGCACCAAAAAATTTCTACCAACTGTCTTTCTCCGCCGGTAACAGGCATGTTTAAAGCGGTAGATAAGAAACCGGGCACTGATTAGGATTCACATGGCCGATTAGTGGTTTCACGTGCCTGTTGACACATACCTGTATAATAAATTTTCATTAAGGGCTCTGTAATATTTCCTTTGACAGATGTGGTTAATCCGGGATATTAAAAGATGAATGATCTGCGACGCTCTCTGCTGTTTTTCTTACTTGGTACTGCAGTTCTCCTGCCGGCATGCACCAGTGATGGATTCTTTCTCGGTAAAAAATATCTCAACAGTAACATCCGGACAGTTATAATTGATACCTGTACTATAAAAATGACAACTGTGCCTGTTGACTCTATTGTCACCTCCGGCCTGAATACAATTATGTTCGGTAGTTACAGTGATACGACAATCGGAAAAACAGTCAGTACTGCTTACCTTTCATATTCTCTTCCCGGTGCAATATCACTGCCGGTATCGGAATTGGTCTTTGATTCACTGGAAATGGTGATTGCACTTAATGGCAACTGGCTGGGCGATACAACAAAAATCCATACATTTAATATTTACAGGCTTTCAGAAGTTACGGAATTACCTGATGATGGTGACTTCTACAGTACCTGGTCTCTCCCATACTATAACACCGCATTAACTTCCTTCAGCCTGAGACCTGAACCAAATGTGCCGGAAGCAGTCTCAGTTCGTCTGCCAGACAACATTGGTGCCGACCTCCTTCAAAAAATTATTGATGCTGACGAGGAGGTCCTTGGCACTGAAGCAAGGTTCCTGGAGTACTTCAAAGGCTTTGCAATAACAGCAGGAGATGATAATAATGCAATTCTCGGGGTACATCTGAATGATACAAGCACTACTCCTCAGGATACATTATCACTATTCCGACACAGACCGTGAGGAAGGTTTTGTTAAGATCACTGCAAATACTGAGCGATGTTTCTATGGTGTGACTACCGACCGCAGCGGAACCCCGTTTGACCTTGCTGAACACGGCAGAACTTCCTTCCTCAGAATCAGGTAACGAAGTGCTTGTCCAGGCACTGACAGCATCATATGTAAGGATTGAATTTCCATACATGAACAACCTGTTGGAGCTGGGTGACTATGGAACTGTTATAAGTGCTGAACTTATAATATATCCGGTTAAAGGCTACCTACTCTGCTGCGGTGCCTCTTCCGCCGGATCTTTCAATATATGTCTCCACGGAAAATGATGTCTCAACAGGGGCCATCACCACCTACTCAGGTGATGAGCTGCAAACAGGAAATCTTTCGGTTGACAATCTCCTGGATATTGACACCTATTATTCATATGATATCACCGGTTTATGCAGGAACAGCTCGGTGTCTTCGGCATCAACAGGAGAGTCCTGACCCTTGTTATGCCTCAGACTGACCTGGCATCGACGATAGGTACCCTTGTCGCCGGGGATAAAAACCATGCCCGTAACAGCACAAAACTACTAATCAGTTATCTGATCTACGATGATAAATAACCGTCTGATAATCACTTCTTTACTCATAATGACGATGGGCATCGCCTCTGCCCAGGAATTTACTGTCTCGCCTTATTCCGTTTTCGGTATCGGTGACATCCAGCTGGGAGAAAGCGGGCTGACTTCAGGAATGGCAGGTACGGGGATAAGTCTCAGTGGCGGACATTTTCTGAACACTTTAAATCCGGCCTCTCTGGCAGCACTCGACACGACTACATTTATATTTGACATGTCGGGGTCGGCCCGGGGCTCACAGTTCACATCCGGAAATATCACCCAGAAAGCTTTCAGCGCCAACTTTACCAAAATAACCGCCGGCCTGCATATTACCCGCAGATGGAGCGCCGCAGTCTCAGTTCAGCCCTATTCGACAGTAAGTTATAAAATTGAGACCGAGGATTATATTGAGGGATCAGAAGTAAAAACAACCACAGCATTTCAGGGCAGCGGGGGAGTGACCCGGTATTCCTTTCTGAATTCTTATAAACTTACGCCTCACTTTTCACTGGGTGCTGATATGATGCTCCTGGCAGGCACTATTGACAGGAGCGCGGCGCAAAGCGGCATCACTGTTAAAGAGAACTCCACAGCTTCAAAATTGATGTTTAACCTCGGGCTGCAGTACACTGAAAAGCTGGCACCCGGCCTTGTCTTTGCAGCAGGAATAATATATGGGCATGGCGGTGTTCTTGACTTTGATAATACACTCAGGGTGGTTGACGGATCAGAGAATGAATTATTTAATGACATTATAAGTTCAACGCGTACAACAATTCCGGATGTCTACGGAACCGGGATATCCTTTATCGGAAACCATCTTGTGGTGTCCGCAGACTACCGTCATCAAAGATGGTCTCAGACCCGCGATCAAAGCGCTATGATTTCATTTACCGATACCCATAAGTTTAATGCAGGCGCTGCATTCACGCCAAGAACCGTTGCAGCAACGAGCTACTTTGAACAGATCCAGTACCAGGCAGGCTTTACAATATCAAACTCCTGGCTCACTTTTAAGAATATTAACCCGATAAACCTGGAACTTACAGCCGGGGCACTGCTGCCATTAAGGGGCGGGACACAAATGAATGTGGCATTCAGCTGGGGGAAAAATGGTACAACAAGGGAAGGACTTATACGTGAAGATTATTTCAGGATGACACTGAGTTTTTCACTGGCCGAAAGGATGTTCCTGAAGAGAATGTATGATTAGGGCTTCGCCTTATGCCGGAATCACTGCATCAATGGCCTGCAGAAGAAACGGATAATAAGAGTCGCTCACCGGGATTATCCTTTCACCGATCTTTATTCGCTTCCGCTCAATGGAGTCGATCCTGCTTAACGAAACAATATAAGAGCGATGCACGCGGCAGAAGTGACCGTGGGGCAGCTTGCGCTCAATCATTTTCATGTTCATCGATGCAAGAGCAGGCTTCGAACCTCTGCTGTACACTTTTACATAGTCATTGCAACCTTCAATGTAAAGGATATCCTCAGTGCAAAACCGCTGCATGCGGTTGTCAACCTTCACAAACAGGTACTGACTCCCGTTTGCACCCATGCCGGGAGGAGTGTGTGTGACATCTGACGGCACGATTATCTCATAGGCTCTGTTGGCAACCCTGATGATACGTTCAAGCGTCAGTGGTTTGACAATGTAATCAAGGACCCCTGCATTGTACGCCTCAACTGCATAATCGGGTATGTTGGTGACGAATACCACAAGCGGATTGTACCTCAGACACCTGATAAAATCAATGCCATTTATCGGATCCATCTCCGGGTTGGCAAAAATCAGGTCGGCCCCGCGGTGTGCCAGCAATTCATTTGCTTCCAGCGGATTCGAAAAAGTACCTGCCAGTGTGAGGAAGGGTATCTTTTCAATGTGTGATCTGAGATCAGACAACGCAACCTCATCTCTATCTATCGCAATGCATTTTATCATAACTGCTACTCTTTGTTTTTTGCGAAATTTACCGGTTGGTCAGGTCAGGTTGTTTTTTGTATTTAAGTACGTTATGAAGTTATGTTCCGGCGAGCCACCTCTTCAGCAGAGACACCCTGGTTTTGCTGACAATGATCCTTTCGGGAACAGTAACAGTGAGGTTTATCGAAAGCCGGTTTCCATACCACACAGCCATATCGGCTATGGCCCGGCGGGCAACCACAAACTGCCTGTTAGCCCTGAAAAAATCTTCCTCAGGTAACCTGGTGCCAATAATATCAAGACTCATGTCAAGCGGATAAATCCGGCCATCAAAAGTATATGCAGAGACTTTTTCTCCGGCAGTATGACAATAAGCAATATCTGCTACCGATAGTGGTAGTATTTTGTCCCTCACGGGAACCAGGAAGTTCTTTAACGGATTTTTGTGAAGCATACCCTGATGAGTCCTGTGAAGATAGGTCTCAAGTTCAAGATGAGTGAGCCTTTTGAGCTTATCAAGCGCACGCTGCAGATCTACTGCCTGTATAGGCTTCAAAAGATAATCAATGCTGTTGACACGAAATGCTTCAAGGGCATATCGGTCATATGCCGTGGTGAAGATAACCGGAGAGCTGACAGTGGTCTGTTCAAAAATCAGGAATGCATCACCGTCTGCCAAATGGATATCCATAAAAATGAGATCCGGGGTTTCATTCTCCTTCAACCAGTCAATACTGCTGGCAACACTGTCTGTGATACCCGCAATTTCAGCAAGCGGCTCCACCGTGCGGAGTATAGACCTGAGATTACGTACCGCAGGCGTCTCGTCTTCTATGATCAGTACTCTCATATCACTTCAGGGTGTACCAGCGGAAGGGTAACACTAAAAATAACCCCGTCATTTTCAATAATTATATCCATCCCTGTCAGAAGTTTATACCTGTTCTTCAGATTCTTCAGCCCCATGCCTCCCTCTTCAATCTTATCCTTCCTCGGTTTTAAAGGGTTGAGGATTGTGATACCGGTTGCATTGCCGGTAATAGTAATTGTTAATGGCTCGTCTGAGGTGATGACATTGTGCTTGACCACATTCTCAATCAGCGGCTGCAATGCAAGAACCGGGATGAGCATACTTTTCGCTTCTTCATCCACATTTATTTCAAAATACAACTTCTCCTCAAACCTGATCTGAAAGAGATAACAGAATGCAGAAGCAGATGCCATCTCTTCATCCACAGTAACAAGTTCCTTTCCGGAACTCTGCATTGTATAACGAAATGTGTTGGACATCTCCTCTATATACCTGAGGGCATTTTCATTACGGCCCTCCCTGACAAGCGATGACAGGGAGTTAAGTGTGTTGAAGAAGAAATGAGGGTTGATCTGGCTTAACAAAGCATCATAGCGGTTCTGAAGATTTTCAGACCGCAGCTTTTCGTTCTCAAATTGTATCTGCTGCTTCTGGTTCAGAAGTTCGAACACTTTGCCTGAAAGAAACGTGATTATAAAAATGAAAAGCAGCTCAGACATGCCCCGATAATTAAATCCTCCCCTGAAAGATGAGCCGGTCCCGGGTATTCTTTCAGGTTTTGACGGAAAAACCGGTCTCTCCTGCATGGAAGGCACTTCAATTGTCTCGGGCCTTCCTTTAAATTGCTGATGCTCAGGGGGCTCCGGCCGCACAAGCCCGTAAAGAAAAAAGAAAATGACTATTATTAAAAACCCGAAAAATGCCTTATGCCGGCCGGAGACCCTTCTGGGTTCAACAGTATTAATTGTCATCAGAATAAATACCATCACAAAATAGAAGAGCCCCTGCTTTACTACAGCCATCATCGTTAACCACTTCGGGGGCAGGGGCATCATAGCAGGCTTCCGGTTGAAGATATCATAACCCATCAGCCCCAATAGCATCGGTAATACAAGGAAGAGGCTGATAATTGATGAAATTATCAGGATAACATAAAAACGCCTGCTTGTAAAGAATCTCATAAAACTTGTCTCTGACCGGTATAAAAGTATGCAACAAAAAGTGTTCCCCATTGTCTTACCTCCGGTGAAAAGGAAAAAATAGGGGTTGAACCGTTCCCTGACCTGAAGCGGAACTGTCCACAGGACATTTTTTTCTATCTTTGACTAACCTAAAATCTTTACAGCAATGTTTTCAGGAATAGTAGAGGAAGCGGCTCCGGTTGTGAAACTCGAGCGCGAGAAGGAGAACCTCCATATTACAATGCAGTGCTCATTCACTGGTGAGCTTAAGATAGACCAGAGCATTTCGCATAACGGCGTCTGTCTGACAGTGGTGGATATCAAAGACGAAGCCTATACTGTCACCGCCATCCTCGAGACTCTGAATAAAACCAACCTCGGCCTCCTTAAGCCGGGTGACAAGGTAAACCTGGAGCGCAGCACCCGCCTCGACGGACGCCTCGATGGCCATATGGTGCAGGGACACGTCGATCTCACTGCTGTATGCACTTCGGTGAAAGAGGCTGACGGAAGCTGGTACTTCGCATTTGAGTATGAACCAAAAGGTCCCGAACACCTGACGGTGGAGAAGGGATCCGTAAGCGTCAACGGCGTAAGCCTTACAGTTGTAAACTCGAAGGATAAGTCGTTTGAGGTGGCAATAATCCCGTTTACCTACAAGATGACAAACTTCCACCAGATAAAGCCCGGCACGGTCGTCAACATTGAGTTTGACATACTGGGGAAATATATTGCAAAGATAGTAAGGCAGCAACTTGGGAAAGGTCTGAAGGTCTGAAGTCTTGTAAGCTCTGAAGGGGGATCCGAGCGGTCCTGCAGTATAATTGCCCGGTGGGCAATTTTAGTGAGGAGACAGAACGTGTGTGAGCATGATAGGGCGGAAAGGATGAATAACAGATGGAAAGAAACCGAAAAATAATCGTTGCGGTCACCGGTGCCAGCGGATCAGTTTATGCTGTCAGCCTGCTGCACCGGCTCCGTGGCCTGAAAAGTCCTCCGGAAGAAGTAGCGGTCATTTTTACCGGTAACGCCGAAGAAATAATGCTTTACGAGACCGGCATGACATATGTGCCGTCGGGAACTGAGAGGTTATATGACAAAAGCGACTTCAACGCCTCGTTCGCCTCGGGATCATCATCATTCGATACGATGATCATCTGTCCTGCCTCGATGGGCATGCTTGGCAGGATAGCTCACGGTGTATCCGATGATCTCATCACCCGCGCTGCAGACGTAATGCTGAAGGAGCGGCGCAGTCTGATCTTCGTTCCCCGTGAGACACCCTACAGCCTTATTCATATCAACAATATGAAGCTGCTCACCGAAGCCGGTGCCATTATCTGTCCCGCCACACCGTCATTCTACAGCAGGCCGGAGACAATAGAGCAGCTTGTGATGACTGTGACTGACCGCATCATGACCCTGGCAGGATTTAATATTGAAACTTACCGTTGGAACGAGTAGATCTTCACAAGCGTACAAAGCGACTGCTGCGGCATCATCACCTGCTGAGCATTGCCACCGTCAGCGACAATGTTCCGTGGTGTGCCTCATGCTTTTATGCATGGGATGAAGACAACAACACGCTTGTCATAACCACCGACCCTGCTACAAAACACGGCTCTCAGTTCCGGACTAATAACAATGTGGCAGGTACAATAGCCCTTGAGACGAAGCGCATCGGGCGCATCCGGGGTATCCAGTTCTCCGGCATAATAAGCGAACCTGTAGGCGCTGATCTTGAAAAAGCCCGCAGCCGCTATCTGCGACGTTTCCCCTATGCCGCCCTGATTGAGATTCACCTCTGGACCATAACCCTGAATCATATCAAGCTGACAGACAACAGGCTGGGGTTCGGGAAAAAGATTATCTGGAACCGGTGGACTGAGGTCTGAAGGTCTGAGGTCTGAGGTCTGAGGTCTGAAGGTCAGGGCTTTTTTGTCCGACTTCAGATATTTCATCAGATTACTGTTCCCTGCCATAATTCTCTGACATCTGCTTCTTCTGTCAAGAGCAATCTCTGAAGATACATAATTCTGATCTTCTGCAATATAATACATACTCTTCACCTCGCCTGCCGAACCCTTTGATATATTCAGAAACTGCCGGAATTCAGCATCACTGTTTCTGAAAAATCCCTCTGAAATATTATTCATAATTGATATTCCTGCACCGGTAATTTGATTTTTAAATGTAAAATCACGGCACTCCCTGAAATCTGAATAGATCAGATTAACCAACTCTCTCGATAACCTCCATATCTCAAGTTCTTCAAAATCCTTTGCTGTTCCCATAATAGCACGATTTAAAATACAGCAATTAAATATACATAAATTTACTCCGACCTTCAGACCCTTAAGACCTTCAGACCAAGACTTTTATTCCTTAACTTTACGGTCCATGATCGACCACTCAACCATAGAACGGATTTTTGATGCCGCACAGATTACTGAGGTGGTGCAGGAGTTCGTCTCACTTAAAAAGCGGGGCGTCAACTACCTGGGACTGTGTCCGTTCCATAATGAGAAGACCCCTTCATTCACAGTCTCCCCCGCCAAGGGGATCTTCAAATGCTTCGGTTGCGGCAAGGGCGGCAACGCCGTCAACTTCGTCATGGAACACGAGCACCTCTCGTACCCCGAGTCGCTCCGCTGGCTGGCTAAAAAATACAACATCGAGATAGAAGAGAAGGAGGCCAGCGCCGAGGAGATACAGAAACAGAATGAGCGCGAGAGCCTGCTGGTGGTGACTCAGTATGCATCCAGGCAGTTCACCGAGAACCTCTTCCACGGTCACGAGGGGATGGCGCTGGGTCTCTCATATTTCCGCGAGCGTGGCTTCCGCGACGATGTGCTCCATAAGTTCGACGTGGGCTATTGCAATGAAAAGCGCGACGACTTCACACGCCGCGCCCTGGAGGCCGGGTACAAAAAGGAGTTTCTGGTAGCCAGCGGACTGACAATAGACAAGGAGGAATATGTCTTCGACCGCTTCGCAGGCCGCATTATGTTCCCCATCCACTCGCTGTCGGGACAGGTGCTGGGCTTCGGCGGGCGCATCATCAAAACAGATCCGAAGGCTGCCAAATATGTCAACACCCCCGAGACCGAGATATATCACAAGAGCCGCATCGTCTACGGCATCTTCCAGGCACGCCACGCAATAACAAAAGAGGACCGCTGCTACCTCGTGGAGGGGTATACAGACGTATTGTCAATGCACGAGGCCGGTGTGGAGAACGTCGTCGCCTCGTCGGGCACCGCCCTGACGCAGGAGCAGATACGCCTCATCAAGCGCTTCACCCCCAACATCACGATGCTCTACGACGGCGACCAGGCCGGCGTGAAGGCCTCAGTGCGCGGTACCGACATGGTGCTGGAAGAGGGCATGAATGTGCGCATCGTGCTCCTCCCCGAAAGCGAGGATCCCGACTCTTACTCCAAAAAGGTATCGAACGCCGATTTCAAAAAATACCTGGCGGAGAATGAGACCGACTTCATAAGGTTCAAGACGAAGCTCCTCCTCGACGAGGCCAAGAGCGATCCTGTGCGCCGCGCCAACCTGGTGCGCGAGGTGGTGCGCTCCATAGCCGTCATCCCTGACCAGATAAACCGTACGATATTTGTCAAGGAAAGCAGCATGCTTCTTGGCATGCCCGAGGAGATTGTGCTCGACGAGGTGATGAAGCTGCGCAAACAGCAGAGCTTCCGTGACCGCAATGCCTACCCTGTGCAGGATACCCTTGTGCCGGCACAGGCCACTGCCCGCCCGCAGAAGAAGAAGGAGGAGACATCGTACTGGTCAGAAAGGGAACTTATCAGGATGCTGCTCCGCTACGGCACCGAGGTGCTTCACGGGTCACTGACCAGGAGATCGGGCATCGAGACAATCACCACAGTGGCAGACTATATAATTGCCCAGGTGACGGAAGACGAGCTGGTGTTCGAAGATCCCGTACTGGATGTTATCTTCAGGGAGATAACTTTTAACGTCTCGCAGGGCCTCTTCCCCGGCGACAGACACTTCGTACACCACCCCGAGCCCGCCATCAGCGCCATAGCTGTGGATATGCTCACCGAACAGTACACCCTGAGCAAGATATGGAACACCAGGGGTTCTTATGTAGAGACAGAGCAGATGAAGCTGAAGGATATAGTGCCCGATGTGGTGCTGAAGTTCAAAGGCGACAAGATCAAGGTGATGCAGAAGGAACTGCGGAGAGCGATGACCGAAGCTGCCGGCGACGATGAGAAAATAGCATCACTGCAGGAACGCTACAAGGTTATGACCTCGCTGCAGAAAAAGATCTCCACAGGCCTCGGCAATCGCATTATTATGTGACAGCAGCCCCGGATAATTCTCTTTTTTCATACCTTGTGGATAAATTTAACGGCTTTATGAGAATCACCCTTTCAGTGACTGTTTATCTCTTCGTTTTTGCTTCCGTTATTACTTCGTGCAAAAAGTCCGAACCCGGCCCACGCATCAGCTCTCCGGTCTTCTCAACATATGTCCCCGCAACACCCTCAGACACAAACAAGATGAGGGAGATTTACTACGGACTGCTGACCCCGGTTGAGGTATGCAACATTTTCGACAGGCTGGGTCTCTCGTTCAATGATACAATTATTTCGCCCTCCGACAACTGCAACCTCTACATGAGCAGCTACAAGGCCGCAATCAACCTGGGTGTCTACGGGGTCGACATGGGATACATGAAGCTGTTTGGTATCAACAAGCAGACAGTCAGCTATTTCAACACGATCAAAACGCTGAGCGAAAGACTCAATATGCCTGTAACCTTCCTCTCTGATGCCGTAAAAGACGTGGACCAGACTATGAACGATGCCGATTCGCTCACGTCACTGATGTCAGATGCTTTTAAGAAAATAGACGACCACCTCCGTGCCGAAGGAAGCCAGGGTACACTGGGCCTGATGATGATGGGCGGCTGGATCGAGTCGATGTATATCGCAACACAACTGGCATATGACCCCGAAAATCCTGATCCACAGGTTGTTGAAAAAATAGCAGAACAGAAATATTCACTGCTTTCTCTCCTCAGCTTTATGAAGAATTATTATGACGATCCGATGGTGGTCTTTTACACAAAGAAGCTGAAATACCTGAACCGGTGGTTTGATACCTTCAACATATACTACCGTGAGGGAGATGTGAAGATCGATACCGTCAGGCAGGTGATAACAACCTCGGGTAGCGAGATGACAATCACGGTGGAGACCCTGAACCAGATACGTGATTACATAGCCGGTCTGCGCACCGAGATAACTGCAATCTGAAGACATTACATCGCCGCATACCGGAAAACTGCTGTCTGAAACATAACATATAACATCATGAACCGTAAACTTATCATCCTTGCTGCCGCAGTGGCTCTGATTGCCGTCTCGTGCGGCAGAAAAACCGAAAAACCAGCCGTTACAAAGGTCTCACCCGCGGTAACAGTCATCGACAAAGGATTCAGCAAATATATCTCTGCCTACACCTCCGGAGTCATACCCTCCGGCAGCACCGTGCAGGTTGTCTTCACCCCTGAATTTGCAGCAGGAGCCGACAGGGAAAAGACACAGGGTCTTTTCACCTTCACCCCCTCGCTTAAAGGCACGACGGAGTGGGCTGACGATATCACCCTTGTCTTCCGTCCCTCCAGGCCGCTGGATGCCGGTACAACATACGAAGCAACACTGAACCTCGGAAAACTGGGCAACGTGGAAGAGCGCCTGCGCTTCTTCCCCCTGAACTTCAGCACGGTGGAAAAGAACTTCACGGTGACTGTCAGTCCGCTCGTCAGCGATCCGCCATCAGGTGAGACATATACCCTTGCCGGCACTGTTGTCACCTCTGATTTTACCGAGCCTTCAGAGGTGGAAGGTTATCTTTCGGTGCGCACCGGAAAACGTACTGAAGATATTACCTGGGATCACGACAAAGGAAACACCCACGGATTTACAGTTGAAAAGATTGCACGTGGTAAGGAAGATACTGAAACCACCGTATCATGGAGCGGTAACAAATACGGTGCAAAGTCGAAGGGCGAACTGACGGTTGCAATTACTGCCGCCGGGGTGTTCAAAGTCACTGACGTAAAGGTCAATGCTGGCGACAGCAAGAGCCTGGAGATATTTTTCTCCGATATAATCGAAAGCGGCGCAGAACTGGAGGGGCTGATAACACTCGACCCGGTCCATCCGGTGACAGTGAGTGCCGAAGGGAACAGAATAACTGTCGTCCCCGGCGATTTTGTGGTCGGTGAGATTGCGCTTAACATTGACGGCTCTCTTCGCAATTCACGGGGTGAGAAGCTCGGTGAAAGCGTAGTCCGCAGTGTGAACTTCACCCCTGTCGCAGCCGGGCATACGGGCTGTCGGGCAAGGGAGTCATAATGCCTTCGTCAGGCAACCTGATCTTCCCCTTCATGGCCGCAAACCTGAGCGCCGTGGACCTGACTGTCATCAAGATCTTCGAAAACAACCTTCCATATTTCCTCCAGCAGAACAGTATGGGAGAATCCAATTATTACAGTTCGGTGAAGCAGTTCGGCCGCCCGGTATACCGGGGACGCATCGACCTGACAGGCGGCGCCGGCTTCGACCCCAATAAATACAATCTCTTCACGATAGACCTGGCCGACTATGTGGAGGTGGAAGCGGGCGTACTTTACCGCATCGAAATGGGGATGCGCCCGTCATATTCGCTCTTTCCCTGCAAGGATAAAAAGAGCGCCTCGAAGTACGAGGAGATGCTTGACCAGATGGATTTGGACAGGGAGTGGGAAGGTGAAAACGACTACTACCAGCTCTCCGAGGAGGGCCTCTTCTATGAATATGCAAACAACTGGAGGGAACATGAAAATCCCTGCAGTGAAGCCTTTTTCAGTCCTGATAAGAAGCTGGTATCGAATATTCTGGCTTCCGACCTCGGGCTTATGGCGAAGAGCGGCAGCGACAACAACCTGCGCGTTTTTGTAAACGACCTGCGGACCGCCCAGGCTGTCGAGGGAGTGACTGTGGAAGTGTACGACTACCAGGTGCAGCTTATGGGCACTGTTACAACTGACAAGACGGGCATCGCAGCCCTGCCCTGTCCGCGTAAACCCTTCCTGGTGATAGCGCGCAAGGACACCAACCGCAACTACCTGTCGCTCAGCGACGGGCAGGCCCTTTCGATGAGCTCCTTCGACGTTACCGGCGAGGCGCCGCAGGACGGAATCAGGGCATTCATCTATACGGAGCGGGATGTGCGGCGCCCGGGGGATACAATTTTTATCGGCCTTATCGCCAGGGATATCGGCACCGGACTACCGCCAGGACACCCTGTGCACTACGAACTGCAGAATCCAATGGGGCAGCGTGTTGATGATCAGGTGGCGGCACTCGATGAGAAAGGATTCATAACATTCACCTCCGTCACCGGTGAGGATGCCGTGACAGGCAATTACACCGCTCTAATCCGGATTGGTGGCGCCACTTTTACAAAGACTATTAAAGTTGAAACTGTAAAGCCCAACAGGCTTAAGATAAAACTCGACTTTCCATATGACGTGGCAGGAGGAGAGAACCGGACACTCAAGGGTGATCTGAAGGCATCGTGGCTCAGCGGCGCCGTCGCACGTGACATGAAGGCAACTGTAGAACTGCTGCTGAAGCCGGTGAAGACCGTTTTTGACAAATACGGACAATACACTTTCGATGACCCGGCGACACAGTTCTGGTTCGAGAGTCAGACTATCTTCGACGGAAATATTAACAGCTCGGGCGAAGCTTCGGTCAGTTTTTCGCCCGATGAGGAGCTGAAGGCCCCGGGGATGCTCAACGCAGTTTTCACAACCCGTGTCTTCGAAAAGGGCGGCGATGCCAGCATCACCCAGACAGTGCTGCCATATGCCCCGTACCCTGCATTCGTGGGGATCAATATCCCGCAGCTTGGGGCAACAGGACGGATGTTGTTCACTGACCGCAAGAACGAGGTCAAAATAGTGACCCTCGACAAGAACGGAAAACCCGTCAGATCAGAGGTTGAAGTAACAGTCTTCCGGCTTGACTACCGCTGGTGGTGGGAGTCAGACGGCGAGAACATCGGTTCCTATATTTCCAACAGCCGCTACAGCAGTGCTTTCCGCGAAACAGTGACTACCTCCGGCGGCGAAGCGAGTGTCTCCTTTACAGTTGACAAGGAAAAGTGGGGCCGATATCTTGTGCGCGCCACTCTGCCTTCAGGCCACTCCACAGGAAAGATAGTGCTCATCGACTGGCCATGGGACTACGGCATGAAGCCCGGCGGAAACGACGGGGCAAGCCTTCTGCAGCTGAATACCGACAAGGACAAATACAGCGCCGGCGACGAGATCAGCCTCACATTCCCGTCTCCTGAGAACGGACAGGCAATAATCACCCTGGAAAACAGCACCGGTATCCTTGACATATCACACGTCAGCACAAAGGCCGGCAATACGGAGGTGAAGATCACCGCCACACCGGCGATGGCGCCAAACGCTTACCTGTATGTAACGCTCCTGCAGCCTCATTCGCAGACTGTCAACGATGCGCCCATCAGGCTCTATGGTGTCATTCCGGTGATGGTTGAAGACCCTGCATCACGGCTGACGCCGGTCATCACAATGCCAGACAAAATAAGGTCACAGCAGGAGGTGGAGATAAAGGTTACTGAACAGAACCAGACGCGAGATGACATATACCCTTGCGGTTGTCGATGAGGGACTGCTGGATCTGACCGGATTCCGCACCCCTGACCCGTGGAAATGGTTTTATGTCAGGCAGGCCCTGGGAGTAAAGACCTGGGATCTTTACGATATGGTTTTCGGTGCCTTCGGTGGCACTATGGGACGCATCTTTGCAGTGGGTGGCGACGGTGCAGTTATCGACCAGAGCCGGAACCGTGCACGGCGCTTTGTGCCGGTAGTCCGCTTCCTGGGACCGTTTACAATTGGTCCCGGCAAGACCGGTACCCACCGGCTGACACTGCCGCAGTACACCGGCTCAGTGAGAGTGATGGTGACCGCAGCAGGCAAGGGGAACGACTTCGGTGCTGCTGACAAAAGTGTGATAGTTGCTGACCCGCTGATGATCCTGGCAACGGCGCCGCGGGTGCTCTCTCCGGGAGACAGGGTGGCCCTGCCTGTGACAGTGTTCGCACAGGATAAGGAGATCGGGGAGGTCTCAGTCACTGCCTCCGGCAATGAAATGATCTCCTTCACAGAGTCAGCCGGCACCGTCCGGTTCTCAGAGCCGGGTGAGAAGGACATGGCATTCATGTTTACCGCTGCTCCCGAACCGGGTAAGGCGGTTATGAAGGTCACTGCCACTTCAGGCGGTGAGAAGGCCAGTGTACGACCTTGAGGTCGAAGTACGGTCGCCCAATCCTCCCGAACGCAGGAGCGAGACAAAACTTATTCAGCCGGGTGAGAAATTTGAAAAGAATTTTGCACCGTTCGGCATTAAAGGCACTTCTTCAGCCTCGGTCGAGATATTCTCGCTGCCGCCGGTGAATCTCAGCAGCCGGATGGGGTGGCTGACAGCATACCCGCACGGATGTACTGAGCAGGTCACCTCTGCCGCCTTCCCTCAACTTTACCTGGCTGAGCTTATGGGCAGCAACCTTTCAAATCCGGCTGAGGTACGCAACAATGTGCAGGAGGCGCTGCGAAAGATTGCATCACGGCAGCTGCCGTCAGGAGCACTGACACTGTGGCCGGGAGGAGCTTATCCTGACGCCTGGGCAACATCCTATGCCGGTCATTTCGTGATCGAGGCTCAGAAGGCGGGGTACGCAGTTCCGGCAGGTTTCTTAAGCAAATGGACGTCCTGGCAGCGCTCGGCAGCATCTTCCTGGAGATACCAGGCAGAATACCGCCATACTGCAACCGACCAGGCATACAGACTCTTCACAATGGCCGTGGCTGGCACCCCTGACAAGGGGGCAATGAACCGTATGAGGGAGACTGAGGGACTGCCGCAGCTTGCAAAATGGCTGCTGGCTGCTGCCTATGCAACAACGGGCAGGCCCGAGGTGGCACAGGGACTGATCGATGTGCGCAACCTGAAACCCGATGATGAATTCACATCATACTATTACGGAAGCACGCTAAGGGACAAGTCCATAATACTTTATACACTCACCGCACTGGGCAACACGGCAGAGGCTATGGAGCTCCTGAAGGAAGTGGCTGCAGACCTCAGTCGTGACACATGGTACAGCACACAGACAACGGCGTGGGGCCTCTTTTCATACATGAATTTCAGCCGTTCACTGAAGGGCGACAACAGCAAGCCGATGAAGGCCGCAATAGTTTTCAACGGCGATAAGGAGAACGTTACTTCGGAGACAGGTGGAGTGCTGAAGGATTTTGTTCTCTCGTCATCGAATAACCTGTCGGTAGGAAATGAAAGTGACAAGCCGCTCTTCGTAACATTTACGGAGCAGGGTGTGCCGTTGTCATCGGATCAGACGACTGTTGAGAAGAACCTCTCGATGAAGGTAGATTATTCAGATATGGCCGGCGCTGCTGTCGATATTTCATCACTTCCGCAGGGGACAGGATTCCTTATGACGGTTACCGTTACAAACGGCACTTTCCGCCAGATAGGCAACATCGCTCTTACTCAGATGGTGCCTTCAGGGTGGGAGATACAGAATACCCGTCTCTTCGAGACTGCCACTGCACAGAAGGAGAGCAGCTATGACTACCGCGATTTCCGTGACGACAGGGTTTATACATATTTCGGTCTGAAGTCGGGCGAAACGAAGAAGTTCATTATCCTTCTCACCGCTTCATACAGGGGCACCTACGCTATGCCTGCTGTTGTCTGTGAGGCGATGTATGACGACGGCGTGCGGGCGCGCAGGCCCGGCCGCGAGGTGACAGTCACCGAAGCGAAGTGAGGGACCCCGGCGGAGAAAAAGTGAGGGGACCTACAGGGAAGTGATGTAAGGATTGCCAGGGAGGCAGGGTGAATAAGAGAGTGAGAAGGGAGGTGGGCGGCAGTGACAGAAAAAGGATGGGCGGCATGGCAAAGATTGCTGTGGGGCAGCCGCTGTGCTGATTCTGTCAGTGTTGCTGGCGCCGATGCCCTCTTTCAAAGCCCCGCTCTCCACCGTTGTGGAGGCCTCCGACGGTTTCCTGCTCGGGGCGCGGGTGGCTGACGACGGCCAGTGGCGGTTCCCCCCGCCCGACAGCCTGCCTGACAAATACGTCGCCGCGCTCATTAACTACGAAGACCGCTGGTTCCGGTGGCATCCTGGCATAAACCCGGTAGCCATTGTCAGGGCGCTGTCTGACAACATAAAAGCCGACGAAATAGTGAGCGGCGGCAGCACAATCACAATGCAGGTCGCACGGCTGGCCCGCGGCAATCCTCCACGTACATACCCGGGAAAAGTGATAGAGATGCTCTCGGCGCTGAAGCTGGAGCTGTTCCGCTCGAAGGATGAAATACTCAGGTTATATGCCGCCAATGCCCCCTATGGAGGCAATACTGTGGGCCTCGATGCTGCTGCCTGGCGTTATACCGGACGAAGCAGCACCGGTATTTCCTGGGCTGAGGCGGCGGCTCTGGCGGTGCTCCCCAACGCGCCCTCACTTGTCTTCCCGGGAAAAAATACAGAACGGTTCAGGGCCAAGAGAGACACCCTCCTTGTCCGGCTGCTTCAGCGTGACGTCATCGACAGTCTCACCTGCAGCCTCGCCCTGGGCGAGCCTCTTCCCGCCGCCGCCCTCCCCATGCCCTCGGAAGCGCCGCATCTCACTGACCGCTTCTGGCTCACACGGCGCGGAGAAAAAGTAGTAACCACTGTTGATGCGGCGCTTCAGCGTGAGGTATGCACCCTCGTCAATACCCATCAGGCTGCCCTGGAGGGGAATCTCGTATTCAATGCGGCAGCCATCGTTTTAGAGGTGGCTACCGGTAACGTTCTTGCATATGCCGGCAACAGCACCCTGCCTGACACGGCACACATCTACGGGCGCGATGTGGATGTAATCCGTGCCGTCCGCAGCACCGGAAGCATCCTGAAGCCGTTCCTCTATGCCGGACTCATGACCGGCGGCGATATGCTCCCCAACGAGCTCGTGGCAGACATCCCGACACGTTTCCAGGGATTCAGGCCTGAGAACTCCGACTTCACATACAGCGGAGCCGTTGCAGCCGGTGATGCCCTGGCTCGCTCGCTGAATATTCCTGCTGTGAGGATGCTCCAGACAATGAGTGAAGAGCGCTTCCTGCGCCTGTTGCAACGCACGGGTTTCTCTTCCTTTGACAAGCCGGCGGCTCATTACGGTCTCTCCCTCATCCTTGGCGGCGGCGAGGCCAGCCTGTGGGAGCTGGCAGGCGCCTATTCGTCTATGGCGAGGGTGCTGAACAATAGTGAGCAGGCTGCAAACTACCGCACTGACGACTGGCACATGCCGGTTCTGGAGGCCACCGGAGCCGCCACCACCGGGCCCGCCGGAGCCTCCTCCTCATCCGGGGCTGGCTCCGCCGTTTCCGCCACCGCACCGACCGCCGGACGAAACAGCTATCGCAGGATAAAAATAGTCCCAGGAACTCCCATGTATCCCATGATCCTGACCCTCCGCTGACAGCTTCCGCCGTGTGGCTCACCTATGAAGCCCTCCGGCGCGTCAACAGGCCGGAGACGGAGACCGGATGGCAGTATTTCGGCAGCGCCCCTGACATAGCCTGGAAGACCGGCACCAGCTTCGGCTTCCGTGATGCGTGGGCCATCGGCACCACACCGCGCTACGTGGTGGCAGTATGGGCCGGCAACGGCTCCGGCGAGGGCCGGCCCGGCCTCACAGGTATTTCGGCGGCGGCGCCCCTCCTCTTCGACATCTTCCGCCTGTTGCAGCCTTCCTCCGGCGGGTGGTTTACACAGCCTGCCTGGGAGATGACAGCCGTGCCCGTCTGCGCCGCCAGCGGTTTCCGGGCCGGCCCCGATTGCCCGGTGACACGCGACGAGTGGGTGCCGGCGGCAGGACTCAAAGCCGGAGCCTGTCCTTACCACACCGTAATCCTGTTGGACACCGCCGGCCGCTACAGGGTCAACATATCATGCGTGCAGCCCGGCGCGGCCGTAAGCCACAAATGGTTCGTCCTGCCGCCGGCAATGGAATACTACTACCGTATGCGAAATCCCTCGTACCGGACAGTACCACCGTTGATGTCCGGCTGCTCTGACGACAGGAAGATTGCAATGATGGAATTCCTCTATCCGCCACGCGATGCGGAGATTTTCATCCCCCGTGGCCTGTCCGGAGAGACAATGTCTATGCTTCCCGAAATAGCACACCGCCGAAGAAATGCAGTCATTTACTGGCACCTCGACAACCGATATATCGGAGTGACACGGCAGATCCACCAGACTGAAATTATAACCGGTGAAGGAGAACATGTTATCACAGCCACTGACGATCAGGGATTTACAGTTTCACGCCGGTTTACAATGGTACGTGCCCTGCAATAATGTTCAAAAAAAGATATACATTTACCTTCGCATACAAATCTAATATCAGGGGGACGTGGTCAGGCTCTTTCCGGGACGATTCATAAGACGCTTTATTGCCGGGTACACTTTCAACAAGTACAAGGAGATCTTTGACAGGTCAGGGTATGCTATTCTCCTTATCGACAGCCGTACAAACAGGTTTATCAGGGTCAACAGGGCTGCATGCGACCTGTTCGGATACTCCCAGGCTGAGATGAGACAGATGACACCCCTGGCACTTTCACCCCAGCCTGAAGATATTGTACAATCGTTCGACGAAAGGGTAAATGTCAGCTCTGTAAAGCCCGCCCGCAGAAAGGATGGTACGATCATAACAATAAACATCCATACCAGCTTCTCCGACAAGTTCCACGTGAGCCTTGTCAGCGATGTGACCGAGGAATACCGCATACGCCGCGCTCTGGAGCTGAATGAGGAAAGGCTGAAAGAGGCACAGCGCATTGGCCGGTTCGGATGGTGGGAGTTCCTGCCTGAGACTGGCAGCTATATCGGTTCAGAGGAGATCTCCCGGATCTTTAACGACGAAGTGTCAACCTTCTCCCTGTCCTACCAGGATAACCTCAACTTTGCCCATCCCGAAGACCGCTCCTACCTTCGGTCTTCGATAGAGGATGCCGTTGAAAAGAAGAAGGAGGCTTACTCGCTTCACTATCGCATCATTACCCCGAAAGGCAAAATCAAAACGATAGCCGTAAACTCCAATGTCAGGTATGATGAATACGGCAAGGTTATTTACCGCTACGGTACCTGCCAGGATGTATCTGAATCGCAGAAGATAATGGATGAGCTTATCGAGGCAAGACGGCGTGCCGAAGAGTCTGACAAGCTTAAAACCACATTCCTTGCAAACTTCAGCCACGAGATCCGTACACCGCTGAATGCAGTGATGGGCTTCGTGAATATCCTTACGTCGATGAAGACGACAGAGGAAGAACGGGATGAGATGGTGAAGCTTATCGATCTTAACTCGCAGCGACTCCTCAGGCTTATCAATGATATGATCGATCTCTCCCGCATCGAAAGCAATAACCTGGAGATCAAATATACCGATGTCGAGATTAACGATTTCCTGTCGTCAGTGGCTTCCTCGGCAACCTGGGAACAGGAGTCAGCAGGGAAAAAGGAAGTGACGCTAAGAGCCGTAAAGGGCGAGACGGGCCACCGGATCTATCAGCACCTTGATGAACTCCGTCTGAGCCAGATATTCAGTAACCTTATAAGTAACGCACTTAAATTCACCGAGAAGGGCGAGATACGTTACGGATATAAGGTCACCCAGACCGGCAACCGTAACGGTATTACTTTTTTTGTAAGTGACACGGGTACGGGCATCCCGGTTGAAAAGCAGGAGGAGATCTTCAGGCCATTCGTGCAGCTCTGGAGCGAGGATATGCCGAAGGTTCAGGGGGCGGGACTGGGGCTGGCGATCTGCGCACGCATGACCGAGATCATGAAGGGTCGCATATGGGTAGAGTCGGCACGGGGCAAAGGCTCCACCTTCTGGTTCACTTTCAATACGCCTGTAATTATCGAATGATTTTCAATATATAAATTTTTTTATCTTTGCCCCTTCAAGGGTCGTTAGCTCAGTTGGTTTAGTCCGCCGGCTGGCGGATGACAGGCATTAGGGTCGTTAGCTCAGTTGGTTTAGAGCGCTTGCTTGACAGGCAAGAGGTCACTGGTTCGATTCCAGTACGTCCCACACAGATAATCAGAGAGTCAGGGATTTCCTGACTTTTTTTATTTTATGCGTTACAACTAAATGATTAAAATAGGCGGTATCCCTGATCAGGAAAAGCTACTTAAATCAGCATAAAGATTAGGGTTGCCGGTACCAGGGAGATGCCAACGGCTACTTTTTACATTCACACCTGTAAAGAAAGACAAACAGCATGACTGCCAGAAGGAAGAAAGAGTTAGCAGCATGAAAAAAATTTACTATATGAAGCCCGATAATGGCATTACCGCCGTTGAAGAGTAATGAAATTGGCGCCAGCATCAGAAATATAACTCCAATTCCTGCAGAAATCCATGCAATCCAGTTTAATGCTTTCATAAGTATTAGTTTAGTTAATGACTCCGAAAAATATTTAAACCGAAGATATTTTAATAGCTCCTGCACTTTAAGGCAGGGACTTGCCCAGACTTTTACAGAAATACAACCTTTGTTGTATAAACCTTCTTTCCGTCAATAACCCTGACAAGGTAAACGCCAGTGGAACCTGAAGGCATAGTGACTGTATTCTGCTCTCCGTCAGCGAGGCGGGTCTCAATGATCTGAAGTCCCTGCATATTATACACTGCACATTTAGCTTTATCACTGACATCGCCCCTGATGATCACCTTGTCATCCGAGGTCCAGATGCGCATATCCTGTCCGTTGTCCGCTGCCGGAGAATCAGTACCTGTTGGCATGTTTGTGGAAGCATATATGAAAAACCGTCCGGTACCGTATGTTTGTGCCGGAAGGGATACCGTGTAAGTGCTGGCGTTCAGGTTTGTGAAAATTCCAGTCTTACGGTCCTCGAGCCAGAATTTGAAATTTCCAAGCGGAACAGTAAATGCTGAGAAGGTTACCTCGCCACCTTTTTCTGAATCGATGCCTACAGGGATGATGTTCTTTTCGCAGCCGGACAAGGGTAGCGCCTGGCGCGTGAAGTTCACGTTGTTGTCTTTCTCAACCAGCGTTGAGTAAATGCTGACTTCAGGACTTGTACTGAGCAGTCCGATGTCATAACCCGGATCAAGGCCGGAAATCATATTTTCATTATACACTATAAGTGTTGAATTCACCTTATCTCCGTATTTTACCTTCAGCTGCAGTCCCGGCCAGGCATTTTCAGTACCGGCCGACTTGGTCATCGGAACCGAAGTGTTGTGTTTTCGCATTTCACCGGTAAAATCGAAAGTAACTCCGTCGTGGTTTGCAAGTACAAAAAATCCCTGTCCTGCCTGAATATCCGTATAGTTTTCAGCACCGCCAAAAGTTCCAAGTCCCGGATACCCGGAAACCGGATTGGCAATATAATAGTAATCACTTCCATTATAAATGTACATTGCCAGATAGTTATCGTCGAGGCTTGCGGAGTTAGTGCTGATAAAAAGAGACCCGTCGAGGGCGCAGGTAAATGGATTTCCAAGCAGGTTCCACCCGCCGCCGCCCCATGAACCTCTGTCATCAGTGTACACGCCTTCAACATCGTATGGAGCAGTCGCCGGAACATCCATCAAAGCAGACAGAACCAGACCGGTGAAAACAACTGTATTGCTACTTGCCAGTACCGTGTAACCAATACCACTGGAACAAACAGTGGTAGGGGTCTCCGCCAAATCCTCCCCCCATGCGCCTAGTAGTTCATTCCATCTCCAGAATGTTGGTCCGGCGGGTAATAAAGTGGCGCCTACCGGTGAAGCAATATAGCGGTACCTGTCAGCCGGCATTATACGCCTGTAGGTAACATTACCAGTGGGTGCCGCCGAACCATTATAAATCAATGAGCCATTATTGCTGAGAGCATCAGAGTCAATTATCAGTTTACCGTTGGGGCTAAACATATCCCCTGATACGGTGACCATTGTTCCGGCAGCAATTGTTGTGCCTGCACCCGAACCATCAATGATTAAATTATTGAATGTTATCAGGGAGGAGGCGCTTATGGTTTGCTCCTCTGGTCCATTGAATGTGACTGAACCTGCATCAGGATTAAAAGTTCCGTCACTGGTCAGGTTACCTCCTATAAGAATACTGCCATTCCCTTCAATGATAGCTGTGTTGACTATGCTTCCCGCAATGTTCAATGTGCCGTTGTTGGTAACTGTGCCGCTGTTGTCAAGGCCTCCGGGGCATACCACATACCCGGAAGAAATATTTATGGCCACCCCGGTATTTCTGATACCCTGGGCTGCAGTATGACTGGCCAGACCTGCGCAAAGAGCGACTAAAATGAGTCTTATATAATAATATGATTCCTTTTTCATATTAACTCTTTAATTATCAGTTTGCTTCCCTGTATGAAGATATGTTTTTAATTCCAAAAGAGTATCGGGAAGATCAATAATTTCTTTTGTTCCTGCATCAAGCAGGATCATCAGTGGCGTTGACAAAACAAAATAATCCGCTGCTACTTTACTCCGTACTCCTTCCGGTGCCCTGAGATGTACCCAGTTATTGTATTTTTCTATTATGCGTTGCCAGGATTTTATTTCTGTTTCTGTTTCATCAAGGCTTATGGCAACAACCGTCAGCTCCTTATTTACTTCTGGTTGTTGCTGCCATGGATAAAGCTTTTCTATCATCTCTTTGCAATGGCTGCAACCGGCTGACCAGAAAAACAGGAGCAAATACCGGGAAGAAGGATTGCAGGCATAAAGGTTAAAGATGGTGCCATCGCTTTCATTCAATTCAATCTCCGGAGCCTCGTTTCCCGCGAGGAGTGTCTCCAGTCCCTTCAGCCTGCGTTCAATCTCACTTTTTTTGAATGTAAGACAATTGGGATCTATGATGTATGGCTCAAGGACTTTCATTCCGGCCGGGATGTTGTTGACCTCAAAACCCCTGTAAAAATAATCCACCATCCACCCGTACACTTCAGGATGCCCTGATCTGGCTTTTTCTATGGCTTTCCTGCCAGCCTCGGGGATCAGGGAATCCCGCAGGGCAGCAGTAGCAGCAAGTTGCCCGTAGTGGTTCACATAGTTATTCATCCATTCGTTCATCAGTGATGTTTTAATAACAGCGGGATCGGTAAAATCCATTTCATCAAAATAATGGTCGATCATGCTGATGGACTTTTCTGTCTCCGTACCCTCCCATTTTTGAAAGGGTATGTATTGAAATCTGTACAGACTGCTCACAAAGAGTTCCCTGTCTTCCATTATGCAGTTTGTGAGCCACCGGTTGTAGGACTTACGCTGCTTCTCATACTCGCTTACACCCTCCCTGAAAAATTTCGATCTGGTATCATCATAATTCATCAGGAATTGCTGAAGCAGAGTTATCTTTTCGCGTTGTGGTAAGCTCTTGTTTGCAAACTCCTCAAATGCCTTGTTTTCGAGCTCTCCCTCCTGAAACCATGTACTGTCTGTGTTATTGCAATATTTTGGATTGACCCATAGCTCCAGGTCCTGGTTGCTTATAAAAATACGTTTCTCTGCAGGATATGATATGCCTGCCGGATTCTCTGTGTAATCAAACCGCAGAATAAACTCACCGGGGAGATATTCCTTTTCAACTTCCAATGATCCTGTACCCCCGTTTTGAATATCATTAAGCTCCATCACCTGATTGAATGTTCCGTTTCGTGTGAAATACAACAGGCTGATCCTGCATGCCCGTACTCCCCTCAGATGAACATCAACGGAGGCCCCTTGTGCTGATGCACATGACGAGAACGTAAACTGCATAGTACACATAACCAGAAAAACCGACAGAAAATGGTTTTTTATCATACCTCCCACATCGATTTTCTGATTTATAAATCTTTAATACAGCGGACCGAAAATGATTCGTCCTTTTCACAATTATACGGCGACAATTCTGCACTGCTGTAGTGGGTGTCTCTGCGATAGGCATAACTGGTAGAAGACTGTGTTGATGACCAGAATATTCCTGCCTCGCGCAACAGATAAAAATAATTATAAGGGGTATGCCTGAAAGTTCCTGCGCCTCTGTCTGAAAACCCACTTGAATTTGAGGCCCCTGTGTTAGGTGAAATCCAGAAACGTGTACCTGTCTCTTTCATTGCCCCTCCTGCCACAGATTGTCCTCCCAGGTTATCTCTTAAAACATCCCATTCTGTGACAGTCGGAATATGAAATCCCGGCGGACATATCCCCTGGGCTCCTGCGGTGGTTACGTATTGCATCATTTCATTCCATTGATAAAGTCCGCCATAGACAGTGCAGCTGTCTTCAATATTATTGAAACAGTGCTTCTCAATAATGCCGTTATTGGTTTGATATGTACTGCCATTGATTCGGTTTCCAATGTTCAGATTCTCCCCAATCCAGCACTGACCTGCAATTTGAATGGTATTATATGTTTTATCACCGTACAAAATTGTTGGCATGCCCGGGCAGGATGCCCATATGAAAACATTAAATGAGCATGTACCGCCGCTATTTGAGGCAGTTACCATAAACGGATCGGTCTGCGCAGTCACCGGCGTACCGGTTCCAGTTAGATTTATGTCCTGTAACCCTGTAGTTGAAAACTCCCCGGCAGCACTGAAACTGTACCCGTTCACAATATTGGTTGTAACAGAATATGTTCCGATTACAGACACATCTGCCTGAATTGTCACATAATGTGAAGAAGTAAGAGTAACGCCAGCCCAGAAAGTTCCGTTAATATCTGAGTTCGAACAGCTTCCTCCGCCTCCGATGGAATAAGTTGCCGGAGGCAGTAACTCCCCGGTTCCAAATGAAATTTCTTTCCAGCGATTAGCAGAAGTGAGAAAAATGTAAAGTTTATTGTCTGTAGTACAAAAGGCCTGAAGCCCGTTTGCAGGGTTCTCAATGGCTGAAATCTCGTCCTGCGTCATCCGTGGTATCAGTAATCCTTTACTTGTGGATCTTATGTCCAGCATCGCTGAATTATCCGGTGGGTCGCCATTGGTGTTAATGCTCACCTGGCTGAAGGAGTTTAGACTCGGGATGATCAATGATAATCCCAAAAAGACAAAAAATTTAAAATTTGCTTTCATGGGAAAATTCCTGGTTAATAATTAGGAGGTATATTGTGGGTCAATGGGGAGTGTTTAAGGTTATACCCCAATTCCCTAAACAAAACTACACCACATTTAAACCAAAGTCAAGTTTATTTCCGGGGGGGTAGAGTGATACTATTTAATCTGATCGCCAACGTAAATTTTTCGTAAATGCCAGGTGATCAACTAAAAAGTCCGGACAGGGCGCACAGGACGTGGAGTGTTCTTGTAACTGTTATAATATGGGATGCCGGTACTGAAAGATTGGCACCAGGCATAGAGATTGTTGTATTCAGAAGAGCTCCAATAGTAATCCGTATTAAAACCGCCCAGGAGTACTCTGTTTATGTACAGGTGGTTCAATTCATCCTTGCTTGGCAAATACCAGTCATCATATCCCGCTAATACTAAATTACCACATAATCTTGCTGCAATTCCTACAGTTAAACAGCCTGCCATGATGTCAATAGTATTTTGATAGCCTGTACCTACTGCTGTACCATCTGCACCATTGATTACCATATCTATACAACCCCAGGCACCTGAACCCTGGTTTACTAAGCCGCTATTAATCCGTGAATTTCTCCTGGAATATACCCGGGATCGCCCGGCTGAAATATATAGGCCACTTTCCCGCCCTGATAGTTGTCGCCTATTGCAACGTTGGTTGTAAAACTGACCTCATTCCCATATCCGGTACCAACGCTATTAGTGGCATAAGCCCTGACATAATATGTAGTATTAGCAGTTAATCCTGTAAGGCTACTGGTGAATATACCAATATCTGAACCATCAACAGTTTTTGTGGTTAAGTCAACTGTAGGATGATGATTTGTGCTCCAGCAAACTCCCCGCGCCGTAACTGAGGACCCACGGTCAGATATAATATTACCTCCGCCTGAAGCAGTTGTACTGGTAATATTCGTGACTCCGGTAGTTGTTAATTCAGGCAAAATAAGTGTTGTAAACGTTAATTCGTTTCCATAGGTCGTTCCTGCACCGTTGACAGCATAGGCACGAACATAGTATTGAGTGCCCTCCGTCAGACCGGTCACATAACTAATAAAAGCCCCGGCACCAGTGCCATCGCTAGTGTTATTCCCTGTTATTAAGGGATTTGTAGAGGTGCTCCAGCAAACGCCCCTTGAAGTTACTGTACCACCACCATCACTGGTGATATTGCCTCCCGAAATGACATTGTCGTTTTCAATATATGTAGTTGGTGCAGTGTTAAGAGTTGTATAAGCAGCACCACTCCATGCTGGTATGTTTGATATTGATAATTGCAGAAACTGACCCGGAAAACCTAATGGTAGAACGACCCATTGTGCCCCATTCCAGTATAACATATCTCCTGTAGATACTTCCTGCGGATTTGCAATGGAAATCCAATTGTTACCATTCCAAAAATAATATCCGGGTATCACATTGTTTGGGGAGCTCCCGGAAATAGCAGTATTATAGACAAGCAGCCCGGCTTCAGGTGAAATTACCGGAGCAGCAGAACTGGTTTCTGTAAGTGCAATACGAGGAGGTAAAAAACCCTTATCTGCAGATCTTACCTCAAGCATTGCACTTGGGTCGGAAATTGAAACAGAACTGCTGATAATTACCTGAGAAAAGGTGCAGGAACCCGTGATAATGAAGATAAATCCAAAAACTACAAAATACCTTATAATTACTTTCATGCGGAAGTGGCTTTTAAATGTCAGGGTTTATATATTCATGCCGTAGTACTAAACAGTATATTTAAGGCCAAATATTTAAGAGTGGTTCATCATTATTAACCGCTTACTATCCGGTTGATTTTAGTGTTTAGAAAGCTCGAATTGCACGCACATAAAATCCGATACTCTTGGCATAGATATATGGGTTGCCCATGAATTGTTCACACCATGCAGAACCAAGATCGTTCTCGCTCGAACTCCAGTAGAAACCACTATTTGTATATCCTCCGACAGGACCCTGACTTAAATAAAGCTTGTGCAATTCATCCTTACCGGGTAAATACCAGTCATCATATCCGCCCAGCACTAAATCGCCGCATAATCTTGCCGCTATTCCTGCCGTAGAACAGCCAGCCATTATGTCAATAGTGTTTTGATTCCCTGTACCTATTACTGTGCCATCTGCACCATTGATTACTGTGCCTGAACAACCCCAGGGTGCACTCGTGCTCAGATCGGACGGAGCAGCAATTAAGCCATTTTCTTGTCCTGCAATGTAGCCCGGGTCTCCTGGTAATAAAATATAAGCTATTTTACCACCCTGATAGTTAGACCCTATGGGAAGGTATTGAGTTCTAAAACTTATTTCATTGCCATATGCTGTCCCTGCATCGTTGGTAGCATAAGCTCTTACATAATAAACAGTATATAATTCCAATCCTGTTATTGCACTGGTAAATGATCCGGTGCCTGTGCCATCCGTGGTTTTGCTGTTTGCAGTTGTCGGATTTGATGATTTGCTCCAGCAAACTCCACGAGCCGTTATACTTCCGCCACCATCACTGGTTATATTCCCTCCGCTTGACGCTGAAATAGCTGTTATTGAAGATATTGCAGTAGTAGTAAGCCCGGCATATGCGCTCCCGCTCCAGGTAGGTAAATTTGTGAGTGATAGCTGCAGGACCTGTCCCGGAACACCCGATGGGATTACCACCCATTGCATTCCGCCCCAGTAAATCATGTCTCCGGGATTGGTTCCCTGAGGAAGTGTAAGAGATATCCATAATGTACCATTCCAGTAATAGTATCCGGGAATTACATTGTTTGGCGGGGTTCCGGCAGTAGCTGTATTATAAACAAGCAATCCTGTCGCCGGTGAGGTAACGGGATTTGACAAATTGATGCCTGAAAGCTCAACACGCGGAGGCAGAAAACCCCTGTCTGTCGATTTTACCTCAAGCATGGCACTGGAATGAGCAATTGAGTTATCGCTGCTGATGCTAACCTGACCGGAAGAAATTAGAGTTGGGATGGTCACCATTAAGACCAATAAGACAAGAAGTCTGACAGAGGTATTCATGGAGAAGTATTTCTAATTAATAATTAATATTAAATATACCCTTTAATAGAATATAACATTAACGTTTTTCAGCTTTTTTTCCGGGATATTCCGGGTAAAATCAATTCCAACATTCAAGGTGAGCATTTGCTATCCAACCAGTCCCTTAGAAGACTCAGCCATCAATACTCCCGGTGAAAATATCGTATCTGGTGAAGTCTGTCAACCGGGGGCAGGCCCGGGAGAACCAGGGCTGTTTTTGTGTCTGCCATTTTTCTGTATATTTACCTGTTATCCGCTGAAAATGGCCGTGAAACCGATATCTGCATCATGTTTAGCCACAAGGCTGTGCGCTGCCGTGGTGATATTCCTGGCGCTCGGTGCCGCAGCAGCAGCCCAGCGGCTTCCATTCAGGGAGTTTACTCCCGACGACGGGCTTCCGATGATTGAAAATTCCCGTATTATGCAGGACAGCCGCGGTTATTTCTGGATAACCAGCGACAACGGCCTGACGCTCTTTGATGGTCAGACATTCAGAATCTTTTCAAATAAGGACGGTCTGCCATCAAACCAGTCCCTGTCTGTCATGGAGGATCCGGACGGTATTGTCTGGATGTCCACTCCCAGGGGCTTTGCTCGTTTTAACGGTACCGGCTTCACAGGATATCCCCCGCCCGACAGCCTGAAAATCATAGGTCTCTTAATGATTCCTGATGCCGCAGGCCCGGGAAGATTCTTTCTGAAAGGTGCCATTGCTGACGGGACAACTCATATCTTTTATTTTGACAACGGTCGCTATTCAGATTATTCAATTAACAATCCGGCCCTCAGAGATATAAAATACACTTTGACTCTTTATGATCCGGTTGATTCTGCACTTCATTTTACGGATGAGAATTCGAATCCGTTTGTTTACAGAAACGGGGTGCTCACCAGCCTGGGCGAAGGCCCCGTGACATCCCTTGATCTAATTGAAGGAAAGGTTATCTATTCATTCCCCGAAGGAAATTATCTCTACGAAGACACAGCCCTGAAGCCATATAAAACCAGTTTCACCCCGGAACATCCGGGATTAGTCCTGGATTATTTATACAATCCTCATAACCTGACACTGACTGACGGAACCGACAGCATTCCCATCCGCTGGGAAAAAGACCGCGTGATGCAACCTTTTCTTGACAGGGAAAATGTCCTCTGGATCCTGACAGACAACTACCTCTACCGCCTGCTTTCAAAAGCTTTCAGAAGCTATAATTATGACGACGGGCTTATTAAAGAACCCTGGGCCATCGCAGCAGATACGAAAGGAGGGCTGCTGATAGGGTCCGTGACCAACGGCCTGCAGTATTTCGATGGTAAAACGTTCAGGCAAATGCACGGTTATGAAAACATCTTCCCGCCTGAAACTGCTTTCTTTCGGGGCAGTATAACCCTTTCAACCGGAGAAGTCTGGCTTTCAACCAACACAGGCATTCTTATCTGGAACGGATCCGTCTTCAGCAAATTGAAAGGCTTAAGGGAAAATCTCCAGATATGTTCAATCTATGAAGACCCTGAAGACAAAAGAATATTTATCGGAACAGATGTGGGGATGTTCATCCGGGACCGTGACAGCATAAAATTCTTCCATGAGATGTCGGTGCCGGAATTGGGCGTGGCGGAGGGTTTTGTGCGTGACAACAACGGCAACCACTGGATAGCAAGCCATGCCGGATTAAGGGTATTCAACGGTAAAACATTCACCGCGGTAAATGATGTGAACGGACCTACCGAATTTGTATGGGGTCTCGTGAAAGATTATATGGGAAACATATGGGCTGCAGGAGGTGAGGGAATTTTCATCTGCAGCCCTGACTCTCTTGCTATAGGGCCTGCCCTCCCGCAAAAGGATAACCTTCGCGCCAGTGTCATCAGGGACATGGGAGACAGGCGGCTGCTAGTCGGGAGAATGACCGATGTGTGTATAATAGACCTTGAAGAATACTATGCGGGGAATCCGAATTACTATCACATCCTCGGCCGTAGTCACGGTTTTACCGGAAACGACTGCCAGGATAACGGGATTGTAAGATCGTCAGACGGAAAATGGTGGATCCTCACTTCAGACGGGCTGATTAATTTTGACCCCTCAAAACTGACAAAGAATGAAACGCCGCCCCTGTCATACATTACTTCTGTGGAGCGCCTTGGCAACAGTCAGATCTGGAACCGCATCACGGAACTTGACAGCAGCCTGTTCTACAGCAGGTCAAGCCACCTTGTGCTTAAGAAAAGGGTAAATGCACTGAGGATTAACTTTACAGCCATATCCACCTCGAATCCTCTTGGTGTCACCTTTAATTACAGACTGCAAGGCTATAACGATAACTGGGTAAGCGGCGCAAAAGAGCGAAGCGCAACCTATGACCGTCTGGGTCCGGGCCGCTACACCTTTGAATTGATCGCCTTCAATGACGACGGTGTGGGTACTGAGGAGCCATTAATCCTGCCCATCACAGTGTCTCCCACATTCATGCAGACCCTCGCGGTAAAAGTCAGCCTTACACTGCTGATAATCGGACTTATCGTTTTACTCACCGTCCTGGTGAGACGGAGGATCACAGAAAACCGCATAAGGGCCGCCCGCAACCAGGCAGAAAGCTACCGGCTACAGCTTAATTCAGTTATCAAACAGTTCGACCCGCACTTTACATTCAACGCCGTCACTTCGGTTGGCGCTCTTATTATGAAGGGCGAAAAGGAAAAAGCATATAACTACTTCATAAAGCTGTCAAACCTCCTGCGGTCGGTTCTGACAGACAGCTCCGTGCTGCTTAAACCCCTGTCTGACGAGATTGATTTCGTAACACGGTATTGTGAGCTGCAGAAACTGAGGTTCGGCGACAGGTTCAGTTTCGAAATAAAAACCGATGCCGATATTGACCGTACAGCCCAGGTGCCTAAGATGATAATCCAGTCCTTCGTGGAAAATTCAGTTAAGCATGGCCTGGAAAACAAAAACGGAGAAGGAAGGGTAAACGTATATATCAGCAGGCTGAAAAACGGACTCGGAATAGTAGTCCGTGACAACGGAATAGGCCGTAAGGCTTCATCCGAGATGCAGACCGGCGGCGCAGGCTTCGGCCTGAGGAATATCCGGAGCCTCATTGACACCCTGAACCGGGTCAACAGCACAAAAATCACTTTAAATATTTCAGATCTGTACAATGAAAATAAGCCTTCAGGAACAGAAGTCAGCATTTTCATACCCCAACCCTACAGCTTTGACCTCTCCTGACCCGGGTACAGAAATTCATTAACCAAGACGAAGCAGACAATGAGAAACGGAAAGATCAGAACAGTGATAATCGAAGACGAACACGAGGCCCTCGACCTCCTTTCAGGACTTGTCGAAGCTACCGGCCTGGCGATTGTCACCGGATCGACAACCGATCCGCGTAAAGCCGTAAAACTGATTACCGACCATGAGCCTGAAATTATTTTCCTGGACATCCGTATGCCGGGACTCTCAGGATTCGATATTCTCAATGAGCTGCACAGGAAAATTAGGACCGTGCCCTTTGTGGTCTTTACTACTGCTTTTGACGAGTATGCCATCAAAGCCTTCGAATATGCTGCCTTCGACTATCTGCTCAAGCCTGTGGATCCCGAGCGGCTGCAGGAGACTCTTATGCGTTATAACACCACAATAAACCGGGACCCTGACCACCGTAACCCGGCCCTCCACGAGAACAGCCGTACGCTCATTTACCGCGCAATTACAGGGGTGGTTTTTATTGACCCGTCTGAGGTAGTTTTCATTACAGCCGATGGGAATTATTCGACCTTCCATTTTATATCCGGAAGGATGGAGACGGTGACATCGCTTTTAGGAACCATCGAGGACCAGCTTGACAAAAACCTTTATTTCAGGGCCAGCCGGTCGTGCATGGTAAATACTGCCTTTCTCGCACGCATCGACGGCAAGCAGCAGCAGTGCGTGCTCGTCAAAAACGAAAAGGAATTCCGGTGCGAGATTGCCCGTGACAAAATTAAGCCCCTGATGGATTTTATGAAAACTAAAGGTTCCGAATTATAGTCATTCATCCATTAGATAGCCCCCTTCATACAATTGGGCATAATTCGCTTTGCAGTACGTGCTATTTATACAATCTTTAACTCATTAAACACTACGTAAAGCGAAGTAAAATTCTTTCTTTCCCCAATAACATGACAGGCGGTTCTTCCCCCCATTTCCCTGTCAGGCCACACAAGCAGAAGTATCGCGAAAGCGGACAACCCAAGGTTTGTGTGGCATGTTTTTTTCAGAACTCAGCCCTGAAAACCCAGACATAATCTGACGGCGGACTGTTTCGCAGGGAAGCGGGAACGTTTATCGTAAATGATTCTGCGCCGTTCTGCCACCGGCAGACTGTTTTTGAACCGGGCACCGTCACCCTGGCACCCGGGGGAAGAGTAATTCCCTTCATCGAGATTTCTGCAGGCATCTTCTCTCCCTCGGCAGCCATATAGTAAAGATACCAGCTCTTCTCTCCCTTTTTGCTGATGCATACCTTGCCGTCCTTGTACGGTGCCATTGCCCGGGTGCCGTAAATTGCCTCCCCGTTGACCTTCATCCACCGGCCCATCTCATCAAGCAGCCTGTATGCGCCGTCAGGCCATGTACCGTCAGGGGCCGGACCGATATTCAGAAGCAGGTTGCCTCCCTTTACGACGATATCCACGAGCAGATGCACAGCTTCGCGCCCCGACATGAATTTCGGGTCAGGGACCCATGCCCAGCCACCTCCGGCGATGATGCATGACTCCCACGGATACGGCAGTGCCTTCTCCGGCACCCGGTTCTCGGGTGTAAGATAGTTCTGGTTCTTTCCGTAAACGGCCCTGTCAACAACTATCAGTCCCGGCTGCTTCTCCCTGGCCTTCGCCACCAGCTCATCCATCCGTATGTCCTGACTCTGGAAACGGGTATAACTGTCAGTTTCCGCTGCCCTGTAAGCCTTCAGCTCCCCGTCACTCAACTTCTTAACCCATCCGCCGTCAAGCCACAGGATGTCAACCTTGCCGTAATCGCCTCCCAGCAGTTCCATGATCTGGCCGTGAGTGAACTGCACAAAGTTCTCCCAGCGCTCCGGGTAATCCTTGATGCTGTAGTTCACATTACGGTCAGGAGTTGCGAAATTCGGCCACCAGTAATCGTCACTGTGCCAGTCGGGTTTGGAGAAATATGCCCCGGTCCAGAATCCTTCAGCCCTGAATGCACTGAATATCTCTTTTGTGACATTTGCACGGGGATTGACACTGAAAGGGGTGGCCGGATCAGTGATTTTATAATCGGTCAGCTTCGTGTCGAACATCGAGAAGCCGTCGTGATGCTTTGTAGTGAAAACCACATACTTCATTCCGGCATTTTTGGCTGCAGCTGCCCATTTTTCGGGGTTAAAGCCCACGGGATTGAAGCTGAGCTTCAGGGCCTCGTACTGCTTCTTATACTCTATCATAATCAGGATTCTTTCGTCGGCACCAGTCTTCATCTTCCGCGCATATCGACCATGACTCCACGATGCCCCACTGGCTGTACGGTCCCCAGTGCATCAGGAGACCGAACTTCATATCCTGCCACTGCTCAAGCTTCGCCAGCACCAGCGGGTCGGTCTCGGGAACATATCTCTCCTCTGTCGTGCTGTGCAAGAAGCACATTTGCACACAGCACAGTCACCAGCAACAAAAATGATTTTTTCATGCCACTCATAGGGTTTTATTCTGTTTTCAGCTTCCCGTCAAGGATGAGCCCGATCACCGTCATCTGCGGATCGAGAGTCTTTTCGGGCACCTTTATGAAGTTTACGCCGGAATGACTGCTCCAGTAAGGTCTCAGGTACTCTTTTACTTCGAGTTTAGTCCCGTTGCCGACAACATATGCCCTGCTTATCCTGTTCTTTACTCCCTCAAGCATCAACTCTCCGCCGGCATTGCCACTGAAAAACAAGAACAGCGATGGTGCTGTCACGGCTCATTGTAGTCGGTCCTTCAAAGAAGCCGTCAGGCAGGCCTGCCCCGGTGCCGTAAATGGCTTCACCGTGCTTTGCGGTCCAGCGTCCCAGCTCCCTGAGCACCTGCACCTGTTCAGCCGGTATGGTGCCGTCAGCCTTCGGACCTATGTCGAGCAGAAGGTTGCCTCCCATACCGATGCACTCCGCAAATATCCGTATCACCTGGGAAGGGCTCTTATAGTTGGTGTCATTACCCTGGTACCCCCACGAGTCATTGATTGTCATGCACAGTTCCCACAGTTTTTCAGTTGGTCTGCGTGTTGGCAGACCCTGCTCCGGCGTGGCGTAATCTCCGTAACCGGCCAGGCGGGAGTTGATGATTGCCGAAGGGTTCCTCTTAAGTATCATCTCCCTGATCTCCTTTGCCTTCCACTTTTCAGCACTCTGCTCCCAGTCGCCGTCAAACCACCAGAGGTCAGGATTGAACGCCTCACCCAGCTCAGTGATCTGGCCATGGTTGAATTTCACAAACCTGTCCCACCGTGCACTGTCAGCATCATACCTTTTCTCTGTCTTAGTGAAATTGGGATAGTCAGGGTGCGACCAGTCGAGGAGAGAATAGTAGAGCCCTGCTTTGAGCCCTGCCTTACGCAGGGCTTTGACAAACGGGTCTATCAGGTCGCGTCCGGCCGGGGTGGAGGCAACAACATTTAACCTGCTCAGTTTTGTATTCCAGAGTGCCACACCGTCATGATGCTTAGTCGTCATCACAGCATACCGGGCTCCGCTCTCCTTTATCAGCTTCACCCAGGCCTGAGGATCATAGCCGGAGGCTGTGAATCCGTCAAGCTGCTTCATGTAATCACTGTATGGGATATAGCCCGTTATAAAACGACCACGATTCATCGATGCCGTTTACGGAATAGATGCCCCAGTGAATGAAGATTCCAAGTTTTGCATCACTGAACCAGTCAGTGCCACCTGTCTGTTTTTGCTGGGCCGGAGACGGGGCAGAAAAAAGAGACAGTAAGAGCATCAGCAGAAATACTCTACCTACAGTTACAATTGACGGCTTCATTTCCGTATGTGTTTATGTTATGAGAAATCAAATCCGGAAATATAGGCCGGACATTCGTAAAACTTCTCCTTTGCTTCGCCCTCCATTCCTGAGAATGAGGCATATACAAGTCCCGGTTTGGCGTTTAAAATCCTGTTCAGCACCCCCATCCTCCTGTTGGTTCTCATTGATTCATAAAGGTCAGAGTGGTCGTCAAGCCAGGTCAGTGCCGTGTTGTAACCCTCGGCGGCACAGACAGACTCGAAGAGATCCGGTAACAGGTGTTCGCTGCCCGGACGGCAGTATATGGAACTCAGAACCAGGTACCTGAATTCACCGGGCCTGAAAAGTCTGCGGAACCACGGTGTTTTAGGCATTATCTTCATCATCACCCAGCCCCAGACGCCGGGAACATTAACAACCCTGTAACTTGTCGGCACGGCGCATACTCCGGCCACGATCTCACCTTTCACCTTCATCACATAGTACCCGTGATTGAAGAACGAGAACTCATCTGTGTAGAAGCAGTAATTCCGGTAAAAGCCGGAGAGCAGTGCGGTCATAGCCGGCTCTTCTGCCACCGGAAGCCTGGTTACACGGCTGTCAGCAACAGGCTTGAATCTGCTGAACGCTACCGTCAGAAACGACCTGATATATTCATAGCCTGCCTGATGGATCAGATTCTTGGATCTCTCGTTGCGGCTTTCGACATATGCGTACATCAGCTGCGGCTCCGGTCCTTGTTCAGTACCGCCGCTGAAGCTTCCGTGCCGTCTGAACATGCTGAAAAGCTTATGTTTGAACGACTCCTCCACGTGGGAGAGGTGTTCCGTACGGCGGGTTGGAACAGCCTGGGTCTGAAAAGCCCTGCTCACTGCCAGGTAACGGAGATAGGTTGAATCATACTCTACGCCATTGTTAAGTGTCTTTCTGCGGCACAGGCCGATTACCCCGGCCAGGCTTCCCTTCTTATAAAGAGCCATGAATGAGAGTCCGTCGCCGTAATTGACGATCCGTTCACCAATATTCTGCATCGAATACTGCATCCCGCCTTCGGATCCGAGTACCGTGTTCTCAAGAAGGGTGACGATATCTTCATCCGCCTTGTTCACCATTCTCAGCTCAAGCCTTTTATAATCGAGAATGCTTTCCTGTTCCATATCTTGCGTTTCCTTTTTTTGTGTTTTCCCCGGTGTCTCTGTTTCATTTAAGATGCACAGGCTCTCATTTTAAGTGCGGCAGGGTTGCTTCGGCCACTACCAGGTCTTCAGGTGTGGTTATCTTGATGTTCTCCCTGTTACCGTGTGTCAGATGTATAGTGGCGCCTGCAGCCTCTGCAACAGTTGCATCATCGGTGAACGAACTGTCATAGGGCCTGTCATAGGCATTGAATATAAGACTGCTGCGGAACACCTGGGGGGTCTGGATCAGGCGCACTTCCGATCTCGGGTGAGGGAAGCTGCCGTCTCCCTTGAGAATTCTGACTGAGTCTGCCGGCTCAATGAAGGGAACTGCATTACCGTATTCCTCTGCATCGGCGAAACAGCGCCAAATTGTATCGTGACTTACAAGGGGCCTTACACCGTCGTGGATCGCCACCAGGCTGTCGCCGACGGCATTTCCTGAGTTTTCTGCGGGCGTCAGGCTATCTCCGCCGTCACTCCCGGAGCCTGAAGTGCGAATTACACCGAGCCCCGCCTTTACCGAATGATACCTTTCATCACCCCCGTTTACGACAGTATGTTTTACAGTGAACGAATACTCCTTTACCATCCTGCGCCAGAGCGACTGATGCGCCTCCGGAAGTACCAGAATTATTTCAATCAATGGGTCAAAGGAATAAAAACGCTCTGCAGTGCGCATCAGCACAGGTCGCCCGTCAAGCAGCAGAAACTGCTTCGGGAGGGCGGAACGCATCCGATGTCCGCTTCCTCCCGCAACTATGATACAGTACTTCTTCACTTTCTGACATCTCTCCGGCGGCATATTGATAAAATGCCCTGACGGATTATTCCTTCATATACAGGTAGCGCTTAATGCTCCTCTTCGGTGTTTTCAGAAATTCCTCGGGATGTACCCTGAATTTAGTTACAGCCATATATTCGGGAAGCCGGCTGTTGACATCCTTGCGGATCGTGTCAAGGGCCTCCGGCAAAGTGGCTTCGGTGATGCCGTCCTTTGTAAGCTGCTCATGATCCGGGAATATGAGGCCCACAAGCTTATTATCCTCCGAAATGACAACAGACTCGGTAACGTACCTGTAGTTGTTTATAATCGATTCAATCTCTTCAGGATAAATATTCTTGCCTGACGGACCAAGGAGCATGTTCTTGCTGCGTCCCTTGATGTAAATATTGCCGGCTTTGTCTATCACGCCGAGGTCTCCGGTATGCATCCAGCCCTCCTCGTCAATGACTTCTTTGGTTGCAGCCGGGTTCTTGTAGTAACCGAGCATTACATTGTCTCCGCGGAGGATTATCTCTCCTACAACATTCTCCTGGTCTTCGGAATCAATCTTCACCTCCAGGGTGTCAACGGCACGGCCTGAGGCTCCCAGCTCGGTGGTATCCCATGAGGCATAACTGATAAGCGGGCCGCATTCGGTCATTCCGTATCCCACCGTAAAACGGAAGCCAATGGTCCTGAAGAACTTCTCTGCGTCAGCATTGAATGCAGCACCCCCGATGACAAGCTCCTTAAAGCGGCCGCCGAAGGTTTCAACAAGCTTCTCGCGCACCTTTTTGTGCAGCATCTTGTTCACCCCCGGAACCATCAGCAACGCTTTCATATGCGGCTTGCTGATCACCGGAATGAGCTGCTTCTTGTAAACCTTCTCGATGACCAGCGGTACCGAGAGTATCAGTCTCGGCTTAATCTCCTTGAATGCCTGCAGAAGAATCTGAGGTGAGGGTGTTTTCGTGAGAATTGTTATATGACAACCGTATGTAAAGGGAAAAAGGAATTCAAAGGCTCCGCCAAATGTGTGTGCCAGCGGAAGGAATGACACCACCGGATCACCTGGCTCGAGAGGCATGTGTGTCTGTGCAAAGCGAACGTTGGCTGCAAGGCTCCGGTGCGGGATCATCACACCCTTCGAGAAGCCTGTCGTGCCCGAAGTATAACTGATCACTGCCAGCTGCTCATTGTCGATCTTCGAAAAGCTGATGTCATTCTGACTGAATGCGGGAAAAGCCTCTTTGAACTTCGCATCGAGACTGCTGTAAAACGACGGCGTAGCTGTCTGAACGGCTCATGACCATTCCGAAGTTGTCAAGACTGACAGCACACAGGATCTCTTTAAGCTTATCAGCCTCAAGCTGCTCCCATATCTTTTCGTCAGCAAAGATGAGCTTCGAGTCAGAATGGTTGATGATGTTCTGCAGGTCCTCGGTCCTGAAATCCGGAAGTATCGGAACAACCACGGCACCGTATGTCACAACCGCAAGGTAGGTGGCGCACCAGTTGGCTGAGTTCCTGCCTACCATTGCTATCTTGTCGCCCTCCGCAATCCCGAATTCCCGGAATACAATATGAATTTTGACAATTTTTTCGGCTATCTCCTTGTAGGTATAGCCTTTCTCGCGGTAGTTAGAAAGAGCTTCGATGTCCCAGTTCTTCCTGATGCTCTCTTCTACGTATGTGATAAATCTTTCCTTGATCATGACCGTGGAGTTTTTTCGGTTAGTATAACAAATGTAACATTTATACCGGTTACTGAAATCAGAACCTGTAAAGCAGCAGAACCGTTATTGTCATCACAATATTCACGACGGAAAAGACCAGGTTGAATTGCACCCGCCGTGAGTTCAGGTGGGTGATCTTGCGCGAAAAAATTGCAACCGTCGGTACGAAGAGCACCACCAGGAATATAAAGAACTCCGGGCCGTCGAAGACCTGGCTCAGCCCTCCGCCGGTGAGGCTGGCAAAGTAAATGACAATAAGCGTTACAAGGAGGTAGAGAAGATAAGTACCTTTCAGTGCAAGCGTCGAGAGAGGCCTGGTGTGATGCAGCTTATGAGGCTTGAGCCAGGCATATGAAATTGAAAAGACGATGAGGACGAAGAAGCCGCCAAGGATGAAATTGAATATCTCGGGGAAGTTGTCCATGCTTTTCATTCATCTGTCATGATTCCCTGCCTGCCCATACCAGTGAGCTTGCGCCCAGGACGGCTGCATTCTGCGTACTCAGCTCCGAAGGCAGAAGCTTGACCTTGTCACGGTAAATATAGAGAAGGTTCTCTTCCATATGCTTCTGTGCAGGTTCAAATATCAGCTCCTTGGCAAGCGCCAGACCGCCGAAGAGGAAAATGGCCTCAGGATTTGTATGGGCCACCACGTCAGCAAGCTTGAATCCGAGCATTGCACCGGTGTGTTCAAAAGCACGCAGGGCGATAGCGTCTCCGCGCCTGGCCGCTTCATATATCATTTTTGAGTCAAGCTCTTCAAAGCTGTACTTCCGCAGTTCGCTGGGCTCGAGCCTGTCAGCCAGTATCTTCAGCACCGTGCGCTTTATGCCCGGTAGCTGAGACATAGGTCTCAAGACACCCCTTGCGTCCGCACCCGCAGTCGCGGTTTGACAGTCCCGGCCTGATGGAGGTATGACCTATCTCTCCCGCAAAGCCGTCATGGCCGTAAACAAGCTTGCCGTCAACAACGAAGCCGCTGCCAAGACCCGTACCGAGGGTGATTACAACAAAATTCTTCATCCCCCTGGCTCCGCCGTAGATCATCTCTCCCACAGCCGCCGCATTGGCATCATTGGTGACAATCACAGGCAGGTCAGTATGACGATTGAATATTTCAGCAATGGGAATTATTCCCTTCCACGGCAGGTCGGCAGGGTATTCGATTGTGCCTTTGTTGATGTTACCCATCGGGGCGCCAATTCCGTAACCGAGGATCTCCACATCCTTTCCGGTTTTCGCCCTGGCTACCATTATCTTTTCATAGAGCGCGGCAACGAAAACCTCCGGCTCTTCATAATGAACTGTACCGATCGAGCCCTCGGCAAGGATCTTTCCCTCACGGTCAACAAAGCCGAAGACAGTGTTGGTGCCACCAATATCGATGCCTACAACGACTTTTTCCTTTTCCATTTCAATCGTATAATGTAAAACTAAACGTAAATATAACGTTTAGATTTCATTCCCGACTTTCCTGGCTCTTTTAGGATGATCAAGATCAATCTTCAGGGCGATTCCCGTTTCGACGAGAATGTTCCATCCTGCGGCAAGCTGTATATACTCGGCATACTGACCGCCGGACGGTATTACCACTGTGGGGAAAATAGTCTTTTCACTTGCTATGGCGATCACATTTATGCCTGCGCCCCTGACAAGACACTCCATGAATTTATCGCGGTCTTCGGTGAACGGATCGATCCATATCAGCACTTCGTTTTTGTCCATCACCTCCTCGATACCGTGAAGTGCGAAAGTGCCCTCCAGGAATGCCGATTTCTTGCGGGTTATCTCATTGGTCTTCAGGGCGAGCTCGGCTGCCACACCGTTGTCACGGCCGGCAAAATATATCATGTCCGCATTGCGGACCATGTCAATTATCTTTTTATCGATTTTTGCCGTGAGCACCTGTTCGGTATGGTCGGCTACCTTCTTCAGTCCCTCCATCTTTTCTCCCCTCAGGTTCCGGAGGAGCGAATCATAGAAGAGGCCCTGTTCTATAACCGACTTGGTGGCGGCAACGGCGTTTTCCTTGCCGCATTCAAGAACGTGGGTGTCGGCAACCTCACTCTCAAGCCTGGTGCCCTTGTTCGCCGTAAGACCGAAAACAGCCTTGTGCTTCTTCTTTTTCAGGCTGCTGACGAGCCTGATCACTTCTTTCGTCTGGCCTGAGTTCGATGCGGCGAAGACAGCAAAATCATCCAGGTTATAATCAAGCGCCTGGGTACAGCCTTCCGTAATCACCGGAAAAAGAAACTCCTTCCTCAGCGTGGAAAATATTGCCCTTTTTGCCGGGAAAAGCCTGCTGCTGCCCTCGCCTGTCAGGAAGAGCCCTTTTTTGGCTTTGACGGCTTTTACAAACTTTTGTGAAACGGACGGGTCAAATGATCTGATGATGCCCGGGGTCTCCATCATCTCAGCTACAAGCGCGAATTTGCTGTACTTTTTTTCTGTCAGGTTCATAATTACCGATGCTGTTGTTTAACAATTAATTCTTTCAGGCTGCGAAATTATCAAGGCTGCTGTTTGACAATAAATTCTCTAAGGTCGCGCTGTACCTGCGGATCTTTCTGAAATCCTCCGCCAAGGTGCTGCCAGTAGACCTCGGCATATTCCACTCCCACCAGTTTGCCGTAGTTTTTGTTACCCTCAAGCACGTAACCGAAGAAATCGTCAATCTTGTGCATGTGTTTCATCAGTTCAAGCTGCGAGCGGTGCTTGCCGAGCATCTCGATCTTCGTATTCACGGCGCTTGTAACGTCCACGAAGAAGTGCGGCGGCGCTATCTGTGAACCGAGGGGGTCACTCAGCGTCAGGGGAGAGGAGTGATAGAGCAGCGGGGTCACTTCCAGCGGTTTTTCAGGGACAGGCACAGGGTCCAGTGAAGCCACCATGGCCGCCGCCTCAACGATTGCTGCCGTGGCGCGGTGATCCGGATGATAGTCGTTGGGCAGGTGCGTGAAGACAATCCCGGCCCTGACCTTGCGCATGAGTGAAATGGTTTTCAGCCTCATCTCCCTGGTGTCAAAGAGTGAGCCGTCAATTCCCCCGAGCGAATAATAATCCGCATCCAGTACCGCGGCGGCTTCCCTGGCCTCAGTGAATCGGAGTTTCGCTGTCTCCTCCATGCTCATGTTGCAGCCACCCAGGTCGCCGCCGGTCATTGTTGCGATGACAATCCTGTATCCCCTGTCGTGCAGAAGCTTCAGCACCCCGGCATTCCAGGCCTCTGCATCATCGGGATGCGCATTGAGTGACAGTACTACTTTATTGAATTCTGTTGCCATTATTTCTCTGGTTTATTTCCTGACCATTTTTCTTTCCAGCCTTACAAAACCGGGCAGATCTCCCGTAAGAGGCTTCATATATCTCCGGAAGGCATCGGAGACAAAATTCCCTTCGTCATTGAAATATTCTGAAGGCATCGGTTTTGCCGCAACGGCCACATCACTTAGGCGCGTCTTGCCGAAAACAGTACTGTAGGGCTCATCAGACACCCGCTCTATCGTTACCATTATCCCTGACTCTCCCTTTTCCGCCAGCTTCACCGCTTCAGTTCCGCACAGGTATGCCTCCTCCAGGTCGAGCGGCAGCGCCCTGACAAAGTCGCTCATTATAAGTGATTCGGTAATCTGAAACTCGCCGCGCAGGCCGAATTCCGAGGATAACAAGCGATGTAGATTCAACGCTGCGCTGGCACCGCCCATGGCACCGAACTCGGTGTTGCTGAACTTGTCCTTTACCTGCGATGAACTCACCGGGGTGCCGTCAGCATATTTTATACCCTCGCCGCAGACCACCGAGACCCAACCGTATTTCTTAATGCACCGGTCAGCGTCTGCAAGGAATTTCTCCGTGCTGAAAACATGCTCCGGTGTATAGATGAGGTGCGGCGCATCGTCCTCATCCCTCCTGACCATTGCCGTTGCTGCGGCAAGCCATCCGGCATCGCGCCCTATCGTCTGGTAGACCACAAACTGGTCCACCTTCTTCATGTCGCGTGCGAGCATCCCTGCCTGCATCACGTTCAGCATGTTGGACCTGGCTGCAGAGGCAAAGCCGGGTGTGTGGTCGGTGCCGAAGAGATCGTTGTCGACTGTCTTGGGAATACCGATCCCGGTGAGGTCATATTGCGCCCTGCGGCAGTATTCCTCCACCCTGTTGACTGTATCCATGGAGTCATTCCCGCCGATAAGGAAGAAATACCGGATGTCATATTTCTTCAGGACCTCCAGTATTTTTGGAAGATCCTCCTCCTTCACCTTGTGACGTGAGGAGCCAAGGGCCGACGATGGGGTTTCACGGAGTCCGCTGATGACCCTCGGCGATTGCCTGCCGAGGTCATAAAACCACTCGTTCATCAGTCCCTCGATACCGTAGTTCATACCGTAAATCTCGCCGATGACGGAGGAAACCCTTGCGGAATCAATGACCCCTGCAAGGCTTGAGTTAATTACCGATGTGGGTCCGCCGGACTGCCCGATGACTGCATTGCCTTTTGTCATAAATATATGATGGTAGGTTTCTAAACAAACTTCAGGGTGCCGAAAAATTCAGGCCTGTGATAATCAGGTTTCTCTGTCAGCACGGGGTTCCAGGTGACAAAATGAGGGTTGCTGAGCTTGTCTCCGCATTTGTAAAAGTTAGCCCTGAATTTTTGGCCCTTCAGCCCTGACACCTCATGGTGGAAGAAGATGTCAAGCGGGATGGCCAGGGTCAGCGACCAGCGTATATCTCCCCTGATCTCCCCGAAAGGCTTGTCGCCCATTGTAGTTATGCGGCGTATCCGTTCAGTGAATGCCGGATCTGCCCTTTTGCTGTCAGCGCGTCCGTGACCCGCACCAAGAAGTACCGTTCCTATAGGATTGAATTCAAAGTTGTAATAGATGCCGTCATCAGAAGGTGATACAAAAAACTCGACGCAGGAATCTTCACACACCATCTGGTTAGGCTGATCCTTTTCGGCTTTGGTGTTGCTCTCCCTGACATAGTATTTCAGAAAAATCTCCTTATCATCATAAGCGATGTTGAATCTCACTTCCGGTCTGTAGCCGAAATTTGCCCAGTTGACCGTGTCAACAGCGTGTCCTTCCCCAAGTTCATCCAGCCTGGCTGATACTTCAGCCATGGCCGGATAAACGTTCCCTGCAATCAACCTTGTAACTTCAATAACCTTCATTGAATTTTGGTTTTGTTTACTTCTGAACCAACAGAACCAATAATACAAAGATATCACAACTAAGCGAGGGTAGCAAATTTTATTTCAGCTCTTTCCAGATGAGGGCGGAGGCTCCCAGCACTGCTGCGCGGGCCTCGGGGAGACCTGACGGGAGCACGTTGAAAGTACCGCGGAAGACTGGCTGTACCAGCTCGTCGGCATATTTTCTGACAGGCACGAAGATGGCATCTCCGGCCTGTGCCAGTCCTCCGAACAGGAAGATTGTCTCAGGGCTGGAGAAGGTGACTGAATTGGCTATTCCGAGTGCTATCCAGCGGGCTGTCTGGTCGAGGGCCATCTGTGCTATGACGTCGCCGGCGGCAGCGGCTTCAGCCACGCGCCTTGACGTTATCTCAGTGCTCTTCAGCTCGCGCAGTATGCTCTCCTCACGGCGGTCACTCAGCAGGAACAGGACCGTACGCACAAGGCCCGTGGCTGAAGCGTATGTCTCAAGACATCCTCTGCGGCCGCAGCCGCAGACCCTGCCGCCCTCGGCTACCGTCATGTGACCCAGCTCGCCGGCAAAACCGGTGTGGCCGTACACAACCCTGCCGTCGACTACAATGCCGCTGCCAAGACCCGTTCCCAGGGTAAGTATTATAAAGTTCTTTACCTCCTTTGCGGCGCCGAAAAGCATCTCGCCAAGCGCAGCCGCATTGGCATCATTGGTAATAAGTGTCCTCAGGCCTGTCTTCCTCTCGGTGATCCTTGCCATCGGGATGATCCCTTTCCACCGCAGGTTGGGCGCCAGCTCTATGGTGCCGTTGTTGAAATTCGCATTGGGCGCACCTATTCCAATCCCCACAAGCTTTAAATCATCCCTCCCCGCAGTCATCTCCTTAAGCTTCCCGTCAAGCGCCGTCACAAAATCATCGGCAAAGGCATAATCTGCCGTCGCCAGCCTGCCTTCACCATGTATCTCGCCTGCCGAATCAACTAACCCGATGACTGTGTTTGTTCCGCCGATATCCACCCCGGCAACTACTTCTTTCATATCTTTCTCTTTTTAGACTTCTTTCAAAAGATCCGGCTTGGTCCGGTATGTGTCAAGCACCAGCTCCCCGAAGAGGGTATTCGCCCAGGCAAACCATTTCCGTGTAAACTGTGTAGGATCGTCCTTCATGAACGACTCATGCATGAAGCCTGTCGCGGCATGCGTGTTCTGCAGCATCCTCAGTGAGGCCACTATGTCATAGTCATTGTTCGCCGTCAGAGCCTTCACAGTGATCCCGATGGGCCATACACGGTTGAGGCCGGTATGCGGACTGCCCACGCCGGTGCCCATGATGCCTGAAAAATAATACGGGTTGCTTTTGCTCAGCACAAAATTCCTTGTCCTCAGGTAAAGCGGATCATTGCGGTCTATGGTGCCCAGGTAGGGCATGGCGAGCAGGCTCGGGACGTTGGCGTCATCCATGAAATTGTAATTGTGGTAGCCGTCGGTCTCATATGGGATTATCTCCCCGTGCTCCGGATGAACTGCCCTGCCATATTTGTTCAGTGCCGCTTCGACCTCATCGGCCAGCGCACACAGCTTCTGCGCCAAGGGCTGCGTCTTTCAGCACTGTTGCCGAGATCTCTGCAATCTGCCGCAACGATTTAACCGCAAAATAATTTGAAGGTATTAAAAACGGCCAGGTGGTGGCATCATCCGACGGTCTGAAGATTGAGACTATCAGCCCCACCGGCACAACAGGATTGCCATACCCTGCACCTGCAACGGTATCGGTCTGCCATCCCGTGACTCTCTGAAACTTGTAAGGGCCCGGGTCCCTCCTTGCGCTGCTGCTGCCTGAACGTTTTCAAAATGAGCTGCATCGCCTCCTTCCACGAGGCGTCAAAGACAGAGGTGTCTCCCGTGGCCTTCCAGTATCCGTGTGAAAGCCGCACGGGATAACACAGCGAGTCTATCTCCCACTTCCGCTCATGCAGCTCGGGCTTCATCTCGGTAAGGTCGCTCATCCATTCGCTCTGACCCGGACCGTCATTGAATGCATTTGCATAGGGGTCGATGTGAATGCATTTTACCTGCCGGTTTATTACTCCTGCAATGAGATCCTTAAGCCCGGGGTCCGATGCAGTCAGTGACATGTATGGCCACACCTGTGCAGTTGAGTCGCGCAGCCACATGGCGTGAATATCTCCTGTAATCACAAATGTGTCAGGCCTTTCGTCCTTACGGCTGAAGCTGACTGTGGTGTCAAGTGTGTTCGGAAAACAGTTTTCGAAAAGCCAGCCCAGCTCCCTGTCGCCCAGAAAAGACTTTACCTCCTTTATAGTCTCTTCCACAGCCTTGCTCTGAAACTTGCGCAGCTTCGGCGCCGGCCTGTTAGTAACCCTCTTTATCTTTTCCTGCATGGCAAATGCCGGCACTCCCGCGCTTACAGCAGCACCGGCAATCACACTGTTCCTGATGAATCTTCTCCGGCTTGTCATTTATCTCTACCTTTTGGGTTCAGGTTTACTGCGCAGCGAAACATCCTTTTTGTTCTTCAGGCTGATGTCCCAGTCCTGCTCCAGTTCCCAGTTTATCTTTACATCAAGCTCTCCGTCGTAATATGTCACTGCCTCCGGACCTGCCAGCGGGATATAGCTGCCTGTTGTCCACACCCTGTTGCCGTCAGTGTCATAAATGACCTTAAGCCTGTATTTTCCTTTGTCAAGCAGTTCAAACACCGCCTTGCCGGGACTCTTTACAAATGCTTCTTTTACAACCTTCTCCCTGTCGCCGAGGAGCTGAACTATGACGTCGCCTTCATATCCCGAAAGAGTGGCCGTAACATTCCCGTAGTCCTCACGGGTGGCAACGGCAAATTTGTATACTGCCGAATCTGAATAAGAGCCGTAAATATCCGAAAAGGAGCTGTCAGCACACGAAAGGGTGTATGAAACTCCGGGAAGAAGCGTAACATTCAGGAAGTACCGGCGCATGTCAAGCGAGTCTCCTGTAAAAGTCAGCGGAACGTTTACAGCCACCGAATCAATAATTTTTTTCAGAATGATTTTCGAAGAGTCAGGGCGGTTCATCGGTGCCTGACCTGCAAACCATGGTAATGTGCCAGGTCTTATCCTGTTGTTCAGGTTTGTCCTGAAGACCCCTCCGGTGCGCCTGGGCGTGCCTCTTGTAGGAGCAGGCTTCTGGTATCTCAGTGATACAGTATCGGTCCGGGCAATGTCAGTGCCGGTGCTGTCAGTGAACGGATAAGTCACCAGCGCCTCTATGAAATCACGGTTAAAAACCGAGTCAGCTGTGATCCAGAGCCTGAATGTATCGCGTTTGACATTGTTCTCCATTATCCACGCCTCAGAAGGCACATCTGTCAGTCGGACTGAAAATTCAGAAGTGTCTGACGGGAGCGCCAGCCCGAATGATATCGATCCGGAGCTCTTCCTTTCGGCAAATTTCAGATATTGTTTCGAAGGGTCTACGAGGAATGCATACAAACGGTGCCTGCCGTATGTATAGACCGCCGGCTTGGCGCTCTCCGGTGCCGCAGGCGGTTTGTAGCTTATGCTGTCGATATCGTAAGCCGAATATTCATCGGGGGTTATAACAAGTACTGAATCATAAAAGGCAAACGCTTCATTCTCCAGGTCATACTTCTTGTTGCCGTTCAGATCATTCACGGCGAAAAGCCTGTATCTGCCGGGCTTCACATTGCTGATTGCAAATCCGCCTGAAAGATCAGGCCTGGAGATATATGCCGGGAGAAGTGTCCGCGGTGCCGTGTCTGAAAGGTTTGAATACATCAGCACCAGCATCTCCGGGGCAGTCTCCAGGTCAGAGGCGTTGAAGACATTGCCGGTTACGGTGAGCGAGTCAAGAACCGGCCCTGTAGAGAAGACATACTGGTAATTTGGGATTGGATTGCTTTCGTTGTTGTCACGTATGGCATCCTGAAAATAAAAGGTGTATGTAGTGCTGTCAGCGAGCGCCTCATCCCAGCTTACAACAAGATCCCTGCCCTTCAGCTTCACGTCCGGTTTAGTCGCCAGTGGCGGTGACACCATGAACTTGTCAGTGATCTTGTCAAGTATAACATACTCGTCAAAGGTCACACTGAATGATTTGGCGGTGAACATCACCGTGCCGTTCTCCGGCTGACTTTTAAGAATCACCGGGGGCTCGGTATCCCTGGGTCCGCCTGTGGGAGCACTTATCTTGGCGCAGGCAGCCCCTGCGAGGAGAACGAATGCCGCAACGCCCACCCTGTTCGTTATGTAACTCTTTATGTCCACTGTTTACAAACTTACATCAAATTTTCCCTTTTGCCTTGCTCCTTACCCTCTCCGGACTTTTTTTTATTTAAGTTTGTAGTCCTAACAGTGAGATCATGACTCTTCAAATCATTCCCTGGGACGTCAATCCCGAAATTTTCAGAATCGGCAGTTTCGCAGTAAGATGGTACGGACTTCTCTTCGCCCTGGGCTTTGTCTTCGGCTACTACATACTTCAGCGTATGTTTAAAAACGAGGGGATGGGTGATGCCGTGCTCGACAGGCTGACGGTCTATGTGGCAATAGGTACCATCCTTGGCGCCCGGCTCGGGCACTGCTTCTTCTATGAGCCACAGTATTACCTCTCTCATCCTTTTGAGATAATCAAGGTCTGGCACGGGGGTCTTGCAAGCCACGGCGCAGCAATAGGAATACTCCTCGCCCTGTGGCTCTTCGTGCGAAAGGAGAAAAAACCCTATATGTGGGTTATTGACAGGGTCGTAATAGTCGTTGCCCTCGCCGGCGCACTGATCCGACTGGGCAACCTGATGAACTCTGAAATCTACGGCGTCGAAACGACCCTGCCATGGGGATTCGTTTTCCTTCGCAACGGAGAGAATGCACCCAAACACCCTACACAGATCTATGAGGCGCTGGCTTACCTGTTCACATTCGTTCTGCTCTTCCGCATCTATTGGAAGAACAAAGGCAGACAGCGGCCGGGACTTCTTTTCGGACTCTTCCTGATTTGCGTCTTTTTCTTCAGGTTCCTCGTGGAATATCTGAAGGAAGACCAGGTGGCTTTCGAGGCAGGCATGAAACTGAATATGGGACAGTGGCTCAGCATTCCCTTTGTACTTGCGGGAATAGGGCTGCTTATTTGGGCATATACACGAAAACAGCCCCAGGTACTTACGCAGACGCAGACCCAGGCTCAGCCGCAAAAATCTCAACCCAGGCCTCAGTCACGGCCGCCAAAGAAATGACTATTTTTTCCTGAGCACCCCGTAGAATATCAGCCGCATTATTGCGTCAAGCCGGGTGTTGATATCGATGTTGCGCTTGCGCCAGAAGAGGGGAACCTCGAATCCTTTCAGCATAGTCTGTATGGCCATTGCCGTATATTCACTGTCTTCCACGTCGAAGATTCCGCGGCTGTTGCCAAGGTAGACCAGGAGTCTCAAAATAGCCAGTTCCTCACGGTCATACCTCTCGCGAATCTTTTCGATGAAATCATAATGGTCGAGGTTTTTGTCGAAAACGGCATTGTAGTAGTTTGAGAGTTTGTCAAACGCCCTCATCCTCACGAAGATATAATTGCGAAGCTTGTCTGCCGGGGAGTCTACCTCCCTGATTGCCGTGGTGAGCTGAAAACGGAGCTGGTTTGCCTCGTATTTTACAACGGCTTCAAAAATCTCCTCCTTGCTGCCGAAATAATAATAGATTGAGCTTTTCCCCTTTTTCAGTGCCCTGGATATCTCGTCCATCGTGGTGTTCTTGAACCCATGACGACTGAAGATACGGCTGGCCGTAAGAATAATATTTAGCCTGTATTCCTCCTTGTTTACCATTGCGACCGTTCGTTGCAAAGATAATATGTTGAATTGGAAAATAGAATTTAGGTCCTGTAAATTCGAAAAACAGTAAGTGCCCGGTACCTGAAAAAATAAGAACTGTCAAACATAATGCAAATGAGATCAAGATTATATATTTTTGGCTGACCTATTTTAACGACGAACTTCAGGTAATGAAGGTTGGGGAGAGACACTTCAGAAGCATCTGGCCGGATGAGCACGATCCGAATGTTATCCGGATCATTGACCAGCGAAAGCTGCCGTTTTCATTCGAAATTATGACGCTGAAGAGCGTCACGGATGTCTGCGCGGCTATTACCGGCATGGCTGTTCGCGGTGCGCCTCTTATTGGCGTCACGGCGGCCTGGGGGATATATCTTTCTCTTCTTGAACACATGGAGTCAGATGATATTCTGGCCGACGTCGGATCAGATGCCCGCAGACTGAAAGCCACACGTCCCACTGCTGTCAACCTGTCGTGGGCTGTTGATCTTATGATGAGAACAGTAATTAATGACCCTGCGCCGGAGGCGGTCAGAAAGGCTGCAGTCTCGCTCACTGACAGCGAGGTTGAGAGTTGTCGCCTCACTGGGCAGAACGGTCTTCCGCTGATTGAAGAGATAAGCCGGAGGAAGAAGGGAGCTACGGTGAATATTCTCACGCACTGCAACGCGGGCTGGCTGGCTTGTGTCGATTACGGCACCGCCCTGGCCCCGGTGTACCTGGCACACGACAGTGGAATAAAGGTTCATGTGTGGGTTGACGAGACCCGGCCCCGCAACCAGGGAAGCAGGCTTACCGCCTGGGAGCTTGAAAACCACGGTCTCCCGTATACAGTCATCACTGACAACGCCGGCGGGCATCTGATGCAGAAAGGTCTGGTTGACATTGTAATAGTTGGTTGTGACCGTGCCACGGCTGCAGGTGATGTGGCGAACAAAATAGGAACATACCTCAAGGCCCTTGCTGCTTTCGACAATGACATACCGTTCTATTCTGCCTTTCCTGTTTCAACAATAGATTTTTCACTGAACCAAATGGAGGATATTCCTGTTGAGGAGAGAGACGGCGACGAGGTAAGGATAATTGAAGGGGTGCCTGCCGGACCGTTGCAGGCAATCGGGCAAGACAAAGTGGCAAAGATTTTGCGGCCAGCAACCCCGGTATCGGTATTTATTTTTCAGAAAGATGCGCCGGTATCGAATTACGGTTTTGACGTCACGCCCGCAAGGCTGGTGACAGGACTTATTACAGACCGCGGCGTATGCCGGGCTGACAGAGTATCGATTAAAAAAATGTTATCATAAAAATATGGAAGGATTTGTAAAATTCAACTGCTACTGGAGCCAGTCGGGCCCCGTCATCACTGACGAGCAGTACGAGATAATAAATCACTGGAGGGACATCCTTTTCAACCTCGACCTTGTCGGGGCTTTTGAGAACGGAGTCGGATTCGGTAATTTGAGTATTCGCATCGGAAACACCTCACAGTTTATAATTACGGGTTCATCAACGGGAGATATTCCGGAGCTGGAGCCCGGGCATTATGTGAAGGTGTCATCATATAATATCGATGACAATGCCGTCATGTGCAGCGGTCCGCTGAAAGCCTCCTCAGAGTCGCTTACCCACGCGGCTATCTATATGGCAGATCCGGGGACCCATGCTGTCATTCACGTGCATTCGATCAGTCTCTGGGAAGAGCTGATGGACAAGGTGCCCACGACTGATCCTAAAGTTGAGTACGGTACTCCGGCTATGGCGCGCGAGATGTTACGCATATTCGGATCCCCGGAGGTGTATGAAAAAAGGATAATAGTCATGGCGGGAGACCGTGGTGGACTGATCACTTTCGGCAATGATCTGGATGAAGCGGCGGGGGTTCTGTTCGGATATATCAACAGGCAGTGACGTAGCATCGTGACGCCTGCAGAGGCTTCCGCTGGACTGTGCTGTATCCTGGAGCCTGCTCCGGAGTAGGGGGTAAATAAACATCAGGATTATCTTTTTGGTGATTTTTGTTTTTTTACTTAATATTGCACCCTGATTAACCGGGCCCATAGCTCAGCTGGTTAGCAGCACCTGACTCATAATCAGGGGGTCGCTGGTTCGAGCCCAGCTGGGCCCACACACAAGGGTGTCTCAAAATAAATGAGACACCCTTTTTCCTTTCATCCCTGGGCTCGAGCCTGCACACAATCTGTCCCCTCACTAAAAATGCCCACTGGGCATTTTATTTACGTTCGGTCCTGAGCCCAGCTGGGCCCACAAAAGGCAGTCGAAAGGCTGCCTTTTCTTATTTAAAAGGCTCGAGCCTCCGCACCTTATGCCTGCTAAAGAACATCCCTGATCACTTAATTAATTAAGATTTTTAACTCATTAATAAAACTGCAATAACTAATTTTAACCTTTAATCAAATCATATATAGAATGAAGTATTCCATGATTGCCCGCATGTTTGGATTAATATCTCTTTTCTTCCTGTTACCCGGATCAACCCTGTTATGTCAGGATAATATGTACTGGGGAGATTCTGTTCCTGATAAGTGGAATGGAATCTGGCCGGAAAAATATTTAACAGCCTGCGAGAAATCAGATTTTAAACATACCGCAACCAATCAGGATATACTTGAATACTTCGCGATGATTCAATGGAACAGCGAGTACGTTCATGTTTTTGATATGTTTATAAGCGACCGGGGGAAAACATGCCCGGTACTGGTGATGGCCAATCCGAGGGTTACAAGACCTGAAGAGGCAAAAAAATCAGGAAAGACTGTTATCTATCTGCAGGGAGGAATTCACCCCGGAGAGAGTGAGGGCAAGGAAGCCCTCTTAATGTTGATCCGTGATATACTTTTCGGCGACAAGACATACCTCCTTGACAATCTTATTATTATGGTTTGTCCAAATTTTAATGTTGATGGAAACGAAACCAGGAGTGTCAGCGGAGAAATACCAATGCTGACAGGGAACAGAAATAACGCGGCAAACCTTGATATTAACAGGGATGCGATTAAACTGGAATCGACAAACATGAAGGGAGCTTATGAAAAGGTATTCAACACATGGGACCCTGTTTTGATTTACGATACACATCGTATGGGTATTGTAACCCACGGTTATCCGATTGTTTATGCAGGGTCGAATGTAGCTACTGCAAATTCCGGCCCGCGAGATTACGTTACATATAAGATTTTTCCCGAATTAACCAGGGGTTCAAGGGAAACCGGAAAAATTGAAGTTTTCTACCATTGTATACTATCAAGAGGTGAGTGGCCTCCATCGGAATTTACTCACGATAATGCAATCTGGACTACTGAAGGGAAGTTTATGGTAAGTGCCTATGGTCTCCGCAATCGTATGGCCATATTGGCTGAGACTGCCGCATACTTTTCATATCAGAAAATGGTTTACAGCCATTATGCATTGGCAAACGAATTGTTGAAATATTGCTATAAGAACGGAAAGGAGATGACAGAGATATGTAGAAAAGCCGACGATGCCGTGGTCGGGAACATAAAGGAGAAAGCAGGATCGGGCACTCTTATGAATTTCACAAAGGGGGAGTATGTCTCTGAAGGAAAATTTAATATCCTTGGTTATAAAGATATTGCACTTGAGTATATTCCAGGCACAAGCATACGGCGGGTAAAACCCGAAATCGTCAATAAAAAGCCGGAGGTAATACCGGGGGTCGATTTAATCACAAAACCTGTAGGGACTGAAGAAGCGGTGATTCCCCGGGGCTACTTTATACCTGAAAATATGTCTTTTATTGTTGATAAGCTTAAAATTATGGGGCTCAAAGTGCAAAGTCTTGACAAACCGGTAAAAGCCAGTGGCGAAGAATTTCTTATCGACAGCATGAAACATGTGCGACAGGGAGGATACGATATGACTGTGCTTGATGGAAAGTTTATAAAGCTTAACTCCAAAGATATTCCGGCCGGCACCTATTTACTTGATATGGCCCAGCCACTTGCCAACCTCGCGTTTTATGCTCTCGAGCCCCAGGTTGGTGATGGATTTATTGGTTGGAATATTCTGGATGATTATCTTTTAGCACTTGGAGTAAACAAACAAAAAATCAGCTACCCGGTATTTAAATACTTCACCTATACCGATTAATACACTGGTATGTATTGTTTACTCATATTCTGACCTAAAAAGCCTGGTCTGCAATCCTGTCAAATAAAGTAATTGGAAAAATTATACAGTCTGACACCTCGTGGAGCACAGGAAATGTATATTTGGGAAAGATTTAGAAAACAGTAAAAACTAACGTTAACAATTTATCGTATGAAGAAACCATTTTTATTTTTAGCCCTGCCACTCCTTTTATTTGGGTGTGAAAAGACACCTCAATCTGAACCTGAATCGAAAATAAGTTTTGGAGTTTCAGAAGCCTTCATGATACCCAGCGAATCAAGGGCATTCGTGGTCGTGTTCGATAATAGTATAACAGATAAAACGGTTACCTGGTCAGTTGATCCGGCAACTGGCGGAACTATTTCTGAAGACCCGACATATAACAATGTTGGTATTTATACAGCATCTGCCAATGCTGGCGTATATAAGGTTTGTGCAACTTTAGTTTCAGACCCCACTCAAAAGTCCAGTGTAGAAATAACGGTATCAGATGTTGCAATAAACGATGAACTGATATTTAATAACGGAAATATTGGAGGTGTACAAAATGGTCCAACTAACCCGACTGTATTTACAATAGATAATGAGCGGCTTATAACGTATATAAATAACTATCACTATTTTAATGGCGGAACACTGCCAGGAACTATTTCACTAAGACATTCCGATGGAACAGTTTATGGACCCTGGCAAACCTGGGGCACAGTTGGTCAGGGCGGAGTATCCAATGCGTATTGGGTATTTTATCCACTTGTAAAGATTAAGGCTGGTACTTATACAGTTATAGATTCTGATCCGACTACATGGTCACATAATGGCGAATCAAACTATTGTGGTTTCACACACATTCGTGCTATGAAACTTAATTGAACTACAGAATAATAAACTCATAATCAGGAGATCGCTGGTTCGAGCCCAGCCGGACCCGTAAAAGGCAGTCGAAAGGCTGCCTTTTCGTATTTAAAAAGCTCGAGCCTGCGCACTGTCGGCGTTACAGCTCTGCAATAATGACTTTTGGAAACGACCAGGATCCAGTCTGATATTCAGATGTTTCTTTCAGGGTGAAGAGTATACGCCCGGTAGTTTCAGCCGTTACTGCAAAACTGACCTCCTGTGTGCCTGTAAAAGAAATTGCAAACAAGGACGACGTAGAAGAGGCCGCTCCGTAATAAACAGTTAACGTTCTAATTTTGGGCGTCACTATACTGATTGGAATCCTGACACTGTACTGTTTCCCTGCCATAACCTCAAAATCAATGTAGACCGTTTGTCTCTTATTAATGTCTTTTAAATTATAGAGCGTTATGTCGCCCAGAATAAAGTCATTTTCAGTAATCCACTGTGGAAAACGAATGTTCAAACCTGCTTTTTCAGTACTGTTGAAATTTTGAGGTGTCAGTTCGATCTTCATTTTGGGAGTTGTGCCAATCTCAACCGTCCCGACAAAATTTCCTTCAGTCGGGGCGATTTGAGTCACTGCGTTAATTTCTACAGATTCCAACACTTTTGTGTTCACCCGTGTTGTGGTGACGGCTGGCAATTTGTAACCGGGCACTCTGATTACCCCTGGTCGGACCTGAACAGTTTTGAACGTTGGGATCGTTGTTGTCTGTGCGCTCACAAAAGCTGCGCATAGCAAAAAACATACAAGAATCAATAACCTGTTTTTCATTGGTGGGATTTTTTAATCGTTAAATAAATATACTAACAAACTGGTAGAACTGGCCGTATCACTAAAAAAAGTATTAATACCACCATACTCAACTGATAATATTAAGAACGAAGACGAGAGAAGTTAAAAAACACGACAAAAAAAACCATCCACCTGAGGTTTTTCAGATGGATGGAATTTATACTAAACATTTAGATCAGAGACCTACTCTTTCACCGGAACCGGGAGGCACTTTTTAATGAATTTCCCGTCAGTGTCATATACAAGTGTCTCAGTCGTGGTTTCTTTGACAACAACAACTTCATATGTGACAATGTTATTGTCAACAACTTTTGTTGCCTCTTTAATAGTATAACCGACATAATCCTTTGCAATATTGTCAGTTATAGTTTTTTGAAGATCAGCTGCCAGGACTGTCGTACGGACTGGCATTACCTTGGTCGTGGTGGTTACTGTGGTCTGTGCATTGACCGCCAGAACTGCCATTATAAGGACAAAAACTACTATTACTTTTTTCATAACTATTAAATAATTTGGTTTAAATACTTAAAAATAATTGATACTCATTTTGTTAGAAACAAATGATTAATCATCTGAAAGAATCTTGTGCAATTCTTCCTTTGTTTTCCCGAGTTTGATCTGAAGTTTTGCATACATCTCCTCCTTCTTGCCTTCATCAAACATAAGATCATTGTCAGTTAAGACTGCAAATTTCTGTTTCAGTTTGGCCTTCTGCTCATTCCAGTTACCTTTTAATTCTGTTGTGTTCATTATCTCTTGAATTTTAAATTGTGAATGATTTTCCGGTACAAATTTAGATCTATGCGCCACTCAGGTCTGTTACATATTGAAAGGAATAAGTTATATTATTACTTCATTCCCGGAAGTTAACAGTCGGGCACAAAAAAAGGCCCTCTTACGATTGCCTTTTCTTGTTTCTGCAGCTGTTCTTCATTTACTTAACCCTATCGCCATCTTATAGGCGAGTGAGGCGTTGGGAAGCGGCGTCATGGTATCCGATAAAATATTGTAAGTTCCTTTTTCTAAAAGTTCGTCAGCAACTTTCTTAATTAAAGCCAGTGTAGCTTTCATCAAACCTGAACCCAGGCTTAAGCGGGCGACGCCTAAATCCTGAAGCTCACGAACAGATGGAGGTAATCCTGCCCCAATTCCCGGATTTGAAAGAATATTGATCGGGCCGTTAATTTCCCTGACCAGTGTTGAAATAGTTTCCTTTTCCCATACTGGCTGGATAAATACGCAGTCTGCCCCTGCATCCAGGTATTTATTGCCTCGCTTTATTGATTCGGATAGTTTTTCCTGCAGTGAGCCTGACGAAGTATAAAATGAATCTGTCCTTGCATTAATTACTAAATGAAACCCCAGTGAATCTGATAATGAACGAATAGCTGATATTCTTTCACAAAATTCGACTTCGTCAATTAATGCCGGATTTAAATCAATACTGTCTTCAATGTTTATTCCGACTATTCCTGTCGCAATTATCTTATTAACAGAATGAATTATTTCCTTTAAATTATCTCCGTATCCGGCTTCTATATCAACTGTTACCGGAACCTGTACCGCACTAACGATCCCTGTTACAACTTCAATCATTTCTGACAGTTGTATTACCTCGCAGTCAGGATAACCCAATGAGGCAGCAATTCCCATACTTGTTGTTGCGATAGCTTTATAGCCACATGCCTCAATTAATTTGGAACTTCCTCTGTCCCATGAGTTTAAGAGAACAAGAATTTCTTTGTCCTGATGATATTTCAAGAACATTTCTGCCTTTTCTTTTTGAATACCTGAGACCATAATTTTGTTCTTTTTGCTTTTAAAAATATACCTGACTGCTATCAGGAATATTTAATCACTTCCACCGGACAGCTTTCTGCAGCTTCCTTTATTTTTGCATCATTTTCGGAATAATTTGCGCCTTCAATGACGACTGCTTTGTCTTTCAGTTTAAATACTGCGGGACAAATATCCTCACATAAACCGCATGCGGTACAGTCTTCCTCTATCCATACTTTTGTAATTGCCATAATTTCTAATTATTTCAGTTTCATGCTTTTGCTGATTAACTGAGAACACGGTTAAACAGCTTTATTAAACAAATTCTGTTGAAGAAAGTTCTTTTATCCAAAAATGATTGTCCTATGAGAATATGATCTAAAAACAAGAACCGGAAGGACATTGGTTAATTTAAATTACCTGCCTAACTTTATATGCCATTAATCTCATTCAAGGTTTTTTGACTTAATTATTTATCAATATGAAAACGAAAACGCTTTGGATCGGTTTTGCATTTATCACTGCAATTTGTTTTTCTGTCCTGATTTTTTTTGGCCATGAGATTTACAGGGAAAAACCGCCAATCCCGGAGAAAGTCATGACAGAAAGCGGTGCGGTGCTGTTTACCTCGCAGGAAATTAAAGACGGCCAGAATGTCTGGCAGTCAATCGGAGGACAGGAAGTTGGTACTGTCTGGGGACATGGTGCTTATGTGGCACCTGACTGGTCAGCCGACTGGCTGCATAAGGAAACAGTCTATTCTGCTGGATAAATGGTCTCAAAAAGAATTCGGGTCCTCATTTGAAAATCTGAATGCCGAAAAGCAGGCCATGCTTAAAGTGAGATTTCAGAATGCTTTGCGGACAAACACATATGACAGTAAAACTGGAATACTTTCAGTTTCCGATGAGAGGAGCTGAAGCAATCTTAAGCAACAGCAAATATTACCAGGGACTTTTTATGAATGATCCTTCACTTGATAACGAAAGGGCCTCTTATGCAATACCAGCCAATTCAATAAAAGATCCTGACCGCATGCATAAGATGAATGCATTTTTCTTCTGGGCTGCATGGGCATGTGTAACAAACAGACCTGGTTCTGATCTGACCTATACAAGTAACTGGCCGCCGGATCAGGTAATTGGAAATGGACCATCTGCCGGAATAATTTTATGGACAGGATTCAGCGTAATAATGCTGCTTGTTGGCATCGGGCTGCTGGCTTATTATAATGCAAGAAACAAGTCCGATGTACTTGACAAATCACTGTTACCTCAGAATGATCCGCTGGGTGGTCTTAATCCACCCCATCGATGAAAGCTACTCTGAAATATTTCTGGGTTGTGATTGGTCTTATTCTTGTTCAGATCCTTGTTGGCGTTATTACGGCTCATTATGGAGTTGAAGGCAAAGGTTTCTATGGCCTTAGTCTCGATACCATTCTGCCCTATTCAGTTTCAAGAACCTGGCATGTTCAGCTTGCACTTTTCTGGATAGCCACCTCATGGCTTGCTGCCGGACTTTATATTGCTCCGGCAGTATCAGGTTATGAACCAAAATACCAGCGGCTCGGAGTGAACGTTCTATTTGTTGCCTTATTGGTAATTGTTGTCGGTTCATTAGCAGGTGAATGGATGGGTGTAATGCAAAAACTTGGACTTGTACAGAATTTCTGGTTTGGACATCAGGGTTATGAATATGTCGATCTGGGGAGATTCTGGCAGATATTTCTTTTTGCCGGTTTTATCATCTGGCTTATTCTTAATGTTTCGTGCACTGTGGCCCGCATTGATAAAACCATCTGAAAGCCGTCAGCTATTAATACTGTTTATTATAGCTTCAGTTGCAATTGCAGCATTCTATGGTGCAGGACTGATGTGGGGAAGACAGACACATTTGTCAATTGCAGAATACTGGCGATGGTGGGTGGTTCATCTCTGGGTAGAAGGTTTCTTTGAAGTATTTGCTACTGTTATTGCTGCATTCCTGTTTGTAAGAATGGGATTGCTGAACATTAAATATGCAACAACAGGTGTTCTTTTTGCGACAATTGTTTATATGATCGGCGGAGTTATTGGCACTTTCCATCATCTTTATTTTGCAGGAACACCAACATGCAATTATTGCACTTGGTGCATCGTTCAGTGCCCTTGAAGTCGTTCCGCTCGTATTCATGGGATTTGAAGCTTATCATAATCTGCAGCTAAGCAGGGCAACAGCATGGGTAATATCATACAAATGGCCGATCTATTTCATTATTTCAGTAAGCTTCTGGAACCTTGTTGGTGCAGGTTTATTTGGCTTTCTTATAAATCCTCCAATTGCTTTGTATTATATGCAGGGACTAAATACCACCCCGTTCACGGTCATGCAGCACTTTTTGGAGTTTTTGGAATGCTGGGAATAGGATTGATGCTGTTTGTGCTTAAAGGCCTGACAATTAAATATGTCTGGAAGACAAATTTACTAAGTATCGCATTCTGGTCGTTAAATGCAGGATTAATGTTAATGGTACTCATAAGCCTTCTTCCTGTCGGAGTTTTACAAACAATTGCAAGCATTAAATTCGGGATGTGGTATGCACGTTCAGCTGAATTTATGCAGGAGCCAGCACTACAAACCCTAAGGTGGCTAAGGATAATGGGTGATACTGTATTTTCAGCCGGATCTGTAGCCCTGGCATTTTTGTGATCGGATTAAAAACAGGATGGTCAATAGATAAAACCCAAAAACTATATAAGGATTAAACTTATTGCCCATCCACCGTTTGGGCCACTCGTATTATCAGGAAGCCTGTCTCTGGTCCGCATTTACTCTTTTACCCGATCAAGCCGGGCTACCCATCCGCCACCTGATGCAAGCTGCACTGTGAGCTTTTCGCCCGCGGAGACAGTCCTTACTTCCCTCTTATAATCCTGTGCATCCGATTCGAATTGGCACCATCACGGAAGAACTCAAGATTATACTTCCCCTTCCGGCAGGAATGAGAAATCTATTTCAACCTTTCTCTGTGTCCAGCTTGTAAGAGCCCCGATATACCATGTCGTTCCCGTTCTCCTGGCCATAATTATATACTCCCCGATTTTTCCGTCAAGGGCTTTGGTCTCGTCCCATACGGTAGGAACAGGGGCTATAAAATCTGTGCACTCCTGGTGCTCACGGTACCGTGAGGGTGAGTCTGACAGCATCTGCAGCGGAGACTCAAAAACAACATACATCGCCATCTGATGACTTCGTGTTCCCTGCCCCATCGACCCGGTCCACGATATCTTAAACCGATCTTTCGATTCACTCCTGAACACCCCGGGGGTGAAATCAACAGGTCCGGCAAGCATCCTGATAAAAGGAAGGGTTACTGCATGCTTTGGCTGGTCAGGATTAGTCCACCGGCACCATTCCTGGCCTTTTACTCCTTCCGATGTCAGCACATTTGGCCACGTACGGCTCATTCCGGTTGGCTTCGAGGCGCCGTGAAAATCAAGCAGCAGCTTATGCCTGGCGGCTGTCTCAGCCAGTGCATAATAAAATTTGATGACTTCCTGGTCATCCCTGTTCATATAGTCAATCTTGAACCCTTTAATCCCCATAGCCGAATATTTGGAACAGGCCTCCTCCATCTGGTCAATTATTGCCAGCCATCCGGCCCAGGCAATTATGCCAACATTCATGCTGTCTGCGTACCTAATCAGCTCTTCAATCCGCAGTGCAGGATTGACTTTCATAATATCATCCGATTTTGAAAAGCCTACATCAATTATTATGTATTCAAGCTTGTTTTCTGACGCGAACCGGATGTATTCACGGTATGTTTTATAGTTTACTCCGGCCCTGAAATCCACACCCCACAGGTCGTTCTCTATCCACCAGTCCCAGGAAACTTTACCTGGCTTTATCCAGCGAAGCATCACAATTCGTGAAGGAGATGCAAGCCTGTAGACCATATCATTGTCAGCCAGCTGAATATCATTTTCGACAATTACTATCACCCGCCAGGGAAAACTCCTTGTGCCCTTCGTAACCGCAATGTAATCGTATCTGTCACCCATTACCACCGCCTCAAGGTTACCCTCATCAACAGGCTTTGGACCGGATATTGAGGTTGTGCGTGGTACAGGAGCGAATGCCCCCTCGAGAGAGAACTCCCCCTTGCCCTTCTGAAGGAACATGCCAGGATAGTCTTCAAGGTCAGCTTCGGTGATTGCCACCTTCCTGCTGCCAAGATCAACAACTGCAGGAGCGACGATTAATGAGTCAGGAACTGCAGTCTTTGACAGCGGAGTATTTACATATGCATTCTCAAAGGTTGTATAATATTTATCTCCCTTTCCCCACCTGTTCAGATACTGAAGCCAGGCTGAATGGTCGCCCCCGAAATTGAACTCAGCTGTCTCCTCCTTCACCGTAACGGTCCCCGGAAGCTTTGTATGAAAACGGTAAGCTACTCCGTCATCATAAACCCTGAATTCAACTGAATATCCCTCCCTGAACGTCAGGACCAAAGGGTTGTAGCGGTCAGTTACAACAGACTTCTTGTAAACAGTCGTGCTGATTGTGTTATTTACAGGTTTCAGGTTTTCTGACTTTACTGAAGGGTTTGCCCCCGGTATCACGGTGCCATCGCTGAGTGTCATTGCAATTTTTGAAGGCTCGATGATTTTCAGGCCTCCGGATTCGATCTGATAGCTGATGCTTTCTCCGACGGTTACTTTCAGTACCGTTCTTCCATCAGGTGACAACATTTTGAACTCTTTTGCCTTAAGCCGGGCCGGATTATTCCCGAAAGCAACGGAGGGGATAACAAGCAAAATACTAAAAAGCAATATTGTCAATAATCTTCTTTCCTGTTTCATACAACTATAGTTTACCTGTTTCATTCGTCAGTCATTACAGAATTATTAATTGAGCCGTTTGCAATTGTCGGTTATTCAAAAATAACTATTAAAATACTACCTGAGTCTGTAATCTGCATTTGCCGTTCCGGGCATTTTCGGGCAACAAAAAAGGCAACCTTACAGCTGCCTTGTCTCATTTAGGTGGATCAAATCTACTCACTTTCTGCTTAGTCCCTATAATGGTCCGGTGTATTGTGGATCATTATCTTACTCCTTAATATTGTAAAGGCTACAGCTCTGAAATTATTACTTTAGAGAAAGTCCAAATTTCCGGATGGTAAGAAGAAGTTTCCCGTAAAAGAATATAGAGAACACCTGTAGTTTGAGAACTCACAGTAAATGCGATCTCCTGGCTGCCCGAAAAAGTTGTGGTAAACAGCGATTTAGAATCATATATGCCTGTTGAAAGAGCAAATGTTCTGGTCGCCGTTCCTTCAATAGTCACCGGAATCCTTAATAAATACTGCTTCCCGGAGGTAACCTCCATGCATATCATAACATATTGATAAGAATTCATATTCCTAAAAGTGCCCTGAGTAGGATCACCAAAGTAAAATTTATCAGAGATATAAACAGGAGCTGAAATTAACAAGAGTTGCCCCTTTGGTCTCGAGGAAATTCGTGGGAGTGAGTTCAATATTCATTTTGGCCGAAGTGGTACTCACCTCCATCGTACCTAACAACTGCCCAGGGGCTAGTTCGGTAACAACCTTAGAGTCAAAAGACTTAATTGATTTTAAGTCCAGTCTTGTGGTGGCCCCTGCCCTCAGATTGAATCCGGGCACTTTAATTACCCCGGGTCTTACCTGAACGGTTTTGAACGTTGGGACCGTTGTTGTCTGTGCTTTCACCGCAAGAATACCAAAAAGGCACATCACAAGAAGAATTGATAAGTTTTTCATAGTATGATTAATTTCTCTTAAATGTACAAAATCTCCTCTGATTCCTAATGATTGTACATAATATTTACGGTGAAGGTCTGAGTACGAATGTGCTCACAAAGAAAAGGCAATCTCACGACTGCCTTATCTCATTCAGGTGGTTCAAACCTCCTCACTTTCTGCCTGGTCCCTAAAATGGTCAGGCGTATGGTAGATCATTATCTTACGCTATAATATCGGACAGGCTACAGCTCTGAAATAATAACCTTTGAGAAACTCCAGACTCCCGCTGCTGGTAACGCAAAGAATCTTATATAGATTGTCCCGGAATTTTCAGGGACAAACGCAAAAGCGATTTCCTGGCTGCCAGAAAAGGAGGTGGTAAACAAACCCACATTACTGGCGGTGTTAGCATCTGTAATAAGGAAAGATCTGGCCGCAGTCCCCTCTACAGTCACCGGAATCCTTATCAGGTACTGTTTTCCGGAAGTAACGTCAACGCTAATTACTACTGCCTGATAAGTAGAGATAGTTGTCCAGCTACTTTCATTACTGTCGCCTAAATAAAATTTATCATAAATTACTAAAGGATAGACAACCTGCAATTCTGCCCCTTTTACTGAAAGGAAATTTTTTGGTGTGAGTTCGATGTTCAGTTTGGAAGTTGTGATGCCAACCTCCACCGTACCCACCAGTGTCCCCGGGGCAATTTCAGTAACAGCCTTTAAGTCAGAGGAAGTAATTGCTTTTAGGTCCGGCCTGGTGGCGGTACCGGCACGCAGACTGAAGCTGGGCACTTTAATTACCCCCGGCCTGACCTGAACGGTTTTGAAAGACGGCACTGTAGTTTTCTGTGCGTTCATGCAAAGAGTGCCAAGCAGGCACATCACGAGAAGAATAGTATAGGTTTTTCATTGCATTGTGATATTTCTCCTAAATATACGAAATCCCCTAAAATTACTTAAGGGTCGGACATATAATTTCCCTGTAAGTCCCTGGCCCTGATAAGCATAAAAAAAGGCAACCTTACGGCTGCCTCTTACTCATTTACACAGGCCCGGGCCTGCGAACTGTGAGACTATTCGCACTTCAGATTCGTCCTCTGCGCTTTTGCTGCAGCGGCGAAAGGCCCGAACATGGCATTCTTGAATGATTCGCAGGCAGGAGCTGTCTCGCCTTTACCCAGCTGCGCAACGGCAAGCTGATAGTAGAATTTTGCTTTGGCCTCTGCGTCCCCTGTCTCAAGTGCAAGCCCCTTCTGAGCATATTCCGCTCCTGAGGTGAAATTCTTCTGCTTGTTGTACACATCTGCAAAGAAATAGAACAGATCCTTGTCGTCACCGTATTTTGCAGCCTTGTTCAGCAGAACAAGCGCCTCGTCAAGCTTGTTGTCCTTGACATCCTGAGAGCCTGATGCCCGAAAATACTCAAGCGCCATTACAGATGCCTGCTTCGCCTTTACAGTGTCTGATGCAGCCCCGGCTTTTTCAATGAAAAGATCAACGGTCTCCTCAAAAGCTGCAGTGTTGTCCTGATTTCTGTATACCAGCGCCTTGTTGTAAATTGCATTCAGGTACGAAGGGTTGATTACAAGTGCACTGTCAAGAGCCAGCAGGGCATTGCCATAATCCTTCTTCGTTATAAAGTCTGATGCCAGGGCACCGTAACCTGCCACAAGAACCTTACCGGCATTGTCTTTAACTGATGCACTTCCGTATTTTTCGGCTGCTGCTGCAGCTTTCTTCGAAGCCATAATTATTTCAGCAGCAGGCTTCTTTTCCTTAAGTGCATTGTTGGCGATCTTGAAATAGAGTCCGGGCAGCACCTGTACTGCCTTCTGTTTAAGGTCATCTGCCGTCTCGCCAACCTGACCAGCCAGGACAATCACCTTCTCAAAGGCCGCAATTGCTGCGGGTACATCAGTTTGCATCGCTTTTGCACCTTCGTTGTAAGCAGTAATCACATCATTACGCTCCTGCGCATTGAGACTTGCGCCCGTTAAGACAGAGGCCACCAGTGCCGCTGCAATTTTTACAGTTAACTTCATATTCATTTTAATTCAGATTATCAGATTATTACAAATAATTTCTCCCTTTTGTTGCCGGTAAATATAAAAATTTTCTTCCATTTCCCTGTTCGCGCCACCTGTCCGGGACGGATTTCTCCCGAGACCACAAGACTGTCGAAGTAAGAATTATATAAATCTGATCTGGAATTGTGTAAAAATTTCCGGCATAAGTAGGTCTACCTTTAGCCCATAAATGCGCATCGGAGGATGTTTTCGATAACTGTTAACCTTTCAGGGTTTTCATTGTTTTTTGTTAGAAGTAATGATGGATGCCTGTAAAAGATAAACAGCAGGTCACCGATGCAAATATTTTGAATTATGATGGATGTAATTATTAACGGTTTGGGAATGGGCCATGGAATTTACTATATCATCGGGACAGTAGCATTTGCTTTTATTATCTATGCTGTATTCAAATACACCGGTGATGAAAAGAATCCCAAAAAGCCGAAATAAGACTATCACTCTGGTATAATCCTTCACTGACAGTCTTATTTTAACCTTTCAGGGCTTTCATTGTTTATTGTGAAAAATATTGATGGATCCCGTTTCCCTCTTCACATTATGGTATAACGACTGGCTGACGACCAGCCCTCCTGAGCCTTCGGCAATGGCGCTATCCACTGCAGGTAAAGACGGCACAGTCTCATCGCGCATTGTCCTCCTCAAGGATTTCAGTGAAAATGGATTCGTTTTCTTTACCAATTACGACAGCCGTAAAGGCCGGCAGATAAAATCCGACAATCACGCCGCCCTCCTCTTCTGGTGGCAACCCCTTGGCCGTCAGGTCCGGATCGAAGGAACTGTACAAAAAACCCCGGTGGAGCTCTCCTTGCGGTACTTTCACTCCCGGCCCCGCGAAAGCCAGACCGGCGCGTGGGCTTCGGAACAGAGCCGGGAAATACCGGACCGGGATTACCTCGAAAAGAGGTTCGAACACTTCTCTGAAAAATTTTCCGGCAACGAAATACCCCTTCCTCCAAACTGGGGCGGCTTCTTACTGACCCCCATGATGTTTGAATTCTGGCAGGAGGGAAAACACCGCCTTCACGACCGGATGGTATACACCCTTGAAAATGATTCCTGGATCAGCAAGCGGCTCGCTCCCTGAAATCTGCAGTTAACCCTTTAATAATTCAGATTATATGTTTTACGAAACATAGAAAAAGGTTTATTGACAATATATTTGGACAGAATAATTTTTCTGCACACGGATATAATGACAAGAACCTCCTCCCTATGCCTGCTGCTGGCCCTTATCTTGTCAAACCAGATACTCTTCGGCGCGGAGCTTACAAGGCGAACCGCAAACACCGGCAAGGCTGAAACAGCAATCAGGATCGACGGCAAAGATGACGAAGCTGCCTGGAAAAATGCAGAACTGCTTACCGGCTTTACGCAGTATGAGCCAGCCAACGGTCTCCCCTCTGCATTTACCTCACAGGTAAGACTGCTGTTCGATAATGAAGGAATATATGTGTTTGCAAAGCTTATCGACAATTACCCTGACAGCATCTCCACAGAGCTGGGTAAAAGAGACTCCGACAATGACATCAATGCCGACTGGTTCAGTATAGATCTTTGCCCGTTTGACGACGGCGTCAACGGATTCTCCTTCAAGCTAACAGTCACAGGCGTGCAGACTGACATCAAACGGGCTTCAGGAGCTGCGGGACGCGATGTGTCGTGGGATGTCGTATGGGACTCTGAAACAATGATTACCAAAGAAGGATGGGCGGCAGAGGTCTTTATTCCCTTTTCAGCCATCCGTTTTCCCGTCAGCGGAGACAGACCGTGGGGCGTTAACTTCCACAGATTTGTGGCGAGAAGAAAAGAAATCTCCTCGTGGAACTTCACTGACAAAAACAAGGGAAATACTATTAGTCAGACAGGGCAGATTGCCGGCTTCAGGGAAATAAACGCCCCGGTGAGACTGTCTGTGACTCCGTATGTCTCCGCCTATGCCGAAAACCAGTCGGGAAGCAGCGAAGGCTGGGCAAAACATTTTAACGGTGGTATGGATCTCAAGTGGGGCTTCAATGAAAGCTTCACACTCGATGCCACACTGGTACCTGACTTCAGCCAGGTGCAGGCTGATGACAGGGTGCTCAATCTCACCCCCTATGAGATCCAGTATAACGAGCGTCGCCAGTTTTTCACCGAGGGCACAGAACTGTTTACCAAGGGTGATATCTTTTATTCAAGGCGGATAGGCGCAAAACCAAGGGGCTACAACAATGCCGTCAGTCTGGCCCCCGACACCCCTGACCTGATCATGAATCCCCTTGAAACAGGCCTGATCAATGCCACAAAGATATCGGGAAGAACCTCAGGAGGATTGGGGGTCGGCTTTTTCAACGCCATGACCCGAAGGACCGTAGCGGAATTTGAAGATCCGGAAACCGGAGACAGATCAGAATATCTGACCGAACCGTTTACCAACTACAACCTGGTCGTGCTGGATCAGAGTCTGAAAAATGCATCTTATATCAGCCTTATCAATTCCGCCGTTTTAAGAAACGCACCCCATACCGGCCTTAATTACAACGCCACCGTTACAGCCACGGATATGATGTTTTATACGAAAGACCGGATCTTTTCGCTCCGTGCTGTAGGTGCGGCAAGCCGGAAATATTATGCCGGCATAAGGCCTGTGGCCGGCTACAGCCTGGAGTTTTCAGGGGGTAAAACAGGCGGCAGGTTCCTTGCATATTTCTCTAACCGTACAATAACCGATAAATATGACCCCAATGACCTGGGATACCTGAAAAGAAACAATCTTATCTCTAACGCCCTGACATTCAGCTATAATATTTATAAACCGGTCGGGCCGATATATAACTCAAAGAATTCCCTTTCGTTTTCATATGACCTGTTGTACAGGCCCCGTGTTTATAACACTTTTAAGGTTGATGTAACCACTTCCTCAACATTTAAGAACCTCTGGTCGCTTACATTGAAAGGCTCCCTGTTGCCGGCCGGTAGTGACGACTATTTTGAGCCGAGGGTTGCAGGCAGAATGTATCACCGCACTCCCTCCCTGACTCTTTCAGGAACCGCTTCAACAGACACGCGTAAAGCCATTCTCCTGACCGTTGGGGCAGGCGTTGAAAGCTACTACCGTGAACAGGGGCGAAGCGCCTGCAGTCTCACCCTTAATCCTGAAATCCGGTTCAGCGACAGATTCAGGACAGAGATCAACCTGACAGGGACACGCGGCAGGAATGACGAGGGGTTTGCCGGGCTCGCGGGTGAAAACATAATCTTCGGACACAGAAATAACTTCACCTTTTCCGGCGAGTTCGATCTTTCCTACATGTTTTCATCAAAATCGCACCTTACCTTCAGGCTCAGAGAGTACTGGGCAAAAGCTGAATATACAGGCTGGTATGCATACCTTGAAGCAGACGGATCTCTAAGTCCCGTATCCATCTCAAGAAATGACAATACCAATTACAATGCATTCAATATCGACCTGAATTATACCTGGAGATTCGCTCCGGGCAGCGAACTGACCCTTGTATGGAAAAACTCAGTTTACTCTTCTGGCAGCTACATTCCTCCGTCTTTTGGGGACAATCTCCGCAATCTGTTCGACCAGAATATGATCAACAGCTTTTCAGTGAAGCTGATCTGGTATATCGATTATCACACAATAACACATAAGGGTTAATTCTGCAGGTGAATGGACAGCCTTGCTGGCCGTATCGTAAATTACGATATCTCCAAAATCATTGGTATTTGGAAATTACCTGAGGCCCGTTTTTACCTCGAAGGATTATAAGTGGCCGGCACATAAGCTTCACCCTCGGGAGAACCAAACCATTTTATCGTAAGCTCCTCTGGTTTCATAGCATTTATTGACAACGTTTCCACCTTATGAAAATTCCTGCCCACCTCCCACTTAAAGGTCATCTGATCTGCCACCCGCGCACTCTTCAGCTCTTGCTTTACATAACTGATCATGCCCAGATTCTGAAAGTTGAGCGAAACCGATTTGCTGATTTCATCAGACTGATTAACAGCCGGGAAAATCTGAACAAAAGAACTCCCCTCTTCAGAGATTTTTTTGTTAAGCAAAATTGCCATTTCCCGTGAAACGAGAGTAAGGTTCAGGTTCTTTGCTTCATCGATCTTACTTTTAGGAATATAGATCAACGCTTCCATTTTCTGGAGATTCGATACAAAGCTTGTAAAAGATCTTCCGCGCTGCAGCAAATAATAATCGATAGAAGACATCAGGGTCTCTTCCTTTTCCCTTACAATAAAACTGCTGAACAGTATTGTGATCGACGCAAGAGAAAAAATGATAAATAACTTAGTTTTCATAGCATGCCTGTTTACTATTCAAATTTATGCTATTACTTCTGTAAAGTCAAGAGACCTTTTCTTTTAAAATACCGTGTCTGTAGAGAGCAATTAAAATATCAGCCTCCACGCTGACTTTATGAAGCTTGAGAATGTGTTCTGTAACTTCTGATGTACTTAAATTACCATCGAATGAATCCAGTATATATGTGGGTAATCTGAATGACCAGATTATCGATTTCTGAAGAATTTCGATGTAGTTCTTTATTTCAACCACATAAACCCCGGTCTGATCTTCCATGACAGATTCTTTATCCAGCAACAGGAATTCAGGCACTTTAATCATATCCGAGGCAATAATTTCGATCCTCTCTGCCAGCGACTCTCCTTTTTGCAATATGCCCTGAATATATGAATGTTCCAGATTAGAGACAATTTCAAAGCATCGTATATAATATTCAGCCTCATGCCCCTTCCATTCACCCCAGACTTCAGCATATTGTTTATCAGCCTCTTCCGTAACATGAAGTTCCCTGAACTCCTGATATAGTCCTTCTCCGTATGGATCAACCGGCTGAAGTCCGCATCTGTATGCGCCTACATTAAGAAGCGATTCCTGAAGATACTTCATATATTCTATAACCGAATTCCAGAATTCTGTTCCTCTCCTGCCTGCCAGGTGTTTGCAGAACCATAAGGCACATATTGCTTCCCTGTATTTCCAGACTGTGCAATTCAGCCTGCCTTCTTTAAAATAGGGACACATCAGCTGCCTGTTCCTTCCAAATTCAGTGCTGCTTTTTTCCAGATATAGCTGATTGTATTTCCTGGTCGGGAAAACACCGTTGGGGAAAATTCCTTCTCTCAGCCTGATCCTTTCAATTATTCTGTTTTTACCTTCTTCCATTGCCGGATCCTGGTCAGACAGAATTGCTCCCACCATGTAGTTAGGGATACGTGGATTGAATGTGCAACATTTGGTGTCAGGCGCAAACGGCTTCGACAGATCCTGGCTGAGGTCCTCCCTGCTTTGGGCAATCATTGGACAATTGAGGCAGTCGGAAAAGGGCTCAGGCGGAATTACTACCTGAAAAACTTCCGGCAGGAAAGGGTGATAAAAGGGAGGCACTGAATCTTTAATCTTCCTTAGCGGCATACTGAAAATGGTTGACCAGACATGAAAATCGGTTTTTCATTCTCTTATTGTTTCTGCAGTGAATAAAGATATTTTATCTCCTCAGCCCACAACGATTCTTCCGGGGTCTCAAGTATAAGTGGTATCCCGTCAAACCTGCTGTCGTTCATAATAAGAGTGAAAACCTCGTCTCCTATCTCGCCTTTATGAAGACTGTCGTGCCTGTCTACGCGGGTACCGAGGGCCTTTTTTGACTCATTCAGATGCATCCCCTTCAGATAGCTGAAACCCACTATCCGCTCAAACTCTGAAAAGACCCTGTTAAATCCCTCCGCAGTGGAGAGATCATAGCCTGAAGTGAAGGCGTGGCAGGTGTCTATGCAGACCCCCACCCTGCTCTTATCTTCAACCCTTTCAATTATATGTCTTAAATGTTCAAACCTGTATCCGAGGTTTGTTCCCTGTCCTGCCGTGTTTTCAATTACAGCAATTACGCCGGAGGTTTTCGACAGGGCAATGTTTACCGATTCGGCAATTATATTCAGACTCTCCTCCTCGGTGACTTTCCCGAGGTGGCTTCCGGGATGGAAATTCAGCCTGTCGAGGCCCAGCAACTCGCACCTCTTCATTTCATCATTGAACGAGTAGCGTGACCTGCCCAACGCCTCGCCGTCAGGAGTGCCCAGGTTAATCAGATAGCTGTCGTGCGGCAGTATCTGGAAAGGTTTGAAGTCATATTTTACACAGTTGTCACGGAAGGCTTCGATGCTTTTCTTCGACAACGGCGGAGCTACCCACTGACGCTGATTCTTGGTGAAGAATGCAAATGCCGTGGCTCCTATCTCATGTGCGTTCAGCGGGGCGTTCTCCACGCCTCCTGATGCACTTATATGTGCTCCTACATATTTCATCACAACAGATTTTATTGTTAAAAGTAAGTCTTAAAGCAATACTATAACAACCGGCTGACAAATCCGGCAGGACATTTCATAAATATTTTAAGTCATTACGGTTTTTTCTGCACCGGCCGCTCCATCACAAAGACCTCAGTGAAGCCGAGACCTGCAAGCTCCGGATAGTATATGATTGTCTCTTCGCGGGTGAAGAAACCAGTCACCACCACACGGTAAGAATCCCATTCCTGAATGATCTCAACCGGAAGTTTAAGTTTGCGGACAATCCTGTTTCTTGCCCGTTCAGCCGCTGCCCTCTTGTAGAAGCGTCCGGCATGCAGTACAAATCCCGGGATTGCCGGAGTCGGTACGGCTTCCGCCACCACTGCTTCAGGCTGTTTTTCGGCAATAGCCTCTGCTTCCTCAACCACAAGGGTGTCAGACTGAACTCCTGTTACGGGTGCCAGAACTGTCGTCTGCGGACTGACCAGGACAATGTTTCTGAATCCTTTCCCTTCAAGTATTGGTATCAGCTTTTGTATTTCGGCAGTGTCCTGAATATCGGCCAGCTGTATCTTGTAAACCCCGTCTTCCATTCCTCACCGTTATCAGATTCTCAACAGCAGCAAGCAGCCTGTCAATGATTGCCGAGGCCTCCTCACGGGTACTGAAGGCGGCAACCTGGAGGATCGTGCCGGGCTCAACAACTGGCACCGGCCGTTCAACAACGGTTTCGGTGATCCTTATTACTGAATCCTGTTTCGTTGTAATACGCTCAACTGTCTTCGCCTTGAGGTGGATGATCCACATCTCGTTTATGCCTGCTTTTTGAAGGATCGGAATATAGGTGTCAAGCTCGGCTCTGTCCTTAAACCCGGTGACGCGTACCTTATAGAAACCGTCCTCGATAATGAGTTCGACATCCTTGTCGACAACCGCCTCAACGTTCTTCATCCAGGCCTGCGCATTGGCTTTATTCTTAAATGCGCCAAGCTGAATTGCCCAGGTATCTTCAGTAATTGTTACCAGCTCACGTACTTCCTCGTGCAGAATCAGGTACGAAGTGTCCTTTTTAATTACCGGCTCTGTCACCGGCTCCGTTACTGCGGGCACAGTTTCAGTGATAATTTTTCTCAGAACGAAATCAAGACCCTCGATATAATCCCCGTCAAGGTCGGCTTTCACGGTAAACGGAATGGAGTCAGGCGATGAGGACAGGTTTAATTTCCGAAGCTGGGCAGTGTCTATGCTGGCATAGTAACTCCCCGGCGCCACCCCGAAGTAGCTGAAGTAGCCGTCTTCTTCCGAAAGGGTTCTGGCCTTAAGCACTCCTGCGCTGTTATGGAAACCGACAATCATTCGTCCTATTCCTGTCAGCGCCCCGTCTCTTTCAAGCATTACTTTGCCTGCCACTTCACCCTCGACTGCCACCGGCACTTCGATCAGCTTAAGCATATTAGGATCGACTATCACCGCGTAAGACCGCTTTTTCAGCCTCCAGGAAATATTGTCAAATCCGGCCTCGTCAAACTCTATAAAGTACTTTACATAAGGCTCGAGGCCCAGAATATGAATTGTGGTGTCCTTTTCGCTGCGCTCTATCCTGCCGCCGTTGGAACGCAGGTTGAGTCCGTAAGCTTTCGGCTCGCCGGCATCACGGATATCGTTTGAATTTATGTCGAGGAATGCTACTATCGATATACCTCCCCTGCCTACATTGGTGCGGTTATCAGCTTTGAGGAACTTGGTAGCCCTGTCATTTATAAGGCTCCCGCGTGCGTACTGCACAAAGGTCGTCTGTTTGTTGTTCTGCCTTGCGGAAATGCCCGTTTGTGCAAAAGAGAAGTCGTACCTGAATCCTACCTCTCCCATCCGGAGATTGCTACGGAAATTCTGTTCCCAGGATGATGTCAGGTATCCGCGCTCAAACAACCTCTTTTCAAGGCTTATCTTGGCTGTAAGGAGCTCTTTGTATGTATAACTGTACTGCACCTGAGGCATAAGCAGAAATCCGCCCGGAAGCCTTGTGCTGAGCGAGAGATTGCTGTATATGTTGGGATCGTTTTGCCCCACAACAATGGCATATGTAGTCAGGTTGGTGTTTATGCCGAAGAGCGAACCGGCAAGCAGCCACTCTCCCGTTGTGTATTCTGAGACTGGAAGTACTATCTGGTAAAATGAGAACCTCGAATAGGCCGAGAATTTCTTTATCCGCAGCGGAAGCGAAAGAGATGCTCTTCGTTCCTCGAGGTAATTGTAATTTATTGCTTTTTGCTCTCTGTCATATCTCGAATAAGTGAGGTCCAGTTGCATGTTCGAGGGAAGACGCCAGGTCAGCGTTCCCTTCGATCTTACTCCGTATGCATATTCACCTGAGAGAAGCAGGTTGTTTGTTATCCTGAGAGAGGCATTTACGAAGGGCATCAGTGGGCCTGAAGCGACCGAAGAGAGATACTCGGCTCCTCCGCCTAAGGTCAGGAACCGGGTGGCGCCATAACTGACGCTTGCCCTGGAATAGCGGCTCCACAGTGTGTCTTCAACCAGCCCGGCGCTGACTGTATACTCAAACTCCTTATGAGGCAGGAAGTTATAGGGTATGGCGATGTTCTGTTCACGCGTGCGCTCCTCTCCCCACGGGCCATAGAACTTCAGCCTGACCTGCGTGTTCCCGTAAACAAGTGGCACCTCGAATGTGAAGAAGCCGGAGGCATCGGCCTTTACATAATCAACCAGAACGTTGTTTACATAAAGCTCAACTGTCCAGCCCGGTTCTGTCCTGTCTGTCAGCGTGTATGAGCCAAATGAGCGCCTGAATGTGGTCGGGGTGCTTGTAAGCTGTATTCCCACAACAGGATTGTAGAGGGAGGCTGTTGCCTGTGTCGCTATCTTTCCGGCACTGAACTGCCGCAGCAGAGGCTGATCATTGTTGACGTGACGCCATAGATACTGCTGTTGCTTCTCGGTAAATGGCTCACCGGAATAGTAATTGAGTGACACCGTTGCCTCGCCGCCTGCTATGACAGAACCGAGAGCCAGGTTCAGCCTTGCATCTGTACCCACACCAACCTGTTCGTTGGCATAAACCGACCAGTCAGCCATACCGAACCGGAAGCCCGGATAGCTTCTTCCTACTGTTGTGTCAACCTGTGCCTCACCCTTAAGACGTTTAAGGTTGGCCCGCATCTCCTCAAGCTTCATCTCCCGGATGCCCGGCAATTCAAGTTTTGTCTCAAGGGTGACGGTGAGGTCACGGAAGCTGAACTTGCAGTCAAGCCCGAATATCTTTCCGTAATGGAGCGCCCTCAGGTAGAGATTACTCTCCGAGCGAACCAGGTCTCCTTCATTCAGCGGGTAGGATTTGCCACTGTAAACAATTTCATTTTTACGCCGGTCTATCGTGAATGTTGCCTCGGGGGATATGAAGAAGCCGGTGATGAGGTCCAGATCTTCTGACGGGACATTGCGTATCTTAAGCAGATCAAAGAGGTTTGTAACAGGGAGATATACTTCGCCATCCCTGATCACGGCATCAATTTCGCTCGTCCCGAGCAATGGTATCTTAAGATAAACCGATGTTTCATCGTAGGGCAGTTCGTCCTGCGCCATGACCGGAACCGCAGTTGCCAGGGTAAGGAAAAAGAGGATTATCAGACAGCGGATTCTGCGGATTAAAGACACGCATCCCGAGGTTGTAGTTCCGGAGTATGCCTTTCTGTTCGTCATCTGTACTGTTCATCCGTTTTTCAGGGCAACTATTCCTGAATAAATGTTACACTGTAACTACCGGTGTAATTTCCAGGAGGGTTTGCAAGCGGATTCCCAGACACAGTCAGGGTACCGCCTATCTTTACCTGTGTCACCGTTGGCCACTGAACCGTCGTAACAAACGGAGATGCAGGCAGAGATGTCCCTATGTGAAGCAATAAGGTGCCACCGCCGCTGCCTGTAAGAGTAACGTCAGGGCCGTTGAGTATCGATATAACGGTTCCGCGATTAGCCCTGATGTCAAATAGTGCTGCCGAATAAGTATAACCAAGGTTCAGGAGCAAAATATCCAACGTGTAGGACCTCGATTCATCAGGATAGATAATGACCGTTCCGCCGGAAGCGCCGTGTGAAAATGCACCGAAGGAAAGGTGCTGAGAGCCATTTACAGTCACAACAATCGGCCTTGGGGGATCTTCCTGGGCATTAACCACAGAAAAAAATCCGCTCACAGTCGCAATTGCGACAATCAGAAGCAATTTCCACCTGTACCCCAATATGTTGTGTTCTTTCATCATCAGAATCCAAGCGATATTTTCAGGGAGCCCCTGCGGCTACCCGTCACAAAACTAACTATATAAATGCCCGGTTTGACGCGGGGGTTAAACTCAAGGCGTCCCCTCTCGAATACCTTTTTAACAAAGAGAGGCTGGCCATTAAGGTCATATACTGTGAAGACTCCCTCATTATTTTCCAGGGCCCACACAGTTGCCATGACATTTCCCTTTGAAGCGTATGCTGTGAAAAGATCCGAAGAAGACTCCGGTTCCTCAATTCCGGTTGTGCTTTTGAGGAATGCTATGCTGAACCTGTCATTATAGGTTCCGGCCGTCAGGACTACCTTATAGTCCTTGTCGGGGAGCATATTTCTGTTTGCCCCGGTTGTCATGTCGCGGAAATATACCCGCACTCCCCCGGGCAGGTTCTCCAGATCCCTTAACCTGAATGTTACCTCGCCGTCACGGTTTGTCCTGAGTCCGAGAGGGACCACAAGGGCCGTGTCTGCAGATTCAGGCAATGCGTTGACTGACAATCTGGTGCCCCCGGCAAGCACCGAATAGACATTCGCAACAAGCATATCCGTGTTCAGAAGCTTCAGTGCATCCTGATCGCTGTCAAAGCCCGGCGATGCATCGCTTGTAAAATAAATGACAGTGGGGTCGGAGGAGGCTGCATCATCAGTAAATGATGCCGTTGCTCTTATAAGAAATCTTTCGGATGCCTCCGCGGACTTAAGGAAGTTATGGGTACGGTCATTTACCCGAACGCTGTTGGTAACGCCCAGTGTGCCGGTCACAGGGTAAGAGCCGTCAGATACGTGTACAAAGAAGCCCTGCATTGAAGGAATGATATTGGTTGCAATGCCGGGGTCGGTTGAAATACCGTTGACATAACTGCTGTAGGTTCCGCCGTACTGGTCCGTTGTACTTGCCCTGAAATAATATACCGCGTTGTCAATATTCGTTTTAGTCCAACCGGCAGCATTCCAGTTTATTGCAGAGGGATAGGGATTGCCGATCAGGTTGAAGCCTTTCGTGTAAGTGTTATTGTTGTTAAAAAGGGTCACTGAAAGCGCACCGTTGTTAACAACGCCCGAAACATCAACTGTTCCCGGAGTGCCGGCCACGCCGAAGTTCACAGAATAACCGCGCAGCGGGTTCAGCACATTCGCAGCATTTGCATAACTGACCCACCCTGACGAGGTCCTTGCCTCATCATAACGGTAAAAGAGAGGGAAGGAGGATGCCAGATCCATGTCATCGCCGAACTCGCCTACAGTTGCAGCCTGGAAGGGAGAGCTGAAATATTTGTACCCGTAAACAGAGGGCAGGTAACGCTGCATTGTTACATTACCCGTGATGTTTCCGGCACCGGCACCGTCGACATAAGCCGTTCCGGTTGCCGTGGAAACCAGCGTTAAAAAGCCGTCAGATGCAAGGTTGCCGTTTGTCGCGGCAACATAGCCGGTAATGTTAAGCGGTCCCAGCAGTGTCACACCTCCGGGATTATTAATTATGAGATCCCTGACAGTATTACTGCTGAAGACATTGCTGCCAATAGTCTGTGCGACCAACCCGTTCATTTCAACAATCCCGTCAGTTACATTGAATATCCCGTTATTGGTGATCGTACCGGAGACCCGTATAGTGTTACCTGTGACAACTAAAGAAGACCCGTTTACGATTACGAGATTATTAACAATTCCCGGGGCCCCGGCATTGAGTACCGGCTTATTTGGAACATCTGGTATCTGCACAGAGTTGGTCTGGTTTGGTATAAGCCCGCATGACCAGTTACCGGCATTATTCCAGTCGCTGCCTGATGCACCTGTCCAGAGATAGTCAGAAATAATTGAGATGGGGCTGGTTGCAGTAACCTCGCCGCAACTGCCTGAGGGAGCAATTGTGTTTGTGACAATATAGCTTCCCGGAGTGCTGGCTGCCAGGTTTACCTGGCCTGTTGCTGCGCTTACAAAAACCAGCCCGGCTGTAGAGGAAAAAGTGCCGGCAATACCGCCGCCACTGAAAGCCGGCAGCGGGTTTGGTGCATTTGGACAATATGGAGTCCCCGAGTAACTGAAGGTTGCAATTGGCAAAGGACTAACCGTTATGTCTGTTGTTCTTGCCGGGCTCGTTCCGCACGCATTTGTAGCTGTTACACTTAATGTCCCGCTTGTCGCAACTGAGTTAAAATCGATAGTGACTGAATTACCTGTTCCGTTAATTGTATGACCTGTTCCGCTATATGACCAGTTATACGTATTGCCGGGAAAATCAGGAACTGTATAGACAATACCTGCAGACCCCTGACATACTATTGCCGGTGCCGAGGTGAATGCTGCAGGACGTGTGGCAGCCACGGGAAATGATATAATTACCTCATCGGAAGAGGTACAGGTAAAGTTACTGATAGTCCATCTGAGCCTGTAGGTCCCTCCTAAAACACCCGTAAAAACAGTAGTATTAAGATCTCTGTTGATCAGAGTCCCTCCAGCACCACTCACAATTGTCCATAATCCCGAATATGGAGCAGGATTACTACCTGCAAGAACGGTTCCTGACACTCCGCAAAGAGACTGGTCCGGCCCGGCATCTGAAACAGGGGGATTAGCATATACATTAACGATTGTCTGGTCAACCACTCCGGTATTAACCCCGTTATTATAGGTGAATCCGGTTAATTGATATGCCCCCGGGACCACCGTTGGCAGTGTATAAGGTAATGAAGTTACGTTTATTGTGGGCTGTGGGACGCTGTTAATTGTATAGTCCAGTGTATAGTTTAATGTAATAGGACTAAAGGTTGTAAAACTGACCGGTATCCCGGCTGCACCGCATACAGGACCCGGCGGAGATAACGAAGCCCTTGCTATAGTGGGGGTAATACTTGCAGTTGTATAGTTTTTAGCCGTGGCTGAGATGTTTACATTGTTAATTGTTGCTACATCGCCATTGTTATTGTCACCGGCAGAAATTGATGCCAGTTCACTCCATGCCCCTGAAATAAATTCGGCGACACGCATATCAGCCATGCCATTCACAGTCATAAGAGGCGTCAGGGCGCTCATCGGGTCCCACCCGATCTTAACTTTGGCCAAGGTGCTTCCGGATGTACTGATGCTCCAGTATTCCATTGTATTGGACACAAGTAATGGCGGAGTTAAGGAAGTAGCAGTCGGATTAGGGGTAAAGTATTCTGCTGTCCATGGAAGTGTGCTTCCGGCACTTGAAGTCAGAGTGAAATTATGTCCCTTAACGCCTCCCTTTCCGACGGGATACAGGAAGTTTTCCCCGTTGGCTACACTTTTAATAAGCGGACCGCTTACATAAGATGTTGCACTTCCTCCGGCAGGTATAACTGCGTCTGTTGATGGACTCAACAATGTAAGCCTGTTTGCTGAAGTTGTATTAATAATACCCTGGGTGAGCAGCAATTCATTGCTGATTTCTACCAGCCCATTTGCCCCGATTGTCAATCCGGCTGTATTATTGATCTCAAGATTGTTAAACCGGTTGCTGCCCGAAAAGTCACCCGTTGGTCCGCCCAGGGTCTGGGCTGAGGTGCCTGCAAAAATTACAGTTGAGGCAGGAGAAACCCCGGAACCGCTTAATGAAAGTTCCTGTGTTATAACGCTCCATCGAACCGAGAACCGTAAGCCTGCTGTTGTTTACACTGTTGTCAAGCGCAGGTCCGTCTATGACAAGCCTTTTACAAATTGTTAAATCCTTATTGGGAAGTACCCTGGTTCCGGTCCCTGTTAAAAACAAATTGGGCAGATTGCTGAACTGGGTTGCAATTATTGTATAGTTCCCGGTTCCGCCGTATTCAACAGTTCCGTTTCCCGAGCAATCAATAAAGGAAGAGTAGTTGCCTCCCGGAAGGTTCCCGTTCTCCAGGTAAATCTTACCATTACCGTCTACATTGCCAAGACTGTGCCCGTAAGTCGGTGAAACAACCCTTAATTCATTGTTGATTGTTGTATTAATTACAAAAATATTGTTGACGTCGGTTGTTACGATATGGTCTATAATTACTCTGGCACCAGCCGGCCCTCCAACCGGACACGGAGGTGAAGAACCCAAGGGGAGTCCAGATAGCCTGGTTCGACCAGTTCCCGTTACTGTTTGTCTCATAGGTGGAGACTTCTGTTGGAAATGCCAGGGTATTCCCGGCAGTATAATCTGCATTAAGATTGCTGCTCCCTGAAAAAATGAAGTTTATCTGGTGGTTTGTTTCATCCACACCGTCCACTGACTTAGTCCAGATATTTGCCGGAGGAACAAGCTTGGCGGCAACATAATTACTCTCGACACCCACTACGTCGCCGGGGAGATATTGTAATAACACATTCCCCGAAAAGCCTGAAATACCTGAGCTTTCAATCTGCCAGTAGTATTTCAAAACATTCAACGGATCCAGTACTCCCGGATGATTATTGTTAATCGGGTTAACATTTATGTAACCGGTCAAGCCGTTTGCAGTGATCGTAAAAATGGCAGGCGTATATTTCCCGGCAACCCCTACCGGGAAAGTAAATGACTGAGCTGCAGTTGTAAAGAACTTTCTGACACCCAGGCTGCTGACTACTCCATCAGTAGTAATCATATTTGTAACGCCGGGAGTTCCGTTAATGCTGCTGTTCTGGCTTAAAGTAAGCAGGTTCGAGTTAATATTGAAGATCCCCTGAGTAAGCACAAGGTCATTCTGAAGAAGAATGCCGTTGGTCAGTTTTACACCTGAGCTATTGTTGATCTCAAGTTTACCAAATGCACCTGTTCCTGAAATCAGCTGCTGGGCTGATCCGGATAAGCTTATTCCGCCAAGATTATTGTCATCAGTGTATGTGCCGTTATTTATAAGGTTGCCTGAAAGTGTCAGTTTTTTGTTGCCAAGAATCAGGGTTCCGATACCAATTGATAAATCCCGGGAAACGGCAAAACTGTTATTAACGGTAAGGGAATTAGATGATAATACATTAAGATTATAAAAATTAGTGACCGAAGTCCCGCCAACTGTTTGAGTTCCCCCGTCAAAGGTTGTTGTATTCGTTCCAAAATTGCAGGCGCCGTTGTTAGTCAGGTTACCCTTAATTGAAACATTAAGATTATTTGAGTTGAAGATGCTTTGCGCATTGGTCATTGTCAGTGTCCCGTTAAGGGCCAGCGGACTGACAAGTAACCCCACAGTGGCATTCACCCCCGCTCCTGCAGCTCCCGTAATGGTAAGGTTGTTTAACGGGGTATTTGCATCCATTGAGTAGTTTTGAACAGTATTGGGAACCCCATTGGCAAATATTATTGTCCCGCCGGTTACTGCAGAACTTTCAGGTCTCAGGAAGAGATCGCCAAAGGTGGTCCCTCCTCCCCGGACTATGGTCAGTGTTCCGGCCGACATATTGAAGCCGCTACCAGGATTAAGGACCTCCAGTTTAGCATATGCAGCATTTGCTCCATTTCCGTTTATTGTAACATTGCCCCCGCTTTGTGTATAATTAAGGATTCCGTTTGTTGTAGATGTATTTCTGCGGATCTGACCGTTAACTACAAGATTTCCTCCCTGTATCTCAATTGCAGAAGCCCCGCCTCCTGAATATTCAATATCATTATTATTGGCCGGAGCAGCCAATTGACCCACATAAACATTTCCCCTGATCAGTGTGAGCCTGCCATCCAATAACAAATCGCCGGCATCGGTTGCCGCATTGCTGATAAGTACATTCCTGTTGCCAGCGTTCGCATAATCAATACTCAACCCGGCGGATGCCGGTATTGTAAACGGAGTGGTTGTTGAAATTGTGAAATCAGTAGCCGGGTTTGTTCTCATATATCGGAACGTACCGTTTTGCAGGACCAACCAGTTATCCGTCTGTGTAGTCAGTGTTCCTCCTATGTTCAGTGTAAGCGTGGTTGCCTGTGAATTGCCCTTATTGACTGTCACCCTGGTCAGGATTGTAACCGGGTTATTCATTGTGTTTGTAATTGACGCGGGTGTATTTCCGAAAAATGTAACAGGCAGAAGTGTAAAATCACATCTTTCATCCCCTGACCCGGAGGTATTATTTATCAGGTCTCCTCCTATTGATAAACTCTGGCTTGTCGCGGCATCCCATACGTCTATTGATGAATGTGTTGCAACAATAACATTGCCGTTTACAACAACATTTTGAGTTAAAGCTCCATTGCCATACCAGACCAGGGCTCCTCCCTGAATGTTCAGGTTGCCCATGATTGTTATGGTCTTCGCCACCCTGGTTGCCGGCGCTGTCGGATAGTTTGTATTCCATGAGGGGCAAAACCATGATTCCACATTCTGCCCCCTGGTTATTAGGTTACCAAAAATTGTCAGATCATGGTTTGGAAAAATGACGTTTGATCCGCCCACAGGAGAAATAATCAGATTTCCATAAGAAGTAATTCCATTGGGGAGGTAGAAAGTTGTTCCCGCGGTTGGATTTGTTGTGTATAATTCAGTGGTCCCGAGACGGGTATTAAAATCAGAAAAGTCGCCTGCAGGGAATTCGAAAGTCCTTATCGTTGATCCTGCCAACGGGCCCCTGTCACATGCAATTCTAAAGTTCCCGTTAGTGCCTCCAGAATGCGAAACAACAGCACTGAAGACAGATGCAGGATTGTATCCGATATCGAGAGCCGACCGGCCTTCAATCTGCAAATTGGAGCAGCTTCTGGGATCATTATTGGGAGTGACAGGATCAGTAGCAAGATAAATCGAGTCGTTACCTCCGATGATCACTATATCCCTGGCTCCCGGAACAGCCCCGCCGGTGTTTGCAGGACCGGTATTGCTTGTAAATGACCAGTTGTTCGAATTGCTCCAAAGCCCGCCTCCTGATGCCGAACCATTAATTCTGCTGTAAAAAATGCCCGGCGTCCCAAACGGACTTGTAGGATTAGAATCTCCAGCCGTATAGTCTCCATCGATAAAACCAACATTCTCAAGAAAAATGCCAGTGCCGGGTTCTCCGATAATATTATTGACCGCATCATCAACATCGGCAGCTGTCCCAGTTGTCCAGACATTTATTGAACTGTTAAACCGTGCAGCGATATATTCATTTTCAGTTATGTCACCACCTGTAACCACATTGCTCTGAGAATATGTATATCCGTGAGTTACCGTAGCTGCGCCCAAAGTAAAACCGTCAGATTTAACACGCCAGAAATAGGAAAGGCTTCTTCCGGCCGTGGTCACATTAGGATGGGAATAATTGACCGGGATAACCGTAATTGATCCGTAAGCCGTTGGTGCACTGCCAAGACCCAATGATGCCGGAGTATAATTAACCACACCAACAGGAAATGTGAAGCCGGCAGGCGAGGAATAGACTTTTGTCAGTCCTCCGTCACCAATATTGCCGGAAGATTGAATGTATCTCAAAGCACCACCATTTGATATCGAGGCTGAAGCATTGAGCTTAAGGTTATATGTCCCGATCCTGAAAAGTTTGTTTTGTGAAAAAGTCAGTACGCCGTTTATCGTCATATTGGCCAGAAGAGATACCGGTGCTGCAGCAGCATTTGTATTATTTAGTTCGACGTTGCCGAAGACCCCATTTCCGTCAATGGTTTGTGCTAAAGTTCCGTTCAGGACAATTTTGCCTGAACCGGTATGTAATCCGGAATTGAAAATGCTTTTTGCAACATTAATTGAATTCCCGTTATCATTCAGGGTACCGTTAACAAGCCTGAAATTGTCGGCCACATTAATGGTTGCCTGTGTTCCTGCAAAGCCTAAAACAACACCGGCCGGTTTGCTGATGGTCAGATTGGTAAGGGAAAGCGGGGCCGCCAGGTTAACAGTAAATGTCTGATTTTCCGTTCCGTTAAACGTAGTTGTGTTTGTGCCGGCAGCATATGTGGTGCCTGATGCAATAGAATAGTTGCCACCGATTGTAACATTGAGGTTATTGGCAGAAAAATCTCCTGAAGTAAGCGTAAGATCCTTAAGTACAACCAGCGGGGAAGTCCTTAACCGGACAACAGCGGTACTGCTTGCACGATCAATCAGCAAATTGTACAAAGGTGCGCTTGTATTTATAAAATGACTGGCAGCATCAGCCAGGACCGTTCCGGCAACAGGCCTGATTTCAAGGGTTCCGCCTGTTACGCTTATATTTGATGCAGATGATTTCACATCAAATGATTCCTGCTCTGCCGCAGCGATTCCGCATACATCATAAATCCGTATAATACCCCCTGACATATTAAAGATATTGCCTGTCTGCTCAAGATTGAAGGAGCCGTATCCGGAGTTGATACCATTATTTGCTCTTGATGTATTTAGTGTAGTAACCGAAATATCAATAAGATCTGCAACCGTTGAATAGGCTGCCGGAGTACGCTGGAATCGGCCGCGGAAAATTGCTAATCCCCCGGTCTGGGTATAAGAAGCAGAACCGGTTGAAGAAAGAAGTTGTTTTGCATCAATAGTTCCGCCATTAATAACTATTTGTCCTGAAGCAACACTTGAAGTGATTAATCCGGCTGATTCCTTAGTTGAAAGATATCCGGCATTCATCTGGAGCTTGCCAAATATATCCACCGCACTGAACCCCCCCCTGGTAATACCAATTGTCGCATTGTCAGGCGCTGTAACTGTATATGCCGTATTTATTTCCCTGTAATCATCTGCAGTTGAAAGAACAACAACGTCAACACCGTCAACCTCCAATGCCCCGTTTGAAGGGATATAATAATCGGAATTGGCGGCAACCCCCTCAGAAAGAGAAGGGATGATCACAGACCCTTTTAATACAAGAGTACCGGCACGTATCCATAATGCCTTTCTAAGATTTGGATTACCCGTAACACCTCCGTCTGTAGCTAAAGTGTTTGCGCCAAACAGCTTAAAGTACGAATAGTTCGTAGAATTAATTGTCAGTTTGAACGTCTGGTCAATTCCTTTGTCAAGGATAAGATTATAGAAATTTGTAACCCCGTTACAGTTCAGAGTATTGTTCGCCGCTCCCTGAAAATAAACCGTTGCTGCACCAGAGGTGGCGCCGGCAACAATCGGAGGAAAATTATTATATATTGGATAAGGGAGATTTGTAAACCGGACAGTTCCGTTGTTGGTAAAATCGCCCCTGATAATTACTGTGTGAAAATTGAGATAATAAGTAAGAAAGGGAGCCGTACCGCCACTGCCACCGATTGCAGTATTTGTTACCCCGTTCCCGACTGTAATAAAAGCTCCGTTATCGACTGTCACATTTCCATTTACTGTAAGAGTCAGTTTAGCTGCCGAAGTATTGTCATTAATCTGAAATGTTCCTCTCTTAACATATAAACTGCCATTTAGTGTGATATTGCTGAATTGCGTGGCAATTATATCTGTAGTATTTATTGTCAGATTATTATACGTAGTCTGAGTTATGGGCAGTGTAAAGTTTGCGGCATTGTCATACTCGGTTGTTCCGCCGCCGGCATCAATAAATGAATTGGTTGTTGCGACCGGGAAATTTACGGATGCCAGTTTAAGAGTACCCTGTCCGCGCAGTGCCAGCAATGAATTTGTAAACCTGTAAACACCCTGATCAAGAAAGCCTCCTGCGTCAATTGTGATGTCCAGGTTTTGACGGTTAATATCTCCTGATAAAGCAACGGTCCGGCCTGACAGTATAACGACTTTGTCTCCGTCGCCGGGAGCAGTAGAACCAAACTGAAGGGTACCGCTCGGGTCTGAGGTCCACGTGGAGGGAGAGTTCCAGTCTCCGGTCTGGTAGGAATAATAGGTACGCACAAGTGCACCTATGCTGAAATATGGTCCGGGATTCAGGACTGTTGAAGAAATCAGTGACGAACCACTGATTGAACCTCCGATTGATGAATAATTTCCTGAAACAGCGGATGACATTCCTATTGTCTTCAAAAAGTCCAGGTCGCTTTCATATAATTCTACCCTTGCACTTGTTAAATTTCCGCTGTTTAAGTTTGTCAGAGACCAATAGCGTTGTCCAACCGAAGCAATTGTTGTACCGTCGCCAGTCAGTGCACCTGTAGGATTTACGGTAGCCCTTAAAACCGGTCCTGTAGCGCCTGTATTTACATCAAGGAGAGTAAGGCCCTTAAAAAATCCGCCTTCTCCAATCGGAAACAAATAGTTATTGCCTGACCCGGCCAGACCAGGCGCCAGGGTCCTTTCCATGGCCCCTGAAGTAACATTTACGAAAGATCCCGGAGTCCAGACTACCGACGTCACGGGATTCGTGTTGGTTAATATAACAGAGTTGGCTCCGGCCTGAAGGATCCCGCTTGCAAGAGTTAAGGTTCCGCCGGCTGCAAGTGTAATACCGCCAGTCATTGTAACCCCGCTGACATTGTTTATTGTCAGGTTATTAACGGTGGCGGGAAGGCCCGCTCCGGTGATCTGCGCCAGGGTTCCGTTGTAAACATAATTTGCACCAGTACTGTAGGTTCGGGTTCCGGTTACCTGGATGCTTCCGGTTGCACCAGACGAAGAAATTCCTTCAATATTTGCTGTAGTAAGAGTAGCACCCGAACTCAGGGTAAATGTACCGGAGCTACCGTTAAGAACGCTGGTGCCCATATTCAGATTGGAGCCCGAGTTTACAGTAAAATTAATAATGTTCGAAATTGTACCGCCTGATTTTGTGAAGACCTGCGTTCCGCTTCCGTTAAAAACAACAGAACCGTATGAGGTTGACGACTCAGTAATCGTGCCCCCTGACATTGTGAAATTGCCGCCTACATTCAGTGTCACAATCCTTCCTGCGGCATTTGAGAGATTCAGAGTTCCCGAAGAAACCGAACAATTGCCGGTAACAGTAAGTGTACGACTGGCATTAGGGGTAAGGTTTGCCTGCAGAACCAGACCGCCGATCGGATTTGCAGGACTGACGTTAAGGGTGACATTATGTGTCAGCGTAACCATTCCGGCGCCGGCAGCAACACCCGGATAATTACCGGCGGCACAGTTTACCCATGCCCCTCCGCTATAAACCTGCCACGTCGTATTTGTATTCCAGTTATCATAGCACGTGTGCGGTAATCACCATTGGACTGCCCATGCCCGGCAAGGGTAAACCCTGTCAGCACAATAATTAATATGCTGTGCTGTAAAAGCCTCTTAATCCGGAATATGTTCAATCTTTTTGATGGCACTTGTTGGTTGTGTAATTATCTGCTGAGAATTATTTCCGCTTCGGCGTATTTTTCAGGTTTCACGTCTGAAGGGGCGGAGAATGTGAGCCTCAGTTTACCGGAACCGAGGTCAACACCCTCGATGTTATTCAGATTAAACCTGAATCTGCGAAGTTTGTTGGGTGTATAAACTGCTATTCCGTTTGCCGCACCGACCCTCGTCACTTTGCCCTGTGCGCTTATATGATCAACCGCCAGATCCCCGAAAACGGAGAAGTTGCCTGTGCGGTTAAATGTAAGCGAGAGGCGGGGAACAGTATCGGTTTGCCGGTCCAGGGAAATCCCGGAGATGGTAACTTTGGCAGTTGACTCACCTACCCTGACTATAGCAGGTATAGTAATGCCAAAAACCGGTGTCAGCATCACAGAAATTGCATTGGGATCAGCAACAGCAACCTCTTCTTCTCCCAGTGGTTTTTCTTTGGGCACGGCCCTGAAATAGAAATGAGAGCGGTATTCGCCCGGTGTAAGCTGATTCGCCCTGACCAGCTGAACCTTCACCGTCTGTGTCTCATTCGGACCAAGAGTGACAGAGCGCGGAAAGAACCGGAGGTTCTGGACAGAAAAATACTGTCCGCTGTCTGGTTCGGTGATTGTCTCAAAGTTTCCTTCTTCGGTCATCCTTATCTGAACAATTGAGATTGCATATGTCGCCGTATCCTGTCCGACATTTGCGAGGTTGAGGTCAATCGACCGGGTGGGGCCTTCGAAGACAATCCTGCGCGGTGTCAGCAGCAGGTTGCCCTGGGCTTCGCCATTAGAAGGCAAAAAGACCTGAGTCAATATCAGGCCTGCAAGCAGAAGCAGAAAAGTACGCTTTGACATTATTTATGTTTTAGTTTGTTCCTGACCGGATCAATAAAAATCAAAAGTTATTGTATAGGTCCCGGTATAAACACCTACCGGATTATCATTAAGCGTGCCAATCTTCAGGGTTGCCCCGACCAGTACGGTCTGAAAACCGCCCTGCAGCATACCGGCGCCAGGCGTCGGCGCCGGTATGGATTTCCAGTCCCCGACAACCATTGTCTTCGGACCTGCTGTATGAGTAATTATTACCGGTGCAGAGGGAAGCGTAACCGTATAGGCTACATCACTCTCCCCGGTTACATAGAAACTGGCAGCATTGTGCGTTCCGCTTCCGGTATATACACTTCCCAGAACGGAGACAGTGCTCTCAGGACTGAGGATAAGCTCGCCTCCCTGCGGTCCCGGAGAAAAGCGGCCAAAACTCATCTGTGAGGTCTCGACGGCCGACAGGGCGGTAATGACCTCAGCGGTAATATGCCCCGTGGCGCTAACCTGCGCAACGGCCGTCATTCCGCCAATGAGAAATAAACTAAGCAGGCAGGTGAATGTAATTCTGAGCCTTCTCATTAAGTCTGTAAGAGTGGTATTACCCACTCCCTGCTCTAGTTATAGTTAACAGTTACTGTGAAGGGTGTTCCAGAAACATATAGGCCTGCCGGCTGGCTTGCACCTACGTTAAGGGTGGCTCCCACGCGAAGAGTTTCTGTTCCGCCTGTAAGCGTACCTGTCGGTGTCGGGGTGCTTGTCCAGGTTCCTACTGTCATGTTGTTGGTTCCGTCGGTAATCGTGTTTGTTCCGGAAGGAAGAGTAATAGAATAAGTCGCCCCGCTGGTTCCTGTAACCGTGAATGTGGCAGCAGTAATAGTACCTCCGACAGCCGGAAGGGTGACACCACCTGTAGCCGAACGTGTCCCTGCAGGTGTCAGTATAACTGTACCCGGAGTAGCATTAACGGCAACGTTACCGAAGTTCATGTTACTTGCATTTACCATTGCAATCGGCGTTACAATAGTGGCTGTTGCTGTAGCCGTGGCACTAACCTGGCCAAAAGTTGCTGCAACAAATGCAAACATTACAATTGAAACTGAAAGGATTTTTTTCATGATTCTTTGTTTTTGATTTTAGTTTTAATTTAGTTTAACTTCTTTATTCTTTCATACACGACACAATGCCTGCAAAAATGGTTGCAAGTATGGTCCTATAATCCAATAATAAATATTCCGCTGTGTAAATGTAGCTCATCAACACATTGGCAATGTTAATAGAATTTTCACACTTATTAACAACTATGTTGAGTTTTTAACATTCTTAAAAGCTGCTGCTGCCGTCCCAGCAGTGTGTACAAAGCTTTTCTTTAGGTATTCCGATTGCCGTTACCAGGTCATCAAGCCGTTGAAAAACAAGCGTATCCATACCAATACTTTTGGCAATTTCGGCAACCATTAACCGATATTTCTCTGAATCAGGATCGAGGTAATCTTCAAAATTCTTTTCACTGCCTTCAAGTCTGACAATTGCTTTGCGGGCTGCAAGCTCCAGCGTTGAGCGCGACTGTGAGAAATTTAAATAATGACAGGGGAAGAGCAGCGGCGGACAGGCAATGCGCATATGCAGCTTTGCCGCACCGGCCTCTCGCAGATCCATGGTGTTGTCTTTCAGCTGTGTACCCCGCACAATACTGTCATCAAGGAAAATGATGCTCTTTCCCTCCGTCAGCGCCTTGTTTGGTATCAGTTTCATCCTGGCCACAAGGTCCCGCTGATCCTGATGCTGCGGCATGAAGCTGCGGGGCCAGGTAGGGGTATACTTCGAAAATGAACGCTTATAAGGCAGTCTTTTCTCATTTGCATATCCTATGGCGTGACCTACGCCGGAGTCAGGCACACCGCACACAAAATCAGCCTCCACGTCATCGCGGCGGGCAATGGCGGCCCCGCAGCGGTATCTGACCTCCTCTACGTTTATGCCTTCATATTCTGATGTTGGAAAACCGTAATAAACCCACAGGAAAGCACATATCTGCATTCGCTTCCCGGGCGCCTGCAGCCTCGAGAATCCCCCTGCGCGAATATGTACAATCTCTCCCGGCCCCAGGTAATACTCCGTCTCGAACCCCGTATTCGGAAAAGCACTGGTCTCTGATGCAACGGCGCGGGCCCCCTCCTTTTTTCCGATAACAACAGGAGTCCTTCCGTTTTTATCGCGTGCAGCAATGATGCCGTCAGGCGTCAGTATGAGAAGCGAGCAGGACCCCTGTACCCGGTTAAATACATTATTGATGCCCTCTACAAAAGAGTCCCCCTCACATATAAGATTCGCAACCATCTCCGTGGGATTGATGTTGCCCATGAAATTTTCAGTGAAGTGCTTCTTGCGGGCGAGAAAAAATTCGGCAAGCTCATTTATGTTTACTATCCGTGAAACAGTTACCAGAGCAAAAGGACCAAGGTGCGAATTGAAAAGAATCGGCTGCGGATCAGTGTCACTGATTACCGCCATCCCGCTCTTTCCGCGAAATTCAGAAAGCTCCGACTCAAATTTATTGCGGAAATATGCGTTCTCAAGATTATGAATCCTTCTCCTGAATCCTATCTCCGCATCATAAAACACCATACCGGCACGTTTTGTACCCAGATGGGAATGATAGTCTGCTCCGTAAAAAACATCGTCAACGCATCTCCTGTCTGAAACAGAACCATAGAATCCACTCATAAACAATATTTTATATAGAATTATGTTATAAAAGGGCGAGCCATAAAGTTAATCAAACATCAGATTAAATTGCTGGTCCGTAATTATTAACTAATTTTGCACTAATATTAAAATGACAGAAATGGAAAACGACGAAAAGTATCAGGCTGAATACGTGGAGCACAAAAAAGGCGCTCCGGTAGTAATGATTGTGTCAACAATAATCCTGACACTCGGCTTAATTGCACTCATTGTACTCTATTATAACCAGAAGAATAAAATGGTTGAAATGGAGCAGGTTCTTACAGAAGAAAAAGACTCCCTTGCCGGTGAGCTCAGAATGATAATGTACGGATATGATACTCTTAAGACAAGCAATGACACTCTTAATGCACAGCTTCAGCAGCAGCGCAATAAGATTCAGAAACTCCTCGAGGTAAGCGCATCCAATGCCCAGCTTATCAGGAAATATAAGGCCGAAATCACAACCATGCGTGACATCATGAAGAGCTATATCGTCCAGATTGACTCTCTCAACTCACGTAACCAGGTCCTCGTTGCTGAAAACACACAGATAAAAGAGCAGATTACACAGGTGCAGGAGACCAACGTAGAACTTGAAAAAGTTAAGGAGGAACTCACCTCGAAGGTCAGCATCGCCTCTGTAATACAGGCCAAAGACGTAACAGCAGTGGCCCTGAACAAGAAAAGGAAGGAGACCGACGAGCTCAACCGTCTCGATAAGGTCCGCGTATGTTTCACACTTCGTGAAAATCCGATAGCCTCCGCAGGAAGTAAAATGGTTTATCTCCGCGTAGTCCGCCCGGATCAGCTGGTCATAACAACATCACCCGACAACCTTTTCGAAGTAAAGGGCGAACAGCTTATCTACTCGTCAAACAGGGCTGTTGATTATGCAAACCAGGATGTGGAAATGTGCATATTTCTTGATAACACAGGCGACTTTATTGCAGGCACCTACAGCGTTGAACTTTATCTCGACGGAGAAAAGATCGGCTCAGGATCATATATGCTGAAAGGCAGGAGATAGTCAAAGCTCCATCAGGAGCTCCCCGATAATATTATCAGATATCATCTTACCCTGGTCTGTGAGGACCAGGGTATTTTTATTTCGGTTCATCAGTCCGTAACGGATATACTTTTCCGATAAATTGACAAGATAATCGTGCAGCTCCTTGTCATACGACCGCTCGACATGTTCCAGGTCAACCCCCCACATTGTGCGCAGCGAGGTCATAAGGTATTCATTGAACATTGTGATCCTGTCGAGCTCTTCACGCTCAAACGGAACAACGCCCGTTTCCACAGACCGGATGTACTTCTTCAGGTTCGATTCATTCCACTGTCTTGAAACAGCATTGAACGAATGAGCCGAAGGCCCCAGTCCCATATACGGAATCTGCTTCCAGTATGAGGAGTTATGCCTTGAAATATATCCCTCCGCTGCAAAATTGGAGATCTCGTAGTGAATGAATCCGTGAGAACGGCATTCAGACGCCAGAAGTGAAAACATGGCTGCACTGACTTCCTCATCAGCCTCCGTCAGCCTGCCCTCCCTCTTCATTTTCCCGAATTTTGTTCCCTCTTCAATTGTAAGGTGATATGCTGAGAGGTGGGTGACCGGATATGAAAATGTCTTATCGAGATCTGCCTTAAGGTCAGCAGGGGTCATGCCGGGAACCCCGAATATCAGATCTGCGGAGACATTCTTAAACCCGGCTCTGAATGCTCCTTCCAGCGCCATTGCAGACTCCGCTGCAGTGTGTCTGCGCCCCAGGTATTTCAGACGGGCATCACTCCATGACTGGATGCCGAAACTGAGCCTGTTGATGCCCGCTTCGCCCAGCTCACCGAGATAACGGTCATTAATGTCATCGGGGTTGGCCTCCAGGGTGATTTCGGGGTCATGAGAAAGGTGCTGGCGTTCCGAGATCGCTGACAGGATCTTCCTTATGTCTGCAGCCGTCAACAGAGAAGGCGTTCCGCCACCGAAATACACAGTATCCACAGTCTCGCCACCAAGGTAATCAGAACGCAGTGATGCTTCGGCAATTATCGCATCAACGAACCTTCCGGTATTATCGATTTCAGTAACACTGTAAAAATCACAGTAGGAACAGAAACTTTTGCAGAACGGTATATGAAGATAGATTCCTGCCATGGAAAATCAATTTTCTAAATTTACAAAAGATTCGGCATTAGTTTATTATTTTCGCCCATTCAACGTTAAAGAATGGCATCTCTCTTTATTAAAAGATATTACAGGAGTGTTCTTATCGGGATTCTGATACTCTGGCTCAGCCTGTCGGGAGGTCAATCGCTGGTATCGGGTGATTTTCTGAATATACCCTATGTAGACAAGATCGGCCATTTCACAATGTATGCTCTTTTCTCCGCAATGTTGCTTCTTGACTCGTGCCTGTGGCAGAGCGGCAGGAGTGTGCGTTATGTAGTCCTTGTTATTCCGGTAACATTCGGTGCACTGATGGAGGTGTTTCAGTATTTTCTCACAACCTCCAGGAAGGCAGAAGCTCTTGACCTCCTGGCGGACATCCTGGGTATCGGTGCCGGTGTGGCAGGCGCCCTGGCGGTAAGGCAGATTCTGAAAAAATTCAGATAATAAGCTTGTTGTTCTTTTGTATCTGCCTCAGGAGGCTGTCAACGGTCCTTCCGGAGAAAAACTGCGTAAGCATTTCCTTTTCCTTCCGCAGGTCGTTGTGAAGCAGACAAACACCTTTGTCGGGCTCATTGAAATTACACCTCTCCCCTGTTACATAGCAGTTGTCAAAGAAGTCCTCCCCGTCGATCGCCCTTACTATATCCATAAGGGTAAGGCTTTTTGCAGGAATGAGAAGAGAGAAGCCGCCGTGCGGACCTTTAGATGAATCAAGTATTTTTCTTTTGGAAAGACTCTGCAATATTTTGGCAAGGTAGGGAACGGGTATCTTAAGCTCTTCCCCGATAACCTTAAGCCCTACCTTTCCCTGTCCCTCCTGCTTACTGGCAATAAAAATAACCGCCCTTATACCGTATTTACAGGAGTTTGAAAGCATCTCAGATGGAGTTCAGGGGTATCTTGTCAATGCGACGTTTATGACGCCCTCCCTCAAATGAACTTGTCAGGAATGTCTTTACTACAACAATTGCTTCGGCTTCAGTCATAAATCTTCCTGGCAGGGCACATACATTGGCATCATTATGGGCCCTGGCCAGACGGCTTATCTCTTCGTTCCAGCATACAGCAGACCTTATACCCCGGTGTTTGTTCGAGGTCATGTTGATTCCGTTACCGGATCCGCATATGGTTATGCCAAACCTGTAATCTCCCTTTTCAACAGATTCGCACAACGGATGGGCAAAATCAGGATAATCTACACTCTCCTCTGAAAAAGTGCCGATGTCCTTTACTTCATACCTGTTTGCAATAAGCCACCTTACTATCTTTTCTTTAAGACGGAACCCGGCATGGTCAGCAGTAATTATTACCTTTTCCAAAATTTTACTATATTTTTATACAAATATAGCCCGACAATTATTAAAAGAAAAGAAATCATCAATATCCTTTTTTGTTCATAAAATGTAACGAACCCGGGAGCATATTGTTCATTTCTTTTAATCATTCGGGAATTTTACCCCACTGTAACAGAATTCTTCTGGCAAAATCTATTTTTAATGACTTTAAAAGAGCTTTTCAACCGCGACTGAACATTAAAATGGGCTACATTTGTTCTCTTTCACCTATTAACAAATGTATGTCAACAGTTGTTAATTCATTGCTTAAGGTGCTGAGTTACAGAAAAGGTATGTTTTTTGTAGTGTTTATAAGTTGTTTTTAACGTTTTAATACCCATTTCTGCAAGAGAAAAAATAAAATTGTTTGAACACAATTAACAGGATATAATAACCATCATATTTATAAAATTCAATTAAACTATTAAAATAATGCCTGTTGATAATAATATAAAACGAACCGTTTCTGCTGCCGGTAAAGGTAATTTAAACGATGAGACCGTAAATGGCATTAACAAGTTGAGAAAGGAAAAGAATGCCGTTATACTTGCTCATTATTACCAGACTGCGGATATTCAGGATATCGCAGATTTTGTCGGAGACAGTCTTGCTTTATCACAGCAGGCAGCAGTGACAAAAGCCGATATTATTGTTTTTGCCGGAGTGAAGTTTATGGCTGAAACTGCAAAGATACTTTCACCTGATAAAAAGGTGATCTTACCTGATATACTGGCAGGCTGTTCCCTGGCTGATTCATGCAGGAAAGAGGACTTCGAAAAATTCATTGCTGAAAATCCCGGCAGAACGGTTATAACATATGTCAATACAACTGCCGATATAAAAGCCCTGAGTGATATTGCGTGCACATCTTCAAATGCAAGGCAGATTGTGGAATCACTTCCTGAAAATGAAAAAATCATTTTCGGTCCTGACCGCAACCTGGGTAATTATATAAAAAGCCTGACCGGAAGGGATATTCTCGTATGGAACGGCGCTTGCCACGTTCATGAACAGTTTTCAATAGAGGCAATACTGAAAGTAAAAAAGGAAAATCCGGGATCGAAAATCATTGCACATCCCGAGTGTGAAATGCCCGTAAGAATTGTTGCAGATTATATAGGATCGACATCAGGACTCCTTTCATTCGTGAGCAGGGATAAAGGAAACAAATATATTGTGGCAACAGAGCCGGGGATAATTTATCAGATGCAGAAGGCAGAACCCGACAAAACTTTTATTCCGGCACCGCCTAAAGATTCGACCTGCGGTTGCAGCGAATGCAATTTCATGAAGCTTATTACACTTGAAAAGATATATAAATCACTTAAATTTGAAAAGCCGGAAATAACCGTGGATCCGGAAATTATTGAAAGAGCAGCAGTTCCCATAAAGCGTATGCTTGAAATTTCTGCCAAACTTGGTTTATAAAATGAGAAGACTACTTCTTTTTTTACTTGCATTATTGCCGCTGAGCCTCTTTGCACAAAACCCCGGTGAGATAACCGACGGGTTTCAGCAGTTCAGGTATCCCAACGGCAATATCTCCAGTGAAGGATTTATAAGGAACGGAAAGCCTGACGGATACTGGAAAAGCTATTATATTACCGGAGTCCTGAAATCGGAAGGGAAAAGAAGAAGTTATCTTCTTGACAGTATATGGGTATTCTTTGATCAGGCCGGTGACACAACTGAAAAAATAAGCTATCTTCTTGGTAAAAGAAACGGATATTATATCAAGTATCAAAAGGATCCGGTCTACGGTTCGTATGTTTACTCGAAGGAACTGTATGCAGGAGACAAAAAGGAAGGAGTGGCCCTGATCTTCTATCCGGAAGGAAAAATTAGGCAGACAATCCCCTATTACAACGGACTCCGCGACGGTTTGTCACGCGAATATGACCGTGAAGGAAAGATTATCTCCCTCCTTGAATACAATAATGATTTCCTCATAAGCCGAGAAAAAATAAATTTCACCGATGCAGCAGGTCTGAAGCAGGGTGAATGGCTGGAGTTTTATCCCGGAGGAAATATCAGGGTTGAAAAGAACTATCGCAATGACATGCTGCACGGGTATTATAAAGAGTACGATGAAAGAGGCAAGCTTGTTGTCACCCTTTTGTACGAGGAGGGAAAGGTAACCGGTACTGACATTGACACCGGCGCTGACATCGAAATTGTAAATAAGTATGATGACAACGGCAGGCTTACCTTTTCCGGACCGTTTAAGGCCGGTGTGCCGGTCGGCATTCATCGTGAGTACTCTGAAAACGGATCGATAAAGGGAGCAAGAATTTACAATGACAACGGGCTCCTGATTTCGGAGGGAATTGTAGATGCGGCGGGTAACCGTAACGGGTCCTGGAAGGACTTTTCTGCAGAAGGTGTCGTGACTGCAGAGGGATCCTACGCAGACAACAGGCGTACCGGGCAGTGGAAATTTTACACTCAGTCCGGAAAGCTGGAGCAGGCAGGGTCATACAGCAACGGCCGCATAGAGGGAACCTGGCGCTGGTACTACCCGGAAGGCGAACTGCTCCGTGAGGAAGATTATGCCCAGGGTCGCAGGGAAGGCAAATACACCGAATATACCCGCGAGGGTGAGATAATTGCACAGGGTACTTATGCTGACGGAGAGAGGAACGGCGAATGGAACTTCCGGACAGGCGACAATACGGAGTCTGGTGCTTACCTCCTGGGTTTTCGCGACGGACCCTGGAAGGCTTATTATGCCAACGGCAAACTGAGATTCAGGGGTAGCTATAACCAGGGCAGCCCCACCGGTCATCATATCCTTTATTATGAAAACGGCAGAATAAAGGAAGAACGTTATTATGAGAACGGGCTTCGCTCAAAAACATGGAAGAAATACAACGAAGAGGGCGAGGTTGTTCTGACGATCACATACCGTGATGATATTGAGACTAATATAAACGGGGTAAGCATCAAGCTGCCCGAGAGCGACGTTAAGCTCATCAAATGACCGGATAATGAGCGAAAATTTTAATGTCAGGAACGAAGTGACCCTTACCGGCGATGTAGAGGTCGAAAGACAGCTGAGGCCGCTTTCCTTCGTCGATTTCAAGGGGCAGCAGCGTATCACTGACAACCTCAGCGTGTTCGTTACTGCAGCAAAACAGCGGGGGGAGGCTCTCGACCATGTACTTCTTCACGGTCCTCCCGGACTTGGAAAGACAACCCTCGCTACAATTATTTCAAATGAACTGAATGTAAAACTTAAGGTTACCTCCGGCCCTGTACTCGACAAGCCCGGCGATCTTGCAGGCCTCCTTACAAGTCTCGACGAGGGCGACGTCCTGTTTATCGATGAGATCCACAGGCTCAGCCCGGTGGTTGAGGAGTACCTCTATTCGGCCATGGAGGACTATCAGATCGATATAATGATAGACAAGGGACCGGGAGCACGGTCGGTGCAGCTGAAACTGAGCCCCTTCACACTGATCGGGGCCACAACCCGGTCAGGATTGCTAACAAGTCCGCTTCGTGCCAGGTTCGGAATAAAATTCCACCTCGAGTATTATGACACTCCCATACTTAAGGGTATTGTAAAAAGATCAGCAGAAATCCTCAATATAGAGATAGATGAAGAGGCCGCCCATGAGATAGCCTCGCGCAGCCGCGGTACGCCAAGAATTGCTAACGCTCTTTTGAGAAGGGTCCGCGATTTTGCCCAGGTCAAGGGCTCCGGATCGATAGACCTGGAGATAACGCGTTACAGCCTTGAAGCCCTCTGCATAGATCTGCACGGCCTGGATGAGATGGATAACAGGATCCTCAGAACCATTATTGAAAAGTTCAGGGGTGGTCCGGTTGGACTTAACAACATTTCTACCGCAGTCGGCGAAGAGAGCGGCACCATCGAGGAGGTCTATGAACCGTTCCTTATAAAGGAGGGATATATAAAACGTACTCCGCGGGGTCGCGAGGCGACAGAGTCTGCATATAAACACCTTGGAATCGTTCCCGCAACGGGAAACACACTGTTCTGACAGCGTCAGCTGATGACGTTGCTGATCTTTTCGAGACCCTTAAGATCAAGGATCCTTATCTTCCTTCCGGAAAGCTCTATCAGCCTGTCACCTTTAAATTCAGAAAGAAGTCTGATTACAGATTCTGTGGCAGTGCCCACTATATTGGCCAGCTCTTCACGGGTAAGGGAGATGCGAAGGAATTTCTGTTCATCCAGCCCGAAATCCTTAACCAGCTGGATAAGCACTTCTGCAACACGTTCCCTGACGGTTTTCTGTGCAATATCGGTTATATATGAATTAGCCTCAGCCAGTTCATGACAGGTAAGCTTGACTATCTCGAATGAAAAAGCCGGATTGGTTTTTACAAACTGAATCAGAAGTTCTGAGGGTATAAAACAGACCTGGCAGTCTTCTATCACCTTCGCAGATGTGCAGGCAGACTCATTACTTAGAACAGATCTGTATGCAATGATTTCTCCTTTTCTCGCGAACCTGATAATCTGTTCCTTTCCGTCAACACCGGTCTTGAAAACTTTTATGATTCCTGAATTTATGCAGAAGAATCCGCTGATCCTGTTGCCTTCGTTGTACAGTATATCACCCCTCTTGTAGTGACGGAAGTCTTTCTCGAAATTCAGACGGTCAGTCTCATCCCTTGTCAGAAAACGGAAGACAGAACTGGTCTCAAAAGCGCATTTGTCGCAAAATGATATAGCACAGTCTTGCTGTTTCATTGAGATTTTTTTAAGTTCACAAAGATTGCAAATAGAGTTGAATATATTGGCAGCTGTATCATAATTTTAAAGTCAGATGATTTCTGTTCCGAACTGACCGAGGAACCGGATGTCATTTTCAAAATAGAGCCTCAGATCGTTTATTCTGTATTTCAGCATCGCGGCACGCTCGATTCCCATGCCGAAGGCGAAACCGGAATACTTAACAGGGTCAATGCCGCAGGCCTCAAGTACATTCGGATCGACCATGCCACATCCCAGTACCTCGAGCCAGCCCGTACCCTTGCATACATTACATCCCTTTCCGCCGCACAGGTTACAGCTCACATCCATCTCCGCCGACGGTTCGGTAAAGGGGAAGAAGGAGGGTCTTAGCCTGATGCTGGCGTCTTTTCCGAAAAATTCCCTGGCAAAATAGAGCAATGTCTGCCTGAGATCGGCAAACGACACATTTTCAGCAATGTAGAGCCCCTCAACCTGGTGAAAAATGCAATGAGCCCTCGCAGAGATAGCCTCATTGCGAAATACCCGGCCCGGCGAAATTGTTCTTATCGGTGGCTTCTGGGTTTCCATCACCCTTACCTGAACAGAGGATGTATGTGTTCTCAGAAGCACATCACGGGGATCAGATTCATCCCCTGTTACCCTGCTGATGTAAAAGGTGTCCTGCATATCGCGGGCCGGATGATCCTGGGCAAAGTTCAGTTTTGAAAATACGTGGTCGTCATCTTCAATTTCCGGTCCCTCCGAAACAGTAAACCCGATCCGTGAAAAAATGTCGATAATCTCACTCCGGACAATCGAGATAGGATGCCTGGAGCCGGCGGTAAAAGGTATTGCAGGCCTGGTAAGATCTGTCTCTGCAGATCCTGTTTCAACAGAGGTCAGTTGTTCCTTTAGTTCATTGAAGCGGTCAGAAGCAAGCTGCTTCAGCTCGTTCAGCAGCAGGCCCGTCTCCTTCTTCAGCTCCGGGGGTACTTCCCTGAAGCCCTCAAACAGTAACGGGATAAGGCCTTTTTTGCTGAGAAACCTGAGCCTGAACTGTTCAAGCTGGTCATTGTCACTTACCTGAAACTCTTTAACCTCTTTTTTTAACAGGGCTATTTTTTCCTTCATGCCGGAAGAGTATTATTTTCTTATGATTTTTATTTTGAGTATTCTGATGTCTTTCACCGGTTTGTCTGTTATATCGGTGGGGCTATTGCCGATGGCATCGACAATATCGAGGCCTGAAATGACCTCTCCGAACACAGTATAGGCACCGTCAAGGAAAGGCGCGCCACCCTGGGTGCGGTAAATTTCCTTCCGGTATTCAGGCATTGTATAAGGACCGGAAATCCCCGTTTGCTCATATACTTTTATAATCGCATTCTGCTGGATCTCGTCCTCGCTCAGGGGCACGGAATCATTAACCGCTGCCGCCCTCAGCTCTGTCAATGCCTGCTGGTACAGCGCCTGCCGCTTGTTATAATCTACCCGCTGCTCGATTTTCGCCAGCTCATCATCGTCGTATTTTTTGCCCTGTACAATATAAAACTGTGTGCCGGAGGAGTTTCTGGCCGGGTTTACATCATCACCCTCACGGGCAGCGGCAAGAACTCCGCGTTTATGGAACAGCGAGTCGTTTATCTCTGCAGGTACAACATAATCAGCTACAGTCGAAGGCGGAATTTTTGTACTGCCGTCGCCCGCCTGAATCATAAAATCTTTAATTATCCTGTGAAAGGAGACACCTTCATAAAAACCTGATTCAGCGAGTTTTATGAAATTATCACGATGTAGCGGCGTGAGGTCTGAAAGCACTACGGTGATATCTCCTTCAGTGGTTTTGATTTCTGCCCTGACCGGGGCGCTGGTTTTCGGACCGCATCCGGAAATGAGAATTGTAGCGGTGAATAGCAGGACTAGCCTGAGAGACGTGTTCATTTTCTTTAATTTTACGATCTACAAAGATATATATTTGCAGTTAAGAGTTTAGCATGAACGAAATCCGCAAACTTGCCGGACAGACTGTTGTTTACGGATTTGGGACCGTTGTTCCCAGATTCCTTAACTATGCCCTGCTGACACCCTTTTATACCTACATCTTCGGACGTGAGGAATACGGGGTGGTAACCGAGCTTTATGCATGGATGGTTCTTGCCCTGGTCATCCTTACCTACGGAATGGAGACTACTTATTTCAGGTTTGCCGGCAAAAAGGCCCCTGCTGACTCAGTATACAGTACCGCACTTTTCAGCCTCTTCTTTACATCTGCCCTGTTTATCATTTCAGTTTCGCTGTTCATCGGTCCGGTATCAGGGTTTTTCGGGTACGGCGATCACCCTGAGTACATACAGATGTTTGCCTGGATTGTTGCTGTTGATGCATTTTCAGCAATTCCTTTTGCATACCTGAGAGGACATAACAGGCCGGTTGTGTTCAGCGCACTGAAAATAATAAATGTACTTGTAACGGTTACAATGGTATTCTTCTTTCTGAGAATGGCTCCACGCATACTGGAAAGAGGCGGAGACTGGATACTCAGAATATACAATCCGGAATTCAGGGTGGGATACGTTTTTGTGGCAAACCTGGCAGGATCGGTCGTTACGCTGATTTGTCTCCTGCCCTACATTGTAAAGATAAAGCCGGTATTTGACAGGAAACTCTTTTCAAAAATGCTCGCTTACAGCTGGCCGCTGCTGATAGGCGGAATGGCCGGATCACTGAACGAGGTTCTGGACAAAATTCTGCTGAGAAGACTGATAGGCGGAGCTGAGGGATTGTCAACCGTGGGCCTCTACGGAGCCGGGTTCAAGGTTGGTGTGCTGATGTCGCTTTTTATCCAGATGTACCGGTTTGCCGCAGAGCCTTTCTTTTTTGAAAAGGCCGGGAAGCATGATGCAAAGGAAACCTATGCCGTGACAATGAAGTATTTTGTGATCACAGGTCTGATACTTTTCCTGGTAATCAATCTGTATATCGAAGCACTGCAGGTTATCATAGGTCCTGTTTTCAGGGAATCATTAACGGTTGTACCAATTATAAGCATGGCTTACCTGCTTCTGGGAATATTTATTAATCAGAGCATATGGTATAAGGTTGATGACAAGACTATCTACGGTGCCTGGATCACAATCATCGGCGCCGTGGTGACGGTTGCTGTCAACCTGCTTTTCGTCCCGAAATTCGGTTACATAGCTGCAGCATGGGCTCATGTGGCCTGTTATCTGACAATGGTGCTTGTCTCCTATTTTGTAGGATTACGGTATTACCCCATTAAATATGAGATTAACAAGCTGCTGACTTATATTGCAGCAGCAATACTGATTATAATAGTCTCCAGGCTGATGGAAACGGAGAGTACTTTGATAAATATACTTGTGGACACAATATTACTGGGCACTTTCTTCGTTTTTGCAGAGAAGCGGGACAGGTTTTTTTCATCTTTAATACCTCGTAAAGCGTGAAGATCAGAATAGTGAACAAATCGGGCCACCAATTGCCCGACTATGAAACAGTGCATTCCGCAGGCATGGATCTGAGGGCTTGCACGGATGAGGCTATAACAATGGCCCCGATGGAAAGGAAGCTTGTAAAAACCGGACTTTACATTGAAGTACCGGCCGGATACGAAGCGCAGATAAGACCAAGAAGCGGCCTGGCAATCAAACACGGCATAACGGTGCTGAACTCACCCGGCACTGTTGATGCTGATTACCGGGGAGAGATAGGAATAATACTGGTTAACTTATCGGATAAGGAGTTTGTTATTAATGACGGAGACCGGATTGCACAAATGATTATTGCAAGGCATGAGACTGCTGAGCTGGTAGAGGTCGAAGAACTGGGGGAAACCGGAAGAGGTGCAGGCGGTTTCGGACATTCTGGAAGAAAATGAGAAAAGAAATTATATCTGGCATTTTAATTTTGATGCTGGCAGCCTGCTCGAGGGAGACGGTGAAATTATCATCAGGACAGGCTGCCCCGGAACGTGGAGACAGCAAATATGATTACCTGCTCAGCGAAGCCATCAGGTTGAAATATGTTGGTGAACCCGGTCAGAGCATTATGCTGTTTGAAAAATGTATTGAGGCAGATAAAAGCAGAGCCGTGCCCTATTTCGAACTGGCCCAGGTTTATGCCGGAGCGGGAGATTCAGAAAAGGCTCTCAGATATATATCGAACGCAGCAAATCTTGAAGAAAACAACTATTGGTATCAGCTGGCGTGCGGATCTCTCTTTGTTCAATACGAAAAGAAAGATTCTGCACTTGTTTATTTTCAACGGGCACTGAAAGCAGACCCGAAAGCACTTGAAATTAACTCCATACTGGCTGGTCTCTACTCTGAAATGGGCGATATTACACGGGCAGATTCACTTTTTGTGATTCTTGACAAAGCAGGAGCCCTTGATGAACAGATGTTTCTGGTCATGATATCAGGACTTGTTGAAGGCAAGCAATACTCTGCCGCCGAAGAAAGAACAATCTCGCTTATTGAGAGATTTCCCGGGGAATTCAGGTACAGGGCTTTACTGGCAAACATATATTCTGAAGCCGGAAAAGTTGAGAAAAGTGACAGCATTTATGCGCGGATTATTGAGGAAGATCCTGAAAACGCTGAATCGCAGTTGCTCGTGATGGTTAACCTGTTTAATAAGAAGGATTACAGTGGAGCTGCTGCATTTATCGGTTCGGTGATTAAGAGCAATTCTATTGACCGCGAAAGAAAGGTGGCTCTGATAAATGAACTTGCCACGGATTCGGCATTCACAGCGTCTCAGGGAGAGGCACTTGAAAAGGATATTCTCGCCCTGGAAGCGGCATATCCGGATGATGAAGAGGTTTTGTCAATACGACCGGGTCTTTATGAAAGACAGGGTAAAAAGGATTTGGCAATATTCAGATATGAAGAGATCCTGAAATCAGTTAAGCCGGGATATTTTTTTAAAGAAAGACTTATCCTGCTTTATGCGGAAGAGCTGGAGTACGATAAGCTATATGCACTTGCTTCGGGATATGCAACGGAAAATAACAGAAGCATTCTCGGGAAGGTATACTACGCTGTTGCAGCAATGGAACTAAAAAAGTATGATATAGCTGATGCTGAGCTGAAAAAGGCTCTTATTCTGGCGGGAAATGACAACGTACTGAAAATGCAGGTACTTTCTATGCTGGGCGATCTGAAGTACAGGACAAAGGATTTCGGAGAGTCGTACAAGTACCTTGAAGAAGCCCTTTCAATTGATCCGGAAGACATAATGTTACTTAACAACTACGCATATTTTCTTGCAGAAAATGGAAGTGACCTGTCAAAAGCATTGAAAATGAGCGAAAAAGCAATCGCCAAAGAAGGCGAGAATTCAACTTATCTGGATACCTATGCCTGGGTCCTTTACAAGTCAGGAAAGTACAAAGAGGCGCATAAGGTAATGTTGAAGATATTTAACATATCAAATGAAAATGACCCTGAGATACTGGAACATATGGGATATATCCTTAAGAAACTTTCAAAGTGTGAAGAAGCTGTAGATTACTGGAAGATGGCTCTCGCGGGAGACAGTTCAAAGGACTATCTGAAAAAAGAAATTGAATTATGTGGAGGAGCAAGGGCAGAGTAATTTTAATGATTGTTTTAATTGCGTGTGTTTCATCCTGCTCGACCACCAGGAAGAGAGGGCATACAATTGGCGGTAAGGTGACGGGCATATCTGATATCAACGCATTTGGTGACGCTGTTAAGGCTTTAAATATCAATAAGGAAGGCTTTATTATCAGGAAAGCAAACGTAGAGCTGGAGGGCACAGAAATAGAGGGAAAATTCAGCCTGTACGCCAAAGTAAACCACAAGGGTGATTTTTTTGTTTCTGTTCGCGGACCGCTTGGGCATCGAACTTGCGAGGGCTATCTCTGCCGGAGATTCGGTCTTTGTGATTAACAAAATTAACAGGGTTGTGCTCTACGGAAGCAGGAGCAATCTTTTGAAGAGAGCAGGCTTACCTGAGAACCTGATCGAAATAATTACAGGAGACATACCCGATTCTGTTTCTTTCTCGGCTGCAAAAACGTCGGAAAATGGCCTCGTTTATCTTTCCTACAGTGATGTTAAATATAAAAATGATATTACTATTAGCCGGGAAGCGATGAAAATTTCTGAAGAGATCATAAGGACTTCAGACCAGGAAACCAAATATTTAATGAAATTTGGTAATTTTATAGACGGCGGAAATAAGAGGTACCCTACGACAGTAGAAGTAGATGGTGTGGAAAAAATGTTCCACGTGAAAATTGATATTCTTGAGCTGATGCTGGGTTTTAGAGAAAAGATTGATATTGTGCTACCGGCATACCGGAGGGAATCTTTATGAAACTGAAGACGCACATATTAGTTTTACTTTTGGTGAGCTTTCAGATTTGCACAGCACAGAACAGGGCGGAGCTGGAAAGTATCAGGAAGAAGAACCTGGAAGAAATTGAATATGTAGACCGTCTGCTTAAAAATACGGCGTCAGAAAGGAAAGAAAACCTTAATGAATTGAGGGTTATTGGCAAAAAGTTATCATTGAGAGAAAAAATAATTAACGAGTACGGTGAAGAAATCAGCCTGCTGGAATACAGGATATCTCTTAACAGACAGGCAGGAGAGATGCTGGAAGAGGATCTTGTTAAAATGAAGGAGGAGTACGCAAAGTCTGTTATAAATGCTTATAAAGCAAAAAAGGGTACTCCCGCGGTTGCATTTATTCTTTCATCGAGTGATTTTAACCAGGGATATAAGCGACTCAAGTATATTCAACAGATTACAAGATTCAGAAGAAATGAGGCTGAGCTTATTACCCAGGTATTTTATGAACTTCAGACAACAAGAGACAAGCTTGAAACGGACGTAAAGAGTATTAACGATCTCAAAAGGAAGGAAGAGCGGCAAAAGCAGATTTTAAGAGAGGATCAGGTGAAGAAGGAAAAGATGGTGACAACGCTTAGCCGTAAGGAAAAGCAATTAAAGCAGGAACTTGAAGAAAAGAAAAGAGTCGCCAGGCAGATTGAAAGTGAGATAGCCAGGCTTATAGAAGAAGAAAGAAAGAAAAGCGTCACCACGCCAATGAGCAGCGAGATGAAGCTTGTGGGCGACTCTTTCGGAGAAAACAGAGGGAGGTTGCCATGGCCGGTCGAACGGGGAATTATTACAAGTCACTTCGGATTACAGCCTCATCCGGTTTTAAAGAAGGTAACAGAGGATAATATAGGAATCGAAATAACAACAAGCGGAAATATTAAGGCGAAAAGCGTTTTTAAAGGACAGGTGGTGAGAATTTTTGCAATCTCCGGAGCAAATATGGCAGTGATTGTTAGACACGGTAAGTACCTTACTGTATATCAGAACCTGGTTAACATAAGGGTAAAGGCAGGTGAGAACGTTACAACAGGTCAGGAGCTTGGTGAGGTCTACAGTGATTCCGAAGAAGGCAATAAAGCTGTACTTAAATTTATGGTATACGAGGAGAAGACTAAATTGAATCCTGAGTTGTGGCTGGTGAAAAAATAGGTAATATTGTAACAAATGCGATTTAAGGCAGTTTAAGGTATTGTAAATCTTTCCATTATGACGGAAAAAATTTCCATAAAATCAGACATCGAAAACCTTACAGTTATTGAGACTATGGTTGACACTTTGTCGAAAAGGCTGGGCGTTTCTGATGATGTGTACGGCAAGATACTGGTGTCAACGGTGGAAGCTGTTAATAATGCAATATTGCACGGCAATAAGGGGGACGTAACAAAAAATGTAACTGTTGAAATTTCTGCTGACGGAAATGTTTTCGAGGTCTTTGTACAGGACGAGGGAAAGGGATTCGAATACGATAAACTGCCGGATCCCACAAAACCGGAAAACATTGAAAATCTTCACGGACGAGGAGTTTTTCTGATGAGACATCTTGCTGATTCGATAGACTATAATGAGTCCGGAAATGAAGTGAGGATGAAATTTAAATATTAGAATATGAACCCCGCATAATTTATCCTTGTTATTAACAGGGATGCAATTGAATCATTTTTAATAATTAAAGTTTATATCCGGCATTCGAAATCAATTCTGCATGAATGAAAATAAACTTTCATTACGATATTGAAGGATTCAGACTCAGGGAGACCGGGAAGATTAAGCGGGTTATCCGGAAGATGATATTAGATGCAGGCAGAAAGGCCGGATCAGCTGAAGTTATATTTACAAGTGATGAAAAGCTGCTTGAAATTAACAGGGAATTCCTTTCACATGATTATATGACAGATATAATTACGTTTGACTACTGTGAAGGAAAGGTTATAAACGGCGAAATTTACATCAGTACAGAAAGAATAAGATATAATGCCCGGGAGAACAGGGTAACTCTGTGGAATGAGGCTGCAAGGGTGATATTTCACGGTTTTCTGCATTTGTGCGGATACGCTGACGGAAGTCAGAAAGAGAAAGAGACGATGACCGAACGGGAGGATATGTATCTGGCATTAGCGGAAGCGGAATGAATTACACATACGATGTTATTGTAGTAGGAGGTGGTCACGCGGGTTGCGAGGCGGCACATATGTCGGCTGCAATGGGAGCGAGGACTCTTCTTATAACTATGGATATGACCAAGTTGGCGCAGATGTCGTGCAACCCTGCGATGGGTGGAATAGCCAAGGGTCAGATAATCAGGGAAATAGATGCACTTGGGGGCATGTCCGGAATTGTTACAGACCGTACTATGATTCAGTTCAGGATGCTGAACAGGAGTAAAGGTCCGGCTATGTGGAGCCCCAGAGCCCAATGCGACAGGATGATGTTTACACGGGAGTGGAGGAGTATTCTCGAGCAGACGGAGAAACTGCACATTTGGCAGGAACAGGCAACTGACCTTGTGGTGGACAGGAACAAGGTTAAGGGAGTAAAGACATCTCTCGGCACAACCTTTTATGCTGAGGCGGTTATCCTGACAAACGGGACATTCCTGAATGGACTGATGCATGTGGGATTTCAGACAATGAGAGGAGGAAGGTCTGGTGATCAGGCTTCGGTCGGACTGAGCGAACAGCTCAGGGAGATGGGGTTCACCGTGGAAAGAATGAAAACAGGAACAAGTGCCAGAGTGGACGGCAGGAGTATCGACTTCAGTCTGATGACAGAGCAGAAGGGAGACGGTGAAGGTCTCTCTTTTTCATACCTTGCTGACAGGACTGAAATAAAGGATGAGAAGAGTTGCTACATAACACATACAAACAGTGAGGTTCATGATGAACTGAGGAAGGGATTAAAGTTTTCGCCGCTATTTACCGGGAGAATAAAGGGGAGGGGACCAAGATACTGCCCAAGCGTTGAAGACAAGATAGTAACTTTTGCTGACAGGGAGAATCATCAGCTTTTTCTTGAGCCTGAAGGTCGTGATACAAATGAGTATTATATAAACGGATTTTCAAGCAGTCTTCCCCTGGAGGTTCAGATAAATGCATTAAGGAAAGTGCGGGGCCTGGAAAATGTAGTCATATACAGACCTGGATACGCCATAGAGTATGATTTTTTTCAGCCGACACAACTTAAGCAAACACTGGAGACTAAGAAAATTGAAGGACTTTATTTTGCGGGTCAGATAAACGGAACTACCGGATATGAGGAAGCCGCGGCGCAGGGACTTATTGCCGGAGCAAATGCAGTGCTCAGAATAAGGAGGGAGGATCCGCTTGTAATAGGACGTGATGAGGGATATATCGGGGTTCTTATAGATGACCTCGTAACGAAAGGGGTAGACGAGCCTTACAGAATGTTTACCTCGAGGGCCGAGTACAGGATACTTCTAAGACAGGATAACGCAGATGAGAGGCTGACTGAAAAGGCCTGGAAATTGGGCATGGCCGGAAATTCCAGGATAGTAAGGCTTAAGGAAAAGAGGGAGATGGTAAATGAGATTGAACATTTTATTAAAACAAAAAGTCTGGTACCGGAGTTGATTAACCCCTTCCTGGAATCCAGGGGAACCAGCGGAATATCTCAGAAAGCAAAGGCAATAACCGTTGCAGCCCGTCCGCAGGTTATACTTGAAGAGCTTCTTCAGCAGATCCCGGGAGCAGAGGGACTGTCATATTTTACCTCAAAAAGGAAGAGGGAAATTACTGATGCAACCGAAATACTGATTAAATACTCCGGCTACCTTCAGCGGGAGAAAAATGTGGCAGACAAGGTTAGCCGTCTTGAAGAGCTTAAAATCCCGGATGATATCGACTACGGTGAACTGATTTCAATTTCAACCGAAGGCAGACAAAAGCTTGCAAGAATTAAACCTGCAACGATTGGTCAGGCTTCAAGAATTAGTGGAGTATCTGCTTCTGATATTTCAATTCTGATTATTTATCTGGGGAGATAGAAAGATGTTCCACGTGGAACATCTTTATTAAAACAATCAATATGAAAATTTCAGGAAAGATTGTAGATCTGCATAAAATGAAGATATATGCAGGGGAGATTACGTTTGAGGAAGGCAGGATTGTTTCTGTTGAAGAAAAGGAGACTGCACCGGATATCTACATAATGCCGGGATTGATAGATGCACACGTGCACATTGAAAGCTCAATGGTGACGCCCTCACATTTTGCAGTGGCAGCAGTAAAACATGGTACGGTGGCTGTGGTTTCAGATCCACATGAGATTGCAAACGTAATGGGAATCGAGGGAGTCTATTTTATGCTCGATAATGCTGAAACAGTGCCTTTAATGTTTTCTTTCGGTGCACCCTCCTGCGTCCCGGCAACATCATTTGAAAGTTCAGGAGCGGTTGTGGGCCCGGATGAAATAAAGGTGCTTTTAAATGATGAAAGAATTGGCTTCCTGGCGGAGATGATGAATTTTCCGGGAGTAATTTACGAAGACGAAACTGTAGCCCTTAAAATAAAGATTGCAAAGGATGCAGGTGTTGTTATTGACGGTCACGCCCCCGGGCTGACCGGCGAAGACCTGAAGAAATATGTTGGTTCAGGAATATCAACTGACCATGAATGTTCAACACTCGAAGAAGCCCTGGAGAAAATTTCTCTCGGAATGAAAATTCTGATTCGCGAAGGCAGCGCTGCAAAAAACCTGGACTCACTGGCTTCACTTATTGATTCACATCCTGACATGGTTATGCTGTGCAGTGACGATCTACATCCTGAAATGCTGGAAAAAGGCCATATAAACAGACTGGTTGCACGACTTGTTAATGCAGGATATGATCTGTTTAATGTTCTGAGAGCCGCCTCCGTTAATGCGGCTTCACATTACGGACTTAAGGCGGGGATGTTAAGAGCAGGTGACCGGGCTGATTTCATAGTGGTCGATAACCCGGGTACAATGAAGGTTATGCAGACCTGGATCAACGGAAAAATGGTTTTCGACGGAGTCAATACTCTTTTCAGACCGGGTCCTGTCGGCAAATTAAATAATTTCGTTTGCAACAGGATATTGCCAAGGGAAATCTCAGTGAAAAGAGAGGGCACGGGATTACGTGTAATTACGGCAACGAACGGAGAGTTGATTACCGGATCGGTAGTGGTGAGTGCAGGAAATGAACTGACGGTAAAGTCACGGCCGGGGGAGGACATTCTCAAAATAGTAGTTAAGGAACGGTATAATGACGCTCCTCCTTCTATAGGTTTTATCAGGGGCTTCGGGCTTAAAAAGGGGGCATTGGCCACCTCAGTGGCTCACGACAGTCATAACATAATCGCTGTCGGAGTTACAGACGTTGAGATTACGGAGGCAGTCAATGCCGTAGTTGACGCGGGAGGAGGAATGGCAGTTGTTTCTGACCGGGACTGCGAACTGCTCCGGTTGCCGGTGGCAGGAATAATGTCAGACATGCCTGTATCGGCAGTCGCTTCAAACTACCTGAGGCTGACCGAGACGGCCAGAAGACTCGGATGCACGCTTGACGCCCCCTTTATGACCCTCTCTTTCATGGCTTTACTTGTAATACCTGAACTTAAACTGAGCGACAAGGGCCTGTTTGACGGCAAAGCCTTCAGGTTTGTACCGCTATTCACTGAATAATCACTGAGTTAACTTTCCATAACTAGCTGTTTGAATAATCCCGACTCCATAAAATCCTCGATTTCAAACCTGCCCGACAGGCCCGGAGTGTACCAGTTCATTGACTCTTCCGGCACAATCCTTTATGTTGGCAAGGCAATAAGTCTGCGAAAGCGGGTTACTTCATACTTTGCCAAAAACCAGTCGGGAAAAACCCGGGTAATGCTCTCTCGTGCCACAGAGCTCAGGCATATAGTTGTTGATAACGAGTCTGACGCCCTTCTGCTTGAAAACAACATAATTAAAAACCATCAGCCCAGGTATAACATCCTTTTGAAGGATGACAAGACATATCCGTGGATATGCATAAAGAATGAGCACTTTCCGCGCGTGTTTCTTACACGGCAGGTAATCGCCGACGGCTCTTCATATCACGGTCCTTATACATCCGTGCCGGCAGTAAGGACTCTTCTTGAGCTCATTCGTCACCTTTTTCAGATCCGGACCTGTTCTCTTCCTCTTAACAGGAAGGCGATAGAAGAGGGGCGGTTCAAGGTGTGCCTGGAATACCATCTGGGCAACTGCAAGGCCCCCTGCATCGGGTTGGTGAGTGAGGAAGAGCACAATGAACAGATAGCCCGGATAAGAGCTATTATCAGGGGAGATGTCAGCTCTGTAACTGCTCATCTTGAGGCGCTTATGAAAAAGTATGCACATGATCTCAACTTCGAGGAAGCGCAAAAGATTAAGGAAAAGCTCGAACTGATAGCACGCTATCGCAGCAAATCAGTGGTTGTCAATACTTCCGTAGGAAATGTCGATGTGTTCGGTTGCTCACAGGATGAATCATCAATGTTCATTGCATACATGAAGGTGGTGGAAGGGGCTGTGGTTCAGACATATTCCATAGAGCTGAAAGTCAGGCTGGAAGAAGAGAAAGAGTCACTCCTCTCGACGGCTGTTACGGAGATCAGGCAACGTGTTGCAAGTGATTCCCCTGAGGTCATAGTACCCTTTCTGCCTGATATTCAACTTGATAAGGTAAAATACCTGGTTCCTCAACGCGGAGACAGGCACAAACTGCTGGAGCTTGCAAACCGGAATGCCGTCTTCTTCAGACTTGACCGGCAGAAAAAGGCTGCTGAGCAGTCGAAGGAGAACAGGACAGGGCGTAACCTTGAAAAGATGATGAAAGACCTTCATATGCCCTCTTTGCCCCTTCATATCGAATGTTTTGACAACTCCAACATCCAGGGAGATTCAGCTGTGGCGGCCTGTGTGGTATTCCGCAACGGAAAGCCCTCGAATAAGGAGTACCGCCATTTCAACATCAAAACTGTAACGGGTCCTGACGACTTCGCTTCAATGGAAGAGGTAATCAGCAGACGGTACAGCCGGATGCTAAATGAAAAATCGCCTCTGCCACAGCTGATTGTGATAGACGGCGGCAAGGGCCAGCTCTCTTCCGCGGTAAAAAGCCTTGACAGCCTGGGCCTGAGAGGAAAAATAACCGTGATCGGAATAGCAAAAAAACTTGAAGAGATATACTTCCCCGGAGACAGCGTACCTCTTTACCTCGACAAGAACTCAATTACATTAAAAATAATTCAGCACCTCAGAAATGAGGCTCACAGATTCGGAATTAATTTTCACCGGGGAAAGAGGAGTTCCAAAATGAACAGTTCATTCCTGGATGAAATTCCCGGAATCGGAGAGAAGACAAAAGAACTTCTGCTGAAAAAATTCGGTTCAGTAAAAAAAATCAGCGAAGCCCCGACGGACGAGATTGAAAAGGTCATTGGCATAAAAAAAGCCGGAGCAATTGCTTCGGCCCTTCATAAATGAGCTCTTTTCCACGTGGAACAGTAATTCAGAAAAATGCAGTTAATGTGCTCTGAAACAGGAGTATAACCGCTATTTACTTCAGGCTGAACTTCACGAGAATCGAATAAATCCCCTTATGCCGGCAGACGGCCGAAGATTTTCTTCAGAAAACGGTGAAAGGAATGCACTCCGTCAGGTTTCCAGAACATCATGATACATTCATTGTGGATCAGGTTGACATTTTCCTTTTCAAGTTCGGAAATTGTCGCCTTTGATTCTGCCCCCTGCTGAATCCATAAATTTTTAATTCCTTTGGAAATTGCCTCCCTGGCGACCGAAAGTGTTTCTTCCTTCGGGGTCATAAAAATGACTCCCTTTATGTCAGACGGAAGGTCGCTGACCGAATTGTAACATTTGACACCGTCAATTGTGTCAGCGGCGGGATTTACAGGAACAACGTCCATTCCCTTTTTGAGAAGAGTTTTGAAAACTACATGCCCGAATTTCTTCGGGTCCCTTGAAACTCCTGCAACGGCATACTTGCCGGCTGACAGGAAGACTGCAACATCTTTCATTTTTTACGCGAAGTTGAATATTGAATAAACTGAATTAGTGCCGTTTTGGTCTCCGAGTCAGGATAACTCGTCAAGTTTTCGCATCGCAAGGTCTGCATACTCTGACATTTTGGTTTCAGCATATTCAAGTCCCCCGTGACGTTTAACAAAATCGATCACCCCATGTGATCTCCTTCCTTCCCTTTTTCTTCTTCCTGATTACCCGTATCACCCGCCTGCGTTCTACAGGACCGGCTTCACGCAGGGCGTGGATGAGAGGAAGGGTTATCTTTTTCTCCTTGATGTCATTGCCCTCTTTCTTTCCCGTAAGCCCGTTGCTTGAATAATCGAGAAGGTCATCCTTTATCTGGAAAGCAATGCCGATTGTCTCACCGAACTCTCTCATTGAAGCGATAACCGCACTGTCATCCGTAACCGAGCTGGCTCCGCAGGCTGTGCACGCCCCGATAAGTGTCGCCGTTTTCATTTTTATGATCCGGAAATAGTCCTCCTCCCTGATGTTCAGCTTTCGTGTCTTCTGAAGCTGTACCAGCTCTCCCTTGATTATCTCCTTGACGGCGGTTGATACTATCTCAAGCATGCCGTAACTCTTTTTCTCAACACTTATCAGAAGACCCTGGGCAAGCAGATAGTCGCCTACAAGTACCGCAATCTTTGAATTCCAGATGGCGTTAATAGAAGGAAGTCCGCGCCTTTCAACCGCCTCGTCCACAACATCGTCATGAACCAGGGTTGCCGTATGAAGAAGCTCAATATGGGTAGCCGCAATATATGACAACTCGTTTATTTTCCCGTTCAGCTTCGCAGTGAGGAAAACCAGCATTGGCCTCATCTGTTTGCCCTTGCGCCGGAGAATATAGTTCAGTATTATGTGAAAGAAGGGTACATCGGTCTGCAGGGTGCGATTGAAGTAGGATTCAAACTCCTTCATCTCACCCGCAACCGGTTTAGTGATATCTGATAAGGTCGGCATTCCCGTCTCTCGTAGAGGATTCAAAAATAAGATAAAATGTGAACAAGTCATAAATTGTTCTTAAGTGTACTTTGACAAACAAATGTTTCATATGAACATATTTACATACATTTGCAGTACAAGTAAATATCAAATGAGCGACATAAATCTGGATCCGGAAAAGCTTGAAAAAACGGCAGGAATATTAAAAGCGATATCCCACCCTGTAAGGATATCCATTCTCAACGCCCTCGAGAGTAACAAAAAAATGACAGTTACCGAAATTCACAAACTGCTTGAAGTGGAACAGTCAACAGCATCGCATCACCTTGGAATAATGAAGGATAAAGGTGTCTTAGTCTCCCGTCGCGAGGGAAAGAATATATATTATTCAATCAGGGATGAAAAGCTAAAACAGCTTCTCTATTGCCTTAACGGCTGCGGGACGTGATCATTTGGATTCTCCCAGGAATTTCTTCTGAAATACGAGAATTGAGAGAACCCCGGTCGTTATCGACGAGTCGGCAAGGTTGAACACGGGCCTGAAAAAAATAAAAGACTCCCCCGGTCTGAAAGGTGACCACGATGGCCAGTGTGTGTCAATAATCGGAAAATAGAGCATGTCTACGACCCGGCCGTGCAGAAATGAGGAATAACCGCCTCCCTCCGGGAACATCACTGCCGGCACATGCCAGCTTTCGCTGAATATCATTCCGTAAAAGGCACTGTCAATAAGATTTCCGGTAGCTCCGGCTACGATGGCGCTGACGGCAAGTATAAGACCCGTGGGAGCCTTGCTGCGGATGATGCTGATAAGGTACCAGAATATTCCCACGATGGCTAACATCCGGAAAATGCTCAGTGCCGCCTTGCCTGCCTTTCCTCCCCATTCCATCCCGAACGCCATGCCGTTGTTTTCAAGAAAATGGATCCTGAACCATCCTCCCATCAACGGGATCTCATCGCCTATCACCATGCTGGTCTTGACCAGGATCTTTACAGCCTGATCAATTATCAGTATCGAAAAAATAAGGAGCAGGGACTTAGTTTTCTGGGACATCTCTTTTTCGTAATTTGCAGCAAAGTAGCAAAAAAAAATATTGCGGGGCAAATATGAAACTCTCCTGTCAGGCAGGCACATATCAATAAAACATTATAATCATCTATGCCGGCAGGGCGGATCATACACTTAAAATCAAAATAGAATTATGATAAAAAGTACAATCGCAACCCTGATTTTAATTATAGCTATCTCATCGTGCAGGGAAAAGAATGTAAGTGAACCCGGAAGACACGATCTTTTGTTCAATGCCCTTCCGGAGATGTGGGATGAGGGAATACCGCTCGGGAACGGCATGACGGGAGCCCTCGTGTGGCAGAAAGACGGACGGCTTCGAATCTCCATTAGACAGGGCCGACCTTTGGGATCTCCGGCCAATGGAAAACATCGGAATTCCGGAATGGAAATACAAATGGGTATATGAACAGTGGTTAAATAACACCTACAGGGCGGTACAGGAGAATTTTGACGCTCCCTACGACCGTCTTGCAGCCCCGACTAAAATACCTGGGGCAGCAATAGAATTTGATATTTCAGGTCTCGGTCCGGTCAGCAGGGTGTGGCTTGATACAGACATGGCTGTTTGCCACGTAAACTGGAAACAGGGAGCTCACCTGGAGCTGTTCGTGGATGCCTCCGGAGGAGGTGGCTGGTACCGGTTTACGGGCGGAAGCCTGCCATCCGGTGTCATTGTACCCCCTGCATACGGTAAGAACGAAGCCGCCGGAAAGCCTTCCGGCATTATTTCATACGGTCTTGACCGGCTTGGTTATGAACAGGGCGTTGTAACTCAGGGAGCAAATTCCTCAAATTACCTGCAAAATTGCTGGGGTGGCTTCAGTTATTCGGTTGACCTGTCATGGACTTCCGGGAAAAAAGAAACAACCGGTTGCTGGAATATTTCGTCACATAACGGGGAAAGTGATCCTCAAAAAAATTCCGGAAAAACAAGCGCTCCTTCAACTGCAGATTACCTGGCCGCACTTGAGAATCACACAGCCTGGTGGAAGGATTTCTGGTCAGCCTCCGGGCTCTCCCTGCCTGACACGCTGCTTGAGCGTCAGTGGTATCTGGAAATGTACAAGTTCGGCTCTGCCGCCAGGGCTGACTCTCCGCCAATATCACTGCAGGCTGTGTGGACAGCAGATAACGGTCAGCTGCCGCCCTGGAAGGGGGATTTTCATCACGACCTCAACACCCAGTTAAGTTACTGGCCGGCATACGGAGCCAATCATACGGATCTTTCCGCCGGGTTTACAAACTGGCTGTGGGAAAAACGTGAAACATTCAGAAAATATACGAAGGAATATTTTGAAAATGAAGGACTTAATGTTCCAGGTGTGACAACTCTTGCAGGTGAACCCATGGGTGGCTGGATCCAGTATTCCTTCGGCCCCACGGTCTCTGCCTGGCTGGCCCATCACTTCTGGTTGCAGTGGAAATACACCTCTGATACGTTGTTTCTGCAAGAACGCGCCTATCCCTGGATTAGCGGAGTGGCCCTTCATCTCGACCAGCTCTCCGTAAAAGACAGAAACGGTCTCAGGAAATACCCCATCAGTTCAAGTCCTGAATTCAATGACAACAGCCGCGATGCCTGGTTTTCTGAAATCACAAACTTTGACCTTTCGCTCACAAGGTGGACATTTGAAAAAGCCGCAGAAATGGCTGCAGTGCTGGGCCTTGAAAATGAACGCAAGAGATGGCTGGACATCCTTTCAGAATGGCCTCAGCTTGCTTCAGACCCGGAAAGCGGCCTGATGATCGCTCCGGGGCATCCTTATTCTGAGTCGCACAGGCATTTTTCGCATCTGATGTCGGTTTACCCGCTCGGCCTCATTGATATTTCATCTTCAGATGCTGACAGGGAGATTATTGAAAAATCGCTGAGTAACCTTGTATTGCAGGGTCCTGACAACTGGACAGGCTATTCCTGGGCCTGGCTTGGCAACCTTTATGCACGTGCGGGAAGAGGTGCCGAAGCGGCTGATGCGCTTAGGACATTTGCTGAGTGCTTCTGCCTTCCCAACAGCTTCCACGTAAACGGAGATCAGTCGGGCACCGGAAAATCAAAAATGACATACCGGCCCTTTACCCTTGAGGGAAACTTCGCATTTGCCTCAGGAATCCAGGAGATGCTTCTGCAGAGCCACAGGGGAATGATCGAGGTGTTTCCTGCTGTTCCCCCGGAATGGAAGGATGTCTCGTTTGAAAGTCTCCGTGCCGAAGGGGCAGTACTTGTAAGCGCAACAATGAAAGAGGGTCTCCTGACCCGCATAGTTCTGATTCCGGAAAAAGGGGGTACGGTTTACCTGAAGCCTGTATTCGGAAGCCGTGGCTTCACCTCGTCAGCATCATATGACGAAACACCGCAGGGATACAGGTTTACTGTAAAACCGGGAGAAAAGATTGTGCTTGAAACAAAAGCCGGAACGCTGTAAATCAGCAATATAAAAATCTCTTGATTTTCAGTGTTGCAGTTTTCTGAAACGGCTCAGGCTGGAATTCAACAAGCTGTATCTGGCTGAATTTATTGACTTTAGAGTTCACGTATTTCCGTATCTCTTCCATGTATTCCTCCAGCTTGACTTCGGCCTGCTCTGTCAGCTCCTTCTTCATGGCCTGGTATTTTGCCTGAAGCTCATCCATATTGAGGTGGACCATTGCAACCAGCTTTCCTTTTTTCTGGACAACAAGAGATTCGATGACAAGACTGTAGTCGTTTATGACAGATTCTATTTCTTCGGGATAAATATTCTCTCCGCTGGATCCGACTATCATATTCTTGAGCCTTCCCTTGAGGCTCAGGTAACCGTTTTTGTCCATGACTCCAAGGTCCCCGGTACGGAACCATCCGTCAGGAGTCAGGACTTCAGCGGTCATGACCGGATCATTGTAATAACCCTTCATTACGTTTTCGCCCCTGGCCCATACTTCACCTTCTCCTGTTGCAGGATCCGGATGGTTGATCTTTAGGGTGACACCCTCCATTGCCGGTCCTGTGGAACCGAGCCTCGGACTGCCGACACTTGTTCCGGCCAGCAGAGGGGATGTTTCTGTCAGTCCGTACCCTATTGCATAAGGGAATTTTGCCTCGATGAGGAATTTTTCAACGGTAGGATTGAGCTTAGCCCCTCCGATTCCGAAGAATCTCAGTCTGCCTCCGAAGGTTTTGTAAATCTTCTTACCGGCAGCCTTGTTCAGGATCTTTCGGAACAGGGGTATGCCGTAAAGAACTGACAAAGCCTTGCTGTTACGGAAGGTGGGCGCTATTTTGTTGAAATATATTTTTTCCATTATCAGCGGCACTGTGAGCATTGTCGTGGGCTTCACGAGTTCCAGTGCGGGCAGCAATACGGCAGGTGTCGGCGGTTTACGCAGATAGTAAACAGTTGCACCGCAGAAGACCGGAAGAATCAGACCAAGAGTCTGCTCATAGGTGTGTGACAGGGGAAGGATGCTCAGGAAGATATCCTTATCATTAACCCTCTGGATAGTCAGAGTCTTTTCCGCAGTCCAGCACAGATTCTTGTGCGTGAGCATTACACCCTTTGATTTTCCTGTTGTGCCGGATGTATAAATGAGAGCAGCCATATCCTCCTCCTCGACGGGATAGGACTTTTCTGGTTTTGCGGCAGGGTCATAACCGGTTCCGTTATAACCTGAGATAACGGCGAAGTCATCCAGGGTAATCAGGAGTCTCAGGCTTGCTGACGAGAAGCCGGCAAGCTTACCTGTAAGAGCACCGGAAACAAATATTGCTGCTGTTTCCGAGTGGCGGAGAACATTGGATACTTCTTCCGGGGTAAAATCCGGGAGAACAGGCACTACCACCGCGCCCATCGATGTAATTGCAAGGTATGTAACACCCCAGTTGGGCATGCTGCCGCTCAGAATTGCAACTTTATCTCCACGGCCGATGGAATACTTTTCAAGCATTGCCATTACCGCCTCAAGCGATCTCTTCAATTCGTTGTACGTGAGAACTTCTTCTCCCACAAATCCCAACGCCTTGTTCTCACCGTACCTGCTGAAGCTCTGCCCGAGCGAATACGGTATTGTCAAAGTCTTTATCCCATTCATCCTCATAAGATGTTAATTGGGCGCAAAGTTAATTCTTTTATGTAATACAAAACACTAAAGTTGTAATTGTCAGGCAGAAAAGGCCTGGTAAACAATAATGCTTATAAATCGTTAATTTTGCAGTCATCAATAAACCCTCAAATGGCAGTAATCAGGATCACAAAGGAATTTCATTTTGAAATGGCGCATGCCCTCTGGAACTATGATGGCCCGTGCCGCAATGTCCACGGGCATTCATACATACTCTTCGTTACATTTTCCGGGGTTCCGGCAGACGATCCCGAGAATCCCTGCAACGGGATGGTTATTGACTTCGGAGACCTCAAGGAGATAGTGAAAAAAAATGTAGTCGACAGGTTTGACCATGCACTGACGGTTGCAGGTTTTGCTCCTGATGAAAAAATTGAAAGCTACCGCGCTCATTTTGAAAATGTAATTGTGACACCCTATCAGCCTACATGTGAGAACCTTGTGGCCGATATTGCCCGGACTGTTTCGGAAAAAATGCCTTCGGGCGTAAAACTGCACAGCGTTAAACTTTACGAAACCGCCACCTCCTTTGCCGAGTGGCATGCATCAGACAACACGTGAAAGAAAATAACGAAGACAGGAGACTCTTCCTGCTTGACGCATATGCGCTGATATTCAGGTCATACTATGCCTTTATCAGGAATCCCAGGATAACAACCGGGGGAATGAACACTTCAGCTGTTTTCGGGTTTCTTCTGACTCTTGAAGAGCTTCTGGCAAAACAGAAACCTACCCATATTGCCGTTGTATTCGATCCTCCGGGACCGACATTCAGGAGTGAAATTTACCCGGAATACAAGGCAAACAGGGACGCCACTCCCGAGGACATAAAATTAGCGGTTCCTTACATCAAAAGGATCCTGGAGGGGTTTCGGATACCGGTAATTGAGGTTCCGGGGTTTGAGGCTGACGACGTGATTGGCACTCTCGCGCGCAAGGCAGCCGAGGCAGGCTACAAAACCTACATGATGACTCCTGACAAGGATTTTGCCCAGCTTGTCACCGAAAATGTGCTTATGTACAGACCGGGTAGAGGCGGGGGTGAAGCGGAAGTCTGGGGCCCCGACGAGATAGTCAGGGAATATGGCGTTAAACCGGAATCAATCATCGACCTGCTCGGACTCATGGGCGATGCATCGGACAATATCCCCGGAGCCCCCGGCATTGGCCCTAAAACGGCCCGTAAGCTCATTTCTGAGTTCGGGGGCATAGAGAGCCTTCTCGGGAACACATCGAAGCTCTCAGGGAAGCAAAAGGAGGCTGTTGAGGAAAACCGCGAACAGATATTGCTCTCTAAGCGTCTTGCCACTATAGAGCAGAATGTTCCCGTTGAATTCAGGCATGAACAGTTTCACAGGCAGGAGCCTGACATTGCACTGCTGAAAAAGGTGTACGGCGAGCTGGAGTTTCGTACAATGGCATCAAAACTCGAAAAAACGGCAGCTCTTCCTGACGAAAAACCGGAGAAGGAATTCACTCCTGTAACTGAGCAGAGACGACCGGCAGACAGTTCCCAGGGGTCTCTTTTCGGCCTTCCGGAGCAGACTTCCCCGGAAACCGGGCGTTCAATTCTGACAACGGAACATCACTATGACCTCATTGAGGACCTCGGGGCTGTCACGCAATTTGCCTCTTTGCTGGCCGCTCAGAAGGAGTTCTGCTTCGACACAGAGACAACCTCGCTTGATTCACTTAATACAGAACTTGTAGCCGTTGCATTCAGCTGGAAAAAGGGCACAGGAACTCTCCTCTGGCTGCCCTCAGACAGGAAGGCCGCCCGGGAACTCCTTGCTCCGCTGAAACCGGTATTTGAAAACGCAACCATAGGAAAGACCGGACAGAACCTCAAGTTTGACATCCAGGTCCTGTCAGGTTACGGAATAAAGGTCAAAGGACCCCTTTTTGATACAATGGTGGCACATTACCTGCTGGAGCCCGACATGAGGCACAGTATGGACCTTCTCTCGGAGAAATACCTTGGATACAGGCCCGTTCCCATCGAGGATCTTATCGGGGAGAGAGGTCCCAGGCAAAAGAACATGCGCGAGGTCGAAAAGGAAAAGGTACGGGAGTATTCGGTTGAAGACGCCGATATTACGTGGCAGCTTAAAGAGACGTTTGAGCCAATGTTGCTCAGCCAGGGTCTTGAAAAACTTGCGAAGGAGATTGAAATGCCCCTCATCAGCGTGCTTGCCTCCATGGAAAGGGAAGGGATAAGGATAAACGTGGATGTACTGAAGAATTTTGCAGTAACGCTGAGGGAGACAATAATAAGGCTCGAAAAGGAGATTTATGACCTTGCAGGCCAGGAATTTAACATTTCATCGCCAAAGCAGCTGGGTGATATTCTGTTCCTCAGGCTTAAGCTTGATGACAACGCCAGGCTTACAAAGACCAGGCAGTACCGTACTGACGAAGAGGTACTTCAGCGGCTTGTTTCAAAGCATCCTGTCATCGGAAAGGTTCTTGAATACCGCGGACTCAAAAAGCTGCTTTCAACCTATGTGGAATCGTTGCCTGAGCTGATTGACAAAAAAACAGGAAGGATACATACGACATACAACCAGGCGGTCGCATCTACTGGCAGGCTCAGTTCCACAAACCCGAACCTGCAGAATATACCCGTTCGTGACGAGGAGGGGAGGGAGATAAGAAGGGCGTTTATCCCTGATGAAGGAAAAATCTTTCTCAGCGCCGATTATTCGCAGATCGAACTGAGGCTTATGGCACACCTGAGCGGCGACAGCGGAATGATAGCCGATTTCCTTTCGGGGCAGGACATACACGCTGCAACGGCTTCCAAGATTTTCAGGGTGCCGGTAGGCGATGTCACCCGTGAAATGAGGGCTCGGGCCAAGACGGCCAACTTCGGGATCATATACGGAATTTCCGCATTCGGCCTTTCGGAACGACTGACGATTGGCAGGAAAGAGGCGAAGGAGCTGATTGACGGATACTTTGCATCATATCCCGGCGTGAAGGAGTATATGGATGAGAGCATCCGCAGGGCAAGGGAGACAGGATATGTTACAACGATGTTCGGCAGACGCCGTTATGTGCCTGACATACACTCACGAAGCCAGGTTGTCAGAGGCAATGCCGAAAGAAACGCTATAAACGCACCGCTACAGGGCAGTGCGGCAGATATAATCAAGATTGCAATGGTGCGCATTGCAGAGCGTCTTGAGAACGAGATGCCTGAAGCAAAAATGATCCTCCAGGTTCATGACGAACTTATTTTCGAAGTTGCGGTTAAGGATACCGAAAGGCTCAGCAAAATAGTGACGGAAGAAATGAAAGGGGCGGCATCACTGGCAGTTCCCCTGGAGGTCGATACCGGCACAGGAAATAACTGGCTGGAAGCCCATTAATGATCTCTGAAATGGTAAAGGTTCTCTATTTTGGAATTGCGCAGGAGATCGCCGGCACTGCGGAGGAGGAGTTCGCAGCTGAAAGTACGGCCGGCCTTCGCAAAATGATTGCCGAAAAATATCCGCGCATGAAAACAGTCAGGTTCAGACTGGCTCTTAATGACCGGCTGCTTACGGCAGAATCTTCGCTGAAAGGGAACGATAAAATTGCAGTTCTTCCTCCGTTTGCAGGAGGCTGATAAAAAAACAAAATGAAACAGGAATACCTGGTCGACGGACCGTTGACTCCGTCACTGATATCCGGGCTTCTGACCCGGGGAAATGATGATACGGATGCAGGAGCAATATCCGTTTTCATTGGAAAAGTCAGGGCTGACGAACATGAGGGAACAACAGTGACTGCAATCGAGTATTCGGCCTATCCGGAAATGGCGGCAACTGAAACCGAAGCAATAATGACCCTTGTGAGATCCGCATTCAGCGACGTCAGAGATGTAATAATTGTGCATTCAACCGGCACAGTAAAAGCCGGGGAAGCCTCACTTTTCATAATGGTAACGGCGGGGCACCGTGATCAGGCCACGAGAGCCTGCCGGCATACACTCGAGCTGGTAAAGGAGACGGCTGCCGGTCTGGAAGAAAGAGCTGTACAGCGACTCCGCTGAAAAGTGGAAATGAATCAGTTAAGCGAGATCAGCGCTGCTGGACCTTAAGAAAGGAACCGTACAGATTCCTGTCTGCAGCGATGGCTACAGCTTCAATAACCTGTTTGTCAAAAGGAAGCGAGTACCTTACCGCGCCTGCATCATAGAAATATCTCCCGGCAAGCTCTGACCCTATCAGTTCGGCAATATCCTTTTTCTGGGTTTTCAGATCATTCTCAAGATTGTGCGAGACACCCTTCTGCAGCTCCGTGATAGTGGCGGAGTTCGCCTCATAAAGACCTTCGCTTTTTGTAAGCTTTACAAATTCTTCAAGCCCTGCCTCTGAATCAGTCTTATAAGAGAAATTCTTCCTTTTAAGGAATTCTCCGAAGCCGTCAAAATCTGCGTCAGTAATGCGGATGCTGTCCGGGTTTGCGGGAACGGGGTGCGACCAGTAATACTCGGTGGCAAAGTCAAAGATCATATTCTGAACATACAGTTCGCTGGTGAACCTTGTCAGCATCTCCGACGCGATTGTCCTGTCTGGAATGATTCCTCCGCCGTCCTTTACTTCCCTTCCGTTTTTTGTCCTGAATGTCCTGATCAGTGAATCAGGTATGACTCCTACGCTGCCGTCCTCGTTACGGTGAGAAAAATCGACTGCCTGAATGCATCTTCCGCTGGGGATGTAGTATTTTGCCGTTGTCAGCTTAAGTTCGGCTTTATAGCTAAGTGGTCTGGCTACCTGTACAAGCCCCTTCCCGTATGATCTTTCTCCCAGGATAACCCCCCTGTCAAGGTCCTGAATCGCACCTGCCACAATTTCCGAGGCCGAGGCTGAGGCCCTGTTTATAAGGATTACGAGTGGCATGTCAGGAGCAACGGGATTCTTCTGTGTTTTGAAAACGGCGTCATACTGTTTAACCCTTCCGCGCGTGCTGACAACCTCCTGTCCCGGCTTCACGAACAGGTTTACAATTTCAACGGCTTCCGAGACCAGTCCTCCGGGATTGTTGCGCAGGTCCAGGATAATGCTCGTAGCACCCTGTTTATCCTTGAGATCTGTGAGAGCGTCCTTTACTTCTGTAATGCAGTTCTGTGTGAAATTGGTGAAACGGATGTATCCGGTTGAACCGTCAACCATTCCGTAATATGGAACGGCAGGTATCGAAATCTTTTCACGGTTCAGTTTCACGTCAAGCTCTTTGCCGTTCCTGAGCAGGGTGATCTCAGCCGCCGACCCCGGCTCACCCTTCAGCATATCCGATGCCTTGTCAGAGGCAACGCCTTTCAGTGAGTTTCCGTCTATGCTTAGCATTATGTCTCCGGGCTTTATCCCGTTCCTGTCTGCCGGAAATCCCTTATAGACGTTTGTTACCACAATGTAATCACCGGATTTTCTGATAAGTGACCCGAATCCGCCGTATTTGCCGGTAGTCATGAAGTCAAGATCGCTTACATCCTCCTGGGGATAATAGACAGTATACGGGTCAAGGGTTTCAAGCATGCCTGTGATGCTTGTTTCAACCAGCTTCTCAGGGTCGATCTCGTCAACATAAAATGCATTAAGTTCCCTGAACAGGGAAATATAGATATCGATATTTTTGGTCAGCTTGAAATCCTTATCCTGTTGATCTGCAATCAGAAAGCCCAATGAAAGGACGGCAACTGCTGCGGCTGCCACGATAAGGACTGTTCTTTTTGTTTTTATTGGGTTGCATGTGAAATGGTTTTACGCAAAGTTAACGGTTCACCTAACATGTGTCAGTTTCCTGATAAGTTCCTTAACCGATTCTTCTATTTGCCGGTAATCCGCCGGACCGGGGGAGCTCCAGATAATGGCCAGGTCCATATGTTTTCCGTTTTTTGTAAGGTGTTCTGTAAGTGTGATTTTATTCTTCCTGAAGGCTTCTCTTATTCTTCTGCGAAGGAGATTACGCATAACAGCCTTCTTGAAATATCTTTTGGGCACAGAGATCAGAAGTCTTACGGGCGACAGGTCCGCGCTGCCTTCGGAAACCGAATACAATGCACGGAACCAGTTCAGTCTTACATGATTGCCTGTGGCAAAAAGATCATTGATTGGCTTAACGCCGCAAAGTCTTTCACTCTTTGCGAAAGAAGCCTTACCTGTTGCCTTTGTTGAAATCTCTGATGAAGCAGTCAAGGGCCATTGTCATTGAGGGAGCCTTGGGATTCGGAGCCTGTATGTCGAGCCGGAAGCCCTCGTTGGTTACAGCTTCTGCAGTGGTAGGACCGAAGGCTGCGATTTTTATTTCACCCTGCATGAAGGTGGGAAAATTTTCTTTCAGGGACTTAATACCGGAGGGACTGTAGAAGACCAGGATATCGTAATCGAGTTCCGTGGAATCGAATCCCCTGCTTATGGTGCGGTACATCGTTCCCACAGTGAATTTGATACTGCTTTTTGTGAGAAGGTCAGGAATATCTGTCTTGTGAGGCTCTGAAAGCGGAACGAAAAAGTTCTCGTCCCTGTGTTTTATAATTATATCCATCAGATCTTCAAACTTTGCCTTGCCGTGGAAGATCTTACGCTTACGGTAGACAATGTATTTCTGCAGGTAGAAAGCCACGTTCTCCGTGATGCAGAAATATTTCATGTCGTCAGGAATTGTAATCCGCATCTCGTCGGCTAACCTGAAAAAGTGATCGATAGCCGTTTTCGACGAGAATACAACAGCGGAAAAATCCTGTATATTTATCTTTTGCTGGCGGAAATCCTTCGCGGAAATTCCCTCAACCTGAATGAACTGTTTGAAATCAACCTTCAGATTGTATTTTTTGGCGAGCTCGAAATATGGTGATTTCGGATTGTTTGGCTCAGGTTGCGACACTAATACCTTCCTTATCTTCAACGCCATAAGTTTTAAGTTCAACCTCCACGTGTCTGCCGGTCATCAAAGCACATCGAGAATTTTCAGTACAATCAGGACAGGCAGGACTTCAAGGGCACAAAGGTACAAAATGAAATATAATATTGGAACACGCCTGACGATAAAAATGTTTAACAGCTTGATTGTCCGAAGGAAAAGCAGGAGAACTGTGAGGACTGCTCCGGCGTAAACGACGGTAACCGGCGTCTTTAAGGGGACGAAAAGAATAATTGAAGAGAGCACAAAATAACTGACGGCAGCAATAAACCAGGTACTGTACACAACTGACACATATTCCATGAACAGCTTTTTCTGCGCTGTGACTGATGCTACAATTATGCAGGTAGTATGCCTGAAAAGAAGGATCCCGGCAAAAACGGCCAGGCATAGTGCTGTCGTCTTTATCATTTCACCCTCCGGCATTGGCGACAAAGCCCCGGTGTGCACTGCTGCAATGGCGGCAAACAGGCTTACGTTCAATAAGGTGAAAAGGTTAAGTGCCAGCGGAGGCCAGGTAACAGTAACAGATGAGGACAGAGAGGCGGTTTCATGCTGACGCCTCAAACCCAGTGAAAGAAAGCTCGATGTAATACTTCTTCTTGCGAAGGCGTAAAGAACTGTTAGGAGGACCAGTGAGACTGTAAGCATTCCGAAGCTGAAGTCACTGTTCAGAATTCCATCCGGAACCGGTTGCCCGGGAACACGGTTGACGTATCTGTACAGCTCGCTCTGCCGGGAGGCAGGCATAGTTACAACCAGCGTGGCGCCGGGTTTTTCGGTATATGGGATAATTCCTCCCAGCTGGAATTCGCTCTGAGGTACAGTGTCACGGTCACTTCCCCCGGCTGCTGCAAATATACTGTCAGTAACCTGCTGCTCCATCTGCAGTAAATTAAAAATATGCCGGTTTTGAGGGATACAGCTCGCCCAGAAGTCCGTTGGCCAGCCTGCTTGCACCAATCCTGAACAGGGCGGGGTCAAGCCATTTTTCACCAAGCTCCTTCTTCACAATGTTGTAATATACTATTGCTTCATCAGGGGTAGCTATCCCTCCGGCCGCCTTGAAACCTATCATTATTCCGGTCTCAGTGTAATAGTCGAGAATTGCCCTGCATATGACCCATGCGGCTTCAGGAGTGGCAGAGACGGGGCTTTTTCCGGTGGAGGTTTTAATGAAGTCGGCACCTGACTCAATTGCAACAACAGCTGCCTTGTAAATAAGCTCATTGTCTCCCAGGACACCCGTTTCAAGTATCACCTTCAGGGTGGCATCGCCTGCAGCGAGCCTGAGGGCCTTTAATTCCCCGATGACTGCCTCGTAGTCACTTTCAAGAAAAATCCCCAACGGCATTACAACATCAATTTCGTCTGCCCCGTTCCTGACAGCAATTTCTGTTTCGCTGACCTTCACCTCCAGGAATGTCTGGGAGGTGGGGAATGATGCTGAGACCACTGCCAGTCTTACTCCGCAATTATTCAGCCCGGCCATTGCCGGCTGTACAAAATTGGGGAAGACGCAAACCGCAGCCACATTTTTCATGCCCGGAAAGTGAATGTTAAACGAGCTCACCTTTTCAGTGAAATCTGTAATTACCCGGGGTGTGTCGGTAACATTGAGGCTGGTAAGGTCAAGAAATGAAAAGATGTTTCTCAGAACTTCCGCCCGCGCTTCGCCCGCATAACCGGCCGTTGACTCTCTGATACCCGGTCTGACCTTGTCGGCGGTGATTCCCGACTTTATAAGCTTCTGATATAACTTTGTCATAATCTGAATAATATAAAGGGAGGCGACAGCATTTAACCTCCCCGCAAAACAGGGTCAATTTAAGTTTTTTTGATGAAACGCAACAAAAAACCTAAAATCCTATTTTTTAAGATTGGAATTGCGGGCGAGAGATGCAAAAATACCTGCAATGCAGAGCACCGAGAATACAATGAATCCGGTTTTCATAGCCGCCAGCAGCTGAGGGTAATTGGTTATGTTGATCTTCTGCTGTCCCATAAACAATGCGATCAGCATCATTGCCACGCCCATGCTCATGGTCTGCCCTACCATTCTCATGGTTCCGATCATTCCGGAAGCATTGCCAAGCTGCTTCTTTTCGACCGAGCTCATGATGGCATTCGAATTCGGAGAGGAGAACAGCGAAAAACCGAGTCCCATAAGAACCAGGATGAAAATTATATAAGTAAAGGGCGTGGAATCGGAAAGGAAGCATAGCAAAATCAGCCCTATAGACGTCAGTGCCATTCCCGCCGAAGCCAGTACTCCGGGATTGTACTTGTCTGAAAGCTTTCCTGCGGCAGGAGAGAGGAGCGCCATTGTTACGGGCCATGACATCAGGATAAATCCCGCATCACGCGGCCCCAGTCCCTTTAAATACTGCAGGTACAGGCTGAGAAAGAATCCTATCGCACTTGTGGCTGCGTAATGAATCAGGGCGGCAAGGCTTGAGAATGCAAAGACCCTGTTCCTGAAAATAAGCGAGACATCAAACAGGGGATGTGCTGTTTTCGTTTCACGGATTATAAATGCCGGCACCAGGGCAATGCCTGTCAGGGTGAGTGTCCATCCGGTGGCCGAGGGCAGTTTTGAAAAGCCGTACATAATTGCAGCAAGGCAGACACCGTAAATCACAGCACCTGGCCAGTCAAACCCTTCCCCTCTTGAGTCAGCCCATTCGCCCTTCATCTTTTTGCGGATAAGTACAAGACTTATTATACCCATAGGAATCAGGAATGCAAAAATGCTTCTCCAACCAAGGTATCGGGTAAGAAGACCGCCAAGGAAAGGTCCGGAAGAGAGTCCGATATAAACCGCTGTCACATTGATTCCCATTGCCTTGCCACGTTCCCCGGCAGGGAAAACGGATGTCAGAATTGCAAGGTTGGTCGCGAAAATCATCGCACTGGCAACACCCTGGATTATACGCACAGCGATCAGCCACACGATTCCCGGTGTGAAGGTGAGGAGGATCATTGTAAAGGTAAAGAGCAGTATTCCGGAAAAGAAGACCTTCTTGCGACCGATTATGTCACCAACCCTTCCTGCCGGGAGAAGAAAGATAGCAGTTGAAAGCATGTAACTGCTGACTATCCAGTTGAGCATCACGGCATTTGACCCGAACTCCTCACCGATGGAGGGGAGTGCCAGGTTAACAGATGATCCCATAAAAGGAGTCAGGAAAGAGGCAAAGGCTGTTACAGTCAGCACGGATCTCTTGAGTTCGCGGTCTGTCATTCTCTTATCTTGCTGTCAATGAATATTGTTACCGGTCCGTCGTTGACAAGCTCAACCTCCATCATTGCACCGAATTTTCCCGTCATGACTTTTCTGCCCAGAAGGGTTTCTGTCATGCTGATGAATTCTTCGTAAAGGGGGATGGCTTTTTCAGGTCTTGCGGCACGGATATATGACGGCCTGTTGCCTTTTTTTGTAGACGCGTGAAGAGTGAACTGGCTTATCACCATTATATCTTTTCCGGAATCCAGAGCTGAAATATTCATCACCCCGTCACTGTCGTCAAAAATCCTGAGGTTTACCAGTTTGGATGTCAGCCACTCAGCATCATTGCCGGTATCAGCGTCTTCTATACCCAGCAAAACAAGCAGGCCGGGCCCTGTTGCTGAAAAGACCTTACCGTCTATTGTAACGGAGGCTCTTTTTACTCTTTGTACCAGGATTCTCATCTCAGGATATCGGGTGTCAAAATTAGTAATAAATCAATACTTTTGCTGCTCATTCAGTGACTGATGGATTATCTTACACTTATTGGCATAGCGCTTGGACTTTCCTTCGACACATTTGCGGTTTCTCTTTCCTGCGGTGTGGTTCAGTCGAGGATCCGCTTCGGCGAAGCCATGCGTATTGCATTTGTGCTTGCCCTTTTTCAGGGAGCCATGCCTGTACTTGGTTATTTCCTGGGTTCGACTGTAAGCGGTTATATCATCAGTTTTGACCACTGGGTTGCTTTCGGTCTGCTCCTGTTCCTGGGCGCCAGAATGATCAGGGAGGGGCTGAAGCGGGAGAGCGACAGGCCCGAGCAGGATTTCAGAAAACCTTCAGTCCTGCTCACCATGGCAATAGGAACAAGCATCGACGCGCTGGCGGTAGGAATAAGCTTTGCCTTTCTGGATGTGCAGATATGGAATGCAGGAATCATCATAGGCGCCGTGACATTTCTTGCCTCTATGACGGCTGTCCGCATCGGTAAATCAGCCGGGAGCAGGCTGGGTTCCAGGGTTGAGATACTAGGGGGAATAATACTTGCTGTCATCGGTGTCAAAATACTCATTGAACACCTGATGGCCGCCTAAAAAGGAATCATAAAGCGCTCACGGCCTTTAAATGTTGCCATTTCAGTATATCCGGCCTTTTTCAGGAGAGCATAGGCTTCATCGAAGAACTGACCCACGCGTGAAGGCATATGGGCATCAGAATTGACGCATACAGGTACTCCGTGAGAGGCAAATAGGCTCAGGTACCTGGTGTCAGGATAGAAATCCTTCACAGGTTTGTTCATCCCGTTCGTATTCAGCTCATATGCAACGTCGTAAGCCTGGAAGGCTGAGGCCATCATGGCGTAAAGACCGGAGATGTCCCTTTCCGGTCTGAACCTGTGTATCCTGACAAGATCAGGGTGTCCGATGATATCAAAAAGGCCCGTTGACGCAGCCTCGCAAACCAGGTTAAAATAGTTTTCGTAGATCAGGCCTATGTCTTTGCCCAGGTAGAACTCCGGACCAAGGTCCACCGTTTCAAGCCCCATATAATGAACGGATCCGATCACATAATCAAACGGAAAAGCTGATACAATTTCACCCAACTCTTTTTCTTTCCCCGGCAGGTAATCAAGCTCCACACCCATCCTCACTGCAATACCGGGATACTGTTTCCTCAGCTTCTCAATAAGAATTACGTATTCAGGCAGCCTTACAGGGTCCATGCTCCATTTCTGCTTTTCGGGAACAAGGGTAATGTGTTCAGAGAACCCAATCTCCGTCAGTCCGGCCTCTATTCCTGCTTTTATGCTGGCTTCCGGCTCCTCACGGCCGTCACTGTAGGTTGTATGGATATGATAATCGGTTTTGTAGGTCATGGTTTTTGCACTCCGCTCAAAAATAGAAAAGGTGAACGAATTAATTCGCTATTTGTTCTAAATTTGCAGTAATTCATTGCTTCATGCAAAAACCTGAGAAAAAAAAGTGTTCCTGCCTCACATGCGACTTTCGTGACCTCGTGTTTTCAAATCTGAACAGCGAGGATTTCGACCGTGTGTGCAATAACAAGATTGAGCTCTGTTTCTCGAAGGGTCAGATGATCAATGCCGAAGGAGAGACAGTTACCGATTTCAAATACCTCAAGAGCGGGCTTGTGAAACTTTTTCGCCTTACAGCCGCCGGTGAAGAGCAAATAATTGCTATAACCAGGCCTTATGAGTTTGTAAGCAACACCCATGTATTTTCGGAGGATAAATACAAATATTCCCTTTCAGCGCTTGAAGACTCGGTAGCTTGCACAATAAACCTTGACCTGGTAAGGGAACTCATCGAAAAAAACGGCGGATTCGGGCTTCAGCTTATTACTGTTCTTTCACGTACCACCGAGCGGATTATTTCGCAGGGTCTTGATATCAGGAACAGGAACCTTGCAGGGAGGGTCGCTTATGTGCTTTCCTATTTTTCAAAGGAGATATATCACTCAAGAGTTTTCGATCTTCCCGTTTCACGAAAGGAGATAGCTGACTTCATAAGCATGAGCACCGCCAACGTCATCCGCACCTTCTCGGAATTCAAGCGTGACGGGATTATCAAATCATACGGCAGGACCATCGAGATAATTGATCCGGACAAACTTGAGGTAGTGTCAAAAAGAGGATAATACTTCCCCCCTGCAACCAAAATCGTATATGAGAAAAGCCCTCTTCCTGCTGATTTGCCTTTTTCTGGGCATGTCACTGGCATCAGGGGCGCCACTTGTTTTTGAACCTGTGACAAAAAGGCTCCCGGATGGCGCTGAGCTGAAACTCTTTCTGTCAGGCGACGAATTCTTCAATTATCTGCATGACGCCTCCGGTTACCCTGTGGGTTGCGGAGATGACGGTTACTTCTATTACCTTGTTCAGACGGGAAACAGGTTTGATGTCACCCGGTGGAGGGTGGGGATGACCGATCCGGGGGACCATCCTGAGATAAGTCACGTGAAAGTACCTTCGCAGGTAAATGAAAAAAGGGCAGAATCTGAGCGGGTCTTTGAAAAATACGGGAGCAGGCAGGGCGGGTCATCCGCAATAAAGACAACCGGTAGCTTCAACAACCTGGTTATCTATATCCGTTTCAGGGATGAAGGCGGTTTCACAGTCGCGAGATCTGCCTATGACAAAAAATTCAACAGCCTGACGGAGAGTTCGATGCGCCTGTATTTTCGTGAGGTGTCAAATGACGGACTGGATATTGTAACCCATCATTTTCCCGGAGGGGCAGCGGAAGAAATAATCTATACTGACAATTTTTCGCGCAGGCATTACCAGCCATACAATGTGGCATTGAATCCTGACGGATACAGCAATGATGACGAACGGACTTCCAGGGAGCATTCCCTGCTTGCAAATGCTGTTGCCTGGGCATCCGCTGCTTACAGTCTCCCGGCGGATGTGAATTTCGACATGAACCAGGACGGTGATTTTGACAATATTTCATTTATTATCCGGGGCCAGGCTGACGGATGGAGTGAGCTTCTGTGGCCGCACCGCTGGGTCCTCTTTTCAAGAGATGTCAGACTCGGCAAGCTTAAAGTAAATGATTATACAATCCAGCTTGAAAATGTAAGCGTAAACACCCTTTCACACGAGATGTTTCACTCTCTGGGAGCCCCTGACCTGTATCGCTATGACAACGACGGTGTTCCGGTTGGCCCCTGGGATATAATGGCCAACGGCAAAGGGCATCCCGGGGCTTGGATGAAATACAAATACGGCGGGTGGATAGATAAAATTCCGGAAATACAACATTCCGGAACCTATACCCTGAAACCTGTTACAGCCCCCGGAGGAAACTCCTGGATTATCAGGTCTCCGCTCACGGATGAACAGTTCTTTGTCCTTGAATACAGGCTGAAGACCGGCCTGTACGAGTCTTCATTGCCTTCATCAGGAATGGTGATCCAGCGAATCGATACAAGATACCGGGGTAATGCAAGAGGAGGTCCTGACGAGGTATATGTCTTCCGGAAGAACGGAACCCCGACCTTTAACGGACAGATAGACCAGGCGGCCCTTTCTGATCTTAACGGCACTTCTTCGTTCAATGACCGGACAAATCCCTTTTCATTTCTTCAGGACGGAGCCAATGCGGGGATTAAAATAACCGATATCATTTCACGGGGAGACAGCATCCTGTTTACTGTTGATCTTGATGATCCGGCAGGAATTGAAATGATGCCGGTTGACGACAATGCGATGGATGTTTCGTGGAAGGCTCTTGGTACGGCCGCGTTTATACTTGCCGGATCAGAGAGCCGTGAACCGCTGGTGCCGGTAAGAGGGAAGAGATACCTCCAGGGAGATACAATAGGGGCCTCCGGAACTGTGATCTACCGGGGACCATCCAGATCTTTCAGGCAGAGCGGGCTGGAAAGTGACAGGCTCTACTTTTATTCCGTATGGGCGGTTAAAGACGCTGATAACAATATTTATTCACAGCCCTCTTCAGGTGAGAAGAGATCCGGGATTTATATCGTTCCCTCGATGCCCTATGTACAGGATTTTGATGATGTAGTCACTGACCTTCCCAGGGGCTGGAGTTCCAGCCTTGGCAGAGAGGGATGGAGCCTTGGTTTTCAGACACCCGAATCCGGATTTGGCCAGGGAGTGATTGCTGAATCTTCTCTTTCAGGTAACTGGCTCTATACCCCCGGCTTTTACCTGTCGAAAGGCCAGAAATACCTTGTCACATTCAGTTTCAGGAATCAGGAATACGGTATAAAGGAATCGCTTGACCTGCGAGGCGGGGCTGACCGTAATGAAGCCGGACTGAATTCCTATAACCTCTTTGCGGGCCGGAACTTCAATTACCGGGAACTTGTCATCCATAAGGCAGTAGTCCAGCCGACGGCAAGCGGACCCTGCTATTTCGGCTTTAAAACCGGCTTCAACACCAGGGGGGTTGTGATAGATAATTTTAAGGTTGAAAATGTACCGTCAGCCACAAAAAATCATTCACTCCCCGGAGAGTTTTATCCTAATCCCACATCAGGCATAATTACTGTGCCTGCAACAGGAAAAACTGTGATTTCAGTCTTCAGAAGCGATGCTACCGCAGTATATGAAACTGAAATTGAAGCCATGAAAGAGATAGACCTGTCCCACCTCGGAAAAGGGACCTTCGTTATCAGGTTCAGTTCCGCTGCCGGAGTCAGTTCCGGAGTAATTGTCATTCAATAAACAGAAGAATATGAAACTATTATTTGCCAGATTACTGATAATTCCGCTGGGATTATCTTTTTCTTTTGCTCTTCAGGGTCAGCCGGCCGCGGGTTCTCCACCCGGAAATGACAGGGATACGGCCATTTACTCCGTTGCCGGACACAGGCACGGAGTAAGTTTCTTTCCGAAGGTTAAACTCTCTCAGGTTGAATACACCCCGGGTGACAAACTTACCTTTGACAGGTTTCACTCGAACGATGTTATTAACCACTGGCTGAAGAGATGGGCCGAACAATATCCGGATCTTGTGACGCTTTATGAGGTTGGCAAAAGTTACGAGGGCAGGCCCATAATGCAGATTACGGTCACCAACAGGAAAACGGGGTCTGACCTGGTCAAGCCGGCAGCCTTCTTCGAGGGCAACCGCCACAGCGGGGAGGTTACAAGTGCCGAATCGGTACTCTGGCTGATTCAGCATCTGCTTGCAAACTACGGCTCCGATCCCGAAATAACGGGACTTGTTGACAGGTACGCCATTTATCTTAAGCCGGTGAACAATCCTGACGGCCAGAATCTGTACCTGAACACAGCACAGAGCAACAGGAGCACGGTAAGGCCTGACGACAGCGACAATGACGGCTTACTCGACGAAGACCCGCCGGAAGATCTTGACGGTGACGGCGTTATTCTGACCCTGAGATGGAAGGACGAAAAGAACGGCACGCTGGTGCCTGATCCGGCTGACACCACCGGAAGAATAATGAAAAGGGTACCGCGCGGAGAAGGAACATATGCGACATCCGCAGAGGGCATTGACAACGACGGTGACGGACGTGTCAACGAGGACGGCATCGGAGGGCTGGACCTGCACAGGAATTATCCTGAAAACTGGAGGCCGGAAGCTGAACTGACAGGACGCGGCAACACCCAGGGCGGAGCAGGTGAATATCCCCTGAGTGAGACAGAAACCCGTTCGGTTTTCTCATTCCTGATGACACATCCAAACATCTACATCGTAAATTCGATGGATACGAGGGTTCCCATGCATCTCAGGCCACCGTCGACATCCCCTTCGGAAGAGAGGATGTATCCGGAAGACCTTAAGTGGTACAAACATTTTGACGCGGTTGGGAAAGGCATCACCGGTTACGAAAAAGCCGGAGACGTATTCAATGACTACGGCAACGGAGAACCTATCTTCGGACACGGGCCTGATTTCGGTTACTGGTATTACGGAGCCATCTGGTATGGCGATGAACTGTGGAACGGAGCGCGCAACAAAGATTATGACCGTGACGGTGATACCGATCAGATTGACATGCTCGCATGGGACGACCTTGAGAACAATGGGGATGGATTCATCGAATGGAAGCCTGTCAAACATCCCGATCATCCTGACGCTGAGGCAGGTGGTTTTGATCCCAAATTCTTCAGCCAGAATGCGCCAGCCCGGCATCTTGAAGAATGGGCATCAAAGGAAGCACTGTTCAATATCGAGATGATGAAATATCTTCCGCTGATCGAATGGGAGTCTGTGGATATCAGCAAGGGCAAAGCCGGAAAGGGCGACTCAACTGACTACGAGATAAAGGTAAAGTTCCGCAACACGGGTAAATTGCCGACGGCATTGCGGCAGGCCCATCTTGTCAAGATAGTACGGGAGGATGAGGTGAGGCTTGTTTTTGATATGAAAGAGGGAGAGAAACCGTCTTACCGGATTCTGGATCCGAAGCCGCGAGTCCGCAGTGGAGGTGGCGGCGGAATGATGATGTATGAAGAGGAGGCAGCCGGCCGCAGACCGATATCGAAAAGTGTGGGATATGCCGAAGGCGGTGCTGTCAGTGAAGCCGTGTTCAGGGTCAGGGTTCTGAACGGTGCCGTGCTCAGCGGCAAGGCCTCTGTTCTTACCACGCGTGCCGGCATACTTCCGGACAGGGAGTTTACAGTCAGATAAATATGTTCAGCAGGCGCGCAGTGCAGAGGCGATGTCAGGGTATCGGAAGCTGAACCCTGAATTTGTGAGTCGTTCCGAGGATATCCTGCTGCCCGTTGTAAGCATTACTGACATCTCGCCGAGCACTGCGCGCATCAGCCAGACGGGTATGTGAGGCAGAAACACCGGGAGGTGTTTCTGCCGGGCAATTTCCTTCATGACACCGTCAAGAGTGACATGGTCCGGGGCCGCGGCGTTGTAAGCACCCGACATCTCTGCCTCCCTGATTGCTGCCAGGTAAACCGCACAGAGATCGTCGATATGTATCCAGGGAAAATACTGGTCTCCCGGCCCCGGCCGTACTATCAGACCCGCTGCGGCAGGCATCTTCAACTTAGAGAGTGCTGATCCTGAAGGGGCAAGCACCACCGATGTTCGTATCTTTACAACTCTTACCCCTTTCTCAACGAAAGGCTGTGCCGCCTCCTCCCATCTCCTGCACGTTTCACCCAGGAAATCCGCTGCTGGTGGTTCGGACTCCGTGAAAATACGCTCCGTGGTGACAGCACCGTAATACCCTGACGCAGATGCAGTAATATAGGCAGAGGGAATTATTCCCGCACCGGCCGTTTTTGAGAAGAGCAGTGCAGCAGAATTAACCCGGCTCGAGATTATCTCTTCTTTTCTTTTGCCGGTCCACCGGCCGGATCCTAAATTGGCTCCTGCCAGGTGAATTATAATATCACCTTGTCGAAAGGCATCGCTGTCAGCATAAGACCCTGACGGATCCCACACAAATGCTTTGGACCTGTCGCCCCTCTTTCTGTCACGCGTCAGGTGCACAACATCATATCCTTCCTCCTCCAGCAGAGGACTCAGATGACTGCCTATCAGTCCGGTGGCGCCTGTAATTACTATACGCTGCATCTTTCAGGTTATCAGTTCAATTATCTCCACGGCATCACGGATGCATTTCTCGCATACATTTCCTGTCAACCCCTTTGATTTTATTGCGGCCTTGCCCTCTTCAGTATTAAGGTCTTCGCCGAGGAGTTCAGAACAGCTGTCTGTGCCGTTCCTTTTTACAAACTCCTGCCGTAACGCTCTGACCCTGTCATAGATCAGAAGTTTTTCTGCCTCCAATGGAAGGTGCGGGGCTTCGTGAGTAAGTCCGAACACAATGTATGCCCCGGTCACCGCACCGCAGGTCTGCTGCATCCTGCCCATCCCTCCGCCGAATGCCGAAGCTGCCCTGACAGAGTTGTGTTGTTTTCCGACAAAGGCCATGACAACTGACTGGGCACAGCTGTAACCGTCCCTGAAATAGCCGACAGCTTTTTCCTTTCTTTCCATTTCAGTTTTCCTCAAAAATATTAAAAAAATAAAGGGCAGGGCCATATCCTTTTTGATATGATTTTGAAATCATCTACTTTTATCGGCTGCAAAACTTATTCAAAACTAGAGACAAATGGCAAATGTGAAGAAAATCAAAGGGGTGATTGGAATTCTGACAGGCGGCGGTGATGTTCCGGGTCTGAATCCTGCAATCAGGGCGGTGACAATCAGGGCAAACAGGGAAGGTTACAAGGTTATTGGGTTACGCAGGGGATGGGGTGGTATCATTGAGATCATCAGGGATCCGAAGGCAGATAACAGCGAATGTTTCCAGCTGCTCACAGACGATATAGTCAACAAGTCGGGAAGAACCGGCGGAACCTTTCTGCACACATCGCGCACCAGGCCCAGCCATGTTCCGAAAGAGTATGTTCCTGAACACCTCAAGGACATATACAAGGAAGAAATGAATGACCTCACGCCAGAGGTGATAAAAAACCTCGAGTGGCTGGGCATTGACTTTCTGATACCCATCGGCGGCGATGACACGCTGAGCTACGGCGTTCATCTTTACAAGCAGGGCGTAAAGGTGGTGGCCATACCGAAGACTATGGATAACGATGTTCCCGGTACTGACTACTGCATCGGTTTCAGTACCTGTGTCACGAGGACGATCCAGATGACAAACAGTCTCCGAACCTCAGCCGGGTCGCATGAAAGACTCATGGTACTCGAGGTTTTCGGGCGCTATGCAGGTTTCACGGCCATGCTTCCCACCATGGCAGGCTCAGCAAACAGGTGCGTTATTCCGGAATACAAATATGACATTGAACTGCTTGCAAAACTCCTTGTCGAGGACCGCAATTCAAACCCGAGCAAATATGCTGTGGTACTTGTATCAGAGGGTTCTCTTTTCAGGGGCGGTGATATGATATTCGCAAATACCGAGAGAGATGCATACGGGCATGCAAAACTGGGTGGGATAGGTGACCTGGTATCTGCAGAGCTGAAAAATCTTTCAGCAAAATTCAACAAGGGCAAAACCATAAACGTCATAAACCAGAAGCTGGGTTATATGGTCAGAGGCGGCGACCCCGACGCTGTTGACTCAATTGTACCTATGGCTTACGGCAACCTGGCGCTTGACCTGATTATGAAAGGCATTCACGGCAGGGTGGTGGTCCTCAAGAACGGACGTTATGACAATGTTCCCATTGATGTTGTGACATCATCGAAGAAAGTGGTAAAGGTTTCCGAATATTACAATACTGAACGGTTAAGACCCTACTATTCCAACTTTGAAATGAAGCCGTTCTTCCTGATGGCAGCCGAATATTAGAAACCGGGCCTGAAACACGGATACGAAGTGATGTGAGGACTTTCCTTATATCACTTTTTTTATTCTATTTTTGTCCTAAATGTGAGGCAGTTGAAGCAGGGGATTGTAATCAAATCGACCGGAAGCCGGTATAAGGTACTGGATTCTGAAGGTATTACCCACGACTGTGTCATTAAGGGCAAGTTCAGGGTTAAGGGAATAAGAACCACCAACCCAGTTGCCGTTGGAGACAATGTCTCATTCGACCTTGAAGACAGCATTATTACCGCCCTGGCCCCGCGCCGTAATTATATGATTCGCAGGGCATCCAATCTCTCGAAGGAGTCACAGATCATCGCTGCCAACATTGACCAGGCATTCATAATGTTAAGCGTGAAAATGCCTGAGACGCCGGTTGAATTCATCGACCGTTTCCTTGCCACTGCAGAGGCATACCGGATTCCGGCCGCGCTCATAATAAACAAGTCGGACCTTTACGGTCCCGAAGAACAGGCATATGCGGAAAAATTGCAGAGTGTCTACGGCAGCATAGGATATGAGACATGGATAGTCTCTGTGGAAAAAAATGAAAACCTGGAGCCGGTCCGGGCGGCGCTTACCGGACGCACCACTCTTGTTGCAGGCAATTCGGGAGTAGGAAAAAGTTCGTTTCTGAACAGGCTCAATCCTTCCCTGAAACTTAAAACAGCAATCATTTCCGAGTACCACGAGCAGGGTAAGCATATGACGACCTTCCCCGAGATGCACCCCCTGCCTGGTGGCGGCTTCGTTATTGACACTCCGGGTATCAGAGGATTTGGCGTAATAGATTTTGCCCGTGATGAGATTTACCACTTTTTTCCCGAAATCTTCAGGATTTCTTCCCGCTGCAGGTTTCACAACTGCCTGCATCTTAATGAACCCGACTGTGCCGTACGTAAAGCTGTTGCAGGGAGTGAAATAGAACCGTGGCGCTACAGGAGCTATATAAGCATGTTGCTCGAAGACACCTCGAAATACAGATAATACCCTATTTTTGCACAGTAATACAGTCCCGGATGAAAAAGATAACCATTATTGCCTACTCTGCCTTTCTGCTGATAATGGTAGTTAACATACTCTTTTACAGAAGCCTCTACAGCAACCAGCTGGAATATTCGATGAAAATGCTTGACAGGCAGGTGCGAATAGTGGGAACAGATATTGACAATACCAGTATGTACCTTATAAGCGACCTCACCGAGATTGATTTTTCAGATGACATCGCTCTTTTCTTTACCGACAAAAATGTCAATGAGCGCGCAAGGGAGAAAATGAAGCTCTACTATTCCAGGTACGAAAACGTCATTGTCAGCCTGATGCTTTACAACAATGCGGGAGATGTCTATACACTGTTCAAGGATGAAGAGAAGAACTCGTGGCTTGACGGTTCTTACAGGGCCCAGACGTTACCTGACATTTCCGAACGTGAAAAGATTGAACAGGAAAGAGGTAAATACAAATATTTTCTTCCGGTCCTGAGTGACGGGAAAGTGCTTGGTAATTTCGTGATCACGATAGACTTAAGCCGGTATTTCTCCCGTCTGCTTGCAGAATACCAGCTGGAACAGTACCAGTGGCAGTGGCTGGTAAACGATTCGGGAAACGTTGTTTTTGATAACCACACAGATGATGCCCGTTATTCCGAAGTCGGGAAAATCACCGAACAGCTGGAGGCGGGCGTTGCCGGCAGAATTCTACATGATGTCAGGGCTGACGGAAAGTCTGTCGGCATCCTCTCTTCATTTTACCCGGTCAGCATTCTTGGAATGGATTACGGGCTCGTATTCTCGGCTCCCACTGACTTCTTCCAGAAGTATATTATACGCAATGCAGTCATAACAGGATTGCTTACCGTTGCGGGGATCTTCTTTATTATCTTTCTTTTTAAGACACACTTCCGGAGACAGAAAAAACAGCATAAGGAAACCAGTGATTCGGAATCGACGCTTGCCGGGATCATTGACCAGATGCCTGTCGGGATTATCGCCTACAACGGGAACCGGGAGATACTTAAGGCCAACAAACACGCTGCAATTCTTTTCTCTTATGAAGATGAACTGCAGATGAACGGGAAGCTTTTACCGGACCTCTCAAGAAACGAGTATCTGAGCGATATTAACGGACAGTTCGGCCAGGGAAAAATAATCAGGCTGGCAGGGACCGGCGGTGAAAAGATCGTCTTCCGGAACAGCATTCCCGTCAGTTACAGCGGAGAAGATGCCACCCTCGATGTTTTCATAGATGTCACGGCACTCGAATCAGCCCGTAAGCAGGAAGCTGAAGCCAATATTGCCAAATCAGAGCTCCTGGCACGGATGAGCTTCGAAATCAGAACACCTCTTAACGGCATTCTCGGAATGACAGAGATGCTCAACCGGGCAGGATTGCCGGAGGATTCAACCGAGGTTGTAAGATTGCTCAGCCGATCAGCCGACCTTCTTCTAAATATTATCAATGACATCTTCGATGTTTCAAAGGTCGAAACCGGTAAGATGATTCTTGATGAGATACCGTTTAAACTCAGGGAGGAAGTAGCCTACTGCATGAACCTTGTCAGGCGCGAAAATCCGGAATCCCTTGTGAAGTTCAGACACGAAATTGACCCCGGGGTGCCTGATAGTCTTATCGGCGATCCCTACAGACTGCGACAGGTTATCACCAACCTTTTTAACAATTCACTTTCCAGTACCCAGACAGGAGAAATAATGTTCACCTGCTCGGTGGCTGAAACAAGCGGCAATGTTCTCAGGCTGGCCTTTTCCCTCACTGACACAGGCCGGACATATACGAAAGCCGAACTAAAAAAGCTCTTCGGTGACTACATATCAGGCCGGACAGGCAGGGATGAATGGGCTGAAGAGCTTAAGCTCGGACCAATACTTGCCAGGCATCTTGTCGAACTGATGGGTGGCGAACTTATCGCCACCAGCCCGTCAGGGAAAGACTCTTCGGGACACGAAAGAGGGATTAAGGTGGTGTTTGACATTAAAGTCCATCTCAATGAGAGAATCAAAAAGGAGTCCGATCTGAGCAGGTACACCAGGGTGAGCGAAATACGTACCCTTGTCATTACCGGCGGTGAAGGCAGGGATGACGATTTCCTGAATGTTATACACAGACTGGGGCTGCCGGTCTCGGTGACAAGCTTCCAGAAACACACGGTCTCGCAGATCAATTCAGACAGGCTGAACAACCCTGACAGATATGCGCTGCTTATTATCTTCGATGAGCCTGATTCTGACGGATTTGCAGTGGCGGAGGCACTTCACGCCGCCAGGCTTGCAGGTGAATATGTTATCCTGATGTTTACATCAAACGATCCAAGGGGGCATTATTCCCGCTGTGTTGACCTGGGCGTTGACCATCTCCTTGTAAAACCGTTTGCCAGTGAGGACCTTCTGAACATACTCAGGGATCATTTTCCTCAACTGAAAGGGGGCATCACCGACGGCTCCGCAAAGGATAAAAGCGCATTGCCAAAGGTACTGGTTGTCGACGACAATTACCTGAACAGAAAGGTCGTGGGATCACTGCTGAAGGTGCTGGGCATTATTGCAGAATATGCCGAAAGCGGAAAGGAGGCGGTAGAAAAAGCGCTTGAAAATCCCTACGATCTGATATTTATGGATCTGATAATGCCGGAAATAGACGGGTTTGAGGCTGCCCGGGCAATACTGGACTTTGACGGCAAATCAGTTATTGTAGCCCTTTCGGCCGACAATATGCCTGAGACAAAGTCCAGGATTGAGCAGTCAGGCATGAAAGAACTGCTTTCAAAACCCGTATCTGTGGATGATCTGAGAAGGGTCATTGAAAAGTATCCGAAGGAATCCTGACCTATGCCAGGTGCTTTACAGAAACTGTCTGCCGATGAATTCCTGCAGCTCTCGGCATCGCTTCCCGTAGTTGATGTCAGATCGCCGGGCGAATATGCCTGCGGCCACATTCCGGGGGCTGTTAACATTCCTCTGTTCAGTGACAGCCAGCGTGCGGAGGTGGGCACCATTTACAAACAGGAAGGCAATCTGAAAGCCGTGCTGAGAGGAATTGACCTTGCCGCCCCGGAAATGTCTCTCAAATTGAAGAGCGCACTGAGCCTGGCGTGTGACGGCCGGGTGCTGGTTCACTGCTGGAGGGGAGGTATGCGTTCGGAGGCCATGGCCTGGCTTTTCTCAATGGGAGGCATCACAACCTCGGTCCTTGAAGGTGGTTACAAGTCTTACCGGAATTACATTCTTGAGGAGCTGTCAAAGCCGCGGAGGTATATTCTCCTCGGGGGGCTTACAGGAAGCGGCAAAACCCAGATCCTGAAAAGGCTGGCTTCCGAAAACCACCAGGTGACGGACCTGGAAGGCCTCGCATGCCATAAGGGATCTGCCTTCGGGGCCCTCGGACAACCCTCACAGCCTACTACCGAACACTTCGCCAACCTGCTCCATACCAGCCTGAGTGAAATGAAACCGGAGAGGAATATATGGCTCGAGGACGAGAGCCGTAACATAGGCACTGTCTTCATGCCTGACGGCTTTTACGGCCGGATGCAGGAATCGCCGGTCGTAGCCCTGATGATGAGCATAGACACCCGCATGCCGAGGCTGCTTGAGGAATATTCCGCCTTCCCCCCTGAACTTATACGTACGTCGGTTTTAAAGATATCCAGAAGACTGGGAGGTGACAAGACAAAGGAGGCAATAATGGCCATAGACCGGAACGATTTTTCAACCGCCATACGGATTACCCTGGAGTATTATGACAGGACGTACAGCTACGGTCTTTCTAAACGCAAAAGCGGACAGGTTGTCTTTGTTGATACAGACACAGATGATACAGCCGTAAATGCCGGCAAGGTGCTTGATGCTGCTTCTGCCTTTAAATGAGGATCACTTCTTCCTTAATTCTGAAGCCTCAACCCATCTGTAAACTTTATCGGCACGCCTGACAAGCGACGGGAGCCGGACGGAACAAAGGGTGCCCTTTTCTGCTGATTCAACCTCCATGGCGGCCTCATTACGAAGTTCATCAACGGTATGTTCAATTACTCCGGTAGTGGGCCCGGTGAAGAGAATGACATCACCCCTTTTCAGCTCGCCGGTCTCAAGTTTAATCTCAGCCACATTCAGCTTACTGAACCAGTTGGTGACCCTGCCCAGGAGAATCCTTCTTTTGGTGGCCGCAGACCCGTAAGTGGTACTCCATTCCCCAAGCTGTTGCCCGAGGTAATAACCGTCCCAGAAACCCCTGTTAAACACAGAGGAAAGACGTTGCATCCAGTCTTTGACTTTTGCTTCGCCGAAAGTGCCGTCTGCAACAGCTACGGCTGCTTCACCGTAGCATTCAGAAACTGTTTTTACATATTCGGGAGCACGTGCCCTGCCTTCTATCTTCAGGACACTTGCCCCTGCTCCTATGATCTGGTCGAGAAAACCTATTGTGCACAGGTCCTTCGGTGACATTATGTATTCATTATCAATCTCGAGCTGGTATCCGGTTTCCTTTTCAGTGACCGTATACGCTTTGCGGCATGTCTGGTAGCAGTTACCCCTGTTGGCTGATGCATTGTTCTCATGAAGGCTCAGGTAGCACTTTCCGGAAATAGCCATGCACAGGGCCCCGTGGACAAACATTTCAAGTTTCATCAAACTGCCGCCGGGACCGCATATGTTGTCACGAACTATTGTTTCGTGTATTTGCCTCACCTGGTCAAGGTTAAGCTCCCTGGAGAGAACTGCCACGTCAGCCCAGCGGGAATAAAACCTTAGCGCCGAGGAATTTGAAATGTTGAGCTGTGTGGAAAGATGAACTTCCAGGCCTGCTTCCGTAGCTGCAATAATCGCAGACTGGTCTGTAGCGATAACGGCACTGATGCCTGCTGCCTTCGCTGAGCCGATTATCTGTCTCATCACCGCCTCCTCGTCATCAAAGACGACAACATTCAGTGTCAGATAGCTTCTGAGTCCGTTTTCACTGCAAATTTTTGCGATCTCAGGCAGGTCTTCAACAGTAAAGTTGTTTGAAGACCGGGCCCGCATGTTCAGCTGTTCCACTCCGAAGTAAACCGAATCTGCCCCTCCCTGTATTGCCGCATGCAGCGATTCCCACGAGCCGGCGGGAGCCATTATCTCAATATCACCTCTTTTCATCCGGGGCAAAGATAGCAATGCTCAATGTTTTTTCAGGGCCACCCTCATTATTGTCCCTTTTCCCGGCTCAGACCATCGCACGAATATTTTCCCGCGGTGATACTCTTCAATGATCCTTTTCGAAAGGGAAAGCCCCAGTCCCCATCCGCGTTCACGTGTTGAATAACCGGGCTTGAAAATGGTTTTGAAATCCTTTTTCGGAATACCCTTTCCATTATCTTCGACATCTATGAACATTTCTTTTCCGGACTCGGAAAGCCTGATCACAATGTCACCCCGGCCCTTCATGGCATCGGTGGCGTTTTTGACAAGGTTCTCTATCACCCAGCCCAGAAGCACCGCGTTGGCGGGCAGCGTAGAGCCTTCACCAAGCCCGTTGACGATATTCATGCCGACTGTTGAAGAGATTCTTTTCCTGAGGTACCCCATTGAATTTTCAATCAGGGAGACCATATCAACGGGTTGTAGCTTTGTCCTGGATCCGATGAGAGAAAAACGTTCGGCCACCCTGCCAAGCCTCTCGACATCGGCCGACAGTTCTTCAGCGATGTCAGTTTCAGGATACCGCGATTTGAGTATCTCGACCCAGGCTGACAGCGATGAGGTCGGTGTTCCCAGCTGATGTGCCGTTTCCCTTGACAGCCCTACCCACACCTGGTTCTGTTCAGCCTCTCTTGAAGAACTGAATGCAATATAGGCAACTGCAATAAAGAGCAGTATCACCGCAAGCTGTACAAAGGGAAAAACCGTAAGCTGACGGAGCAGTGAACTCTCGCGGTAAAAGATATAGTTTTCGATTCCGTTTCCGAGATCAATAACAATCGGGTCATTCCTGTAACTCATCCATTCCAGCTCCTTCCGCACTACCGCAGTATCCCCGGTGGCGGCACGTCCCAGGTTTCTGAATGAGATAATGTTCTGTTCATCGTCGGTAAGGATTATCGGAACCGTTGTATTCCCTTCCACAATGCTGAAAAGGAACTCAAAGTCCTCTGTCCCCCCGGAGGCTCCGACAAGCCTCCTGGTTGCTTCTGCCCACATCGTTGCCTTCTTCCTCTCCTCAACTTTCAGTTTGTCAACAAGGTCACGTGTATAAAAGAGTGAGCCGAATCCGATAATTACCGCAAAAAGTAACAGCAATATCTTCCATATCAGTCTCTTGCGGTAAATGTCCATAGTACTACCTTTTCTTCCTGAATAAATCTCTGAGGGGACTTTCAGCCACTTTTTCGGTGGTGGTATCAGGGCGGGCACCCTGCTCTTTCCCCTCTTCCCAGGAGATTGAGAACTTCGGTTTGCTTTCAGTGACGGGCTTTCTGACTGTATCACCCTTGTACCAGCCGTACTCTTCGTTAAGTATGGTTTTCAGGGTCTTCTTCTCTTCGGCGATGTTTGCCCTGATCTCATCCTGAGCCTGCCCCAGGTCATATCCTACGGTCACAACGCCGTTTACGCATATAATTTTAAGCGGTACTGTTGCTTTTCCTGAACCGTCAACCTTTACCTGTTCAAACTCCGCTGCATTCCTGTTTTTGTCCCTGGCCTGCCGGCTCAATACCTCGGAGAGAAGCACCCTGATGTGATACGAGTAGTCACCCAGAAAGGCATGGTTTCCATAGACCGTGAAGTTACCTGCAGAAGAGTTAATGAGCATTTTCGGTACCGATACGGAACCGTTCCTGATGAAAATGTCATTTTCAAGCTTTGAAAAACTTATGTTTTTCAGCTCATCGATGTCCAGGAATCTTGAAAGATTCTGTGCCGGTTCGAATTCAATAAGCCTGCCGTTAAGAATTGACATGTGGGCTTCAGCCACGACAGCATTGTGTGTTATGTCAAAATTTTCATTCAAAGGTGCAAGTAGCGTTACGTTTCCTGTAAGACGCCCCCGGAGGTTTTCGCTTACGATGAACTCCTGTCCGAAGTTATTGAATGAGCTGAATGCATTGTTGATGTCAATATCCGCCACTTCAAGTTTTCCCTTCGAGATGTATGAGCCGTTATTCTGTTTGCCTATCAGCAGTTCGCCTGAAAGATTCCCGTCGAGGCCCCTGGCACTCATGTTGCTGAAAGTCATTATGTAGGGCCGGTATGTCAGGGTACTTCTGAAATTCGACGCCCTGAACCCTTTGCTGAAAATACTGTCTGCGGTGAGCCTCAGGTCCATCGTCACATCACGCGGGAAAATGTTAAAACTGCCGCTTTCCTGCGATGTCGTGTCACTCTCATTCCCGGTGAACTCTGCGGTTATAAGCCTGTCTGTATAAATATCCCCTGTAATATTCATACTTTCCGGTCTGCCGGCCAGCCAGGCAATGAAATTCCGCATCTGGGTACTGACTGTAAAGTTTTGTCCCCTGTAAGAAAACCTGAGGCCGTCAGTGTTCAGGTGTTCATTTATGGTGACGGATCCGTTGACGTTTGCAAAGGAGGCTCCGCTTGCCCCCAGGGAACCTCCGAAGTCACTGAAAATAAACGCTGCCTGCGGATGCAGAGCAGGGAGGTCAGCGGCAGAAAACCGGACGTTGTCAGGAAGTATGCCGGAGAGTCTGATGCTGCCCTTAATGGATCCTTCCTGGCCTTTTATGAAATCTGTCTTTATCAGCTTCTTCAGGTCGTCGAAAATGAGGTCGCCGTTAAGCGAGAGGTGTATGTCAGGCTTCACAAGGTTTCTCAGCCTGAAAGATCCGGTAAAGTAAGCCTGACCGAATGATGTGGCAAGGGTGTCCACAGCAAATGCAAAGGTTCGGGAATCATTCAGTTTGCCGTTTGTAACGCTGCCGCTGAAGGAAAGATTGTTTACGTTAAGACCGGAAGAGATGTTGCTCAGACGGCCGCGTGAAAGCCTGTATTTGACGTCAAAGTGAGGAGACCCCCTCTTCCCGTACGCACCTGATAAAACGCAGGTAAGATCAATGAGCCCGTCAGGGTTCAGTCCTGCCGTTGCCTTTTTCCATTTTTCAGGGAATCTTGCAACAAGATCCGAGATGTTTATTTTGCGTCCCTCGATGGACATATCAAGGGTCCCCGAGCTGTAGTTTACAGTGCCGTCAACCCCGAAATTAAGACCGGCCAGTTCAATCACCCCCTTTGCAATTGAGAGCGAATTGTCAGTCTTGCGAAGCCTTATCACAGCCTCGGCAGGAATGTTACTCAGGGTTATACCGGACAGGCCCATCGATGTGATATCCGAAGTTACGGATACTGTAAGGAAAATGCCGCTCCCCATTATTTCCCCGCTCAGTACTGACTCTTTGACGACCCCTGCAATGCTCACCTTAGAATCTTTATCAGAATAGAGGGTCTTAATGTTTTTGGCCGTTATACTGTTCAGTTTCAGATTCTTTCCTCCACCCTTGCCGTCAGGAGAAAAAATTTCATAGTTTATATTGCCCCTGTCATCAGTCAGGACATTCAGATTCCCGTCCCTGACTGTGATGCTGCGCACGGCGATGGTCCCGGTAAGCAATGACGGGAGGTGGGCGGTAAGTGAAAATGATGATGCATAGAGGAGGGTGTCATTGCCTGCGCCTTCAAACTGCGACCTGTCATAACCGGGAGAAGGTGAGACGAGGAGGTCACTGAACCTTACGGTTATGTTCGGAAATGCTTCAAAAATTGTGACACGGACTTTTCCGTATGAAATTTTTGTGTTCAGGGTTTTATTGAATTTTTCAATCAGCACAGATGCAAGCTGGTCCCGCCTCAACAGGGCATAGAATCCGGGTACCGCAACTGAAAGGAAGACGATCGCAATAATTATCAGGATTATCCTGCGTGAAAGTTTCATTTTTCAGACGACCCTCATTGTTTATTTTCTCTGTGAGAGGAGGAAAGAAAGATCATCTCCCGGACTTGCTTCGAACGGTTCGCTTCCCTTTGCAAATATCCTGGCTTTGCGGGGCCCGATAAGCGAGAGCTTCTTCCCCTCGACCAGGAACATTGTTCCCTCGCGGAGACCGGCCACAAAAACCCCGGGGTTCACTTCGATGTACTCCTGTATCCTCTGTTCGCGCGTCTCCCCGGCGTGTCCTGCCGGGTTGGCATCGAGATAATGAGGGTTTATCTGGAAGGGAATGAGGTTAAATGCACGGAACGATGAAGGTTCTGTCACCGGCATATCATTGGTGGTCCTGATTGTGGGGCAGGCAACATTCGAGCCGGCACTCCAGCCGATATAGGGCACTCCGGCTTTGACCCTCTTGCGAACCGGGATGATTAGCCTGTTGTCAATAAGGCATTTGATCAGCATCCAGGTATTGCCGCCTCCGACAACTATGGCTTCAGCTTCATTCACGGCTTTTACCGGATCTGTGAAGCGGTGAATTGATATGACGTCATGCCCGACCTCCCTGAAGCGTTCCTGAACCTTCCTTTCATAATCATCATACGAGAAAGTGACAGCTGCATAGGGAATGAAAAGGGCTTTTACGCTTTTTCGGCCCGAGAAAAGTCTCAATGTTCTTTTTGGGATAATCAAGATATGCCTCACCGGCATTTGTAGAGTTGCTTATCAGGAGTAGTCTCATCTCTTTATTTTATCAGGTACCTATACTAACGAAACACCTTTTGCTGAAGTGTGTAAAGATAATAAAAAAAGGAAGGCCGCTCCTTGCAGGAGCAGCCTTCATATCATTGCAAATATTGTGTCAGTCGTTGAATGTCAGGGCAATGCCCACTTCAAAGGGATAGAGCTCAGGGCCTTTTCCCGTTTCAAACATAGGTGAGAGGTAGCAGGTACCGTAAACCTGTAACATTTCATACCCGAGCCGGGCGGTAACGCCGTAACGCAGAAGGTTGAGGCTGAAGTCGTCACGGTTTTTAACTTTTTGCTTGCCGTCTTCAAAATATACAACCTTGGTATGTGAGCCCAGTTTCACGGCACCGATCACTCCGACCCCGATATTTACAGAGCTGCTGTGAGACACAGGGATCTGTCCTTCCAGGATAACCGGCAGAACGGCATACAGCGTTGCAAGCTTGCTTTTTTCATAATGGACCGAGAGGGGAGGAAACTCCGGCATCAGAATTCCGCCTTCATCAACCGAGACGCTGTTATTTCCGCTGAATCTGTAGTTATTGAAATTCAGACCCAGGGATGCGACCAGACCGAAACGCTTTGTAATACCGAGGCTGACACCGGGTGAAATCATATTGAATGCCATCGATTTTGAGGAGTTCAGGTCGAGGTAACCGTCTTCTGACTCCAGGGATGTGGTGAGGTAGCCTTCTCCGTAGCTGTTAAGTCCCAGTTCGAATCCTCCGAGATGCCCTCTGAAGGCGTCATCATGGCGTGAAAAGTAATTGTTAACCGAAGAGTCTTCATAATCGCTGCCGGAATTCTCTTCCTCGTCAGTTATCGTGACACTCTTTTTTCCAATCCTGATGACAGTCTCGTCATCCGTGTCATCGATTACGAGAACCTTGTCGCCGAGTACTATGACTGAGGAGTCGTTTATTGCAGCCTCTTCATACGCAAGCTCTGCATCTTCACCTTCGAGGATCAGAGTATCAGGCTGAGTGACCAGCTTTGCATTTTCCTCCAGTGTTTCCAGTTTTTTCAGTTTTTCAGTATTTTCCTGACCGGCGGCCGGCAGGCACAGCACTGCTGCTGTTACAATCAGTGATAATATTCTTTTCATGGTTTAAAATTTATTGTGATTATAATACTGAGACGAACAGACATAACCGTTAGTTACGGTTCATGCGTACTTTTTTTTACGGGTGCAGAAAATGAGAGCAGTGAGGAGGAGAAATTTACTGCCAGCGGATTTCCTTCATCCGAAACAACTCTTTCAAGATCCATATCCCATCCCAGGACTGAGTTGACTCCCTTCACACAGGCCCCTGCAATCATATATCCGTCTACAGGCTTGTCTTTCCCTGTTACAATTCCTGAAAGGGCGGTAATACCCCTCATTATCCAGTTTGCCTCCCTGGTCTCCACTGGCAGTGACCGGATATCAGTCTGAACCGGCATCCTTTCAACGGCTGTCAGCTCCGCAGTACTGATACCGGCAATAAGTCTTACGGTTTCAGGGCTATTGCTTAACACGAAGGGCTCTGTCCTGGGGTTATGTACTGCATCTGCCTGCAGCTTTTCTGCAGCGGCGACCGCTGTGCCGGAGGGCTGAATTACAGTGACTTTCCTGCTGACAGTTGCCGGGACCGGATCAACAGACGGATTTATGGCTGAGGAGGTTATTGCTGCCTCCGGCAGGATAGCCGGGCTGCTCTGCGAAACACTTGTCCTGAGGAGGGGAGAAAGTGTCAGAAAGGCAAGAAACACTGCAGCGGAAGCCAGCACTGTATAGATAATTCGGTTAAGATAAAATGCTGAGGGAGTGGTCTTTATCATCGCCTCCCTGCCCGGCCATTCGTCATTGGCGGGAACGAGCCTGATCCTTTTGAAATCTTCGGCAAGAGCCCTTCTTTCAGGACTAACCGTAAAAATGGTCTCAATCTCAGACATGCTGTCTGCACTTGATTCTCCTTCAGCCCATTCGGCAGCCAGCAAGGCGAACTGATCATCGGTTATCTCCTCAGCTTTCCTGAAGAGGCCCGCCCGGGAAGGAAGCCTGTCGTCAAAGGGAACAAGTTCCGGAAGATCATTGTCATTTCTTACTGCCATACTGATGTTTTTACAAGGTAATTGCGCATCGCAACGCGACCCCTGAAAATATTGATCTTTACCTGGGCTTCCGAAAGCCCGGTGATGGTTCCGATTTCCTTATAGCTGTACCCTTCATAATCACGGAGCAGTATTACCGAACGCATGGCTGCAGGAAGTTTTTCCAGAGCATTATGCAGAACCTCGTTAAGATCGCTCCTGTTTTCTTCGGCATAAAGCGAAGAATCGTCATAAAACTCTACCGGCACCAGCCTGGAATCTTTGCGTATCACGTCTATCATCCTGTTATACGCAGATGTGAAGAGCCACTGTTTGACGCAGTCATATTCGACTTCGGCAACACTTCTCCACAGCTTTTCATAGGTGTCCTGAACAACGTCGGCAGCCCTCCCGCTGTCCTTGAGGCTGCGGTAAATAAACCTGTATACGTGGTCTCCGTACTCCCTGACTGATTTGTTGTACTCCTTGACTGTCATTAATGTACCAGTGATGTCATAAAGACGCTCAGCACTGCCCTTTTGTTACACCTGTCGAAAAAAAAAGTCCCGCAGTTGTTGCGGGACCCATTATTCTCTCTTTGGATTTTATTTAAACTGATAAACCCTTACCCAGTCAACCTCCATCGAGGAGATGCCGCCAATGGGCTTGTCAACACCGCCGGCGAGGTTAATATACATCGCTTCCTGGGGCACACCTGAGGTTTCTCTCATCACTTCCTCACCGTTTATTTTCCATACGAGGCTTTCCGGCCGCCACTCGAGGGTGTAGATGAAGAAGTCGTTCAGGTACTTTGATCCGATACTCTTTTTATAATGGTTTCCCGGTGAGGAGAAAAGATCAAACCAGACCTTTCCGCCACCTGAACGGCAGATGTCAACGTGCGGAGTGATACGGTCTCCCAGCAGCCAGAACGCATTTCTGACCGAAGGATCGGAAAGTTTTATCTTTGCTGTGAAGATTCCGTATTTCTGCCTGAATGAGGTACCGGTGTTTATTATGCCTGATGTGAATCCAAAGTCTTTGGTATAGAAACCCCTGTCATGATCCCAGACTTTCCCGGTGATTTTCTGAGGTTTTGTTATGATGCGCAGCACGCTGTGTCGTACTTCAAAATTCTCTGCAGGAGTGTAGCAATGAAGATCGGTTGCAATGCTGTAGCTGTCATGCAGCAGTTTTTCTCCCCAGTAGTATTTGTTGAGCCACCTCTTTTTGTCAGGACCGTCACCGTCAAATTCATCGCTGAAGGTCATCTCCCGCTTCTTAAGCAGGTCAAACTTATTGGAATCCTTTACACTTAAGTACCACTTGATGTCGGCTGAGTTTTTCAGGTCATTGTATGCTGACAACTCTTTGTACATGTCGCTCTTCTCAAAGCGGCGCTTGTCGAGATAGTACTCTTTCTTCTCAGTGAACTCTTTGGTCTTCAGGTATTTATCAAGTTCAAAAAACCTTTTCAGCCTTGCAGAATCCTTGACAGTTACATAATTGGCATATTCCCGGGATGATTTGAACTTATAGTAGGAAGCAATGTCACGTGCACCTTTTTTATCCTTGTACTCAAGGAGTTTCTGATATTCCGGGGTATCCTTGAAAGTGACCGGTTTTTTGTTTTTTACAACCAGAAATGCAGCAGATGAAACCAGCATTTTAAGTTCTTCGAATCTCTTCACCTTATCCGGATTCAGATTCTTTTTTACCTCCCTGTCTGCCCTGAGTTTTTTCCACTCAAGAAACTTTCCGTACTCCTCCGTATCTTTAAAGGTAACGGGTTTCATGCGCTCCTTCTGTTTGAATTCGGGAGACTGGATAAACCTTTCGAGGTCTTCGAGGTCGGTGATTTTTTTAGAACCGTCAAGCGAAGTGAAGTTTTTTAGCAGATCGCTGCCTTCTGTCCTGAAATAGAGTGCGATGTCCTTTGCTTTTTTAAGGGAGAGAAATTCTGACTCCCTGGCATGCTCCTCAGAGCCTTTGTAGGTGAGTGATTCAATCTCCTTCTTTTTCTGAATGAAACCGGCAGAGGTAACCCGGTCATGCAGTTCATTATATCTGGCCAGTGCTTCAGAACCGGTAAAGGAATTCAGTTTTTCAAACTCGGCAATAAGCGCCTTTTCCTCCTGTTCCAGTTTTGAAGTGGAAGGGATCATCCCCAGCAACAGCTTTATTGTAGACATTGTAGAATAGGTTTTGATATAACCTGTTAAAGATAAATATCTTTCAGATATAATAGCCAAGATCAGACAATAATTTGTTATTTAGATACCTGATAAAAATTGGATTTACGAACTGCAAAATGCTTATATTCAAATAAATAAGACATGAGGAACAGGATATTGATCGTTGCGGTGCTGCTTCTGATGACTGCATGCGGAAGCGTAAAAACTAAGAGCACGGCTGACGGAAAGTCCGGCGATCAGCTGCCGCAGTCAACAGGTGCCGGGGTAGCAGAGTCCCAGGATCAGCTGCTGCTGGCCACACTCTGGTATCAGAAATCAGCCGAAATGAGGGCGCTCTATTATCAGTGCTACGCCAACGCGAAAGAGGCACTGCTTGAAAATTTAGCTGTTGTTCCGGGAGACAAAACACCGGCGGTAGTTCTCGATATTGATGAAACGGTGCTTGACAACAGCCCGTACCAGGGGTGGCAGGTCATTGAAAACAAGAATTTTAACGATGAATCATGGACCCGTTGGGTTGAACTTGCCAGGGCCGGTGCGCTCCCGGGGGCACTCGATTTTACAAGGTTTGCCGACTCGCTTGGTGTTGAGGTGTTCTATGTTTCAAACCGTAAGACAACGGAACTTGCTCCCACAGTTGAAAACATGAAAAGAATCGGTTTTCCGGGTGCCGACAGTACTCATATGCTTCTGAAGGAAAGTGAATCTTCAAAGGTCGGGAGGAGGGCCCGGATCGAAAGCACCCACGAAATATTGCTACTTGTGGGTGACAACCTGGCAGATCTCGATGCCGTGTTCGAAAAAAGGGGTTCTGATCTCGGGTTTTCTGATATTGACAGGATGCGGGGATTGTTTGGAACAAGATATATAGTGCTGCCAAACCCGATGTACGGGACATGGCTTTCAGAGCTGCTGAAAAAGGCTGAGGGCGATAACAACAGGGATAAACTGATCAGGTCGGTTGTTGGTTTCTGAGTCAAAAAGTGTAACTTGACTTTTTATTTTCCGGTCTGACCGGGACAGTCCCGGGGGGCTTAAAACAAGGGGCGTACTTAAATGAGGAAGTAAAATGAAAATTACGGGGAACATTGGAAAACTGGTCTTTCCGTTTACAACCTTTCTGCTTATTTTCGGATCAGTTTCGGCGCAGCAGATCACCGCAACCGAGATCATCCGCCGCGCAGACGAAAAATTCAACGGCGAAAAAAGCGGGTACAGCGTAATGACGATGACAATTGTCAGGCCGTCATGGCAAAGGACAGTGGAGTTCAAGTCATGGTCCCTGGGCGATGACTATGCACTGACGCTGATAACAGCACCGGCGCGGGAGAAAGGACAGACTTTCCTGAAGCGCGGAAGCGAGATGTGGAGCTGGAACCCGGCAATAAACAGGCTTATCAAGTTGCCTCCGTCGATGATGTCTCAGGGATGGATGGGCTCAGACTATACAAATGATGACATTCTCAGGGAATCGTCAGTGGTTGATGATTACACACACGCCATTGAAGGCGAAGAGGAGGCTGACGGAAGGCTTTGCTGGAAGGTTAAGCTGACAGCGAGGGAAGATGCGGATGTACTGTGGGGCCACCAGGTCTGGTGGGTTGACATAAAGGATTTTATAGTTCTCAGGGCCGAACTGTATGATGAGGACGGATACCTGGTAAGGAGCGAAAGAGGATCGGAGCTTAAGATGCTCGACGGAAGGCTATTGCCGACGGTCATAGAGCTTGTCCCGGCAGATAACCCCGGAAATAAAACGGTCCTGAAAATCATTGAAATGAAATTCAACGTCACCCTTGACCCGGGATTCTTTTCACAGCAGAACATGAAAAGCGTAAGATAACCATGAAGGATTACCAGCTTGCATGGCGTAATCTCTGGCGTAACAAAAGAAGGACTCTCATCACGGCAGCCTCTGTCTTTTTTGCGGTCTTTTTCGCTCTGGTGATGCGCTCATTCCAGCTTGGTGCCTATGACAGGATGTTCAAGAACATTATTGAATCATATTCCGGATACCTGCAGTTGCAGCAGAAGGACTATTTTGATGAGGCAATCCTGGATAACAGCTTCGTAATTGAAAGGGAAACAGTTCAGAGGATTGAAGAAGATCCAAATGTGAACGGGGTGGTGCCGAGACTTGAGTCTTTTGCACTGGCTGCGTCAGGGAGCCGCACTCAGGGAGTGATTGTAATGGGGATAGACCCTGACGGTGAAGACATGGTATCAGGCATCAGGCACAGACTTGTCAGGTACAGGCTGAGCCCGGCTGCCATAGGTGCACTGAAAAGAGAGAACCTGCCGGAACGGACCGTCAGACTTCTCGATCTTTTCAGCAATGAGTCCTATGCCGGAGACGGGCGTCTTTGTTCCGACCTCGGCATTTCAGAGGACGACACGGCTGCCGTTCTTCCCGTTATCCGCCGCCATGCATCTTTCATCAACAGCTACCTGTCGGCTGAGTCACCGGATGATGCGATGATCGGAGACGGTCTCTCGGAATACCTTGACGCCGGAGTCGGGGATACCGTGGTGATAATAGGCCAGGGATATCACGGAACCTCTGCTGCCGGAAAATATGTTGTAAGAGGCATAGTCAAGCTGCCTGCCCCGGATATTGACAATATTATAGTTTACCTGCCGATTGAAGCCGCCCGTCAGCTTTATGACGCCCCGGGAATGGCCACGTCTGCAGTCATAAGCCTCAAAGACAGCAAAGACAAAGCTGTAGCCGAAACCGGAGACAGACTGAAACGGGTAATTGCCGATCCGGTTGTCATAAGGTCATGGAAGGAGCTGAATGCCCTGCTGATAAATCAGATGGATGCTGACAACAAGAGCGGAATGATCATGATAGGCATACTCTATCTCGTGATTGCTTTCGGTGTTTTCGGTACAGTCCTGATGATGATGGCTGAAAGAAGAAGGGAATTCGGGATGCTTGTGGCGATAGGAATGCAGAAAAAAAGCTGGCTAAAGTGGTGTCACTTGAAATGCTCCTTATCGGCTTCCTGGGTGTGGCGGCAGGCATTGCCGCTTCCGTACCCGTAGTGTTTTACGGTAATATCCATCCTCTGAGATTCACCGGAGAGATAGCACGCATGTATGAGGATTACGGCTTCGAACCCATAATGCCTACAATGCTTCCTGACACCTATTATATCTGGCAGACAGTTGTTGTACTGGTAATAATTGTGATAGCCATTTCTTTCAGTATCAGGAAGATAATGCGGATAAATGTGATTAAATCTCTGAGAACCTGATAATAAACTGAAATGATTGCAGGTATTGCATGGAAGAATGTGTGGAGGAACAAATCCAGGAGCCTGATAGTGATCACGGCGGTGACTATCGGGGTTTTTGCCGGTGTTTTCTCCATTGCAGTGATGAACAGTGCGGTGGTTCAGCGCATCGATTCGGCCGTAAATGAAGAGCTGTCTCATATACAGGTTAACAATAAGGACTTCCGGAGCGGCATAGACATTCAGAATTCCATTGCAGACCTTCCGGCCGTTACATCAGCACTCTTATCCACTCCCGGTGTCAATACAGTCACGGGCCGGATAATCATCAGGGGCATCGCCACCACTTCGGCAAAGAGCAGCGGGGTTGAAATTACCGGCATCGATGTGGAAAAGGAAAAGCAGATGTTCACTCTCGACGAAAAACTCATCCCCGGAACCGGCAGCTTTTTCACGACTGACACGAGACTTAACACTGCTGTAATCGGCGAAAAACTTGCAAAGGACCTTAACATAATCAGGTATATCCTGACGCCTGAAGCGCTGGAAATGCTAAGTGAGAAAGGCTTGCCGGATGATGTGCTCAAAAAGCTGGAGCCACTGTCGGGACTGCGTTTTACCTCAGATAAGAAGTTTGTCAGGGAATTTGAGCGCCTGCTTACTCCTGCCGAGACAAAAAAATACGGTCTTCAAATCAGGGAAGCCGCCTGGTCATACAGGGAGGGATCAAAAATCATCCTTACTTTCCTTGACGTTAACAGCATGCAGACCGGAGCTGCGTTAAGGATCAGCGGGATCTTCCGGACCAATAATGATATGTTTGAATCGACCTCCGTCTTTGTGCCGATAGATGAACTCAGAGAGCTTACCGGCCTCGGAGAGGGAACGGTTCACCGGGTCATTGCAAGGCTTGATGACAATGACCTCACAGATCAGGCGACCGCATATGCAAGGGAAGCACTGCCGGGTTATGAAGTTATGAACTGGAAGGAAATTGTGCCTGACCTCGCAATGATGGCAGACATGATGCAACAGATTTACGCCCTCTTCATGATAATCATTCTTGCAGCTCTTGCCTTCGGAATAGTAAATACTATGCTCATGGCTGTTCTTGAGAGGACAAGGGAGCTCGGAATGCTTGCGGCAATAGGCATGAACAGGCGCCGGATCTTTTTAATGATCATGCTTGAATCCCTGTTTCTCTCGGTGGTGGGGGGTGTGGCAGGAATGGCTGTAAGCGGTGCTGTGATTGCCGCAACTGCAGAGAAGGGGATAAACCTCACAAAATATTCGGAAGGGTTTCGAAGCCATAGGTTACTCGGCACACCTTTTCCCGTCAATTGATTTGCAGTTCTTTCTTACAACAACAGTTCTGATAATGCTGACAGGTGTGCTGTCAGCTGTATATCCGGCACGTAAGGCCATAAAATTGAATCCGGTTGAGGCAATCAGGGGAGAATAGTTAATTAAAGAAATCAATGTCATGAAAGTAGTTGAAATCAACGAGGTGTATAAGTCATATCATGATACTGAAGTGGAAGTCAGGGCAATAAACGGTGTCACCCTCAGCTTCGATAAAGGTGATTTTGCCGTGATCGTCGGTCCCTCGGGTTCGGGAAAAACAACTTTGCTGAACCTGCTCGGGGGGCTTGATCAGCCATCAGGCGGTGAAATACTTGTAGCCGGACACCGTCTCTCTGAACTGCGGCCTTCCGAACTAATTGATTTTCGCATGGAACATGTGGGCTTTGTCTTCCAGTCATACAATCTCATTCCCGTTCTTACCGCTTCGGAAAATGTGGGCTTCATAATGAACCTGCAGAAATGGCCGAGGGAAAAGCGTATCGCCCGTACCGGAGAGCTTCTCGAATCTGTCGGGCTGGCAGACCGGGCCGGAAGCCGCCCCTCGCAGCTTTCAGGCGGACAGCAGCAGAGGATTGCCGTAGCACGTGCCCTTGCCACGCATCCGGAGTTTGTCCTGGCTGACGAGCCTACGGCAAACCTTGACACAAAATCAGCAGAGTCACTTCTTGATATCATGGAGAAGCTCAACCGGGAGGAGGAGATGACATTTATCTTTTCAACGCACGACGCAAGGGTCGTTAAGCGGGCACGGAGGGTCATTACACTTGAAGACGGAAGGGTGGTGTCAGACGTTATTCACAACCCTAAGCAATGAAAAAAGCGCTTCTGCTGGTAATATCCCTTACGGTTTTATTCTTTGATGCCGCATGTCAGGACAGTACCCGTACCCTATCGGCCGGAGGTTATTCAAGCTGGCTTCACAGTGCGATGTTCGACTCTCCGGGAGACGAATGGATGAATACGGCCACGCTTCATAACAGGATCAACCTGAAGGCTTATGCCGGACAAAAGGTAACATTCGGACTTGAAATCAGGAACAGGTTCATAACCGGAGACATGGTGAGGGTTGATCCGCTTTACTCCCTCTCACTCGCTTCAGATCCCGGATGGGCTGACCTCTCATGGAATATACTGAATGAAAGATCATTCATTCTGAATACGACGGTTGACCGGGCCTGGGTCGACTTTACCTCCGGAAGTCTGCAGGTAAGGGCGGGCAGGCAAAGAATCAACTGGAGTCAGTCACTTGTATGGAACCCGAATGACATTTTCAACACTTACTCCTTTTTTGACTTTGACTACATCGAACGACCCGGAAGCGATGCAATAAGGGTCGTATATTCGGCAAGCCCCTCTTCAGCGGCAGAAATAGCTGTGAAACTTAACAGTGAAGGCAGGGTGACCGCTGCCGCACTGTACAGGTTCTCTATTCACAGCATTGATCTTCAGATCCTGGCCGGAGAGACGGATGAAAACACACTGGTCGGAGGGTTTGGCTGGTCAGGAGCCGCAGGACCTTATTCATTGAGGGGAGAAGCCTCCTGGTTCAGACCTTTTGAAAGCACCGGGATCACTGACGGCACGGGGATTATTACTGCAGGCGTCGACAGAAGCTTTTCTGATAAGCTGACCGCAGTTACACAGATCATGTACTGCAATAACCCTCTCGAACTTTCAGATTTCGGGGAGTTATACGGAGGCGGACTTACAGCAAGCCAGCTTGCATTCTCTGAGTTTACGCTGATGGGGCAGCTGACCTGGATTCCGATGCCGCTGTTAAGTCTCTCGGCTGCAGCAATATGGTACCCTGACCTCAAGGGTTACTTTGCAGGCCCGTCAGTTGATTACTCCCTGGCCGAAAATGTTGATTTCTCATTTCTCTGGCAACATTTCAACGGCATAACGGGCGGTGAAAAGACCACAATCAACCTGGGCTTTATAAGGATCAGGCATAGTTTCTGAAAATTTAATACTTTTACGCCGTTAATTCCAAAAAGTATGTCACTCGTCCATGAACTTGAGAAATCCGGAAACTGGCTGTTCAGAAGAAGAAGCTGGTTGCCGGCAGTAATTATTGTTATGGCTGTTGTTTACCTGTTCATCGCGAACCGCAGTGTTATCTTTTTCAATTACACGTGGGAACTGATCTGCATCGTTGTTGCGGTTTCGGGAGAAGTTATCAGATCGTATACAGTTGGCCATGTACCCAGAAATACTTCAGGACGCAATGTAATTGACCAGATGGCTGATGACCTCAATACAACCGGAGTATATTCAGTTGTCAGGCATCCCCTGTATATCGGCAACTTCTTTATGTGGCTCGGACCTGTTCTCTTTCTGAGGTCAGTATGGTTCGTTATTATATTCGTACTTGCATACTGGCTGTACTATGAACGGATAATTTTTGCCGAGGAACAGTTTCTTCGCAGGAAATTCGGTGAAGCTTACGACACCTGGGCTTTCAGGGTAAAAGCCGTTATTCCCAACTTCAAAAATCACAAACCGTCAAACCTCTCGTTTTCATTCAGGAATGTCCTCAAGCGTGAATACAACAGTGTCACGAATGTCTTCATTGTCTTCGCCGTTCTAGACGTGTTCCGCAATCTTGCGATTACCGGAAGGGTTTACATGGAACCGCTTTACATGGGATTTCTGATTGCCGCCGGTATTTTCTGGTGCATCATCAGGTACATGGTAAAAAGGACTAAGTTTCTCTATGTGGAGGGCAGATAGCCTCTTCACCATGTCAGTCCCTGGCCCCCAGGAACATCATGATGTAATATACAAGCGTGGCAAGTGAGCCAAGCGCAGCTACAACATAGGTATATGCTGCCCATTTGAGTGCATCCTTTGCCTGGGCATCCGTTCCCGAATATGTAATACCCGAATCTGCCAGCCAGGCAAGAGCTCTTTTTGAGGCATTTATCTCAACCGGCAGAGTGATAAAGCTGAAGATAGTTGTAAAGGCAAAAAGTGCGATGCCTATAAGAAGTATTTCCGGCCTGATTGTAATAAGTATAACGCCTGCAAGCAGAACCCACTGAACCCAGTTGGAGGTGAGGCTGACCACCGGCACAAGTTTCGACCGCATGTTGAGCCATGCATATGACTGGGCATGCTGCAAGGCATGACCTGTCTCATGAGCAGCCACTGCCGCCGCTGCCACGGTGGCTCCTGAATATACTCCGGAGCTGAGGTTTATAGTTTTTTTCAGCGGATTGTAATGGTCCGTTAGTTCTCCCTGCACGCTCACCACCCTGACGTCGCTGATACCGTTGTCGCGAAGCATCTTTTCCGCTATGTCGCGTCCGGTCATCCCGCTCGCAATCGGCACCTTCGAATATTTTCTGAATTTCGACCTGAGACGTGAGCTTACTATCCAGCTAAACAGCATGAAAACTATAAAAATGATCCAGTAGCTTCCGTTGTGCATATACATTCCATCCATTGTTTCTTCTTTTTATTTACTTTCTGATAACAAAACCGGTACCACACTCTTTTTGTTTCCGGTTTGCGCCAGTTTGTCAGCTTTTTTACATTTATCTTTGCCCGTATGGCAAACAGGCTGACAAAGATATTATCTTTTTTTCTTCTTCTCCCGGTCCATTTTTACCGGTGGTTCATCTCGCCTCTTACCCCGGCCTCCTGCCGTCACGTGCCAACCTGTTCTCAGTTTGCAATTGACGCCCTGAAGATCCATGGCCCGGTGCGGGGAACGGTTATGGCAACCGGCAGGATACTCCGGTGCAGACCCGGGGGCACGCACGGGTATGATCCTGTGCCGAGGTTCGTTTTTAAAAAATATCGTTTCAGAGAAAGCCTGTTTACATTTTCAAACAGATGCAACAGGCTGAAGGAGAGAGACTAAAAACTGAGTTTTTCCCTCAGCGACTTGTATCCGCTGCGGCTGACAGGAATCTTTTCACCGCCCTTTAATACTGCGACATAATTGTCCTTGCTGTAGGGCTCAAGCTTTGTGATATACTCTATGTTCACAAGGTAAGACCTGTGAACGCGCATGAACAGCGAGGGGGGCAGATGCTCCTCGTAATACTTCATAGTCTTGGTTTTCAGGGCTTTGCCTTCACTGTAATGGATCATCACATAATCATCCTCTGCGGCTATATGCGATATGAGGTTAAGCGGAATGATCTTGATGCCGGCACCCTTTCTGAACACGATCCTCGTGAGCATACCTTCCGCTTCACTCGTTGTCGTTATCAGCCTGTCTAATTTTTCAGTCTGATTCTCGCCCTTCCCTATACGGTTGGCCGCTTTTGCAAGAGCCTCGTCAAAACGCTCCTTCGAGAAGGGTTTAAGAAGATAGTCAACCGCGTTCAGTTCGAATGCCCTGATTGCGTACTGGTCAAATGCAGTTGTGAAGATTACCTCCGGTCTTTCATCCAGGACCTCCAGGAGTTCAAAACCTGTCAGTTTGGGCATCTGTATGTCAAGAAAAATCAGATCTGGTCTCTTTTCCTTTATCTCCCTGACTCCGCAGAATCCGTCGCCGCATTCTCCAACTACCTCTGTTTCAGGGTGATCTTTTAGCATATACTGCAGGAGATCCCTTGCCGGAGCTTCGTCTTCGATTATCAGAACCCTTATTTTTTTCATCTTGATGCTTCTGTTATTGGGTGACAGTCTATGCAATGCGACAGGGAAATTTCATGTTTACCGTGAAACTGTCCTCCTTGCGGATGACCTCGAGGTCAGCCTCATCGCTGAAAAACAGTTCCAGCCTTGTCCTTACGTTTTTTAATCCGATACCTGCACCCTTCCTGGTTACAACCGAATCAGGGTCAACGGTGTTGGAAATCGAAACAATTACATTATCTCCCTCTTTTTTGGCAGAGGTATTTATCACTACGGTACCGGTTGATTCATAAACGCCGTGTTTTACCGCGTTTTCGTAAAGAGGCTGAAGAAGGAGGCCGGGCAGCAGGGCTGAAAGGCATTCAGGTTCAATATCTTCTTTAATGACAAGGCGTTCCCTGAATCTGACTTTTTCGATCTCAAGGTATAGCCTCAGGCTTTCCATTTCATTGTGCAGGGTCACAGGCTGGTCATTGCGTGAGGAGAGAGAGTAGCGCATGAAGTCGGACAGCTTGACAATCATTTCACGTGCCCCCTCGGGATTTGTAACTGTAAGTGAACTTATTGAGTTCAGGCTGTTGAAGAGGAAGTGGGGGTTGATCTGTGACCTCAGCATCTTCAGCTCGGCCTCGCGTACAAGGGCCTCGAGCTTCGACTGTGAGGCAGCCTTCTCGGCCAGCCTCGATGCGCTGATGAAGAGCCAGTAAGTCAGAATGATCATGGAATAGAGTAAAACTCCCGAGGCTACCCTGAGAATGACAGTTGAACTCCAGAAAATTTCATAAGCGTCCTTGTCTGCAACCACTGACTTGAGCAGGAGCCTGTTTGCCATAACCCATATGACAACCGTGATTATTCCCGTGACCACCATGTTGGAAATTGCAGTCACAACGGGATTGCTGCCTTTCTGCATGTATCTCAGCGGGAACCAGATGGCAAGCCCCAGTGCCCCGAATGAGATCATTGAAACGAATCCGTCCCCGATAGCCGCTCCGGCATTGGCGCCGTAGGCAAAATACATAAGAGATGACTGACCTGCAGCCAGAAGGAGCCAGGCCAGCCACCATACAATAAACCTTGATCTCTTTTCGAGTACCGGGTGTTTCATGCCCTATTTATGACACTTAATCTCGCCCCCGCCGAAAATTACCATTCCCCTTATTGTCAGAGTTTTGGTCGTATCTTTCAGAACTTCGCCTGAAAGTCTGCGTCCGTCTGAAAAACCTCCAAGAATCGGGGTCACGTCTATTATCACGTTCCAGCTCTCGGGGACGATTATTGTCGTACCACCAAATATACAGGTTATTTCGATAACACTGTTACCTGGCTGAAGTGATGAACGTGTAAGATCAACCTCACCACCTCCGAAGACCGAAGTTACCTTGCCTCCCATGAAATTATCAGTGATCAGCTGCCGCTCGGCACCGCTGAAAACATTCACATAATCAATCATATCAGCCTTGCTGTCTGTCGACCATGTTTTGATGCTTTCACCAAGGCGGCGTGAGTTGATCAGCATGACCACGCCTATTACAATGAACAGGGCAGGCCAGAAGAAATTGAAAGATTCAAAGTAATCTGTGAACAGTTCGGGGATCAGGAAAAAGCCTCCTACGGATATCAGAACAATACCGGGGGTCTTGTTGCCTGAACCGGTCATTGTGATTATTCCGATCACGATGAGGAGCATTTGCCATGAGAAGATAATGTTATCAATAAAATGATCAAGCGGTTCGGGAAGAACAGTTGTCTTCTCAAGAATCAGTATAAATCCGGCAATTACCAGAAGTATACCGATGATGAACCTGTTGGATTCATGCTGCTTGTCCGGTGTCTGTTTGTTGGTTTCCATAACTTCAGTATTTAATGTTTATCTTAATCTTTTTGTGAAAGGTCTGATCATGAATGCTATACCGGCAAGAACGAGGACTGACGGCCAGTAAATCTCTTTATAGAACGGGGAAAGCTGAACGTTCATTTCGGGCATCAGGAAGTAAAACCCCGCTGCGAAGAGCAGAACTGCTGATACAACTTCAAGGTTCAGAAGGGAGAAAATCCCGAAAAAGATCAGCAGCATTTCCCAGGTAAAATAGTCAGAGGTCGATCCAAGCCCTAGCAGGTCTGTTCTTGCAGCCAGCATAACGAGGCCGAGCGTGATAAGGAATCTTGCCAGGCCGCCGAATGGATTACTTTGGTTATCTTTCATGTCGTTTCAGGTATTTACTCTGCAAATTTATGTCGTTGAATCAGGCCTGAAATGCATAATCCGGCCAGTTGCGGATAATTGCCGGTGAATGACGGAGAATTGCGGCAATGTTACTTTTTTGTTCATAATTTTTTTTATTAGCAGAGGATTTATAATTTTGCAGTCCGAAAAAAGGATTATGTCCGGGTTGTATTCCATACCGCTCGCTGGTCTCAAAGAAGGAAGATATACCTACGATTTTTCAATAGGCAACGACTTTTTTGAACCATTTGCTGAGTCTGAGATCCGCAGGGGAGAGCTTAAAGCGGTTGTTTTGCTTGAAAAGCGCTCCACTCATCTCGAGCTTGGTATAACGATCAGCGGATCGGCAGAAGTGATTTGTGACCGCTGCCTGGAAAGATTCCCGATTCAGTTGTCCTGTTCGAACAAACTGTTTGTAAAACAGGGAAAAGAGTGGGATGAAACGGATCCGGACATGATAATAATGCCGGTTGATGAGTACCAGTTTGACCTTAGCCAGTTCTTCTATGAATTCATTCACCTGGCTTTGCCGATCAAGAGGGTACATCCTGATGATGCAGCGGGAAACAGCACATGTGACCCTGAAATGATCAGGAAACTTGGAGAACATCTTGTTACAGGAAAGGAAATATCCGATCCCAGATGGGATGAACTCAGGAAACTTAGAACGAGTAATTAGAATTTAACAAATATTGAGATGCCAAATCCAAAACACAAACACTCCAGCACCAGAAGGGACAAGCGCAGGACACATGACAAGGCCATTGCTCCTACAGTATCTGCATGTACCAATTGCGGGTCAGCTCATCTGTATCACCGGGTTTGCCCGGAATGCGGGTATTACAGAGGCAAGCTTGTTGTTGAGAAAAAAGCAAGCGCCTGAGCTCCTGCGGGGGGTTAAAGGGTAAACGATGAAAATAGGACTTGATGTAATGGGGGGCGATTTTGCTCCCGATGCTGTCATTGAGGGTGCTGTGGATGCCCTCGGCCAGCTTCCGTCAGGAGACAGACTTGTTCTTATCGGGGACAGAAAGTCAATATTGGAGAAACTCGCCTCGTTGCAGGCAGAGCCTTCACTTTTTGACATAGTGCCAACCACCGAGGTGATTGAAATGGCTGATCATCCGGCCAGGGCATTCGCCCAGAAAAAGGACTCCTCTATAGCTGTGGGTTTCGGCATGCTAAAAAGCGGCCTTATCGATGGTTTTGCAAGTGCGGGAAACACCGGGGCAATGCTGGTTGGCGCAAGCTATACAGTAAACGTGATCCCGGGCGTTTTCAGACCCGCCCTTGTGGCACTCATACCGAATATTGACGGACGCTCTTCAGTGATGCTCGATGTCGGAATCAATCCCGACTCCAAGCCTGACGTACTGTTGCAATATGCCCTGCTTGGATCAATCTACGCCAAGTATGTGCTTGGAATTGAGAACCCGTCTGTCGGCCTGCTGAACATAGGGGAGGAAGAATCAAAGGGATCAGCGGCCGTTAAAGCTGCCTACGAACTCTTACGCGAAAGTACCGAAGTACGCTTCACGGGTAACCTGGAAGGACACACACTCTTTTCTCCGGAAATGACCGACGTGATCGTTTGCGACGGTTTTGTGGGTAACGTCGTACTCAAAATGGCGGAAAGGTTTTACGGCATTGCCAATTCAAGAGGAATTAAAGATCCGTTCTTCGACAGGCTCAATTTCGAGGTTGTTGGAGGAACACCGGTAGTGGGTATCAATGAAAATGTGGTGGTGGGGCACGGAATTTCAAACAGAACGGCGATAATGAACATGATTCATCAGACCGTGGAGGTTGTGCATGCCGACCTGGCCAGAAAAATAAAAGAAGCTGTAAGCTCATGATAAAACTAAGGGCTGCAATTACGGGAATAAACGGGTGGGTGCCGGAATACCGTCTCACAAACCAGGAACTCTCCACAATGGTAGATACTACTGACGAGTGGATAATGCAGCGGGTGGGGATAAAGGAAAGACGGATTCTGAAAGGTGAGGGGATGGGCTCCTCGGTGCTCGGAGAAAATGCTGTCAGAGGTCTGCTTGAAAAAACCGGAACAGCACCCGAAGAGATCGACCTGCTTATCTGTGCCACAGTGACACCTGACATGGCATTCCCGGCTACAGCAAACATCATTTCAGATAAGGTCGGCATTAAAAATGCATTCAGCTTTGACCTCAATGCAGCATGCTCGGGATTCCTTTACGCTCTCCAGACAGGTGCAGCATATGTTGAAACAGGCCGTTATAAAAAAGTAATTGTTGTAGGCGCTGATAAAATGTCATCCATAACGGACTATACAGACCGGACTACCTGCACACTTTTCGGCGACGCTTCCGGTGCCGTGCTTCTCGAGCCGACTACCGAGGAGTTTGGAGTAATGGATTATATTTTCAAAGTTGACGGTTCAGGGAAGAAATATCTTCATATGAAGGCAGGCGGATCCGCAAAACCCGCATCACATGAAACCGTCTCCGCCCGCGAGCATTTTGTATACCAGGAGGGACAGTCAGTATTCAAGTTCGCTGTTTCGAACATGGCGGATGTGGCTGCCGAGATAATGGAAAAGAATAACCTGAAGCCCGACGATATTGCATGGCTGGTTCCCCATCAGGCAAACCTTCGTATTATTGATGCCACCGGAAGAAGGATGGGCATCTCCCCGGAAAAGGTTATGATAAATATCCAGAATTACGGCAACACAACTACCGCCACAATCCCAATGTGCCTGTGGGAATTTGAAGGTAAACTCAGGAAGGGAGACAACCTTATCCTTGCCGCTTTCGGCGGCGGATTCACATGGGGAAGCCTGTGGCTGAAATGGGCTTATGACCCGATAGTGAAAAAATAAAAGACAGGGGGTGCTGCAAAACAGACCTCCTTTTTTTCATCCAATGCAATAGTTTATATATTTGTGGGTTAAAAGAAATGAGGGAAAACTAATATTTCAACACTATGGCAAAGATCAACGAGGCAGACAACGGAACCACAATCAACCTTATAAGTCAGGGAACTGAAATTACCGGAGATGTGAAATGTAACGGAGATATCCGCATCGACGGCATCCTGAACGGCAACATGGTAACCAAGGGAAAGGTTGTAATAGGACCTACCGGCAGGATCAAGGGTGAGGTGGAGTGCAAAAACTCTGAAGTCTCGGGAGTGATTGATGGTAAAATCATTGTCAATCAGCTGCTTAACCTTAAAGCTTCGTCGAAGATACTGGGCACAATTATTACAGACAAGCTGTCAATAGAACCGGGAGCCGTTTTTACCGGAACCTGCACAATGAAAGATGGTGAAAATGTCGGAACCCCTGCAAAACAAAAAGAAGGAGAAAAGTGATGATGCAGGCGGACTGACCGCCTACTCCAGGTACAGCACCATTGCAATTCAGATGGTGGTGATAATCCTGGGCTCCAGCTTCGGAGGTGTCAAGCTCGATCAGGTCGCCGGAACAAAGCCTCTCTTTACAGTTATCCTGTCACTTCTGGGAGTATCAGCCGCCATGTGGCTCGTCATAAAAGACGCCATTAAAAGAAAATAATGTGATGGCTGCCCGCTATGCCAGAAATTATCTCTTCCTTTTTATCCTTGCCTTTCTGACCTGGATTATTCTCTATCTTGCCAACAGAGCTTTTCCTGCACTTTTGCACCCCGGGCACAGCCTTCAGCTTGTTGCCGGATTTACGGTTATTTCGCTTTTAGCATTCATTATTTTTTTTACCGGGATAAAAAAAGACACCGAAGGAAGTGTATTCCATACACTAATTGCGCTGGGTGTCAAAATGTTATTGTCATTTGTGTTTGCGCTGCTGTTTTTTATAGTTTTTAAAAACCGCGGGACCGTTTCAGTGATATTGTTTTTTGTTCTATATTTGGAGTTCACACTCTTTGTGGTATTCACATTTCTGAGTGTCCTGAAAAGTAAGTCGGTCTAAAGAAAAGCAGCTTGAAAGGCAGGAAATTATACGCATTGGTCATTTTATCCGGGCTGTTGGCCGGTACACTTCCGGCACTCTCATCCGGCACCGGGCAGGAAGAAAAGACGCCCGCACACACTGAAGACAAGTTTGATGCAAGCACTTTTATTATCGACCATGTGGCCGACTCGCACGAATGGCACCTGTGGACCAGAAAGGACAGCAGTGCCGTTGCTGTTTACCTGCCGGTAATCCTGTATGACAGGGAGACCGGATTTCATCTCTTCTCTTCACGCCATATTGCACACGGACACACACACAACGGATTCGGCATTGCCCACGAAGGCAAATACGAGGGAAAGATTGTCCGCATGAATTTTGACGGTCACCCTGATGAGGAAAACATACCGCTTGACTTTTCAATAACAAAGGCTGTCTTTGCGATGCTGATAGCCTCGGCGATCCTTTTGTGGCTCATGCTCTCCCTGGCCGCTTCCTACAAAAAGAGCGGCATCAGTGCACCGAAAGGCTTCCAGGGCTTCCTTGAACCTGTCATACTGTTCATAAGGGACGATGTGGCAATTCCCAATATCGGCGAGAAGAAATACGGTCGCTTCATGCCCTACCTGCTGACAGTGTTTTTCTTTATTCTGATCAACAATATCCTGGGGCTTATCCCGATTTTTCCTTTCGGGGCAAATGTAACCGGTAACATTGGAGTCACCTTTGTCCTTGCAGTTTTTACATTTCTGATAACGCAGTTCAGCGCCAATAAAACACACTGGAGGCATGTTTTTGCAGCTCCCGGGGTTCCTGTCTGGCTCTTGCCGATAATGATCCCGATAGAGGTGATAGGCCTCATTTCCAAGCCATTCGCACTTATGATCCGTCTCTTTGCAAATATCACGGCAGGTCATATAATCGTGCTCAGTCTTATCTCGCTTATATTCATTTTCAAATCGCTCTGGGTTTCACCTGTATCGGTTGGATTTGTGCTTTTCATGTACTGCATTGAATTGCTGGTTGCATTCCTGCAGGCATATGTATTCACTCTCCTTTCGGCATTGTTTATCGGGATGGCCACACATGAGGAAGAACATCATTAATACACTATATTTTTCAGTTTAATTAAATAAATAAATTATGACAGGAACATTAGCAGCAGTGGGAGCAGGTCTGGCAGTAATAGGCGCCGGACTTGGTATCGGACGTATAGGCGGTTCAGCAATGGACGCCATTGCACGCCAGCCTGAAGCCTACTCTAAAATCCAGCTTGCCATGATCATCTCTGCAGCGCTCATCGAGGGAGCAGCCCTCTTTGCAATCGTTGTCGCAATGATCGGGTAACGAAAAACGAAGCCTGCAACGGTTGGTTGCAGGCCTTTTTCAGAACAAACACAGAAAAAAACAATATGTTACTAACCAGCAGTCTTGCGAGTCCCGCCATCGGGACCATTTTCTGGACCACCCTCATCTTCCTCATCCTGCTTGTCATGCTGCGGAAGTTTGCCTGGGGACCGATAATGAATGCCATTAAGGCGCGCGAGGAGATGATTCACAACGCCCTTGACTCAGCTGAAAAAGCACGGGAAGAGATGAAGGTGCTTCAGGCTGACAATGAGGCTATCCTGCGCAAGGCACGGGAGGAAAGAGATAAAATCCTCCGGGATGCACGCACAGCATATGACAAAATGATGGCAGAAGCAAAAGAGAGGGGTGTGACCGAGTCAGAAGCACTTGTTAAAAGAGCGAGAGAAGCCATAGAACGCGAAAAAATCATCGCAATTACGGAGGTTAAGCGCGAGGTGGCCCGGATGGCCATTGAAGTGGCATCAAAGGTTGTAAGCGAAACACTTAGTACCGATGCCGAACATCAGAAACTGATGGAGAGATACATCAGGGAAATCGATACAAACCCCAACTGACCGGCATGAACGACAGTAAGATACCGGTACGTTACTCCAGGGCCCTTTTTGACCTGGCTCTCGAACAGGATTCACTCGACAGGGTTTACGAGAATATGAGGCTCATTCTCAACGTCTGTTCAATGAAGGAGGTCAGACAGATCCTTGACAACCCTGTCATCAGCTCATCCAAAAGGGGAGAAATTCTGAAGGCGTTGTTTGAGTCAAATATTGAGCCACTTACAATGAAATTCCTGGATCTTGTATTCATCCAGGGCAGGGAAAACTACCTGATTCCGATGGCACGGGACTTTGTTGACCTGACACGCAGGCACAGGGGAATCAGGCAGGTGACAATTACAACGGCAGTCCCGGCAAATGAAAATGTGAAGAAAGAGATTGCAGCCCTGACGGTAAGCGCCAGCGCCACGAAAATAGAGTTTGTCGAAAAGATCGATGAGGCGATAATCGGAGGATTTGTTCTTAGAGTCGACGACACTTATATCGACGCCAGCGTAAGGAGCCGGCTTAACAGGTTCAGAAAAGAATTCTCAGAAGAAGGATACACACGGAAATAGCTTATAAGTTAATCGGACATGAATAATATTAAACCCTCAGAAGTTTCAAGGATTTTAAAACAGCAGCTTGAAGGCGTCAGGACCGCCATCGATGTTGAGGAGGTAGGTACCGTGCTCCAGGACGGTGACGGCATTGCCCGCATCTACGGTCTCACCAACGTGAGGTCCAATGAGCTGATTGAGTTTGTTGAATCAGGTATCCAGGGCATCGTCCTCAACCTCGAGGAAGACAACGTCGGGGCGGTGATCCTCGGCCCTTCGGAAAAAATCAAGGAGGGTGACATAGCCCGCCGGACCGGCCGCATTTCATCCATAATGGTTGGTGAGGGCCTGTTGGGAAGGGTTGTAAACACCACCGGGCAGCCCATTGACGGCAAAGGTCCGGTAACGGGAGAGCTGTACGAGATGCCTTTCGAAAGAAAGGCTCCGGGTGTGATATTCAGGCAGCCCGTGAAACAGCCGGTGCAGACCGGGCTGAAAGCCATTGATGCGATGATCCCCATCGGCAGGGGACAGCGAGAACTTATAATCGGTGACCGCCAGACAGGGAAAACGGCAATAGCCATTGACACTATTATCAACCAGCGAAGTGAATTTGAAAAGGGCAAGCCGCTCTATTGCATCTATGTGGCCATAGGACAGAAGGGATCAAATGTTGCGAATATTGCTGCAACCCTTGAGCAATACGGAGCCATGGACTATACTGTTATCGTAGCCGCCTCTGCTGCCGAGTCCGCCGCTGCACAGTTCTATGCCCCGTTTGCCGGAGCTGCCATCGGGGAGTTTTTCCGCGATACAGGCCGTGACGCACTTATAATTTATGACGATCTGTCAAAACAGGCTGTCTCCTACCGCGAAGTCTCACTTCTGCTACGCAGGCCTCCGGGACGTGAAGCATACCCGGGTGACGTCTTCTATCTCCACTCACGCCTGCTCGAAAGGGCTGCAAAAATCATCGAATCTGACGCAGTCGCAAAGAATATGAATGACCTCCCGGAATCAATACGCCACATGGTAAAAGGAGGAGGGTCACTCACAGCACTTCCGATAATTGAAACACAGGCAGGAGACGTCTCGGCATATATTCCCACCAACGTTATATCAATTACTGACGGGCAGATCTTCCTCGAATCAAGCCTGTTCAATGCAGGTATAAGACCGGCCATCAACGTCGGTATTTCGGTATCGAGAGTCGGGGGCAATGCCCAGATCAAATCGATGAAGAAAGTGGCCGGAACACTTAAAGTTGACCAGGCCCAGTACCGCGAACTTGAAGCATTTTCAAAATTCGGTTCCGACCTGGATGCGTCAACGCTCTCAGTGATAGACAAAGGTGCCAAGAACGTCGAAATTCTTAAGCAGGGCCAGTTTGCCCCGATGAAGGTGGAAGAGCAGGTGGCCATTATCTACTGTGGTACAAAGGGCCTCCTGAAGGATGTACCCGTTCATAAGATCAGACTTTTTGAAAAGGATTATCTTGATTTGCTTAAGGCGGGTCACGCTGACACACTTGAAGCCCTGAAGAAGGGTGTTATAAATGATGAGGTAACGGCGGTGCTTGATAAGGCGGCAGCTGAAACTGTTTCGAGATACAGCAACCGTTAGTCTGATAATCAGGAAAAGATGGCCAACCTAAAGGCAATAAGGATAAGATTAAGCTCGGTAAAGTCTACACGGCAGATAACCTCTGCAATGAAGATGGTGTCGGCAGCCAAACTGCGAAAGGCACAGGACAGGATTGTGCAGTTAAGGCCTTACGCCGAAAAGCTGCACGAGATACTGGTGGGCCTGAACAACAGCCTGCAGGACACCGAGACAGACAATGTTTATTCTCCGAGAAAAACCGGGCGCGGCCGCGTACTGCTGGTTGTGGTTACTTCAAACCGTGGCCTGTGCGGAGGATTCAACGCCAACGTCATCAGGGAGACCAAGCGGATAATTTCGGAAAAATACTCCGTTCAGATGAGCCGGGGTGACCTCTGGTTCATGCCGGTAGGGAAAAAGGGTTTTGATGTACTGAAAAAAATGAAATGTAACATCCTGGAAGAACACAATGACCTTTTCAATAATCTTTCATTCATCAATGCAGCCATAATTGCTGACAAACTCACGACTCTGTACACATCAAAGGAATTCGATCAGATTGAAATAGTATATAATCAGTTTAAGAATGCCGCTGTCCAGCGGCTGACTGACGAGGTCTTCCTGCCTGTCGCCGCTGAAGGTTCGGGAAAAGTGACAGTGACCCCCACGGATTACATTTACGAGCCTGACCAGGTGCAGATAGTTGAAGAACTCATTCCGAAGTCGCTTGCGCATTCAGTTCTACAAGGCCATACTCGATTCTTTCGTTGCCGAGCACGGCGCCCGGATGACTGCAATGCACCAGGCAACGGATAACGCCACCGACCTGATAAGGGACCTTACCCTCCAGTACAATAAGGCCAGGCAGGCTTCCATTACTAACCAGCTGCTGGAGGTTGTGAGCGGGGCGGAAGCGCTGAAGGGATAACAGAAAAAGGAGAAAAAGATGCTTACAAGCGAATACCTGAGAGAAATATCGGACAAGGCCATCGGAACCATCAAATCATCACCCGAGGGAGAGAAACTGTATGCCCCTGTCAGGTACATCCTGTCACTCAGCGGGAAAAGACTGAGACCGGTAATGTGCCTCCTGTCATGTAACCTCTTTGCTGACCAGATAGACGATGCAGTAATGCCGGCTGTGGGGATCGAAGTGTTTCACAATTTCACACTTGTTCATGATGACATAATCGACAAGGCCGAAATTCGCAGAGGCTCAGCCACAGTACACGCAAAATGGGGTGAAAATCAGGCCCTGCTCTCCGGCGATGTGATGGCTTTTATTGCCTCGGAATGCATCGGGCAGGCCCCTGACAGGGTGCTGGCCAAAGTGCTTCGCCTTTTCAACAAAACCGCCATTGACGTTTGCATCGGTCAGCAGCTTGATATTGACTTCGAGAAGAAATCAGTCGTATCGGAAGCTGAATATCTCAGGATGATAGAACTGAAAACAGCAGTCCTGATTGCAGCTTCCCTCAAGACCGGTGCGATCATAGGCGGGGCATCAGACAGGGATCAGGACCTCCTTTATGAGTTCGGCAGATGCCTGGGAATAGCCTTCCAGATACAGGATGACCTGCTCGACACATACGGTGACACCAAGATGTTCGGGAAGAAAACGGGAAGCGATATAATAGCCAATAAAAAGACTTACCTCCTTGTAAAAGCCCTTGAGCTTGCCGGCGGGGAGACACTGCGAAACCTCAGGATGCAGCTTGAAATGAAGAAGTTTGATCCTGAAAAGAAGGTGGAGGCAGTGAAAGCCATTTATGACGAGCTTCAGATTCAGCTCAATTCCGAAAACCTGGCATATGAATATATAAACAGGGCGTTTGAATCGCTTGATGCCGTTAGTGTCAAGCCTGAAAGAAAAAATGAACTTAAACAGACAACCGTGGGCCTTATCGGTAGAGAGAGGTAAAACAGAGATTACGGATGTCGCGACGAAAAGAATAAAATTACATTAAGCCAGAGAAATGCCTAAGAAGATTGGATTTATCAGCCAGATTATCGGACCGGTGGTCGATGTTACATTTGACACAACCGGCACGGATATGCCAAATGTTCTTGATGCCCTTGAAATTAAACGCGATGACGGAAGTATCCTTGTGGTGGAGTGCCAGCAGCATATCGGGGAAAAGACTGTAAGGGCAGTTGCCATGGACTCAACTGACGGACTTCGGAGGGGGATGGAAGTTGTGGCAACCGGTCTTCCGATAATAATGCCGGTTGGAGAACAGGTAAAGGGACGCCTCATGAATGTGACGGGTGAACCTATCGACGGACTGGGCCCGCTTGACAAAAAAGGCGGATATCCTATTCACAGGAAACCGCCCAGGTATGAAGATCTCTCCACGGAAAAGCAGATTCTCTATACGGGCATCAAGGTCATTGACCTCATCGAGCCGTATTCCAAAGGCGGAAAAATCGGTCTCTTCGGTGGTGCCGGTGTAGGCAAGACCGTGGTGATTCTGGAGCTTATAAACAACATCGCCAAAGCATATTCAGGACTCTCTGTTTTTGCCGGCGTGGGTGAAAGAACAAGAGAAGGCAATGACCTTCTCCGTGAAATGCTGGAGGCCAACGTTATCTCCTACGGCAAGGCATTTATGGAAGATATGGAAAAGGGAGGCTGGGACCTGAGCCTCGTTGACCTCGAGGGTCTGAAGGAGTCAAAACTGGCGCTGGTCTTCGGCCAGATGAACGAGCCACCCGGAGCCCGTGCACGGGTAGCCCTTTCAGGATTGTCAGTGGCTGAATACTTCCGTGACGGTGAAGGTGAAGGTTCAGGCAGGGACATACTCTTCTTCATGGACAATGTATTCCGCTTTACACAGGCAGGATCGGAAGTTTCTGCCCTGCTGGGTCGCATGCCTTCAGCAGTAGGATACCAGCCTACACTGGCAACGGAAATGGGTGTGATGCAGGAGAGAATAACCTCCACACGCAACGGATCAATCACTTCAGTTCAGGCGGTCTATGTGCCTGCTGATGACCTTACTGACCCGGCTCCTGCAACAACATTTGCACACCTTGACGCTACAACGGTACTGAGCCGCAAGATATCTGAGCTTGGAATATATCCTGCAGTTGACCCTCTTGACTCGACATCAAGGATACTTACCGCGGAGATAGTTGGCGAGGAGCATTACAACTGTGCCCAGAGGGTAAAAGAAATACTTCAGCGCTACAATGAGCTTCAGGATATAATTGCAATTCTCGGAATGGACGAACTGTCGGAGGAAGACAAGCTGGCGGTTCACCGGGCACGCCGGGTGCAGAGATTCCTGTCACAGCCGTTCCACGTTGCTGAACAGTTCACAAACATCCCGGGCAAACTGGTTTCGATTGAAGATACTATCAGGGGCTTCAACATGATCATCGACGGAGCCGTAGACCAGTATCCTGAGGCGGCATTCCTTTTCGTAGGTACAATTGATGAGGCCATCGAGAAGGGTGAAAAACTCCTTGCCGATAACAGGTAGTAAAAAGAAAACCTGACCCCAGATGAAGATAGAAATAGTGACACCGGACAGTAAAGTTTATTCCGGAGAGATACGCTCGGTCAGAGTTCCGGGAACAAAGGGCTCCTTCCAGGTGCTGAAGGATCATGCACCTATTATTTCGACTCTTGACAGTGGAACAGTTTACATCTCTGACGACCAGGGAAACGAGGTCAGGTATGAGATCACCGGGGGAGTCATAGAGGTGAAAAAGAACAGGATCATCCTTCTTGCTGATTCGGTTGTTCAGGGCTGATGGAATGGATTCCAACGGGTTCCGGAAATATGGCCATGAGATAGTAGAATGGATTGCCCGGTACTATGAGGAAATTGAAAAGTACCCTGTCAAATCCCGTGTTTTACCCGGTGAGATAAAATCGCAGCTTCCTCCGCTGCCGCCGTCCGGAAGCGAATCTTTCGACAGCTTCCTGAAGGATTTCGATGAAATCATTATGCCGGGCATCACCCACTGGCAGAGCCCTAATTTCTTTGCATATTTCCCTGCAAACAGCAGCCCTCCCTCCGTGCTTGCCGAGATGCTGACAGCGGCACTGGCATCACAGTGCATGATCTGGGAGACCTCACCGGCCGCCGCAGAACTCGAGGAACGCATGACAGAATGGCTTCGGGAAATGACGGGGCTACCCTCATATTTCGAAGGCGTAATACAGGACAGTGCCTCCTCGGCAACTCTTGCTGCCCTGATCACCGCGCGTGAAAAGATCACCGGGTTCACCTCAAATGCAGACGGGCTGTCGGGAACAAAGAGGCTTCGCGTATATTGCTCGGACCAGACACACTCTTCTGTCGAAAAGGGGATGGGCGTGGCAGGACTGGGAAGAAAAAACCTGGTGAAAATTGCAACGAAGGCAGACTATTCTATTGATACCGGCGCTCTTAAAGAGGCAATTGAAAAGGATATTTCTTCAGGATACACCCCATGCTGTGCCGTTGCAACTATCGGGACCACCGGAGTAACTGCTGTCGATTCGCTCACGGAGATGGGGAAAATATGCAGTGAATATGGCATATGGCTTCATGTCGATGCAGCTCTCGGAGGCACGGCACTCATCCTGCCCGAGATGAGATGGATGATCGATGGCATCGGATATGCAGACAGCTTCGTCTTCAATCCCCACAAGTGGATGTTTACAAACTTCGACTGCTCGGTATATTTTGTGCGCGATGCGGCCACCCTGATCCGTACCTTCGAAATCCTTCCGGATTACCTGAAGACGAGAACCAGGGGGCAGGTAAACGACTACCGCGACTGGGGAATACCCCTGGGAAGGCGTTTCAGGGCTCTCAAGCTGTGGGCCGTGATCAGGAGCTACGGCGTGGAGAAACTGCAGGAAACGGTCAGGGAACACATACGGCTCGCACATATGCTGGCACGGCTGATTGAGGATGATAACAACTTTGAACTTATGGCTCCGGTGACGCTCAACACGGTATGTTTCCGGTACAGACCCTCCGGTATCACTGATGATCAGGCTGATGTACTTAACGAAAGGCTCAACCATGTTCTCAATGACAGCGGCAAAATATACCTGACACACACCTCACTGGGACGAAGATATGTATTGAGGATGGTGACAGCACAGACTACCGTTACCGAACGGCACGTGCTAAACGGATGGCAGATGATAAAGGAATATGCGTCAGCGCTTTCTGCCCAGGACGGTGCCATAGATGTTCACTGAGAGAACCCCTTCGACAAACGCTTTTTGCTGTGCCGGAATGTAACCCCCGCTTACTCCGCCGCTTATCTCAAACGGAAACCTGAGCAGGTAAAAATCGGCAAGCAGCTCGCCGCCGAAAGAACCGAAATCAGTTGAGCCTTCGGTAAACTCATTGTTATTTGCGTATTCAAGTGTGCCTGTGCCAGTGGCTCCGTCGAAGAAGAGCGACCCCCTGATACGTTTGAGGTAGAAGATGCTGCCTGCTGCCAGATCTGGATAAAAGAGGGGCATCGTATAGTCAGCCGAAAAGCTGAACAGTTTTTCGGAAAGGAGACTGTGATAACCGCGCGGATAGGGATTGCGGTTGAAATGAAGCAGGATTCCGGAGGGCGACTGATCTTCGTAGCCTCCCCTGAGCATAAGGCCGTGGTTCCGGGCCAGGCCAGGAAGATACAGGGTTCCCCTGACATACTTCAGTGAACTGTAAATATCCCGGTCCCAGGGTGCCGATGTCAGCCTGAGATCGAGAACCTGTCCCCACCGCGGATAAATGTCACGGTATGCAGTCCTGAAGATGTTTGAAAAATATAACCGGCCGGTAAGAAGCACAGTCCCCTCGTCAAATGCGTTACTGTCATTAATATATACAAACCTGTTTCGATAATTCATGTAGATGGCAGGCATAAACAGCTGTCTGAATTTGCCGTATGAAAAATATAGAGGTATGTATATGCTTGTGTTTAAATTCATATCAGGACCTCTGTCAGACGGTTGCAGTGTTATACCTGAAGGTCTGGATACTGACTGTTCCCCGCCGTATGTTACACCTGCCTCGATGACCGGGTACCAGCCGCGCCACTCGATTTGCGAGTGGAGATAATGCTGTCCGTTGCTGTACTCATATCCCAGGGTGGTAAATAGGGTGCTCAGATGATTCTGAGACATAAGCGTTAATCCCGGCCTTATGGAAGTGGGATCTGCCTGTACCTCATCGAGGTCTGCATAAACCGGTAACCAGCTGTGAAAGTTGAAAAGGTGCAATGCTTTACGGTAAGGACTGCTCTTCAGGATGACGCTCTCAGCAGGCGTAGTCTCCTCCATAACTGCCTCAGGTTCTGTCACAGCGGGTATGATGTTAAGAGTCTGAAATACAGGAGCATTAGCTTTAGCACCTGAAGTGACTGCTGATATTTTGAACCCGGCTGCACTGTAATCAGAGAAGACAATTTCACTGCCGGAAACGGAAAAGCCGGATATGCCGAAGCGCGAATCCGTGATACGGCTTTCTGTACCGTCGGGTGCCACACTGTAGATGTTATCTGAACCGTCGCCCTGGGCAAGGTAAAGGAGGGTGTCATTGTGAATTTCGGCCTGGATAATGTCTGTATGCGACTCCGCCTTGTTGACTATCCACTTTTTACCCGTCGGAAAGTATGTCCTTATCCCCTCCCCGTCAGGGCTCAGGGTGACAACTGTAACGGCACTGCCGTCGGATGACCAGGCCGGACGCTGGACAATCGTATTTCCGGGGATGGCGAGGTCCATGAGCTTTTCACCGGTCTCAGCATCCAGAAAAACGAGTGAATACGCAAATTCAGGTGTGGTGGAAACGGCCACAATTGTTCTTCCGTCCGGGGAGATGTCAGGCGCTGCGTAACGGGACCTGAATGTAAGCTGAGTGACCGGGCCTCCCGATATGCTCATTTTTTTAATTACAGAGTAGTCGAGGTTACTCCATCTGGGGTCGGAGTGCAGTTCTGACCATACGACAGAACGGTCTGAATATGAAAAAATATAGGGATATACATATCCGGTGGTGGTCAGCACTTGTTCCCTGCCAGTTGCTTCGTCTGTTATTACAAACGCAGGAGGATCCGAAAGGGATGTTTTGATTGAAACAATTCTGCCGTCTTCCGTCCTGTGGGGCAGGAGATGGTTAATGTAATCATTCCTTCGGTCTGTTTTAAGGCGGGCATATTCTTCAGGTCCCTGTCCTGCTTCATTTTGCCACTCCTGCTGCAGCGAGTCGAATGTGACATCGTACAGGCTCTTTTTTGTCAGGCCTGTAGTTCTTTTAAGACTTTGGTTGACCGGATTCAGGGTTACTGAATTTCGCGAAACATTTCTGACTGCATCGCTCCAGGCTGTCTGGCTCCTGCTTCTCAGCCGGTTCATCATCAGGTACCCGAAGACATAATGGTTTGGAGTATAATCCCTGTAAGATCCTGAAAGCATTTTGTCATAACCGTACATTCCCTGTTCACTGAGTGCAATCGCTCTTGCATCCTGCATGAAGGCATTGCTCCTTCCGCGTCCGGAGGCTGTAAAGGCTGTCTCCGCGTAGACCGCATCACCCTCGAAAGCCCACTGGGGTATCATCAGGGCATTAAGCCCCACAATCTGTTCCCCTGCAATGACTGACATTACCCTGCTGAAGCCGGTGTTGAGTGATGACAGCTGGGCTACATGGGTAGCCTCATGAATTGCAAGCTGCACCGCAGGGTCCATTGGCAGATTGTCCTGTCCGGGAAGAGGAAAAAGCTCCATTCGTCGAGGAGCCCAGCTCACATATCCGTTCGACTGCATTGAATAATTGTGGAGAATGACCGGAATATTGACCCTTGCATCGGGGTAAAGGGTTGAAACCTTCAGGTATGATTCCTCGAGGATCTTTGCATACTTCTCTGCCTCAGCGGCGAAACTCGCCGGATATATCACCCGGAAGTGAGCAGTACGGATTTGTTCCCACTTAAGCCTGGCCGGATCCTGCCCGGTGTCATAATACTGGGCTCTCAGGGCTAATGAGCAGAACAGCAAACATATAAGTATAGCAGCAAGACCTTTGTTCATCATGAGGGTATTTGGCCAAAAATACCAAAATTGGCTGATATGCGGGGCCGCTGACCAAAATCTTATTATTTTCGTGCCTTGAATCAGTACTGGAAAACAAGAAGATATGACAAATAAATTCAGGCTTTGGGAAAACATTCTGGGATGGCTTGTATTCATAATTGCAGCCGTCACTTACCTGATGACAATTGAACCAACTACAAGCCTGTGGGACTGCGGTGAGTTCATAGCCTCCTCATTCAAACTCGAGGTGGGGCATCCCCCCGGGGCCCCCTTCTTCATGATTCTCGCCCGCTTCTTTGCGAATTTTGCAGGAGGTGATGTCTCGAAGGTGGCAATGATGGTAAATGCCATGTCAGGTCTTGCCAGTGCTCTTACAATCATGTTCCTCTTCTGGACGGTCACCCATCTTGCCCGCAGGATTTTCATGAAGAATGAAGCTGATTTTACTACTGGCAGGATCATTGCAGTGCTGGGAGCCGGTCTTACCGGGGCACTGTCATACGCTTTTTCAGACACATTCTGGTTTTCTGCTGTCGAAGGAGAAGTATACGCCACCTCCTCACTCTTCACGGCAGTCGTCTTCTGGGCGATGTTGAAATGGGAAGATGCTGCAGACAAGCCTCATGCTGACAGGTGGATAATCCTGATAGCCCTGATGATGGGCCTCTCGATAGGTGTCCATCTCCTTAACCTGCTTGCAATCCCGGCAATTGTGTTCATTTACTATTTCAGAAAGTACGAATTCTCCTGGAAAGGATTTGCCGTATCAATTGTCCTGTCACTCGTCCTGCTTGTGATAATAATGTACGGTATTATACCTGGTATTTTTACTGTAACCTCGAAGTTCGAGCTCTTCTTTGTCAACGGTCTCGGAATGCCCTTCAACAGCGGAATGTACGTCCATCTCCTGCTCCTGGTTGCAATGCTGCTGCTGTCAGTTTGGTACAGTTTCACGCACGACAATGCCAGGATCACCTTTCTCTTTTCGGCTGCCACACTTCTCCTTTCGGGTCTCTGGATTCTCACGGATTCGCTGGTGGTGAATATATTAATCCTGGCTGCCGTTATTTACGGATCCTGGTGGCTGGCCTCAAACAGGAAAACCGTGCTCAATACCGTGATGACCTCGCTGATGGTCATTCTCATCGGGTACTCGTCGTTTGCCACAATTGTTATCAGGTCAACGGCTGAAACTCCGATGAATGAGAACGATCCGTCAAATCCGTTTGCCCTGCTCTATTACCTGAACCGCGAGCAGTACGGACAGCGTCCGCTCTTCTACGGACCTTACTATAACGCTCCTGTTACAGACTACACTGAGGGAAAACCCACATATAACCCCATCGACGGGGAATACAGGGTCACCAACCGTGAGACTGTAAGGGAATATGACAAAAGATTCATGACCCTGTTTCCCCGCATGTGGAGCGATCAGGCCGATCACAGGAAGGTTTATGAAAGTTATGCCGGAACCGGCGGCAAACCGGTAAAGGTTACCGATCCGCAGAGCGGGGAGAGCACCACCCTTCGTGTTCCCACCTTCGGCCAGAACCTGCAGTTTATGTTCGGTTACCAGTTCGGCTTCATGTATTTCAGGTACTTCATGTGGAACTTCAGCGGCAGGCAGAATGATGTTCAGAGTTATGGAGGGCCTATCAGCGGCAACTGGATCACCGGCATAAAGTTCATTGACGAACCGCGCACGGGTACAGTTGACAATATGCCTGAAGACATGAAGAATGACAAGTCGCGCAACACCTATTTTCTTCTTCCCCTGTTGCTTGGGCTGGCAGGGTTCCTGTGGCATTTCAACCGTGACACGCGCAACTGGTGGATCGTGGTTCTGCTCTTCGTAATGACAGGTATTGCAATCGTCATATATCTTAACCAGTACCCGAACCAGCCAAGGGAGCGCGACTATGCCTATGCCGCTTCCTTCTATGCCTTTACAATATGGATAGGAATGGGGGTACTTGCTCTTTTTGAGCTCTTCCGGAAGATCGCCGGGGAAAAGACAGCTGCCCTGGTTGCCACTGCCCTGACACTTGCTGCTGTGCCTGCCCTGATGGCTTCGGAGAACTGGGACGATCATGACAGGTCAGGGAGATACCTGGCCCGCGATGTGGCATTTAACTATCTGAATTCCTGTGCTCCGCAGGCCATTCTCTTCACCAACGGCGACAATGATACCTTCCCTCTCTGGTACGCCCAGGAGGTTGAAGGTATGAGGACGGACGTACGGGTATGTAACCTTATGCTCCTGAATACCGACTGGTACATTGACCAGATGAAGCTTAAGTCATACACCTCGGAACCCCTTCCGCTGAGCCTTCCGAAGTCGATGTACTATGACGGAGTGAACAACCAGGTGGCTGTATATGAGAGAGTCAAGGAACCGGCAACAGCAAAGGAGGTAATGGATTTCATCAACAGCGGCAGTGAAGTGTCAAAGCTTCAGTTATACGGCGAGGACATCTACTACGTACCTACACGGACGGTCCGGATTCCGGTAGATTCAGCGGCAGTAATTGCCAACGGAACCGTAAAACCTGAGGATGCTGACAAGATTGTTCCCTATATCGACATAAAGCTGAAAGGCTCATGGCTGATGAAAAGCCAGTTGATCGTACTCGATATGCTGGCAAACAACAACTGGAAACGCCCGGTCTATTTTGTTACCGGTTATCATGACGATGCCCTTGGCCTTGAGGAGTATTTCCAGCTTGACGGGCTTGCTTTCCGTCTGGTGCCGATAAAGAGCGAAAACAAAAGCTGGTTTGAATACGGACGAACCGACAATGCAATTCTGTATGAAAACATGATGAATAAATTTGTCTGGGGAGGCATAAATGATCCTGACACTTATATCGATTATTACCAGAGGAGAACGCTCACGGTGGTTAGGGCGAGGCTTAACTATGCACGGCTTGCTTCATCGCTTGCCGAAGCCGGAGAAAAGGAAAAGGCCACCGAAGTGCTTGAAAAATGCATGTCTCTGTTCCCTGTATCGAAGCTGGGCTTCGACATTTATTTTTCGGATGTCATCTCAGCCTGGTTCAAGTCAGGAAACAGTGCCAGGGCAGCAGAACTTTCCAGGGAGCTTGCCGAATACTATTTTGAACGTACAGGCTATTTTCTGGACCAGAGACCGGCGATTGCCGCCTATGCGGACCAGGATATCGCCCAGGGACTGCAGATTGTCTCACAGGTGCTCCAGGTATGTTATGACAACGGCGAAGTAGCCCTGGCCGAGGAACTCAACCAGCAGCTGACAGCTCTCCATACAAGATTCCTTGGCGGGAGGCAGTGAGGGAAAAACGGTAAAAATCAGGAAGAAACTCCTGCCTGTCAGTCGTTCAGCTGATAGGCGGGCCTGGGAGCAAGGTACTTCTCGAGGATACTGTATATTTTCTCGGGAAATATCGGCTTAAGGTTATATTCCGTACATCCTGCTATATAAGCTTCGTTCTTGGTCTGTTCGGAAAAATAGGCCGTAATTACTATTACCGGCGCTGACCTGTTTACCTGGCGGAATGCACGTGTGCAGTCGATGCCGTTTACAAGCGGGACAAGAAAATCCATGAACACCAGATCAAAAACAGCATGTCCTGTGGTGATAGCATCGACAAATTCTCTTCCGTTGCGGAAAACTGAAACGGCAGCCCCGGTTTCACGGAGCAAAGTTTCGTAATATTTCAGGGACGCTATGTCGTCTTCAACAATCGCAATCCTTTTACCTGTAATATCCAGCATATTTTATTTCCGGCTCCGGGGATTTTGATCCGGATCCGGTGTTAAAGGTAACGGTGTCACCAAGCAAGATTAAATAATTTTATTCCAAGTTTCAACAATGCCTGATAACTTGTTAACAACAACTTTTAAACAGATTATTACCGGAGCCGGAGAGAAGCGACGGGGATTTTCAATAACACTCCCACTTGGTTGTCACACCACCGGTAGTTGTGGGTGCAATTGCTTTTATTGCAATAAGTTCATCGTCACAGTACTGAGCTTCAGTTCCGTAGGCAGTAGGGTATCCGTTTACATATGACACGGTCTGGCATGTCTGGCAACTACCGCCAAGGAGCTCGCATGAATGTAAAGAACAGGCCATTAGTATAAAACCTGCAGCATACAACAGTTTCCTTTTCATCTTTAGCAGAATTTCGGCAAAGTTATAAAATTAGAAACAACACAACATTGCAGCATTTTTAATAAATTGGAGTCATTAATCTGAAACAAGCAATACCTAAAACCCAATATCATGGAAGAGAACAGAATGGAAGAGAACAGAATGAAGAAGCATGTGAACGTAGCCGCCATAATTCAGATCGTTTTCGGCTCCCTGCTTATTCTGGGCGCACTTGTGATCGTCTTTGCCTTCGGCTTTGTCGACCAGTTTGTTGACGACCCTACCGCAATAAAGGTACTTGACATCGTCATGATTCCGCTGGTAACTATCCTGGGTCTCTTCGGAGCAGCAATGGTTGCCGGGGGCATTGGCCTGCTCACCTGCAAGTCGTGGGGCAGGATCCTGACACTTGTGATGGCAGCCCTTGGCCTGCTTAACATACCTATCGGCACCCTTAAAGGCGTTTATATAATCTGGGTTCTTGTACAGCCGGAGACTGTATCACTTTTTGAAAAAGGATGCAGGGAAACGCCCACCGTCCAATAAATTTCCGCTTTTTACAACTGTTAAAATGATTATTTTTGCCGTTAGCAACTAATCAGGTTATGGCTGACGACAAGAAGATCATTTTTTCAATGTTCCGGGTAAACAAGAGCTACCCGCCACACAAACAGGTAATCAAAGACATATCGCTTTCATTCTTCCTGGGTGCGAAAATCGGTATAATAGGGCTTAACGGCTCCGGTAAATCCACCCTGCTGAAGATAATTGCCGGCATCGAAAAGGAATACCAGGGCGAAGTGGTATTTTCTCCGGGGTATTCTGTCGGTCACCTCGCGCAGGATCCGCTGATGGATGAGACCCGCACCGTGAGGGAGATCGTCGAGGAAGGCGCGGCAAATGTCGTTGCGGCACTGAAGGAGTTCGAGGAGATAAACCTCCGCTTCGGGGAACCCGAAGTGTATGAGAACCCTGATGCCATGGAAAAACTCATGGCGCGGCAGGCCGAACTGCAGGAAAAGATCGATGCCCTCGACGGCTGGAACCTCGACTATAAGCTTGAGCGCGCGATGGATGCCCTGCGTTGTCCGGATGCATCTTCTCCGGTGAATATACTTTCCGGGGGAGAACGCCGCAGGGTAGCCCTCTGCCGTCTTCTTCTCCTTGAGCCGGATGTGCTGCTGCTCGATGAACCCACAAACCACCTTGATGCCGAGAGCATCCAGTGGCTCGAGACACATCTCAGGCAGTACAAAGGCACCGTGATCTGCATCACCCACGACAGGTATTTTCTTGACAACGTAGCAGGATGGATACTTGAGCTCGACAGGGGCGAAGGCATTCCCTGGAAAGGCAACTACACCTCATGGCTCGAGCAGAAGTCAAAACGACTGGAACTTGAGGAAAAAGGCAATGTGAAACGACGCAAGACCCTCGAACACGAACTTGAATGGGTGCGCATGTCGCCAAAGGCAAGACACGCGAAATCAAAGGCACGTCTCAGCGCCTATGAAAACCTCATGAACCAGGATGTAAAACAGAAGGAAGACAAACTTGAGATATTCATTCCGAACGGCCCGAGGCTGGGTGATAAGGTGATCAGGGCAAAGGACGTTTCAAAAGCCTTCGGTGACAAGCTGCTCTTCGACAATCTTGATTTCAACCTGCCGCCTAACGGCATCGTCGGAGTGATAGGACCCAACGGCGCCGGCAAAACAACTCTTTTCAGGATGATCATGGGGCAGGAAAAGGTGGATAAGGGAACCTTTGAGGTGGGAGAGACAGTTACTCTCGGGTATGTCGACCAGGCACATGCAGACATCGATCCGAAGAAAAGCGTATATGAGGTCATTTCAGGCGGGATGGACGAGGTGATGGTAGGCAACAGGCCTGTCAACGCCAGGGCCTATTCCGCAAGATTTAATTTCACGGGTGCCGACCAGGAGAAGAAATGTGCCGTGCTGTCCGGGGGAGAGCGGAACCGCCTTCACCTGGCCCTCACACTGAAAAGCGGGGCCAACGTGCTGCTCCTTGATGAGCCCACCAACGACATAGATGTCAATACATTGCGAGCCCTTGAAGAAGGACTTGAGAACTTCGCCGGATGTGCGGTAATAATATCACACGACCGCTGGTTCCTTGACCGCGTGGCGACACATATCCTCGCCTTTGAAGGAGATTCGAAAGTGGTCTGGTTCGAGGGAGACTTTTCGGAATACGACGAGAACTTCCGCAAACGTACCGGCAATGCCGGCCCGGTAAGGATCAAGTACAGGAAGCTGGCCTGAGGCTGACAGCCTCAGCTGTTGCCGTGATGTCCGCCGCCGCCGCCGTGACCGTGACCGCTGCCACCACCTGACCAGCCTGCCGCCGCCGTGGCCGTGACCGCTGCCACCACCCTGACCACCGCCGCCGCCTGGCCGTGACCGCCATGACTGCTATCTCCCTGGCATCCACCAGCCTGTTTACTTCCGTGGTCATGGCCACCGTGATGCTCCCCGCAAGACTCGCCGGAATCATTCAGCTCACCCTTCAGGAATGACATCGTAACATCAGTCACATCTCCGCGGCATCCCCGGAAAACAGCAATGCCATGTCCCTTAAGTACATTTAATGCACCGTCACCCATATTGCCCGCAAGCATTATCTCCACACCCTTCTCCCTGAGAACAGCAGCGATTCCCGATTTGCATCCGCAACCGGTCACCGAGGGTATTATTTCTTTACCGGCTATCTGGTCATTTTCATCAATGGTGAATACTGTGTAGTTCTCGCAATGACCGAAATGGTCGTCAATCAGGTTTCCCCTTGTTGGAAGTGCAATTTTCATCTTTTTCAGTTATTTGTTTATATCCGTTGACTGACCGGCATCACACCGGTCACATTTTTCCCTGTTTCCGTCAAGTGCCACTTCCCTCCTGCAGTGAGGGCACCTGCGCCACTGCCCCTCAGTCCTGTAATCGCCACCCTCAATCATGTATCGCCTTTCCCTCGGCAAAGGCCGTGGCCACCGTTTTTCGTGCTTTATCATAAATGCGTGTCAGGGTGGGACGCGACACACCCATCTTTACGGCGGCCTCTTCCTGCTTCATGCCCAGATAGTCACACAGCTTAATTGCTTCATATTCTTCATAAAGAAGTGTCACCGATGAGAGCTCCCTCAGGGGAATACCGAACGGCTTAAACCCTTCCATTTCAGGCATTCCTGAAACACACCTCTTTCTTCTGGGCCTTGCCATCTGTTATTGCCGATGAGAAATTATTACTACATTTAAGAGTACAAAGATATATATTATGAACATAAGTTCATAATGATAAATGTCACAGATATTTCATTGTGAATAAAAAAACAGTACTTTCGCAGATCTACATACTGTAATATATAGATATTTCGATATATTATTAAAACGCAGAAAATCAATTATATAAATGGCAACACGCAGACAGTTCATCAGGATATCAGCGATGGGAGCAGGAGCAGTTCTGGCCGGAGTGGCCGGCATTAAACTCTTTGCCTCTGACCTGACTGATGGTCAGAAAGCCACAAGGGCGGCTCTTACGGCCCGCACTCCCACCTATTGTGAAATATGTTTCTGGAAGTGCGCAGGATGGGTCTATAAGGACGAAAAGGGAGCAATAAAGAAGATCACCGGCAACGATGAAGACCTGAACTGCAACGGCAGGCTTCTGTCCGCGCGGTACCGGCGGCGTGGGGATGTATTATGACGAAGACCGGCTGAAGACTCCACTGATACGCACTGAAGAGCGTGGCAAACAGAGTTTCGGGAGGCTACCTGGGATGAGGCCTTTGATTATATTGCCGAAAAGATCAAAGAGATTATCTGCAGAACATGGTCCCGAATGTATTGCTCTCTTCTACCCACGGATCCGGCGGAAAATATTTCTCAACCCTTCTGAAGGCCCTGGGGTCTCCGCACATTATGCCGCCCCTTCCTATGCGCAATGCCGCGGACCGCGCGAAGTAGCCTTCCAGGCAACTTTCGGAGAGACACTCGACAGCCCTGAACGTACTGATATACGTGATACCAGGTGCCTTGTCCTTATAGGAAGTCACCTTGGTGAGAACATGCATAACGGACAGGTGCAGGAGATGTCTGATGCAATAGACAAGGGGGCAACAATCATCACAGTTGATCCGCGCTTTTCAACTGCTGCCGGCAAATCAAAATACTGGCTGCCCATAAAACCGGCAACTGACCTGGCTCTGCTGCTGGCCTGGATTAACGTAATAATATACAGAAGAATTATATGATAAGACATATGTTGAGAAATACTACATACGGTTTTGAATATCTGAAGGAGCATGTTAAAACCATGACTCCTGAATGGGCTTACGGCATTACAACAATTGATCCGACGGTCATCCGTGAGACGGCACGTGAGATGGCCAATGCCGCTCCTGCAGTAATTGTTCATCCCGGACGTCATGTGACCTGGTACGGTGATGACACCCAGAGAATACGGGCAGTTGCAATACTTAACGCCCTGCTGGGCTCATGGGGACGCAGAGGCGGATTCTTCAGGCCTGAGACATTTGAACTATCCCGTGAGCCCCCTCATCCTGCATTCCCGACACCAAAAAGAACCTGGAGGACATGAGTTTCCTGATCTGTACAAGCTTGCCGACGCTGGTTCTGGCCAACGGCGTATGTGATGCCACTGTCCCTGACTCCGAGCCGCAACTGTCAGTTCAAGGGATGGATAGTCAACGGTACAAACCTTATTGAGACACTCCCGAACCAGGCCAATACTCTAAGAGCTATTCAGGACCTTGACCTGCTGGTGGTGGTTGACACAATGCCGATGGAGATCACCGGGCTATGCAGATGTGGTGCTTCCCGAATGCACCTACCTTGAACGTTATGACGATATCAGGGACGGTCCGCACCGCAAACCGCAGATTGCCCTCAGGATGCCGGCAGCCGAACCTGCAATATAATACAAAACCGGCCTACTGGATGGCCAGGGAGCTTGCGCAAAAGGCTGGGAGTGATTGAATATTTCCCGTTTGAGAAAATCGAAGATCTAGCTTGACTGGCAGCTGAAACAGGTTGGCACAAGCCTTGAAGAGATGAAACAGAGTCGGAGTCAAGACCTTTGACCGCACAGGTGACGACCTCTTCTTTGCCCCTGGTGAGGAGGTTGAATTCTATACAAATACAGGCAAGATCGAACTTTATTCCACAATGCTTGAACAGGAGGGATTTGATCCGATGCCAAAATATACAAAGCACGAGGAGCCGCCCCGAAGGTTACTACCGCCTTAACTACGGAAGGGCACCGATGCATACATTCAGCCGAACATCGAATAACCCCAACCTGACTGATCTGATGGACGAGAAACACTTGTGGGTTAATCCGCGGGTGGCAAAAGAATGGGGCCTTGTAAGCCGGACAGTATGTCCATCTTGAAAACCAGGACGGTAAACGCTCCGAGTTTCCGATTAAAGTCAGGGTCACAGAACGGATCAGGTGGGACTCGGTTTATATGGTGCACGGCTTTGGTCATAATCAGAAGAAGCTGCGACGGTGCTACGGAAAGGGGGCCAGCGACACCAATCTGATCACCAAAGTGCTGATTGACCCGATAATGGGCGGAACAGGCATGAGAGGCAATTTCGTGACCTTCATCACTGACCTTAAGGCAGAGGAGGTGGCATCATGAGATACGCAATGGCTGTTGATACGAAGAAATGTGTGGGATGCAGCGACTGTGTCGTGGCATGCCAGACAGAGAATAATGTTCCGATAGGCTACTGCCGCGACTGGGTGGTGGAAACCATGGACGGAACCTACCCGCAGCTTGAGATAGAGCTGAGGTCGGAACGGTGCAATCACTGTGAAAACGCCCCGTGCGTAAGATGCTGCCCGACAGGTGCAAGTCATATTGCCGACGGCGGCATTGTGCTTGTAAAACCCAATAAGTGCATCGGCTGCGGAGCCTGTATCGCTTCATGCCCCTATGACGCCAGGTATCCTCATCCAAAAGGATACGTCGACAAGTGCACATTCTGTATTCACAGGGTGAAGGAGGGAATGAAGCCGGCATGTGTGGCTGTCTGTCCGACGAAGTGTATGTACTTCGGTGATCTTGACGACCCGAACAGCGATGTCAGTGTAATCCTGAAGAAGCGGAAGAGCAAGACCCTGATCCCTGAAGCAGGAACGAAACCTCAGTTGTATTTCCTAATCTGACAAGAAGATGAATGAAGAACTTATCATAAGCGGAAGAGACAACCTGGCGGTTGATCCGCACCTTCATATCTGGCACTGGCCGATTCCCCTGTACCTGTTCCTTGGCGGACTGGCTGCCGGCATACTGTTCTTTGCAGCCCTCTATTACATAATGGGCAAGGAAAAAGAGTATCCCACTGCAGTCAGAAAGGTGCCTTTCATTGCACCCATCCTGCTGATAGTAGGACTTGCAGCCCTCTTTTTCGACCTGCGTCACAAAGCCTATTTCTGGCAACTTTATACGACAATCAGACTTCAGTCGCCGATGTCATGGGGTGCCTGGACACTGCTTGTGATAACCGCAGCTTCGGTGATATGGTCTGCCCTCCATATCAGGGATCATTTTCCCGAAATGGGACTGGAAGTATCAGTGGCTAAGGGAAATCGAGACCTTCTTCAATAAATATAAGAAAGTCCTTGCCTGGGTGATACTTATTTATGCGGTAATCACCGGGATTTATACCGGTATTCTGCTTTCAGCCTTTAATGCAAGGCCGCTGTGGAACACATCGGTACTGGGGCCGCTGTTCCTTGCCTCCGGACTGTCTGCAGGCGCTGCCTCCATCGTGCTGATGTCCAAAGACCCGAAGGAGAGGCTGCTCTTTACAAAGATTGACCTGGTCATTCTCGGTGTTGAACTCTTCCTGATTGTTCACATGTTCATGGGCTTCATGGCATCGACCCAGGTCCAGATAGATGCTGCGGAGCTCTTCCTGGGTGGCCAGTATACGATGGCATTCTGGATTTTCGTGGTTTTCCTGGGCATCGTCGTGCCCGGCGGCCCTCGACCTGATGGAACTGCGCGGATATCATATTCCCGCATTGCTGCCTGGCGTGCTGGTCCTTTTCGGCAGCCTTATGTTCCGCTTCGTATTTGTCTTTGCCGGCCAGGTGAGCCGGTGGCTATACTGATAACAATAACCTGATAACTATATGAACGATAATTCAAAAACAGAAAGAAGCAGAAGATACCTCAACCCGTACCTGGGCGGGGTACTTCTGGGCCTGGTGCTGCTTGCCGCCAACTTTGTCTCGGGCAGGGGACTGGGTGCCAGCGGCGCAGTAAAGAGCGTTGTTGCAACAACAATTGAAGCGGTTGACAAAGATGCCGTAAACACAATGCCGTTCATGGCGGAATATGTCGAAGTCGCACACGGCGGCAGCCCGATGAGATCATGGCTTGTGTTCGAAATGATGGGCGTGCTGGTGGGAGGCTTTCTCTCGGGAGCTCTTGCCGGCCGGCTGAAGCTTAAGGTAGAACATTCGCCGAAGATAACTTCACGGCGCAGGCTTGTCTTCGCGCTCGCAGGCGGCACACTTTTCGGACTGGGATCCCAGCTCGGCAGGGGATGCACCAGCGGCTCGGCGCTCAGCGGCATGGCAGTGCTATCACTCGGAGGCTTCATAACAATGATGGCCATCTTCGGCACTGCCTTCGCACTTGCATATTTTTTCAGGAGAAACTGGATTTAAAATAAAGGAGAAACACAATGGGACCGTTAGCACCATATGAACTTATTTCGGAGAACACCAATTTTCTCCTCGCATTCTTCATCGGCATTGGCTTCGGATTTGTTCTCGAGAGCTCAGGCTTCTCGTCGAGCCGCAAGCTGGCCGGCATCTTCTACGGTTATGACACCGTGGTACTCAAGGTCTTCTTCACGGGAGCCATCACCTGCATGATCGGGTTACTGCTCATGAGCCTTTTCGGATGGATAGACCTGAATCTCGTTTATGTAAATCCGACCTATCTCACCTCTGCAATAGTTGGCGGTGTAATTATGGGTGCGGGATTCATAATGGGCGGCTTCTGCCCCGGGACAAGCTTCTGCGGCGCAGCAATAGGCAAGATCGATGCCATGGTATTTATAATCGGGCTCTTTATAGGCGTCTATGGCTTCGCATTTACCTACGGACTGTGGGAGAAGCTCTATATGGCAAAATACCTTGGAGAGCCGAAGGTCAGTGATTCTCTTGGCATGTCTGACGGATTGTTCGGTTTGTTTCTCATTCTTGCTGCTCTTGGCATGTTTTATGTGGCTGAGTGGGCGGAGAAAAAATGGCCGAGACCGGAATACTAACATTAAAAACACGATAATATGAAGCCGTTAAAATTACTTGCGCTGATAATCATCCCGATGGGGATCATCCTTGCTGCCGTTCCGGCAGACAAGACGCGGCATTTCAGGCTTACAGCAGATGAGCTTGCTGCAGGAAGCAGGAGCCGGAGTTCAGTTCATATCACCCGATGTGGTTGCCGACATGCTGGTTCAGAAAGACCCTTCGCTGCAGCTCATCGATGTGCGCACACCTGAGGAGTTTGCAGCATTCAGTCTTCCCGGCGCAATAAATATTCCGCTCAGCAACCTGCTGGCCGATGAATATGTCGATCTGCTCAACCAGGATGCCCGTACGAATATCTTTTATTCAAACGGATCGGTATTTGCGAACCAGGCGTGGATGATCACGAGACAGCTGGGTTATGAGAACAATTTTGTGCTTGAAGGCGGGCTGAACTACTGGTTCAGCAATGTGCTTTCAGCCACCGAGCCAGCTCAGACAAGCCCCAATGAGGAGTTTGCCAGGTATGACTTCCGTAAGAGCGCTGCGGCTGCTCTAGGCGGCGGGAGTATTGTCTCCACGGAGGGTGCAGCGCCTGCAACATCGGCAAAAAAACCACCCGTTGCGGCAAAAGCGAAGAAGAAGGCTGCCGGCGGCTGCTGATTTTTTGAAAAGCCCGAAAAAAGATTTACATTTGCGGCTGCAATTGCGGCCCTATAGTTCAATGGATAGAACGCGGGTTTCCTAAACCTGAAATTTAGGTTCGATTCCTAGTGGGGCTACAAATACGTTCATGAAGAGTGTAATAATCAACACTTTACACTTTCAGAGAAATTCCCGGGTACAGATGAAGTACGGATACTATTAAAGAGTATCTTATCTCCGGGCAAATAAATTTTAAGTGAAAAAAGACTACCAAATCCAGGGTAGTCTTTTTCTTTTTACTGTTGAGTAGATTTATCCTATACCCCAAAGTGGACAGCATTATTTAAAATCTCTTTTGCTGGTAGAGACATTAGTATCGCCTTAGAAGCTAATGTATCACAGTGGTCCTCTTTCCCTCCACGTAATAGATTGTCCTCCAATGTGTTCCATCAGGTCGGAATTGTTCAAATTCCCCAACTCTTTTTCCGTCTTTGAAGTTGCCTTTTACAAAGGGTAAGCCATTATAATTGTAATAAATGTATTCTCCGTTAGGCTGGTTATAATCATAAGTAATTTTATACTTTATCCTGCCTTTCTTATCAAAGTATCGCCAGGTACCTTGAAGAGTACATAAATCTGAACGATACCCGATTGATTTAACATTCCCATTTTTATGATAGTAACAGTACAAGATTAAAGAATCTGTATCGGTTGAAACAAAAGAACCGGATTTGTTTATAGTAGCCTGAATATAAGGATACAGATGTGGTTCATAAACCGCTAAATTAATCATTCGATTCTTTCTGTCGTAATAGTAAAAAGGCCCTGTTGGCAGAGTGAAATCCTTGTCTTTGTAGCCACCGGTCATCTGGATTTCCCCATTTTTATAATAATCAGTGACCTTTATAACATCCCCAATTTGAGTATAGAGTCTGTAAAAAGTGTAATTCTTTGAATCTGATATACTGCCATTCTCTTCAATGTAAACTGTATCAATTTTCTGTCCATTCATGGATTGTCCAAGACTGAAAATTATTGAGAATAGTACGACAAACTGTTTCATGTGATTGTTGAGGGTAATTTATCCAAGGTTCGGCGGCATGTGCTTACTCCAGGCTGGGCGTCATTGCACTTACCGGCCTGTTGTGCAATGTATTAGAATTCAAAAGAATCAACTTTTATATAATTTACCTTTTCTTTCATAAAAGACGCTGGCGTTACATTTGGGTAGTTCTTAACAAGTTGTAGTATGTCCTTTTCCAGGTCTTGGGTAATTTCTGCAAACTGAACCTCAGGAAACGTCCCAAGATACTTGATACCTAACACTTCACCTGCGTTGGAAAAGGAAATTGAGAAGAATACGGTAACCTTATCAATATTGAATTGAGTTTTTAGGTTGTTATACTTACTGCGCAATTCAAAACTTGCTTCTTCCTTAATATCGTAGTACTTCTGCAAGTTGAAAATCTGTATCGGTTTAGGAGTCAATGAGTAATACTTGACAGAATCAAATTGTACATATACAGCGATAATATCTGTTTTACTGAATCCTAACCCTATCACGTGTTGATTACATCCGTAGTCAATAATTACTTTTTCAAGACTGGCTCCTTTTTGATGAAAAATACCAACGAAATCTTTGTCGTACTTTGACTCGCTAATGACCTCGTAGTACTTATACTTTGAATTTGTTACAGGAATGAAATCTTTATTGTAAAAGATTGTGTCAACCTTTTTGCAGCACATACTGTAATACATTTTAGATGCGTCAAGATCCAGATATTTATGAGCTGCAACCCTGATATCTTCACAAAAGCCAAGAGTATCATTGTTATATAACCTGGCAATTCCACGGTTAAGGTATACATTTTCATTTTTGTAGCTACATAACGCTAACGACAGTAATGAATCAGATCCCCTGAAATAACCTTCTTGCAATAGTTTGGTTCCTTTTACAAAATATGAAACTCCTTCCGGATCATCCAGTAATGATTGCGTTGACGCGCTGAGTGAAATGATAACCAGAACAAATGATAGGTAAAGTTTTCTGTTCATAACATGTAATATTCAATATATTACTCTTAATCAATCCCTGGGCACGTATTATCTATAGTGGTACTTCCAGATTTATTTGAATCTGCCTTTGTGTAGTTGGTTGAATCCTCACTGGGTTAGGCTTACAAATGTTGAGCAGCTACCCAAAGCTACAAAATGTTTGGCTATGCAACAACACTTATTTCTGTACAGAAAAGCGACTGATGCACACTTAGTCTCCGGGCTTTTATCTTAAAAAGCCTTTGTTGAAAATTCGCTTGTGCGGCTTATATCAATGCCGGTAGCTGCTGTCATCTTGACTTCAAGCGTTTGTCCTGCTTCATATTTTCCCATCGTGGCGCTGGCGCCAACCTCTGTTTTGTAACCAGCATCAATAGCCTGGCCTTTATTGTTAAAAGTGAGCTCGAATCCGGCCTTGGCAGAAGCACTTGCCGAACTGCCATCAATACCCTTAATGCCGAAATCGGCTTTCAACCCGGCTCCGCCAAAAAGTGTCATTTCCTTTTTCTTATAGTTCCATTTGGCACCTGCAATCAAACCCTCGCCACATTCCCCCTCAATGCTTTCACAGTCGATTCCCACGCTGCACACTCCCAACCCGATTTTGAGTTTCATTTCTTTAAACGGACACGGAACAGCATTTTTATCCGGAATATCCACATCATCTTCGTCTTCCTCCGTTGGCTCCGGCGGCGGCGGCGCCTGCGGGCAGTTACCCGTAGCCGATGCAAATGATGCTATATTGGAAATCCCGAATTGAAGCTTTCGAAATGAATAGTCGGTATAAAGCAGGCCAAATTTGAAAGCAACATACGATTTCCGTTCGGCTGTTTAGTTCCTCAAATGCGTTAATATCATACGTACGGTTAAGATATTGTTCGCACAATACCCAGTAAGTCATCAGGATATCTTCGTATGTTTCATGTCTTTCTGAAGCTGCCTCTTTCCAGTCAACAAAACTTTTATCGTTTATCCGTGTAAGGTTGTTGCACCGCTCAACCAGAAAAGCCTGATAAGCTGCAGGATCTGCTCCCAATTGCTTTATTTTGGATTCATCGTTTGCAGTGACCTGTTCAATCTGTTCCGCAAACCATACCCCGTTGATACTGTCAGACCGAATGTATTTACGGTCAGCCTCATTGAGCTGATAGTCGAAATATTCTTCCATCATTTCCATTGCGACCTTATTTCCTTTGAGCAAAACCCTGCCGGGACGGGTTTCGTTTTCGTACCACCGCTGCTTCTGTTCAGGGGTCATATTCAAAAGCTCCATTGCTGTTTTAAATGCATTGTCGGTGGGTTTTATCCCGGCCAGTTTTTTGCTTATTTTTTCTATTGATTTGTCGTGCAGCAACGCTCCAATCTCCGACCAGTCAGGAAAGCCGGGCAGCACAAGATTGTCAACCGGCACATTTGGATTTGGCGAACCCGGACCCTGGTTTTCTTCTGAACCTTGTTCAGGTTCCTCCAATGAGGGCGGTGCGGGAGGAGAAATTTTCTTATTGGTTTTTACATTCTTCTTAACGTCAGCAAGTGATTCACTGTAAATCCCGGTTACACCTTTAAAGAGCTCTTCCATGGCCCGCCTGATGTCTTTCTGTTTGAGGTAAACATTGACCAGGCCATGTCTCGCGAGGGCGTAATCAGGATTAATTTCCAGAGACTTTTTGTACAGGCTTTCTGCCGACTTGTCATCGTACAGCTCAAACAGCGAGTTTCCAAGGTTGGTTAAGATTACCGGGGCATCGGGACAAAGAGTTTTGGCATAAAGAAAAACAGGTACTGATGTTTTAACCGAGTCGAGCATTCTTAAAACGGCTCCAAAATTATTGACAATCAGTGTATCGTCAGGAAACATTGTAACTGCTTTGGCGGAAAATAATGCCGGAATATTTTTTGATTGTCCGGTTCCGGTAAAAAAAACCGCGGTGGAACTTAATCCCTGAGCGATCTTATATCTGTCTGCCCCGTCAACATCCAGTTTGCTGAACTCCTGTTCAACAAAGCTTTTCTCTTTGATATCGTAACTGATTTCTTTCAAATACCGTTGCACGAACCTTTCTGCAATCCTGACAACCTCATCAGATGTAACTTTTCGCGTTGTGTCAATTTTTACCGACTTATATGCGTTGCCGGGTTGTGCCATCGCAAGCATTCCGGAAAAAATCAGGAATAAGGGCAGGATAACAGATTTTCGGACCATGTTATTTTGATTTCGAAACAGTAAGGATAGTAAATATAAAGATAGGGGGGGTAACAAAAAAAATAACCCCCGAAAAGGGGGTTTTTCCAAAGATTATTTCAGACTGTCAAGCATCCGAATGTCTTCTTCTGAAATTTCAAAATTGATGTCAAAGTTCTGGCGGATGTATCCGGGATGGACGGATTTGGGCAGCGGCAGTGCTCCTTTCTGAAGAACATAGCGGATTGAAAGCTGGGCAACACTTTTGCGGTATTTTTTGGCAACCTCTGCTATGGCTGTGTTATTTAAAAGCCTGCCTGTTGCCAGTGGAGAATACCCTTCAACCAAAATGCCGTTCTTTCTGCAGTGCTCATTTACCTCCGACTGGCTGTGCCCGACGTGCATCCTGATCTGGTTGACCATCGGCAATATCCGGCATGTTTCCAGTATCGCGTCTATATCCGTAACGCTGAAATTGGATATCCCGATAGAACGTGTCCGGCCACCCACGTAAAAATCCTCCATCGCCTTCCAGACTTTAATATTCTCTTTTGTATAGTCAGCCCCCATTTCATTCCAGGGCCAGGGCGCATGAATGAGGTACAGGTCAATATGATCGAGACCTATGTTTTTAATAGTTTTATCGGCATACCGCAGGGCCTTGTCATAATCCTTTATCTCTGCCGGCAGTTTGGATGTTACGAATATTTCCTTGCGGTCAATTCCTGAGTCGCGTATTGCCTGCCCCACACTTGCCTCATTGCCGTAAGCAAAAGCGGTGTCTATATGTCTGTATCCTGCTTTCAGGGCGGTGGCAACCGAATTATAAGCCGGATCACCCCCGGGGATCTGCCATGTTCCAAACCCAACTGCCGGAATTTTTATTCCGTTGGACAGTGTAAAGAAACCCTTGTTGTTCATAGTCTGAAGATTGACGTTTTTCGGAAGATGCGTGTTCACATTAATATAACCTTTAACTCCGGAAATTGTTAATAGCCTGTGATGTGCTATTTCGCCCCAACAGGTGATCTCAGTTATTTCATGCCGGAGGGATGCAGTTTTCACGTACACATCCGCTCACTTTGGAAAAACAATATTAATTTAAGGCACCAAAAAAATCCTCAAAATGAAACTGTCCTCATCCTTTTTTCGCATACTCGCGCTGACAATGATTCTTCCCCTGTTTAATGCAGGAAATGCTTCGGCCCAGCGACTGAAGCCCGGCCCCCAGGATCTGTCATTTTTCTCCCCGGTCGACGACACCGATCAGCCATACGCGGTCTACATACCTGAAGACTTCAACGAAAAAGAAAGATATCCGCTTGTTGTTTTTCTGCATGGCGCATGGTCAAATCACCGGCTGGGACTCCGCCGGCTCTTTGGTGTTGGCAACGCCCAGGGGTACGATTTTGTAAAACCCGGAAATGTGCCTTTTGAGACAGATGTCGAAGCCACACGGTATTACCCTGCATTTAAGCCAGTGGGTTACATTGCAGCGGCGCCGTTTGCACGCGGTACCGCCGGATACCAGGGCGTCGCCGAGCAGGATGTCTATGACATGCTTGACGATCTGAAGTCGCGCTTCCTGATTGACGAAGACCGCATTTACCTGACCGGGCTCTCGATGGGCGGCGGCGGCACCCTTTGGCTGGGTCTTACCCGTCCCGACGTCTGGGCGGCAATAGCTCCTGTATGCCCCGCACCTCCGGAAGGCACCGATGAGCTCGCCGGCAACGCCGTAAATATGCCGGTGCACCTGTTTATAGGGGACAAGGATTTTCTTTATAAAACTGCAACGGAATGGAAGACGAAGCTTGAAACCTCGGCACGGAGACTCGACTATGTCGAATATCCGGGTGTAGGCCACAATAGCTGGGAGTGGGCTTACAAAGACGGCTTTATCTTCGACTGGTTCTCACAGTTTACGAGAGACCCGTTCCCCAACCAGGTTAAATTCACCACAAGGTGGTTCAAATACAACAAATCTTTCTGGGTGACACTTGATAACTTTGTTCCAGGAACACCTGCAACAATTGAAGCACGTTTCTCAGGTACCAATGCAATCAACATAACCACCGGTGGACTCGACGCCTTTACCCTTAAGCTGGGAGGTCATCCGCTCTTCAATGCCGCCCAGAAAGTGTTGCTGAAAGTCGACGGTAAATCATTTACGGTGAAGACTTCCGACGCCGTTTCATTTATGAAGTCCGGCGGAGCGTGGGCCAACAGGAAGTTCACTCCGGGACTTACCGCAAAACAGCCCGGAGCAGAAGGTCCGCTATATGCCGCAGTAAGCAGCAGTCATATTTATGTCTACGGCACCGGCGGCAACCCTTCACAGGAGGAACTGGCCACCAGAAGGGCACAGGCAGCTGCCGCCGCCGACTGGACTGGTATGGGAGGCAGAATTATGGTCTTCCCCAGGGTTGTCTCTGACAATGAGGTACGGGCAAGCGACTATGTTAACTCGAATCTTATTCTCTTCGGCACACGCGAAACGAATGCCGTCATTGAGAAGTTTGCTGACAACCTCCCGATACATCTGAATGCCGGAGAGACCGGTTACGGACTCGTCTATATCTTCCCTCTCAACAGGCACTATGTGGTTATAAATTCGGGCCTGCCCTGGTGGACTCCCGCCGCAAAGACAGCAGGTCAGGGCGGATATGCGTTCATGGGATCAAAGGTTGAAGCACTCAGGAAGTATCAGGATTTTGTGCTTTTCAAAGAGAGCTCTGACAATATTATTACGCAGGGAATCTTTGACAATAACTGGAAGCTGCCGGCGGAGGCTGCAGAAGCACTGAAAACCACCGGGGCTGTAATAATTAAATGAAATTGATCAGAGGAAACTGTGAGCAGAATTAAAACTGTTGTCTTCGACCTCGGGGGAGTTCTGATAGACTGGAACCCGAGGCACCTTTACCGCAAGATTTTCACAAACGAGGAGGAAATGGAGAAGTTCCTCACCGAAATATGTACCTATGACTGGAATCAGTTGCAGGACGGCGGTAAATTGTTCAGCGAGGCCACGGCTGAACTGACGGCAAAATACCCGGAACACTCCGTAAATATTGCCATATATTATGACCGCTGGAAAGAGATGCTGGGAGGGGAGATAAAAGAGACAGTCGCGTTGTTTAACGAGCTTAAATCGTCCGGAATGCCCCTCTATGCCCTTACTAACTGGTCTCACGAAGCCTTTCCTGTGGCATATGAGATGTTTGACTTCATGAAGCAGTTTGACGGCATAGTTGTATCAGGATTTGAAAAGGTAATGAAGCCTGATCCCGAGATTTACCGCCGTCTGACGGAAAGGTACGGGATCAATCCTGCCGAATCGGTCTACATCGACGATAACAGGCCCAATGTCGATGCTGCCGCGAAGCTGGGGTTTCACGCAATTTATTTTACCTCAGCCTGTCAGCTTAGGAGTGAACTGAAACGATTGGGCCTGAGTGTATAGCGAAGTGCTTTGCAGTTGCTCTTTTGCCTACCTGTGCCTATCTTTGATTCAACCAAACCGGGCAGAATGGAAACGATTCTACTTAAAGACAAACAGGTTTTCCCTGATGACAAAGTTCTGAAAACTGCATTGGGTGAGAGTTATGCCGCATATTACGAATTGATTAAAACCGTTACGGCAGATGAATTCGGACTATCTCCGCAGTGGAATTATTATAATGACGGTAAGGCATGGTTATGTAAAGTGGGTTATAAGAAGAAAACGGTTTTCTGGCTGTCAGTGTGGGAAGGATATTTCAAATCGGCATTTTACTTTACTGAAAGGAATTGTGACGGGATCGACGGGCTGGATATATCCCCCGAAATAAAGCAATCATTTAAGTCGGCCGGTCATATCGGAAAACTAATCCCTCTGGCAATCAGTGTAAGAAGCAGTATTCAATTGCCTGATTTACTCAGGATCATCGCCTTCAAGAAGGGTCTGAAATGAAAACGAGGCAGGTTCTTCCACTTTTTGCGGCACTGATGATCTGTCTGACGGCTCAGGGTCAGTCGAAAAGCCCGAAGCGCGGAATATGCGGTGATGCCTCGCCGCAGGACCTTGTAACCCTCGCTCCGTCGACCACCTGGTACTATGACTGGAGTGTTGCACCTCCCGCTACCCTGGAGGGACAACTTTCGGGAATAGAATGGGTGCCGATGGTCTGGGGCGGGATTTATGCATCAGATGTCGCCGGTATTGAGGCAATTATACCTGCAGGAAGCAAGTATCTTCTCGGGTTCAATGAACCAAACTTCAGGTCACAGGCCAATCTCACCCCGGCGCAGGCAGCCTCGATGTGGCCCAACCTGGAGAAGATTGCAACTGACAAGGGCCTCATGCTCGTAAGTCCGGCCGTCAACTGGTGCGGCGACTGCGTGACAGGGGTTACAAATGATCCTGTCGACTGGCTGGATAAGTTTTTTGCCGCCTGCCCCGGCTGCAGGGTTGACTACATAGCCATACACAGCTATGCACCCGGGTCTTCTGCACTTGCCGGATACATTAACAAATTCAGGAAATACGGTAAGCCACTGTGGATCACCGAATTTGCACCATGGGATCCGCCGAAACCAGATTTTGAAGGTGTCGTACGGTATATGAAGGAAGCGATCCCCATTCTCGAGAATGACCCCATTGTTTTCAGGTATTCCTGGTTTGCCACACGCGTTGGCAGTAATCCTGACATAAGCCTGCTGGGAGCGAACGGCACCCTGACGAAACTGGGGCAGCTATATGCCGCAATGGGTTTTCCCGGACTTACTGCAGATCTTCCGCCAGTGGCGATGGCCGGAACAGACATATTCATTAACCAGCCGGCTGTAACCGCAATCCTTAACGGGTCAGTGTATGATGCCAACGGAGATGTTCCCTCGGTTACCTGGACTCAGATCAGCGGGCCGAATACAGCAGCATTCAGCGGCACTGACGCCATCAGTCCAACCATATTGAATCTTATTCCGGGAACTTACACCTTCAGGATTACTGCCACTGCCGGCGGAAAAACTGATTTTGACGAGGTTTCTGTTACACTTGGGCCGCCAAACATAGCACTCGGCAAACCGGTTACGGCTTCATCGGCGGAGAGTTCTTCCACTCCGGCCTCTGCTGCCAATGACGGTAGTCTGTCAACCCGCTGGTCGTCGGCCTTTTCGGATCCCCAGTGGATCAGGATCGACCTCCAGTCGGTATATAATCTTACCGGTGCCAGGATATTCTGGGAGGCCGCCGCTGCCAGGAATTTTGAGATACAGGTTTCATCCAACGGAACGACATGGACATCAGTATATTCCACATCCTCCGGTGACGGCGGAACAGACAGTTTTGTGTTCAGTTCAGCAGCCAGGTATGTAAGGATGAATTCAACGGCGAGAACCTCCCAGTACGGGAATTCACATATTTGAATTCGAGGTGTTCGGCACCCTTCAGACAGGGATTGAAGACATGCAATCATGCGGATCATTTGAAGTATATCCCAATCCGGTTAACGGCGAAATGATAGCGGTTTCATTCGGCGATGATTGGGTTGAAGAGGAGGTGCGGTTCTCAGTGACAGGAATGTCAGGGCATCCGGTATATTCTGAAACTGTCCGCATCCCGGGAGGGAGGATCGTGGAGTTCAGGCTTCCCGGCAACGGACTGATGAAACCGGGGCTATACATTCTGACCGTGACAGGAAGCAGGATCACCAGTCAGAAAAAACTGATAATCAAATAATAGCTTATGTAAAGAGATGGTTGTTCCGCAGGATAAATACCGGATAAAAATGAAAATAACAGACATTACACCTGAGACAGAATCACAGTATTTCTGCTGCCTTGAAGAGTGGTCCGATGATATCAGAGAGGCCGGTGACAGAAAGCAGCGCTGGTATGAGCGCATGAAGGACAGGGGGGTAAGGGTTAAATTTGCGCTCGATGAAAATGGCACTATAGGCGGGATGATTCAGTATCTGCCTGTTGAGCACTCAATGTTTAAGGGCGAAGACCTTTATGTCATTTTGTGTATATGGGTTCACGGGCATAAAGAGGGACGAGGAAATTACCGCCGGAGAGGGATGGGTACCGCCCTTTTGAAGGCTGCCGAGGAAGACTGCATCAACCTTAAAACAAAAGGCCTGGTAGCCTGGGGCATGGTGATTCCTGTCTTCATGAGAGCATCGTGGTTTAAGAGTAAGGGATACAGGGTGGCTGACAAATCCGGCATCATGCGGTTACTGTGGAAACCTTTCAGTGAGGATGCCCTTCCGCCGAAATTTATAAGACCAAAGAAACTGCCCGGTAAAGGTGAGGGGAAGGTGGATGTCACCATCTTCAGAAACGGCTGGTGCCCTGCAATGAACCTATCCTATGAGAGAGCCATCAGGGCATCCGGGGAGTTCGGAGAAAAAGTAAGCATTACGGAGTATGATACTCTCGACAAACAGGTATTTGAAGAGTGGGGAATATCAGACGGCCTCTGGGTAGACGGAAAGGAGATCAGCACCGGACCCCCGCCTGCATTTAAAAAGGTAAGAAGAAAGATTGAAAAGAGGGTAAGATCTATTTAAGAATTAATATTATCGCAAGCTGCCTCCACACAGACTGTCTCCTCACTAAAAATTTCCGCCAGCTGGCGGAAATTTTCTTTACGTTCGGCCCTCTATTGCCTACTGCCTTCATTATTCCTACCTTCATCCCTTAAAATACACTGACCTATGAACTGGATAGACTTTGTCATCATCGCTCTGCTGGCTTTCGGGCTGATACAGGGTTTCATCGACGGCCTTGTAATAGAAGTGGCTGAACTTGCGGCTCTCATCCTGGGAGTCTGGGGGGCGATCCACTTCTCAGGATGGACCGCCGTGAAACTTTCGGGATGGTTTGATTTGCAGACGGCCTGGCTGGGGATAATAGCCTTTGCAATCACCTTCGTGGTAATAGTGATTGCTGTCAATCTCATGGGAAGACTGCTGGACTCACTCATGAAAGCCGTAGCTCTCGGATTCATGGTAAGGATACTTGGCGCCATCTTCGGAATTCTAAAAACGGCACTTATACTCAGCGTTGTCTTCGTCTTTCTGAACACCCTTCATCAGAAAAGAGCCTTTCTTCCGTCAGACCGCATTGCCAAATCATATCTGTACAACCCGATCGCTGACATTGTGCCCGCTATTTTTCCGATTGTTGAAGGCGGGGACCTGCTCGACAGCTTTAACCGCTATAAAAAGAAACCGCAGGATGTGACACTCTGAGCGGTTTTGATATCTTTGCGGAGTTGAATTTTAACATGTTACAAATGAATTTTGTTGAGGAGCTGAGATGGAGAGGCATGATACATGACATCATGCCCGGCACTGAAGAATTTCTGCTGAAAGAGAAGACTTCGGCATATGTGGGGTTTGATCCCACTGCCGACTCACTGCACATCGGTCACCTCGTGGGAGTAATGATGCTGAGACACCTGCAGAGGGCGGGACATACACCCATAGCACTGATGGGCGGCGCCACGGGAATGATAGGTGATCCCTCCGGCAAGTCGGAAGAGCGCAATCTTTTAAATGAGGAGACTCTCCGCCATAATGAAGAGGGTATGAGGAAGCAGTTTGAAAAATTCCTTGATTTCCGGTCAAAAGCCCCCAACAAAGCCGTGATGGTCAACAACTACGACTGGATGAAGGATTACTCCTTCCTTGGCTTCATCCGTGATATCGGGAAGCATATAACAGTCAATTACATGATGGCCAAAGACTCTGTTAAAAAGAGGCTTGACTCTGAAAGCGGTCAGGGAATGTCATTCACAGAGTTTTCATACCAGCTGGTTCAGGGTACCGATTACCTTTTCCTTTATAACAACTATGGTTGCAGACTCCAGATGGGAGGGTCGGACCAGTGGGGCAACATTGTTACCGGCACCGAGCTTATAAGGCGCAAGTCCGGCGGTGAGGCCTATGCGATGACCTGCCCGCTCATAACGAAAAGTGACGGCAATAAATTCGGCAAGACAGAGTCGGGGAACATCTGGCTCGATCCGGCGAAGACCACCCCTTACCAGTTCTACCAGTTCTGGATGAATGTGGCTGATGACGATGCTGAGAAATTCATTAAGATATTCACAATGCTTTCACGGGGTGAGATAGACGAGCTTGTCAATGCTCACAGGGCGGAGCCGCACCTGCGGATACTGCAGAAAAAGCTTGCCGCGGAAGTGACTGTTATGGTCCATTCACAGGCTGATTATGATTCCGCAGTCGGAGCCTCGCAGATACTGTTTGGCAAGGGTACGACGGAGCAGCTTCGCAGTATGGATGAACGGACTTTTCTTTCCGTTTTTGAGGGAGTACCTATGTTCGACGTGCCCCTGAAATTGCTTTCTGAAGGAGTGACTCTTTCAGATCTTTGCGCAGTACACACCAGGGTTGCTGAGTCCAGGGGTGAGTTCAGGCGCCTCGTGCAGGGCGGAGGTGTCAGTCTCAACAAGGAGAAGATTGAAAATGCCGAAACCACGGTCACGGCTGAGATGCTACTCAACGGAAAGTACCTGCTGTTGCAGAAAGGCAAGAAAAGCTATTTTCTGATCAGGGTTCTGAAAGACTAAAGACAGGAATGATGAAAGACAAAATTCGCACTGAGTTCAGACCCGATTCTGTCGATCTTGTTAACTTAATCATTAAACATATCAGGCTCTTCCTGATCACCGGTCTTGTTGCGGCGGTTTTGGCCGCATCAGTTTCTCTGATGCTGAAGCCGCTTTATGAGTCTTCGGTGATCCTGTATCCTTCATCAAATATTGCTGAGACACCGTCACTTCTGGGTGAAATATCTCCTGAAGCCACCCTGTTCGGCGATGACGATGCCACCGAGAAACTGCTTCAGATTCTCAACAGCAGCCAGGTCACCGAATATCTTAAGACGAAGTACGACCTGATGGCACATTACAATATCAGGCCGGGGGAAAAGTATCCCAATACGGTTATAGCCCGGATGATGAAGAAATACATCCGCTCGGCCAAAACGTCATTCGGCTCGGTGGAGATAAAGGTACGGGACCGTGACCGGGAGATAGCATGCGCAATGGCAAATGATATTGCAGCCAGGGCTGACACCATCCTCAACACACTTCAGCGCGGAGCTTCGGCCGGAATACTCTCAGACATAAACCGGAGCTATCAGACGCAGCTGGGCCTTGTCAAACAGTACCAGGACTCAATTGTCAGCATGTCAGATCAATATAATCTGCGGCTATTTGCCGCACTGGAAGCTGAAACCGACTACCTGGCCCTGATCAGGGGCCGCTATATGGAGGCGCAGGCTCTCAGCCGCCAGACCCTTCCTTACACTCTGGTTGTTGACAGGGCGATCGTTGCAGAAAAGAAGATCTGGCCGAAACGCAGTTATATTGTAATTATTACTGCCGCCTCAGCAGTCCTGCTGATGGCGCTGGGACTGTTCGTTGCCGAGGGAATGAAGCAGCACCGGACTGATGATCAGCTCTGAGTTTATAATTGTATGGCTCGTGCCGGTTATCCTGGGAATTGTCCTGCTTACCGCAGTATCCCTCGAGTACCTGTTGCTCCTTACACTCTTCCTCACCCCCCTCTCAGTACAGATTAGCTACCTGTCGGGCTCAGCACCTTTTGACCTCTCGCTGCCAACAGAGCCTGTCATGGCAATGCTTTTATTTGTAACCCTTTACAAGCTCATTGTCAGCCGCGAGTTTTCGCCGCAGCTCCTTCGCCATCCCGTAACCGTAATCATAGGTCTCTACCTCATCTGGACCCTCATTTCATCAGTGTTTTCCACGATGCCTGTAGTCTCTTTCAAGACTCTTGCGTACAGGATGTGGTTCATTTCAGGATTTTATCTTATTTCAGCCCAGCTATTTTCCGGGGATGGTTTTGACAGGAAGTACATTTCTGCCTATTCGGCCGGGCTGGCCGTGGTTGTAATTTACTTTCTTGTCCGTGTGGGGGGTGCCGGGATGCTGAACCAGAGGTTTGCACATTCAGCCAGCTATCCTTTCTACAGGGACCACACATCGTTCGGGGCTTCAATGGCATTCCTGCTTCCACCGCCTGACAGTGATGCTCTTTAACCGCAAAAATGGAGATGCCAGATTCAGGTTACCCGTTGCAGGGTTGCTTCTGTTGTTCAGCGCAGGATTGATTTTTTCATATAGCAGGGCTGCCTGGGTAAGCCTCCTGGCGGCTCTGGCGGTTACGTTTATAATCTGGCTGAGAATACCGAAAAAACTGCTTTACCTTACCCCGGTTGTTTTGCTGATCGTGATTGCACTCTCTGCAGGGCGTATATGGGAGAAAATGGACAACACTACCGAAGACTCGTCTGCGGATCTGGCCAGGCATCTCAGGTCGTCGTCAAATATCTCAACCGATCAGTCCAATCTCGAGCGGATAAACCGCTGGAAAAGCGCACTGAGGATGTTTGCAGAGAAGCCTGTGGCAGGCTGGGGCCCCGGAACATACCAGTTTAAGTATGCCCCTTTTCAGAGGGCCGGGGAGAAAACAATTATCAGCACTGATTTCGGCGATGCAGGGAATGCCCACAGCGAGTACCTCGGTGCGCTGAGTGAAGGGGGACTTCCGGGAGCTCTGCTGTTCCTGCTGCTCGCCATTGCGTCTGTCATGACAGGAATTAGGGTTTGGTACAGGGAGAAGCGTGACAGCGGGTATTTTGTGCTTGCGGTTCTGGCCGGACTGATGACCTATATGATACACGGAGCCATGAACAGCTTCCTCGATTCTGACAAGATTGCCTCTTTATGGTGGGGATTCATCGCGATGCTGGTTGCGGCGGACTTAAAAAAGTCTGAAGGTCTGAAAGTCTGAAGGTCTGACAGTCAGTAGAATTCACCACTAAATCGCAAATCGCAAATCGCAAATTTATTTGATCTCCACTGCCAGGATCGAGACATCGTCGAAAAGACGCGGGTTGGAATCATGAATATCAAGATCGGCTATAAGCGAGGCAATATTTTCCGACAGGGGCAGCAAATTCGGGAAATGCTTTATAACCGGCGATGCCCCGAGATCATTGCCGTTCCTGTCCTTGAGCTCCGAGAGTCCGTCAGTGTAGCAAACGATCTTTGCCGGGCCGCTTATGTTCAGTTTGACTTTACCAACCGGGGGCATGTCATCAAGCATACCTACTCCCACACAGGAAGTCCTCAGCAGAGTAGACGAATGTGAGCGCAAGTCAATAAGTACCGGAGGATTATGGGCAGCATTCACATACTCCAGCACTCGCGTGGCAATATTGTAACGGGCAACGAAAAATGTGAGAAACCGCTCACCTGAGGAGTTGATGACTACAATCTGATTGAGTTTCCGCAGCAGAACCTCCAGGTCAATTTCAGCAGAGAAAAGCACCCTCAGGCTGGCCTGAAAATTAGACATCAGCAGTGCCGCAGAGATCCCCTTTCCGGAGACGTCAGCCATACAAAATCCGACGATGTCATCGGACAGGGAGACGAAATCATAGTAATCGCCGCCTACCTCATAATGAGGGAAATAGAATCCGTGAGCGCTTATTTTCTCGTTTACGGGCAGTTTTTTGTTGTCAGGGATCAGCATGACCTGCATCCGTGCCGCGAGTTCCAGTTCACGCCGTAATGCCTCCTGCCTGAGACTCTCGTTGAAAAGTCTCTGGTTCTCGATAGCCACAACAATGACGCTGGAAATAGTCTGAATAAAATGCAGGTGTTTTATCACCGGACTCATGCCTTCGCCCTCCTCATCAATGTCACCTATCAGCACGAATGCCAGGGGCACGTTGTTGTTCAGCACAGGGATAATTATATATACCCCTTCAAAAGGCTGCTTGGGCACTCCGGTGGTTATCTCCTTGTAGGAAAGCAGGTCGCGCTCAACATCCAGGTTTCTCTTCAGACTGTCAGGAAATCCGGAGTTCAGCAACGCCTCCCATCTCTCTCCGTGTTTGAAAAGCAGGATCTTGCCTATACCAAGGTCATCGCGGAGTATCGACTCATACCTGGCAAGAAGAGCCTCTGTCGGCAGGTTGGCATTGATTGAAAGGGTAATATCGAGCAGGGCGTCGAGTTTGAATTTCGACATCTTCAATCTGTCGCTTGAAAGCCCGCTCCTTGTCATGACAGAGGATCAGCCCTTTACGCGTTCGATATAGGATCGGTCTCTTGTATCAATACGGATCCGGTCGCCGGTGTTTACAAAGAGAGGTACCATGATTGTCGATCCCGACTCTATAGTTGCAGCCTTGTAGGTATTTGTTGCCGTGTCTCCCCTCAGTCCGGGCTCGGTATATGTTACCTCCATGACTACGTTGATTGGAAGGTCGACAAGGAGTACATTCTCTGTATCCGCATGAACTACAACCTCTACGGTTTCACCTTCCTTAAGCAGGTCACTGTTTTCAAGCAATGATTCCGGAACAGAGATCTGTTCGAAGGTCTCGAGGTGCATCAGGTTATATCCTGATTCATCCTTGTAAAGGAACTGGTGCGGCCTGCGCTCCACGCGGGCTACGTTGACCTTCACCCCGGAGTTGAATGTGTTCTCAAGTACTTTGCCGGAGGTTACGTTCTTAAGTCTTGTGCGGACAAAGGCCGGGCCTTTTCCGGGTTTAACATGCTGAAACTGAACTATGGTATAAAGGTCATTATTGTATTCAATCACCATACCGTTTCTGAAATCTGCCGTTGTTGCCATAAATAGCTCTTAACTCTTTTTAATTAATAATCAGTGGCGTTTTCAGCCCCTCACTGCTGATCATTTCCACATGGAATGACCCCACAAAGATATCAAAACGGATTTTAACAGGTAAAAAATTTTCATCGGCACTGAACCACATTGCCATATCCTCTTCGGTTTTGAAGACCCGACCCACCTCGGTAACCGGATGAAACCGGTAGCAAACCATCTTTCCGCCGTTGACCCTGATCGTCTCCTTTCCCCTGTATCTCAGTGTTATAGGATACAGCTCGTCAGCAAACCAGGTGGTCATTGTGAATGTGTCTCCGGGTTTCAGTGAGTCTCCGTTTGCCAGATGATGTTTGCGGAACCAGTAAAAGCACGAAAGGATGTCAAGTATTCCCTTTTGGGTCACATGCTTACCTGAGAGGTCACTCGTAAGCACAGCGGAATCAGGCCTTGCCGTGTGGTCAAAGACTACCTCGTTGTATTTGCGGTACTTTCCTTCTGATATGTTTCGTATTGAGAACAGTGGAAGATCAGTTGAGGGATCAATGTAACTCTCATAGACGTCTCTTACCTTGTAAAGGGCATCAGCCAGTCCGGTAGTCTGACCTGACACCACTGCATGCCAGACAGGAACGCCCTCCCAGTAACCCTCTTTTATTTCCAGCGTTGCAATCCCGCCGTTGACAACCCCGTATCTTATCTGGTAGTTTATTTTCTCTCCGGGCAGGTATGGCTGATTCTGTGCCTGCAGCGCAAGCCGGCAGATCAAAATCATCATCAGTAATGCCGTTACTCTCCTCATTTTTGTTTTCCGTTTTTCACGGGATCATTTTCTTCGGTACCGTGGCGAGGAATTCCTTCAGGTAAAAGGGTTCGAAATAAGCTGTGTCTTCAAACCTCTTTTCTTTGAGGGCCTCTGCTGAAGGAAGTTGCAAATATGATGCCGAGAGGGTAAAGTCATCTTCAAAGAGCGCATTGCTGTCAGTAATAATGCCCTTGCATTTTGCTGCACCGCTGCCGAAGAAAATGACCCTGCCATTAGCCAGTTCAGAGTGAAATGAGGCTTCGTCAATAATATCTGCTGCTGTGGACCTGACCATTTTACCGTCAGGGGTGAAGAGGGCGTTGTAAACTTCCATGCGTCTTGCGTCTATCATTGGACAGAGCAGCGTTTCACCCTGAGGTACACCGTGTTTTGCAATAAAACCGTAATACATGGCAGTCATTGTGTTGATGCCGATGAGCGGGATTGCGGCACCGTAGGAGATGCCTTTTGCAACTGAGACGCCTATCCTCAGTCCGGTGTATGAACCCGGCCCTTTGCTCACGGCTACTGCGTCGAGCTCCTGTGTACTGACTGAGGCTTCGGCGAGCAGTTCACGGATCAGGACTGTCAGCTGCGAGGCATGGGATCTGCCTTCGGCCGCTTCACGCAGATGAAGGGTCGCAGTGTCATTGCACAATGCCGCGGAGCATACCCCGGTGGCTGTCTCGATACAAAGGATCATTCGGTTAAGAGTTGTTGACTCTCCTATTTCTTCTTCTTCTCAGTATTGAAAAGAGCTTCTTTTTTTACGACCTCGATGAGGGTGGAGTCTGACAGTTTTTTACTGATGGCGCTGAAAGGCTGCACAATTGCGTCTTCGCCTTCGGTAAGACCGCTCAGTATCTCGATATTTGTGTTATCCTGAATGCCTGTCTTCACATCGCGGGCCAGGGCGTACTTTCCGTCAGAAAGAAAAACGATAGTACGGATTTCCTCGATACCGCTCATCTTCAGCTTGGTGGTGTCAGTGCGGGTAGTAACCGCCTGGATGGGAACAGTCAGAATGTTCAGCTTACGGCTTGTCCGGATGTCGACAGAGGCGGACATGCCCGGCCTGAACGGACTGGGATTGTTTTCTGTGATGAGGTCCTCGTATGATTCGCGAAGAATCAGTATTCTCACCGGGAAGTTCGTTACCTGGTCAGCGGTGAGACCGGCACTTTTGGCTGAATTGGCAATCTCAGTCACTATGCCGGTAAAGTCGCGGTCAAGATATGCATCCACTTCAATTATGGCTGTATCTCCCAGCTTTACCCTGATGATGTCATTCTCATTCACGTCAACCACAACCTCCATCCGGTTGAGGTCGGCTACCCGGAGTACTTCGGTACCGGTCATCATATTGGCGCCAATCACTCTTTCACCGAGTTCTACGGAGAGACTTGAGATTGTGCCTTTCATGGGTGAGTAAACTGTCGTTTTGACAAGGTTTTCATTGGCTTCCTTCAATGACGCCTCGGAGCTCTTCACTGCAAAAAGGGCGCTTTCCTTTTCGGCTTTGGCAATTTTATACTGGGCTTCTGCCTGTTCAAAATCTGCCTGTGATATTGTCTTTTCATCCCACAGCGATTTGCTTCTGTTGTATGAAAGCTCAGCCTGTATCAGCTGGGCTTCCACCTGCGACAGACGGGCCTTTGAGGAGCTTACCGCAGCAGATGCTCTTTCACGGGCGGAGACATATATTTCTGGTTTAATTTTGAAGAGGAGGACTCCCTTTTCAACATGGTCTCCCTCTTTCACGTGCAGTTCAACAATCTCCCCTGACACGTCCGGGCTGATCTTTACCTCTGTTTCGGGCTGGATCTTTCCGTTGGATGTCACAGCCTCAACTATTGACCTTGAGGCTACTTTCTCGACAGCCACCTTGACTGTTATGGCCTTGCCGAACCATCCCTGTTTTTTACCGACGACGGCAGCAATGAGCAAAACGGCAACGACAATGAGGAGTATCTTCAGAATTTTATTCTCTTTCATGACTGGGTAAGTTTCAGAATTATTTTGCTAAGATGTTGATATGCTGTAATGTAATGGGTATGCCCTTATAGAAATCCAGAACTTTGGTCTTAAAGACGTATTCATATTTCGCCTGGGCCATTTCGCTCTGGGCATTCAGAAGCTGGGTCTTCGACTGGTTATATTCAACGGCTGTTACCATTCCCTGGTTCAGTTTCTGTTCTGCATAGCGAAAAGCCTCTTCCATCGCTTCCACGGCCTTTTTGCTGGCTGAGTACTTCTTCAGAGCGCCGGTGGCATCGGTGAAGGCCTGCTGAATATTTTTGTACAGCTGCTTCCTGGTGGCCTCAAGGGTGTATTTCGAATTTTCTATGCCAAGTTTCGAGTTGCTGATATTTGTGTTAACCTGCCAGCCGTTTAAAATGGGAATGTTAAGCGAGAATCCAACCCCATAGTTGAGGTTGTCATTCAGCTGGTTACGGAAGGTGTACGGCTGGAGTGTGAAGGGGTTGATCCTGTTGTCAGAATAGGCAGTCCCGACTGATGCTCCAAATCCCAGCCTCGGGCTTCTGCCGCCTTTGGCAATGGAGAGGTCGTATTCAGCTCCTTTGAGGCGGTATTCGGCGCCGAGAATCTCGGGTCTTGTCTTTTCCGCAATCGAGAAAATTCCAGCAGGGTCTCCTGTCACACTGACCGGGTCTATTGTAATTTCCGGGATAGCAACGGCGAAGTCATCTACAGAGGGGAGCTCGAGCATCTGTGCCAGTGTGAGGTAAGACATTGTGAGCTGGTTCTGAAGATTTACGAGTTGCAGTTCCTCACGTGCTGCCTGGGCCTCTATGTCAAGAAGATTACCGCGCGCCAGGCTGCCCGCGTCAACGAGTTTCTGAGTTCGGTCTATCTGTTGTTTTGTCATGTCGACCTGTGAAACGGTGGCTGTGACAAGTTCACTGTTCAGAAGTATCTGAAGATAAGCCAGGGCAATATTCATTGAAATATCATCCTTGAAACCTTCAAGATCCTGTTCACTGGCCATCAGCTGGTAACGGTTGCGTTTGATTGTATTGTAGGTCACCAGGCCGCGGAAAAGTGTTATTCCGGTTGTGGCACTGAAGTTATTTGACTGAACTGTCTGGTTGTCAGTGAACTCATAGGTGGTTTCGTCAAGAGCACGGCCGAAAGAATAGTTGTGCGAGGCGCTTCCGTTAAGGGTAGGCAGCTGACTCAATTTCGAGAGCTCAAGGGCTGCTGCCTGATACTTGGTGGCTATCTCCTGCTGTTTGATCTGGATATTATTCTGAAGGGCATGGCCTATGGCTTCTTCCAGAGTCCAGACTTTTTGCTGTGAAAAGAGCAGAAGGGGGCTCATCACAAAGAAGATGATGAAGCATGTGAATTTCCTTTTCATGGTACTCAACTAATCGCTTTTTTTGGAAGTACGAAGATAATTAATTGCACAGGATAATAGGCTAAAGACCTCAAAGATATTACCATGTTGCATTAACGGATGTAAAAAGCCGCATACATTTTTTACCTATCTTTACGGGCGGAAAAAAGTCAGGTTAAATATAAAACATCAGATAATGAGCAACAAAGGATTAAATCTTGAACCCGGGGTGATCTTCGGTGACGATGTAAAGAAGCTGTTTGATTATGCCAATAAAAACGCATTTGCAATTCCCGCGGTGAATGTTGTGGGCACCGACTCGGTGAATGCAGTACTGGAAACGGCCCGTGAGGTTAAATCGCCCGTGATAATTCAGTTTTCGAATGGCGGTGCACATTTTTTTGCCGGTCAGGGACTTACAAAGGAGGGGCATACCGGAGCCATTGCCGGAGCAATATCAGGAGCACTTCATGTGCATAACGTATCGGAGTATTACGGCATACCTGTAATACTTCACACTGACCATGCTGCACGCAAGCTTCTGCCGTGGATTGACGCACTGCTTGAGGCAGGCGAGGAATTTTACGAGATGAACGGCAGACCGCTTTTCAGTTCCCATATGCTTGACCTGTCAGAGGAGCCGTTGAAGGAGAACATCGAGACCTGCAAGAAGTACCTGACAAGAATGTCGAAGCTGGGCATGACCCTGGAGATTGAGCTTGGCGTTACCGGAGGCGAAGAAGACGGTGTTGACAATACCGGGATAGACAGTTCCAGGCTTTACACCCAGCCGGAGGATGTGGCTTATGCTTATGAGGAGCTGCTGAAGATTTCGCCCAATTTCACAATAGCGGCATCATTCGGTAATGTTCACGGTGTGTACAAACCGGGCAATGTCACCCTGAAGCCTGTGATCCTCAAGAACTCACAGGATTATATTGAGAAGAAATACAAGACCGGTAAAAATCCTGTCAATTTCGTTTTCCACGGCGGATCAGGATCGGAGAAGGAGCTCATTACCGAAGCACTCACATACGGAGCTGTCAAGATGAATATCGACACTGATATGCAGTGGGCGTTCTGGGACGGAGTAAAGAATTACTACGAGGCCAAAAGGGGATACCTGCAGGGCCAGATTGGCAATCCCGAAGGCGAGGACAAGCCGAACAAGAAGTATTATGATCCCAGGGTATGGCTGCGCAAGGGACAGGAAACGTTCATTGCAAGGCTTAAAGAGGCCTTTGGCGATCTGAATGCGCTGAATCGCATGTAATACTTATTAATAAGTTAAAGAAAAGCAGGTCAGGCTCTTACGCCTGACCTGTTTTTTGTTGTTGATAAGTCAGTGTTATCAGCCCTTCACTGGATGGGGCTGGCGACTATTTTAGCAAAAATTTCAATAAGATTTGAAACGGTCGCAGGCAACGGAAGAGAAATTAAGGAGGACGACAAGCCTGACGTTGAAGCTGAACCCCAGGGAGGCGAGGGCGCTGAACATATACTGCAAGCGGTTCAGGGTAAGGAACAAATCGGAGTTTATGAGGCACACAATCATGCAGGCAATAATAGGCAGGTTTGATGCCGAGCATCCCACACTCTGGGAGCAGGGTGAGCTGACGCTCTTCTCACAGGAGCAGAAAAATAACTGATCAAAAAGCACAACGGCCGCTGATTTTGCTACCTTTGCATAAGAGTGCAGCACATTTATGGCAGGGGGGGTGCAAAAATATTCTATATGGGTTTGAATAACATTGAGATACAACCGACACGTGTAACGCCGGAAGTTGTCTTCAGAGAAGGCTTGCTCAGTATCAGGGGCAGATCCATTCCTGAGGCTGCTGCCGACTTTTACAAGCCGCTTGAGGAGTGGATTGAAGGCTATGTGGAGGAAAGCGATGCGGACACCCGGGTTGTATTATCGTTTGATTTTATTAATACTGCCTCCACCAAGTGGATCTATGCCATTATCAAGAAGCTGGCCCGGTACAGGGATGTTCATAAAAAGGTCAAGGTAGAGTGGTATTACGAGAACGGTGATGATGAGCTTTACGAGCTTGGCCATATAATTCATTCTTTTATCGACTGTCCGTTCATCTATTACGAGACAGAGCAGTCCTGATTTCAAAAAATATTTTATTTTTGCACCGCCTTATCAGGCACCGATTGACCCATGGTGTAATTGGCAACACGTCTGATTTTGGTTCAGAAGAGTCGGGGTTCGAACCCCTGTGGGTCAACAAAGCCGGCGAGAAGCCGGCTTTTTTTTAGGAAGTAAAATATAATCTCCTCCCATGTAATAACCAGTCTATTTATTTCTTAATCTTTGCGTTTTGTTTTAACTCCTATGAGAGATATCAACCTCAAATCAATCCTGAGAATAGTTGGAATTATTCAGATAATTGTTGCTGCTTTTTTTCTCTCGTGCATTCCGGTGGCACTTGCATATTCAGAATCAGTTCAGCCTTTTATACTCTCCTTTTCGGTAGCCATTGTTTCAGGATTACTGATATATACCCTGTCAAGAGACGCCAGGAACACAAAAGTAACCACCAGGGAAGGCTACCTGAGTGTTACCCTGGGATGGTTTGCCCTGATTCTTACGGGCACACTGCCATATGTTTTCAACGGTGAGATAAAGGGGTTCATAAATATACTCTTTGAAACCACCTCCGGATTTACAACAACCGGAGCATCAATACTCAGCGATGTTGAAGCCCTTGACAAATCAATCCTGTTCTGGCGCAGCCTGACACACTGGATAGGGGGCATTGGCATTATTCTGCTAGTGATAATTATTCTCCCGTCATTGAAGATTGGCGGGTATAACCTGTTTTCACTTGAATCCTCACTCAAGGAGAAAATACTCCCCAAAACAAAGTCGATAGCTTACAGGGTAGCGCTGATCTATCTTGGACTCACAGTGGCGGAGATTGTTCTTCTGATGCTCGGGGGAATGGATCCCTTTGACAGCATATGCCACTCTTTCGGTTCGGTTGCCACAGGAGGGTTCTCAACAAAGAACACAAGCCTTGCCGGATATTCGCCATACATACAGTATGTTGCCGGAATTTTTATGTTTCTTGCGGCAACCAGTTATGTTGTATTTTACTATCTGGTTAAAGGAAATTTCTCCAGGATAAAGTACAACGAGGAGTTCTGGTTCTATATCTTTTTCGTTACCGCGAGCGTGGTGTTTGTCACACTAATCCTCTATTTCGGAACAGAAAGACCCTTTGAACTGTCGTTCAGACACGCATTCTTCCAGGTAATTTCCCAAATATCCTGTACGGGTTTTGCTACAACCGATTACATGATGTTTCCGTTTATCGGATGGTTCGTAATGTTCCTGCTTATGTTCTCCGGAGGGTCAACCGGATCAACTACGGGAGGGATAAAAATGGCCAGGCACCTCATTTCCCTGAAGAACCTTAAGAATACATTTGTGAGACTGCAACACCCGAATGCAGTTCTGCAAATAAGGCTTAACGGAAGAATGGTGCCTGATAACATTGTGAACCAGATGACAGTATTTATTTCGCTTTACCTGATGATCTTCCTGTTCGGCACTGTACTCATGCAGCTTTCGGGCATATCTGTCATTGAATCGGCCGGTGCCAGCGCCACGTCGATGGCGGGCATAGGACCGGGTCTCGGGGCTTCCGGCAACATGGGTAATTTCGCTCATTTCAATTTTTCCGCCAAGCTGGTTATGATCCTGTTAATGATAATAGGCCGTCTCGAACTTTTTACTTTTATCGCCATCTTCACAAAGTCCTTCTGGAGAAATTAGCACTCAATCGCGCTAGCGGATATCAACATTTCCGGGTATGAACTTAATTACCCGGCAGGGTGTTTTAATTACCTAATAATAAACGTTATGAAAAGAAATATCGGTTTGAAAAGCAAATTGTCATCCGGCATCGCTTTTTTCGTAATCATGACTCGCTATTATGAGCGGTTGTCAAAAAGTGTCTGACACCAATAATCCGGGAGGAAACCCGGGAGGTACACCCGGACCAGGGGCAACTGAAGTCTTCATTCAGGGCCTGGCATTTAATCCGTCATCAATTACAGTTGCTGCAAATACAACTGTAACATGGACGAACAAGGACGGGGTATCCCACACAGTTACAAGTAATACCGGCCTGTTCGACAGCGGTCTGATAAGCACCAACGGAACCTTCAGCTTTAAATTTACGGCTGCTGGAACTTATCCTTACCATTGCACTCCCCATCCTTCAATGACCGCAACGGTCAATGCGAATTAATCAATAACCTCGTAGTCTATCTCGATAAAATCAGAGACGGAAGGCATCCAGTGCTGTTCCACAAACTGCACATGCAGAGGGTGCAGGTTGTACAGGTCATAATCTGCCTTACCTGCAAACTTCATTGCAAATCCAAAATCAAAATGATTTTTCGGGCTGACCTCCTTTAGCCTCTTAAAATCAAGTACCCCCGGAATTGTTGGTAACACTTCTGCTGCCTTGAAAAATGACTTTTCCGCAGCAGAGCCGGAGGGATAATTCAACGTAAAAAACACGGTGTGATGTATCATATACAGGCTCATTTTCAGTTGATCTCCAGGTCTTACCAGTCCGGCTTCAGCCTTTTCCGGGCGGTGCTTCCCACCGGGCCGAATAATTTATCTAACCTCTTGCGGAGAATCATCAGTTTAATTTTTAGTGAAATTACTATTTTATTGAAACCTGACAAGCAATGCGTCTTAAGAGGCGGCTGGAATGTGCATGGCAGAACCGCCAACAACCGGATGTCAGATTTTGAAGAACTTTAATTAAATTGCAGAAGGAAAGCCCTTTTAAAGAGGTTCACGGAAATTATCGGTAAAATGGATGTAACACGCACATTTGATCTGCTTGACAGGTATAAGGAAAAATTTGTCAGGGACGATGCCTTATGCTTCAAGCAAAACGGAGAATGGATAAAATACAGTACTCAGCAGTATATAGATAGTTCATATCAGTTCTGCTGCGGACTATATGAGGCAGGAATACGGAAAGGTGACAGGATTATCACAGTATCAAACAGCCGGCCGGAATGGAATTTTGCAGATATGGGAATGGCGATGGCAGGCGTGGTACACGTGCCGGTTTTCACTTCCCTGTCAACTTCCGAGTACGAGCATGTTATAAGACATTCCGGCGCCAGGATGATTCTTGCAGGAGACAGCAAGCTGTTCAGAACACTTGGTCCGGCGATCACAGCTTCAGGGCTGGCGGGCCAGGTATATACTTTTGATAAGGTGCAGGGCGCCTTAAGCTGGCTTGAAATACTTGAAAAGGGAAGGATATGCTCCAGCGAAACAAGGGAGGCGGTTGAAAGGATCAGCAGGGAGGTCTCCCCTGATGATATTGCGACTCTTATATATACATCCGGGACCACCGGCAACCCTAAGGGTGTCATGCTGACACACCGGAACCTGGTGAGTAATTTCATCTCTGCAGCCTCGGTTTTTAACCTGAAGCCGTCTGACAAATATCTGAGCATTCTTCCGTTATGTCACGTCGGGGGCAGAATGGGGAATTACCAGACCCAGCACAGCGGCGCAGCCATCTATTATGCTGAGCACATGGGGGCCATAGCCGCTAACCTGAAAGAGGTGAAACCCGACGGTTTCGATGCCGTTCCAAGAGTCCTGGAGAAATTTTATGAAGTGATAATTTCAAAAGGGAAGAATCTTAAGGGGATAAAAAAAATACTCTTCTTTTGGGCTGTTGACCTGGGGCTGAGATACAAACCATTCGGTGAGAATGGATGGTTCTATGAAACGAAACTGAAGCTGGCTGACAGGCTCATCTTCAGCAAATGGCGCGAGGCCCTTGGCGGAAACGTGAGAATAGTCGGCTGCGGTGGCGCCAGCCTTCAGCCCAGGCTCGAAAGGATCTTCTGGGCAGCGGGGATAAAAATCATGAACATGTACGGGCTCACCGAAACATCACCGATCATAACTATCAACAGGAATGAAAAGGGGAAAGTGAAGCTCGGCTCGGTAGGTCTGCCGATCGAAGGCGTAACTGTAAAGATTGCCGACGACGGTGAGATACTGTGCAAGGGACCTGATGTAATGGCGGGCTATTACAATGATCCTGAGCTGACCAGAGCCGCATTCGATGATGACGGATGGTTCCGCACAGGAGACATCGGATACATTGATGAGGGAGGATTCCTCATGGTCACTGACAGGAAGAAGGAAATATTCAAGCTCTCCAACGGCAAGTTTGTCGCACCGCAGGTCATAGAAAATATCTTCAGGGAATCTCCGCTTATTGATCAGGTGATGGTCATAGGAGAGCATGAGAAATTTGCCAGCGCCCTGATCTCTCCCAATTTTAAATACTTTGAGGAGTGGAAGAGAGATAAGAAAGTCTCATATGCAGATAATGAAGAACTGATACAGTTACCCCAGATCCAGTCGGCATTTTCATCAGAGGTAACCAGGCTGAACGGACGCCTGAGCCCTCCGGAAAGGATCAGCAGGTTCAGGCTTGTCAAGGACGAGTGGAGCCCGGCAACAGGAGAACTCTCGCCGACGCTGAAGCTTCGCAGGCAATATATCCGTGAGAAGTACAGCGCCGTGATGGAGCAGGTTTACATGAGGTAACATCTATAAAAAGAAAGATAATTTTTATGAAACTTGTTGAAGTCACCGACAGGCGTACTGAGAAAATGTTTCTCGACTGTCCCAGGTTAATATATAAAAACGACAGTACCTGGGTTTGCCCCTTCGACAATGACATCAGGGCAGTGTTCGATCCTGACAAGAATCCATATTACAGGCACGGCGAAGCGGTACGGTGGGTTCTGACCGATAATCAGAACAGGCCTGCGGGACGGATAGCCGCCTTCATTGACAACAATCTTGCACATACCTATGAACAGCCTACCGGGGGAACAGGTTTTTTTGAATGCATTGACGATGAGCAGGCAGCAGCGCTTCTCTTCGATGCTGCAAGAGAGTGGCTGAAAGCAAGGGGGATGGAGGCAATGGACGGGCCTGTTAACTTCGGGGAGACGGATAAATACTGGGGTCTGCTTGTGGACGGATTCACCCACCCTTCTTTCGATGTCCCTTACAACCATAAGTACTACCAACGACTTTTCGAACAGTACGGTTTTCAGGCCTATTATAAGATGGAGGGATTTCATTATGACCTTACGAAGCCACTGGATCCGAGGATAAAGAAGATCGCGTCATGGGTTGCCAATAAGCCCGGGTACGAATTCAGACACTTTTCATGGAAGGAGGAGGATAAGGGGGTCACAGATTTCGCCACCGCATTTAACGAGGCCTGGGCCTCATTTAAAATCAATTTCGAACCCCTGGAAATCGACTACATCCGCAGCGTCCTTAAAAAAGCAAAGGCGATTATCGATGAAGAGTTCATATGGATTGCATATTTTGAGGGCAGACCGATTGCAATTTACCTGATGTTCCCCGATCTGAACATGATACTCAAGCATCTCAACGGAAAGCTGAATCTTTTTTCGATGGTGAAGTTCCTCTGGCTTAAGAAGAGGAAGACGATGACAAGGGCAAAAGGTCTGCTGATGGGGGTGGTCCCGCAGTACCAGAACCTCGGCATTGAATCGGCAATAATGCTGAAGGTAAGGGAAGTAATGGAGAGGAAACCGCATTACACGGAAGTTGAATTCTCGTGGGTTGCCGACTTCAATCCCAAAATGCGGAAGATTTTTATCTCCGTAGGCGGTGTTCCTGTGAAGAACTACATTACATACAGGTACCTTTTTGACAGGTCCAAAGAGTTTAAACGCTATCCTATCCCGGACATAAAATGAAATATGATGTGATAATTATCGGCGCAGGCCTGGGAGGCCTTACCGCCGGGGCAAAGCTGGCAAAGGAGGGAAAAAAAGTCCTGCTTATCGAACAGCACAGTCAGCCGGGTGGCTGCGCCACAACATTTCAGCGGGGCGACTATACACTGGAAGTAGGGTTGCACGAGATGGACGGGCCCTCAGGGCGTGACATAAAAATGCGGATATTCAATGACCTCGACGTATTCAACAATGTAGGATTTCCGCGTGTGCCTGAGTTTTACAGATTTATTAACGGCCGTCATACTGTTACCGTATCCCATGACCCCGAAGAGGCAGTCAGAACCCTGTCGCTTGAGTTTCCGAATGAAAGAGAAGCGATCATGGCATATTTTGACCGGATACTTACTCCACCTAAAAGAAATGCAGAAACGGAAGATAAAAGCGTAGGTGAATTTCTGGATTCAATAACCGGCGACGAAGATCTAAAGCTTGTGCTCCTGGGGAATCTGGGCTATTTCCATGATGATCCCTATTCTCTCTCTCTGGCTTACTATTCTGTTGCCCAGGGAAGCTACTACTCCAACGGAGCAAGCTTTATCAGGGGGGGCTCCCAGAAACTGTCAGATCACCTCATGGCATTCATCAGAAACCACGGGGGAGAGGTCCTGCTGAGCCATAAGGTTACGGGAATCAATATAAACGGCGGAAGGGCCACGGGAGTAACCGCCGGAAAGAAACACACGGCTGAGGTAAAGGAATTTTTTGCCGATGAAATAATTGCCGGCAATGCAATGCCGAATATTGCGGATCTTCTGCCTGAAGATGAGGGTACTGAGCTCAGAAATGCATATACGGGGCTGAGGCCGGGAGCCTCACTGTTTTCCCTGTATCTTGGATTCAGCAGGCCTGTCTCAGACCTGGGCCACCGCTTCTATTCCACATTTGTGTATGATGATTCGGTAATGTCACAGGCAGACATCCTTAAAAACAACAGGGATGATTTTTCAAGGCGCAGCTTCACTTTTGTGGATTACGGACAGATCGATTCCGGGCTGGCTCCGGCTGGCAGGAGTGTGGGAGGTGTCTGCTGCATTGATTACCTCGCTGACTGGGAAAAACTGGGAAAGAAGGAATATGAAGCCAGGAAGGAATATGCGGCTCAGGCGTTCATCACAAGACTGGATAAAATCATACCCGGATTCAGGAGCATTGTCGATTATTATGAGGTCGGTACTCCGGTAACAATAAAACGCTATACCCTCAATCCCGGAGGGGCAGTCTATGGATTTGCCCAGACCCCAGCAAGAAAACAGGTTGACACTCTGAACTCAGTTGAGAATCTTCATTTTGCCTCAGCCTGGGGAAAAACAGGAGGGGGATTTTCAGGTGCTATCTGCGGCGGTTACCTGTGCGCAATTAATGTCCTCAGAAAGAGGCCTTTACAGAAATAATAAAATAAAACTCAGTCTTCCCTGAGGGTGATCTGTCCAGGTATTCTGCGACTCAGCTTTTATGCCGGATTACTGCTGGAAATACGCCGATCCTTTCCAAACGTATTGCTTACAGCATTTTTTATCCTGGTAATCTGTGTACGGATCAATGAAGTAATTGACCGATTCTCCGGCATAATTATAGACAGGGGGAAATGAGGAAGAAAGCATGTTGTGATATTCGAAATAGTATTCCCTCTCGTACTTGTATCTGATCCATGCGGCGATGTCCAGTCCCGACTGGGGGTTGGAAGCAATTGTCAGTTCGTCCTGGGCTATCCTTGTCTTAAGCCAGCCCGGGATCTCGTCATCGGAGACAGTCTGGTTTTTCTCGCAAGAGGAAGCAAGCAGGAATAAGCATAAAAAAAGAACAAGATTTTTCATTTCTGTGATGTGATTGGCCTCGAAGTTTGTCGCAAAAATCATGCCGCCGGTTGCTGGAAACAAGTGGCAGGGAGCAGGGCAGGGAGTGGTGCACAGACTGTAGTGAGAGGGCAGGGAGTGGACAGACGGCAGTGAGCAGGGCAGTAAAGAGAGACCCCCGCCTGCGGGGCGAGGGTCTCTTGTCTCAATGTGAATAATTATTTGTGGATTATCGGATCAGGATTACCGTCCGGGTCATTGATTACATAGCCGCTTGTCGTCGGGTGGCCTCCGGTTGCAAGCAGTACACCGCATGCATGGGGTGCTGCCATGGAAGTTCCGCTCATGGTGGCGAGGCCACCGGTATTATAGGTTGAGAGAATGCTGACACCCGGAGCGCAGTAGTCTATGGGTGGGTTGCCATAATTTGAAAAAGATGCCCATAGGTCATTTACATCACATGCTGAAATTGTATAAATATTAGCTCCGTTAGCACGTGCAGGGGAGTGGTTGTTTGCATCATCGCTTTCATTACCTGCTGCCAGGGCGACAAAGATTCCCTTTTCTCCCATTTGAATTACTTCAAGGTCAAGCGGCTCATAAATTCCGCCGCCGAGGCTCATATTTGCAGCATCACCTGCAACACCGTAGGCTGTGACCCAGTCTACACCTGCAATAATTACCGACATTGCACCGGACCCGCGCTTGTCAAGGACCTTGACAGGCACTACTTTTGCTCCTGCTGCTACACCCACAACACCTACGGTATTGTCTATTGCAGCAACAATACCGGCGCAGTGTGTACCGTGGCCGTTATCATCATTTGGAGTAGTTGTACGTGTAACAAAAGTTTTTCCGCTTGCAGCATCTACATTGAGATCAGCATGGTCGAGGTCAATGCCTGTATCAATAATCCATGCCTTTTTAGTTCCGGTATAGGTTATGCCACCGCCAACTCTTGTAATTCCGGGAGGGGTTACTTCCGCCGGGAGGGGTACAGGTGTAGGTGCCGGTTTGGCAAGTATGAACATCATATCAGGCCATACTCCTCTGACGTTCGGGTTCTTTTCGAGCTGAGCCACTTCAATTTCGCTAAGGCGGACAGCAAATCCTGCAATGCCTGCTGAATATACATTCAACGGTTCGCGGTATGCAATTCCTGATTGGGCAAGAAGATTCTTTGTGATACCGGTCATTGCCAGCTGCGATTCTTCATAGCCCATTCCTGCAGATTTGACATACCCGAAGTCACCTTTTAAAAGGACAACATACTGGCCGGGTATCACCTCAAGCGAAGTCTTTACATAAGACAGGCCTTCACTCTCCGGGAGATTTTCGGGAGTTCTTTCACACGCTCCCACAATCAGCGCCGCGGAAGCAAAAATCAACAGCAGTTTTTTCATAGGTTCAGATTTTAGTAAGGTTAGTGATTAGTTGCCCACTAATTTACTAAAATCTGAATATCTGTTTAACAAATATTGAGAAAAGATTAAACAGTCCGGGAAAATTATCTCCGGGAGTTTAGGGCTCATTCGATATCCATGAAGGGGTACCTGAAGTCAGTGGCAGGGATGAAAGTCTCCTTGATTGTGCGGGGGGAGGTCCAGCGCACAAGGTTGAGTCTTCCGCCGGCCTTATCATTGGTGCCTGAGGCCCTGGCGCCGCCGAACGGCTGCAGTCCTACCATTGCTCCGGAGGGCTTGTCATTTATATAAAAGTTCCCGGCAGCGAAACGAAGTACCTGGCATGCCTGAACCATCGCCTTACGGTCGGAGGAAAAGATAGCCCCGGTAAGTCCGTAGGGCGAGGTCTCATTGCACAGGTGAAGCGTCTCTTCATATTTACTGTCGTCATAAACATATAGCGTCACAACAGGACCGAAGATCTCCTCCTGCATCGTTGCAAACTTCGGGTTGGAGGTAAGAATGACTGTCGGCTCAATAAAATAACCCCTGCTCTTGTCTCCGTTACCCCCGTGTATTATTTCGCATTCCCCGGAATTTTTAGCCAGGTCTATATATTCCATTATACGGTCAAAGGAGCGTTCGTCGATCACTGCATTCATGAAATTGCTGAAGTCGGCCACATCACCCGTCTTTATTCTCTCTGCCTGGGCTTTTACCTGTTTTTTTATCTCAGGCCACAGCGAGCCGGGAATATATACCCTGGATGACGCAGAGCATTTCTGCCCCTGGTATTCAAATGATCCCCTTATGATTGCCGTGGCGGCATCGAGAGGATTGGCAGAAGAGTGTATCATGATGAAGTCCTTTCCCCCGGTTTCACCTACAAGCTTGGGGTAAGATCTGTACTTTTCAAGGTTTCCGGAAACAGTTTTCCAGAGAGAATTGAATGTTGCATTCGAGCCTGTAAAATGAATGCCTGCAAGATCCGGATGGCCGAGAACTGTGTTGCTTATCTCAGCCCCCTGTCCGGGAAGAAAGTTGATAACCCCTGCGGGGAGTCCTGCTTCCATGAATACTTTCATCAGTATCCAGCTTGAAAGAAGAGACGTTGATGCCGGCTTCCAGACAGTGGTGTTTCCCATCAGGGCTACAGACATGTTCAGGTTCGAGGCAATGGCGGTGAAGTTGAAAGGCGAGACAGTGTATACAAACCCTTCCAGGGGTCTGTATTCAACCCTGTTAAGCTGGTCCATGCCCGAGCGGGGTTGTTCCTGGTATATCTGCCCGGCAAAATAGGCATTGTATCTTAGAAAATCGACTGTCTCACAGGCAGCTTCAACTTCTGCCTGCTGGACGTTTTTGCTCTGCCCGAGCATCGTGGCTGCCACAATTGTATAACGGTATTTCTTTGAAAGCAATTCTGCAGCTTTCAGCATTATCGAGGATCGCTCCACCCAGGACAGGGTCATCCACTCTTCCTTTGCATCCTGAGCTGCATCTATTGCTTCACGTGTTTCCTTTTCACCCGCCATATGATATGTGGCAAGAATATGCTTATGGTCATGCGGCATCACCACCTTCCCGGTACGGCCGGTACGAATCTCCCGTCCGTTTACAATGACCGGTATCTCGACTGTTTCAGAAGAAATCCTTTTCAGTTCCTTCTCAAGAGCTGAGCGCTCGGGTGATCCCGGTGAATAGCTTAAAACCGGTTCGTTTTTGGGACGGTGGATTGAAAAAATTGCATTATTCATATTCAGTTCCTGTTTTTATAATTTCAATATGCAAATATATGCATAACGCTTAATATGCAATATTCTACTTAGTCTAACAATTACACGGATACTTTGTTTTGAGACTTTCTGAAGGCTGAGTCTGAAGATCAGGCTTTCCGTTCGTTTTCCGTTTCGGTAAACAGCTGAACGGCATCGGCAATCAGATCAGGTTTACCAAGGAGATAAGCAATGTCATTTGCAGAGATCATTGTCGAAGGTTCAGGATTCGGGAGTATTTTACCGTCATGTTTCAGTGCAACCAGGGTGACCCCGTATCTCGACCGCAGTTCTGTTTCAAGGATCTTTTTCCCGGCGAAACCGGATTTTTCTCCGACTTTTACTGCTGTTATCTCAAGATCTGGTATATCCTTGAGGATTGAATAGCGGGCATCTTTTGCCTTTTCCCTGAAAATGCCGTAGTTGTCTTCTCTGACGCTTGCCACGGCTTTCTCAATTTCAAGTCTCGGGATAAGGTACTTGCCAAGAATTCTTTCAAAGAAGTCAATGGCTGTCTCAAACTCTTCGGGGATAACCTGGTTTGCCCCGAGGCGGTAGAGTTCTTCGATATCAGCGACATGCTTGCTTCTCACAATTATATAGGCATGTTTATTCACTACCCTGACCTTATCAACGATTGCCATGGCCTTAATCAGATCCCCTACCGAGACTACCACCATTTCGGCTGTATGCGCATATGCTTTACGCAGTACCGGCTCATCAGCAGCATCACCGAAAATTGCATTATCACCCTTTTCCATCTGTTTTTTTGCGCGGTCAGGGTCGAATATGACTGATGTGAAGGGTAGTCCCATACGTTTGACCATTGCTGCCAGGTTGATAACTCTCGAGTCTTTTCCGATGAGCACAATATGGTTTCTGATTTCGGGTATTTCGACCTGTTTCACGGGGAAGAGTCCGTCTACCATAAACTGCGGCAACGGCAGGCGGAGGATCATATTGGCAAGAGGCTTTGACGCCTGGATGAGCAGTGGTGAGAGGGCCATGGAAATGATTGCCACGGCGAGAAAGAGCTGATAGTGGTATGGTGTTATTATTTCATAGCTGAGACCCATCCCGGCAAGGATAAATGAGAATTCACCCACCTGTGCAAGGGAGACTCCCACCACTACTGTACCGTACAAGGTGTGACCGAGAATAAATGCTGTGAATCCTGCTATTACTGTTTTAATGACTATCACCAGCAGGACCGTTGCAAGTACCAGCCACGGGTTCTGGATCACAAATGCGGGATTAAGCAACATCCCGATTGAAACGAAGAAGAAGCTTGTAAAGACCTCCTTGAAGGGGATCAAATCGCCGAAAGCATTATGGCTGTAGTCTGACTCAGAGATCATCAGGCCTGCCAGAAATGCGCCGAAAGCAAGTGACATACCCAACTCATGAGTCAGCATTGCCACTGCAAGGCAGATCAGCAGAATACTCATCAGGAACAGCTCATGGCTGCGTGTCATGGCAATCATGTGGAGCACTTTCGGAATGAGCCAGCGGTTCCCGATATATATGAATACCAGGATTCCCACAGCTTTCAGCAGGAGCATAAGCAGCTGGTCGCCCAGGTTGCCTGCGGCACCCCCAAGGAATGGGGTGAAGAGGATCAGGGGCACCAATACTATATCCTGAAAAATCAGAATCCCAACAATTGTGCGGCCATAGTATGAGGTAAGCTCTGACCTTTCCTGGAGCAGTTTCAATACTACGGCAGTGCTGCTCAGTGCTGTCAGGAATCCGACAAAAAGAGCACTTGTCCAGGTCAAATTGTAAACCCTGGCGAGGAGCATTGAGAATACAACAGTCAGGAGAAGCTGAAGAAAACCGCCGAAGAAAACGGTACGCCTGATCTTCAGGAGATGATTCAGAGAGAACTCAAGACCTATGGTGAACATAAGAAGTATAACCCCTATCTCTGCCATAACCTCAACATTCTCCGGAGAGCTTATCAGTCCAAGGAGATGAGGCCCGGCAACCACACCGGTTAACAGATAGCCGATAATGGCAGGAACCCTGATCTTGGTAAAGATGAAATTGACAAAGGTGGAAAGAGCAAAAATTATTACGATATCCCTGAGAACACCCATCTCCATGATCACCTGCTTTTATTTGCCAGATAATCATCTGTCAGGTATTCATCCAGAAATGAATATCTGTAATCATCGAGTATCACACCGTTTTTTATCACCGCCTTACGTGCAACACACTCAAACCGGTAACCGGCTTTTTCAAGCACCCTCTGAGATGATTTATTGAAGTCGTAAACGTTGGCGTAAATTCGCACAAGCCCGAGACGGGTAATGCCGTAATGAGTTGCAAGTTTTACCGCTGTGGTTGCAATGCCTTTGTTCCAGAACGGTTCCCCGAGCCAGTATCCTATTTCGGAGGTAAGCCTGAAGACGTCTTTCTGCCGGTGCAGGCCGATGACTCCCGCCAGTTCACCCCTGAATTCAACCGCAAATATTATCTCAGTGTCAGAGTTCAGCGCCATGCTTATAAAGTCATCTGCGTCTCTCTCTGAGTATGGGTGAGGCATTACATCGGTGATGTTGTCCCATACCTTGCGGTTGTTCGCCATGACTGCAATGATGTGATTATCTGATGCATCCAGTCTTCGCAGGCTCACTTCCCCAAGGATCATTTTTTTCATCCGGCTGATTTCATTTCACACCCAAAGTTAACGAATCGGCGGTAAAGGAGCAAAAGAAAGCCGTCCCGTCAGTGACGGAACGGCCGGAATGAGCAAAAATCCGTGGGCACAGAAAATGCTCTTCGCTATTCTTCTATCTCTTCAATATCCCAATCGGCAACGCGGAAAAGCCTTGCATCGGGGTTATGCCTGCGGTGGCTCCACGTTGCAGGATTCATTTCCCTCGTCAAATTTAATAACAGAGCCCTCCGGAAGACATATGTCCACTTCTGCCAGCGAGCCGTTCCACTTTGTACCTGCCGGCAGAGAGAAGAATTCGTCAATGCGGAGGGTGTCTCCTGAAAAGCTCCAGCCGAATTCTATGGCACGGGCATTGGCCCAGGCTTCCGTGTTCGAGTTGCTGCTGGCCTTCAATTCAACTGAGATCCACCCGCCTGTGGTGTCACTTGTCTGGAAATCAAGATCCACTGTACCAAACAGCTTCCCCGATTCCGACTGACGGTAGAAGGTGAAGTCGTCAACCCTGGCGTGTTCATCATAGCTGATTGAAGAGAGTGTTTTTCCGGGTACTATATACAGCGTATCGGGCGGTGTTGCAAGCTCTGTTCTCCGGGTATATCTTTCACTGTTGGAATAAACAGAGAGCTGAAGTGACAGGAATACTCCCAGTGCACAGGCTGCGGCTATCCACGCTACAAATGTTATCAGATTCACCGTCCTTGACCTCTCCCTGATATTGAATATCATCTTTATACCCAGGTATGTAAGGGCTGCCAGCGGCACGAGGACCACAATGGCAGTGAGAATGATTATCGGCAGTGACCATGGCGCTGTTCAGAACAATTGAGAGCAGTGTGTGAATGTTTGTCATCTCCGGTTCCATCAAGTTACTTAGAATGGGAGCATTGTTGAAAAACAGCACCAGTACGAAAGAGAAGAGAAGGCTGAATCCGATGACAGTGAAAATTACTCCGAAAATGATTGCAAAGATCCTCAGGATAGCCGACATGACTCTCCCGAATGCCCTGAAAAATTCAGAAAGGGCTTTGCCGAGACGGGCCGAAGGGCTGTTCGGATCATACATCGATTTCCGGGTATACGACACACTGCCCGACCTGCCGGTACTGCCGGAAGCGGAATCGTAATAATCCTCAGGTGCGCCCATCGTGTTTATCATATCGCTCACCATCTCCTTTGAAACCAGGGTGGGCGGTTCATTTCCCCCGCCGAAGATCTCGGCTATGCGTGTCTCGATATCGGAGACCGTCTCATCCCCTCCCTGTTCTGTCCTGAACCTGGCGGAGACGTGTTCAAGATATCGTGTCAGTATCTCATAGGCATCCTCGTCAATTCTGAAAAGCTGCCCTGCAATGTTGATATTCATGGTCTTTTTCATGGCTGCCCTGTTATTTACCGCGTATCTGGTTTACTGATTCCACTAAATCGATCCATACCCTGTCAAGGTCATTGAGATAGATTTTTCCAAGCTCCGTGAGCTCATAGTATTTCCGGGGCGGACCCTGGGGTGATTCCTCCCAGCGGTAGCTGAGCAGTCCGGCATTCTTCTGCCTGGTGAGAAGAGGATAAAGGGTTCCTTCAACAACTATCACCTGGGCTTTGCGAAGCTCGTTGATGACGTCTATCGCGTAACATGAGTTCCTTGACAGCACTGCCAGGATGCAGTACTCAAGGATTCCCTTACGCATTTGTGCTTTTGTGTTGTCCGTATTCATGGCTGAATTTTTTATGTCTTTATGAAGCAGGAAATTTGCCTGCTAGAGATTCATTTTTTTCTTGACGGTGTCAAACTCGCGTTTTACCGATTCTTTAATGTTTTCGATGTTGACAGGGTCACCCCTCATCTCGAGCTTCTGCGCCGTGGTTCTGGCTTCCGGAAGAACAACCCAGAGGACGAGATAAATCAGGATCCCGAAACCGCCGGCCAGTACCAGGATTGCAAAAATAATCCGGATAATGAGTGCATCCATGTTCAGGTATTCCGCCAGCCCGGCGCAGACACCCCCGAAGATGCGGCGGTCCGGATCACGGTAAATACGGCGCGATGAAGAGGCAGTCCGTGGCTCGCTTTCGGCAGATCCGCTTCCGCTTATCAGCTCGGGTGATCCGAGGATCTCCATCACCTCCTCAACATCCTTCATGTTGATGACCTGCTTGTAGGGGGTGAGTCTCATCTTAAACAGCTCTGCAACCCGGCCCTCGATGTCTGAAATTATCTCCGCCGAACTTGTTTCACCCGAAAACTCCCTTTCGATTGTCTTCAGGTATTGCCGGAGGCGTTCATACGCATCTTCATCCACGTTAAATGCGTAGCCTCCGAGATTGATGTTCACTGTGAGTTTCATGGTCTTTTTAATAAGGTACCTGTTAATACATATTAATATAACAATGCAAAGATATAAATAAAAAATAATACCATGCAATACATAGTAGTAAAAAAATGAGAATATTTTTAAAATATTTTTTGAGGCAATTTGAGGGAGGCTGAAAAAGCGGGTCTGCGGTATTCTTAGTACCTTTAAAAAAAATGATTTTACGATGAAAACATTCAACTGGGGAATCCTCGGAACCGGAAATATTGCAAGGAAGTTTGCAAAATCACTACATCTTCTGGACAATGCCCGCCTTCATTCTGTCGGGTCACGGGAGGCAGACAGGGCTGAAAAGTTCGCCCCGGAGTTCGGGTTTGAAAAGCATTTCGGAAGCTATGAAGAGTTTTTAGCTGACCCGGACCTTGACGTAGTCTATATTTCATCGCCCCACTCCCGTCACCTCGAGCATACCCTGCTGGCGCTGAGTCACGGAAAGCACGTACTGTGCGAAAAACCGATGTCAATAAATGCTGCCGAGGTGGAGATAATGGTGGCGGAAGCAAGGAAGCAGTGGTCTGTTTCTCATGGAAGCTCTGTGGCCGCCGTTCCAGCCCTCATACCTGAAGGCTCAGGAGATACTGTATGGCGGAAAACTTGGGAAGATTATTCACATGAGAGGCAAGTTTGCTTTTATGTCGGATTATGATGAAAATCGAAGAACGTACAATTTAGAGCTTGGCGGCGGTTCCCTCCTTGATATTGGGATTTATCCCATAATGGACATTATCAGGTACATGGGCCTGCCAGAGTCAGTCGAGGCGTGTGCGGTACTGGCGCCCACGGGGGCTGATGAGAGCGCTTCGGCCATCTTCCGTTTCAGTGACGGCAGGCTCGCCGAAGCATATAGTTCTTTTGTCTCAATGGCAGGAGTCTCTACCGAGTTCAACTGTGAAAAGGGCAACCTGATACTCACGCGCGGACGCGACCGTTCGCAGCATCTGCTTATCGAATTTGCCGGCTGTGAGACAGAGGAGATGCTCTTCACCCCGCCTGCACAGGGATACCAGTATGAAGCCGTGGAGGTGATGCACTGTATTGAGCAGGGACTGAAAGAGAGCCCCGTTGTTCCGCTTCAGTTCTCCATCGATCTGGCCCGGACCCTTGACGCTGTACGCAAAAGATCGGGGATAATTTACCCTGAACGTGACAAATAGGTGAGCTGAGATGGATGCCGATCCCTCTGAGGATGCGAAGATGCCGTGGGAGCTGAGGAAGCTTTTTCTCAGTATGCTGATACCTTTTCTTTTCATTTCACTCATGTGGATCGTCAAAGGCTGCGAATACCTCTTCGATACCGATCTCTATTTCCTGGGAATCTTTCCGGGCCGCGCATCCGCTCTTACCGGTATCATAACATCACCTTTCATCCACGCCGACCTTAAGCATATATTCAACAATACACTGCCAATGTTTATCCTTGGCACGGCCCTCTTCTACTTTTACTCACAGGTGGCCTTCAGAGTCCTGTTCTGGCTCTTTTTGCTTACCGGGGCTGCTGTGTGGCTGACTGGAAGACCCTCGTGGCATATAGGGGCCAGCGGCATCATATACGGACTTGCTTCCTTTCTGTTCGTCAGCGGTATTATCCGCAGGCATATTCCCCTGATGGGACTTTCGCTGCTGGTGGTTTTCATTTACGGTGAGATGGTCTGGGGCATCTTCCCCGGCTTCAGACTTGACATTTCCTGGGAGTCTCACATGCTTGGTGCAGTTGCAGGTATTCTGCTGGCTGTGTGGTATCGTGCCGAGGGACCTCAGAAACCGGTGCCCTTTTATGAGACCGAAGAGGAGGAGGAAGACGAAGAAAATCCTAACTACAGGGACAATCAAATCAATTAATTACTACTTTTAAAACCTCTAAACCAACCTAAACTCCCAGTTATGTATGTCAGAACTGGCACGCCTGCATTTGATGAGCTTATCCCAAGGATAAACCGTTTTCTCGAACAGGACCTGCTCGAAGTCAATATTGACGGCGAGAAGATCCGCGGCTACAGGTCGCCTGACGCCCGTTCAATCTGGATAAGAAACTATTCGGACATGATGAGGGCTCTCAGGTATTCAGAAAAAGATCTGCAGAGCACTGTTCGTCATTTTGCCGACAACCAGGCAAAGAACGGCCGTATATTCGATTACTTTACAACCTTTCCCGAAAAGCTTCCGTGTGAACGGGAGAACTGGACCAAGTATGTACGGACTCCGGTGGAGGCCGATACAGAGTTCAGGTTTATCAAGGCAGCCTGGCTGGCCTGGCAGTCGACAGGTGACGATGCTTTTATAAAAGAGCTGATGCCCTCTTTCGAACTTGCCCTCGGTTATGCAATGGGAGGAAGATATTTCGACAGGGAGAAGTTCCTCTTCAGACGTCCGTATACTATTGACACCTGGGATTTCGCCTATACAGCAGGGCAGCACGAGTGGCTTCAGTTCCAGATAGATGACAAGACCTTCTGGGGTTATTTCCACGGAGACAACAGCGGCTACTACGAGGTTTTCCATTTTATGTCTTACTGGTACGGCATCTTCGGTGACCAGAAACGTTCGGCACAGTGGCGCGACAAGGCTCTCAAGCTCCGCAAGAGCATGAACACAATCTGCTTCAACGGCTCATTCTATACTCATTTCGTCAAACAGACACCTGTCACTATCCCTGGTGTTGACGAGGCTGCCCAGCTGAGTCTGAGCAATGCTGCAGCCATCAACAGGGGGGCCGCCACACCGCATATAGCATCCTCCATCATCAACGAGTATCAGAAGCGTCGTGAGGCTACAAGCGCTTTCGCAGAGTGGTTCTCAATTGATCCTCCGTTTCCGGCAGGGATCTTCGGAGACTATAAGCTCTCAGGCGGCGCTTACTGTAACGGCGGCATAATGCCCCTTGCCGGCGGTGAACTTGCCAGGGCGGCACTTGAATACGGATTTGAAAGCTACGGCATCGACATCCTGATGCGGTATTACGACATGATTTCAAAACAGGGCGAAACCTACCTGTGGTATTTCCCTGACGGACGGCCATCGACAGTTGAGACAAGCACTTCGCCGGAAGCAAAACCCACTGACGGCTGGGGATCCTCGGCAATGCTCTATGCATTCATCGAAGGACTGGTTGGAATACAGGACAAGGACAAGCTGTTCAGACGGATCCGCTTATGTCCGAGGTGGGAGGCAGCTGCGGTTGAAAAGGCTGACGTTAGCATAACTTACAAGAGTTCAGGAGCATCAGTATCATACAAATACAATCGCACGGCCGACGGAATCAGCATCAGGCTCAAAGGCGACTACGAATATATCCAGCTCTCACTGTTAATACCTGCCAACAGCATTCCGGGGGAACTTCTGATAGGAGGGAAGAAAAGAAAGTTCATTATGGCAAGCATCAACAGCAGCAACTACCTTACTGCTGATGCAGATATAAAGGGGGACTGCGAGATCATTCTGAAACTGAATAAAACACCCTGAGAACGTAAGCAGTCTGAAATATGAATTCCAAACCAGTAGCAATAATTACAGGAGCAAGCCGGGGTATCGGCCGGTCCATCTCAACACATCTCGCAGCGGAGGGATTTGACATTGTTGCCGTTGCGCGTACCTCTGACAGCGAATGCATGCTCTCACTCCAGCCTGAAATCGAAAGCAAAGGCGCTGAATTCTACCCGGTAGGGCTTGACATATCGGCAACCTCTCATCATGATGAAGCCATTACAAGCATACTGGACCGTTACGGCCGTATCGACCTGCTCATCAACAATGCCGGTGTAGCTCCGCTGGAACGGAAAGACATACTTGACCTTGAGGAGGAAAGCTTTGACCGGGTGACTGATATAAATCTCCGCGGACCCGTCTTTTTTGCCCAGAGGGTGGCACGAGAAATGGTGTGGATGCGCAAGCAGATGACCGGTTATAATCCGTCAATAATATTTATTACATCCGTTTCTGCATATATGTCATCGACCAACAGGCTTGAATACTGTGTGTCCAAGGCAGGACTCTCGATGGCTGCCCTTATCTTTGCAGACCGTCTGGCCGAAGAGGGAATAAACGTGTATGAAGTAAGACCCGGTCTCATCGAAACCGATATGACTGCCAGGGTAAAGGACAAATTTGACAAACTTATTGCTGAAGGCCTGATACCCCAGAAACGATGGGGAACTACCGAGGATGTTGCAAAGGCCGTTGCATCCCTGGCAAGAGGGGACTGGAGCTTTTCCACGGGTACGATCTTTGAACTCAGCGGAGGCATGAACATCAAAAGCCTCTAGTATTCAGGTCGTTACAAAATCAGATTTTCATCTCTTCCTGTTTTATTCAACTTACGTTGAACAAAACCCTGTTCCTGTGGTTTTACCTTTGAAACTTAAAAACAGAAAAATGAAAAAGGTAAGCTTATTTATATTGATTTTAACTTTCGGACTTGTCACCGTAAGTGCACAGAAAACTTTTAAGGCGGATGCCGCAGCAACGGTGATTAACTGGAAGGGCAAAAAGCTCGGCGGAGAACACACAGGGACAATTAATCTGAAAGAAGGATGGCTCACAGTCGATAAAAAGGCAATCACAGGGGGTGAGTTTATCGTTGACATGACAACAATTAAAGATCTTGACATCAAGGATGAAAAAATGCGCGGCAATCTTGAGGGTCACCTTAAATCAGACGATTTCTTCGGTGTTGAAAAATACCCGGTTGCCAAACTGGTCATCACTGGCAGCACCCTGGGAGTCGACGGTTCCGTGATAGTCAAAGGCAAACTCACAATCAAGGCTTCGACAAATCCGGTGGAATTCACTGCAAAATCTTCGGTGTCCGGCGATGTTACAACATGGTCAGCACTTGTCACAATTGACCGTTCACTCTATGACGTAAGATACGGTTCAGGCAAATTCTTCCCGAACATTGGCGACAAGGCAATCAGTGACGATTTTACCCTTGACATCAAACTTGCAGTAAAATAAACTGTTAACCGAGCAGTTCACGGTAAACATCATACGTTTTGCTGACTGTGTGTTTAACGTTGAATACAGTCATCACGGACTCCCTCGCCTTCATTCCTGTAAGGCCGAGGGAGTTCCTGTTTTTGTAGCACTCTGTGATGGCATCTGCAATTGCCTGCGGTGATCCTTTCTGAATAACGAAACCGTTATCCCCACGGGCGAAGAATTCTTTTGCACCGCCACCGTCGGTCACAATAACCGGTTTGGCGAGGCACATGGCTTCGGATATTGCCCTGCCGAGTCCCTCGCTCAGCGAGGGCTGAATATAAAGATCACAGGGCGCTACATAGGCAGGTGAAACCGGAACATGTCCCTGCAGGATGAACCGTTCCGGCCTGCCGGTCTCTTCGGTCAGTCTGCGGGTCTCTTCCGAATTCGTTCCTGAACCCACCAGCAGAACCCTGACGGGCATATCGGGCGGCAGGAGCCCTACGGCCTCAATTAGAAACCGGATTCCCTTCACCTTGCGGAGATTGCCCACAGTGCATATCAGGAAATCATCCTTTAAGACACCTATTGATCCGCGGCTCACAGGCACAATGCCTTCAAACCACGAGGGATCATAACCCCTGTAAATGCGAACGGTTCTGTCTCGGCGCCTTGCCGGCAGCTGCCTTTTTACATGCGCTTGCACGGCGTCACTCGCACAAATTATCCTGTCAATACGCGGGTTCAGAAAGGCCAGCCAGGCAGAGGGATCGTGCCAGTGCAGGCTGAGCGACCCGTAGTAAGCGACGCGTTTTATATTCATTCCCACGGAGGCAGCAAGCCCGTTAGTCACTGCCTTGCTGTATGTAAAATGCATCAGGTCGAAATTGCCTTCCTTCAGTATCTTCCGGAGGACAATAATTCCTTTACGGCTGATCTTCCTTTCCAGCGGCAGGTATTCAACTTTTATGCCCTCTTTTTCAAGTTCCTCCGTCTCCGTTACACGCCGGGGCGTTACCACGGTGATATCCACACCATTCTGATGAAGCCCTCTCACAAGCATCCTGTCGGCGACCGAAGTAAAGGGCGCCCTGGAAATATCACTGAGGAACAATACCTTATAGGCCATGGAGGAAGAGTGAAGGTTCAGTATCGGGGAGTTGCGGCGTTTGCCATTTCGATCAGACCGAGGTAGAGTAACTTTGATACATCTTCCATTATCTCAATGGTGATGGCAGTCTCATCGTCGCCCGGAAGGTGGTAAAAGACAGGCTTCACACCGTCAGTGGTTGAGATGCTCATGGTGCGGAAACCTTCAGCCAGGAACACGAGTCCGTCGCTTCTGGGCCTCCCGTAGAATGAGCCGGAGGAGGTTGAAACCCGCATCGGCCTGTGGATATATTTGGTGTTGGCCTCCGCGAAATATGATGTGAGACCCGTGCAGTTCTCGGAAGCGCTTACCGCCAGTCCTGTCCCGTTTCCAACCATATCCAGGTTTATGTATGTCACTGTCTTTTCTTTCGGGAAGAGCGGGTTCTTTGAATAGAACTTGCTTCCCACAAGACCTGTTTCCTCTCCTCCGATGAACAGGAACATTACAGTTCGGTTCAGCTTTATTCCTGACTGTGCCAGAGCTTTTGCGGCGGCCATAATGTCTACGATTCCGCTGGCGTTGTCATAGCCGCCGGCTACAAGAAGACCGCCGGCATTGCCCACAGCGTCAAGGTGACCTCCAATGATGATAACCTCATTCTTCAGCACCGGGTCTGATCCTTCGATGATGCCGATCACATTGCACGTTCTGGCTTCGGGATGCCGGGTGGTATTAGCTTTCATCGTCATGACCCTGCCGGTGGCAAAAGAGGCCGGTTTGAACGATTTATCGATCTGTGCGAGAATATCACTGTTCGTTTTAGCTGTTCCTGCAAAAATATCTTCGAGCGGGGTGGGCCCTATGCCGCAGACAATCATTCCTTCGATGTATGATATATTGGGGTTGGCACTGTTTCCGTCAATATAGAGCATGCCTGCCGCACCGTGCGCTGCTGCATTTTCGACCTTAAACTGGTGATAGCAGTACCTGACCCATTTTGCATATTCCGGATTGCGGACATCCTTGTAGGGAACATCCCTGTTCATCAGGACTATCTTTCCCTTCACGTCAATTCCTTTATAGTCATCATAGTTCAGTTCGGGGGCTGTGACGCCGTAACCTACAAAAACCACTTCGGCAGTCACCTCGCCGTTGCCCGAGTTCATGCCCGGGTAGTACTCTGACGGGGAAGTATAGCTTTTAATTATGGCAGAGCCGTCTTTCTGAGGGAGGTGCAGCTGAAGTGCACCCGGATTATTGACCACGGTATATGGTTGTTTGAACCACTGGAAAAAAGTGCTGTTGTCACCAGCGGGCTTGACACCCCAGGAGGCGAGATTGGCGGCCACCCATTCAGCCGAGGCAATATATTCGGGAGTGCCGGCAAGACGACCGTTGAATTCCGGTGAACAGAGTGTCTTCATCCATCCTGCCATCTCCTCACTTGAAATGGAGTGGAAGTGCTTCAGCAAGACCTCGTCATTCGCTACCTGGGCAGTAGCGTTCAGGGTAATGAATATAGAGAGAATGAGTGTTTTTACGGTTTTCAGGTATCGCATGGCGGTTTTCTGTTTGATTCTGGATTCTGTTGACAACTGCAAATATAGAGTTTTGGAGTCAGGATTTGGAAAAGCAGGCCGGAACACGTTAATTTGATCTTTAATACCGTGTCCCCGGAGGATGACAGACATCTCAGTAATTATTGTAAGCTACAAAGGAGCAGACCGGCTGGCTGCGTGCCTTGCATCACTTGCACGGCAGACGACAGGCAGTATGACCCGCGAGGTGCTTATTGCCGACAACTGTTCCGAAGATGAGGGCATTGACCTTCTCGAAAAGACTTTCCCGCAGTTCAGATTTCTGCATAATTCCGTTAACGGAGGGTTTGCAAGCGGATGCAACCTTGGAGCCTCCCGCGCCTCCGGTGAGTTCCTCCTTTTCCTGAATCCTGACACTGTGGTGGCCCCGGGGGCTGTCGAAAGCCTGGTTGAGGAGGCGCGGCATCATCCGGACTTCACCATCTGTTCATGCAGACAGGTAAAGCAGAACGGTTCCGAAAGCATCGCATGGGGTGTTTTCCCTGGTCTGTGGAACATCACAGGGCTCCAGCGTGCACTCGGAAGGCTGCTATGGGGACGGAAAAAAGTAATGACTGATCCCGCAAATCCCGAAATATGGTTTCCCGATTGGGTTTCAGGATCTGTGATACTTATAAGAAAAAGTGATTTTACTGCTGCCGGTGGATTCGACAACGATTACTGGATGTACTTTGAGGATGTGGACCTCTGCAAAAGGATTTCCGCAAAGGGCGGGAAGGTGGCGTTATTCAGGAATATTACGATTGAGCACAATCACGGCGGCAGCTCGCGCATCAACATCAGAACGGCATCAAAGACCAAATGCGAGGTGATGATCTCGAGGCATATCTATATTTCAAAGCACAAGAGGGGAATTGAGAAAGTCGTGACCCAGGTCTTCCTGGTGCTGAACAATCTCATATCCGGACTTATCCCGGCTGTTGCTGGAATGATACTCCCGTTTATTCCTAAAGTGGGAGTGAGGGCAGCCGTTTACTCGAGGCTGGTCAGATACTATTTTAAAGCCTCTCTCAGGGCATCCTGGGTAAGCCCCAATTCGGTAAATTACAGCAGGCAAAAGAAAAAATAAAAGAGAGCTTGAATGGATAACGAAAATGCATCTCCCCGGATTAAGAGACTTGTCACCCGCGAGTTTTTAATTCCTTTCATCCTTGTGACCAGCCTTTTCCTGCTATGGGGCGTTGCCCACAGCCTGCTCGATGTTCTGAACAAGCATTTCCAGGATATACTGGGCATTACAAAATCGAGATCGGGGCTTGTTCAGGCGGCGCTTTACGGAGGTTATTTTATAATGGCAATCCCTGCCGGATTTTTTATGAACCGGCTTGGATACAAAAAGGGAATAATAACGGGACTCCTGCTGTATGCAGCAGGTGCATTCCTTTTCTGGCCCGCAACCTCAATTCAGACATTCGGGTTCACGCTGTTCTGCCTCTTCATCATTGCCTGCGGGCTCACTTTCCTTGAGACGGCAGCAAATCCTTATTCGAGTGTCCTCGGTCCTGAAGGGACCTCGGAACAGAGGCTTACACTATCCCAGTCGTTCAACGGCCTCGGGTGGATAATCGGGCCGGCGCTGGGGGGCATGCTTATCCTGGGAGACAACGCCGGCCCGGAGACGAATAAATTCGCTTCGATGGCTCTTCCCTATATGATCGTAGGGTCAGTGGTGCTGTTTGTAGCCCTGCTCTTTTTCGTAACGAAAATGCCTGACATTCAGGAGGGCGGGCACGACAGTCGCGGTGACGCCGGTACATGGCGGGGGTTGTTCAGGGTCAGGCATTTCCGGTATGCAGTGGTTGCGCAGTTCCTGTATGTTGCAGCCCAGACGGGGATCAACAGTTTCTTTATCAATTACGTGGTTGAGACAATGCCTGCCTTCAGCCCGGAGAAAGCGGCCTACCTGCTGTCAGTCGGTTTTGTCTTTTTCATGTCAGGCAGGTTCCTCGGATCATTGTTTATGACCTGGTTCAGGCCGGCACAAATGCTTGCTGTTTATGCGCTGGTAAACACCGCGGCAATGGTAATGGTGATGCTCGGTCTGGGATGGCCGTCGCTCATAGCAATTTACCTGACTTACTTCTGCATGTCAATAATGTTCCCGACCATTTTTGCACTCGGTCTTAAGGATCTTGGCGGAATGACGAAAAGAGGCTCGTCGGTACTTGTGATGACGATAGTCGGCGGGGCAATTTGTCCTGTTATAATGGGACGTATAGCCGACGTATCAGGAATGGCAATAGGATTTGTTGTTCCGATGGTTTGTTTTGCATTCATTGCCTGGTATGCCGTCTTCCGTGCGAAGGCGGTTGTTAGTTGAGATTTATTGAGGCCATTCGCATAATTAAAAATATGAAAAAGAGCCTGTTATTTATAATGATTGTTGTCTCTCTTACGGTCCAAGGTCAGGATACCTGGTACGGGGAAATTGCGCTTTACGGCGGGGGAGGTACAAATGACATTTTCAGATTTAACGAACTTGTCGGAGCAGGTTCATATACCGGCACCGGTATGTGGACTGCCGGGATTGACCTGAGCAGGATCATCACGGATCATTTCAGCATCGAGACCGGTATCGGTTATTCTCACCAGTATTATTACAGCAGCCCGGCGCCCGGGATACCGGGTGATGACCGGCCCGGAAATTTCGGAATGATCTCTCTGCCTGTGACGGCCAGGGTTGATTTCCTGAAAATTCTCTTTGCCGATGCGGGCATACTGGCAGGATTGCAGACCGGCAGCTCACAGGCTGATAATATGACCGGACTGGGATTAACGGCAGGTGTTGGTGCGCAGTACAGGTTTAAATCAGATATTCTGATCAGGCTGAGGGTTTACGGCAATCAGTATGCCCTGCTGCACTTTGCGCCTGAGAATTACCCTCAGACACTTTACAATTCCGGTATTTCACTGGGTATAGGGTACAGGTTCATTCATCTGGGTGACTGTAACTGTCCGGAAAGAAATGCACCACGAAAAAGATTTTATTAATTTAGTCCTGCTGATATCCTGATTAAACTGAGAAGCTATGTTGAACATCCGTTTCCTGTCGAGGTCTTCTGTTCTTGCGTTCATTATTTGTGGTTTTTTGTCTGATCCCTGCAGCAATGCTCAATTTACTGAGGGTGTGTCGGTAAGCTGGGGCATTAAAAACCTGGATCCGGTGAAAGTAGAAGTAGTTGAGACACCGGGGCAGTCGGTGAGGTTCAACGGTATCAATTCGACCTATTATCCTTTTACGCTCAGAATTGAATTTAATAATGTACAGAATCTGGCCCCACGCCCTTCACACAAGGAGATGGAGATTAAACACGGGACAAATCAGATAATTACATTGACAATAGCAACCAAGGATATCGGTTACGGGTATAAATATGGTTTCAGCTACTGGCTGAGCACACCTGAAGCTGAGGTGGAGAGAGATTATCCGTACCTGGTACCGCTAAAAGAGGGTACAGTTCCGGAAGCTGATATTGCAGGAGGAAAAGCCTGGATCGGAAGGTTCAGGTGTAATCCCGGAGATACTGTTTACTGCATGCGAAAAGGGGTTGTCACTGCTGTGCCGGGGGCATCCACAAATGATTTTCGGGTTACGGATGAGTCTGCCCTTGAGGTTCTCCATAAGGATGGGACCATTATGACGTATATGTTTTTGGATAAGACCCGGCCTTTTACCGGTCAGGGCAGGACCGTTTTACCGGGGCAGCCTCTGGGAGTAGCCTCGGACAGTGCATGTGTAATGGTAAGGCTTATGGAGTTCAGAGAGGCAAATTCAATCTTCTATATCCCGATAAGGTATGCTTCAGGAGGGGATGTCACCGCCCTGTTTGATGCAATCACCGGAAAGGGAAAAATAGTGCATCCCACAGAGGTTGTGACACGCGAGATGACAAAAGGAGAGATCAAGAAGACTGTAAGGGTTCCTTAAAATACGGATAGTGAACCGGGAGGTCAGTCTACCGCGACAATGCCAATGAGGTCTTTGGCCTCCGCCCATTTTTCTTCGGGCATCCTGGCGCCTATGACTTCAATTACCTTTCCGGCGAGGATTGACCCGAAGATCCCGCATTTATCGAGACCGAAGCCATGGGAATAGCCGTAAAGAAATCCGGCGGCATAAAGGTCTCCGGCGCCTGTGGTATCGACAGGTGACACTTTCAGGGCTTCGACTTTAACTACCTCTTCTCCGCGTTTGATCCACGAGCCGTCAGCACCGGTCTTTACAATTGCAATTGTACAAATGGAGGAAATTTCATCCAGTGCTTCCCGGGGGTCGAGGCCTGTGAAGGAGCGGGCTTCATCCTCGTTTGCAAAGAGGATGTCAACGTATTTTTCGACGATCTCGCGAAACTGGGGCAGCATGTCTGCAACTACATTGAAGCTTGAGAGGTCAAGGGCCACGGTCATATTGTTGTCCTTTGCAATTCTGCAGGCATACTCCATGAGAGGGAGGTTGAAGATGAGGTAACCTTCTACGTATAGTATGTCATAACCTCTGAAGAAAAGCGGGTCGAGTTCCTCGGCGTTCAGTTCCGTGGCGGCTCCGAGGTGGGTTGCAAATGTGCGTTCAGAGTCAGGGGTGACGAGGCCGACGGCGGTGCCGGTGGGGGATTTTGGGGAGCGGATCAGGACTGGTGCCAGTCCTGCGTCTACCATATCTTTCTCATAGAAGTTACCGAATTCGTCACGGCCCACTTTCCCGATGAATGAAGAGTGTATGCCCATGATTCCGAGGCCGTACATAGTGTTACCGGCAGAGCCGCCGGAGGCGAGAGTGCTTTTGAATGCGGTAATAGAGCCCTTAATTTCGCCTGACCGGGTGGCATCGACCATTGTCATGCTGCCTTTTGGCAGACCGAACTGATGAAGGAACGAATCATCAGGAACCATGGTCATTACATCAACTAGAGCGTTGCCTATGCCGACAATCTTTTTCATCAGGGAAAATTTTCGCCAAAGATATTGTTAAATTCAATTAAAGCGGTTAATTTTGCGACGCTTTAATAAGCAAGTACATTCCTCAGTAGCTCAGTTGGTCAGAGCACCTGACTGTTAATCAGGGGGTCCTAGGTTCAAGTCCTAGCTGGGGAGCGAAAGCCGGTCGATGACCGGCTTTTTCATTTTGTGCAGAGCTTGAGCCCATACACCGTCTGGCTGCTCCCTAAAATGCTCCACCGGAGCATTTCTTAACGCTCGCACTGGTTCAAGCCTTGCTGGGGAGCGAAGCAAGTCAACCACTTACACGGATTTCGGGTAAGTGGTTTTTTCTTATGGGCCAGTTTTGGGCCAGCTTCTGGAGGAAATTCACCGTTTTTGGGTCATAAATTGATGATGGTCTTAAACGAAAATAGCTGGAAATATTCCAGCCATTCATGTCCTGATCCCTTAATGTTTCGTTTTGGTTTTGACGGACTATGTGGATCATTAAACGAATTAAAACCTATGTTCAAAATCATCCCCAGGTTTGCCCAGAACAATTATCGTTCCTGGACAGGGGTAGAACCAAGCTTATGAGGGTTTAATGTCTGTGGCGTCAGATTTGATAGGATATGGCTCAATCCTGTGACGATGGGGACGGAGCATTAAGAAAAGTTCAATAGTGGACAGATATTTGGGAGGGGTAAGACACACAGACATTTTACTTTTCTAGTCCTAAGAACATGTTTGAGTAGAATGCTCTTTTTATATAAATTTCTTTACCTTCTTCGGCCTTTTCAAAATCTTCCTTCGTTAACTCAAAATTCATATTGTTTATCGAAACAGAATAAATATTAATCTGTTTCATTTCTCTCTTAAAGATTTTTGGTGTCAGAAAAGAAAGTATTGTAACAGGCATTGTTACACTGCCTGCTTCATAATCTATTTTGTGGGTTTTATTGGTTATTGTACCTTTTTCATAGGTAGTTTTCTCGGTCGATAAGTCTTTGCGTAGTTTACTTGTTAGAATAAAAAAAACTACAATGCCCGCAAGAATAGACAAGAAAGTCAGGATAATGAATAGAGATCCATATGAAATAGCAAATATCGAAAGTAGGAATGTGATGAAGAAAAGAGAAAGTGCTATAGTTGTCGACGGGAATACTTTCATTAGCAAAGCAGTTCGTATTACTTTGAAATCTTTTCTGTTCATCAATTCTTCTGGCATTTCCAATTGCTATTAATGTCTCGTCCTGAAACAGGGTTACACTTTTTGGTGTGATATTCGGTTGTTAAAAATAGGTTTTTTGCCTTGTTGTTTTTGCCATGGGCTGTGTGGAGATGTTTTCTTGTTCAAGAAATCAGCTGGAAATTGAAAAACCTAGCCGAAGGAGATTGCATATATCTACCAGTCAGGGGACTTTAATATTTGTTACATTCATCAATTAGTTTCTGTACAAGGTCGGTGTTTTCACCAAGTTTAACCGCTTTCTGCAAATTCTTCAAAGCTTTTTTCCTATCGCCCATTCCTATTAGTATTTCAGCTTTTGTTACAAATGCATTTGAATAGTTCGGACCCAATTCAATTGCTTTGTCAACATCGGTCATTGCTTTATCGAATTCTTTTTTTCTTAAATATACATCAGCTCGATTGTTATACAGGATGGGTTCATTTGGATTTGCTGCAATAAGTTTATCATAAGTTGATATAGCCACTTCAAATTCCCCTCTTTCTACTCTAATATTGGTCAAGTTGGTAAGTGCCTGAAAATCTTTTGGATCAAATTCAAGTATTTTCAATAAATCCATTTCTGCTCCAATAGTATCCCTCATCAGTTTTTTTGTATATGATCTATTGATAAGAAGATCCCGATCATTAGGGCTTATTTTCAGAGCATCATTATAGTCAGAAAGGGATCCTTCTAGATCGTTCATTTGTCTTTTAAGAGAAGCTCTATTATATAAAACCTCGGAAGAATTACTTCTTAATTGTAAGGCTTTATTATATGAACCCATTGCCTCATTTAAATTACCCAGCCTTCTTTGTGCTGTTCCTAGATTAGCATAAAGCAAATGGAGATCCCCATAATTCTCGCCAACCAATCGAATTGAAGCTTGTAAGTTTTCAATAGCACATTTATAATCCTTAATGCTAAAACATTCGGCTGTTTTTTGTTGGTATTCATTTAGCGTTTGGGCATAAAATGAGTTAGTGCTTGCTATTACTAATAATGCCAAAAAATAAAACTTCTTCATAAGTCCTCGGTTATTTTATTATTACATTCGGTTGTTAAAAATAGACATTTTGTCTTGTTGTTTTTGCCATCGTGTTGATGTGGAGATAATTTCTTGTTCACGAAATCATCTTGAAATGCAAAAACCATAACAGCAAGGCTGCAGTTAATTCTAAGATATTTTTGGAGGTGGCCATCCTCTATGGTCATACGACCGCTTAATAATTTCTTTTCCACAACTTCCTTTCACATGGTAGAAAGTACCTAATCCAGACCAATTAACTATTTCAATTGATAAAATCTTACAAGTAGAAAAATCCTTTGTAATAACAGCTTTGACTTCTTCAATTCCTATTTCCTCTAGGTCTATGTTTTGCTGTGCTGATATCCAATGTCCTTTAACATCAAATAACGCTGATGTTTTTCTACCACCAAGAATAAATTCTGCTTTCCAGTAATTGTATTTTTCTTTAATCCATTTAATGTTTTTGGCAGTCGGGAATTTTTCTTTTAAACCTTTGGAAACTGCAAGAGGTTGTGCAATTGAAATATTTACAGCAAAAAACAGAAGAAGAATTGTAATTAATGACGCTCTCATAGTAATTCATTGACTTTTAATGGTACAAATAGCCCATAACGGTCGGAGGCATGTTTTGTTTGTGTTGGCGGAGCTGTCTGGTCCTGAAACAGGGTTACACTTTTAGGTGTTACATTCCGTTGTTAAAAATAGGTTTTTTGTCTGGTTGGTTTTGCAATTGTGCTGGTGTGGAGAAATCGCGACTTCAATTATTAAATCTCCAGAAAACCGTCTTGTTACCATCCTTAATCCAGACCAATGAGTCTTTGGTAGCTTTTGCAATTTTACATTTATAATCATTGTCCTCAAATCTTATAATAAGTGAGTCACCAACGATGAGATATTTGAATCTCTGCAATGCGTCAACATAAAAGATAGAATCTTTATCAATCTAAAATGTTGCGTTTTCAGTTTCTCCAGAAGTCCAAATACCTGTTATGTCTGGGCTGGCAGTTTTGGGATCTTGTTTTTGATCAACTTGATTGGAATTCTTGCAGCTTAATAAAGTAATAAAGCTTAAAGTCAAACAGATTTCTTTTAACATAGTCTATCTTTTAAGTGGAGACCTTTTGTTTTAAACGCATTCTATCTATAATGATTATAATTAGAATTCCAGCCAAATAGCAGGCGATATCCTTCCAGGAAAAAGAAGTTCCGATAACTGTTCGGGCAATCTTGTTATTTTGTAGTCCAAGTATTTCGATAATATTAAAGTACTGAAGTGTTTCTACGGTGAATGAAAACAGAAGCACAAATAAAGCAACAACCCAATATGGGAAGTCAAGGAAAGTCATAATGAAACAATATATCAGGATGACAACTAACACATCGCCGAAGTAAGGTCTGATGAACCTGTCTTTCAGAAATAGTGCAATTAGTATTTCAATTACGAAAATGATAATGGTTATGATAAAGTAGATTCTATTAAATGTCAACATTACAAATACTTGAGGTTACGTTTAAGGCGTGGCGGAATGTGCATTTTACAGCCGCCAACCGCATTGAATTAACAGACCATGGCCAGTAATGGGTTAGAAACGCTGTGAAGTGCAACTCCTATTGTAACATATATATTACTGGCTTAATAATTGTCGAACTAATTTTCTCACCCCTGGCATTTATTGCAGGATACCATGTATTTTCCATTGCCACCTTTTTAATAACCCGCATTGCTTCACTATTGAGTGCCGCATCCCCACAACCCAATTCCAAACCAAAATCAGAAACGGAACCATCTGATTTAACCGTAAATGAAATTAAAACTCTTCCAGAATGACCCGCTTCTGCTGCCTCCCGTGGATATTTTGTATTAATTGCCGCCAGATATGCAAAATACTCGTGACCTTCTGAATACAAAGCAGATCGTTCTTTACCCAGAGTATCAGATAAGACCATATTTCTATCAAAGTCAAATATAAATTCAACAGTATTATTTTTTAAAAAGTAGTATTTCCAAATACCCGATTTTCTATCATTGTCATAAAGACCATTGCGTATAGTATCGTCAAATATCACCAGAGAATATACCCCCTGTTTAATTTTCGTGTCATTTTTTAATACGTAAAAATTCTCCACAAAATCCATCGCTAATGTTTTGGTAACCTTTTTCAACTCCTGTGAATTGACGTAATAGTTAATTGTTATGACTGCCAAAATTATAGTTGGAAATTTCATATTAGTTTTTTCTTATAATTTTTCCCTTGTTTGCAATTTGTTTCGTCCTGGAATAGAAGTTGATGAAATATACCGCCTGGTTAACGGTGGTTATCTTACCTCAAAGGAGACTGTTATAGAATACCGAACTTATGGGATGAATGTAACATAGAATGCCAGTTGCATTACCTGTTCTGCTTTTGCTGACCCACCGCCAGTTTTGTAAATTGACATAATCGTTTTACGGACAGGGTGTTTTCACTCTATTTCATATATTTTTCCTGCATTTTTCCACATTATTCCATTGGCTATTTCAATCGCATCCTTTTCAGAAATCCATTTGTCTTTGATAAGTTCTGAAAGAGCGAATGAAATCCCTTTTCTGGCAATTTTTGCATGCCCTATCAAATTTTCTACGTACATATCATCTCCACCAAATGCCATAAGTTTATTTATCGGAGAAGTCATAATGTATTTTTTTAGAAATTCTATTGATGCAATAGGATTTATTGTCCATGACCAGCACATATCAATTATTGCATTAGAATAATGCTTTGTCAATGAAATCATTGGTTCATAATATGGATACGCAATATGGAAAAAGATGAATCTTGTATCAGGACTTATTCGGCATAAATTGGCACAATCAGCAGGGTTAAACATTACATTCTCCAAATTCATGGAATTATTCATCGCCTGATGGCCTGTATGTAATTTTATAGGTAGTTTATGTTTTGTAGCCAGATCTACCACATACCAAAACAGAAAATCCTGTAATGTTTTTTCTTCATTTTCAGTTAGTCCAAGACCCGAGGTTTTTTTTGTAAATAATGATGCACCAATTTCAATCTTAGTTTTCTTAAAATCAAGTCTCCTAAAATATGCTAATCCAATTTTTACACCTACCGCAATTTCAGAATACTTGTTAAACCACCAATTTATTATTTCCAGCCAGTCATTCAGGTTTCTTATTTTCGGCAGAATGTTCTCGTTCAGCTGCTCACAATCCATCCTTATCATACCGTTTGCATTTATGTCCTGGTATAATAAGTTTGGCAATTCTGTTTCTTTAAACGGTCTGCCTGGAGGATTAACGATGCAACATTTAATATTTGCTCGCTTTAATGTTTCTTTATAAAATCCTTTATTTCTGTAGTTGATATATCTTTCCTGCAAGCTGGGTATTGTCTTCTCTTCCAGTTCTGAAATATCGTATAACTCATTAATTGTATGACTAATTACTTGTCCGTATCCTGTATTTTTAATCGAATTCCAGTAAGGTTGAATTATTTTCCATTTTTCAATCGGATTTGTTTCTTGTGATGAAATAGATGCTATCTCTTTTTTGTCATTCCTGATGATACAAAATCAAATTTCGTGTACATCCCAAGAATTGTTGTCCAATCATCACATTGAATAAATGGCCTAATACAATCCAAGCGTTCAGATTCATCAATTAAATGTTCATGAGTATCAATGAATTGAATATTCTCTATTTGCCCGGATATTTTATCAAAGATATTATTCATGAAGTTTTATTTATGCAAGGTTCTTGTCTCGTCCTGAAACAGGGTTACGCTTTTAGTTTATGCGGGATCAGGCCGTGGCGCCAGCCACAAAACTTTCCTTTTTAGTTACTTGATTGCAGCTCCAAAAAAGGCAATGACCTGTACCGACTGTTGTTTGGGTCTAAAATTAATCGTTACTAATGAGCCACTTAAAGAACTTACCAATCGTGATTACCCAGTTTTCTTTTTGAATCGCATCTAATTCCCCTCCATCCAGCCAGATTCCCTTGCAAGTTGGGCAGTAATCAAACACTACTCTTTTGTCTCTGTGATGATCCGCTTTTTCTAAATATGGAGAGGTACTGCATGATGGACACTTCAAGCCTTTTAATTGGGCCTCATCATTGGGAATTTTCCTTATTTCTAAAAAAGTTGGCTCAATAGTCTTTTCAAGGATTGTCAATTCTCCATTTTCAAACCACGATCCACCACATTTATTACAGAAATCGACCTCAATTGAAGTTTTAAAATCTTTGAGAATAGTTTTTGTTAACGGCGCATTGCATCTTGGACAGATCATAATCGAAAGTTTGGTCAATACAATTTATGGAAATTATTTGAGTGGAGGCAGCTGGCTTAATTATTCAAGTGACTTAAACTCCAAAATTTCATAATAATCAAACATGCTTTCCGGGCAATTGATTTTTTTATCTCCAATAGTAATTTTGGCTTCTATTGGAAACGCGTTCCCCACAAGAGGATATTCAAGATTTGGAATGAAATCAGCCTTGATAGTATCAGATCCAATCTGAATTACCCACCCCCAGCAACAATAACACTTTTCAGAAATGAATCCGGTTATCCGGGCATTTGTTGAAAGGTTCTCAAATTCACCTTTTGTCTCACAACCATAAAGTGTAAGTAATAAAAGTAGTCCGATCAGCTTTAATGGTTTCATTTTGAATGATATAATTGGAAATAAATCAATCGTTTGATGACCCAAAAATCATGCCAATTGCGCTTTACGTTGGCTAAAACCAGGGAATGGCATGACCAGTGCTTTTTATTTAAGTTCAAATCGGGCAATTGTATAATATTCTAGCTTAATTTTTTTACAAGTCATAGTGATCGCTAATTGTCTGTACATTTATAATGCAATTGAATTAATCCAGAGTCAAATTTTCTTGCCTCCAAAAATTTTAATGTTTGTTCGGGACGTCCATCCTTAAAAAGTCTTGTACCGTCACCAAGTAAAATTGGAATTACAGAAATAATGAATTCGTCAATCAGTTTTTGCTTTAAAAGTTCGTTAACGATTTCTGCTCCACCATCAACAAAGATGTTTTTACCCTTTTCACTTTTAAGCCTGATAATAAGTTCCTTAAGGTCCCCTGTATAAAAATTTGTCTTGCCTTTGCCTGGTTGCGGTGTCCGTGTAATGATGTATGATTCTTTGTCTGCATGGGGAAATTCAGGAACCTGTGTCATTACCCAGTCATAAGTCTTTCGGCCAAGTATCACAGTATCCACCGATTTTACAAAATCTGCATACCCGTAATCCTCTCCTTCCTGCTCCACAATTGATAAAAAACTCAAATCGTCATTTGGACCGGCAATATAGCCATCCAGGCTAGTCGCAATGTATAATATTACTTTCCTGTTACCCGTCATTCTAAATTCATTTATAGGCTGATTTTCTATCGAACATAAATGCTGGTTGCTGCTGCGTAATGTATTCCATCATTCAGAATAACCTGGCTGCCATTTTTCCAGTATGCCGCTTTGGTAGTCAGTCCATTGCCAATACTACCTGCAAGAAAAACATCATCATTTACAAGGTAAACAGCCATCGGGTACGCCTCTGCTTCATTTGGAGCAAATGGAATTACAACTCCATTCTTCCAATATTTGCCTGATCCGTTATCCATACCTGTAATATGTGTGGAAGATCCTTTAACGGCCATAGCTACCGTAAAGGATCTGTTTGTTTTATCTCCCAGAATTGTTTCGATTCCATTCTTCCAGAACTTTGCAGTTTCAACAGAGTTTTCATACTCAACACCACATACGTAGACATCACTTCCTTCAACTGCAATAGTTCTTGAGGACGCACTTCTCTGTCCGTCAGTAAGTGCAACAGGGACACCGTTTTTCCAGTACTTTGCTACAGCTTTTGATTCGTTATATTCGTAGCCTGCAGCATAAATATTACCACCAGAAATGGCTATTGACCTTATTATTGCTGACCGGCTGCCATCTGTTAAATATGTCGGGACACCATTTTTCCAGTATGTGGCAATATCCTGAGACCCTTTGTTTTCGTAACCAGCGATATATACATCGGTGCCATCAATTTTAATATCAAATGCAGCCGCCCATGTACTGGTTGAAATATTGCTTTCAGCACCGTTTATCCAAAGTTTTATAATGCGGGTTGTTGCTTTGTACTCAGTACCAACAACGTAAATTGTATTTCCTGACGCAGTAATAGAACCTACACTGGTTGTTGCCTTACCATCAGATAATTCTACAGAGGTTCCGTTTTTCCAGTATTTGGCTACCTGGAAACTCTCACTATTCATTTCAGTACCTGCAACAAATACATCATAAATATATTTGAAAGTGCCGGCATCTGCGGAACCTGCTTCAGTTGAAATTCTGACAGGCAGGTCTCCTTCATCAAGGGCGGGAACTATTACTGTCAGTGTTGTTGATATTGCGTTTTTTACTTCGGCATTTACCCCCCCGATTGTTACAATATTTTCGGCAGGATTGGAACTAAAGTTAGAACCGGATATGATCAATTCTGTGCCATAACCGCCAGAAACAGGATTTATAGAAGTGACTGATGGCGGGTATTCAATTTTCTCATTATTGTTGCAGGAATAAATAATAAAAAAACAGGATAAATAAAAAAGCAGGATTGCTCGTTTCATAGGTTGAAGATTTTGTAACAGAACCGACCTGTTAGGCATCGTATTCCATTAATTAATAGTATCTGTTTTAATAAACTCCAGGTATTTTTGAAAGGCCTCATCAGACATTGTAGCCTTCATGTATTCCAGCTTCAATTTTGTTTCGGATTCTTTACTTTCCGGGCTTGCCTCATACTCTTGATATGCTTTCACATAGTCCGGATAATTTCTAAACTGGATTTTCACCAAACCAAGATCTGAAACAAACGTTAAGACCAGCCCCAGGCAACCTATGATAGCAATCCGCTTAAACATTTGAGAGTAATAGGGACTCCGGGATTTTGAGAACCTGATCAAAGCAATCACCAGAATTATAAGGGTACTGATGAGTCCAATAATCAGTAAGGTATTTGCCATTGGATAACCTTGGATCTTGAAGAGAATCCCCATACAGATATCCGATAAAGCCATCCCGACTGAAATTGCTCCGACAATATGCAAAGCGGATATGTCTTTATAGGATTCTTTTTTAAAAATATTCCTTAATCGAATGTTATTGAAGAATGCAAATCCGAATGCATAATAGATCAATGCCAGTAGTAGTAAGGAAGAAGCAACCAGAATGTTACTCAAAGGAACCAACATGAATTTCAAAAAGACAGATATTGGTATTAAAATCGCAAGAATTACTTCCAGTCTTTTCATAGTTGTTTGTTGTTAGTGAAGTGTTTTATGAAAAGCAAATAAAGCAATGCCCCGTCAGTCACATTGGCCGTTAATTCATTTCATGCACCGGAAACCTGAAATATTGCTAATGACTGACTCTCACTCCTAAAAAGACATTACAAGATAAAAAACTTTCCGGATATGTAAAATGAGATTTCTATTATAAACTGGAATCAGAATCTCTCATCTTTTCAGTGGAAAGGAGTCAGGTTAGAGTGATGGACTGCGTTATTACAGGAACCGTTCAGTCAATGCCATCCTTACATGGAGCAACGACAGGCAAACGGGCATGCTGGTGCGCCGTTCAACATTGAACCACCCGGCATTTCTTCTTTACAGGTAAATCATTGAATTCCCGGTTGTTGATGCAGCAAAATCATGGCTTTTCCGGTCTTTTATTTAAAATCCGAGGGTATGAAAATAAGTTCCATTTTATGTTGCATTATTCTTCTACTGTTACAAACGGCAGGAGCTAATGGCCAATCGGTTGTAAACCGTGATAACTCCACATTTTGCCGTGGCACTGAGGTGGTTTTTGACAATTCAGCCATCGAAGCGGTATACTCACACCCCGATGAAATATTATGCAATGTTGACTCATTCTGGACGGCCAATGGCGCGTACCAGCTGGCTGTTCAGTATAGCCGCAACAACCGCATTAACCTGGACCGCAAAGTGTGGACTGAAAGAGTCATGGCAGTTGCAGCTCTCAATACGGATGAGAGGGCCTTACAACCAGCAGTTGTCACATCACGGGAAATCATGGATCTGAGCACAACACTCCGCGAAAAAGGATTTCAGCATATCAGCTCCTTCCTTCAGCCTTCAGCCCCACCTCTTAAGGTTACTGTTTACCTTATCTCTGATATTCAGCCTGCTGCATTTGCATACCCGGGTGGGATACTGATCAACGTGAACTCACCGCGGTTCAACAGCGACCCGTCGGTTATCATGAATATCCTCGTCCATGAGATATATCACGGCGGCTATGCCAATACGGTCGCATTCAGAAGTGATTATGAGCTTCAGAATGAGGCTCTTGATTTCGTCATGGATTTCCTTTTAAACGAAGGAATGGCTACCTATGTCTCATATGCTGCACGTCACATCTTCCCTAACGATTTTGTTCCTGATTACCCTAAGATGGAAAGTAAGGAAGAGGTGAAAGCGAGTCTTGAGAAAGTTGATCTGCTTTTCAGACAGGCAGAGACACTTACGATCGACAGTCTCAGGAAACTGGCTTGGCAGACAGGAGTGATTGAGAGGGCCTTCTATATTGCCGGCGGTTATATGGCAGGGCTTATTGATAAAACCATGGGAAGAGAGGAACTTGTAAAAGCCATGTGTGCCGGACCGTTGAGTTTTTTGACTCTTTACAATTCGGTTGCTGATGAGACTATGAGACTAAGGGTCCCTGAATTGCCTGATGAAATCTCACCTTGCCAGAAACTGAGACTTGCACTTGCAAAGGAAGACACAACTGAATACAGGAGGCTGGCCAATGAGCTGATTCAGAAAGAGGAACCTGCAGACGAGGCAATTGAAAAAGCCATAAACAGGTACGGATATATGTTCTTGCGCAGCCATGGAGGCATTGATAAAGCTCTGGAGCTTTTCAAACTTAATGTCAGGCTGTGCCCCGGATCTTCAAGGGTCTGGGACAGCCTGGGGGAAGGATGCATGAGGGCTGGAGACAATGACATGGCTATCGCTCATTATGAAAAATCCCTGGCTCTCAATCCATCTAACGAAAATGCCAGGAGGATACTTGAAAAGCTTAGGCCGCAAAAATAATCAGATCGGACCCTGGTCCAAATTTTGATTCCGATCTCAGTTTCCTAATTTACAGCATATGCCAATTCCAATTCAACTTTTGTTACAATACCATTTGAGCCGGTTGTAACAATAAAAGCTGTGAAATCATCAAAAAACTTACCTCGCAGAAATATCCATTGTGAGTCTTTGTGCAGATATTTCACGTTTTGGATTTCGTCTTCGTCAACAGGATAGAGGACATTAAGAGCGGCTTCAAATAGTTTTGCGGTGGTTTCGTCTTTAAGTAAAAAGTCCTTTTTGATTATCGACATGAGAACCGGGCATTCAAGATCCATATGAATTGGTTCGATCATATTAACTGCTGAGCCGTTTACATTGACATAATTATCGCTTCCACAGGAATTTGCTCCTGATCCGGTTTCGATAAAGCCTATATTGATTTTGAAAAAAGTACCGGAGAAAACCTTGCTGACAGTAACCTGATCAATAGCTTCCAATTGGATATCGATGTTGCTCTTAACAAATGCTTCAATGAGTTTTTTACTTTCCGGTGCAATTGTCTGAGCGGAAAGGTTAACTATAAACATTACAGAGGCCAGGGAGAGAATGAGTTTTTTCATTTCGTTTACTATTTAAAAAACAACTTGAAGATAATGAATTGTAGAAATGAATATTGACTTGGACCAGTATATAGTTTAACTTTGATAATAGTAAACTTCAATTTTTGTAAACCAAAAACCTTATTATGAATAATAGTAACAATTTAATCAAGGCCCCCATGGTCCTTTTTAATGTTGTGGTATTTCTATTAAGCATATCACTGGCGGGGCATGCACAAAGAGGAGGACAGCCGATACAGCAAACCCAATTAAGTGAGTTGAAGAGAATTGGAGTCATGGTTGGCCAGGGCAAACCTGACAGCGAGGTACAGGAGGCCTGGAAAAAAACGATTAACAATTATAAGGACATAAATATTGACAATGCTATTAAAAGCATTTTGTCGGAAGCCAAATTGGAAGCACAAAGGAATGTTGATGGTGCAAAAAAGCGAGTACAAAATAACTCATTATTGAGGCAACAGGTTTCCAACGAGATAAATAGTGCCAAACTTAACCTTTCGGAAGTAGGTAAAACAAAAGAGCCCAAATTCATGGCAAGAAAGACATTTCGTCAGGGTCTTAATGGTAAAGACACATTAATTGTTAGTCAGACTGGCCAGATATCAACACAAGATGAATTATCCGTGTATATTCATAACCTTGAACAACAATTGAATAGCATTGGAGATGATGCTCAATTAGCCAATATAGACCTGCAAAATGCCTTACAAAAGCAGCAGCAATTAATTCAATTGTTGTCTAATGTGTCAAAAATGCTAAATGACACAGCCATGGCGGTCATTAGAAAGATAGGAGGATAAAATAAAAGCCGGCAAAAATATTGTCTTATCCCACTTCAGGCACCCAGGCTTTTAAATGCCTCATAGACAAGAAAGACCGGCCAAACGATTGCTTTAAGAAATCCCAGAACGCCAATCCAAAAGGTTGTGGCAGTCGAAATAAAATAAACAGCTGCCCCAATCAGGCCCAGGCCGTAAACAGCATTTGATGACGGGTTGTCGTGAATTTTTTCTCTCATAGGTTAATCTCCTTTCTTATTTGATATTTTGAAAAGTTAATGGTTCCTGTCCCAGCTGACGCTGTCCGATTGATAATAAGTCTGGTGGTTTTAATTTCTTGTGATTTGAACCCTTTTCTCGCCACGGTAGCTCCTGACAGTGTCATGTTTTTTCAGGTAACTGATCAGCGCATCAGCGGTTGTGATAAAGAGGGAGTGACCCGGATCACCGTGCCCGTATTTGTAAACCTGGGTCATGTAACTGTTCATAGCCACAGAATAGGTGCGGGTCAGTTCGAGAGGAGTGCCGTCTTCGTTCAGAATGATGAACTCTGTGGGATTACTCTCCGCATCAACCTTCACTTGCGTTCTGATTCCCGAAGGATATAGGGGCGATTTGTCGTCTACTGTCCATGCGGCACGCATAAGTGAGTAAATCTCCTCACCGGTCAGTTTTGTGACTACCAGCTCATTCCCGAAAGGATCGAGCTGATAAACATTCTTGATTGTCACCGGACCTTTGTCGAGTCGATCAATGCGGACACCACCCGGATTCATCAGGGCAATATCAGCACCGGCAGCCTCGCGCTGCGCATCGGTCATAAGGTAACCCAGTTCTTCATATGATGAAAAATCGTCGGCAGCCGTTGCAATCACTTCGTTCAGAACGGGATTGTCATTGTATTTGTCAACCATTGCACGAACGGCCGGTATCTCACGTTTCGAGTTCCTGATATTGATCAGCTGCATGTTTCTCTGCAGTGTACCGTCACTGCTGACTGTGAGCCTTATCAGGGTGCCGTATTTCAGTTTATTTTCAGCCTGGGTTATCATGATTCCGTTGTGGATCTGGTCCTTATCAACCCTTGTATGGGAATGTCCTCCAATTATCAGATCGATACCGGCCGGCATGGTTTCGGCCAGTTTTACATCTTCCTCAAATCCGATGTGAGTCAGAGCAATGAAAATATCACTGCTGTCTTTCAGCCAGAGGTATTCGGGTGCAGTTTCAAACGGAGAACGAAAGGAAAATCCTTTTACATTGTCAGGATGACTGTCCGGGATGCCGTTCTGACCAAGTTGCAGCAGTCCGAGAAAAGCAAGCCGTAACCCGTTGGGAAGGGTGATTATTTTGTAAGGGCTCATTTTAACCTTATACTGACCATCGGATGAAACATTGGCGCAAATAAAACTGAATCCGGCCTTGTTTGAGAGGTTTTTTAATCCCTCCTGGCCAGTATCGAATTCGTGATTGCCGAGCGCGCTGATGTCAAAGCCTGTCGTATTCATCAGGTCAATCATCGGCCATCCCTTTTCGGGATACTGATCGTTTACCGGGTTGCCAGTCTGGTTATCCCCGGCAGCAACCAGGAGCATATCAGGGTAAATGGTTTGCAGGCTGTCGACAATATAAGCAAGCTTTGGAAAATTATCGATTGCCGCATGCATGTCGTTTACGGCAAAAATGACAGCCTGTCGTTCTGTTGGTGTGGTTGTACCGGCATGTTTCAGGCTACCGCATGCAGAAAGGAGTCCGATTGCCAGCACAGCAGCGATAATTTTCAGGGAAGGAGAGCTTTTTCTGCGCCCTGACACGATGAAAAGGGTGTTCCCTTCGGTCAGCTGCCCGTCGGGGGCCACCCGGTTCCCAAAACGATCCTCGACATCAGGCATTCTCTTAGGCACTTTTTGCCCGGAACGTGTATAAAAACTCATGATTGCATCTTTTACCCTGGCTCCGTTGTGCAGCTCAAGCAAAATGTTGTTTACGGTAATTTTCATTTATAGAGAATTTGACGTCGATACGACGATTCAAAGTACGTTTTTTCCCGGAGACAATAATCATTTTTGACCTAAAATAAATTATGGCGCAACCACAGTTCTGATCACAGGCGTTCCTCTTTTTTCTGATTCGCATTCAGGCCTGAAATCCTCAAAAGGAATAGCTCCGAATAGTAACACTGTTCCTTTTGGCTGTTTTAGTGATTTTATCAAGGCATTTACTGAATTAAATGACGGAGATACAAGAATATCCCTGTCCCTGAACCCTGCCTTATCGAACGCTCCTCCATCCTTAATACATCGGATCATAATAGGCTCAATATGGCAGTTGGTCCATTTTATTTCCGGAGTCATTATACAGAATCCATATCGCTTCTCAATGGCATTCTTGTGATGAGAAATCACATATCCAAGAAACAGGATAGAAACAAGTAATAATGTTGATATTCCGGGATACCAATTTTTCATATGAATATTACTATTTATAGACTGATCGATGTACTGTATATTATTTAAAAGCCAGTTCTTCCCCCGCCACAAATGGATTAAACTTCAGTTTCCGTCTGCATTCAGGGCATTCGCCAAGCAAGCCCGGATCTTTCCAGGCATCATCAGGTAATTCCAGGCAAGGCGACTGTTCAGGTCTCAGCCCGTTCTTTATTTTTATTGTCTCAATTGATGCCAGTACTGAAACAGCTGGATCAAACCGGCAACCGCACACAGGGCAATCAGCAGATAATGGCAGGTATTGCTGAAATTCATAATCCCATACTCGTCTTATTGTCACAATCCCTGGATATTGACATGATTTGCCCATTTTTATATTCAGGATATTGACTTTACCGGAAGAATCTCCCACAAATATGCCGCCCGGGAAACAGGATACTACGCTTATTTTTGAGGGAGAAATGAAAAGTGCTGTTTTTTCTCTTTTTTCCTGATCCCAGGAAATACAGGTATTATCCTCTGACCCGGTAAAAACTCTTTGGCAGTCAGGGGTTACTGAGACTTCACTTACAATATCAGTATGCCCCTTTAATGTATGGATTGCCTTGCCATTGGAGATCTCCCAGATGATGCAGGTTTTGTCAGATGAACCGGTGATCAGGTACATGCCATCGGCTGTTACTGACATGGCGTCGATATTTTCAGTATGCCCTCGGAAGACCTGCAGTGACTCACCCGTTGCCAGGTCCCACAGGATACATGTATTGTCAAACGAGCGTGATATTGCACGCTTTCCATCAGGTGTAACACAAGCCTCAAAGACAGTGTCAGCATGACCACTCAGAGTTCTGAGAGCCTTTCCCGTAATCAGATCCCACAGGATACAGGTTTCATCAGACGAAGCTGATATTGCTCTTTTGCCATCAGGGGTAATGGATACGGAATGAACATATGCAGAATGTCCTCTGAGGATATGTACCGCCAAACCTGTAATAAGATCCCACAATATACAATTATTGTCAAACGAAGCTGAGACTGCTTTCTTACCATCAGGGGAGATTGATACTCTTTCTACATAATGAGTATGTCCTTTAAGTGTTTTAAGAGCGCCGCCTGAATTTATGTCCCATACGATACAGGTTTTGTCTGAAGAAGCTGAGACAGCTCTGACTCCGTCAGGTGTTAAGCCTACGGAACGGACTCCGGAGGTGTGCCCTTTAAAGACCTGCAGGGCCTTTCCTGATATCAGATCCCATAGGATACAGGTTTTGTCTGAGGAACCAGAGATTGCCTTTTGACCATCAGGAGTTATTGATACTCCGCTTACATAGTCATTATGCCCTTCAATGGCACAGGGCGCACTGCCGGTTATAAGATCCCAGATGATGCAGGTCTTATCGTGTGAGACGGAGACAGCCAATTGGCCGTCAGCGGCTATGGAAACCGAATCTACTGAGTCAGTATGGCCATTCAGGATTTGAACAGCATTACCTGTAACCAGATCCCACACAACACATGTTTTGTCAGAGGAGCAGGATATTGCCAGTTGACCATCGGGGGTGATGTCTACACCTAAAATAATTCCGGTATGACCGTTAAGGATTCTGTGAGCCTTACCTTTCTTAAGGTCCCATATAATGCAGGTTCTATCCTGTGAGCCAGAGATCGCGTAGTGTCCGTCAGGGGTTATTGCAACAGCATTTACCCAGTTTGTATGCTCTTTAAACGACAGAAGCATCTCACCTGTTGACAGATCCCACAGTATGCAGGTATTGTCTGATGAACCTGTGAATGCTTTTTTACAATTGGCAGTCAACGCAACGGAATTTACACTGGCGGTGTGGCCTTTCAGAGTTCTGATTGCCTGACCGGAGTCAAGGTCCCAAAGAATACCTGATTTATCTTGGGATCCTGAGATGGCATAATGGCCATCAGGAGTAATAGATACGGAATTGATCCATCCGGAGTGGCCCTGCAAAGTTTGAAGCATGCTCCCTGAATTCAGATCCCATAGAATGCAGGTTTTGTCAAAGGAACAGGATATTGCGCGACGGCCATCCGGAGTGATTGAAATTGAACGAATAAATTCAGTATGTCCCTTCATTGTTTTAATAGCCTCCCCTGTTGTCAGATCCCAAAGAGTACAGATCCTGTCAGTAGAAGATGTGATGGCTCTTCTACAATCAGGGGTGACAGATATGGCGCTGAAATAAGAAAAATTATGCCGTTTTACAGTCTGCAGAACCTGTGGCAGTGGATTAAATGGAGGACAGGCTGAAGTGCGTTTCAGCATAAGTGATTTATATGTTTCCGGTGCTCCTTTTTCAGCAGCCTTGCCCACGGGACCGTCTTTTGAATAATTCCAGGCCTGCTGTGTGACAAAATGAGGAACCTCACATGCGTATTTTTGAAGATTGGCAGTCTCCTGCCCGAGAAAATTTTTAAAATCTTTTATCCGGTCAAGACGGGCAGGATTTGCTTTTATAAGTTCAATTTCATTTTTAAGCTTTTCGGCACTCCAAACTGGTGTACAATCCGGAATTTGCAATTCGTTGATTTCGCCTTTTGAATAAGAGATTAAAGCCTTCGAATATTCTTCCAGCCGGACTTGTCGTAAACTTTCTTCTTTGTTTTTTTCTGCGTTATCAGGTATTTCAGTCAGAACAGAATTAATATCTTTTACCAGCTCATATGTCATTTTAGCACAGGCTATTGCCTGAATGAAATCGAGATTGCAAAGAGTGTCTGTCACTTCATCCCAGAGTTGTGCTTTTGTTTGCTGAAAGGGTTGTTCAACCAGTTTCCGGATGTTGGGTTTCGTTTGAACGGGACTACCCAAATAGAGATGGTTGCATGCAAAATAGTTAGCAAGGATTTTATGATATTCTTTCATCGCAAAATTCACGGGACAATATTTGTTTTAATTGAAAGAAGTTTATCTTATTTCATCATCATATTACCTTCTGATTTATATAAGGTCCTTTGATGGAGTCTTCACCATTTATTTTTTTTAGTTACCCAAAAATCAATTATTATCAGGAATCGGATTATTAAAATCCACATTGTGCAGTTCCAAAAATTTAATCTCACCGGTACTAGTTCCACATACAATCATGGAACTACATGGTAAAATATCAATAGAGCTAATAGGAACAGATCCTCGAAATACGGCTATGCATTGCCCACTTTCTAAATCCCAAACCCGTAATGTTTTGTCCCAGCTTCCCGATGCTACCCAGAGCCCATTAGGTGCTATCTTAATGCAATTAACAGAAAGTGTATGTCCTTTCAAAGTGTGTAAGCATTCCCCGCTGATTATATCCCATATCCGTATCGTACCATCTCCTCCAATGTTATGCTTGCCGCCATTACCACTTGACACTGCTCGATCCTTCATCTCAACAAGTTCCTGGCGATGGGATGGATGAGTCCTATTAAGGAAATTGCCCCAAAGTTCTTCATCAAAAGCAAATATTTCGAGGATCTCATTTTCAGCCAGTCCCTGGTAACGGCCGCAAAGCATCAGACAAATTACATCCTGTACAAAATCCTGTGTGTGCTCCGCCTCGAGCATGTCAATGTAATTGTTAATGATGCCTTTCACATCCTCCTTAAGAGTAAAATCTTCAGTATATGATTTCCATTGTTTGGCATGTTCAAAAGCCAGTTTAAGATAGATGGGCAGCCCGGAATGTTTAAATTTTCCGATTACTTCTTTATGCTGATCAAGGGTTAAGGTGCGATTAACGGCTTTCAGCCATCTTTCAAGTATCTGCTCTGCTTCTGCAGGCGGAAGCAGAGGTAGGTGAACGACATTATGATTCAATAGTTTCGACTCAAGTTCAGGCAGGGCTGAGACTATCACTCTTGCATGTTCCGGCAGCTCCCCCGGCAACCAGTAAAGCGATCTGGCATTGTCGGAATCGGAAAGCTGGTCGAGGGCATCAAGAAACAGTATGACAGGCTTCTGAGCAGTTCCAAGTGCAAGACATTTCTTCAGTATCCCGGCCAGTCCGTTCAGATCATAAAGAGACTTCTCCTGTCCTTCACCGGCGAGAGATGTCATGTTTGTGCCAAAGGCTACGGCGATTTGCTCACAAATACTTTGCAGCAAAGAAATGATATTGGAAGAACGGGAGGAGGTGCCGATAAAACGATAGACTGTCAGGGCATTTGCATCACCCGTTTCTGCCTCCACTGCAGCCATGGCCATTACGCTCGATTTTCCTGACCCGGAATCTCCAATCATGGCAAGAACATTTCTATCCTGCTTATTTTTCAGGTATGTTCCCAGGGTTTCAAGTATTTCATTACGACCACAGAAGCTTTCAGTGAGTTTTGACCTGAATTCCTTATGCAGGTTTTTTTCATGCTCAATTTCATCAGCACTTATCACCTTGTTTATCTGCTCACCTATTATACCTTCCAGAAAATCATAAATATCCTTCCCGAAACGGACAGGCTCTTTTATAGCTGTTTTCCCATCGCCCCAGGTGGCAGGATAGACCACGCAATGACTTCCAAGCTTTTTCTGCAACTGTGTTTTTAAATCATAGAGGTGCTGTTTGCAATAGGGATCAGGGCTCCCGTCTGCAAGATCTATGTAGTCTTTAGCAGTGGCATCAGGAGGCATTCCCCCAGTCTCCCTTATCATGGCAAACACATGATCTTCGGGTTTTTCTTCTGTTCCTGCCGGATGCAGTGCACCGGAAATTATTTCCTGGTGAGTTGCAGAAGTGAAGTATTTAATGTTTTGCTGCTCATCCAGCTGCAACTGATTTACGGCATTTCGAAGGGTTGCCTGGATTTTCTTTGCCTCTTCAGCCCAGATATTATCAGGTAACTCCTTACTGCGGGGTTGAAGAATATATTCCGGAGGAGTTGAATTCTCATCCAATCGGTACCATTTATTGAGCAGATCCTTCTTATCAGTTACCAGGAGTATTTTTCCCAATTCATCAACGGGAATTTTTGCCGGAACAGGCTGCCAGCCATATCGATTTCCCAGCAATATTAAAAAGTTGGGCTTAGGAGATATTTTCTGGCACCGCGAGATCTCATTAAGGCATATCTCAAGTGTCTTCTGGTTGAGTTGCGATTCCTCCGTGACCCCCCAGCGAAGATCGACAGCCTGAAATTTGGCTCCTCTTTCTTCACAGAATTTTTCAAGTCCGGGGAAAACACTTTTTTGTAATATCCGGCGCTCTTCTGTCATGTCAGAGAACGTGGAGCTTACAAAAACACGAAAAACTTTGGTTTGTTGCGGCATAGTGAAAGCTTCCCATAATTAGAATCAGTTAAATTTAGCTGTTTTATTTTGATATCAGGTAGCGATTCAAAGTACGTTTTTTCCTAAAGACAATGCCCAATTTGGCCAAAAAAAAATTACCCCTGTGAAAGTTGGGTTTTCGTGATATTTATCATATAGTTGATGCGTTAACTCTGCCCTAAGCAGAGCAAAAACAACAGCATTTTCACATAGATATTTCATTGAGAAATGACTCCATGATTTACATATTCCTGAGCCCCTAGATGTTAGCCTGCTTAAACAAATAGTCCGCCTGCTTGCGGATTGATTTGCATCGCCAATACCGGTCCCGATCCGGAGGCAATAATATTTTCAGGTCAGGTGACATATTTCATTTGTTTTCATTATCTTTTCGGACTTAAAACAAGCTTACTACAACAAAACCTTTTAGCTAACTTTTCTAAAACCTAACTTTATGAAGAAAACTGTAATGCTATTGGTCCTTGCACTGTTTGCCCAGTTGCTGATTGCACAGGAGGTAACGGTACAAGGGCGCGTAACCTACGAGGCAGACGGGAGTGCTCTTCCCGGAGTGACTATCATGGTAGTCGGAACCAATGTCGGGGTCCTCTCCGGCATAGACGGAACCTTTACCATTCCTGCAAAAATGGGGGCAACAATAAGGTTTACCTTTATCGGAATGACACCGGTGGAAGTTACCGTAACCTCCAATACTGTTAATGTAAAAATGGCCGATGCACCAACCGACCTCGATGAGGTTGTGGTTATCGGTTATGGAGTACAGAAGAAGGCACTGGTGACAGGTGCCAATTTAAATGTAAAAGGCGATCAGATTGCGGAGCTCAATACTTCGACCGCAATGGAAGCCCTGCAGGGTATCGCAACCGGTATCAGTGTTACCAGGAACAGCGGTGCACCGGGTGCAGGAACAAAGGCTACAATCAGGGGCCTTGGCACGATCGGTAACTCAGCGCCTCTTTACATAGTTGACGGAGTCTCTGTCGGAAACATAGACTACCTTAACTCATCCGACATCGAATCAATCGATGTTCTGAAAGATGCAGCCTCATCAGCAATATACGGTTCACGTGCTGCAAACGGGGTTATTCTCGTTACAACCAAAAAAGGTGTAAAGGGAGCAGCTCCTGTTATCACTTATGATTTTTACTACGGGATGCAGAATATTTACAAGAAACTGCCTGCACTCAACGCCCAGGAATATATGTTTATAATGGATGAAGGCCGTGTAAATGACGGGCTTGCTCCAAACGACTGGGAAACGATGCTTCAGGGCAATTCCTATCTAAATGCAAACTTCCCGGGTAACCTAGGAACCAAACTTGGTGAATATGTATGGGATAACCTGCAGGCCGGATGGCAGGGCACCGACTGGGTGGCAGAAATGTCTACCAAGAATGCTCCGGTTCAGAATCACTCAATTAACATAACCGGTTCTGCAAAAGACGTTACCTATGCAATGGGTTTCTCTTACTTCGATCAGACAGGTATCCTTGGCGGTGACCTTATGGGTGCCGGGTATAAAAGGATTACAGCCCGTCTGAACACCGAAATGGCTCTGATTAAGAGCACCAGCCGTGACATTGTCACGATAGGTGAGAATTTTACCCTTACAAACACTCAGAACAAGTGGATAGGAACCGGAAATATTTACTGGAACGACCTCCACAATGCCCTGGTGACCAATCCACTTCTACCTGCTTACTGGGATCAGTCACCCGATCCGAACGGGTTTACTCCCACACTTGAGGGTATCTCACTGGGTCAGCATAACCCGCTTGCAATGCTTTATTACAACCGCTCCAACTTCCAGTGGGCAAAAGGCAATACTGTTACCGGCAATGCTTACATCAATATTGAACCAATGAAAAACCTGAAATTAAGGTCTTCATTCGGTATCAATTCATGGTTCGGGAATTCAAGATCATGGTCTCCCACATACCAGCTTGCAACTCAGTATAACAATGCTAATGATGCCGTTACACAGGAAATGTACCAGGGAATTAATTTTACCTGGACCAACACGGTTTCTTACGAATTCAAGATTGACGAGCATAAGATCGCTCTCCTTGCCGGAAATGAGATTCTGGATAATATCCTGAATGCCAATGTCGGCGGTTGGAAGGCAAACTCGATCTTCGGTAACCCCGATTATGCTTACCTCGACAACGTGGTCGCAGGTCAGATCAGCGATATTAATACCTACGGTGCTGACTGGGCTGCACAGGGTGGCGGGTTACTTTCTTACTACGGACGTTTCTCATACAACTTCAGGGAGAAATATATTTTTGATGCCACTTTCCGCGCTGACGGTTCTTCAAACTTCGCCAAAGACCAGCGCTGGGGCTACTTTCCGTCCGCTTCAGCAGGATGGATTTTCTCCGAAGAAGATTTCATAAAAGACATGACCTGGTTAAGTTTCGGTAAACTGCGTGCCAGCTGGGGACAGAACGGCAACCAGAGCATCGATAACTTCATCTACAGTTCGAACATTGCATACCTTGATCAGGGATACTATTTCGGTCCTGATAAACTTGTCACATCACCGACAGCAATACCTGCAAACGTGCCTAACCCGGATGTAACATGGGAAACATCGGAACAGCTTAATATTGGTGTTGATGCCCGTTTCTTCAATTCAAACCTCGGGTTGTCAATCGACTGGTATAACAAAATGACTAAAGACTGGCTTGTTCTGGCACCGATACTCGGCACTGCCGGTGCAGGCGCACCCTGGATCAACGGCGGTGACATCAAGAACACCGGTATTGAGTTCACAATCAGCTGGAAAGGCGAGGTCTCTGACTTTATTTATGGTGCCTCCTTCAGCGGAACCATGAACAAAAACGAAGTAACACGTCTTGCCAATGCGGAAGGAATCATCAACGGTTCGGCTCACGTGCTTTCACAGGGTACTGCTGCCGTTTCGAGAGTTGAGGTAGGATTTCCAATCGGCTTCTTCTACGGACTGAAAACTGACGGTCTGTTGCAGAATCAGACTGATGTTGATGCTTATCTCACTCCTGATGGTAAGCCGTATTTCGAAGATCTTCGCCCGGGTGACGTTAAGTTTATTGACCAGAACCTCGACGGTCTGATCAATGACGACGACAAGGTAATGCTGGGCAGTCCGCTACCGAAATTCGAAATGGGTCTTCAGCTGAATGCAGAGTATAAGGGCATTTATGCAAATGCTACTCTGACAGGTAAATTCGGCATGCAGATAATGCAGTCATACAGATCATTTGCCGACAACTTCACTCAGAACTACACGACACAGATTTTCGGCCGCTGGCACGGTGAGGGTACTTCAGACAAAATTCCGAGACTGGGCTATGCATCAACCCGGAATATCAACCTGATTTCGGATATCTATATGCATGATGCTGATTATGTAAGAATCAGCAACGTGGTATTAGGTTACAGGCTCGGCAGGCTCTTCAGTAATCAGAAGTGGCTGAAAGGGGCATCAATATATGGCTCGGTCAATAACCTCTATACATTCACCAAGTATGACGGAATGGATCCTGATGTAGGTTATGCTCCTGACAGCTGGGCTTCAGGTGTTGACCTTGGTCTCTATCCGCTGCCAAGAACGGTTATGTTTGGTGCTAGTGTAACATTTTAAATAAAGCCAAATGATGAAAAAAATATTATTTATAATAATTGCGACAGCGGCCCTTCTGGTAAGCGGCTGCGAAGATTTTCTCGATACACGAAATCTGTATCAGAAGGATCTTACGAACTTCTACAAGACGCCAACTGACATTACTGAAGCAATGGGAGGCGTTTACAATGCTCTCTATGTCGGAGGAGTACACAGCGAGGAACATCTTGCTGCAAACCTTCTCAGCGACTACATGCTTGGCGGCGGCGGCCCTGATGATATAACAGCCAAGAACGTCGATAAATTTCTTGACCCGACAGAGGATACCTACGCTGATCTCTGGAAGCAGACCTATAACGGTGTATACCGGACAAACGCCATCATTGAGGCTGTTACGGATGCCGATTACTCAAGCTACTTCAATACAGCGGAGGAAGCCACTGCCTTTAAAAACACAGCTCTTGGCGAGGCCTATTTCATGAGAGGCTTCTTCATGTACAGGGCAGCAAGGTTCTTCGGAGGCATGCCAATCATCCCCAGAACGGATTCACCGCGTGACGTTCCCCGTGCCAGCTTCACAGAAACATTCGGACAGATTGCTTCAGACTTTATGATGGCAGCGGAAACAATGCCGGCAATCAATCCCATGACTGTTCCTCTTTCAAACTACGGTCATGCTAACCGCTGGGTGGCAAAAGCCTACCTGGCCCGTACATTCCTGTTCTATACCGGTTATATGACAAACATTGAGAAGCAGGCAACTACCGAACTTCCTCTTCCGGGAGAAGGCGGAACCCTTACAAAGGGTGAAGTTGTAACTGAGCTTGATGATGTGATTACAAACAGCCATTACGAACTTACCCCTGACTTCAGGAACCTGTGGCCGTATTCATATGCAAACACAAGCGCCGGTACTGAGGTGCTGCCGTGGGCTACAACAGAAGATCTTGCATGGGTAGGACAGGATGGTCCGAACTCTACGATCGGCACTGGAAACAAGGAGGTAATGTTCGCCCTTAGATTTGCATTCGGAAACTGGGGCTGGAATGAAGGCCAGAAATTCAATAACCGTATTCCTCTCTTCTTCGGTATAAGGGGTAATTCAATGATCCCGTTTGCTGAAGGCTGGGGCTGGGGACCGATACATCCCGTATTCTTCAATGCATGGCCAAACGATGATCCGAGGAAACTCGCATCAGTCCTTGAAATGGGCAAAGCAGAACAGGGCACCGGAGGATACGCTCCGAACAAGGGTGATCACGAAACCGGCCTGTTCAATAAGAAGTATTCCCACCTCCAGCACGAGAGGTGCTGATGGCAAAAAGGGGATGTTCTACTATATCTACAACTGGAACAACGGAGATCCCATGCAGCTTGAGACGGCACAGGACTTCTTCTACCTGAGATATGCAGATGTGCTTCTAATGCATTCTGAACTTACCGAGACAGCAACAGGTATCAATGCAGTCAGGGCAAGGGCTGGTCTTCCGCCGGTAACCTACTCACTTGACAACCTCAAGAAGGAGAGACTTTATGAGCTTGCATTTGAAGGCCTCAGATGGTTCGACCTTGTAAGGTGGGGCGATGTTGAAAATCCTGCCAACAACTATTTCTCAACTACCTGCAATGTAATGAATTCAGGAGTTGCCGGCGTTTACGCTGTTACTTACCCTGTTGTAACAAAGGGACTTCTTCCGATTCCGGAATCTGAGATTCGCCTCTCCAACGGTGTTTATGTACAAAACCCGGGATGGTAGCAGGTTAACTAATAACATGAAATTCATACAGATATGAAAATGAATAAAGTAATAAGTTTGATCGTCGGAGCGCTGATCGTATTCTTTGCGGCATGCGAACCGATAGAGAAGAGAGACACTCTCTCAAACAGTTTTGACCCGAATAACATCGAGCTTGCAGTTGTGCAGTCAACTACCGGCGGCAATGAACTCTCGATTCAGATGAACACACCGGGAATTGCCGGCTACTGGGATTTTGTGATTGATAAGAAGTTTTCAGACAGAGTGGATGTTATCTACCCTATTCCGGGAACGAGTACTTTCACATTCTATGTGACCACTCCCTATATCACAGACGGTGACATAAGCAATACCAGTTACCCCTCAAAGAGCATCAACGTGACAATCAGTCAGCTTGATCACGCTCTTCCTGAGGCTTACTATAAGCTTGTAGGTGCAAACCTGGAGGGAAAGACCTGGGTTTTCGACGGGGGCCCGGCACCTGATGGAAGGCTTTGGTGGTTCATGTCAGACCCTGGCAAATGGAACGGAGTATGGTGGAACGCAGGCGGTGATTGCTGTCCCCCTGGAGATGCTTCAGGAAGGATGGAATTTAACCTTGACGGTGGCGCCAACTTTGTCTATTACGCATCACCCACTGCTGAACCCGTAACCGGAAGTAGCTGGGGATTCAATGCCGATTACACCAAACTTACAATTAAGGGTGACGCTAACATCCTTGGTTCAATGGACGGTGGCGGTAATGGCAAGGTATTCGAAATCAAGGAGTTCACGGCTGACCGTCTGACACTGTTTGTTTCTAATGCTGCCTGGAGCACCGGCTGGACGTGGGTGTTCAAGCCTGCAGATCTATAACTGATATTGCTATTATCAGATAACTGAAAGGTACCCGGCCAACAGCCGGGTACCTTTTTTACTTGGAATTCATTAACTTGCAAAAAATGTTTCTGCAAATGAAAAAACGTTTCACAATTTCCTCCGTAATTGCTGCAGCAGCTATGCTGGTTCAGGTCTCCTGCACACCAACCCCTATGGACCTCACAAAAGCTAACATCATCCCTAAACCGGTATCTGTAATCCAGACCGGTGAATCATTCAAACTGACCGGACGCACAAACATCTACGTTCAGGGGGAATCTGCAGAACTGCTTCAGATAGGACAGTTCCTGGCCGATAAACTTAATCCGTCGACAGGCCTGGGTATTGAGGTAAAAAGCACTGACAGAACCCCCCGTTCCGGGAATATTCTATTGGTTCTTTCCGGAACCGATCCGGAACTTGGCGATGAGGGCTACGAACTTGTAATTACACCAAAACTTATTACCCTGACAGCCGGCAAACCTGCAGGAATGTTTTACGGGGTTCAGACAATCAGGCAGCTGTTGCCCGCAAAGATCGAACTGGACTCATTGCAGGAGGGACCCTGGGAAATTGCGACAGGAATGATCCGTGATTACCCGTTATATGCATATCGCGGAGCGATGCGCGATGTTGCCCGTCATTTCTTCGGCGTGGAGGATATTAAAATTTTCATTGACCAGTTGGCTTATTACAAAATGAATGTGTTGCATCTGCACCTGTCTGACGATCAGGGCTGGAGAGTTGAAATCAAATCGTGGCCCAATCTGACAGCTCATGGCGGGAAAACCCAGGTCGGTGGCGGCGAAGGCGGATTTTACACCCAGGAGCAGTACTCCGATATAGTAAAATATGCCGGTGAAAGATTCGTTACAGTCATCCCTGAAATTGACATGCCGGGCCACACCAATGCGGCACTTGCATCGTACCCTGAATTGAACATAAGCGGCGTAGCCACCGAATTGTATTCAGGTACCGAAGTGGGATTCAGCACCCTGGCAACGGATAAGGAAATTACATACAAATTCATCGATGATGTCGTCCGTGAGCTGGCAGCGCTTACTCCCGGTCCATATTTTCACATTGGCGGCGATGAGTCACATGTCACTAAAATTGAAGATTATATACCCTTTGTGAACAGGGTACAGGATATTGTTCTTGCTCACGGAAAACAGGTTCTGGGATGGGACGAGATCGCCCTTTCAACCTTGAAGCCAAATTCAACCGTTCAGTACTGGGCACGTGCTGAGAATGCCCTGAAAGGTGTTGCACAGGGTGCGAAAGTGCTCATGTCTCCCTCAAAATACGCTTATATCGATATGCAGTATGATTCTACAAGCATTTACGGATTACACTGGGCTGCTTACATTGAAGTCGATGATGCATACAACTGGGATCCGGCTACCCTGGTTCCGGGAATAGGAAGGGAAAATATTATCGGGATCGAAGCTCCGCTATGGGCAGAAACCATTTCAAACCGCCAGGAAGCTGAATACCTTCTTTTTCCCAGACTGCCGGGATATGCCGAAATCGGATGGACACCAGCCGGACTTCGTAACTGGGATGAATATAGGGTACGTCTGGCAAGCCATGGGGAGAGGATGAAAGCACTGAACATCAGCTTTTACCCGTCAAAAAAGGTGGATTGGTAAACGCCCGGCCTTTTCCTGATTTTTGTTTTCAGGCACAAAAAGCTGTATATTTAGACTTTAGATCTGCCTTTTAAAGGTGGCTTCTTTTGGGTCGGAATAATCGGAGTTGGCATGAAAAGAATTTTATTTCTGATAATGATGGGTGTTGTCATCTCATGCAGTTCAACGAAACAGTCGTCAACACTGCCTGATGAAGGAGAGCTGGTCATAACACGTAAATTCATCGGAATTTTCCTGGATTTTCGCCAGACAGGCCCTGAGAACTATGAAGGGCCCAATATAATATGGCTGAAGACCTCTATGGAAAGCACCTACGGAAAGTTATCGGCATACGGAAAAAAATGCGATTTTTCGCCGGGTGAAAGACTTTATCTCAAGCGAACCTTTTACAGTCCCGGCATAGTACCCGGGTACTGGGTTTACACCGTTGAAAACGATTCTTCAGTATCATACCGGGCCACTGACTTTCAGCACGACAAGGGGGTTCTGATACGTGACTGGTTTGAATGAACCCCGAAAAACAATCATTTCAGCTTATGAGAAACTATAAACTTCTTCTTGTGCTGCTGTTTACAGTGGCTTACGGATGCTCACCCAGGCCCGGGTATGATGTCATCATCAGAAACGGGCAGATTTATGACGGTTCCGGATCTCCTTCTTTCAGGGGAGATGTCGGCATCAATGCTGACACCATAGCCGCGGTAGGAGATCTGAAGAATGCCACCGGCCTTACTGAAATAGAGGCCGAAGGGCTTGCCGTTGCGCCCGGCTTCATCAACATGCTCAGCTGGGCGGTGGAGTCACTTATTGAGGACGGCAGATCACAGGCTGACATAAGACAGGGTGTTACGCTGGAAGTGCTTGGCGAAGGTGATTCGTGGGGCCCGCTGAATGAGAAGATGAAAAAGGATCTTAAAGCAGCCCAGGGGGATATTAAATACGATATTGAATGGACCACACTGGGCGAATACCTTGAATTTCTGGAAAAGAAAGGAGTATCGGCAAACATAGCCTCATTTGTCGGCACTTCCACATTAAGGATTCACACTGTAGGGTATGAAAACCGCCCCCCTTCTGAAGTGGAGATGGACTCAATGAAACTGCTTGTCCGGCAGGCGATGGAAGAAGGTGCCGTTGGCATCAGTTCTGCACTGGAATATGTTCCGGCCAGCTTCGCATCAACCGAAGAGCTGGTTGAACTGTGCCGTGTGCTGGAAGAATATGACGGTCTTTATATTTCACACCTGCGAAACGAGGACGACCTCCTCCTCGAAAGCATGGATGAACTCATCAGGGTGGCAAAAGAGGCGAATGTCAGGGCCGAGATCTACCATTTTAAACAGACCGGAAAAACAAACTGGTACAAGCTTGACGGGGCAGTTGCAAAAATAGACTCGGCACGAGCCGCTGGTCTGGCTGTCACTGCCGACATGTACAATTATGTCGCCAGCTCCACCGGATTCGATGTGCTTATGCCGGACTGGGTGCAGGAGGGCGGTTTCGGTAAATGGGTGGAAAGGCTGAAAGACCCGAAGGTCAGAAAAATAGTCGGGCCGGAGATTCTGAAGACTATCCTTAGAAAACCCGGTTCTGCTGAACGGGTTCTTATAGTAGGATTTAATTCTGATTCGCTGAAATACCTTCAGGGCAAAACCCTGGCTCAGATTGCAGAAATAAGAGGAAAATCACCTGAGGAGACGGTGATGGATCTGGTGATAGATGACGGAAGCCGTATCAGTGTAGTATATTTTTCGATGTCAGAAGACAACATCCGGAAAGAGATTGCCCTCCCGTGGATGAGTTTCTGTTCCGACGGTCAGTCGATGTCTGCCGAAGGAGTCTTTCTGAAATCTGCCACTCATCCGAGAGCCTACGGCAATTTCGCAAGGCTGCTGGGCAAATATGTGCGTGACGAGAAGGTGATTTCACTCGAAGAGGCTGTACGGAAGCTCACTTCCCTGCCAGCGTCAAATCTGAAGATAGGAGACCGCGGTGCACTTAAACCCGGCTTCTATGCTGACGTGGTGCTTTTTGATCCTGCAAAGGTACAGGATCTGGCAACGTTTGAAAATCCGCATCAGTATGCCACGGGCATGGTACATGTTTTTGTGAACGGGGTGCAGGTTTTAAGGGACGGTGAGCACACCGGAGCCACACCCGGAAGGGTTGTCAGGGGACCGGGTTGGAAAACGCCATAACCTTAATTTACTGCATCGACAATGCCTTTCAGAAAGACCTGCCAGTCTATCGTTCCCCTCGGTGAACAGCCGGTTCTGACAATCACAAGCTGTTTCGAAGGAATCATGAATATGCGCTGCCCGTCATAACCGTCGCAGTAAAAAAGATCATCCGGCAATCCGGGGAATTCGCCAGCTTTGTTTAGCCACAGGAGGGCGCCGTATTCGCCTCCTGAGCCTTCTGCAGGGGTTGTGGTATAGGAGACCCAATCCTCAGGGAATAACTGTTCCCCCATCCAGTTACCGTTATGCATATACAGAAGGCCGAACCGGGCATAGTCACGCATTGTGGCATAGAGATATGACGATCCGACAAAGGTGCCGGAAGCGTCTGGCTCCCATATTACGCTTCGCATTCCGGTTTTATCGAAAATTGCCTTACGCGGGTAGGCGAGATACTCCGCATCATTTCCCATAACTGATCGAAGATAGTCCTGTATTATGTTACTTGAGCCGGATGAGTAGGCCCACAGTGAGTCAGGCTTTGCAATCAGTTTCTTGGATGCTGCATAATCGCCCATATCTCCGTTTTTGAGCAGCATCGTCGTTGCATCGGTAAGCTTCGTTTTACTGTATTTTTCATTGAACTCCAGCCCGCTGTTCATGTTCATCAGGTTGTCAAGAGTGATGTTTTTCCGTTCATCTCCGGACCATTCAGGTCTGTTTACAGGCTTCCGGATGTCAATCAACCCATCCTTAACCATCGCCCCTGTCATGGCATTTGTAAAGCTTTTCGCCATAGACCAGCTTAGAAAGCGTGTCGCAGGGGTCATGTCGCTGCGGAAACGTTCTGCCACGATCTGGTCTTTAAAGACAACCGTGACGGCGAAGGTGCCTTTCCAGGCGGCAGTATCTTCAAACACGCGGTCAAGCATTCCATTAAGGGTTTCCAGGTTTATTCCGGCGGGTATTGTATCGGCGAGGAGGTCGCCTGCAGGCCAGGGTATAGTGTCAGGGTCGCCTGCCGGGAGTGGCACTTGGGGATATTCGAGCTTTTCAACTTCATCTTTCGTAAAATCTGAGACCAGGGTGCAGCCAAGGCCCTCATTGTATACAGCTCTTGATTTCCAGAGGAGGAATTTGCTTGTAACCTCTTTCTTTTCGAAGTCAACCGTATTTTTGCTGTAGTTGACAGGGAAGAAGTTAATATCCTCACTTTCAATACTCTCCTGTGTACGACCGGCAACAAAAACACCGGATGCAAGGTTCTTGGCGGCATAGCCGGTAATCCCCGGTGCCAGGTAATTGATATAAAGAAGTATTCCTGTCAGAAGGAGCAGGAAGAAAACAAGCAGGGAACGGAGAATTATCTTTTTCATAGGGTTGGAATTATGATGACAAATTACACTTTTTATCCATAATCCGGAAAAAATGCCTCAGATCACGTAATTTAGTATGCTCAATCACACAGGGGGTCATTTTCCTGGTCAGGCACTAATAAAAGAGAAGATGTTCAGTTTTCTGAAAAATATTGACCGGAAGGGTTACAGGAGGCAGTACGGCGGCCTTGAAATATTCAAATATATCGGACCGGGACTGCTTGTTACTGTGGGTTTCATCGATCCCGGAAACTGGGCTTCAAACCTGGCTGCAGGAGCAAATTACGGCTATGCGCTGCTGTGGATGGTTACCATGTCGACATTAATGCTGATACTGCTCCAGCATAATGTTGCGCATCTGGGTATTGCCACCGGCCTGTGCCTTTCAGAGGCGGCGGCGATATATGTTAAACCACGTTATGCCAGACTTTTGCTTTCCTCGGCGATGCTGGCTTCCGTTTCCACTTCACTGGCTGAGATTCTCGGTGGTGCCATTGCTCTGAACATGCTGTTCAGGATACCGATAAGAGCCGGGGCGGTACTTGTTACAGTTTTCGTTATGATAATGCTGTATTCCAACTCGTACAAGGTAATTGAGAAATGGATCATTGCCTTTGTATCAATCATCGGGCTGTCATTCCTGTATGAACTTTCACTTGTCGATATTAACTGGGATTCCGCTGTAAGGGGGTGGGTCACACCTTCGTTTCCGGAGGGATCAATGATAATAATAATGAGTGTCCTGGGGGCGGTGGTAATGCCTCATAACCTCTTTCTGCATTCGGAGGTCATCCAGAGCCGCCAGTGGAACCTTCAGGATGAAAAAGTAATTAAAAAGCAGCTGAAGTTCGAATTTTTTGATACTCTTCTGTCAATGATTGTTGGATGGGCGATCAACAGCGCCATGATACTGCTGGCAGCTGCCACCTTCTTCAGGTCCGGGACGCAGGTTTCTGAGCTTCAGCAGGCAAATCAACTGCTGGCGCCCTTGCTGGGGAGCAACGCGGCAGTTGTCTTCGCGGTGGCGCTTTTGTTTTCAGGCATAGCCTCAACAATTACATCGGGGATGGCAGCAGGGTCAATTTTCTCGGGGATGTTCAAAGAACCTTATGATATAAAAGACAACCATTCACGACTGGGCGTTGGGTTGTCACTTATCCTTGCGCTGATTATTATTTTCGTGATATCCAATCCGTTTCAGGGACTTATTATTTCCCAGATGGTATTAAGTATCCAGCTTGCATTCACCATTTTCCTGCAGGTTTATCTCACTTCTTCTGCCAGGGTAATGGGTAAGTACAAGAATTCACTGGTATCCAATATAATGCTCTATGGTCTTGGAGGAATAGTTACGGTTCTGAATATTGCTTTGTTTATCAGTTTCTTCAGATAATCAACACTTAAAGCTGCCTGATAACTGGATCGTCAAGAATTATATTTCATTGCTTTGTTGCCCGACTTAAGGCTTCGCGAGGAGATCAGGGCGATAAAAGAGGAGTTCAGCCGGGACTTTTCCTCGTCTCATGCACTGAAGTCGCCTGCACATATCACACTCCAGATGCCCTTTAAGAGAGCTCCGGAGAATGAGCCGCTGATGACGGGTACACTGAGAGAATTTTCAGCTTCCGAGATGCCTTTCACGGTTGAGCTCGATGGATTTGGAGCATTTGCGCCGAGGGTCATTTTCATAAAGATTAAAGAACATCAGGCTGTGGCCGGACTTCACTCCCGGCTCAGGAATGTACTTCTGAAAAAAATGGAGTTTCCACAGGGAGAGATAATGAACGAAGTGCATCCTCACATCACCCTCGCCACAAGGGATCTCTCGCGTGACTCTTTCGGCAAAGCATGGGCCGGGTTTGAAAACCGGAAGTTTACCGGATCATTTACAGTGAACAGCCTTTTTCTTCTGAAGCATAACGGCAGGTACTGGGATATATTCAGGGAATTTGCCTTTTCACCCCAGTTCTGATATCTTCTTTAACAGTATTCTGTCATTAATTGTTACTTCCTTTCCATCAAGGTTTATTATTCCTTCCTTCCTGAGCTCGGTGAGTAAACGTACAGTGTTTTCTTCAGAAATTGCTGACATTTCACCCAATTCCTTTCTGGTTATGGATAGCCGGTAACTATTGGTCCCGTAAAAATCGGAAAGACAGAGCAGACTCTCGGCGATCCGACCCCGGATATTCTTTTGGTTCAGGCATATTATTTTGCTCATGATCAGGGCAACTGATTTTCCAAATGCTTTATTAAGCTTCAGGAGTACCTCATGATTTTCAAGGTAAAGTTGTTTCAGAAAGTCAAGATCTACCATGCACACCTTTGAATCTTCAATTGCGGTTACTGAATATGTATAATGAATGCTTTCAAAGAAAGAGAGTAGCCCGATATATGCCGGAGGTTTCATAAGGTAGAGGATAATATTGTGGCCGTTGATACCTTCTATGAACAGCTTTGCAGTTCCGTCCACCAAATAAATTGCATGACTGACGTTGTCTCCCTGCCTGCAGATCCTTTCGTGTTTTCTGAAGTGTGCCTGAATTGTCTGGGCCCCGGAAAATGGCCTTCCTGTTAATATTATTGCCTCATAAATGTCACATTTCTGCCGGCAATTTTCACAAGAGACTTTCCTGGATACTTTCATTGCTGTCTGGGTTTTAACAAATATAGTTGATTATTTAAGTTGTTACAGATCAATGTTACATTGCAATTCTTTGCCAGGTCCACCCAATCACAAATTCCCTATTTTAGCTAGCATTAAAAGACTTACAAAAAACCTAAATCGAATTTATGGAATCAACAGACACTTACGATTTCAGTATTTTCAGTCCGCGTAACAAGCACGGGAGAAAAAACAGGAATGTTATTTTCACCATGCTGATAATATGGGCTGTAGCTGTTTTTGGATTTCAGTTCCTTCTCCGGGCCATCGAAAAGCCTACTCCGGAGAAATCTCTCACAGTTTTTGAGTCAATCTGGCCGGCAGCACAGACAGGAGATATCGCCGCCATTGACTACAAGGCACTTCTTCATTCCCTCGTTCTCGTCAAAGGCAAAACCACAGTCAGGCCGGAAGACCAAAAAGTCCTTTCTGACGCGATAAGCTGTGTTGCCTTTAATGTATTTCCCGAGGATGTCAGAAACAGTATGCTAAGTGGCATCGCTGAGGTTAAATCATCCAGGGCAGGACTAATAAAGGCAACAGACGAGGAATATCTTAACCTGAAAGCATTGATTTCTGAAACTGACAAATCTCTTTCAGTTGCCAGCGAACCGTATACAGGATTTGTTTACGGTTCTCTTGAGGCTAAAATCTTTGTCAGCAGCCTGACAGAACTTTATCCTGAATCACTTGGAGATGAATCATTTAACGCATTGCCTGGAATAATGAAACTTTATCTTACACATAATCAGTCAGTTCTCACCGACACGAAGTTTCTTGGATTTCCCTTCCATTATTTTTATACAGCAGTTTTTCTGTTAATCACTGTTTTGTGTTCTCTGTATAGTATATAATGTATTAATAGAGTGGCGGTTAAAGAAAGAAGGCATTGTTGAATAGCATAAAATAGATTTGATTATGAAAAAGATATTTCTGACAATATTATTAGCCTTTTCGGTGATACTGGCTCATTAAGGCAGATAGTCTGACTCAACTGGAAGGCAGCTTTAAAACGGGGCCGGCAATAATTCTAATTGCCACGCTTGTGACATTTGTGCTTGTGGGTATATTCTTTCGGGCCAAGGATCCGGCTGACTACTACGCTGCCGGAAGGAAGATATCAAGGGTAGGTTCGGGTATGGCAATAGCCTCTAACTGGATGAGTGCAGCTTCAGTGCTGGGTATGGCAGGGATGATGTACGGGTTCGGGTATAACGGTCTTGCATATGTAGTTGGCTGGACAGGTGGTTATGTCTTATTGCTTATCCTGATGGCTGCACAGATCCGTAAATTCGGAAAATATACTGCTCCTGATTTTATCGGTGACCGATTTTATTCAAGGGATCTGAGAATTGTCAGTGCAATTTTTACGATTCTCATTTCATTTGCATATTGTGTCGGGCAATTTGGTGGCATTGGCCTTATGTTCAAGTGGATACTGGGCATTGACTATGCGTGGGCCGTAATTATCGGCTCTTCTGTGGTTCTTTTGTACACGCTGATTTCCGGGATGATAGGTGCTACGAAGAACATGCAGATACAATATGTCATTATTGTGGTTTCATTCCTGATCCCGGTCTTTGTAATGACCTTCAAGTTTGATTATTTCTGGCTTTTGCCACAGATTGGTTACGGTGCAGCCGTGACTGATATCGTTCACGGTATTCCTGCTCCTAATATTTCGGATGGGGTAACCCTGCTTAATGCTTACGGTCATGACTTTGCTATTGTCCCGAGCCCGGAGTTTGCAATGCCCTGGGACCCGTCAACAGGCACAACATTTTTTCAGTGGATAGCTATCTGTTTTTCACTGATGGTTGGCACTGCCGGATTGCCTCATGTAATCCAGCGTTTCTATGTGGTGCCAAAGGTTACTGATGCAAGGTGGTCAGTAGTGTGGGGCCTATTCTTTATATGCCTTGTTTACTGGACAGCTCCTGCATATTCGACCTTCGGGAAGCTCCTCTCTTCAAATCCGGATGTGGGGGTCCTGGCGAAGGATGCGATAGTTGTTTATACAGCCCAGTTGGGAGGTGTAAACTCACTCATTGTAGGATTACTGGCAGCCGGCGCCATTTCTGCCGCGTTTTCAACCGTTGCGGGATTGCTGGTTGCAGGTGCATCGGCCTTCTCACACGACCTTTATGTCAGGGTAATAAATCCTTCCTCCACCCCGAAACAGCAGCTAAGAATAGCCCGTATAGGAACCATTATTATGGCACTTGCAGTTACTCTGGTGGCACTTCTAAAACTGGGCCTGATAGCTCAACTTGTTTCAGTAGCCTTTTCGATGGCTGCCTGTACTATTTTTCCGCTCTTCCTTCTTGGAATATGGTGGTCGGGGTCAAACCGTACCGGTGCAAAAGCCGGTCTTTCAGCAGGGATACTTGTGACAACTATTTCAATCACCTACTTTATAGTCGGGTTAAGCGGAGGGAGTCTTCCCGGGCAGACGTTTGTTTCCTATTGGCTTAATGTGTGGTACTTCGCCTGGATTGGGGCGCCTCTTGCCATAATTGTAAATATTGTTGTCTCAAAGTTTACTGCCACCACCCCGCTTGAAATCAAGAAATTTCTTGCAGAACAGGTACATAATTGATGAGGCTAAAAGAACTATTGATAATATCCAGGGGAACGAAGGTGATCATAGGGATCACCTTCTCAGTTTCCCTGGTGGCAATAATATTTGCATTCTTCTATTACAGGAGTCTCAACAGAACTGAGGACCCGCGCGTCAGAAAAGCAAGGGAGGCTCTATTCGCCTATGATAAGTCCTCGGGTGGCATCAACAGCTTCGAAGCATTTCACCTTCTTGACACAGCCAGTGTTTATTACCGTTCGTTGCCGGATTATGCTTCTTCCTTTGAGATCGGACTCATACATAATAACAAGTGCAGCGCATTGCTTCTAATGGCTCTGTATGACAGTACTGCCGGTGAATCAGAAAAGAGCAGACTTCTGGACCTTTCAATGAGATACTGTGACAGCAGCATTGTCAATTACAGGAATTGGCTTGACGAATGGGAAGGACTTTCCAGGGAAACTATAAACGATAAGGTGGTTCCATTTATGAAAGAGAATGATCCGGTTTTCAACGGATTGAATTTCAACAAAGTGTTATCAGGCCGGATAAAATATATTGAGACTGCGCAGATCGAAACACCACGGAGATTATCTGTAAGCCTTACGAACAAGGGAACTATTTACAGACATAAATTGATGCCTGATTCAGCCTTACTTCTTTACCAGGAAGCACTCACATTATGGAAGGACAATCGGGCAGCTAAAAGCAACATGAGTGTTCTTCTCGGCGGAGAGCCAGTTAATCCGTCCCTTATTGAGTCCCTCTTTCCGCCGGACAGGAACAAAAGGTAATTTGCATTATGGAATGTGAACGGATTTTATATTTGACTTCATAATAAATGATAAAATGAATCGAAAAGTAATCACTTTGTTTCTGGCAGCAGCCGGTTGTTTGCCGGCAGCATCACAGGAAACTGATCCTTCATGGGGAATAAAATTTTCCGGATTTATTAAAAATGATATTTTTTATGATACCCGGCAATCGAGTGCGGCAAACGGCATCAGAGAGGGCCATTTTTTTCTTTATCCTGATAATGTGTTGTATGACTCTGAAATGAATGACCTTAATGCCAATCCTACTTTTCACATGCTTAATATTCAGACACGGATAAGAGGTGACATCACCGGTCCGGATGCATTTGGAGCGAAAACCACTGGAGTAATTGAAGCTGAGTTTTTTGGTACAGGTGAAAGCGATCTGAACGGATTAAGGCTGCGGCATGCGTACGTGAAGATGGATTGGAAAAAAACTACACTTTTAATCGGACAATACTGGCATCCCCTTTTTCCAGTTGAAAGTTTTCCGGGAACAGTTAGCTTCAACACTGGTGCTCCTTTCGTACCATTCAGCCGAAATCCTCAGGTAAGGCTGACGAGAAAGATAGCAGCATTGAGCCTTTCACTAACGGCTTACGGGCAGCGTGATTTCACGTCTGCCGGTCCTGACGGCAACAGTAACAAGTACATAAGAAACAGTGGTTCGCCTGGGATTAACTTACAAATGCGTGCTCCAGCCGGAGGTAATATTATCTTCTGGGCCGGATTTGATTACAAACGGCTCAGACCAGAGTTAACGACGCAGGTCAATGTAGAAACAGACGTAATGATAGGGAGCTATACCGTTTTTGGCGCTTTAAAAATGAAAAGCACTCCTGTAAATATTTCCCTGATGGGAGTGTACGGTCAGAACGCCAGTGACCTTGTAATGATAGGAGGGTATGGCGTGTCACGGATAACTGATCCGCTGAACCAGTTTAAAACATATACAAATCTTAATACTGTAAGTTACTGGGTTGATTTGAACACCAATGGGAAGAAAGTATTATTTGGTCTTTTTACTGGCTTCAGCAAGAACCTTGGATCTGATGACCAGATTGTGGGAGCTGTTTATGGCCGCGGGAATAATATCGATCACCTCTTCAGGATCTCCCCTCGTCTGATTGTAACAGAAGGTCGTTTAAGTTTTGGGGCTGAAGTGGAAGCTACTTCGGCAGCTTATGGTATAATGCAAAATAACGGGAGGGTGACGGTTACGGATAATGTAACCAATGTAAGAGTTTTGCTTAGTACGATCTATAAGTTTTAAATAGTTACAGTGTAAAAGTCGCTGCCCGATTTCAATATAAGGTTGTTAATGGCGGCAACGGATTGCTCCGCTAAAAATCGAAGCTCACTGTCAGACAGTTGAAAATCCACAATATTATCCGGTTCGGTTTCACTGTTGATACATTCTGCCTGGTGTGAAAGACGAAGTGAAGTAAGATCTTTCCATGCCCGTATTGTTTCCCTGAGTAAGCGGTAGTCAATCTTACGGCCTGTATACAACTCCACTATTCTTTCTATTGTAGAAAACCCGTCAATCCCAAATTTAAGCGCATAAAGCCTTATAATTCCGGTCAGCGGCATAAGAATTTTCTTAATATCGGTGCCCGCGTCAGAGATGTGACCGGATGGCAGGTTAAGCGGTTTCCATGCAGCAGCCATGTGATGAAAGAATATATCATTGGTTTTAAGGCCACTCTTCACAAATGAATGTAACTCATCTGTAAGACTCTGGTCACCAAAGCAATGTCTGAAATCGAAAAAAATGCTTACCTCCAGCAGTTCCTCCGGACCAGGTATCTTTATCCAGTCAGTGAAGTATTTCTTCCACATATCAACAGGCTGGCACCATATTGGATTGCCAGCCATATTTTCTCCCTTGCAAAGCCTGAAACCCACCTCTGCCAGCATCTCATTTACCTTTTTCCCGAGTGTCACGAACCAGAGTTGTCTGTTTTCATGATTTTCAGGTTCACTGTTCTCAAAAATTATGGCATTATCCTGATCAGTGGAAAGTGTCTGTTCTCTCCGGCCCGCACTTCCTGTTTGAATAAATGCAAATTGGCAGGGCGGCACACCGGCTTCGTCCAGGCACAGATCAAGGATTCTCTGACAGATGGCATCTGCAACAGTGGAAAGGTAAAGAGAAACAGCGTAAGGATCAGCATGGCCAAGTATCATTGAAACGGCGGTTCTTCGGTTTTTTAGATAAAGAGACCTTAAAGACGAGGCTGTGCCTGCTTTGGCGATTTCCGAAAAGATCAACTCTGGTGGTGCGGAAATGGCTTTGGACAGTTCATCATTTGTAATAAACCCAACAGTCCCTTTCTTTTCGGAAGTAACAAGGAGGCATTTAGTGAGGCTCTCCTGAATAATTACGAATGCCTTGTTTATTTTTGTGTCTTCTGAAATCAAATCTGGGGGAGAGCTCATCCATCTGAATATTTCCGTCTCAGAAGAGCCTCCTTCAGAAAGTTTTAGGCAGATCACCCCAGCCTCAATTATTCCCAGCGGATCACCTTTTTTATTTATGACTGTAACAAATCTGGTATTATTTTCTTTCATTACCGCCACTACCCGGGAGACAGGGAGGTTCTCATTGCATTCAACGGGAGGCTTCATTATTGCTGTAACCGGAGTTTCCATCAAATATGAAGTGCCGTAAGTTTGCAGACCGACTGTTGGTGAATTATGGTGGGAGGAAGAGGCTGCCAGCATTTCAATGGACCCGTCACACAAAACCTCCTGGAGGTTGGATTCTACAAATACGACGTTCAAAAGAGCGGTGAATTCTTCTCCGTTTTTGCGCCTGAGGTGTACTACTCTTCCTGAAACATTTCTTTCAGACACGAGAACTGATTTGATGGCTTTAAGCTGTGCCGGGTAAACAAACAGAGATTCAGGGTTATGAGAAACGAGCTCCTGCATGTTGTTGAAGCCCATCAGGTCAAGTGCAGGTTGTGTTGCATGGAGAAATCTGGTTTTCCGTCCGACAGCCATTCGGAAAAAGCCGGTATCTATATTATTTAACGATGCGCTGTGAGGAGAAAATGCTGTCGGAGAGGTACTCTTGCCTGCAGGTCTTAAGACCACGAGTACGGCTTTCATCTGCCCAAGCATAATCCTGGAGAAATCAGCATGTGAACGGACTGGATTGCCATTCTTCATATTAAGAACACATTCGACATACCGTCTTGTACCCAGTTCATCATACAGAGTATCCGAATCATTGAATTCTGAAATTTCCGGTGACATAAGAATTTGGTGGAAGTTTGTTTTCTGCAACTCCTCTTCCGTAAATTCAAGCCATGATAATAGTGTTTTATTGGCCTGTAGCAACTGGCCAGACCAGATCAATACTCCTTCTGAAGCAGCTTCTGCAAGCGTCCTGTATAGTTCTTTCGATTTTCGTAATTCTTTCTCCGTCTCACTCCTTCTTTTTTCAATTTTGTGACTCTGTTGTGAAACAGCCGCCAGAAGCATAATTATTATTAAACCAATGATACCCGATATAATTAAAGCCCGAAGTTCCATTTTACCTATCTCGGCACGTACATCATCAATATAGATTCCGGTGCCGATTATCCAACCCCATGGCTCATACAGTCTTACATAGGATAATTTGGGCATCACACGGGTCGAGTCGTCATTCCACTGCCACATGTAATCGACATAACTTTCACCTTTTAAGGATACTGCTTTGACAAATTCCACGAATACAGGTTTGCCGTTAGAGTCACGGAATCCGGTAAGGTCCTGCCCGTTCAGATCCGGTCTGTAGGGATGGTCAATCATCCGGGGATGCAGGTCTGTTATCCAGAAATAATCTTTAAGTGTTTCACCGTACCTTATTGAACTGATTGCTGTTCTTGCCTGCTCCTGTGCTTCCTCTTTTTCAAGGACCCCGGCCAGCTCAAGGGAGTGGTAATGGTTAAGCAGGCTATATGCAGAAGTTGTAATTTCATGGATCATAATTCTTTTACGTTCCATCATCGCCTTTTCAAATCCCGGGATCAGATATACAAAGATCAATCCTGCAAAGAAGACAACTGCCATTAATGCCGGAATGTCAATCTTTAGCAGAAAGATTCTCTTTGAGCGTTTTCCTGATGATTGAGCCATATTCTGTTGATCTTAAGCCAAAACAGTTGAAATAATGTTAAGTCCCAAATTCACTGAGTCGATTATTGAGAATCCTGTTCTTCCACTTTCCCCGGCCAGCGGAGGCAAGACAATCACTACCATTTCATCCCCAAGTTTAATGCTGCTGTTAGGATTAGCATTCAGGGCCTTCAGAAATGGAATTTGTTTCCGGTATGCAAACCCGGGAAAGTGATTATGGGAATGGCCTGAAAATGAAAAGAGCACTTTATTAGTCTCCATGAATTTCCAGACATCAGAGAGCTGATTGTTCCTTTCAATGTAACGGGTTGTTGATCCTGTTACATCGGGATAAATATAATGTGAAAAAAGAGCCGGAAAGCCAATATTTGATATAACTAAATATTCCGGCAGTGTTTTCAGAAACTGAATATCATCTTCATCCAGATCATTCGGAGCATCACCTTCATAGCACCAAACCTGGCCCCGGGCTGCGTTTTTTCTTTCTTCGGCGGTCAGATTAAACCATGTTTCCGGAAACTCAAAGCCATTGGAATATTCCGGGACTCTGGCTGCTGCAAACAGGTCATGGTTGCCCGCCACAATCCATCTGCAGCTTGATTTTACAATATTCAGACATTCTTTTGCACTGCGTTCATTATTATGTCTGTAAAAACGCCTGTCAAATCCAACTATGTCTCCCAGGCAGGCTATCTCGTCACATTTATGTCTTTCAGCCATTTTGAATGCTTCGCGGAGCATCAGGACATTTTCATGTATATCGGTTATTATTCCAATTTTCATTCTGGGAATGGTATGGTTAGTCGCTCATTACCGCAGGCCTATTTTTTTCTTTTCTCCATTTTTTGGCATGCCTGGCGATATCGAAGGGCAGGATAACGGCAAGGAGTGCCGTTATGATTATTGCCCAGTAGTTTATTGAACGTGATTGGGCGTACATGATATAGTCAGTATTCAGAAACAACTCTCCTGAAACCGGCCAGGAGATTCCACCGTCAGGGGCCCTGTATCCGTTGGTGCTTATAATCTCTGATGGCATTACCACCTGCAGAGTGTACTCCGAAAATGAAAAGGAGAGGTCAAATTTCTCTTCGGCCAAAACCTTTGCACTGTCAAGCTCCGTCTTAAAAGCTGCATAAACGCCTGCACCAAGTACCGAGTCAAGGCCAGCTCCGAATTCAGTGTTTTCCCCGAGCTGTTTAAAGAAATCATCTTCATGGGACCTGAGTATTGCTGTTGTCAGGGAGTCTTTTCCCGAGGCCTTGCAAAGTGCGCCGGCAGTTTCTATCCATTCTGATATGACAGATCTGGCGAACCAGATATCCGATTTTTCATCCAGTGTGTCTCTCAGAATCCGGTATTTTGAACTGTCTGCCCCGGTCAGGAGGTCAATTTTCACTTTTCGCGGCAAATTCATGAATCCGATCTCCTCCGCTGAAAGAAATTTTTCAGGGGGTAAAGCATTCAAAAGACTTTTTCCGCAGGTTTCAGAAAAGTAATATGTTGTGGTAAACCATTTGAATCTTCGTTCAAAAAATGCGGTTCTTGCAACATTTCTGTTGGCTCCGCTGTCGCACCGGTAAGCCTGATTGATGGCATCTGCATCGGTGAACAGCTTCTCCGCAGACCGGTACCAGGTTGTGTCTCCCTTTTCATTGACAGATATCGAGTCGATAAATGTCCAGGTACTGTCAACCGGCACTCTGAGTTGCTGTTTCAGAAACTTGTTTTCAGTATTGCTCATTTCGACCGTGCGGAGTATCGAGCCGTCACGGTTAACGGTGTTGGTGACCGTAGTCTCAGGTCCGAGGCATGAGAAAAGGATCAGGGAGAGGGTCAGGGTTAGTGTTGTTTTCTTCTTCATTATTGTCATGTAAGTACAGTCTGGTGCTGTTAAGTTTCAGCAATTTACAACCAATTTAATGAATGCAGGGTTCTTTTCAGGGGATAAAAATAGCGGAAAGTCTTATCTTGGCCGGATATCGGACAGCTTCAGAATTTTAAAAATATTATGGATCGGGATTTTTCACAATACTGTTATCAGGAAGCCACATACACTTCAGGCTATACCGACCCGGGTACAGGGGTTTCTCTTTTTACTGTTGAGTTTACCCCACCGGAACCACCGGGATTACCGGTCATAGTATTTGTTCCCGGCCTTGCATCAGTGCCTGACAACTTCACAGGCACCCTTATCGGGCTGACGAGATATCATAAGGTGCATTATGTTGAAACCCGGGAGAAGAGCTCCGCATTGATCAGGAACAGTCACGGATTTTCGGTTGCTGAGGTGTCATCAGACCTGACGGGTTATCTGAACTCCAGATTCACAGATGACAGAAGTTATGTTCTTGTTGGATACTCTCTCGGTGCCACAGCCATTGCCGAATCATTCAGGTTTCTGAAGCATAAGCCATTAAGTATTGTTCTTATTGAGCCAAACGGGTCCTTCAATTTTCCGTGGTGGTCTGTGGTCCTCGCCCGCGGTGCGCGTTACATTTTCAGGTTTATGAAGCCATTCCTGAAATGGTATATCAGGAAGTTCAGGGTCAATACCGCCGAAGATAATGAAATGTACCTGATGAACTGCAGGATACTCGATGCTGCCGAACCGGGGCGTCTTGGGCAGGCTATCAGGGATTTGAAACCGTACCGGATAGGGGATTGCCTTGAGGGAATATCAGTTCCCGTCATGGTTGCAGGCACCTCAAAAGATAAATTTCACAGTCATGACGAAGCACTGAAAATCTCAGCAGGGATACATAACTGTACTTATACTGATCTTGAGGATAATGCCCGGTCACATAGCGGAGAGATGGCGGACATTATTATCAGCTTCATAAAATCAAGTTTGACTGATTAATTTCAGGACCTTATCACTCCGGGATAAATTAGCAGGGAACCGATTGTACCGGTAGATTTAAGCAATTTTTTAAGAAAGCCGTCGAATAGCGGAGAATATGAAATACTGCCCCTTTGCGGGGAAACTACAACCAGCAGATCATCGCTGCCGATTGAAGGAGGGATTTCGGCAATCTCCCTGTCGTCAGGCCAGGAGAAAAAATTATGAATTACAGGGCTTTTTATCTTCCGGAGGTGGTCTTCTATCACACCCGAGGTAAGGCCATAGGACCAGGTTTCAAAGGGAACGGCGTTGCTTTCTGCTATTCTTGAGACTTTGTCAAGTATATGCAGAAATGTGAACTCCTTTTCAGCATTGGGAGGAAGAAAGAGCAGTACTTTTCTGTAGAGGTTGATAGGATTCACGGGATTGTAGACGAAGACGTTCTGCGGAGAATTTATCACAAGCTGTTCGAGGGAACGTCCAAGCAGGAAGTCAGCGAGATTTGGTTTTCCCGATGTTCCCACAATGATGTCTGTGGCGCCTTTTTCTTTTGCCACCCTTCTAATTCCGGCAGTTATATTATTATCGATTGTAGCCAGTGTCTCTATTTTTCTTCCGGAAGCCAGAGCTCTGCCGCCAGCCCGCTCCAGTGTAGCCCTGGCGAGACCCAGTTTTTCAACAGCAGCGTCATCGTCATTTACAACGCACAGACCATAAAGGGGGTTGTTATGATTCTTTTTCTTAAGTGTCAGGGCCAGATCAATCAGTCTTTCCATATTCAGACGGATTGGAAAGAGAGATAATAATTGTCTCGTGGAGCCTTTCATCCTGAAATTTTGAATTAGCACCGCCGCTCAGGACAATTTTTCTTCCTGCATTTTCCGTGACAACCGAGGAGACGAGGCAGGTGACGAGGATCAGGATTATTGTACCGTTAATTACATTATCGTCGATTATCCCGATGCGGTATCCCACCATAATGACTGCCAGTATTGCTGCAGCGTGTGAGCTTGTAAGCCCGAAGAGCAGCGTACCCTGATCACGGGTGAACCCGAGAATTCGCGAGGAGATGACTGAAGCTGCCAGTTTGCCGGCAAGGGCAACTACTGTGAGGGCTGTTGCGACAATGATTGCTTTCGGGCCGGCAAAGATTACATGCAGATCCACTATCATACCCACACTTATTAGAAAAAAAGGAATGAAGAGAGCATTGCCTGTAAAATCGATCCTGTTTCTAAGTATTGACTCTGTCGGAATAAGCCGGTTGAGAATAAATCCGGCAGCAAATGCCCCTATAATCGGTTCCAGTCCGGCAACCTTGGCCAGAATGGCACAAACGAATACAACCAGAGCTGCGTAAATGAACTGTGAGTAATTATCATCCTCAAGACGACGGAAAGCCCATCGCGAAACCGGTGGGATCACATAAGTCACAAAGAGGAGGAACAGGATAAATGAAAGGAGAAGGGTTCCGTAAAGGGCAAGGCTGCTTCCTCCGGTTGCAGTCCCGGTAATGGCTGCCAGAACCAGAAGTACAAGAGTGTCAGTAATAACAGTTCCCCCGGTGGCAACTGCCACAGCTTCATTTTTCGTCAGCCCGAGCCTGGTCACAATGGGATATGAAACCATCGTGTGAGTGGCAAACATATTGGATATCATCAGGCTTGTAATAATATTGTAATCAAGCAGATAATAACACACCGGAAATCCGGTTGCAAACGGAATTATGTAGGTAAGAAGGCCGAACAGCAGGCTTTTATATTTCGTTTGTCTGAACTGCTGCTGATTCAGATCCAGTCCGGCAGTAAACATCAGAAAAAGTATCCCGATCGTGGCAAACAGGTCGATTGCGTGACTTTTTTCAATGATGTTCAGACCGTTAGGACCGATTATGATTCCCGAAACGATCAGCCCGAGGATACCCGGAATCCTGAACTTCCTGAGTATTACGGACGAAACAAGGATAACAGTAAGAATTACGGCAAACACCAGTACCGGGTCATTTACCGGAAGCTGAAGGATACTTCTGAATTTGTCGGCCGCGATTGTCAACTGTATTTACAGGATTAAGTATTTATCCTGCAATTTAGCGAAAAGGAAAAGAGGTTGTACAAAATATGTTTTACCACCCTGTCTGTACGCAAACCGGCGGACGGAGAGTGGGACTCCTCCTTTTCAGGAAGGAGGAATATCAGATCTTCCTCATTTCTTTTCAGGGACAAAGACTATTTCAAGCAGATCAGCCTTTTTGAGATATTTGCCAACCATTTTACGGATGTCCGCAGTGGTCATTTTATTGAGGATTTCCGCAAAATTCCCCGGGTCGTCGCTGTTTATTCCGGTTACGTAATAATTGCGGATTGTGCCGGCCCAGTAGTTGTTATGAGGCAATGCTTCCTCCCTCTTTTTAAGCATATTGCTTACAGCCTTGTCAAGGTTGACCTGTGAAGGTCCGTTTTTGGCAATTTCATTTAGTTCTTTGTAAATTATTGCTTTCAGATCAGACGCTCTCACCGGGTCACATTCGAATGCCACCAGCAGAACTGATTTGGAAACGGGACGCAACTGTGTGGATGCACTAACGGTTACACCATAGGTGCCTCCTTCATCCTCCCGTACTTTTTCTGTGTACACCAGGTCGAGTATACCTTTCAGCACCTCCATCGACAGGTTATTTTCGGGTCTGTATTTTGTTTTGGCAGTATAGCTCATCACAACAGTAGCCTTAGGTGTGGTGAGTGGGATCTGAATTTCCTTGATGACTTTTCCTTCGGGCTGTCTGACGCCGCGATCGATAAAGGATTTTTTTGAATTGGTGGAGGGAAGGGAACCGATGTATTTTTCAGACATTGTACGGGCTACTGTATCGGAAATATTCCCGACTATGAAGAAAGTGAAAGCCGAAGCGTCGTCAAATGCGTTCCTGTAGATATAGTTGACGTCTTCAAACCTTATCAGCTTCATTGATTCAGGAGTCATGACAAAGGTGCGCGAACTGTACCCGGTCATATTCAGGGTCAGGCTGTCGGACATCATTTTATTGGGGTCTTTCTGCATGGCGGTAACCATTGCAATATACCGGCCTATGATGGCGTCATAGGCTTCGCGGTTGAAATTCGGTTTTGCAAACCGCAAATACAGAAGCTGCATCATTGTCTCAAAGTCTCCCGGTGTTGAAGTCCCTGAGACGTTCTGCATCGTCTCCTGCAAACCCAGAGTGACTGAGGCCTTCTTCCCTGCAAGCATTTTCTGCAGGGCAACATTGTCGAATTCTCCTGCGCCGTACATGGAGATAACTGCCGGGAATACAGACAGCGACGGAATAAGTGAGTCAGCAAAGACCGATGATCCTCCGAAGGAATATCCGGAGACCGTCACATTGTCCTTTTCAAAATCAGCCTTTCTGAAAACCACCTTTGCACCGTTGGCAAGTGTCCATTCCACAGCACCAAACTGAGGCAGGACAACACTTTTTATCACTGCCGAACCCGGTAACTGCTCACCTATCAGTTCTGTTCCTCCCGTTACATCATCATAAGGTTTTATGTCAGCCTTTTCGACCTTTGACACCAGGGCAAGGGCTTCATCCTTACTCAGGTGGTCAACACCTTCCGGTCCTGAAATCAGGATGATCCTGTTATCATCCCTGACAGTGCTGCTGAACTTCGTGTTCACATCTCCAAGCGTGATCTGAGGCAGGATCTTCTTGAAAAAATCAAATTCAAAATCTATTGAGGGCAGAGGCTCACTGGTCAGGAAATGGGACTGAATATCTTCTGCATACGCATCATTTGTGATCTTGTCTTTCTGTTTCCAGGCGCTTTCATAGTTCACAAGCAAGGTCGATTTTGCCCTGTCAAGCTCACCCTGTGTAAAACCGTACCTCCTGGCCCGCTCCATTTCAGTAAGTACTGCTTCGAACGCTTTTGCCTCTTCATTGTCACGGGCCTGTGCAGCGACAGAAAGGACATTGTAATTCCTGGGAACAAACCCCCCGTAACTTACCGAAGCGGCTATGAAAGGAGGGGTTCCCTTCTGTAGCAGTTCGCTTATGCGTTTACTCATCATCGAATTCATTATGTCAGTGACGTACATGTCGCGCATATAGGCAAGGTCCCTTGGACGGTCGTCAGGTTTTTCGTCCATTATGAACAGGTTGACAGAGGTGCCCGGAGCTTCGGGATCTGTGGCAAGAACATAGCGGGTCCCTTTTTGTGGCGGGACAGTTACGTTTATCCTGGGTTTCGGATTCTCAACAGCGGGGATCGAAGAAAATATCTCCTTTATTGCAGCCTCCACCTCGTCAACATTGATGTCACCGACCACCGCAATGGCCTGCAGATCGGTACGGTACCAGTCGTGATAAAATGACCTGAGAGTGTCATAAGAGAAAGTCTTCAGGATCAGGGTATCGCCGATGATATCGCGAACGGCATATTTTGAACCCTCAAACATGACGGGGAACAGTTTTTTAGTCATCCTCGAATTTGCATTTTCCCGGGTCCTCCACTCTTCAATTATCACACCCCTTTCCAGGTCGATCTCTTCTTCTTTCAGCGTGATGAAATCAGACCAGTCGGCCAGGATTGTCAGGCAGGTATCGACAAGGCCAGGCCTGTCAACCGGCACGTCACTCAGGTTATAGACGGTCTCGTCCCAGCTGGTATATGCATTGATATTGGTTCCGAAGGCGACGCCGTGACGGGCAAGTTTATTGAGTATTGCCTTATCAGGGAATCGTGTTGTACCGTTAAAAGCCATATGTTCGAGAAAATGTGCAAGCCCGTTCTGACTGTCATTTTCCAGGATAGCGCCTGCATTCTGAATTATATAATAGCTGGCCCTGCCGGCCGGCTCTGTGTTGTGACGGATGTAATATGTCAGACCGTTGTCAAGTTTCCCGGTCCGGTATGCAGGATCAAGGGGTGGCATGACATTAAGATCGTTCTGCGCAGCCAGGCTGAGGCTGATGATAAACAGCACGGTAAAAATCACAAATCTTTTCATGATAAAATTGATTTAGCGTTAAGCACTATTGCATTGAGACAATTCCACAATAAAATTAAATAAAAAAACCATCGCAGAGGATGGTTCAGATTTAGTTATTGATTTTTTCAGAACAGCCCGTGGAGCTCAGCGTTTATTTTGTCGATGATTTCGCTCAGGTGTTCCTTATTTTGCGGAAAGTCGTAGTGGTCAGCCTCAAGGATTAGCAATTTTCCCAGTTTATAGGACTCTATCCACGCCTCATACCTTTCATTAAGTCTTTTCAGGTAGTCAATGCGTATTGAGCTTTCATATTCCCTGCCGCGCTTCTGGATCTGGCTCACGAGTGTCGGAACAGATGCCCTGAGGTAAAGAAGAAGGTCAGGCGGCTCAACGAGAGAGCTCATCAGTTTGAACAGGGTAAAATAATTTTCAAAGTCCCGCGTAGACATCAGCCCCATTGCATGAAGGTTGGGTGCAAAAATGTAGGCGTCTTCATATATTGTACGGTCCTGTACAATTGTGTTTTTAGATTTTTTGATTTCAAGGATCTGGCTGAAGCGCGAGTTGAGGAAGTATATCTGCAGGTTGAATGACCAGCGTTGCATGTCTTCATAGAAGTCATTCAGGTATGGGTTTTCATCAACGTCCTCATAATGAGGCTGCCAGCCGTAATGTTTTGAAAGCAGACCGGCCAGTGTGGTCTTGCCTGATCCTATGTTACCGGCTATTGCTATGTGCATGTGAAACGGAGTTTAATTCTGAGTTTAAATATAGAAAAAAGGGAGGGAGAAGCTGCTGCTGTTGATAAAAAGATTTTATAAAGCTACTGCCTTGAGAATGCCTTCAACGAACTCCCTGGTGTTCGAAAGTCTCGGCATTTTATTCTGTCCGCCGAGCTTGTCCTTTTCCTTGAACCACCTGTAAAAAGTGCCCTCGGGAACCACTCTTACAACCGGCATTGTCAGGGTCAGGTCTTTATATCTCTTGGCCTCATAGTCTGAGTTGACTGATTTCAGGGTTGCGTCAAGTACTTCGGTAAAGTGTCCGAGATTGTCGGGCTGTCTGTCGAATTCGATCACCCATTCATGCGATCCCTTGTTGTTTTCTCCCATATAGACAGGTCCGGCGGTGTATTCGAGTATATGGGCACCTGTTGCCGAACAGGCGCTTTCCAGAGCCTTTTCTGCATTGTCAATGATTACCTCTTCGCCGAAGGCATTTATAAAATGCTTTGTGCGACCGGTGATCCTGATTTTATGAGGGAAAAGGCTGGTAAAGGTTACAGTATCTCCTATTATATATCTCCACAGACCGCCGTCGGTTGAGATTACAAGAGCATAATTCACCCCTTTTTCAACCTCTCCGATCGACAGTGTGCGGGGATTTCCGGAGTTGACCTCATCTGCCGGGATAAACTCATAGTAAATCCCGTAGTCGAGCATCAGCAACATTGAACTGTCAGAAGGGTCATCCTGTATTGCAAAAAAACCTTCGGAGGCATTGTATGTTTCCATATAGCTCATCCGCGGGTCAGGCAGAATGCGCCTGAACTGCTCCCTGTAAGGAGTGAAGCTGATTCCCCCGTGAAAGAAAACCTCGAGATTGGGCCACACTTCATGAAGATTTTGTTTTCCGGTTGCCTTAAGGATATATTTTATCAGTACGAGGTACCACGACGGCACTCCTGAAATGCTTGTAACGTTCAGGTTGACAGTGGTTTCAGTGATCTTCTTCATTTTCTCCTCGAAGTCCTCGATAAGGGCAATTTTTGTTGAAGGAGTACGGATGAGCTCGGAATAAACGGGTGCGTTTTCGATTAATATGGCAGAAAGATCGCCGTATAGAGATTCATTGTTGAAATTATTCACCTTGTGACTGCCACCCAGAATGAGCCCTTTCCCCTTGAAAATCTCCGTTTCCGGATTAAGGCTGGTATAGATAGCCAGGGAGTCTTTGGCACCGCGGTAGTGGGTGTTTTCAAGCGACTCTTTGGTTACCGGAATGAATTTACTTTTGGTGCTGGTGGTGCCTGATGATTTTGCAAACCATTTTACCTCGCCCGGCCAGAGGAGATTTTTTTCACCTTCGCGCAGCCTGTCTACAAATGGAATAAAATCCTCATAAGTCTGCAGAGGAACTCTCTCCCTGAACCTGGCCTCCGAATCAACGGACGAGTACCCGTGATCATTACCCCAGGTTGTCTCCCGGCTTGCAGCGATAAGGCGAATCAGGGCCTCCTGCTGTGTCTCAGCCGGGTATTTCCTGAAGAGGTCTATCTGATGTAACCTTTTGGTATTAAACCAGTTAATTATCGAAGGGATGAATGACATGAAGCCCGATTTGTGACAAAGATAGTCAAAGAAGCAGTAATCTTAGCGGAAGATATCATTCAGTATCCTGAGGGAGCGGATACGTCTCATCCCCGGAAGATGGAGGCTGTAATAGTGTAGTATCTGATCGAGGAATATTGTACGTTCGGCGCCTGAAATCTGAAGTGAGGGAAGCTCTTCAACAGAATATTTCAGGAGCCGGTTAAGGTAGTCAGCGCTTTTTGGTTCGAGGAAATCAGTGTGCATCGGTGCAGAAGGAACAAATTGGCCGTTAAGCATGTCAAAATAGCTTCCGGCGGCAGATACGGGAGAAGGACCGATACCTGTATAGGAGGAAAGATTTACCAGGAACCAGATGTGGAAGTTGCTGACCCCCAGGGTCATTTCATCCAGAGCCTTCACCGATGATTCAATGAATGAAAAAAGCCTTCGGTTTTTATCCTCCTCACGGATTGTTGCATACAGGATCTCACTGATAAACAGTGAAATAGTACTCTTAAACAAATCTGTGGGGATGTTTACAGGGGTGAAACTGAGGTTAATCTCCTTCAGGTTATGCATCTCCCTCGCCTCACGGTAATAGATTTCGAGATCGAATAAATAGAGTGGCTGAAAATAGAGATAGCGGTTTTTCCCCTTTTTGGCCGAAAGACCCTTGACCATCACAGAGAGCCTTCCGTATTCTTCGGTATAAAAGCGGGCTATAAGACTGTTGTCAGAATGCCGTATGTGATTAAGGAGTATGGCTTTGGTTTTGACTATCATTGCTGGTCGCCTGATGTTCAAAAGTATTAAAGTTTAATGACAGAGCGGGTGCGCAATCATAAGAGTTAATATTTTGTATCTTTACTTTCCGGCTTCAGCATATGAAATCAGACTCCAAAGACCAGCTACTCAAGCGCCTGGCGCGCCTTGCCCGACAAAACACCGAGCTGGAGCTCCTTCTTAAGAAACTGGGACGCGAGAGAGACGCTCTTCTGAATGACAATGAGAGGTACAGGGTCCTTCTCGAAAAACACAAACTCCATCCTGACGGAGGAGAGGAGGAGGAACGGTCACTTAAATTCAACATGGTCACCGTTCTGTTTGCTGATATCCACGGGTTTGCAAAACTTATCGAGGATATGGATTCTGCCCTGCTCATGGATGAACTGGATGAGATTCTGTACGAGTTTGACAGAATTGCCGGGAAGTACCATATTCAGAAAATCAAGACTATCGGTGATACATATATGTGTGCGGGAGGTATTCCGGCAAAGAACATTACCAATCCCGTTGATGTTGTCATGGCTGCAACAGAGATGAGAAATTATCTTGACTCCTATGAAACCAACAAAAGAGGTTCTGACAAGGTATGGGAACTTAAGATAGGCATTCACACAGGGCCGGTTGCGGCAGCATTGACAGGCAAGAAGAAAATGGCCTATGATATCAAGGGAGAGACTGTAAATACCGCAAGCAGGATTGAGGCCGTATCCGAAAAAGGAACGATCCTGATTTCTGTAATGACCTATGAACTTGTAAAGGAATTCTTCAAATGTGAATATTTCGGGAAACTGCCGGTGAAATATACCGGTGACCTGCAAATGTACCAGGTAAGGGGATTATTGCCGGAACTGTCATCAGAAGGTCTGGGGAAAGAGCCGAACAGCTCCTTCAGGACCAAGTTCGGATTGATACAGTTCACTGATATTCAGGAGATCATTCTTGATAAGCTTGAGAAGGAGCTGCCTGATTTTCTTCATTACCACAATGTAAAACATACGGTTGATGTAGTGACGGAGGTGGAGCTCATTGGCTGGGCGGAGGGCTGCAGTGACGAGGAGATCCTTCTCCTTAAGACTGCAGGACTTTTCCACGATGCCGGTCACACTGTCACTTATGACGGGCACGAGCATCAGGGAACGGTGCTGGCAAGGCAGATGCTGCCGGAATTCGGGTATACCGAAGAACAGATTGAAACGATTTGCAGCATCATAATGTCAACACAGCTGCCTCCGAAACCGAAGAACCTCCTGGAGAAAATAATATGCGATTCTGACCTTGATTACCTGGGCAGAAGTGATTTCATCCCCGTTTCCAACACACTTTTTGAAGAGCTGAAAGCACAGAATAAGATCACAAAGCTCAACGACTGGAACAAGCTTCAGGTAAAATTCATTTCAGGTCACCAATACTTTACTTCCACTGCAAGAAGCCTTCGTGAAGTCAACAAACAGCTGCAGATAGAACGTATTCAGAGCCTGATAACTGCTGAATGATCAGCTTATTACAAGCAGCTTGATTACTTTCGCCAGTGTTCCGTCAGGATTGCTTGCGAATATCAGGTATACTCCGGTACTTACCCTTCTTCCCCGGTAATTCTTCAGATCCCACTGCGCCTGCCCTCCGTTCGAGGTAGTTTCATAAACCAGGTTACTGCTTATATCAGTAATTTTTACTGATGATCCCTCAACAAGGCCTGTGACTGTAACCGGCCCTTCATAGTCTTCCCTCACAGGATTGGGAAAGACGTACATTCCAGAGTAGTCGTCTTTGCCTTCAGTGGCATCACCCCTGAATGAAATAATGCCTGATGAGGTGCCGAACCATACTTCTCCGGACTCACTGCTAATATTGATTTTCACGATATTGTCAGATAAGATCGGGCTGTTCGATGAGCTGAAATTATGGAGCTGTGTTCTTCCGTCTTCTGAGACCTGGTAGGCCCCTGAGCTCATTGTGCCGAACCACTTTCGGTTTGCCCCGTCCACTGCTATAGATGTAATTGTCTCTGTGCCAAGGAGGTAATCAGCAAGGCCTGATCCGTCATTTCTAGGTACTTTAATCCTTGTAGCTTTAATAGTTGATTCAAATACCTTTCCCGGAGTGTAGAATACTGCCGGCCCCATGTCGGTACCCACCCAGATATTTCCATCCCTGTCACGGGCTGCCGAGAAGAGATTGGTCATAACGTGGCCTTCACTGTCTTCCACCTGGAGTCTCAGATACCTGTCATCAGATATGTCGCCAGGGGTTTTTGCAGGGTCATAGACCAGCATACCGTGGCCCCTCGGAAGCAGGGTCCAGATGTAGCCGTTGTCATCGATAACAATGTCACCGACAACAGGTACATTCAGGTTAACTGTTGTAGAGGTCCAGGTACCGTCAGTTTTCAGTACCCTGAGATTTCCGCTGACACCTGACTGTGTTATCCAGAGATTTCCTGTCCTGTCAAAGGCAAGTCCGCATATTCTTGTATAGTTGTCTCCCGGGATAATGCTTGACAGTGGCGAGTTGTACTGGTTGAAATTATTTACCAGGGTACTGTTCCTGAATTCATACAGCCCGTTACCCCATGATGACACAAAATAATGGTCAGGGTCAGCCGGGTCGGCAACCACTCTCAATGCATCCCTGTCAGCCTGGCCATAAAGTATATTGCTGACCCATTCCTGGGCTGAATTAATAAAGATCTGCAAGGGGCGGTAAACGTTACCCCACGCATTGTCAACTGTTCCGCCGGTGACATATGTCCTTGTTCCTGCAAAACAGATATCTGATACATTGTTTGTATAGGGTCCGGGAAGCGTGTGGGTCTCAAAATTTATAAAATCAGTTGTCGATACCAGCCCCGCAGAGGCGTCAGCAATCCACAATACACCTTTGTAGGTCAGCGTATTCTGTGGATTTGGCGATGCCCAGCCATATGTCACTGTTTCACGGGTAACCTGGCCTTCTTCAGACAAACTCAAAAGGGAAGAAGCAAGTGTCGCCGTCACTCCCTGTGGTGCGGGATCAACAGACCGTATGCGTGCATCTGTCCGTGTGAATGCAAGTGTTGCAGACTGCCCCGGGATTATCCTGAAAAGCGAGTCCGGTGAGGAAGCCCCGCCAGGTTTATTAATAAAAAGTGATGATGAGGTGGCTGCAATTTTATTATACGCGGCATCTGACACCGGTAATCCCTCCAGTTTATCCCAGTTCCCGAAATATGCAAGGCCTGTCCTGTTCGGGGGAGCTGAGTAAACCCCTTTTGCAGTTACTGCGTAGACCTTTTCATTGAAAATAGCTGTTTCATATACCTCGTTGGTGTTTCCGTCATCTCCCGGCTTCCAGGTATCGGCAATATATCTTCCCCTGACATCAATCACCACAATGCCAAAACTGCCTGAAAGCAGGGCGAGGTTCCCGATGACAGAAATATTGTAAATCTCCTTCAGGCCCGGAATGTATTTATTTCTGATGTCTGGGATATTGGTTATTCTGCCCCGTTTGACAAGGTCCACATCTGTGTTCCGGTAGACAATAACAAGCGTCTCTTCCTGTTCAGACCAGCCGATGGCACTTATTCCTGTTTCCGTAAGGCCGTTGGCTTTTGACAGCTTTGAAGTTATTTCAGTTTGGGAATCTATTATCAGAAGGGAGGCACCTGCAGATGAAAAGATTTTATCATTTCCGGCCGCAAGGTAATGGGAAGATGAATATGACAGGCGATCCTGCCATGATCCGACAGGAATCTGTGCGGACATTCCGATCCAGGCCCACGCCAAAAAGAAAACCGATACTACTATTCGTATCATCATTACTAAAACCGTTTGCCTTTATTCTACCCTGATTCACCGGTTGCGGCGAGGAATTTTCGCAATCCTTCAAAAGCACGTGCGCGGTGTGATATTTTGTTCTTTTCCGAGAGCGGCATTTCGGCAAAAGTAAGTGTATAACCCTCAGCAATAAATACAGGATCATAGCCAAACCCTTCAGTGCCTTTCCTTTCCTCAATAATACTACCGGCAACAATTCCCTCGAAGAGGTATTCTCTGTCGCCATAAATGAGGGCGATCACTGTTCTGAACCTGGCCTTCCTGTTCTTTTTTCCTTCAAGAAGTCCCAGCAGTTTGGTCATATTCGCAGAGGAGTCCTTCTCTTCGCCTGCAAATCTTGCCGAGTGTACTCCGGGAGCACCGTTCAGGGCCTCAACCTCCAGACCCGTGTCATCTGCAAAAACATTCATCCCTGTCCTGCTGTGAACAAACCGTGCTTTGAAAAGAGCATTTTCTTCCAGAGTCTCCCATTCTTCCGGAATTTCTTCAGTGATATTTACATCAGCCAGCCCGATAAGTTCTGTTCCCGGTTCGAGCAGGGAGCTTATCTCTCTTATTTTATGCCTGTTGTTTGTGGCGAAGATCAGTTCCATTTTCAGTTTTTGTACAGGCAAAATTAATCATTGGAAACTCACTAACCCGGGAAGTAAATACAAATCACTGAAATAAAAGATTATTTTTGTGTAAACCAGCCGTCCGGAACCGCAAATGGCAATCAGTTTACTTAATCAATTCAAAACTCTGGCCTTCGTCATGCCTCTGTTTTGCGGTTTTCATTTTTCGGATGTGAACGGGCAGGCCGGTAGGAAATGATAGTCCTTCCGGAGGAATAGAAAGTGTGAGTCTTTACAGTACCGGTGAAAAGGTTGATACAGCAAAAAAACCGGCGATATTCAGGTATCATGAGGGCCTTGCATTTGAGATGACCGGGGATAACGGGCTGGAATACAGGTATTATCTTGAGGGGGTTGACAGACGGTGGACAGAATGGAGCCCTCGGACATTCAAGGAATATACAAATCTTGACCAGGGTAAATATAAGTTACTGTTCCAGTATCGGGGAATTGAAACCGTAGTTACGGGGACAGGCAAATTCGTTTTCAGAATCAGGGCACCCTGGTATTTTTCAGTGCCGGCTAAAGTTATTTATCCTCTGCTCCTTCTTGCAGTCATCGGCCTGGTCCGGAGGAGGACACGACTTCTGTTCAGGGAGAGGCAGCAGAGGCTTGAGGAGCTGATAAGTGAGCGTACCGATGAACTCCGGCACGAGAAGGAAAAGTCAGACAACCTGCTGGCGAACATGCTTCCCAAAGGCACCGCTCAGGAGATAATGTTAAAGGGTAAGGCTGCAAAGACAAAATATAACTTTGTTACGGTTTTATTCTCAGATATTCAAGGCTTTACCAGGATTGCCGAAGAGATGAATCCGGAGGTTCTCATTGATGAGCTCGACAGGTTCTTCTTTCATTTCGATTCAGTGGCGGAGAAGTACAGGATTGAGAAGATCAAGACGATAGGCGATGCCTACATGTGTGCCGGAGGCATCCCGGAGAGAAACAGGACCAATCCGGTCGAGGTGGTGCTTGCCGCGCTTGAGATGCAGAAATATATGCAGTCAATGAGGGAAGACCCTGCGAACATAGCGGCCAGGTTCTGGGACATCAGAATTGGCATTCATACCGGGACTGTTATTGCGGGGGTGGTGGGTCACAAGAAGATAGCATATGACATCTGGGGTGACACTGTAAACACGGCAAGCAGGATGGAATCGTCAGGTGAACCCGGGAAGATCAACATCTCGGGAACTACGTATGAGTTTGTCAAAGAATATTTTACCTGTTTTTACAGGGGAAGGATGCCTGTGAAGTACAAGGGTGACCTGGATATGTATTTTGTGACGGGCATCCGCCCAGAACTGTGTGAGGCCGACGGTACACCAAACCGGCGGTTCTTTACAAAAATTGAGATGATCCGTATAATCGATGTGGAAGAACATGTTTTCACGAAGTATGCTGAAAATGCTTCTCCGGACCTCTTCTTCCATAACCCTGACTACATCAGGAGTGTTTCGCTACAGGCTGAATTGCTTGCAAGAGCTGAAAACCTTGAAGACCAGGAGTATATTCATCTTCGCCTTGCTTCTGTTTTTGTTTTTTTTGGGTATGTTTTTGATTATCAGAAACCTTTGGAGGCATCAGGGAAAAGGGCAGAGGAGATTTTCAGTGTTTACGGGTTTGATAGTCTGACCCTGGGGGCTGTAATGAAACTTATCACCGGCGCATTTTCCCCTGTTCAGGAAACAGCGGCCGGAAGGGTTTTACATGATGCTGTTTATGATTTTCTGGGTCGGGTCGATTTCCCTTCAATGGCTGACAAACTTTACCGGGAGGAGCTGGCATACGGAAAAGTAACTGATCCGGTGAAGTGGTTTGCAGACCTTACAGAGAGAATTGCTGACAATCCGTGCCTTACAAGCACTGCAAGAATGCTGCAGTCAGTCTCCAGAGAGGAGCAGACCAATATCCTCAGGACGTTTTCAGAGGAGAGGCTGGGCAATATCTAATATCATTTGGAACTTTATTTTAAAAGTGTACATTTGGAGACACCAAATCAGTATTGCCATGGTAAATCTGGACTGGAACAACCTGCCTTTCTCCTATATAAAGACCAATTACAATGTCAGAAGTTTTTTCAGTGACGGGAAATGGAGCAAGCCAGAGATTTCCGACTCTGAATATATAAATATTCATATTGCCGCTACGGGCCTCCACTACGGGCAGGAGTCATTTGAGGGACTCAAGGCCTACAGGGGTCGCGATGGAAAGATAAGACTTTTCAGGTGGGAGGATAATGCCGCGCGGCTCATCACTTCAGCAAACGGGATACATATGGCTCCTGTTCCGGTTGAGCTTTTCAGGGAGGCAATTTTTACTGCCGTTAAACTCAATAAGGAGTTTGTTCCGCCATACGGTTCGGGGGCTTCATTGTATATCAGACCGTTACTTTACGGGAGCGGCGCTGAGGTGGGTGTAAAACCTGCATCCGAGTATACTTTTATCGTTTTTGTAACACCCGTTGGACCTTACTTCAAGGGTGGCATCAAGCCTGTTAACATGTTGATCTGCAGGGATATTGATCGGGCAGCGCCCCTCGGTACCGGAAACATCAAAGTTGGAGGTAACTATGCAGCCAGCATGAGGGCCATAGTAAGAGCCCGGGAGGAAGGTTACGGCAATGCGCTTTTCCTTGATGCAAGGGAGAAAAAATACATAGATGAATGCGGTCCGGCAAACTTTTTCGGGATAAAGAACAATACATACATAACACCCCTTTCCCCATCCATTCTTCCTTCGATTACCAACAAGAGTCTTATCACGATAGCTGAAAAATTGGGGATGAAAACCGAGAGGCGAAGGATTCCGATTGAAGAACTTGCTGAATTTGAGGAGACCGGAGCATGCGGAACGGCAGCTGTTATTAGTCCTATTTCAAAGATTGTCGATCCGGACAGCGGAAAGATTTATGAGTACTGCAAGGACGGCAAGCCGGGGCCGGTTACACTTAAACTTTTTAACAAGCTCGTTGGTATTCAGTATGGTGATGAACCGGACGAATTCGGGTGGATCACCTTTGTTGAGGATTAGGGTTATCGGGCTGCTACACGCGCCTCTTATTTCAGCCTTACTGTAAAAATATCGGGTCCCCCTGAAGGAAATGCCCGATTGTGTACTATTTTTGACACAAATTTTTGAGAGTGACAAGGACCGAGGGCGGTATATCCAGGTACAGATTGGGAAGTTCATATTTAACACTTGTGGTGAGTGTTTCGCTTGTGCTTTTTCTGCTTGGGATATTAGGTATGGTTCTTATCAATGCACGCCAGTTGTCAGACTACTTCAGGGAAAGTCTTTCCTTTACGATCATGCTGAAAGAAGATGCCCGCGAGGCTGATATCAGGATGTTGCAGAAAGAGCTTGATGCAAAGTCTTATGTCAAGCAGACGGAATATGTTTCAAAAGATGAGGCCGCTGTCAAACTGAAAGATGACCTTGGCGAAGACTTCCTGGATTTTCTGGGGTATAATCCCCTGATGCCAACAATAGATGTATATCTCCTGGCTGACTATACGCATCCTGACAGTGTAATGAAAATCGAGAAACGCATTCTCGAATACCCGGTGGTAGATGAGGTTTATTACCAGGAGTCTATCCTTACCCTAATCAATGAAAATGTCAGAAAAATCACAGCGTTTCTGCTGACAATAAGCGCGTTACTTTTTCTTATCGCACTTACAATTATTAATAATACGATCAGACTTTCGATTTACTCAAAAAGGTTTCTTATCAATACAATGCAGCTGATAGGCGCCAACAGATCGTTTATCAGGAAACCTTTCCTGCTGAAGAGTCTTTTTTTCGGATTTGTGGCAGCCTTAATAGCCATCGGTTTATTGATGGGATTGATGTATCTGGTTGAGAAAGAGTTTTTTACGCTTTTTACGTATGAGAACATCAACCTCTTCCTCTTTTTATGCCTTGCACTGATAGCCGCGGGAGTGATTATCAATGCTGTTTCAACATTTTTTGCCCTGAACAGATACCTGGGCATGCATGAAGACAAATTATATTTCTAAGGATATGGGATCTAAAAACGAAAAGGATCAGAAAACCGGTTTTGCCCTTGGAAGGGAAAACTATAAACTGATGGCAATAGGTTTTGCCGTCATCATAATAGGGTTCATACTGATGGCCGGTGGCAAGTCTGATGACCCGAATGTATTTTCGGAAGACATTTTCAGTTTCCGGAGGATTACCCTGGCCCCGCTAATTGTTCTTGCCGGTTTTGTGTTTGAGATATATGCGATAATGAAGAAACCGCGTGACAATTAAAAATAATACCCGTTTTCTAAAAGTCAGTAATGAATTGGTTTGAGGCTCTCATCTTCGGCCTGGTGCAGGGGCTTACGGAGTTTCTGCCCGTTAGCAGCGACGGCCATCTGGAAATTGTTAAATATGTCTTTGGCGGAATAGAAGAGAGTTTTCTTTTTTCCATAGTTGTTCACGGAGCAACGGTACTCAGCATTATTACGGTATTCTGGCGGGAGATTTTACGGCTTTCCCGTGGAGTCCTTCAATTTAAAATGAATGAAGAGACAGATTATGCCCTGAAGCTGATTGTTTCAATGATCCCGGTGGTCATCGTGGGCTTTACCCTTATGGATTTCGTGGAGGGGCTGTTTGTGGCTGACATGACCATTACCGGGTCCTTTCTGCTGGTGACTGCTTTGTTTCTGGCGGTAAGTCATTTTGTCCGTAAAGGTAACGGGAAGATTACATATGCGGGAGCTTTTCTGATGGGCATTGCACAGGCGCTTGCAGTCCTTCCGGGACTCTCAAGATCCGGCACTACAATTTCAACGGGACTGATGCTGGGTTACCGCAAGGAGGAACTGACGAAATTCTCTTTTCTGATGGTGATTGTTCCTATTCTGGGAGCGAACTTAATGGAGATCATAACCACCAGGGCAGGGGCTGTTGAAGTAGTCATATTTCCGCTGATCATTGCTTTTGTCACCGCTTTTGTCACAGGATATTTTGCCTGCAGATGGATGATAAAAATTGTAAGCAGGGGTAAACTGATCTGGTTTGCAGTCTATTGTACCGTGCTGGGCTTGTCGTTGATATTCTTTGCGGGATAATGAATGGGGTGAATTACAGTTTCGAGGAGGGAGAAGTGCTTCTGTTTGACAAGCCGCTTTACTGGACATCATATGATCTTGTCGGCAAGACGAAGGGACTGATCAGGCACAACTTCGGTCTGAAGAAACTGAAGGTGGGACATGCCGGAACGCTAGATCCTCTGGCGACCGGGTTGATGATTGTCTGTACTGGCAGGGCGACAAAAAGGATTGAGGAATTTAAAGATCTCAGTAAAGAGTATACAGCTTTGGTCAGGTTCGGGCAGACGACGCCCTCCTTTGATCGGGAAAGTGCTGTAGACATGGAATTTCCTGTAGATCATATAACTGAAGAGCTGATAATAAAGACGCTTATTGGTTTACAGGGTGAACAGATGCAGGAACCACCTCTTTTTTCGGCTAAATTTGTGGACGGAAAAAGGGCATACGAGCTGGCAAGGAAAAAGATTGACAAAAGGCTTGATAAAGTAAAAGTAGTGTTTTATGAGCTGGAGCTGCTTGAATTTAAGGGCCTGGAGGCGAGGATAAGGATCCTTTGCAGTAAGGGGACATATATCAGGGCTTTTGCGAGGGATCTGGGGGAGGCTTTGAATAGCGGAGCACATCTTACAGGTCTTGTACGTAATGCAATTGGTGAATACAAACTTGAAAAAGCGCTCACCCCTGCAGAATTTCAGTTTATTTTAGAGCAAATGAAACAAAACGGTTTTTCAAACGTATAATAACTCTTATGTCCACTAAAAGACGGTTAATATGAAATTATCGCAGTTTAAGTACACATTGCCCCAGGAATTGATTGCACTTTATCCCTCCAAAAACAGGGATGAATCGAGATTGATGGTTGTGCATCGCGATACCGGAGAGATAGAGCACAGGGTATTTAAGGACATAGTCAATTATTTCAGGGAGCAGGATGTTCTGGTCTTTAACAACACCAAGGTTTTTCCTGCACGGCTTTACGGAAATAAGGAAAAGACCGGGGCTGAGATAGAGGTGTTCCTTTTGAGAGAGCTCAACAGGGAACAGAGATTATGGGATGTGCTTGTTGACCCTGCCCGTAAGATCAGGATTGGGAATAAGTTATATTTCGGGGAAAATGATTTACTGGTTGCCGAGGTCATTGACAATACAACCTCCCGCGGAAGGACACTGAGATTTCTCTTTGACGGCACCTATGAGGAGTTCAAGCAGACACTTTATTCGCTCGGTGAAACACCTCTTCCGAAGTTCATCAACAGGCCTGTCGAACCGGAAGACAACGACAGGTATCAGACAATCTTTGCAAAGTTTGAGGGTGCTGTAGCAGCACCGACAGCAGGGCTGCATTTCAGCAGGGAGCTGTTGAAAAGGCTTGAGATCGTTGGGGTTGAGTTTGCCGAGATCACCCTGCATGTGGGGCTGGGCAACTTCAGGAACGTGGATGTTGAGGATCTTACCAAGCACAAGGTAGATTCAGAACGAATAAAGATCACTGAGGAATCCGCGGTGCTGATTAATAATGCAAAAGAAAGAAAGAGCAAGATCTGTGCTGTTGGAACTACTGTTGTTAGAACCCTTGAGAGTTCAGTATCCACCTCCGGAATGGTGAAACCCTTTGACGGATGGACCAATAAATTCATTTTTCCTCCCTACGATTTTAAGGTTCCGGACATGCTGGTCTCCAACTTTCATCTTCCCTATTCAACCCTGTTGATGATGGTGTCAGCCTTTGCCGGATACAACCAGCTTTTTGACGCTTACAAGGCAGCAGTGAAGGAGAAATACCGGTTTGGCACATACGGCGACGCCATGCTTGTGGTGTAGCTATGTGACTATAAATTTGTTAATAACACTTACTCATTGTGGAAAAATCGTGCCGGCATCGAACACCGGCACGATTTTTTTTCGCAACTTCACCAATTAATGTGCTGTAAAATGTCTTGTATGAGGCAACCATTGTCCGATTTTAATAGTCTTAAATATCAAGATGTCATAGAAAAAGCCATTTCATATATCCGTAAGATGCTTGGACTCCGAAATGCTGCAGTCACATTGCTGGTTTTTCTTTTTATCCTCCTAGGAGAATCTCTGGCTATTGCCCAGTGCGGACCAGGGAAGACTGAAAAGACAATTATCGGGTTTGGTGGAATTGTTACCCAATTAGGGAGTATCGGGTCCTCTGCAAATGCACTTGGGATGCCAAACAGCTCAGGAGCTCAGTTTTATGATAATGGTGATTATCTGGTTATTGACCTAATAGATACTGTAAGGGCAGGCCAACAATATATTATATATTGGAGACAAAGGCCATCACAGAATGGATCTTCAACATTAAACTGGAGTGAAGCACTTGTTTTGGGATCATTTACTATTCACCCTAACAGTGGAATTCCGACCACAAACGAAAGATATTTTAATGACACTATTACAGCCAATACTGACACCAGATATATCCGTTTTTTTAACAATGACGGCTATGACTTTGAACTGGATGCAGTAACATTTATAACCAATAAATGCTTTTCCATAAATTGTGGTCCGGGGTCATATTCACAATTATTTTCAGGGTATGTCCAGCAAATAAGTAATACCACTATAACCAACCCGGACAATGTCAATGGTGTTCCGAATGGATTTGGGGCATTCTTCAATTCGGGATCTGACAGGATGGTCGTTAGTCTTACTTTTTCAATTCCGGCTGGTCAGGATTATTATATAATATGGAAACCTGAAGAAGATAATGCACAAATGGGACTGAGAGAATCAGCGGATGGTATCACCTGGTCTCCTGTTAAATATACACCTTCTTCATCCATTAGTTCTATTTTCAAAACCCATTTAGAAACCACTGGTGTCCCAACAAAATATATTGAAATTATTGCAGCCAACAATAGCGACTTTTATGTTGATGCACTAACTTTCAACGTAGTCAATTGTGAACCCCCGCCTCCTGATTTAGATGCTTCCGGTTCAGTTACCTATTGCGCATCTCCTATTCTTCTTTACCCCGAATTGCAGATTACGGATCCGGTAACCCAAACGATTCCTGCTGTTTATGTTCAGATAGGTACTGGGTTTACCCCCGGACAGGATATTCTTAGTTGTACCACTGCGTTCGGCATCACTTCTTCTTATAATTCAACTTATGGAATTCTGTTCCTTACAGGCCCCGCAACCACTTCTCAATTTCAGAGCGTCCTGAGAACAGTGACATATTCAAATAGCAGCGGATCACCTACGACCGGTGTGCGTGAAATTACAGTCTCAATTGAACGCTTCAATCCCGCTACCGGTCATTACTATCGTTACATACCAAAACCGGGTATTTACTGGAATTCAGCATGGATAGAATCTGAACGGGCACATCTTTTTGGAATGAAGGGGTACCTTGTAACAATCGCATCTAAGCCGGAAAACGATTTTCTTATTTCGCAGCTAACTGGTTCTGCATGGATTGGAGCAAGCGACTTTACTTTTCCTGAAGGGAATTGGATGTGGGTAACAGGCCCTGAGAATGGAACCATGTTTTGGCAGGGAGGATCTGGTGGATCTCTGATTACTTATGCCAACTGGAACGGTGGTGAGCCAAATAATTCGGGAGGAGAAGATTATGGTCACCTTCTTGCCGCCGGGAATTGGAACGATCTTCCAGTGGCTGGTGGATCAGGTATCTATGCAGCTCAGGGTTATTATATCGAATTCGGAGGTACTCCTGGAGATCCTGTACTCGATATTTCAGGTACCGTCAATGTAGATGTGACTACTCCGATTGTTCCCTCCATTTCCGGCAGCAATTCGGTCTGCCCCAACGCCACAGGCGTAATCTATTCGACGGCAAACGTTTCAGGTCATAGCTATTTATGGACTGTTACCGGTGGAACGATTACCGGAGGTCAGGGAACTAATTCGATAATTGTAAACTGGGGTAGTACAAACCCCGGCACAGTAAAAGTTACCGAGGGTCTTGGTGCTGGAGTATGTTCTGTTACTACTGCTGATTTTGTAGTCTCTATTGGAGATATTGTTCCAACATTTACAGTTCCCGTTGACCTTACAATCTGCAGGGACGTTACCTGCGCATACGATGTAGACCCTGCTATAACAGGCGATGTAACGGATGAATGGGATAACTGCGCACCAGGACTTAATGCTGTGCCTTTTGATGACCTGACAAACCTGCCGGGCTGCAATGCAGTAGGATACATTTTAAGAACCTGGACATTGACAGATATTGTCGGCAATTCAACTTCGCAAATTCAAAGAATCTGGATCCAACCGGTACCTAAAATCTCAGTTGAAGTGCCTGATACACTTTACTGCAACGGGTCAACCATCAATTTCACAATTGATTCCCTGGTAGTGTCGAGGGGAGAGGTGATGTATAACCTTGATGTAACATACCCGGCAGGCGTTACCGGTAATCTGGCTGACGGGTCAAGACAGATAATTAACATTTCCGATCTGCTCACAAACGTTACAGATATTCATCAGACAGTAACATACAGATTCATGCCTTACATCCAGGGGAAACCCGGAGATCCTACATGTATGAACGGAAGGGATACAACTATCACCATTCATGTTCAGCCGACAGCAAAAGTTGTGGGCTCAGTAGTGAATAATGCACTTTGCAACGGAGATAATGTGGCCATATCGTGGACTTCCCCCACAACTCCATATGCGGGCAAAGAATTCAACATAAGGGTAGTAAATGAATATGCCGAAATTTCCGGTTATTCAGATCAGACAGGTTTAACAACAGCTGATATTATTACTGACGCTCTATCGAACAGCGGAGATACGGCACGAATGATACAGTATGTCATAATACCGGTCCTGCTGGATATGGAAGGAAACCAGAGATGCCCCGGAATAAATGACACCGTCAATGTCTGGGTCAATCCCACCCCCAGAATCAATCCGGTTGCCACATCGCAAATTTGCTACGGTGCCCCGACAAATATCAGGCTTACTTCACCTACTGTCATGACATCGGGGGTAATAAGATTTGACTATACAATTACGGCAAGCGCACTTCCTGCAGTTGTTGGAGGTAACCGGCTTCCTGCCAATGATCAGGCTCAGGGAACAGTGCTGGCATTTAATTATACAAACGAAAGCGATACAATTCAGACTGTTTCATTCCATATCACTCCGAAAGTGGCAGGCGGCCCGCTATGTGCCAATGGTCCCGTTTTCACAACAAATGTCAGGGTACATGCTATTCCTCTGCAGGACATGTTTATATCCGACTCCATCACCTGCGACGGAGGGGGGAACGGAAGCCTTGAAGTCATAACCTCAAAGGGGGCTGCTCCTTATTACATTAAATGGACAGGACCTTTCGGGTTCAACCGCGAGGGATTGGAGCTTCGCACAATCGACAATCTTCTTGCCGGTCTTTACAGGGCTACAGTCATAGACAGCCTGGGTTGTCAGGAACCTCCGACCTCCCTTAACCTTGTAGACCCCCAGACAGATGCGAGCTTCTATAGCCCTCTGAAGGCACCGGCGTATGATTATCACATTACCTGTCCGGGAGCAAATGACGCACAGTTGTTCCTTGCTGTGACAGAGGGAGCGGCGCCGCCGTACGACTATGTAATCATCAGGAACCTGACGGATACACTCTACACCGGTTCCTTCCCGGGGTTATATGATATTAGTAATCCTGCCACATCCAGAATTATATCCGGTGTTATGCCCGGAGAATATCTGGCTGTTATTAAAGATGCCCGGGGATGCCCTCTGCCACGGATGTATACTGTTACAGAGCCTCCTCCGGTAAACGTTGTATTTGACGCATCTGATTACAACGGATACAATATTTCATGCCGGAGCTACGGTGACGGATCAGCCTGGGTTGAGACAATTACAGGCGGAAGCGCTCCGTACACATATTCCTGGACTACCTCTGACGGGATAATTCCAGGAGCCACAAACGGCAATATAATCGAGAATCTTATCGCAGGTACTTATGATCTTACAGTCACTGATGCAATGGGATGTACCAGCGCCGTCTTCAGTATTACCCTGACCGAACCTGACGGCATAGACCTGATCAGTCTTCCGGCACTCTCCCAAAGTCCTGACGGCAATTACAACATATCCTGTTTCGGCCGGAATGACGGCTCGATAAGCCTCGAATTCAATGGCACCGCAGGAGCTTATACATACGCCTGGGACGGACCTGCAGGATTTACCGCAACCACTGATGATATTGCCTCACTTGTCGCCGGAGAGTATCATCTCCTGGTAACCAGCAATAACGGCTGCCTGAGGAATTATAATTATACGCTTACTGAACCAGATTCTGTCGGAATCGCAGTGAACAAATCGCTGACGGGTGACGGTGCATACAACATCAGTTGTAACGGTGCAGACGGTTCAATTGATATTACAGTCACAGGAGGCAGTATCGGATCATACAGTTATTCATGGAAGGATAACAGTGATCCTTTATGGACAAGTACACTTGAGGACCAGATGGCAATCAAGGCCGGTTCGTACAGGGTATATGTCACAGATGCCAACGGCTGCAAGACCGACAGAGGAACAACCCTGACTGAACCCCTGGCATTGGAAGCGACAGTTGCCGTTTCACATCTCACCTGCCTTACAGCACCTGTATACAATGACGGGTCTATTGACCTTAGTGTTTCAGGCGGTGCGATTCCATACACCTATTCATGGTCCGGACCGGATGGATTCACAGCAACAAGTCAGGATGTTTCGGGCCTTACCGAAGGTGATTACATAGTTTCTGTGACGGACGCATACGGCTGCATTGTGACTGTGGACACTGTAATCAATATGCCCGAACCGCTGACAGTAAATAAAACAATGTCAAACCGCAACGGATACAATATCAGCTGCCTTGGACGTTCTGACGGATGGTTGAAGGTGACGCCACTGTCAGGAGTGCCGCCATTTAATTATTCATGGATAGGACCAGCCGGATATACTGCAACAACAGATTCAATAGCAGGACTGGTTGCAGGTACATACTCAGTGACAGTGACAGATGCAAATATGTGCACCCTCATTGATGAAACTATACTTACAGCACCGGGGCAGATCAGCATGAGTATTGTAAAAGGACTGAGCAACGGCGGCGGGTATAATATCAACTGCATTGGTTCCAGTACCGGCAGGGTGGATCTTACCGCGGTTAACGCTGCTGGTGCCGTCTCATATCTCTGGTCAGACGGAGGAAGCGGGGCTTCACGGAATAATCTGAAAGCGGGAGATTATGAGGTTATCATAACCGATGCCAACGGATGTTCTGCAGACACATCACTTACTATGACGGAACCAGACTCTCTCCTGCTGACATTCAGTTTCGTCAAACCATATTGCTCTGAAAGTCCTGACGGAAGTATCTCTGCGGAGGTGACAGGGGGTGAACCTGATTATACCTACTTGTGGAACGAAGGGTCTGTTGTACCTGATCTGACAGATCTTACTGCCGGTGTCTACATCCTTACAGTTACAGATGTTAACGGATGTTCAGTGACTGATTCTCTCACCATTGAGCCGTCCCACAATCTTTGTGTCGGTATTCCAAACGCATTCTCGCCAAACAATGACGGCATAAACGATAACTGGAATATTAACAGGATGAACCTTTATCCTGCTTCTGAGGTAATTATTATGAACAGGTGGGGTGAGATGGTCTGGAAGTCGGAAAAGGGTTATCCGGAGCCGTGGGATGGCCGTGCTTCAAACGGGAAGGTACTGCCTGTCGATTCATATCACTATGCAATTGATCTGCATAACGGCGAGAAGCCGATAGTAGGACACGTAACAATCGTTAAATAGAGTATGGATCATAAGCTGAGGAGTTAAGAAAGTGAAAAAGGGAATACTGATCATAGTCGCATTGGTCCTGGTCTGTACAGCTGAAGCTCAACAGCTTCCGATCTACAGTCAGTATATTTACAATAAATTCCTCCTAAACCCTGCTGTTGCCGGAAGCGACGGCTACACCAGCATCAACCTTACAGCAAGGGAGCAGTGGGTGGGCTATTCCGGGGCGCCCCAGACATACTCTCTCAGCTTCCAGGCAAGAATGCTGAAGCAGAGTTATGTCATTCGTGATAACTTCTTCAAAAAGAAAACGTTTAAACCGCATACTGACGGTCGTGTCGGTATCGGGGCAAACATTTTTTCGGATATTAACGGACTTGTTCAAAGGACAGGTATTTCAACTGCATATTCATATCATCTCTGGCTGAACGGCCAGACACAGCTCTCATTCGGACTTGCCCTCACCGGATATTTTTATAAGATCGACCAGAGGCAGATCGAGTTTGAAGATCCGGATGAGCCATGGCTGAACACCGATTTCAGGAAAGGAATCTTTGTTCCTGATTTTAATTTTGGGGTATATATTCTTAACCGTAATTATACACTGGGTGTATCGGCTCAGGAGATGATGGAGGGCTTTGTAAAGGTTGGAAGCCAGGCATATAAAGATCTGAAGATCATGAGGACTTATTACCTTATGGGGAACTATGATTTCGAGATAGATGGTAATTCGGTACTTGAACCTTCCCTTCTCTTAAAGATGTCAGGTCAGCTGAGGCCGCAGGCAGACATAGGACTGACCTATGTTTATGACAGGAAATTCTGGCTGGGTGGCACTTACCGGACCGGAGGAGCCATGATTGCAAATGTCGGAGTAAAAAAGGACCAGTTCTTCTTCGGCTATTCCTTTGATTTTACCCTGCAGAAAATACAAAGATCGACTTACGGGTCACATGAATTTGTGATTGCCCTGAAATTCGGAGATACCCTGCGTAGGTTCCGGTGGCTTGACAGGTACTAGTCCCTGCGTTTTTTGATAACATAAATCAGTGAACTCGAAGAATTTTTAGTAAATAAGTTGCTTACTGAAAGGAGTATGCCTGTCGCGATGCCCCTTATAAATGCAAATCTGACTTTGCTATTCCTGTAGCTGATTATCGAAATGTAGAAAAGGTCAATAGGCATCCCCTTGATCATTGTACACCGGAACCCGTTTCTCTCAATAAATTTAACAAGTGTATCAGGTGCGAAGTGCCACAGGTGCCTGGGTACATCCAGTGCAGCCCAGCGGTTCCCGAACCGTTTTGAGTCAGCAGATGTGATGTTAGGAAGGGCAAGGATGCACCTGGCGTCATCTTTCAGCAACCTGTAAATTTCCTTCATCCACCGGTCCGGGTCGTAGAAATGCTCCATAACGTGCCAGAGTGTGATACAGTCAAAGGATTTGTCCTGCAGGCTTCTGACACCATCAGGCGGAATGACATCAAGGTCAAAATGTGATACAGAAAAATCACGGGCTAGGTTACTTATTTCAACGCCTTTAACTGTCCAACCTTTCTCTTTCATGAATGCAGCAAAATAACCTGTACCGCTGCCAATGTCCAACAGATTCCCGTTATCCTTCCGGCAAACACGGGTAATCAGACTGGCCTTTCTCCCCAACATAAACCGGCGTGCAAAATGATACAGCCACTCTGTTAAATTCCTTTTTTTGTCGGTGTGTGAGATGTAATCCTCAGACAGATAGTAGGCCCCGATTTCTTTTTCATCAGGAGGATCCGAGGTAAAGACAAAACCGCAATCGCTACATCCCCTGATCATGAATTTGTCACCGCTGACAAGCGAGTCAGTGGCGGAGAAATGATCAAAGAGTGCATCACTTCCGCATACCAGGCATTTTGTTTCAGCCATTGCGGCGTGAAGATATTGCTGTTGAGAATCCTGCCCAGGCAAGAACCAGAATGAGGATCAGGGAACTTGCCAGTGAGACCCGGTTGCCTGTTTTATATGACTGGGGCTCAAATTTAAATGTTACTGTATGCTTTCCTGCCGGTACAACCATTCCGCGAAGCACATAGTCGGTGCGGAAGTGTTCCGCCGGTTTGCCGTCGACAAAGGCCTTCCATCCGTGCGGGTAATAAATCTCCGAGAAAACGGCAATACGGTCAGCAGTCAGGCTGGACTCATATGTCAGCAGATTAGGTTTGTATGATGATAAATAAATGGCATCAGCCGAAGCCACAGGTGATTCAGTAAGAGAAACAAGGCCGGCAAACTTCCTGTCAACAACTGCCACCCTGGAGGGATCAAATGTTTTTACAGCCTCAAGTTCAGCATCAGCATTCTCAACTGTCAGGGCCTTCTCAACCAGCCAGACATTGCCCAGGGCATGTGTGTTTGTAAGAGGTGCTGCATCCGGTGAGAGGATTATGTATTTGGTATTAAGCATGTTGAGGGCATTTGACTGCGCAAGTACCCTGTCAGCCTCATCTACAGAAGTGGCCTTCTGAAGCAGGGAGATAAGAGAGTTGATTTCCTCCGAAAGCCTGGTTTCAATCAGTTCCTGGTATCTCTTCATTTTGGCTCCTGAATATCCGCCAACAGAGTTATGGTAATAAGAAGTGGAAGCATCATTAAATGTTGAAACTGTCAGGTTAAGTACCCTGAATTCACTTTTATCCTGAAGGATGGCCTTGTCAGCAGTCGTCGGAGCCAGGGCATTATCGGAGATACGTTTACTTTCAAAATTGGATCCGTTTAGATACCTGGAATCGACCGGGATCTGATCAACCAGGAAAAGAAGGGCAAGAATAATTATCAGCGGTATAGCTTTGAGTCTGCCTTTCAAATAAAACCACAGTGTTACAGCTGCTGCCGCAATCAGAAATGCAGCACGTATAGCATCGGTACGAAGCATCATTTTCCTGTCGGCAATCATTGCATCTTTAAGCCAGCTGTATGAGTCGGGTATTGACACCTCGTCAGGTCTGAGGAATGAGCCGGCCATGCCGGGGAAGAGGAAAAACAGGAAAGAGAGTCCTCCTGTTATACCGGCAGCAATGCTCAGGGCTTTTACAGCTTTTTTAAGTGGAACATTTCCTTCGGTAATTTCTTTAAGGGCCAGTACGGCAAGCAGCGGCACACAAACCCCTGCAATTACCAGGGTCATCGTTACCGCCCTGAACCTGTCATAACCCGGGAAAAAATCAATGAAAAGCGATGTCAGGGGCATGAAATTCTTCCCCCACGAAAGAAACACCGATAGCAAAACGGCGGTAAGTATCCACCACTTTTCCCTTCCTTCGATAATAATAAGTCCGAAAATAAACAGAAACAGAATTATTGCACCGAAATAGACAGGCCCGCTGGTTGACGGTTGTTTCCCCCAGTACCTGTACAGTTGTGTTGATGCCTGTGCCATGTTGTTCTTGCGAAGGGCCCTGTACGGTTTCCGAATCCTTGTTAAAGGAAGCTGTTGCGCCACCTCTGAAATCAGGGATAAGCATGGTCATCGTCTCCCCGATACCGTAGCTCCACTGAGTAATGTATTCCTTATCCAGACCCATTTCCTCTTTGGTGCTCGCCTTGGCAAGATCGCTTTTGCCTCTTGTTGATTCCTGTGCATACTCCCAGGTGGTGTAGAGTGTTCCGAAATTGACACCCACAGCTATTACGGCTCCGGCAAAAAGCATTGCAACAGACTTTAGAAACGGGCTGTAACTTTTTGATTTTATGGTGTCAATAAGTTCATTGATTCCGAATACAAGAAGAATAATAAAGGTGTAATATGTTATCTGGATATGGTTGGCCATTATCTGGAGAGAGAGGAACAGGGCAAAAAGCGCTGAGCCCCTGAGGGCATTTGTTCTGAATGCATAGACGACACTTCCGATAACCGGGGCCATATATGCCATTGCGTAAGCCTTTGTATTATGACCAGCAGAAAGACTCGCAAAGAGAAAAGACCCAAATCCGTATGCGAGGGCCCCGGCGAGTGCGAGCCAGGGTTTAACCTTAAAGAGAAGTAAAAGGATATAGAAACCGACGAAAGCGAGAAAAAGCGCCGCAACAGGGGTTTTGAATATCTTTAACAGGTTATCGATGTGCTTGATCAGGTTGCCCGGAAACCTGGCCGAAATGAGAAAGGCAGGCATCCCGCCGAACATTGAGTTGGTCCACAACGGCTCCTTACCGGTTTCATTACGGTAATCCTGGATTTCCTTTGAAGATCCTACAAAGACCTTTGTATCGTGCGCATTAAGCTTCTTACCTTCAAGTACAGGAAAGAAATAAGCAAATGACATTATTATGAATATCAGAATTATCCCGGCATGGAGGAGCCAGGGTCTGTCTGCTAAATTCGGCTTCATTTATTCAAATATTTAATTTCAAAAATAGGTGTAATATTTTATTTCCCCATCATCAGGCCAGGTGTCCATGTCTCAACTCACCGTATCATCAGGTCAGGCGTCAAGGTCACCGCTCACCGACCGTATATTGCTTTTAAGGTTTCTGAGCCTTGACCATTTCTTAACGAATCCTTTAAAGGCTTCAATTTCAGACGTTTCATAAAAATGAAGCGGAAGGTAAGCCAGCGGATAAACTGCCAACAGCAGAAGTTTAATGCCTATCCTGGGCAGAAGGTCAAGGTCTCTCAATAAAAATCCGCTGAAAGCGAAGGCAGTTCCTATTATGATGATTAACAAAAGTTTACGGGTCTCATAATTAAGGGGGTAATGTTTCTGGGAGATCTTGTATACCATCAGCCAGAAGATGAGCTGTGCCGTGAATGAAGCCAGGGCTGCGCCGAAGGTGTTTAGCATTGGAATAAGCAGCGCATTCAGACCTACACCGGCAGCACTGGCAATGGCGACAATAAGACCCATAGCGCCCGTTTTTTTGGAGATAACCAGGCCATACACATTCAGGTCTTTGAGGTTAACGAAGAAAACAGACAGGGTAAGTACAGGGATCAGAAAGAAGGCTGTGTCGTAGAATGCTGAAGATGAGACCAATGAGACTACTTCCTGTGAGAAAAGCGAAAGCCCTACGATTCCAAACATCAGTACAAAAGAGGAATATAGCCAGATCTTCGTATAAAACCGTTCATGTCCGGGCAAATCCATTTTCTTTATAATCAGTGGGCCCACAGCAAGCTTGATGGAATCAGCAACCACCAGTTTGAGGGTACTGGCGATTTTAAAGGCAAGTGTATAGACAGCCACTGATTCCAGGGCGCTGAGAAAGTTCAGGGAGTACCTGTCGATTACATTGAGGATGACGGTAAACAGTGCTGCCCATAACAGTGGAGCACCGTATGCAATCATCCCCCTTAAGGCTTTCAAATCGAGATGCACCTGGCTGTTTCTGATAATGTATGGCAACAGGACCAGAAGATAGAGCCCGTTACCTATTATCTGTGCAGTATAAATCCCTGCGATCCCCATTTTTTTGCCGACAACAAGAAAAAGGGTTATTCCAAGGACAACAACCAGTTTGAGCGTGTTTGTGACCGTGTAGGCTGAAGCCCGTGCCTGCAGTCTGAGCAGGGAGCTGACAAGGGTATTAAGGCTCTGAAGGCCGGTACTTACAGTCAGAAGGATGATCTCCTCATAAAACCTTTCGTCACTGAATATCAGAACAGATATCTGTTTTGCCAGGAGGATGAAGATGAGGCAGAAAAGAAGGCTAATGGCTGTCTGTGCTGCCATTGATGTAAAGAATACCGACTTTTGTTTATCAGAATAGTCTTTGTCCCAGTACCATCTGAAAAGGCTCTGGGGCAGTGAAAGTCCCAGTACCACTGCAAGTATCTGGGCCGTTATCTCCAGAATCCCGAGGGCACCGAATTCGGCGACTGAAAAGTAGGCCGTATTTGTATAGAAGGGTATAAGAATGAAACCCACCAGCTTTATGGCGATGTTTCCCATTCCATAGATCAGGGTATCTTTAACTGATGATTTTATACTTCCTGATGCCATTTCAGGTGCTTAGTTTATTATCCGCAACGCTCAGTGAACTGTACATTTGAATGAGGCTGACGACGCTGTTTTCCCAGTTGTAGTGCTCCCTGACAGCCTTCCGGCCGTTTTCGCCCATTATTCTCAGATTTTCTCTGTCAAGATACAATTCCCCCAACTTCAGTGCAAGATTTTCCGGAGAATCGTTAACATAGGTAACCCCTGAACCTGTTTCGTCAATCACCCTTTTTATGCTGATACAGTCGCTTGCCAGTACCGGTATTCCCGCAGCCATATATTCGAAAAGCTTGTTGGGAGATGAGTTGTCAGACTGGACAGACCTGACGTGTGGCAAAACGGCAAGGTCAGACCTGCTTATCAGGCTTTCCGTCTGCTGCTTTTCAATCTTGCCTTCAAATGACACATGCTCATCAATTCCAACCCTGACAGTCAGGGCTTTTAACTCAGGCAGGTACCTGCCGTCACCTGCAATTGTGAAATGCCACTTCAGACCTTTTTCCATCAGCGCCAGTCCCCTGATCACGTACTGGAGACCCCTGTGCTGCGTAACTCCTCCTACATATACAAGGTTAAAAACTTCAGATTCCCCGGGGTTGCTGTTTGTCACGGATGAAAGAAGCGGGGTATTTTCAAGTATTATGATCTTAGCTTCAGGAGCCCCGTTCTGCACCAGCCTGTTCTTCATTTCATCCACCACGGTAATGACACAGTCAGCCTGCCTGACAGATTTCTTTTCATACTTTCTCCACTGGGCTGTTGAGGATAAAAGTCTGCCGGCAAGAGACTTTGTATGCTGCGAAACCTCAAGAAAGTCGGGCCAGTTTTCATGGAGATCCAGGACAAATGTGGCGCCGTACTTCTCCTTTAACCGGTTCCCCACCCTGGCAAGCGGCAGATCGTGGATATGCACAACATCGGCCTTATGATCTTTCAGGATATCACTTACATAGGAAAACCAGAAGTTAAAGTAAAACGGGAACTTAAGGGCACCAACACTTGCCTTCCGGATAAATGAAGGCATTTTCTTCCTGAAAAGCAGGCAGTCCTCCCTTTCGGTTCTATATGGAGCCTTTCCAGAAGTAACAGCTGCAACTGTGAGTTTGTGACCTGCTTCCCGCAATGATTGCACCTCTTTCTGAACCCTGAAGTCCGAGAGGTAATCATTTTCGAGAAGCATCAGGATGTTCATGAAGGGGAATCGGGTTATCTGGTTAACATATTTTTTGGCTTCCAGGCTATTAATCAAACTTTAATGCCGTGTATGTAATTGCTCAGGTTGTTTGTAAGAGCCCTTCTCGAATATTCAGCATGCAAGTCGGCCCGGGCAGATGAGCCACCGGAGGCGATATTGAGAATAAAACTCCGGATTCCATCTGTGTTTTCATAACCGAATACCCCCTTATAGCCGCATCTTGTTAGCAGATGCGCCGCATCTCCATCAACCGGTCCGATAAACAGCACCGGTTTCCCGCTTGCCATATATTCAAAAAGCTTCCCTGTGATAATTGACTTCCCTGACGGATGATCAGGAATTATCATCAAAAGGAGTGAAGAACTCATCATATATTTTATTGCCACCGGGTGATCGGAATAGGGTATGAATTCTGTGGTACATCCCATTGCTTCCTTACTGATTTTTCCGCGAAGCGACTCCGGGACGCTTCCTACAAACTTCAGATGAAGGGGCGTTTGAGCTGTTACGCATCCCCGGGCTGCTTCAAGAAAACTCTTAACCGGGTATGCTTCTGACAGTGTGCCAACGTATGTTATTGTGAATGTTGCAGGCTGGGTTGAGGCGATACCTTCAAAGTCCTCCTCGTCATAACCGTTGGGGACTACGTGGATTTTTTCCTCGATATCAGGCACCTTGGAAGCGAAGAGAGAAGCAAGTGAGTTGCCCACCGTAAGAATTGCATCAGCATTTTGCAGAACCCGCTTTTCCATCGCCCGGTCGATCATCCGTGCCAGGAGAGTGGGGTTGAACATATCATAATAGTAAATATCAGTCCATGGATCGCGAAGGTCTGCCACCCACCTCAGATGAGGAAATCTGTGCTTCAGTTTCAGCCCGATAAGCTGAGTGGAGTGAGGAGGACTTGTTGTTATTATGTGTTGGATGTTCTCTGTTTTTATCAGCTCGCAGGCCTTCCTGAATGCATATTTATTCCATCCTTTCCTCGGGTCCGGAATAAAGAAATTACCCCTGATAAACCGGCTTATTTTACTCTTTTTCCCGCCGGTTGAATCCGATGCGAATCCTGCCGAAGGGATCTTCGACTGGTCCTTGCTGTAAAGCGAGAAGTAGTTTGTGGCCTTGGTCCTGTGAACTTCAACATCAAGCGGAATATCACCGTAAAGAGATGTGTCCCTGAAGGGGTAGGCGGCATATTCCGGCAAGACTGAAAGAACCACAGGCAGCCACCCCGAAGAGGGAAGGTACTTTGTAAATTTAAGCCACCGCTGTACGCCGGCCCCGCCGCTTGGCGGCCAGTAGTAAGTGATTATGAGCACTTTCCCCGGCATGGTGCGAGACTAGAGTTTTTTCAGCTGTTCCCTGAGGCTGACCTTATCGGCAATTATATCCCTGAGTTTATCAATTGCAACGCGCTCCTGCTTCATCGAGTCGCGGTACCTGATTGTCACTGTTTTGTCTTCAACTGTCTGGTAATCGATTGTAATGCAAAAAGGGGTACCTATTGCATCCTGCCTTCTGTAGCGCTTTCCTATCGAATCCTTTTCATCATACTGGCAGTTGAAATCGAATTTCAGTTCGTCAACAATCTTTCGCGATATTACAGGCAGGTCATCCTTTTTTACAAGAGGAAGCACAGCCAGTTTAACCGGAGCCAGCACCGGCGGGAGCCTTAACACCACGCGACTGTCAGCCACGCCGTCTTCTTTGGTGAGATCCTCTTCATAATAAGAGGCTGAGATCACCTGCAGGAACATCCTGTCGACCCCTATCGAAGTCTCTATGACATAAGGTACATATGACTCGTTTTTCTCAGGATCAAAGTACTGCATCTTTTTTCCGCTGAATTCCTGATGCTGTTTCAGGTCAAAATCAGTTCGTGAATGAATGCCCTCGACCTCTTTGAATCCGAAGGGGAATTTGAATTCTATGTCACTGGCTGCGTTGGCGTAATGGGCCAGTTTGTCATGGTCGTGGAAACGGTAGTTGTTTTCGCCGAAGCCAAGTGCCTGGTGCCATTTCATCCTGGCCTCTTTCCAATGTTCGAACCAGGCGAGTTCGGTGCCGGGCTGAACGAAGAACTGCATCTCCATCTGCTCGAATTCGCGCATGCGGAAGATGAACTGCCTGGCCACAATCTCATTTCTGAATGCCTTTCCTATCTGGGCTATTCCGAAGGGAATGTGCATGCGTCCGGTCTTCTGTACATTCAGGAAATTCACGAAAATGCCCTGGGCTGTTTCGGGCCTCAGGAAGATTTTCATCGCCCCGTCGGATGTAGACCCGATTTCGGTTGAAAACATCAGATTGAACTGCCTGACATCGGTCCAGTTTTGTGTCCCGGATACCGGACATACTATCTCATTATCGAGAATTATCTGCCTCAGTTCAGCGAGATCGTTGTTTGTAATTGCATTTACAAAGCGCTCGTGAAGCTGGTCGCTTTTCTGCTTTGTTTCGAGGATGCGCGGATTGGTGGAACGGTAGAGAGGCTCGTCAAACTTTTCGCCGAAACGGGCTTTTGCCTTTTCGACTTCCTTTTCAATTTTCTCCTCGAATTTTGCGAGGTGTTCCTCGATCAGCACATCGGCACGGTACCTTTTCTTGCTGTCCTTATTGTCAATAAGCGGGTCATTGAATGCATCCACGTGTCCGGAGGCTTTCCAGATGGTGGGATGCATGAAAATTGCGGAGTCAAGCCCGACAATATTGTCATGCAAAAGGACCATGCTGTCCCACCAGTATTTCTTGATATTGTTTTTCAGCTCAACACCGTATTGACCGTAGTCATATACAGCTCCCAGGCCATCATAGATTTCACTTGAAGGGAAAACATAACCGTATTCTTTACAATGCGAAACAAGTTTCTTGAAAATATCTTCCTGGGCCATTTTTCTTCTCAGTTCTGCTTATTAACCGGGCAAAAGTAAGCTAAAATCCTCTGTTTTACAATCGGTATAAATGTCTGCAATCAATTTGTATCTTTGGTCTCTGTTGCTGAAAGGACGCGCTGATGAAAGTTAAATATGATTTTCTTGTTATTGGTTCCGGACTGGCCGGTCTTGCTTTTGCCCTTAAGGCTGCCGCTTACGGAAAAGTGTGCGTGGTTACCAAAGCAAGCCTTGAAGATACCAATACCCATTATGCTCAGGGGGGGATTGCCACTGTAATGTATTCTCCCGATTCGTTTGAGAAGCATGTGAAGGATACGATGGTTGCCGGTGCAGGATACTGTAATGAAGAAGTAGTCAGGATGGTAGTCAGTGAGGCTCCTGAACGCATCAGGGAAATGATTGAGATGGGGGTCGATTTTGACCGGAAACCAGACGGAAATCTTGACATGGCAATGGAAGGCGGGCATACGGAGCACCGCATTCTTCATCACAAGGATTCGACAGGGGCTGAGATAGAAAGTGTTCTTGCCTCGCGGGCCCGGGAGAACAGGAATATCGAAATATTTGAGAATCATTTTGCAATCGATCTGTTAACCCAGCACAACCTCGGTGAATACGTGACCAGGGAGTGGAAGGACATAAAGTGTTTCGGAGCCCATGTGGCTGACCTGAATAACCGCAGGGTCAAGACAATCCTTTCAAAAGTGACAGTCCTGGCCACCGGAGGTCTGGGCAATATTTACCTGACAACCACCAATCCTGAGGTTGCGACAGGTGACGGAGTTGCTATGGTACACAGGGCCAACGGTAAGATCGAGAACATGGAATTCATCCAGTTCCATCCCACCTCACTTTACAATCCGAACGTCAGGCCTTCTTTTCTTATCACCGAGGCATTGAGGGGTTTCGGTGCGGAACTCCGGAACAACTCCGGAGAAAAGTTCATGCCGCGATATCATGTGCGTGGGTCGCTCGCTCCTCGTGACGTTGTAGCCAGGGCAATAGACAATGAGATGAAACTGAGAGGTGAGGACCATGTATGGCTCGACTGCACCCACCTGAACGGTGAGGAGGTTAAGTCTCATTTTCCGCATATTTTTGAAAAATGCCTGTCAGAGGGGATTGATATTACGAAGCAGATGATACCTGTTGTTCCGGCAGCTCACTACTCGTGCGGAGGGGTAAAGGTTGACATGAACGGGAGGACATCTATAGACCGGTTGTATGCAATTGGCGAGGTTTCTTCAACCGGCCTTCACGGAGCAAACAGGCTGGCATCAAATTCTCTTATCGAGGCTGCAGTCTATGCACACAGGGCAGCTGCCGATGCCTCACCCCGCCTGGGTGAACTCACATATGAAGATAAAATTCCGGGGTGGAACTACCACGGAACAACTCATCTCGAGGAAATGGTCCTTGTCACCCAGAACTATAAGGAGATGCAGATGATAATGAGCAATTATGTAGGAATCGTCAGGTCAGATCTTCGTCTTGCAAGGGCGAAGACCAGGCTCGAAATAATATACCAGGAAACGGAAGATCTCTACCGCAGGTCGACAATTTCAAGAAAGCTCATAGAGCTTCGCAACCTGATTGCGGCAGGATACCTTGTCATTAAGATGGCCCAGAACAGACAGGAGAGTCTGGGGCTGCATTATTCAATAGATTATCCGGCCAGACCCGGGTCAGAATTTTAACTGTTTTTCAGATATGGAGATAAGTGAACCCACTTCAGCCCCTGTTGGTGGCGACGATTTGTTTCTTACAGCACCCTTCAGGGGGAAGAACGCATTCTGGAGATATTTTACAGGTGCGGTGATTCCGTTTATCGCCTCGAACCTTATCGGCGCCATTCCGCTGGTTGTAGTTATGATTGTGGCTTCAGACGGTAATATGTCGACAACCAAAGGAGGTATGCCCGATTTTGCGGCAATGGGCATTGATCTGAACTTCGGTTTTTTCCTTAGTGTCTTTCCATTTGTCCTTGCTTTCCTTGCCTTTGTGTACATGGTAAAGCCTCTGCATGAGCGGAGCCTCAGGAGCGTAATTAACGGGCGACAGAATATCCGCTGGGGAAGAATATTTGTTTCGGCAGGAATATGGACCCTTATTTCTGCCTGTTACCTGTGGTTCGCAATAAAAACGGACCCTGACAATTTCACCCTGTTGAATAACTCCCGGTCTCTTCTGATACTTGCTGTATTGGCTATACTCCTGATTCCTTTCCAGGCAGGTTTTGAGGAGTTACTTTTCAGGGGATACCTGATGCAGGGGTTTGCCGTATTGGCACGGAACAGGTGGGTGCCGATAGTAGCTACTTCGGTGCTTTTCGGACTGATGCACTCTTTAAATCCCGAGGTAAAAGAGTACGGGTTTCTGACAATGATGCCACAGTACATTTTCATGGGTCTGATCTTTGCAATTCCGGCAGTAATGGATGACGGTATCGAAGTTGCAATAGGGGCCCATGTGGCAAACAACATTTTCCTCTCAGTCTTTCTTACAACCAGTGACTCTGCACTGCAGACACCGGCGATGTACGAACAAATCAATATTTATCCGTGGAAGGATTTTGGAGGGCTTGTGATAATGGCAGCAATATACCTGGGTGCGATGGCTCTGATATACAAATGGAAGGATATCACGAAGCTCTACGGAAGACTTGATCCGCCGGCTGAAGCAGTATAAATAAATTTCCCGGCGTTATTGTAAAGCTGATCCGGCAGTTTCCTTCTTCAGACACCGTATATCCCGGGAAACTCCTCACTGCGGAATGTACCCCATTTTTCCCTGATCTCTCCGATTACCGATTTTATCTCGTCAACCTCGAGCGTTGTCAGGAGCCTCAGCCTTGTCTCCCTGAAGTTGGGCAGGCTTTTAAAATAATTTGAAAAATGTCTTCGCATCTCTAAAATAGCTGCTTTTCCCTCTTTGTGTTCAAGGGATTTTTCAAGATGCAGCAGAGCAAGGTCAGCCTTTTCTTCAACAGTCGGTTCGGGCAGTATCTCCCCGGTGTCAAGATAGTGCCGGATATCTTTGAATATCCAGGGTTTGCCGAAGGTAGCCCTGCCAATCATGATACCGTCAACTCCGTACCTTTCAAACATCTCTTTTGCCCGCAGGGGTCCGTTTACATCGCCGTTGCCTATGATCGGAATCCTCATCCTGGGATTGTTTTTCACCTCTCCGATGAGGGTCCAGTCGGCCTCCCCGCGGTACATCTGTGCCCTGGTGCGTCCGTGTATAGTCAGTCCTGCGATGCCTGTATCCTGAAGCTGCTCTGCCAGGTCAACTATTGACTTACTGTTTTCATCCCATCCAAGCCTTGTTTTAACAGTGACAGGGATGTCAACAGCCTTAACAATGGCAGAGGTCATTGCAAGCATCAGGGGTATATTCTGAAGCATCCCGGCACCTGCACCCCTTGTTGCTATCTTTCTGACAGGGCAACCGTAGTTTATATCTATAATATCAGGCCCTGCCTCCCTGGCAATCTGTGCGGCTTCAACCATCGACTCGATAATATGACCGTATAGCTGGATGCCAATGGGTCTCTCATAATCAAACAGGTCGAGCTTTTTTACACTGCTTTTACCGTCCCTTATAAGCCCGTCAGAAGAAATAAATTCAGTATACATAAAATCTGCTCCGAACATTTTGCAGATGTACCTGAATGAAGGATCAGTAATGTCTTCCATCGGAGCAAGAAAGAGAGGCCGGGCCCGCAGTATGGTATTTCCCAGTTTCACGGAGGAATATCAGATCAGGATAAACCGAAGTTGCTGAATATTATACTTCAAAAAGGGTTGGAGAGGTGTTTTGGGTCAACTCATTCTTCCTGAAAACGTAAACGAGGCCATATCTTTCAGTCTGGATGCGTCTCTCATTTTCAGGCAGCGGGGCGAACTTAGCTTCCACCTCGTTCCAGACATTTGCGATAAGCTCGTCAGCCTCAATACGCATTTCAGCCGTACGGTTGACACAATCTGCAACACGCCTGCCCAGTGTCATGTGCATATTACGTGCTTCCAGGAACTTTTCATAACGTGCCTTAACCACGGCAATGGACGGATTGGTAACCGGAGTATGACCTTTACGGATTCGGTACTCTTCTCCGTCAATTATCCTTTTCCCCCAGGCAACCAGTTCATTATCGGTTGAGAAAGAGGGAATTGCGGCATCGTCAGGCGATATACCGTAAAAGGATCTGGTTTCCGCCGGCAGCTCACCCCTGGCAATGGCCATATTCACAACTTTCAGAAAGTGATTGAGGTAGAGTCTTACCTTGCGCGTAACTTCCTGGTTAACCTTGCTTTTGTCAAGCTGATTGTTGGTTGTCTGACGCTGGTGGCTGATACTGTTCTCAAAAACCGGAAGAAAACCCTGGAGTCTTACCAGTGTCTTCATCGAGTAAGCGAGATTAAAAGGGGGAGTGTCTTTGCCTATTTCTAGAGCTTTTTTCATTGCTCGCAGTCTTGCGGAATCAGTGTTTGGAAGACGTCGGTAGGGCATAAAGGAGCAGTTTAGGGATAGTTAGCTATGCGAATATACACTCTTACTGAAAACTGTCAATAGCCTTCGCAGTTAAAAAATGTTGATAACCTGAAAAATATCAACAGTACTTAGTACTTTAGTGATCTGTTAAATAACTGAATTATGTTTGAACGTGAAGTTTACATCAACCGCAGGCAAAAGCTTGCATCACAGGTAAAAAACGGGATTGGGGTCTTTATCGGCAATGTTGAGGCGCCAATGAACTATCCTGCAAATACATATCACTGGCGGCAGGACAGTGATTTCCTTTATTTTTTCGGACTGGATCTGCCAGGCCTGACAGGAGTTATTGATTTTGACTCCCATGAGGAATTTATATTCGGGAATGATGTTGACATCGATGATATAATATGGATGGGCCCGCAGCCGACAATAGCCGGATTGTCTGAAAGTGTCGGGATTAAAAAGATCGCACCGGTTACCGGACTGAAAGAGTTTATCGGGAAGGCACTTGAGGGTGGGCGCACTGTTCATTTCCTGCCTCCCTACCGGGCAGAGACAAAGATGACACTTGGCGCCCTGCTGCACGAGAATCCCTGCCAGATGCGCAGCAAGGCCTCAGAAGAGCTGATTAAGGCTGTTATAGCTTTACGGTCACTGAAGGAGGAATGTGAGATAAAGGAGATAGAAAAAGCTTCCGATATTGCCTGCGAAATGCAGACTACCGCCATGCGCATGTGTAAACCCGGAGTATCTGAAAGAGAGATTTTCGGCGTAATAGAGGGCATCGCCCTGGCAAAAGGAAGCGGGACTTCTTTTCCTATAATACTGAGCGTAAACGGACAGACACTCCACAACCACTCACATGACAACATTTTGAAGGAAGGCAGAATGATGGTGTCAGACTGTGGCGCCGAGTCTTTAATGCACTATGCTGCTGACCTGACCCGCACTACCCCGGTAGGAGGACGTTTCAGCCAGCGTCAGAAAGAGATCTACGAGATTGTTCTTAAGGCCAATACCGAATCGATTAAGCTGGCAAAACCGGGGATGTCAAATAAGGATCTGCACCTGAATGCATGCCGCATAATTGCCGCGGGTCTGAAGGAACTGGGTTTGATGAAGGGTGACCCTGCTGAGGCTGTTGCTGCCGGTGCTCATGCTCTTTTCATGCCTCACGGCCTGGGCCATATGATGGGCCTTGATGTCCATGACATGGAAAGCCTGGGCGAGAATTTTGTCGGGTATAACGATGAAGTTAAACGAAGCAGCCAGTTCGGCCTCGCATTTCTGCGCTTTGCATTGCCCTATAAACCCGGTCATGTATTCACCGTTGAGCCGGGGATCTATTTTATACCCGAACTTATGGAAATGTGGAAGGCCGAAGGAAAGTTCAGCCAGTTCATTAACTACGAAAAGGCAGTAACCTGGCTTGGCTTCGGTGGGGTAAGGATTGAGGATGACGTACTTATCACCGCTGACGGCAGCAGGATGCTGGGCAAGACTGCTCCGAAGACCGTTAAGGAGATCGAAGAAGTCTGCAGTTGATTAAACAGAAAAGAACAGATCTTAAATTACCAGGCTTTGTAATACTCCCTGTTAAGCCTGGCGATATTTGTTAGCTTGATCTGCTTGGGACATTTCGCCTCACAGGCGCCGGTGTTCGAACAGTTTCCGAATCCCTGCCTGTCCATTTCGGCAACCATTGCCCGAACCCTGTCCTTCGCTTCGATCTTTCCCTGCGGAAGGAGCGTAAACTGAGATATCTTGGCTGACACAAACAGCATTGCAGATGCATTTTTGCAGGCAGCCACGCATGCTCCGCATCCAATGCACACTGCCGAATCAAATGCCTCATCGCTCTTCGTCTTATTTACCAGGAAAGCATTTGCCTCAGTTGCTGAACCGACGGATACGGATATAAATCCACCCGCAACCTGTATCTTGTCAAAGGCACTGCGGTCAACTATCAGATCTTTTATTACCGGGAAGGGCTTTGCACGCCAGGGTTCAATTACAATTGTCTCACCGTCTTTAAAGTGCCTCATAGAGAGATGGCATGTCGTCAGTCCTGCTACCGGGCCGTGGGGATAGCCATTAATGAACATCCCGCAACTGCCGCAGATGCCTTCACGACAGTCGTGGTCAAATGCAACCGGCTCTTTGTTGTCCTCAGCCAGCTTTTTATTCAGGGCGTCGAGCATTTCAAGAAATGACATTGCAGGGGAGACGTTGTCGAGATCGTACAATGCAAATGCCCCTTTTGCCTTTGCATTCTTCTGTCTCCATATTTTCAGTTTGAGTTTCATATCCGGAATAATTAAGTTGGTCTGTTATTTATAGCTTCTCTCCTTGAGTTCAACAAACTCGAATTTGAGCGGTTCTTTATTCAGTATCGGAGGATTGTCACCGTTGTATTCCCAGGCGGCAACATATGAATATTCAGCATCGTTTCTCTTTGCCTCACCGTCATCTGTCTGGCTTTCCTCGCGGAAGTGCGCACCACACGACTCCTTTCTGTTAAGGGCGTCAGTGATCATCAGTGTGGCCAGATCGAAGAAATCGGCAACCCTGCCAGCCTTTTCAAGCTCCTGGTTCAGATCGGCTCCCTCACCTGGAAGGATCAGGTCGCTCCAGAACTCCTTCTTAAGGTCAGCTACCAGTTCAAGTGCTTTTGTAAGTCCTTCCTCATTGCGTGACATCCCGCAGTAGTCCCACATAATTTTTCCGAGACGTTTGTGGAAGCTTGCTGCAGTATGTTTGCCCTTGATCGAAAGCAGTTTTTCAACTCTCTCCTTTGCTTCTTTTTCTGCCGCTGCGAATTCGGCAGCACCGGTGTCGGCCCTCGGGGTCCTTATTTCACCGGCCAGGTAATTGCTTATTGTATAAGGTATTATGAAGTAACCGTCGCCGGCAGTCTGCATCAGGGAGCTGGCTCCCAGCCTGTTGGCCCCGTGATCCGAGAAATTGGCCTCGCCAATTGCGAAGAGACCGGGAACAGTTGTCATAAGCTCATAGTCAACCCACAGTCCTCCCATTGTATAATGCCCTGCAGGATAAATCCGCATTGGTTCCTCATAGGGGTTCATCCCTGTAATATGTGAATACATTTCGAACAGGTTTCCGTATTTGTTCTCAATTGCTTTCTTTCCCTGTTTCTTTATCGAATCGCGGAAGTCAAGATTGACAGCAAGTCCGGTTTCTCCTACGCCGTATCCGGCATCGCACCTTTCCTTGGCAGCCCTTGATGCCACATCCCTGGGCACCAGGTTCCCGAATGTGGGGTAACGGCGCTCGAGGTAATAATCTCTTTCCTCCTCGGGAATGTCATTCGCCTTCCTCTGGTCACCCTTGGTTTTAGGTACCCAGATCCGACCGTCATTGCGAAGCGACTCCGACATCAGGGTCAGCTTGCTCTGGAACTCGTTAAGCTGTGGGATGCTTGTAGGATGTATCTGAACAAAACTTGGATTGGCAAAGGCTGCACCTTTTTTATATGCCTTCCAGGCAGCAGAAGCATTTGAATTTACGGCCAGCGTCGACAGGTAATAAATAGTGCCGTAGCCTCCGGTTGCAAGCACTACCGCATGTGCAGCGTGTCTCTCAATCTCACCGGTGATAAGGTTTCTTACTATTATTCCCCTGGCTTTGCCGTCAACAAGGACCAGGTCAACCATCTCCCTGCGGGGATACATTGTAACAGTGCCGGCTTTTATCTGCCTGTTCAGTGATGAATATGCACCCAGAAGGCACTGCTGCCCTGTTTGTCCCTTGGCATAAAAGGTACGTGACACCTGTACTCCCCCGAACGACCTGGTATCAAGTGTGCCGCCGTATTCGCGGGCAAAAGGCACACCCAGTGCTGTATAATGGTCAATGACCTGGTTGCTGACCTCGGCAATACGGTAGACATTCGCCTCACGCGCCCTGAAATCGCCTCCCTTGATCATATCATAAAAGAGACGGTAGATGCTGTCGCCGTCGTTCTTATAATTCTTTGCGGCGTTGATACCTCCCTGCGCAGCTACCGAATGAGCCCTGCGGGGAGAATCCTGGTAACAGAAAACCTTCACATTGTACCCCATTTCTCCGAGTGAGGAGGCTGCTCCGGCACCGGCAAGACCGGTCCCAACAACTATAATGTCAAGCTTTTTCTTATTAGCCGGATTCACAAGTTTAGCACTTGCTTTGTACCTGGTCCACTTGTCCTCAAGCGGGCCTGCCGGGATCTTTGAATTGAGATTTATCATAACAGAGTGTTTTCTTCAGGTTATTTAATAAGCCATATAAAGAGGGGAATAGATGCAAACCCCAGGGGCAGTACTATTGAGTAAATCAGGGCAAGGAGCCTGATCACCGGCGTCCAGAATTCATTTTTGACGCCGAGGGTCTGAAAGGCTGACTGCAGGGCATGGTAGAGATGGAGGCCAAGAATAATAAAACAGATCCAGTAAAATACCACATAGCCCGGAACAGCAAAGAGGTTATGAGCCACTGAGTAGAAGTCTTCAGGATTGCCCTCGACCCATCCGAGTTTCATGAAATAGAAGTTGAAGAAATGGATTACCATGAAGACAAGTACAGACCCTCCGGTCCATATCATAAACCTTGAAAATGCGGATGTCTCCGATTTATTTCTGACGGCATACCTCACCGGCCGTGTGAGCCAGTTCTGGATCTGGAGGAAAATCCCGTAGCTTATATGAACCACGATTGCCAGAAAAAGCAGTATTTCCACAACCTTGACAGGCGGGAATGTTGCCATAAAATGAGCGGCATTGTTGAATTGCGCCGGATCATTTTTCAGCAGCAACAGGTTGATGATGAGATGCACCGGAAGAAATACAAGTAAAAACAATCCGGCAAGAGCCATCACAAACTTCTTTGAGATGGCAGAAAATAATAACTTATTCATCGGTTTTGTGCGTTTGTTTTCAGTAGGGATATGATAAAACAGGCTGAAATCTCTGTTCTTCTTGGTAAATTTATGAAGTTTTTCGGCTTAAACAAAAGTAGTATGATATGTTATTCGAAATATGAGCATGGAAAGGTAAAATACAGTGACCTTGGAAAAGGTAATGCAATTGTTCTTCTCCATGGATATCTCGAGACCGGTGAGGTGTGGAATCCGCTTGAGAAACTGCTTGCTGCAAATCATAGGGTTATCTCCATAGACCTTCCTGGTCACGGCGGGTCAGAGGTGGCAGGAGAGCCCCATACGGTGGAATATATGGCTGGCGCTGTCAGGGCGGTTATCAAAGATGCTGGGGAAAAGAAGGTATTGCTTGCAGGACATTCCCTTGGGGGTTATGTAACCCTTGCCTTTGCGGAAAAATACCCGGAACTGTTGTCAGGGTACGTGCTTCTTCATTCGCATCCTTATGCTGATTCACCGGAAGCCATTACGAAGAGGAAACGTGAAATTTTTGTGGTCAGGGCAGGCAAAAAAGATGTAATGTACCCGGCAAACATCTCGATGATGTTTGCAGAACAGAATCTGACAAAGATGCCGGAAGCACTGGCAAGATCGAAGAAGATAGCATCACAAAACTCTGCGGAAGGGATTATTGCGATGCTGAATGCGATGATGGCAAGGCCTTCAAGGATTTCACTCGTTGAAAGCGGAGCCCTTCCTTTGCTGTGGATACTGGGTCGCCATGACCTTTACTTCAGTCCTGAAAAGGCTCTTGGCGAAATAAAAATTCCCGGTAACGCCAGAGTGGTTATCCTGGAAAACTCCGGTCATCTCGGGTTTGTGGAAGAGCCGGATCTTGTCACAGAATTGATAAATGAGTTTGCACGAGGGCTACAATGGAGCATTAAAACTGACAAAAAATGATATCATGAAAAAAAGTGGATGGTTGTTAATCCTGATAATAGTTTTTATAACTGTTATGCTTACAGGCTGCGGTGAACCTGCACCGAAACAGAAAAAAGAACCTTCAAAAATGGACTGGTGGAGTGAGGCAAGATTCGGAATGTTCATTCACTGGGGTCTTTATTCAATTCCTGCCGGAGAATGGAACGGATCAACGGGACATGCTGAGTGGATAAGGACCACGGCACAGATACCGCTTGAAGTATACGACACTCTTATCAATCATTTCAACCCCGTAAAATTCGATGCTGACGAATGGGTAAGAATGGCAAAAGATGCCGGGATGAAGTATATCGTCATCACCTCGAAGCATCACGACGGTTTCTGCCTCTTTGATTCTGAGTTCACCGAATTTGATGTGATGTCAACACCGTTCAAAAGGGATATCCTTGGCGAACTTGCCGGGGCATGTCATAGGCAGGGCATTGTTCTCTGCTTTTATCATTCCATAATGGACTGGCATCATCCCGATTACCTTCCGAGACGCGACTGGGAGACAGCACGCTCAACCGAAGGAGCAGACATGGAAAGATTTGTAGGCTATCTTAAGAACCAGCTCAGGGAACTAACCACAAAATACGGTGCCGTGGGTGTCCTCTGGTTTGACGGTGAGTGGGAGGGTTCGTGGACCCATGAAAGAGGTGTGGATCTGTATAACTATGTCAAAGGCCTGCAGCCTGGCATAATAATTAACAACCGCGTTGATAAAGGCCGTTCCGGAATGCAGGGGATGACAGTTTCAAATCAGTTCATGGGCGACTTCGGCACTCCTGAGCAGGAAGTTCCGGCAACCGGCTTTCCCGGTGTTTACTGGGAGAGCTGCATCACTCTGAACAACAACTGGGGATACAACAGGGCGGATAATAACTGGAAAACTACAGAAAGTGTCATCAGAATGCTTGCCGACATTGCATCAAAGGGCGGGAATCTGTTGCTGAATATAGGACCGAAATCGGATGGCACCTTTCCTGATCAAAGCATAAAGACACTTGGTGAGATCGGAAAGTGGATGTCAGTGAATGGCTCTTCGGTATACGGGACATCTGCTTCGCCCTTCAATTCTTTGCCATGGGGTCGCTGCACTTCGAAACCTGACGGGGAAAATACGCTGCTCTACCTCCATGTTTTTTACTGGCCTGCAGACGGTTTACTCGTCGTCCCCGGCCTTGACAATAAAGTGAAAAAGGCCTATTTGCTGGCTGGAGGGGAGAAGCTTAATTACTCCCGGAAAGAAGGTGATCTGGTGGTAAACATTCCTGAGAATGCTCCAGACGGAATAAATACAGTGGTTGTTCTGCTTATCAAAGGAGAACCCAAAGTTACAAATGCTTCTGTAGCTGTTCAGAAAAAGGCGGAATAGGACTCCACCCAGCCGGGATTATTTTGCCTCAATATAATCGCGCGCTTCAAGCAGGGTCCTGTCTATATTTTCCCAGATAGGATAGAATCCCTTATTGTCAAGCATATTGCGTGCGATATAAGCCCGGAGCTGAATATACAGAATATCGCCTGAAAGTTTAATGCCTTCCTGGTCGCGGGGCACACCGTTCTCTTCGGCATACCTGATGAATTTCTCCAACAGGTTCTGATCTGACAGCCATTTGTCAAGCGATTTCCAGTCGGAAAATTTCTTCATGACAGCCCTGTTGTCTTCGGTGTACTTCATCGCAAACCTGATGATGAGCCCGGTATTCCTGATCTGCATAAAATATCTTGACACACCGGTGGTATCCATTGGGATAAAAATATCCGGCATAATACCGCCACCGCCATAAACGGTTTTTCCGCCCGGGGTGGTAAAACGAAGCGAATCAGGAAGATGAATCGAGTCTGCCTGTTCAAATTCGCCGTTCATGAACCTGTTTCCGAGGTCTTCATAGTATTTATCAACTCCCTCACTGTAAGGTTTTTGAATAGACCTTCCGGTAGGGGTATAGTATCGTGCAATTGTAAGCCTCATGCCGGAGCCGTCGCGAAACATGACGGGTTCCTGTACAAGCCCTTTGCCGAATGACCTGCGTCCGATGATCGTGCCGCGGTCATTGTCCTGTACGGCACCGGCGAGTATCTCGCTGGCAGATGCGCTCCATTCGTCGATAAGGATAACAAGTTCACCCTCCTCAAATTCGCCCTCTGAAGTTGCTCTTACATCTTCTCTGGGCTTTGCTTTTCCCATTGTGAAAACAATCAGTTTCCCATCAGACAGGAACTGGTCGGCAATCAGAGTGGCGGCATCCATCACGCCTCCCGAGTTACCCCTGAGATCGAGGATGAGTTTCTTCATACCGGCATTTTTCAGCTCCTTCAGGCCTTTTTGAAACTCTTCAAAGGTAGTCATTGCGAAGGTGGAGATCTTCATATAACCTACATCCCCTGTCATCATGTAGGAGACATCGATGCTATAAATGGGAATTTTGTCCCGTGTGATTGTAAAGGGGAGAAGCTCCTTCGTTCCGGGTCGTTCGACCTTAATATTCACTTTACTGCCACGCGGTCCCTTGAGCAACTTCATTACAGTCTCGTCGGCAATATTCTTGCCGGCTATCAGTGAGTCGTTAACGGTGATTATCTTGTCACCGGCAAGAATTCCGGCCTTTTCTGACGGACCACCGGATATAGTGCTTATTATAAGCACAGTATCGGTAATTGTATTAAATGAGACACCGATTCCCTCGAAATTGCCCTGCAGAGGTTCGTTGGCCTGGGTCAGGTCACGGGCAGGAATGTATATCGAATGGGGGTCAAGTCTTCTGAGCATCACCGGGATGGCCTCCTCGATAAGAGCATCGCGGTCGACAGAGTCGACATAATCAGATTCAACGATGTCAAGTATTCGGCTGAGTTTGTCGCCGGAAGGAGGGAAGTTGGTATACATTCCCGCCTGCGGATGTGGCATGTAGAAACCGATAAGGATACCGGCAGCAATACCGACGGCAATTATTAGTGGGAGATATGCTCTGTTGTATTTCATTTTAATTGTTTTCTTCGTCAACGTAAACAAGTTCAATTTCAGCCCTTTGCAGCAGTTCCAGTCCTTCAGTATTGCGGTATTTCTTGCTGTATACCACGCGCCTTATTCCTGCCTGAATAATAAGTTTGGCGCATTCCATGCAGGGGGAATCGGTAATATACAGCGTGGCATTCTCGCTCGAATTGTTTGACCTTGCGACTTTGGTTATTGCATTGGCTTCCGCATGAAGAACATACGGTTTGGTAACATTGTTCTCATCCTCGCAAACATTTTCAAATCCTGCAGGTGTCCCGTTATAGCCGTCGGAGATAATCATTTTATCCTTGACTATCAGTGCTCCCACCTGGCGGCGTTTGCAGTATGAGTTCTCAGCCCATATTCCGGCCATCCTCAGGTATCTCCTGTCAAACTGAGCCTGTTTTTTACCGTATGGGTGAACAGCGTCTTTCTTTGTCATCCAATTTTATTTCGACCGACAAACTTAATTGATTTTGCATCCAATTCAAAGACCAGCAGCTTACCTGTTACTGTTTTTCCACGTATAGGCATGAGGCCATTCGGAGGTGTTTCCGTAAACTACAGTATGGCAGATGTAGCATCCGATAATTTCTTCGGGGTCAGATCCGCCATGCTTTTCGGCAAACTCATTAATGTCTTCCTCTTCGCCTCTGGAGTTGTCATGACAAGTGCCACAACTGCCGAGGCTTTTGGGTGAATTACTGTAGGGCTGGTATTGCATGGCCTGGTAATTGTCGGCGTCATTGAGAGAGGGAACCATTGCATGGGGACTCCCATGGCATGATGAACACATCATATCGCCGTGACCTTTTGATTCACGGTAAAGTGCTGCGGTTGATCCCAGCCCGCTCACACCTGTATGGCATGAGGAGCATGACGGTTCATTCAGCCACGGAATTCTACCGGTGTTTGTCGAAGATGCCACCTGTGTCATTGTCCCGTGACATGTTGTGCAGTTGCCGTTGGCCCCTGTATGTTCAGCACTTCTGTTGCATTGTGTAGTCTGGCCGGGATGGCAGTCATAGCATGAAGCTCCTTGTAATGCATGAAACCCGTGTATGGCTTCCGATAGGTATTTGCCGGAGGTGCCTCTCCCGGCTTTGCCCAGCGCCATACTGCCATGGCAGTTTGCGCACAGCACAGGCTTCGACTGCATAAGGGAGGTACCCTCTTCGTCATCATGCTGTGAAAGAATATCATTAAAAGCATCTGTGCCATGACATTTTGCACAGTTGATCTCATCAGAAGTCGGGACTGTGGTACGGGTGGTGGCAACAGTTTTTCCGGAACCATCCTTTACGGTAATTTCAGCAACCTGATACGGGTCCCAGATCCCCTGGTCATTTACAGGAGTAGCCGGTATACCGGTGGCTTCAAAGCGACCGACTGCCCGCGGTCATCAGTCCGCTCAGCTTATTTCCCGTAAGGCCCCTGTCATGCTCAAGTGAGGAGAGGCCGAAAAGAGCGGTAATATTATCCCAGAATCCTCCATACTGTCGCTTATCGTATGAAGTGGTATTCCCGATGAGCTTATAATCAACAGTTACACCGCTTGTAACAATCTGGGGAGGATCACCCCTTTTGACAACCTGTGCCAGCACAGTGTTGTATGGAGGGAGTATGACTGCCTTGTCATATGAAGGATTCAGGCAATGCATTCCAAGATCATTCCATGCAAAGACGACATAATCACTTGAATAGAAAGGGGGCTGATCATTGTTTTTGGAACAGGCAGACAGCATCATCAAGATTATTGGAAATGCAATCAGAAGTGATTTCCCGGTACCTGTAAACTTCTTATTTTTCATGACTGTTTGTGTTTAAAGCATTATTTCACCTTTGAGAAACAAGGTGGCGCGCCCCGATATAAGAGTACGGTCACCGTTGAGAGTGCACTCCAGATAGCCTCCGCGGGCCGAGAGCTGACGTGCTTTCATGGAAGTCTTACCCAGCCGTGCTGACCAGAAGGGCGTAAGTGAGGTATGTGCTGAACCGGTCACGGGGTCCTCGTCTATCCCGGCCTGAGGTGCAAAGAACCGTGAAACAAAGTCAACATCAGTGCCCCCGGCTGTGACAATAACGCCCCTGCCGTCAGCAGAAGCCAGCCTCCTGAAATCCGGACGGAGGCTCAATACTTCGTGTTCACTGTTAACAAGGACCAGGTAATCGCTTCTTCCCACAAAGCTTTCGACGGGGCTGACACCAAGACTCTCTTTAATAATTACAGGGAGTGTACATGCCGTAAGAGTATCAGTCGGGAAATCCAGTACCAGCATATCCATTTTGGAAGATACTTTCAATGTGCCGCTGTGAAGAGAATGAAAGGTTACATCCTTTGAGCCGGGTTTTAGCTGGTTCAGCACAACATACCCTGATGCCAGCGTTGCGTGCCCGCAAAGGTCTACTTCGACAAGCGGGGTGAACCACCTTATTTTCCAGCCATTACCGTCAGGGATTATGAAAGCCGTCTCGGCAAGATTATTTTCAGCAGCGATCTTTTGCATAATACCGTCGGGCAGCCATTCATCAGCTACACATACGGCAGCCGGATTTCCGGTGAAAGGTCCGGCAGTAAAGGCATCGACCTGAAAGACAGGTATGGATTTCATTTGCACACTCATTAATACTTTCAATAAACGTAACCTGTAAAGGTAAATTATTAAAGCATAGGAATTCCTCAGGTGATATTAAACATACAAAAGAGTTGTATATTGGCGACATGATGGAAAAGCTGAAAACAGTCGGGGGGACTGAAGTTTACAGGCTGACCCCAGCAAGATGCAACATATTTGTTGTCAGCAGCTACAACAGGCATATCCTGGTAGATACCGGAATATTCTTCGACCGCGGCAGGATAGAAAGTGCCCTTTCGAGGAAGGGCATATTGCCGGAAGCTGTTGTTCTTACCCATACTCATTTTGACCACGCCGGAAATGCGGCCTGGCTGGCCCGGGAATACGGAGCCGAAATAATTGTTCAGTACGCTGAAGGAGAATTCCTGGCTGCAGGAGATACTCCTATTCCTTCCGGAACAGACGCATTTACCAAGAGTCTTTCCGGGATCGGGAAAAGAATGCCTGTTGCATTCAAGTATGAACCCTGCCTCGGCGACCATGTTTTTATAACGACATTTGACCTCAACCGGTACGGGATTGACGGTTATGTTATGCATACCCCGGGGCATTGTGAGGGCCAGTCAGCGGTGATAATTGAAAATGAAATTGCTATGGTAGGAGATTCGATGATCGGGATATATCCGGGGAAAATATTTCCTCCCTTTGCGGACGACACGAAAGAACTGCTGCGAAGCTGGCAGAAGCTTCTGGATACGGGCTGCCGGACATTTCTTCCAGGGCACGGGAACCAGATCACCCGTGAGGAACTTGAGGCTGAATACCGGAGGAGGAGCAAGATATGAATAATGAGGGGATTGAAACATTCCGGTATATTCCTCGTTTAATTTCATGTGATTGACTTTTACTGCCCTTTATTCGATATCTGAAATGTTACATTTACCCTCGTGAAAAAAATACTCCCTGTCTTATTACTGTCGATTCCTTTTATTATAATGAGTTCACGTACTGTGGGCGAAGAGCCTGACAGTATTGCTGTGAGGCATACCGGAATTTATGCCCTTACTCAGGTACCTGACAATACTGATCTTCCCTCTCTGCAGGTTCTTGAAACTGCCCTTGCCGGTTATGAAATTCTGAATCAGGCACAAACCATTGTCCGACCAGGGGTAATCACCATAATTGACTTCAGCCTTCCTTCGGACAAGGAAAGACTATGGGTGCTTGACCTTGCCAATAATAAAGTACTGTTTCATTGCCTTGTGTCTCACGGTCGTAATTCCGGTGATCTTATGGCTGAGAATTTTTCCAACATTCCGGGCTCTTTTGCCAGCAGCCCTGGTTTTTATGCTACCGGCGATACATACACTGGAAGAAACGGGTTATCTCTTGTGCTCGAGGGACTCGAGGCTGGAATCAATGACAAAGCCCGTGACCGTGCCATAGTCATGCATGGTGCCAATTATGTTTCACCGGAATATATAAAGGAGAACGGGAGACTGGGACGCAGTTACGGTTGTCCGGCAGTTCCTGAGAAAATCTGCGGCGAAATAATTCAGTCTATCAAAGGCGGGTCCTGTTTGTTTATCTATGCACCCACTTCGAGTTATACCTCTAAGTCTCAGATTATCAGCAAGATTTCCTCAACTACCAAAGGGAAAGTCTGAATTTGGCTCTTTCCGGTTTTTGGCTTAGTGCTGCAAGGACCGGATCATCACTGTGGTAGATATCCTTACGGAATTGAATCCGGTCTTTGCCGTCAGCCCATGCTGTCAGATATACAAGCATTACATCAACAGGCACCTTAAGGTGTACTGTTTCTTCCCTGTTTTGTTGCATTGCCGAGCGTATCCGTTCTGGAGACCAACCCGGTTCGTCGGCTAACAGGAGTACAGCCAGATCATATGGTTTTTCCACCCTGACACAACCGGAACTCAATGACCTGTTATCACTGGCGAAAAGTCCCTTTGAGGGAGAGTCGTGAATGTAAACATCATAGGGATTTGGGAACATAAACTTAACCTTTCCCAGGGCGTTTGCCGGCCCCGGATCCTGCCTGACCATGTAAGGGAAATTGGTCCTGGATACCATTGACCAGTCAATCTCACTGTAAGCTATCTCCAGCCCGCCACGCCTTAAGAGCTTCATGTTTTTCTCCTCGAGATATCCGGGGCCTTTCAGTAATTCAGGAATCACATCATCCTCAAGTATTGTTTTGGGAACTGTCCAACTGGGACTAAAAACCATATATGTAATCTTATCGTTGAAAACCGGAGTCTTCCTGGGTTCCTTACCCACTATTACCCGCATTGAGATAAGGGTATCAGAGCCCCTTATCATTTGCAGTTCACGGCTGGCAATATTTACTATAATATATTTTTCACTTCCCTGTAATGGAAACCACCTGAGTCGTTCCATATTTACTTTCAGACGATTAACAAATTCAGCAGGGGTGATGTTGAGAACCTCGAAAGTTGTTTTGCCAATAACACCATCTGTATTTAACCCCCAGTCATTCTGGTACATTTTTACCTGTTTTTCCAGATCCTTGTCAAATGTTTCCGAGGTACTGTCAGGTAACAGGTACCTAAGGCTTATCAGCCGTTGCCTTATCTTCGGAATGAGCGGATGTGAAACTCCGGGTTTAATAGAAGTGTCAGCTTTTATTTCCGGCCAGGGCTGACTATTCAGACTCAGAAAAAATGAAAGCTCTTCAGACATTCTCCAGTATGAGTGGTACGCTGGTGCCAGCTGGTCAAGTTGTTTGCCCACCTGGTTGGAAGCCAGCGCCCTTTCCAGTATAATGTCACTGTGTAATACAGCTTCTTTACGTTGCATTTTCCAGTCTGCCGCTTCCTTTTCAGGGTCTACCTTACCGTAGTGAAGGTGTGAACCAATAGTCATGAAGGCATCAGTAAGCAGAACATCCAGTTTAATGACATCTTCTGCGTGCGTCGGTAAAAAGGAAATTGTTTTCCAGATATACTTTTCAATCAGAGAGAGATTGTAGTCATCGGGTTGCAGGCCATGTCTGTCAATATGGCGGATATAATCAACCAGAACATACCCGTTTTTTCCGGGGAAATTGTTTTTAAACCAGGCCGGAACATAATTTCTGTTCACGTAAAACTGTTTCAATTCCCGGCCAGAATCAAGGTTCACTCCGTCAATTTTATAGGGTACGCCAATTGGTTTGCCTTCAATGTACTGTCTGAGTGATATTTCAGGATCACCGGCACCCGATGCAATAACTGAGAAAAAAAATAAGAGCGTGGAAATTACAGATTTCATTTACTGCAAGTATGCTTTATATCTGAAAGTTACTTCATTAACATGAATATGCAAGATAAGTTCAGAACATACCCTGGATGTTACATAACTCACACATTGAATTACATTATTCACACACCAAAGGATATGCCGTGTTCTTCAAATCAGAGACTGTCAGTTCGTATGGCTGAATGTTCAGATCTTCAGTGTAATTTTCAGACGTGCAAGCAAGGCAGTGAGGCCAACCATCAGTAAAGCCCACACGATTGACCCTGCAACAACTACAAGGGGCTCCGGGGATTGTTTATAAATAAGTATCGGGATTCCGGTCATCCAGATGAGATGATAGAGGATATCCGGTGCAAGGTAAGTGGTAAGGGAGTATTTACCGGCAGGATTCACGACGGCGGCCCAACCGGATTTTTTCTTTATATCAACAATCCAGTACAGGAAAATGAAAACCAGGAAGCTGATCCCGGTGCATATCATTCCCCAGCTTGGAGTAGCCCTGATCTTTGATATTATGAACCAGTTTCTCAGAACGAACCCCAGAATCAGGCATAAGACACCCAATCCGATGAAGATCAGGATGATCTTTTTGTATTCTTCAGCAGGCATCTTCTTAATTATGACCCCTGCCAGCAACCCGGAGAGAACAATCAGCGGCACGTTTCCTTCGATAATTATTCCCAGCACCGGGCTGACCGGTTCAAGGAATCCGAGAAAGCCCCATCCAGAAAGCATATTAACTATCAGGAAGAAAAGCAGGACTGCTGAGGTTTTGATTATTGAATCGCGGAAGAGAATATAGGTAAATGCCGAAACAAGATATCCCCAGCCTATGAGCCCCAGGATACCCCACCACTCCGTAACAAGCCACCCGCTGTTTTCGGGTTGTCCGGATCTGAATTTTATGAGCAGGAAGATAAGAGTGACAATTCCAGCTATTTTCAGTCCGTTACTTAAGTATTTATTGCTTTTTGCCGGGTAATCGATCCAGATAAGAAAAACGGAAATGTACATCAGCAATGCCCATAGGTTTTCACTTATTCCTGTAAGTTCTCCATTTACTCTTCCGGTGTTGAGCATAAGCACTCCGATTAAGAGCAGGCTTAAAGTTCTGATCAGAATGTGGAGGCTAATTTTCCGGACTGACTGACCTTTTGCAAGTCTGTTCGAAAATGCGAAGGGGATAGCCATTCCGACTATAAAGAGGAAACCGGGGAAGACCCAGTCGGCAAGCCCCATTCCGTCAAAGTCGGCCTGCATATGACCGAGCCAGGCAGGTGCCACTTTCATGTTCAGGTCATTGACGAAAAGCATCAGCACCAGGGTCAGACCCCGCATGATGTCTATCGAAGAAATCCGAAGGTTGGTGGGCATAAGATTATTATTCAAGTGTTATTGGCACATGATTTTTAAAACAAAGTCAAGTTATAAATTATTAATTGACTCGCGGGCACCTTTATGTAAAACACCCATTTTAAATGAATTCAATACTTCAGGTCATATCCCTATGTGACATTTTCACTAACTTGGAAATATAACGGGGGTCCTCGGCATATGGAATGCTCTTAAGGAAAACCAGGTAGAAATCATTGTCATCACCGCCCTCTATCCTGTATCCCCGTGACAGATAATACTTCTGCCACAGCGCGTAATCCATCACAGAATCAGACCAGTGAGTATATTTGGCGTGTTGCTTATAGATTCCTGCAGCAACGGTTGGCCTGTGAACGGGGTACTTCATTCCAAACAGGTTATTCCCGTTCAGAAAGATATCAGAGGAATAATTCCCTGTTTCAAGCCGCGACTGTAAAATAACGATCTCCGGGTAATTTATTCCTTCATAATCGAGGCATTTCCTGAGAAGATCTTCACTGAACGGCAGGTGCCTTATCTGGTAATAAAAGAATGCCTTTTCAGACTTAAATTTCATTTCTTCTGTCAATTGAGGTTTGCCTCCCGGAACTTCAAAAGTAACAAGGTAAAAACCGTGCAAAGCATTATGATACGTGTGGCAGACTTGTTTGACGAGGGCTGGATCTTCAGATTCCGGAATGCCTTACGGCATCTGTCCGCGACGTGTAAACCTGAAGAAATCTGATTAAATGTCTTCATGGCTGTTCGTTTTTATCTTCATGTCAAAGGTAGGCCACATACCCCTCACGACGCAAGTCTCTAAATTCGATTGGTATGATTATGAGCGTGTTACGAAATCCGTTAATCAAAAATATATGATGCTTTATTAACCAGCTTGACCCCGAATGACAGACGGAAATATACGCTTCGTCAAAAAGAAGTCAGTTTTTACGGCTAAAAGGGGGATTTTTCACCTTAACAGCTCATCAATCGGGACTATAGTACTAATTATCTGATTAATAGATGCGCCAGAATACGGATGTCAGCGAATCCGGTATTTTGACTAAATGAAGTCTGGGGAGGATCAGATTTGATAATGCAAACTTCAAATCAAATGTGTCAGCAATTTCTACCCACCAAACCTGTAACCAATCCCGGATTCTGTAATTAATAAAGCTGGTTTTGAAGGATCTTCTTCGATTTTTTTCCTGATCTGAGCTATAAATACCCTGAGATACTGTGTTTGCTCAATCTGACCGATTCCCCACACTTCCTTAAGAATATACTGATGAGTCAGCACTCTGCCTGAATTTTTGGCCAGCAAAGCCAGCAGGGAGAATTCCGTGGAAGTGAGCTTAATTATATCATTATTCTTAAAGGCTAAATGCTTATCAAGGTCAATGGTAATCTTTCCGAATTCCAGTCGCGGACCGGTATCCGGCGATTTACTTTGTCGTATTGCAGCTCTGATTCTTGCAAGTAATTCACCAGTCCGGAACGGTTTGGTCAGATAATCATTTGCTCCGCTATCAAGGGCCCTGACAATATCTTCCTCCGAGTTACGAACGGATAAAATTATTATTGGTTTTTCGTACCATTCCCTCAATCTCTTTAAAATTTCAAATCCTTCAATATCCGGAAGCCCCAGATCAAGTATTATGAGCTCCGGTTGATGTTGTGAGGCAAAAATTAATCCCTCTTTACCGGTTGCTGCTTCAGAAATTTTGAAGCCATTTGCCGACAAAGTAATTTCCAGAAGACGACGGATCTGGACCTCATCGTCCACAATCAGAATAAGTTCTCCGGTTTTCATATATGATAAGTTTATTCATTCTCACTCATTTCAGATACCCTCACAGGAATCTCAATAGTTATGACGGCTCCGCCATCCTCCTGGTTCCCAGCTGATACTGTACCTCCCAATGCTTCTACGAAACCTTTCACAATTGAAAGTCCAAGTCCTGTTCCTCCGGAGTAAGCTTTCTCTCCCCTGTAAAATTTATTAAAGAGCAGATTGAGTTCTGTCGGACTGAAGCCTCTGCCATTATCCATAACCCTGACCGTAAGTTTGCCTGCATTGTCATAGTTAAATGAAACGCAGATTGTGGTGCCCTCCGGAGCATACTGGGTGGCATTTAAGATTAGATTGTGAAGTACCTGTTCCATAAGCCCAAAGTCAATAAAGACCAGGGGCATGTCTTCCGGAATTTCCTGAATGAATTTATACTGGCTTAATTCCTGTTTCAGGGTTCCTGATACTTTGTTAATAAGGTCATTGACGTCACACCAGTTTGGTTTGGGAGAAAGATGCCCGGATTCCAGTCTGGACATATTCAGTAGATTCTCTATTAGCCTGTTCAGCCTGACGGAGGCCTGACTCATCTCAGAGTAGAGTCTTTTTCTTGTTTGTTCAGGATATCTGTCAGAAAGCAATGTGTCTGTAGCGCCCATTATGGCTGCAACAGGAATCCTCAGCTCATGAGAAATTGAATTGAATAGTGTTTTATAAAGTTTATCCGATTCGGAGAGGACATAGGCATCTTTTGCCATTGCACTCATGGATTCCAGCTCAACCTTACCTGAAATCAGGGCAATAAGTGTTTCCATGAACTGTTCCTCAGCCGGAATCAAGGCTTTTGCATACCATACCCCTATCACGCCAAGGCACTTCTGACTTCCTCTTAAAGGATAAAAGGAACCGTTTGATGATGGGAAGTTCTCAGAATATCTTCCGGCCCTGATTGAGTTCCTGTACACCCAATATGCAATTTCCTTATCATCTTCAGAGAATGTTTGTTCACCTTCATTCAGTGGAGTAATATTCAGTTTCCCGGCCGATTCACCTAAAAAAACAATCCGGTTGATGTCAAAATACCTTTTAAAGTATTTTTCAGCTACCAGAACAACCTCCGGCAAACCATTAGCCGTCAGCAACTCCTTTGAAAGTTCATAAAGCGCAAGGGTTCGTTCTTCTCTTTTTCTGGCCTGGAGTTCCTGCCTCCTTATCCGTGATGTAAGAATACCATTGAGCATTGCAACCATAAAAAACATCACAAGTAAGAGGGTATCTTCCGTTTCACCGATTTGCAGAGTGAAAGAAGGTGGGATAAAGAAATAGTCCCAGATGGCTGCACTGAGAGCGGAGGCGAGAAGTATGGGTCCGGTCCCGAAAAAGACTGCCAGAATAGATACAACAAACAGAAGGATAAATGAAACCTGGCGGTATCCGATAATATCTTTGAAAAGGAAACTAACAGCTGATACTGTAACCACAGCAAGAACTACAGCCAGATAATGAACCAGAATGGATTTTTCTTTTCTGAAAGGAACAGACCTGATCATTTCTCCAATCACTTTTATCTGTAAAGTTAGCCCATTAACTACTAATTGTGATAAGTTACCTTTTTGGAAGGTATCATTATATTTTTCTGTGTCCGGTACCTATCATAAGTGCACGGATCAAAGCAAAGATCGGGATGATTTCAAGGCGCCCGGCCCACATCTGAAATATATATGTAACCTCAATTGCCGGATGCATCCCAGGATCTGTTATCCCGGTTGAAAGTCCCGCCGTTGATTGAGCAGCGGTTGATTCAAAAAGTGCATCTGCAAAAGTAAAACCGTCCGGCATGAAGAAATATGTAATAAAGGTCCCGGCAAGGATAATCAACAGGAAAAGAAATGAAAACACAGCAGCATTTGCCAGTTCGGCATTCATCTGATCAGGCAACATAGATTTGCCGTCAAACCGGATTGTCTGAATTGTATTATGTGACATGAAGGCTTTATTCACCTGCCATCTAATACCTTTTCCTATTAATAGGGCTCTGATCATTTTAATTCCACCGACAGTTGCGCCTGATGCACCTCCTATATACATGCCTGCAAACACGATAAAGACTACCGAAGGCGTGTCCCAGATGCTGATATTAGAAGTCTGCCAGCCGGTTGTAGACATCGCACTCACAAACTGAAAAATGCCTTCACGAACCGGATTAGGGACAATTTGAGCGTAATAAAGTAACAGCGCAAGAATCACCCCCCCGACGAAATATGAGATTATAAGGCCTCTTGTCTGGATATCTTTCCAGAATTCACTTAAGCGCCTCAAAAAAATTACCCTGTAAAAAAATGGAAGGGAAAAGGAACCCAGCGCCATTGGTAAAATATACAATATGTCCATCATCGGTGACTTGTATGTGGCAATACTGTCATCCAGTGTGCTGAAGCCACCGGTTGACTGGCCGGCCATGGCATGGTTTATTGAATCAAAGAGATTATCGGCTATTGGGTAATCGGGAAGGATCAGTCTGGTCCCAATAATCAGATATACAGTCGAAAACAGAGTAATGAGAAAATAGGCCTTCCAGATTCCCCGGGTTGTCTCGATGAGTTTAGGTTTCAATTTGATTCCGGTTGCCTCTGATCTGTACAATAGAAGTGAACTACGGCCCGAACCGGGATTGAGAACTGCCAGGGCGAGAATTACAAATCCTGCTCCTCCGATCCACTGTGCAAAACTTCGGTAGAATAACACTCCTTTCCCAACTGACGGTTCATGGACCGCCATTGTGAGTCCTGTTGTGGTGTACGCACTCATACTCTCGAAGAAACAGTGAAGCGGGTTCCTGAAATACAGAAGACTTGATTCGTAAGATGCACCTTCAGGAACGAAACCATTTAACACATCGGGAGGCGAAATACTGGCAATTAAATAAAATGGCAGTCCTCCCATAATTGTTGCGAGGAGCCATCCGAATGCAACAATTATAAGTGCGTTATTAAAATGGGGCTCATCGGCGTTTCTGTTCAGATACCTTAATACATGGCCAAATGTCATTGTAATAAGTGCTGAAAGAATGAACCCAATCACTGAATACCATTCTCTGTAAAATGCGGAAACTAATCCGGGGATAATTAAGACGAAACCGAGCATCCAGAGAAGGTTCCCCGTCTCCTTTAATACTATCAGGTATGTTTTTCTATTGGTTCTCATTCAGAAACTCCAACTTTAAGGCCTCCGGCTGCCTTGAACCAATTTTTGAATCAGGATCAGCAGGGCAGACGGCATCAATTCTAAAGTTTTCCTGCAAGAAGGATGAGGTCAGGGTTAAGGGATGTCCACATTTAAATTACTCTAAATGATCAGGAAACATATCCTGAAGACAGTTTATAAAAAGATATCCGGCATACAGAATGCCTGCAGTTGAAATGAGAAAAGTAATTCCAGCCAAAATAATTCTCCAGTTCATTTTTCAGGTTTTTTGACCTTTCAAAAGTATACCGGATACTATAAGGGTTTAATAAGGAATTGACTTACAGGTATAAAGAAATTATAAATCCGGGGTATGAAGAGTAACCGTGAACATCAGGAACCTTGACCTGAAATTCCAGTCTTTGCTGAAACAAAAAAAATTGTATCCGGTGTATTTCTGTAATAACTTTGATTAAACCGTAATGATATTTATGATAAAATGATATTAAAAGGAGATAAAAACCTTTAAATAAACACAATATGGAAACCATAAATAGATTCTGGCTTTGCTCGTTCGTTGTAATGGTATTGATATTGGGTGTAAATGGAAGTTGTCAGAAAGATGAAGAAAACCCGGAAACAATAACCGACAGAGATGGAAATGTTTACACCTCAATAACCATTGGTAATCAGGTATGGATGGTTGAAAACCTCAAAACCACAGAACTCAATGATGGAACACCGATCGAAAATGTTACTGATGATATCACATGGTACGAATCTTCAACTCCAGCTTTCTGCTGGTACAATAACGAAATGAAATATAAAGCAATATATGGGGCATTATACAATTGGCATGCTGTTAATTCTGGCAGATTATGCCCGGACGGCTGGCATGTACCTAGTAACGACGAGTGGACGGAATTAGTCAATTTCGTTGGAGGTAACAGTGTTGCCGGGAGTAAACTTAAGGAAGTCGGTACCACCCATTGGCAAGACACTAATGAAGGGGCAACAAACGAATACGGATTTACAGCCATGCCAGGCGGTTTCCGTAGTAATGGACTCGGTGATGCGGGATTCTTTTCAATAGGATATTCAGGATGGTATTGGACATCAACAGAAATACCAGGTTTTGAGCATGAAGGTCATTATGCTGCATATAACTGGCAGATGGAAAACTATCGCCCCCATTGTCTCGAGAGCAATTTGTGGCAGATAGAGGGATTATCTGTACGATGTCTGAAAAATAATTAGCCTTTTACAAAGCCAGAGTATTGAAGGAGGCCTTATCAGGATTGAACTCAAAATGTTTTTAATCCCTTCCCCGGCAGGAATGATCGAATACAAGACAGATGTTACCTATTTGTCAATTTTGGATGCCAGAATAAAGTCATTTGCCGACAAACCATTTACAGCATGTGTCCATAATTCAATCATAACCTTACTGTAGTATACATGCATAACAGGATGATGTCCTTCCTCTTCGGCTAAATTTGCAACCTTATTTACAAATTCCATCGTATGCCTGTAATCTGCAAATGAGTACTCTTTCTTAATCTTATTTCCAATGACCTTCCAGTCGGGAGGAATAAGTTTTCTGTATTCAGCTATTTCACTCTTGTTCATTGGGGAAGTACCCCCTTCGCAAGGTTTGCATTTTTCTTTGCTTAAGTCCATGGCATTTCTCTGTCTAAGTTATTAACTCAACACTGATGGTTCTTCTGGGTTTGTTATTTCGGTTTACGAAGAATCACATCATTTTTTCTGATAGATATCTCTGTATTCACAACAACCCCTGTACAAAAATGTTCCGGAATGTAATTGTATCCTTTAAAATGAAAAGCCCCTCAACATCTGCGTGTTAAGAGGCTTTCTGAGTACCCGGAGCCGGGATCGAACCGGCACGGCATCGCTGCCACTGGTGTTTGAGACCAGCGCGTCTACCAATTCCGCCATCCGGGCATACAAAATATCATTTTTCTCCTCGTGTCAATTAAACTAAAACCGCAATTCTTAAATCCTTGTCAGCCGGATGGCGGAATTGCCTCCGCACAGTCCGTCTGCTCGTTAAAAACATCCACCGGGTGTTTTCTTTACACTCGCCCCTGTCATCCGGGCAGAAAATTGTCATGCGGTCTAAGGTCTGAAGGTCTGATGTCTGAAAGTCTAATACATCACTCTAAAACCTCAGGCTGCAGTGTGCGAAAATAGGATAAATTTTTCAAACGCCACACTATTGCCTATTCTTCCCTGCAGTCTGGCTGCTTCTCCGCCAGCTGGCGAATTGCCCCTCTACTCCCTGATCTTCAGAATCTCCACTTTCCGGAACTCAACAGGATGCGATTCTGACTGCAGTGCTATGTAGCCTTCCTTTAACGGCGTGCCCTGCGCGAGGGAAAATCCCGCCGGCAGTTCGCCGCCTATCTGAGGCTTTGAATATGTCAGCACTGTGTCACCGTTTACAATGTGATGGATGATGCTGTCTCCGTACACAACCAGCTCAGCGGTGACCCATTCATCATCATAATAGAACTTCGATGATGATGAAGTACAGTGTTCAGTTATCAGGGAATCGCCCATAACGATATGGGTATGAGGTGTGCAGACATTCATAGTCGTAGTTTCCCGTTCAGCTGTGCTTCCAAGAAACTGCACCTCAACGGAAACAGGCCAGTCCTGGTCAAGCTGGATAGTAGCAGGATCCTGGCAGTGGAACATTATCCCGCTGTTGCGGTATCCCCACGATGGACCGCCCGGGCACTGTTCACCGGTAAACCTGTACTCAACGCGTAATTTGTATGAAGAGAAGGGCTCTTTGTAATATATATGGCCGAATTCAAACCTGAAAGTGTCATATTCTGAATACGAAACCTTCATTATGCTATCCTCCACGCGGAAGGTATTTTTATAATTTTCACCCAGGGGAGATCCTTTTACCTTAATCACCCAGCCGTCGAGATTCTTGCCGTTGAAGAGAGGAGTCCAGTTTTCCGTTTTTACCGGGGCATTGTTGCATGACGGCATCAATATGATGATAATGAGCAGAAAGATCAGGTTTTTCATGAATGTGATTTGATTTTGGTGTGATTATTTCCGTTCTCTATAATAATGTCATTCCTTCGGGATTAATTTTCTGGCACCATGACCCTCGCCATGCACAGTCTGGCGCCTCTCTAAAAATGCCCACAGGGCATTTTCTAAACGTTCGGCCCTCTACTGCCTACTGCCTTTAATATTGCCAGCCTGATCCCCTCCGCATCAAACCCGCACTCGCGGTACAGCTCCTGCTGAGTCCCGTGCTCCACGAAGTAGTCGGGGATACCCAAACGGTGTACTTCCGGAGTGTATCCGTTATCAGCCGCAAACTCGAGGACAGCACTGCCAAAGCCTCCCTTGATCACGCCGTCTTCAACTGTAATGATCTTTCTGAAGTTTTTCATCACTTCATGCAATACCTCCTCATCAAGAGGGTTGGCAAACCGCATGTCATAGTGCATTACAGTGATGCCTGAACCGGCCAGCTTTGCAACCGCATCAACCACAAAATTACCCGGATGACCGATACTCAACACGGCAATATCCTTTCCGCTGCTGATTAGCCTTGCCTTGCCCACCGGAATCTCCGTAAACGGCTGCCTCCAGTCGCATATTACCCCGGTTCCCCGCGGATAACGAATTGTAAACGGTCCTTTGATCTTTTCAAGCTGTGCGGTATACATCAGGTTCCGGAGCTCAACCTCATCCATCGGGGCTGCGGTGATCATTCCCGGGATGTTCCTCATGAATGCCAGGTCGAAGAAACCGTGGTGTGTGGCCCCGTCGGTACCCACCAGTCCCCCGCGGTCAAGACAGAAAATGACTTTCAGCCCCTGTATCGCCACATCATGTATAACCTGGTCATACGCCCTCTGCATGAATGAGGAATAGATATTACAGAAGGGGAGGAGACCGTTTGCTGCCAGTCCTGCCGAGAAGGTCACGGCATGCTGTTCTGCTATGCCCACATCGAAAGTCCGTTCGGGCATTTCCTTCATCATAATGTTCAGCGAGCATCCGGTGGGCATTGCCGGCGTGATTCCCACTATCTTTTCATTGGCGCGCGCCAGCTCCAGAATCGTGTTCCCGAATACTTCCTGGTAAAGGGGATGTTTGGCACAGTTTTCAGGCTTGATTATCTCGCCGGTGCATTTATCAAATTTCCCGGGGGCGTGATATACAGTCTGATTCTCCTCTGCCTTCGGAAATCCCTTTCCTTTAACAGTGATGCAGTGCAGAAGCTTGGGTCCGGGTATAGTTTTCAGGTCTTCAAGCACCCTGGTGAGGTGCAGCACGTCATGCCCGTCGATAGGACCGAAATACCTGAATTTGAGAGCCTCGAAGAGGTTACTCTGTCCGAGTACCGTCCCCTTCAGGCTGCCCTGTATCTGTGATGCAAGCGACTGCGCCCGGAATCCCATCTTTTTAGATCTCCCCAGCAGCCGCCACAGTTTGTCCCTGAACCTGTTGTAGGTCCTGCTTGTGGTGATGTCGAGGAGGTACTCCTTCAGTGCACCTACGCTTTCATCAATTGAAATGTTATTGTCATTAAGGATTACGAGAAGATCGGCTTTTTCGTGTCCGGCATTATTGAGGCCTTCAAATGCAAGCCCGGCCGTCATCGCGCCGTCGCCTATCACGGCAACCACTTTTCTCGGTTCCCCCTTTGCCATAGCTGCAACCGCCATACCGAGGGCAGCAGAGATGGATGTGGATGAATGTCCCACCCCGAAGGCGTCAAACTCGCTCTCGGACATCCGGGGAAAACCGCTGATCCCCTTGTATTTTCGGTTTGTGGGAAACTGTTCCTTACGCCCTGTAAGTATTTTGTGTCCGTATGCCTGGTGCCCTACATCCCATACCAGTTTGTCATAAGGGGTGTTATAAACGTAATGCAGCGCGACGGTGAGTTCAATTACGCCCAGGCTGGCGCCAAAGTGACCAGGATTGGTGCTAACCTCGTCAATGATATGCTGCCGAAGCTCCTCGCTCAGCCTGACGAGATCCATTCTGTCAAGCTTCCTGAGATCTGCAGGGGTGTTGATTTTATCCAATAAACGCGGTGCGTCTGACATTGCCTGTACGCCAATTATGACCGCTCAAAGATACTGATATTTTGCATTTGGGTTTCAGTTCTCTTTGCGCTGTTGTGGTGGTAAATTCTTTGGATTGTTAATTATTCATCTGACAATTAACAACATGTTTTATCATTTATTGTTTAATTCGCAAAACATGAAAAGAAAAAACAGCATCATGGTCACCCGTAAATCAATTGTACCGATAATTATGATAGCACTTCTTGCAGGCTCATGCGTGACAGGAAGGAAGTACAACGACCTTAGTGACAGAACCAATATGCTTCTTACCGAGCGCGATTCGCTGAAGGCGGAAAATATATGGCTGTCAATGACGAACAGGGAACTGACCACAAAATCGAAGCAGCTCACCGAAGAGACCGACCGCATCACCGCTGACCTGACAAAGGCCCAGGCAGATCTTTCACAGGCAACTGACGAGCTAAACCGTCTTACAACCCGCTATGCCGACCTTCAGAAGGCACAGGAGGAGCTTGTAAGCGGAAGGGCCCAGGAGACGCAGCGACTGCTGGCAGAGCTGAGGAAAGCACAGGCTGATCTTCAGCAGAAGGAAGGGATAATGCGTGACCTGGAAATGAATCTTGACACCAAGAAGGCAACACTCGATGAACTTACCTATGAACTTGAAAAGCGGAATGCCCGCCTGACTGAGCTTGAAAAAATGCTTGACGCACAGCAGAAAGCCGTAAGAGAGCTGAAGGCAAAAGTGTCTGAGGCCCTTTTCGGATTCGAGGATAACGGTCTTTCAGTATCAATCAGGAACGGGATGGTCTATGTGTCGATGGACGAGAAGCTGCTGTTCAAGACCGGTAGTTACGAGATAGATGCCAACGGGCGCTCTGCATTGCGTAAACTGGGAACACTGCTCGAAAAGAATCCGGACATTACAATAACGGTAGAAGGGCATACCGATGATGTGCCTTACAGGTCGGCTTCAGGGGTGCTGCTTGACAACTGGGATCTCAGTGTCAAGAGGGCCACAACAGTAGTGAGGGTACTGACTCAGGATACAAAGATCAATCCGAAGCGACTGGTTGCTTCGGGCCGGGGTGAATATATCCCCGTAGATGCAACGAAAACAGCTGATGCAAGGCAGAGAAACAGGAGGACAGAGATAATCCTCACGCCTGATCTGTCAGAGCTTTACAAGATTCTTGAGAGCTACAAATAGAATCAGTTGCCGTACTCTCCCAATCGTAAATTAATCCGGGAGAGGGCCTCGATAAGATCATCCTCGGGTTTAAGGAAGTCAAAGTCCTTCCAGAACTCGCTGTCATACCCCATTATGCTTCGGGAGAAAACCGAATAGGCCGGAGCCAGTTCATCACGGTCAAACCTGTCAACAGCACCTGTCTGATGGTTTGTGACCGCCAGCTCAAAGAAAACCGTGAACCGGCTGTTGAAGATTCTGTTTTTGCCCCTTGCGATAAAGCCCAGATCTCCCCTTACGTGCGAGAGAAAATATCTTCCGTCAATATTGCGGTAACGGGTACGGTATCTCACGTATTCTGGTTTCATCGAGAACTGTCTGGGAAGTCTTGAAACAAAGGTTTCACCTATTTCACTAATATGGTTCGGGTTGATCTCGAATTCTGCCAGCACAACTGCGTTGTCTTCGACGTTGATATAAATTTCTCCCTTCAGGAGGGGCTCTTCAACCCATTCCTTCTGTTCAAATGCGATTACATAAGCGTTCTCGCCGTCAATTGTCACAATATCGGTAAGATGATAATAATAGGAGTTCAGCGATTCAGGATCCATGAAATCGAAGATCTGCCTCATCCCGTCGAGCGCCATTGTAGAGCTCAGTCCTGCCTTGAGTCTGACGGCGAGGGTATCCTTCATATCGATGTTTTCAATCTTCCGGCTCCGGATGACCTTAATCTGGTCACTCAGCAAGGATCGTGCATAGGGGCTCTTCCATATCTGTATAACGGCTTCGGAATAGACCTGAGGTTCTTTTTTGCGGTAGACACCCTCGCGGTAAAAGGCTGTAAGCAAGGCAGGGGTTGTCCCGTAGTTGGAGGCAATTGAGGATACCGCCTTTCTTATTATGTACTGCGGGTCCTGTGCCCTGATGATTATTTCCGGTATGGGAATGAAATCCCTCTCCATTGTAAAGACCATGGAGTTGCCGGGCAGACTCCGTACCGGAATGAACCGGTTGATATAGCCCACATATGATATCGAAAGGGTATCATTCATCCACTCCTCTGTCACCTTCATTATGAAGTCTCCGTTACTGTTTGTGACGGTGCCTTTTCCCCTGTGACTTATTCCAATTGTTGCATACTGAAGGGGCTCTCCGGTCTCAATGTCTGTAACCCTGCCGGTCAGCATCAGCGGAGCCATTTCCTCAGTCCCTGACTGAGACTGTATTATGGCCGGGCTTTCCCGGTACAGAATAATATGTCTGCCGATGACAGAATACTTTACGGTGCTGTCACCCGTGACGGAGTCAAGAAGCTGATGAAGGGGAATCTCGTTGGACGGAATTGAAATGCTGCGGTCAGCATTCAGGATCTGTGTATCGTAGGTAAAAACATAACCTGTGAGTCTGCTCACCTCGTTAAGAGCCCTGACAGCCCTGTAACTGTTGTCCGGCAGCCTGAGCTTTCTCTCCAGGATATTTTCCTGCGGGAACAGCGTCAGGGTCATCAACAGAAAACCGGCAGCCAGGATTCCTCTCCTTGTTTCAGAACCTGTCAGCCACATCCGCTCGTTTTATTCTACCTGCGGGAAAGAGTGTAAGTCTCGCCTTCCTTCACAGAATGAAGGTTAAAGGTAGTGCAAATTACCTGAACAATTGTATCGTGAGGCTGATTCTCGAAAAGTGATGTGAGTCTGAAATCATTGATTGACGGATCTGAAGGAATAATATTGATGTTCAAATGATCTTTTCAGATCCCTGAAGACCACCTCAAGTCTCTCGCCGTCATAATTCAGGATGCCGGTGGTCCATGAGAGATAATTCTCATTTGTGTTCAGTCCGACTTGTCACTTCGCTGACACCTGAAAGTCTTGCCTATATATCCGGGTTCAAGGGTAAGGCTGCGTGAACCGTCAATGCTTGAAAGCATTACTTTGCCGGTGGAACATAAACTTCAACTTCATCATTCCCGTTATCAGTGATTACATTGAACGAGGTACCCAGAACTTTCACCCTTGCATTTCCGGCGTCTATTGTAAAAGGTTTATGCGGGGTTGGGGGTTATATCGAAGAATGCTTCGCCCTCCAATCTGACTTTGCGACTATTTCGTCCGAAAGAGCTCGGAGTAGGTCAGATAGCTGTCGTGATTCAATAATACACTGCTTCCGTCAGGAAGCGTCACTTCGATATTTTTCTGTCCAACGGGAGAAGCGACTATCACCTTATCGGGATTGGCATATTCAATAATGAGCCATCCGATGCCCAGGAACCACAATTACCATAGCGGCAATCTTCAACAGGGAAGGCATGAATGAGATCCTGCGGATCTTTTCCACGTTCCCCGCTGACTCTATACGCCTGTTAATCCTGTCCCACGCTTTGTCAATATCAATATTGTCTTTCGGCTCTGCCATTTTAATATCATTCCATTTTTTCATTAATCCTTCTTCTTCCTCCAGCAGCAGGCGGGCAGACTTCTCTCTTCCGGTCTCTTCACCTGAGAGCCAGGCTGCCGCTTCTTCCCATTCCTTACCGGTCATTCTCTCTGTATTGTTATTCTTTTTCATCATTCTGCCAGTTCTTTTCTGAATTCCTTTAGGGCTCTGCCCATATTTGCCTCCACAGTTTTCAGTGATACTGAAAGTTTAAGGGCTATTTCATTGTATTTCATTCCTTCAAATCTGCTCATTTTAAATATCTCGCTGCATCTCTCCGGCAGGCGTTCGAGCACTTTCGCCACCCTGGCCTGAAGCTCGCTGAAGTAGATTGCTTCGGTTACAGGTTCTGCCGTCAGGTCAGCTGTTGCGGCAATCTCGCCAGCGTGACGTTCAGCCACCTTCTGATGCTCTAAAAAATGAAGGCATCTGTTGTGAACTGACCTGAATAAATAACCTTTCAGAGAACTTTCAATTTGTAATTTTTCCTTGTCCTGCCACAGTCTGAAGAAGAGTTCCTGAACAATCTCTTCAGACGAGTCGGTATCTTTCAGAATTGTCTGCGCATAACGGACCAGTGAAGCATAGGAGGAGCGGAACAGGGTTTCAAATTCCCTTTTATCCCCCTCCCGGATCCTCCTTATTATTTCGCTTTCACTGTTCATTCAACACTTTGGTTCTGCCTTATTCTGTCCTGTCGCTGAACCTGAGTTTCCTGCTGAGTCTTTTAATGGCTGCCTCGATGCTCTGGTCAGGCTCAATCACGTTGTAGTCTCCCCAGAAATCCGGATCGGCGAATGCTGCAACTTCCTCGGTGAAGAAGTCTGTAGGCTTCATCCTTTCCTTTGCGGCGAACTTCAGAACATCCTCTTCGGTGCGGTCTGTAATGGCCAGTTCTGACATTGTTGTATAATTGGTGTTAAAGAGTTTCTTCTTCCAGTCAACTTTAAATTTGACTTCTGCCCTCGAGTAGTTGAAGTACCACTTATCCTTCATTTCGCGGTAGCGGACAAGGTATGAGGTGACCTCGGGAGTGACATGCATTCCAACGGGTTTTTTCCTTATAAACATTGATGCTGCCAGTTCCTTGTCAGAGAGGTTCATTGAAAATTCCGCCTGTGCAACTGCATAAGTTTCGATGTCAATGTAGAGTTTACCGAGGTACAGGGGAGTGGTCACTGTAGATTTCTGAGCGAAATTGATCACATAGTTGGTCCTGTCATCGATGACCACGATGTTTGACAGCTGCATGTCATACTGAGCCAGGGTCTCTTTTGAAAGAAGGGTCTCGGGGTTTTTCACTATGTCGAGGTATAATGATGTTGAAGGGCCTCCCTGCAGTTTAAAGAGCACAGTGTCCATTTTCTCGACGTCATTGTTCTTTCTTCCCTTGTAGATACGGACCGCATCAAACCTCAGATCATTCTGGTAGGGAGCCTTAAATATCTCCACAACGGCCTCGCCGATAGAGACATAGTTGCGGTTTTTCCTGATAGTCTCACGGTAGAATCCTGTCATTTCATTGGGGATCTCCGGATAGTTTACACTGATGCGTTTAATAACCTCATAGAGAACCTCTTCAGCGGAAAGCGGTTTGATAACTATTTCCTTTATCGGAATCAGTGCTGTCTCGAGAGCGATTACATTTCGCTGCCCGTTTGTCTTCATTTCTGAAACCGGCATCACCTTATTCTTGTACCCGAGGAATGAAAACTCGATAATTGCATTTTCACCTTCGGATATTTTAAGGATGAACTCGCCGTCAAGGTTTGTCACCGTTGATACGTTTGAGCCCTGGACTGCCACACCGGCAAATACCAATGGCAGATTGGTTTCGATATCTACTACCTTACCCCTGACTGTTGTAACCTGCTGCGGATCTTTCTTCGGTTTAGCCGGGGCTGCAAGTGCAAATACATCTCCTGCTGCAAACAGAAACAGGAGAATTGCTGTCATTCCTGTAATTAATACTCTTTTTTTCATGGCGTGATAATTTATTTGTTCCTTATTTCTTAAATCGTTGTTACATCTTTAAGACCGGATGATGCCACTCTTCCCTATACGGGAATGAAAAAAAATTGTTCATTTGCCTTAATTATGACCGCGCCATATACAAACGCAATTTATTCAATTTTAACTTACGGTCTGGCAAGGACTGCCGCTATCTATGCCCGGCCGCCCCTGCCTCCTGCTGTTAGCATTGAGCTGTCAACGCGCTGTAACCTTTCATGCCCCGAATGTGTGACCGGGTCTGATAACCTTACCAGGAGGAAAGGTTTTATGGATCCGGCACTGGCGGCTAAACTTGCATCGGATATTTCAGACAGTGCCATTTCAGCCTGGCTCTACTGGCAGGGTGAGCCGATGATGCATCCGCAGTTCTTTGATATAGTCAGACTGTTCCGGGGAATGAATCCGGTTATTTCAACCAACGGGCATTTTCTGGACAGTGAGAACTGCCACATGCTGGCAACCTCAGGACTGAAAAGGATAATAGTCTCCTATGACGGGGTGACTCCGGAAACATACAGCATTTACCGGCGCGGAGGCGATCACGCAGAGGTGAAACAGGGAATATTAAGGCTTGTAGAAATCTTTAAGAAATACAGTTCACCTCCGGCTGTGGAGCTGCAGTTTCTTGTGGGCAGACATAACGGGCACGAGGTTGCCGCGGCTGCCATGTTTGCCCGGTCTCTGAATGCAAGCTTCAGGGTTAAAAGTATGCAGGTCCTGGATCCGGAGAGAGTTGAAAACTGGATTCCTTTGAGCAGTAACAGAGCGAGGTATACAATACAGGGTGGCAGGGTAAGAGGTGTAAAAGCTCCGGAAAGGGGATGCCTGAGAATGTGGACCACTTCAGTGGTCACCGTTGACGGAGATGTAGTTCCCTGCTGTTTTGACAAAAACGCTGCGCATATAATGGGAAATATTAAAGAGCGGACATTCAGTGAGATATGGCACGGTGACAGCTACAGGGCATTCAGAAAACAGGTGCTGTCACGGCGTTCAGCGGTTGACATTTGCCGTGACTGTCCGCAGGGAACCAGGCTGAAATTCAGAATTTGATGGTTTTTAAGATTCAGGCAAAGATGCTTTTTTTTGCAGGCATTAAGTCTTTGGTTAACTTAGCCGTAAATAACACCTCCAACCTATGAAAATGCTTAAGAATTCTTTCAGAATCCTCATAATTGTGATAACCGTGCTTGTGCTGGCAGGGTTTATTCTGACTTCCTGGCTGAGAAAGTCTGGTATCCCCGATCTTAACGGGCAAAAGGACCTTGCAGGACTTGGGGCTGAGGTGAAGGTCATCCGCGATGAAAGGGGTGTTGCACATATTTATGCGGCGAACGCTCATGACCTCTATTTTATGACCGGGTATGTCACTGCGCAGGAGAGGCTCTGGCAGATGTATATGATCAGGCATGCTACACAGGGAAGGCTTTCAGAGTTGTTCAAACGTGACATGGCAGACACCGATCATTTCCTCAGGGCATTGAACATGACTGAAAAGTCGAAGGAAGTGCTGGCTAAGGAGGACCCCGTTGTACTGTCATATCTGCAGGCATACACTGACGGAGTAAATTCGTGGGTGGCTGAAAGGGGAAAGAAATTGCCGGTAGAGTTCCGCGTTCTGGGCTATAAACCGGAACCGTGGACCCTTATCGATATTGCCAATATAATAGGTTTCATAGGCTGGGATCTGGCATCTTCAAACCTCTCGGATGAAATACGGAATTACAGGCTTGTCAAACAGCTTGGAGCAGAGAAAGCCTCGGAACTCATTCCCGACTGGAGCCTTGTTGATGAGGTGGCTTTCCCCGGTTTTGAACTGAGCGAGGAGGAATCCGGGAAGGTACTTTCTTTCGCAGCATCGATGAATAAGCTCGAAGAGATGGGCATTATATCGCTTTCAGGCAGCAACAACTGGGCTGTGTCATCAGCCCGCAGCGAGACCGGTAAACCGATACTCTCGAATGACATGCACCTGGGTCTGAATGTTCCGGGGTACTGGATGCAGGTGCACCAGGTAATTCCGGGCGAGCTCAATGTGACCGGTGTGCTTATCCCCGGCGAACCCTTCATCGTTGCCGGACATAATGAGAAGATTGCCTGGGGTATGACAAACCTAATGGTTGATGACATTGATCTCTTCGTCGAAACAGTTGATTCATCAGGTAACAATTACCTCTTTAACGGCGAATGGCTGCCTCTGGAGATACGGGAAGAGGTGATCAAAATAACCGCTGACAGCTCCCAGACCCGTGTAATAAAATCGAGTCATCGCGGGCCGGTCATCTCGGGGATGCGCGGGATTGATGATGCAGTGGTTACAATGCGATGGTCAGGATTCGATTACAGTGATGAGGTCAGAGGGGTATACCTTCTCAACAAAGCCGGAAACTGGGCTGGATTTTCGTGAAGCCTTACGCAATTTCAGATCGGTCAGCCAGAACTTTATCTACGCTGATACCGAAGGAAACATTGGCCTGAACACTGGGGGCGGCATACCCCTTCGAAAGGGTATGGGCATTTTACCGCGGAGCGGTGAGACCGGGGAATATGACTGGAAGGGATATGTACCTTTTGAAATGCTTCCTTCCTCTTATAATCCTCCGGATGGATTTGTTTCATCGGCCAACCAGCGTACGGTCTGCTCTGACTACCCGTTTTACATTACCGGCGGGTTTGCAATGCCGTACCGCATCATGCGTATAAGGGAGATGGCAGGAGAAAAACCGGTTCTCGGCATCGAAGATTTCAAAAGGATGGTAACTGACAATCACTCTGCATACGCTGCAATGCTCACACCGGTGATCCTGAAAGCTGCAGCCGGTATATCTGACCCTGATGAGGATGAGATACAGGCTGTCGAAGCCCTTGCAAAATGGGATTATTCAATGGACGCCTCCCTTATTGCTCCCACACTCTTTGAGTTTATCCGCGCTGAACTGGCACGCAATATAATGAGTGATGAGCTGACAGGACTTTACGGTTCTTCGCTGGGTAAGCAGCATGACTTCTATATTTACAGGATGATAAACGAGGGTCCGGACAGTTGGGTTGACAATATCAACACTCCGGAGGTGGAAACTATGGATGGCATTATTGCCCTGAGTATAAGGGATGCTGTAGATACACTCTCAGTAAGGTTTGGAAAGTTCGGTGACAGGTGGGAGTGGGGCAAAATTCATACTTTTACTCTCGAACATCCTCTTGGCAGCGTAAAGGTTCTGGACAAGCTTTTAAGGCTGAACTCGAGGACCTACGGAGTGGGAGGAAGCTATCACACCGTTGAACCGTATTCCTTTGATGCAGATTTCAGGACAAATCACGGGGCCTCGGAGAGACATATTTTCAATACGGCCGACTGGGATAAGTCGCTTACCGTAATCCCCACAGGCACCTCCGGCATCCCGGGCAGCCCGTTCTACCTGTCGCAGACGGACAAATATTTAAACAACGAATTTTACAGTGAACCCTTTACTGCAGGGGCTGTCGAAGCCGCGAAGAAATATGAGATGATCTTCAAACCACAGGCAGGGAAATAGTCAAAAAAAACAGGATATAAAAAAGGGGCAGCTAATTCTAGACTGTCATTATCTCTTTTTCCTTGATATCCACTATTTTATCTACACGGGTTATATGTTTTTCCGTGAGATCCTGGATTATCTTTTCCCCGTTTTTCTCTTCATCTTCCGGCAGACCGTCATTTTTCAGCGTCTTGAGTTCGTCATTGAACCATTTACGGCTGGTTCTTATACTGATCTTGGCTGTTTCTCCCTCCACTCGCACCTGTTTTACAAGCTGGTGTCTGCGTTCTTCTGTCAGAGGGGGTATGTTGATACGAATCACTTCACCGTTGTTTACAGGAGTCATCCCGATGTTGGCGGCAAGTATTGCTTTTTCAATTGCCCCCAGCATGGTTTTTTCCCATGGTTGTATCAGGATGCTTTTTGCATCGGGAGTATTTATGTTGGAAATCTGCGAGAGAGGGGTGCTGGCGCCGTAATAATCGAGGTGGATACCATCGAGAAGTAACGGGTTGGCACGCCCCGCACGCATGTGTGACAACTCATATTCAAGATGTTTAATCGACTTATCCATCCTGTCTTTCGCTTCTTCTGTCAATAGTTCCAGTTCGTCAGTCATATACCAGGTTTTTTACTGTCACGGACAAATGTATTAAAAAAAATTTCAGAGAGTAACAAGGGTTCCGCACTTCGTTCCGGCAACAACCTTTTCAAGGTTGCCCTCGCGGTTCATATCAAATACGATTATGGGCATTTTGTTTTCACTGCACATCGCAAATGCGGTCAGGTCCATCACTCTCAGTTTTTTGTCAAGGGCCTCAGTGAAGGTGAGGGTCTCGTATTTAACAGCCTTAGGATCTTTTTCAGGATCAGCGGTATAGACACCGTCAACGCGTGTTCCTTTGAGGAGGACATCACAACCGAGCTCTACAGCCCTGAGGGCAGAGGCAGTATCAGTTGTAAAGAAAGGGTTTCCGGTACCGCCGCCCAGTATGCAGACAGTTCCCGTCTTCATCGCATCAGATACCCTGTCACGGTGATAAAGTTCCCCCACCGGTTCCATGCGTATCGAGGTAAAGACCCTGGCCTTGCATCCGGCCCTGATGAGGAAGCTCTCCAGCGCCAGACTGTTGATGATGGTGGCCAGCATTCCCATCTGATCTCCCTTCAGGCGGTCATATCCCTCACCGGTGCCTTCCAGGCCGCGGAAGATGTTCCCTCCGCCTATTACGATGGCTACCTGGCAGCCTGAGTCCGTTATTTTCCTTATCTGGTTAGCATAAGCGGTAAGGGTTCCTACATTCAGACCGCACCCGCCTTCTCCGCCTACGGCTTCCCCGCTGAGCTTGAGCAATATTCTGGTGTACTTCATTTTTACGATATCCTGCGTACTGCCAACGAAAATAGTAATAATACCTGTTTTCTCAACCGCACGACATAAAAAAACCTCCGATGCCTCTGGCATGAAGGAGGTTTAAATACGCTACCGCGTTCGTATTGTTACGGCTTATCTTCCTTCTCAAGGGTGTCGGTCCTTAAGATATAATATAGCGGGCATGTTCTGGTTAGTGAAGTCACAACAAGAAGCAGCGCTACGAGAATTAATATCAGCCCCAACCCCTTGTTAACGATGAAATAGAGAATTACAGCCAGTGCCGCAAGCACAAGTCGTACAATCATGTCTGTTTTACCCATGTTCTTTTTCATAGTGCTTAAGATTTGAGCAACAAGTTACAAATATTTTAATTACTCAGGGTAAAAAAAAGAGACAGCCCGCAGGATGTCTCTTTGTAAAATGTTATCGTCTGCGACTAATCTATACGTTCAGCGAATAACGTACAAATGATACAGCCTTGAGGCTCTTGTCTGCACTTTCAAGGTACTGCCTGATTGTCATTTTGTTGTCTTTGACAAACTCCTGGTTCATCAGGGTGCTTTCCTTGAAGAATTTATTCAGTTTACCCTGGGCTATCTTTTCAAGCATCTCCTCGGGTTTACCTTCCTTACGGGCCTGTTCGCGTGCTATTTCAAGTTCCTGGGCCAGGATTTTCGGAGACACATCGTCTTTATCCACAGAAACAGGGTTCATGGCTGCAACCTGCATTGCCACATCCTTGTAAACCTGTACATCGACACCAGGTTTCGTGAATCCCACCATTGTGGCGAGCTTGTTTCCGGCGTGGATATAAGCCTGTACCTTCGGTGCTTCGATCCTGTCAAAATAGGTAAGTTCAAATTTCTCACCCGTGATACCGCTCTTTTCCATCACGAGGTCAGCAACCTTCATGCCTCCGAGTACTGAATTCTTCAGTGCCTCAAGGTCAGCAGGGTTTGCTGCTGAGTGCGTGATCGAGTATGCTGTTGCCGAGGGCAATGAAGTCAGCGTTTTTGGCAACGAAGTCAGTCTCGCAGTTGAGTGCGATCATCATTCCGGTCTTTCCGTCTGCAGTTGTCTTTGCGAGCACAACACCTTCGCTTGCTTCACGGTCAGCGCGTTTGTTGGCTATTGCCTGGCCTCTTTTACGTATTATTTCCTGTGCTTTTTCGAAGTCTCCGGCGGATTCCTCGAGGGCTTTCTTGCAGTCCATCATGCCGGCGCCGGTCATTCTTCTCAGTTTGGCGACATCGGCTGCATTAATGTTCGACATAAATATCCTTGAATTAAATTACTGATAAGTTTATACTTCCTCTTCCGTTGCCTTTTCTTCAGCAGCGCCTGTTTCTTCTTCAACTTCCACCTCGGCGTCAGCTTTTGCTACAGGTTCTGCGGTCTCGTAATCGGCAGCACGGAATCTTGCACGGCGTCCGCCTTCATGATGAGGAGCTTCCTCCCTTTCAGTTGCGGGGGCTGTGTCTTTATCTTTTTCGGCCTTGCGCTCATTGAGCCCTTCATTGATGGCTTCGCACATGACATTGATAATGAGCGATATTGACTTTGCAGCGTCATCATTTGCAGGTATCACGAAATCTATGTCTGACGGATCAGAGTTGGTGTCTACCATTGCAAATACCGGGATACCGAGTCTCTTTGCCTCGTGAACGGCTATGCGTTCCTTTACAACGTCAATTACAAAAAGGGCTGAAGGCTGGCGTGTCATATCGGCTATCGAGCCGAGGTTCTTCTCAAGCTTGGCCCTCTGGCGGGTTATCTGCAGCTTTTCTCTTTTCGAGAGGTTGTCAAATGTGCCGTCGGTAGCCATTTTATCAATCGATGTCATTTTCTTGACAGCCTTGCGGATAGTGGGGAAGTTGGTGAGCATCCCACCCGGCCAGCGTTCTGTCACATAAGGCATGTTTACCGATCCTACTTTTTCGGATACAATGTCTTTTGCCTGTTTTTTGGTTGCTACAAACAGGACTTTACGGCCTGATTTTGCAATCTGTTTGATTGCACTGGCAGCCTCATCAATTTTTATCGATGTCTTTTCGAGGTCGATGATGTGGATGCCGTTGCGCTCCATAAAGATATAAGGAGCCATTGCCGGGTTCCATTTTCTCTTCAGGTGTCCGAAGTGTACGCCGGCGTCTAACAGTTCATTAAAAGTGGTTTTTGGCATTTTTGATAATTTTTTAAAAGTTTACGTTCTGTGAAGTCAATTGCAGAGTAGTTCCTTGCGGGAAGTCAATGCAATTTAGATACTAAACCTGCATCTATAATAATTGCTAATGATCTTCTAACGTTTACTGAACTGGAATCTTTTGCGGGCCTTTGGCTGTCCGGGTTTCTTCCTTTCCACTTCGCGGGGATCGCGGGTGGTGAAACCTTCAGCTTTCAGCTTGGGCTTGTACTCCGGATCAATTTTGATCAGAGCCCTGGAAATTCCGAGACGTATCGCCTCTGCCTGACCTTTAAATCCACCGCCGTCAAGGGTGACAGTGATGTCATATTTGTCGGCAACATTGAGAAGGTTAAGGGGCTGGAGGACAACATACTGAAGCAACTCTGACGGAAAATACTCCTTGTATTCCCGGTCGTTGATCGTGATCTGTCCCTTACCGTCATTCAGGTAAACTCTGGCAACGGCTGCCTTCCTTCTTCCGATAGCGTTAATAACTTCCATGTTTGTTACTTAATGGTTTTTAAATCAATTAGTTTAGGTTGCTGGGCTTCGTGTTTGTGCTCTGAGCCAACGTACACATAAAGGTTACCGAAGATAGCGTTGCCAAGACGGCTTTTGGGAAGCATTCCTTTGACGGCGTATTCAACCAGCCTGATCGGGTGCTTGCTCATTAAGTCCTTCGCTTTGACGATCCTCTGGCCGCCGGGATAACCCGTATGCCTGATGTACTCTTTGTCATCCATCTTGTTTCCCGTCAGCGTGACTTTTTCGGCATTGATAACAACTACGTTATCGCCGCAGTCAACATGAGGTGTGAAGCTCGTTTTGTGCTTCCCCCTCAGCATCAGGGCTACCACAGATGCCAGGCGACCAAGAGTCTGACCTTCCGCATCTACCAGTACCCACTCTTTCTCAACAGTCGCCTTATTGGCTGAAACTGTTTTGTAGCTTAAGGTGTTCACTTTAGTACTAAGTTTTTAATAATTACTCTGATAATTAAAAAGAAAACCCGTTTTTTCGGGTCTGCAAAAATACAACATATTTTTATTTCGAGCAATATGTTGTACTTTTAATTTCTTATTGACACCATGTTCCGCAGATCTGTCCATCAGACAATCCATTTCACATGTCTCGCCGTGGCCGCGTTTTCAATGCCGGTTTCAATATGGCTGCTTTCAGCCGTATCCATTGCCGGTGCTGCGAACTGGCTTCTGGGTGGCGAACTGCGCGCAAAGATGCGAATTTTTTCCCGACGGCGTGATATGCTGATACTCCTTTCTCTGTTCGGAATGTATCTCTTGTGGCTGGCGAACACGATCAGACTTTCAGGGAGCACTTCATGAGCTCAAGATTAAGTTGCCTCTGTTCTTTTTCCCTGTTGTAATAGGTTCATCGTTCAGGGTGACTTCCGATCATTTGCGTCTGATGCTTCTCTCTTTCATTGCCGGATGTATGGTGGCGGTAGGAGCCGGTTACCTGGCTCTGGCAGGATTGTGGCCTGTGGAAGTTGACGACTCGCGTGACCTGGCGCTGTTCGTCCAGGCAATCAGGCTGTCCATTCTGCTTAACCTGGGTATTTTCGCAGCCCTCCGGCTTAGTCTTGACAGCCGGAGCGGGAGCCTGACGCTCAGGGTGCTGCTGGCTGCCGCCGCCGCCGCAATGGCTCTCTTCCTCTTTCACCTGCTGTCAGTGACGGGCGTGGTGATTTTCATTGTACTGCTTGGAGGCACAGGCATTTACCTGGCACTGCAGAAAAGACACCGCATCACGGGCATGATCTTCGTGGCGGCGGCGGCGGCGGCCATAACTGCGTCCGTGATTCTGATGGCTTCCACATGGCATGACCTCCGTAATCCTTCCGACCCCGGTGCTAACATCCTGCGGCAGGCAACACTTTCAGGAAACAGTTATACCCATTTTCCCGAGGAAACCCTCCTTGAGAACGGCCATCTTGTGTGGATAAATGTCTGCGAGGAGGAGCTTAGAAAGGAATGGAACCGGCATTCTCCTGTGAATTATGACAGCCTGGACAGAGCAGGCAATGAGTTGAGAGTTACGCTGATACGGTATATTTCATACAAGGGTATGCCGAAAGATTCGGCAGCAGTATCCGCACTGTCAGACAATGATATAGACAATATTGAAAAGGGCTTTGCCAATCCTCTTTACGCGCATCCCGGCACACCCCGGGCGAAAGCCTACGAACTGGCCTGGCAGGCTGACAGGGCTCTGAAGGGTGCCAATCCGTCAGGCCATTCCGTCGCACAGCGACTTGAGTTTTACCGCGCAGCCACAGGAATTATTAAGAAGAATCTGTGGACCGGTACGGGCACCGGCGATGTAAGAAATGCATATATAAATGAGTACAGTATTAACAATACTCCTCTCACCGAGGGATACAGGATGCGTTCTCACAACCAGTATCTTTCGTTTGCAGTTACCTTCGGCATTCCCGGGATGATCATCGCACTCACCCTGATGCTCACCCCATGGCTGATCAGCCCGAACCGGAACCGGTACCTCTTCACGGTCTTTATTTCGATCATTTTCCTGGCAATGTTCAATGATGATACTTTCAGTTCATTTACGGGAGCCACATTCTTTTCGTATTTTTACACCCTGTTTCTGACAGTCGACGATGAAAACGAGAATGACTCCCGAGGACAATAAGTTCCTTTCGATGGCCCTTGAGGCGGCTTCTGCAAATATTTCAGAAGGAGGGGGACCCTTCGGTGCGGTGGTTGTTCACGAAGGCAGGGCCATATCGGTTTCAGGCAACAGGGTTGTCCCTGACAGTGACCCCACGGCACACGCCGAGGTTACAGTCATCAGGCAGGCGGCGGCGGCCCTGAAGACGTTCGATCTCAGCGACTGTGTCATATATTCTTCCTGTGAGCCCTGCCCCATGTGCCTCGGCGCAATATACTGGGCGGGCATCAGACGCGTTGTCTATGCAGCCGACCGCCACATGGCCGCCGCCGCCGGCTTCAGTGATGAACTGATTTACCGCGAAATAGCCCTTGACACCGGAGGAAAGAAGTATCGTGATGGAGAGAGCAATGGTCGCGGAAGGAGAAAAAGTATTCGCAAAGTGGGATTCATATCCCGGGAAAGTTCAATATTGACCCGCGATTGAATATGGCAAGAGTGGAGAGGGAGTTCTTTCTCAGTGATGCAGTCACCGTGGCGCAGAGACTTCCGGGAATGGATATAGTAATGGAAAACCATGGCCTGGCACCAGTACGGTATATGATAACAGAAACCGAAGCCTACCTGGGAACGGATGACAAAGCCTGTCACGCCAGTAAGGGCCGCACCGGGCGCACGGAAATCATGTTCGCAGAGGGCGGACACCTCTATATGTACCTGGTATACGGTATGCACTGGATGATGAATATAGTAACAGGTGCAAAGGACGATCCGCAGGCGGTTCTGATACGCGGTGCAGCCTGTTATTCAGGCCCGGGCCGAGTGACCAGGGGTATTGGAACTGACGGATCATTCAACGGAGAAGATTTGACACTGTCAGAGAAAATATGGCTTGAGGATACAGGACGCAAACCCCTGCTTAAGGCTGGTCCGCGCGTCGGAATCGATTATGCCGGGGAACCCTGGATCAGCAAACCCTGGCGCTTCATAATAAATGAACAAACTAAATAACTGAATATGTTCAAGGGCTTCCAAAAGTGGAACAATATCACAGGCTGGCTTGTATTTGCTGCAGCACTGTTCGTGTATCTTCTTACAATTGAGCCGACGGTCAGCTTCTGGGACTGCGGTGAATTCATCCTTTGCTCGTACCGTCTCGAGGTAGGCCATCCGCCGGGGGCTCCGTTCTTCCTTCTTCTCGGGCGCTTCTTCACCCTGTTTGCCGGGTCCGACACGTCAAAGGTCGCCATGATGGTGAATATCCTTTCGGCATTTGCCAGTGCCTTTACAATACTATTCCTCTTCTGGACAATCACCCGCCTCGTCAGAATGGCAACAGGCGATGACCTCAGCGTGTCAGGCGGCAGGTCAATTGCGGTGATTGCATCAGGTGTTGTCGGAGCTCTTGCCTATGCCTTCTCAGACACCTTCTGGTTCTCAGCCGTCGAAGGCGAGGTCTACGGCACAAGCTCCCTCTTTACAGCGGTTGTGTTCTGGGCGATGCTTCGCTGGTATGACGAGGCTGATGAACCTCATGCAAACCGATGGATAATCCTGATTGCTTACCTCATGGGACTTTCCATAGGTGTGCATCTGCTTAACCTTCTGACGCTGCCCGTGCTCGTCCTGGTTTACTATTACAGGAAATACCCGCTGTCACCTGCAGGCGTTGTCAAGGCTGTCCTTCTGTCATTTGTCATTCTCGGAATTCTCAACTTCATTTTCATACCAGGGGTGGCCGACGTTGCCGGTTGGTTTGAGCTTTTCTTCGTCAATACCGTTGGCCTTCCGTACAACACCGGACTATATATCTACCTGGTTCTGCTAATTGGTCTTATAATATTCGGCATCTGGTATTCGCTGCGGAAGAACAAAATTATACTTAACAACATACTTACCGTGGCGGCAGTCATTATTCTCGGGTACTCCTCATTCGCCCTCATTATAATAAGGGCAAATGCCCATCCGCCTATGAACCAGAATGACCCGTCAGATGTCTTCTCGTTCATATTTTACATAAACAGGACTCAGTACGGGCGCACACCTCTTATATACGGTCAGTACTATTCTGCTCCGGCTGTCAGCGTAAATGACAAGGTTGCAGGGTACAATAAAGAGGGCGGCAAGTATATCCCATACCGTTATCCGGAATACAAATATGACAAGAGGTTCATGACTCTCTTTCCAAGGATGTACAGTCCTGATCCCGAGCATATTAAACAGTATGAGTACTGGGGGAAGATCAAGAGGCAGGAAGATCACTCTCCAGGCAGGCCGTGAGAGTGAGCAGCTGGTCATACCCACTTTTGGTGAGAATCTCCGGTTCTTTTTCAGGTACCAGGTGGGAGTGATGTACATGAGATACTTCATGTGGAATTTCGTGGGGCGGCAGAATGACCAGCAGGCCAACGGAAACGTGATGGACGGAAACTGGATTTCAGGAATAACCTTTATTGACAATGCAAGGCTCGGTGACCAGTCGTTGCTCCCGGAAAGTTCAAAAAACAATCCAGCCCGCAACACCTATTTCTTCCTTCCTCTTATTGCAGGACTCGCAGGGATGTTCTGGCAATACAAACGTGACCGGAAGGGATTCTCACTGACGGTGCTGTTCTTCATCATGACGGGACTGGCGATACTCGTTTATCTGAACCAGTATCCGAGCCAGCCGAGGGAGCGCGACTATGCCTATGCCGGCTCATTTTACGCATTTGCCGTGTGGATAGGGATGGGGGTTATGATGCTTTATGACCTTGTGAAAAAACATGCAGATGAAAAAATCGCTGCCATGGCTCCTGCCGTGTTGCTGCTGGCTGCCGTGCCTCTGCTTATGATCACACGCAACTGGGATGACCACGACAGGTCAGACAGATACACTGCCAGGGATATTGCTTCAAACTATCTCAGCTCCTGCGATGAAAATGCAATTCTGCTGACTTACGGTGACAATGACTCTTTCCCGTTGTGGTATATTCAGGATGTTGAAGGCTTCAGGACCGATGTCCGCGTTGCCAACCTCAGTTACCTGCAGAGCAGCTTTTATATCGAAACGATGAGCCGCAGGGCTTTTAAGTCAGACCCCCTGCCGTTCACGCTTTCCACCAACAAGTATGTCGAAGGCCAGCGTGTGCAGCTGCCGGTCGAAGACCTTGTAAAGGAACCGTATAACATTAAGAAAGTTGTTGAGTTCGCCGGTTCTGACGATCCGAAGGCCAAGGTCGATCTCTCCGGGAAGGGCGATTTCTATAATTTTATCCCTGTAAAACAGTTTATTGTCGATGCCGATTCGGCCGAAGTGATAAGCAAGGGAGCTGTCAGGCCTTACCATTCTGACAGAATTGTAAATCCGATGATATGGACCTACAAGGGTTCGATGGCATCGAAGGATGACCTGGCAATTATGGATATAATGGCCGGAAACGATTGGAAAAGACCTCTCTATTATGCTGTTACGGTACCAGTATCCAAATACATCGGTCTTGAGAATTACTTTGTCCTCGAGGGAATGGCATTCAGGGTCAGCCCTGTCACAATTGACAAACCTGCGCCGGGAGAAACAGGAATGGTAGATCCTGACGAGATGTATGAGAACATGATGAACAGGTTCAAATGGGGAAATGCCGATGACCCTGATGTCTATCTTGACGAGAACAACCGCAGGTTGTTCGATGTATTCAGGAGGCAGTTCGGCCGTCTGTCAAAATACCTGGCATCTGAAGGAGACACACTCAGGGCTGCCGCCGCTGCGGAAAAGGGACTGGCAATAGTACCGCCCTCCAAAATGCCCTATGACTACTTCAGCCTGGATCTGGTCGAAGGGCTGCTGATGGCCGGCAGGGTTCGTGAAGCAGAAGAGCTTCTCGGTACAATCATCGACAATTCAGTCAGCACCCTCAGTTTTATGGAAGCATTACCTGAAAGGAAAATGTACGGTCTCGATTTTCAGTCTGGCGTATCAATACAGGCTATCTATGAGGTTTATAACCTGGCAGCTGCCGCCGGCCTGGATACTCTTGCCAGAAAAGCCGGCAACGAGCTGAACAGGTTCTATAATAAAATTCCGGTTAGATGATCAGGCAGGTAAGGCTGCCCTTCCCTTCCCGGATTATTTATCCTGATGCAATCTTCAGGATCCCCGGGTCCGGCAGTAAGCTGTTCCTTACTTTTGACGACGGTCCGGATGCTGTTTCGACACCCCTGATACTCGACATACTGAGGAAGAAAGGAGTCACGGCCACATTTTTCTGTACCGGAAAGAAAGTACTTGATTCGCCGGGCCTGTTTGCGAGAATAGCTTCGGAAGGCCATACAGTTGGCAACCACGGGTTCTCACACCTGAACGGACTTACAACACCGGTAAGAGAGTACTGTTCCGATATCTTCAGGGGCAGGGATATTACCTGCAGTAACCTCTTCAGACCTCCGTACGGGAGACTGCGCCTGAGACAGTACAAAATACTGGAACGGTCAATGAGGATTATATTCTGGGATGTAATGCCCTATGATTTTGATCTGAAGCTTACTGCCGAATCTTCACAGACCATTTTAAGGCGTAATGTCAGACCGGGTTCCGTGGTTGTTCTTCACGATACTGCAACGTCTCATTCACTGACTTTTCTCGAGGATTTCATAAGTTTTTCACTTGACGGAGGTTACACTTTCGCTGCGCTGGACGATTCTTTCCTGCACAGATGAGTTATTCCGGATGAAATATTATTTTTGGAGAGAGAATGAAATTTAAGAAATGAATATTCTTATTCTGGGATCAGGGGGTCGCGAGCACGCAATGACATGGAAACTGTCACAGAGCAAAAAGCCTCTTACAATTTTCGTTGCGCCGGGCAATCCGGGTACAGGCGCGATTGCAGTGAATCTCCCTGTTGATCCCCTTGACTTTGAAGCTGTAAAAAGGGCTGTGCTGGCAGAAGCCATCGAAATGGTGATTGTAGGCCCTGAAGCTCCACTGGTTGAAGGCATTCGCGATTATTTCGAGGCAGACCCGACCCTGGCGCATGTTTCTATTATCGGTCCTGACCGGAAGGGGGCTATGCTCGAGGGCAGCAAGGATTTTGCAAAGGCGTTCATGATGCGTCATAATATCCCGACGGCCGCCTATCAGTCGTTTACCGCAGACAAAATTGATGAGGCAGCAGGTTTCCTTAAAACGCTTAAGCCGCCGTATGTCCTGAAGGCCGACGGGCTTGCTGCCGGCAAGGGAGTGCTTATTCTTAATGACTACAACGAGGCCCTGAATGAACTTAAATCCATACTTGCCGGCCGTTTCGGAACGGCAGGCAGCAAGGTAGTCATTGAAGAATATCTGAGCGGAATTGAACTTTCTGTCTTCGTTATAACCGACGGAACATCATATAAGATTCTTCCGGAAGCCAAGGACTATAAGAGAATAGGAGAAGGAGATACCGGCAACAATACGGGAGGTATGGGAGCAGTCTCCCCGGTTCCCTTTGCCACACCTGCATTCATGGATAAGGTGGAGAAGAAGATAATAATCCCTACTGTAGAGGGACTGAGGGAGGAGGGGATCGATTACCGGGGATTCATATTCTTCGGTCTCATGAATGTTGATGGCGAGCCATGGGTCATTGAGTACAATGCCCGCATGGGAGACCCTGAAAGCGAGGTTGTGTTGCCTCGGATAGAAAGTGACATACTTGAACTTTTCACTGGCGTGGCCGAACGGAGACTCAGTGAAAGGTCGATTGAGATAAGTGACAAGACTGCTGTGACGGTTATGCTTGTTTCACCGGGATACCCTGATGAATATAAAAAGGGGCTTGAAATAACCGGATATGAAGCTGACACCGGGAGCACCCTGTTTCATGCGGGCACAGGATATTCCGGTGGTAAGCTTGTCACCAGGGGTGGACGGGTGATTGCAGTCACCTCAACCGGTTCTGATATGGAGGAGGCCCTTAAGAAAAGTTACAGAAGCGCATCACTGATACATTTTGACGGAATGTACATGAGAAGAGACATCGGATTTGACCTGAGAATAAAAAAGTAATGCTTATAAGACTTTTCAAAGATTCGGGACTGGTCCCGGTAATAATTATAGTGCTTTTCACAGGTGCACTCTGGGCCGGATTATTTCTAAATCCTCCGGTTGTATCAGGAGCCGGAGGAGACAATATAATGCCTTTATGGTCGGTAATACTTGATCTGTTTCAGGACCTGCCGGTTTTGTCAGTGTTTTTTTCGCTGATCATGACTGTATTGCTGATAATTATTATGGTACGGTTCAATACGTCTGTTTTTTTTATTAACCGCCGCACTTACCTTCCCGCATTTATTTATATTCTTCTGTATTCTGTTTTTCCGGAGCAAATGGTTCTGAATCCCGCACTTCCGGCTGCAATACTAATCCTGGCAGGGCTATGGAGGATGATTGATTCTTACCGTCACGACGGTATTGCTTATAATTTTTTCGACGCTGCAATGATTATCTCTGCGGGCGGATTGTTTTATGCTGGATCGGTATGGTTCATCCTGCTGGCGCTGATTGGCACCCTTTTACTTCGTTCAGCTGACATAAGGGAAATAACCCTGGCTGTTGCCGGAGCTCTGCTACCATGGATACTGTTTTATGCGATATGGTTCCTTGCCGGTAAAGATCCCGGCGATCTCACAACGTTAATTTACAGCAACCTCTTCAGCGAGGCTCCTGCGATAACCTGGAGCAGGACCTTAATAATCCTGTTGGCAGTTGTTTTCCTTAATTTTTTACCTGGTATTATCACTCTCATCCCTGAGATGTCTTCAAAAAAGGTCAAATCAAGGAAGACTTTTTCAATGCTGGTCTGGATGCTTGTAATCAGTATTACTGTTTATTTCGTCCTCCCTTCGGTGTCTGTCGAGATGCTGGCCATTGGAGCGGTACCAACGGCTTACATTACAGCCAATTACCTTTCGTTTACGAAAAGAACCAGGACAGCAGAAATACTACTTTGGGTGATGGTTGATAATGCTTGTAATTTCGAGAATCTGGCCCAACTGATCATTTGATCATTGAAACGACGCCTACTCCCAAACCCTGCGCTCCGCCTTCAAATCCGAACCACAGAGTGTAAAGGCCAGTCTTATTGCAGATGAAATCAATGGAACTGTATTTTTTGCCAGTGCTTCTGTTAAGTGACGAGATAAGTTCCTTGCCCTGGTCATAGATTGTAATCACCAGTTCTCCGTTTGAGTCCGGTGAGTTGCAGAGCGAGAACCTGTATTTCATATTCTTCAGGAGATACATATTTGCTTTATGAACAGGTACGGCACCATTGTCCGAAGCCTTGGGCAGCTGTACACGGAAATCCTTCAGGTAAGTCGTATTGTCCCCTGCGGCAAGAACACACCTGCTAACCAGATCGTCAGATGCCGGCTGACTCATCGTAATCACCGGTAAAAGTACCAGGGCTGCAGCCAGAAATATAAACCTGTAGCTCATCTTATAAACCTGAAATTAATTTATTTCTAATTTCGAGCGACATCTTCACAATCTCTGACAGCTGCTCATCTGTCATCTCTACTATGCTCTCTTCGTGCTGAATCATCACAAGGCGTCCGTCCTGTTCGACAGTTTCAGGCTCTCCCAGCCTGTATGTAATGCGAACATCGCGGTAGGTGGCACTCATCTGTTCCATCATCGTATAGAAAGAGGAGTATTCGGCATTAGTCGACCTGTAAGGCCTTAACAGCATAAGAAGGTCATTTAGTATGATTTTCTGCTCCCCAATCCTGTCCCTGAGTATCTCGTCGGGGAATTTTTCAGAAACCTGGGTTGCCAGGTACTGACCCTCAATCCACACTCCGGCTATCATAAGCGCTGAAACCGATCCCCTTTCGTTTTCCCTGAGGTAATCATCAATTTTGTTGTATGAGTTTACTGAAAGAAAGAGCAGTGAATCAAGATTGCTGCTGTTGACGGAAAGTCTCTTAAGAGTTTCAAAATCGAAATATTGACCTACTCTCAGTCCGTCAGCCAGGCGCTTGATTGTTGAAAGTACATCAATTGAATTGCCGGTCTTTTCATATATGTTCAAATACCCGAGGTCAGCTCCGTAAATTCCAAGCATTACGGCTTTCTGGAAATTGGTTGTGAGTTTCTCCGCTCCGATCGTGGAAGCAAGATAACCGGCCGAAAATGGCACATCCATCGACTGCAGGAGAGCTGCGATTTCAACCGGTGAAGATATATTCTGAACTATGTCGGCGATTGCCTCATCACTGAGTTTTTCCGCTTCTGAATCCGGGACGGAGTCAGCTACAGGGAACTTGAGACTGCCCTGTTTTACGACATTTTGTCTGCAGGAGCAAACGAAGATCAGCAGGAAGACTGCAAACAGCTTTGTAATAGTTCCTGTCATCAGTTATGTAACTTTATATACAAATGTAAGAAAATTGGCCAATTCATTTGATTTAATCATTTTTTTTGACGCCTTAAACCCTCAAGGAAGGCAATTATCCTTCTCAGCACTTCAAAGTAGAGCAGAAAGTAAAGAATTAGGGTTGACAGAAGCACGAGAATTATGTTGAAAGTGAACGTACCGGCAGTTATGCCAAGGAATTTCTTGACCGGGGCCATGAAGTGTGTCCTGAAGCTCAGCGGTCCTGCAGGTTCCGGTTCAAGATAGATCAGGTCTACATTCTGGATAAGCCGGTTTTTGTATTCAAGTATTTTGTTCTTCTCATAGACCTTTCTCATTATTTCCTCAAGCATGTCATTGTGGTAGGCATTGTAGAGTACTGAAAGCTCTCCCTTGTTGTCACTTATGTAACTGTCAAGCTGCCGGTCAGCCTTGTTGGTTTGCTTCGTGAATTCCTTTTCGGCATCCGAGATCCACCTGGTCAGTCTTTCTCCCAGAGGCAATGAGAACAGTTCAGGTGTAAGAGAATCCTGCCCCGGAAATGAGGGCAGAATGCCTGTTTTTCCCAGCCTGGTAATCTCATTCTTCAACAGGTGAATTTCGTGCTCTCCGGGGGATAACCGCCCTTCCAGGGTCAGTTTTCCCACAGTTATTTCAAGTGCATCCTTTATCTTCGGGATCCGGTAGATTGTATTGAAATCAGAAAGGCTTATCTGCTTCCTCAGGTCATAAACCCTTTTTCCGTATTCGTTTCCGGTAAACTGTTTGACCATCAGCGCTTCATAGGTCCATCGGGTGGGCATAATTTCCGCAATGAAGGGCACTTTGTCCACACTTCCGATGCGTCTGTTCAGTTTGTCAAATGGAAACATTGCTCCGCTGAGCACCATCATTGGAATCATCAGCAGGGGAATGACTATGTATATTGTGATTGGAGAATTAAAAGCGGAAGAGATATTCAGGCCGATCATGTTGGCACAGAAAGCGGTGGTGAAAAGTGCCAGCCAGTATTCAGGGAAGAGTCCCCTTATGTCAAGTATCGGGGTTGCCACGGTGAGAAAGAGCAGTGTCTGCAGTGCTGATATGCCAACCAGCACCCCGATCTTGGCCAGGAGGTAGCTGCTGCGGCTCAGGTTCAGGAAGTGTTCACGCCTGAGTATTTTTCTGTCCCTGAATATTTCCTCTGCGCTGATTGTGAGCCCGAGGAACAGAGCCACTATCACTGACATGAAGATAAAAATGGGAATGTTCTCATTCTCCCGGAAAATATAGATATCTGACGAAGGGTCAGCAATATACCTTATAATGTAAGAGAGTATCAGACCGAGGACCGGGCCTTCAAGCAGTGTCAGAAGTATGTACTGCCTGTCAGCCAGTTTACTCCTTATATCCCTCGAAAGAAAAATCGCAAATTGTTTCAGCCGGCCGGGCCTCTGAAGGTTCGAATGTGCGGGAGCAGATTCTTCCCTGGCGAGTTCAACGGAATTCCTTCTCCTGAATGCGTCAGCCCATTCGCCGGGTGAGACTTTCCTCTTTTCTGTATATTGGCCGAATTCGTCAATTACCCTTGTTTCAAGGATATTGAACAGAGTCTCTGAATTGACAGTTCCGCACGAGGGACATTCACCCAGATCCTTGTTTATCTGGGCATCAAGCGTTTTAAAGTGGACAATCGCCTCGATGGGGTTTCCATAATAAACCATCTGCCCCTCGCTGTCGAGGATGAGGACCTTGTCAAACCCCTTGAAAATCTCGGACGAAGGCTGATGAATTACTGTGATAACAAGCTTGCCTTTCAGTGTCAGCTCGTGGATCAGGTCCATTACATTTTCGGAGTCGCGGGTGGAAAGTCCTGATGTCGGTTCATCAAGAAATAGTATCGAAGGCTCCCTGATAAGTTCGAGGGCAATGTTGAGTCTCTTTCGCTGACCGCCGCTGATAACCTTGTTTAGGGGAGACCCTACACGGAGGTCCTTCTTTTCAAAAAGGCCCAGTGTATGAAGCATCTGGTCCACTGTTTCCCTGATTTCATCCTTGCTTTTTTCTGCAAAACAGAGGGCGGCAGCGTAACTGAGGTTTTCAGATACTGTAAGTTCCTCGATAAGCAGGTCATCCTGTGGGACGAAGCCTATCACTCCGTCGAGAGCCTTTCCGGCGGAATATATCGATATCCCGTTGACCCTGACATCACCCGAAGTTGGTCTGGCCAGACCGCTGAGGAGGTTGAGCAGCGTGGTCTTACCCGTTCCGCTGGCTCCCATTATTCCAATCAGCTTGCCTTCTCCGGCAGAGAAACTGATATCAGTGACGGCAGGCGACACCGTCAGGGAAAAGAAAAGTGAGTCTTTCAGCAACAAATGTCAGCCTGTGTATATGGGCATCAGGAGTGAACCTGGATAATACATCACTGTAATAAATAGTCGTCGACGGGGGCTTCAACACAGTACTGCCCTGCGCGAATGTGTATATTTTCCTGTTGACTATCGGCATCCCGTTGAGCAGTGTGGTGCCGTTGGTGAAACATCTGAGAAAATAGAGACCGACACTCGGGACTTTGAGGAAAACGACGAAACCTGACTCCGCCTGTTCGTTAAGGATACTGTCAGTTGTGTCAATAACAATCATTGACGGGTCAATGAATTTACCCTTTTCTTCTTCCCTGATGAAAGCCCAGATGGATTTGAATTCCGTTGTAGAGACCCTGAACACCTCGGCGATTGTATTAATAATGTTCATACGCTGAGGCGTATACTGCTTGTCAGAATCAATGAGTTCAAAAGCCCTTATGAGAGAGATAATTCTTTGCTCCTGGGTCAGGGTCTTGTTGATGGTTTTGCAGATATTGAGGATCTTGACTGAGTCCCTTACCGAAGGAGTGTCTCCGGTTATTTTGTATCCTTTCTCCTGGATCGGTCCGGCGTTGTCAAGGAAGAGCTGCATATACTCATCAGCGCTCTTGTGCGGAAGCTGTTTGGTCAGAAAGCCCGAAACATAATCCTTTTCACCCTGAAGCATTCCTCCGTCCTGTTTGACTATCAGGGCGAACATTTCCATCAGTGCCCGAAGGATCTCCTCACTCATTTTCCGGTGGTAACTTTAATGTTCAGGTTCAGGTACCAAGATAGTAAATATGTTCTGATTATTAAATCAGTATAAGTCACTTGCCGATTTGGCGGTATTTGTATCTTGGAGTTCTGATGAAAACGATTAAATTTAGTGCAACTGAATCCGGAGGAATGCCAAACCTTTTTAAGCACATACCTATATCCCGGAAGGCGTTGATTTTTTCGATGCTGGCAGCCATCTTGCCGGTAAACTCCGCATTATGCACTGACGGGGGCAGTGCGAATGTCATGAGTTTCGATTACTTCTCACAGGAGGACGGGTTGCCGAACAACCAGGTACAGTGTATTTACCAGGACCGCAGGGGATGGATATGGCTGGGTACCAGCCAGGGTCATCAGCAGGTTTGACGGGTACCGTTTTGTGAATTTTATCCATAATCCCGCTGATTCCACAAGTCTTTCAGGTAGCCTGGTCAGGGTCATCTTCGAGGACAGCAGGGGCAACCTGCTGATAGGAACGGAGAACGGAGGGCTGAACGTCTGGGACCGTGAAAAAGAGAATTTCCGCCATCCCTATAAAAACCATCCACGGTTTAAATCGGTGGAAGTATCTGTGAATACAATTGCAGAGGACCGTTCGGGAAACATTTATATTGGAACCGACAGAAACCTCTTTAAAGCAGATACTACAGGCAATCTGACCGACATCGGCCCGGGTGCCGATGTCATGGCCCCCGGCTTCACCGGCAGTTTTATAAGGATTATCGAGATTGACCGGTACGGCAAGATCTGGATAGGAACAACTGCCGGACTTTTCATCTATTCTCCTGATAAGAACAGCATTGAGTCTGTCGCCATTCCTTCCGGCAACGAACAATCCAGGGAGGTCCTTGAAATCTTTCAGGATGACGACGGTCTTCTCTGGATCGGTACGTATTCCAACGGATTATTGATTGCCGACCCCGCGACCCGTATTCTCAGCCATCCGGACCTGGGACCTTATTATGAGCGGACGGAAACTGTAAGAGCTATCTCCGGGGGATTACTTGGCGATTACTGGATCGGAACCAGGGGCGGTCTGTATGTCTATTCGAAATCAAAGGGTGTCACGGGTTTTTTCAGGCATGATGACAGAGATGCCAGGAGCCTTGCCAACAATTCAGTGCTCGATATTTTTCATGATGCCCGCGGTGAAACATGGATAGGAACCAGGGGCGGACTGAATCTTCTGGCTAAGAGTAAGCAGGTCTTCAGGAATTACAGTGCTCTGCCCAACGACAACCATTATCTGAACAGCAGTATCTTATATGCTTTCTGGATAGATGAAAGAGACCGGATCTGGATTGGCACTGAAGACGGAGGGATAAACATTTTTGATCCTGAGTCCGAAAGATTCGAATATCTGACAGCAAATCCCGACAATCCGAATTCCATCTCACAGAACTGTATCAAGGCTTTGCTTCCCGACGGAAGGGGCAACCTTCTTATTGGAACCTTCTGGGGCGGTATTGACGTATTGAATACAGCTACCGGGAAGATGAAACATTACAGGCATATTCCCGGTGACCCTGAAAGCCTTTCCGATAATCGTGTCTGGGCTTTGTGCAGAGAAAAGGGAGGAGGCATCTGGACAGGCACATCTGCCGGGATCGACCTGTTTAATCCCGCCAACGGTACTTTTGTTCACTTTCCCGGCCTTGTCAGTAACAAACAGGTAAACTGGATCAGCACCGACTCAGATAATAACCTTTGGATCGGAACAACAGACGAGGTTGTGGTATTTGATCAGGAAAACGAGACTGTAAGCCGTTTCAGCGACCATTCAAGGTCATTCCTTGAAGATTCGCGGGGAAGATGCTGGATTGCAACTCTTGATAAGGGGATTGCACTTTATTCCAAAGCGGGAGGGGCGGTAAAATACTATAATGAAACCAACGGTCTGGCAAACAACCAGGCACTGTGTATCCTTGAAGACAACAACAGCAGGCTCTGGATAAGTACCTCCAACGGGCTTTCAAGATTCGATCCCGAAACGGAGCAGTTCAGGAATTTTACAGGCAGGGACGGGCTGAGGAATAATCAGTTCACATATGGTGCTGCATACAAGGCTGAAAACGGAGAGCTGCTTTTCGGAGGGATTTCAGGGTTTAATATGTTCAATCCGGCGGATATTCTTGATGAAGAACAAAATGTCCCTCTGATCTTTACTGAACTGAGGTTATTTAACAGGCCTGTTCCCATTGGTGATGACAGGAAATCAATTCTCCGGAAAAGTATATCGGAAACATCGCACCTGGTCCTTGAGTATGATCAGAATGTGATCACACTGCAGTTCGCGGCACTTGATTTTGTAAACAGCAACAGTTGTCTTTATTCTTATTTTCTGGAAGGGTTCGACAGGGATTGGAGTGAACCGGGAACATCGAGAAGTGTCACTTATACCAACCTTAATCCTGATGACTACGTTCTGAGAGTCAGAAAGATAATGCCGGGAAATCCCGCAGGAGGAGAGGAGCTTGTGCTCAGCATTACAGTGTTGCCGCCTTTCTGGCTTACATGGTGGTTCCGGACATTGATGATTCTCTTCATAGGGTTACTGTTCTTTTTCCTCATTCGTTTTATCCTGAACCGTGAAAAGATCAGGAATCAGCTTGTCGCAGAAAGGACCAAGGCGAGAGACCTTCACGAGATGGATATGCTGAAACTGCGTCTCTTCACCAATATATCCCACGAGATTAGGACACCTCTTACCCTTATTCTGTCGCCGCTGGAAAAACTGGTAGCCGGAAGGGTGCCGGCTGAAGAGATTCCCGCGCACCTTTCCCTTGTTTACAGGAACACAAAGCAGCTTGACAGGCTGATAAACCAATTGCTCGACTTCCGCCGGCTTGAAACCGGGAACCTGAAGCTCGAGGTAACAACGGCTGACATGGTCAGCCTCGTCGCTGACACTGTAAAATCATTCGAGGACTATGCCAGAGAGAAGCAGATTACACTGAAATTCAGTTCGCTCAAAAAGAAAATCATCGCACTCTTTGATCCTGACAAAGTCGAAACGATTCTCAACAATCTTCTTTCAAATGCTCTGAAATTCACTGATGAAGGTGGAACAGTAACCGTGCACCTGTCTCTCGTATTTGCCTCTGACGAAGAGGAAACCCTGAATTACGGTCCGGAGAAACAGTTTATCGAGATCTCTGTAAAGGATACCGGAAAGGGCATTTCACAAAACAATATTGAGAAGGTTTTCACGCGGTTCTTCAGGGTGGACTCTAAAAATGTGAGTACAGGTTCCGGTATAGGCCTTTCACTTGTCAGGGAGCTTGTGAGTCTGCACAAAGGGACTGTTTATCTTCATAGCAAACCCGGAAAAGGATCAAAATTTACAGTCCGCCTTCCGTATGAAACAGAACCCGGAGCCGAACAGGAAGTTGACTCCGCCGCTGATAGCCGGAAATCAACACCGGCTTCCGGGCAGAGTGGAGAGGCCACTGAAAAGGATGAAAGGGCAGATGCTCACATAATGCTGATTGTTGAGGATAATGCCGATGTACGCTATTTTATTCGTAGCCACTTTGAATCATTTTATTCGGTGTATGAAGCGAAGAACGGGCAGGAGGGATGGGACACCGCAGTGGCAGTCATCCCGGATGTAATTATCAGCGATGTACTTATGCCTGATGTAGACGGGCTGGAGTTTTGCAGGCGCATCAGGAAAGACGAAAGAACTTCTCACATACCGCTGCTGCTACTGACAGCGCTTCACTCACGGGAGCACGAAATGGAAGGATTGTCAAGCGGAGCCGATGACTATGTCACAAAACCGTTTGACATCTCAGTACTTCAGACCAAAATTGAAAATATGCTCTCTGTGAGAAGAGCGCTCAAGGAAAAATATACCCGGGAGCTGATCCTGAGACCCTCGGACATTACAGTTTCATCGCCCGATGACAGGTTCCTGCAGAAGGCGATGACGGTGGTAGAAAGGAATATATCCAACCCCGACTTCGACATAGAGCTCTTTGCCACTGAAGCCGGGGTAAGCAGGATGCAGCTTTACCGCAAGTTTAGTGCGCTTACGAATATGACTGTCAAGGAGTTCGTCCGCAGTATCAGGCTGAAGAGGGCGGCGCAGATGCTGACTGAAAAGAAAATGACCGTTACCGAGATTGCATTCAGTGTCGGATTCAAGGACCTCTCACATTTCAGGAAATGCTTTCACCGTGAATTCGGAATGAGTGCTTCCGAATATGTCAGCCGTCATGGTACACCCCCAAAAATCTGATCAGCAGACAGTAATCTTCATATATCCCTGAATGTCAGATGAAAACCCGGGGATTTCACTTCCTATCACTTTCTCCGTGAGACAAACAAACCCGCTTTTTGGGAAATAAAACCCGCCACGGGAAGCGTGACACTCCACTTTGGGAAGAATTGAATACGCCTTTTGGCGACGTAGGTCTACCTTGTACCTGGATTATCCGGAATGATGAACAGGACAGATCGCAAAATCAGGCAACTAAACCTTTTTATAATTGTAATCTCAATCGGATTGGTACTTGCAATATCACTGCTGTTGATTGTCAGCTTCTGAAATTATTATACAACTATAAATGTCCAGTAACAGTGCTAAGACAACCCTAATAACTCAATCTATGACAGACCTAATCAATGCAATTAAAAAGACCTTGCGGCCCGGCTTCTCCGGCCTGAAGGTTTTGCTGATGTATGCGCTTTTTATGATTTCATTACCGGGCTTTTCACAGAACATTACTGTGAAAGGAACGGTCACTGATGCTCAGACCGGAGAAAAAATGATCGGTTTGAATGTGGTCATTAAAGGCACCATACGCGGCGTGACTACTGATCTTGAAGGTCAGTATACAATGACTAACTGCCCTCCGGATGCCGTACTGGTATTTTCATATGTGGGCTATGAACCGCTTGAGGTTCCTGTTCAGGGACGGACAACCGTGGATGCTGCAATTTCTTTTTTAAGCAGTGTTCTTGACGAGATTGTGGTTATCGGTTACGGAACCGTCAACAGGAGAGACATCACCGGATCTGTTTCATCAGTGCAGGGCAAGGACCTTGCCCGTATACCCGTTTCAACCGCCGCAGAGGCGCTGACCGGTAAGATGGCCGGGGTACAGGTCGTAACCACCGAGGGATCGCCTGATGCTGAGATCAATATCAGAATCCGCGGTGGAGGTTCAATCACCCAGGATAACTCCCCGCTCTATATTGTCGACGGATTCCCTGTAAACAGCATATCGGACATCCCCTCGTCGGAGATTCAGTCCATCGACGTACTGAAGGATGCCTCTTCAACGGCCATTTACGGAGCACGCGGCGCCAATGGGGTTATTATTATTACGACAAAAGGGGGCACTGAAGGAGTAGCCAGGGTTAACTATAATGCTTACTACGGTTTCAAGAAAGTAGCTGACCATCTGAACTCACTGAGTGTCGAGGATTATGTCAAATGGCAGTATGAATACGCCCTGCTGTCTGACAACCTTGACAATTACGAGAAGTTTTTCGGTCTCTACCAGGATATTGACCTGTTCTCCGGACAACCGAGTACCAACTGGTATGACCAGGTTTTCGGACATATAGGAACAACTTTTAACCAGGACCTGAGCATCTCGGGAGGATCTGACAAATTCAGGTATTCTGTGGGTTATGCCGGCATTGCCAGTGACGAGATAATGCTTGGGTCTTCATTCAGACGCGATAATATTTCTCTTAAACTGGACCACACACCAAACAATAAAGTAGGACTTTCGTTTTCACTCCGTTATTCTGATACCAAAATCCTGGGTGCCGGCGCCACTGACCAGGCCGGAGCTACTCCCACTGACTCAAGGGTGAAACAGACTATGGTCTTCGGACCAATTCCTTTCACAGCAATGGGTGACTATGACGATGAGGAGGTTTCCAACTCAATGACGAACCCGCTGGATAATGTGAGGGACAATGACCGGCAGCAATTCAGAAAGAGATACAACATGGGAGGAAGCTTCTCGTGGAAGCTTCTTGAAGGACTGGAATTCAGAACAGAAGCAGGCCTTGATTATAACATCAACAACGATGACCGCTTCTACGGAATAACAACCTACTATGTGAAAAACACTCCTTCGGCCACATATCAGAATATGCCGGCCCTGGAGTCATCGGAGAACAAAAGCATGGGAATAAGGAGTACAAATACCCTGAACTATGATTTTAAACAGTGGCTCGGTGCTTCCGGTCATTCTCTCAAACTGCTGATCGGACAGGAGGTGATAATCACCCATTCCAACACCATTTCAAACCAGGTTTGGGGCTTCCCCACATTTTTTACTTCAGATCAGGCTTACAAACTTGTCAACCAGGGATTCTCGAACAGGTATTCGAACGTCTACAACCCTGACAACAAGCTTCTGTCCGGATTCGGTCGCCTTAATTATGATTTCAAAGGCAGATACCTGTTTACTGCAACATTCAGGGCAGACGGTTCAAGTAAATTTTCAAAGGGAAATCAATGGGGCTATTTCCCCTCCGCAGCTGTCGCATGGAGGATTTCCGAAGAAGAATTCATGAAGGGACTTGAGCCGACTCTCAGCAATCTTAAACTTAGGTTCAGCTACGGTACTGCCGGTAATAACAATATTCCATCAGGACAGATAGCACAGCTCTTTAACGCCGGAAGCTCATCATGGATAAGCGGATTTTCAACTTTCTGGTCACCGTCAACAACAATGGCCAATCCTGACCTGAAGTGGGAAACCACATATACCCGCAACCTGGGACTGGACTTCGGTTTCTTTAAGAACAGGTTAAGCGGTAATGTTGAACTCTATTATAATACAACCAAAGACCTTCTCATCAATTTCCCCGTTTCCGGTACCGGATACAACACACAGTACAGGAACATGGGCGAAACCGAAAACAAGGGTCTTGAAGTAGCGCTGAGCGGAGTAATCATTGATAAAACAAAATACGGACTCAACGTAGGATTCAACATCGGATTCAATAAAAACAAGATTGTGTCACTGGGCACAATGAACGACTTTGGCCAGGCCACCGGATGGGCATCTACTGAGATTGGCAACGACTACTGGATTGCGAAAGGCGGCTCAGTAGGTGAAATGTACGGATATCAGTCAGCAGGCAGATACGAAGTAACTGATTTCAACTATGATGCTGTAACAGAAACCTGGACTCTAAAGGAAGGTGTTGACGATGCCACAGCAGTTGTAGGCGCATTGCGCCCTGGCATGATGAAGCTCAGGGACATTTCCGGTGACCACATTATCTCAATTGCTGATGTCTCTGTAATAGGGAATGCAAACCCGGTCCATACGGGCGGCTTCAATATTGACGCCTGGTTCTATGGTTTCGATATGTCTGCCGTGTTCAGCTGGAGCTACGGTAATGATATATATAATGCCAATAAGGTCGAATACACAACAGCCAGATATCAGTTCCGCAATATGATAGATATTATGGCCGACGGCAAAAGATGGACAAATGTGGATGCAACCGGGGTGATTGTAAATGACCCGGCTACACTTGCATCAATGAATGCCAGTACCACAATGTGGTCTCCATATATGACAAGGCATGTATTCAGCGACTGGGCTGTGGAAGACGGATCATATCTCAGGTTAAACACACTATCGGTGGGATATTCGATCCCTGCAGCCATTGTTAAAAAGGCTCATATCCAGAATCTGAGGATCTACACGTCTGCCTCAAACGTATTTGTGCTTACGAACTATTCAGGCTTCGATCCTGAAGTTTCATCGAGAAGAAATACGGTTCTCACCCCGGGGCTTGACTATTCGGCATACCCGAAAAGCAGGCAGCTTTTGTTTGGGGTAAACCTTACTTTTTAATCTGTAATATACGTGAATATGAAAAAGATATTATATGTACTTGCACTGGTCTTTGCAGGCCTGCTTGTATCATGCGAAGACTTTCTGGAAGCGCCTTCACAGTCAACCCTGGATGAATCGTTGATTTTCTCCAATCCGACCCTGGCCTCAATGGCCGTTGACGGGATCAAGGTTCCGTTCGGGGAGACCAACTCCTACAGGGGAAGATATCTGACTCACTACGGTGGAAACTCGGATATCGAATGGAACAACTCTTCGGGTACAGTAAATGCCAGGACAGATCTGAACAGGTATGTGAATTCAGCCACGAATACTGATATGAACACTGCAAACAATGCATGGTCAATGATGTATTCGGGAATCGAGCGCGCCAATATTTGTATCAGGGGCATCCGCACTTACGGCAGCCCCGCTGCAGGTAATGAAATGGGTCAGTTGCTCGGTGAAGCCCTGACTCTTCGGGCAATTTATTATGCAGACCTCCTGAAAGGATGGGGTGATGTCGTTGCAAGGTTTGAACCTGTTTCTTCAGAGACAATGTATCTCCCCAAATCGAGCCGCGATGTCATTTACAAGCAGCTGATTGCCGATCTGGAAGAAGCTGCCACTCTCGTGGAATGGCCTAATGTAACACCACAGACAGCAACTGTTGAACAGGTCAACAGGGCATTTGTCAAAGCGCTCCGGGCACGCCTCTGCCTTGCTGCAGCCGGATTCTCCCTTTACCCTGACGGAATAAGAAGAAGCTCTGATCCGGACCTCTCTGTTGCTGTTTTATACCCCATAGCACTGCAGGAATGCAAAGACGTTATAACCAGCGGAAAAGCGCGCCTGGAAACTACATTTGAAGCACTCTGGAGAAAGAATTGCAAGGATCTGACAGTTGACCCCGATCCTGCAGGCTTTGAATCACTATGGGAAATCCCCTTCGCACAGGGCCGCGGTCGCCATCTCTATACCTACGGCGTCAGGCATCTCAGCGTGGACCAGTATACGGGACAGGCACAGGGAGGAGTATACGGCCCCCTGCCCAATGTGTTTTATGATTTTGATATGAAGGACACCAGACGTGATGTCACCTGTGTTCCTTATCAGTACGGGACCGCCGTCAGCGGTGTCTCGAAACAGCAGTTACGTTCCCTGAACAGCTGGTGCTTTGGCAAATGGCGCTATGAGTGGATGGACCGCATTGTTACATCAACCAACGATGACGGTGTCAATAAAATATATATGCGATATGCCGAAGTACTTCTGATGGCTGCTGAAATTGAAAATGAACTGAACGGACCTGCGGCAGCTGCACCCTACCTGAAACAGCTCCGCCAGAGAGCATTCGCTCAGGCCGACTGGGCAACGAAAGTAGACGCTTATGTAAATGCATTGTCAAGCAAAGAACTGATGTTCAGCGCCATAGTTAATGAACACGCATTCGAGTTCTGCGGAGAAATGGAACGCAAGCAGGCGCTTATCCGCTGGAATTTACTGAAAACCAAAATGGATGAGGCAAAGACAAAAATGGACAGGCTCCGCAATCAGACCGGTGAATATGCCGATGTGCCGACAAACCTCTATTACAAATTTGTAGCTGATGAGGACGGAAAGCTTACCAAAATCCAGGTTTACGGACTTAACCGCGGCGAAACAGCTGATATGTCGGCAGAATATCCCAACTCTGTATTAGGATGGACTGGTCCGGCCAAGATTGATGATGCCAAAATTGCTTCGCTTTATACCAACAACCCGGATCAGAACCAGTTCTGGCCTATCTGGCAGGTATTTATCGATGCCAGCAACGGTAAGCTGACTAATGATTATGGCTACTAACCATATTAAAAAATTATCGATGAAAAAGATATATAGAAATACAGGATTAATCATCGGGTTGTTTGCAATCCTTCTCCTAAGTGCCTGTAAGGAAAAAATTGACCCGATAGTTGAAGAGCTTGATTTTGACAGGGCTTTCACCCCTGTGGGATTAAGCGCTCAGATAAGCAGCATTACCACGGTAACACTGACCTGGGATGTCGTAAAAAATGCCGAGAATTATGTGCTTGAGATCTATGAAGGCATTGAATTTCTTCCGGCTAAACTGTTGCATACTGCAAATGTTGCAGGCGACATTACAACACTGTCATATTTATTGCCTGCCGGGGATACACGGTTTTCAGCCAGGATAAAAGCTGTTAGTTCACTTGAAGGTGTCGCTGAATCCAAATGGCTTGCGGTTGACTTCATGTCGGGTCCGGAAGACCTGTTTGCAGGTTATACAAGCATTATGACCGGATTGGGTGCCTGCACCGTAAACTGGGCCCCCGGCACAACTGCCACGGCCCTCGCTTTCCACAACGGCACATCGGAAATATCATATCCTCTTACTGCCGGTGAAATTGCTTCCGGTATAAAAGTGATGACCGGGGTTCCGAACGGTGATTACGAGATCCGTCTTATGAATTCCACATTCGTAAGGGGACGTACCAACCTCCTTTTGGAGGGAGATGCACTGCTGGCACCCGGCGGTGACCTGAATGCAGCCCTTGACGCCCTTTCATCAGGCGGCGTCCTGATACTGACAAACGGTGAAAAATACGGTTTATCGGAGCCGGATACAGTCAAGGTAAGCGTTAAAATACGCGGATTGTATCCTGACAACCTTCCTACTATATACCTGAACACCGGGGGCGGGAATCATATGTTCGATATCGATCCGGCAATGACACCGTCCGATTCGCTTGTATTTGAAAATGTTGACATCAGCTGCTCCTATGATGATGCCGGTGCGCTGAAACACAGGGGAATCATTGACCAGGAACTGACGGCTATGAACATCGGTAAAATCAGGTTCCTTAACTGTACCATCAGGAATTCCGGACGCAGCGCCATCCGACTGCGCGGAGTCGCTGCCGGACAGACTATTAATCTTGTGGAGTTTAACAGATGCATGATGTATGATTTTGCTTTTGACAGCCATTACGGGGTTCTTAACGGCGCCACAACAGGGAATTTTATAAATATTAAGTTTATAAATTCCACTGTTTTCAATCTGCGCGGCGGCATCATCAACTACGGCAGCGGTGCCGGATGCCAGAGCGTTGTGCTTGACAACTGCACTTTCGACAGGATTACGATGGATGCAGCGTCAGCCAGATATTTTATTGACTTCGGAACTACCGGCAACCTTTCAGCAGGGACGATTACTATAAGTGACTGTATATTCGGTCAGACAAGTGCGCTTGCCAACGGTGTCAGGAATAACCTCATGTCTGTGTCGAACACCGGTTCGTATTATACAAGCAATTTCATCAATGTTGCCGGATCGATAACTGCTGCAATGACAGCCTATGCAGGTACGTCAACAGCCCTCTGGATTGATCCGGTTACAATCTTTGACTTCCATTTCCTTGATCAGGGATTTGCAGGTAAAAACAGCGCCGGAGACCCGCGCTGGATGCAGTAGATTGACTTTGTTTGGGTTTGGGTTACATTTGTTTTTTGTCCTGACCGGCCGGGAGATTTTCTCCCGGCCTCCGGGACATCCCCGAATCCATAATATGTAGTATCAATCTCACCAACCGAAAATCCGCAACATCTTGAAACGATACCTCTTTATATCATTTTGCCTGCTCTGCCCTTCTTTTTACGGGGCAGCTCAGGATACGGATAATTATACAAATCCAATACTTCATGCAGATTACTCTGACCCTGATGTCATAAGGGTCGGGGACGACTATTATATGACTGCTTCGTCGTTCAACTGCGTGCCCGGCCTGCCGGTTTTACATTCAAAAGACCTTGTGAACTGGGAGCTCACAGGATATGCCCTGCCGTTACTTCAGCCTGAGTCAGACTTCAGCAGGCCCGTGCATGGCGGCGGTGTATGGGCCCCCTGTATCCGCTGGCATAACAGTAAGTTTTATATCTATTATCCTGATCCTGACAGGGGAATATACCTGGTTAAGGCAAAAGATCCTACAGGTCCCTGGTCTGAACCGGTACTGGTCAGGGGCGGGAAGGGACTTATTGATCCGTCGCCCCTTTGGGATGATGACGGCAGGGCATACCTTGTCCACGCATTCGCAGGAAGCAGGGCAGGGATAAAAAGCATCCTGGTGGTCTGCCCGATGAACCCTGAGGGCACAAAAGTTACAGGTGATGCCGTAATTGTCTTTGATGGCCACAAGGATCACCCTACAGTTGAGGGCCCCAAATTTTATAAGAGAAACGGTTATTATTACATCTTTGCCCCCGCAGGGGGTGTTAAAAACGGATGGCAGCTGGTACTGCGCTCGAAAAGCATTTACGGTCCCTACGAGGAAAAAATCGTTCTCCACCAGGGAAACAGTGCTATCAACGGACCGCACCAGGGAGCGTGGGTAACTACACAAACCGGAGAAGACTGGTTTATTCATTTCCAGGATAAGGATGCCTACGGCCGCATCCTGCATCTTCAGCCATTGGAATGGGTTGATAACTGGCCGGTCATAGGAAAGGATCAGAACGGCGACGGAATAGGGGAACCGGTGGCCTCTTTCAAAAAACCTGCTGTTAACGGTGACTGGCCAAAGGTATCTCCCCCGGAAAGTGACGAGTTCAATGACCCGGCGCCGGGTCTCCAGTGGCAATGGCACGCGAACCCCGGTGTTACCTGGGGACTCCCTGTGGTAAACGGTGGCTGTTACCGGCTGAACTGCATTCCCCGGCCTGAAAATTTCAGGAATTTGTGGGATATCCCCAACCTTCTGCTTCAGAAATTCCCTGCAGAGGAATTTACCGCCACCACCGCAATGACACTAAACGCGAGGTTTGACGGTGAGGAGGCTGGTATGCTCGTAATGGGCCTCGATTATCAGTACATTTCTGTAAAAAGGATTGAGGAAAAACTGCTCCTCAGGGTTGTCAGGTGCACAGATGCCGATAAAGGCAGCGCTGAAGAAATGCTTTTTTCAGTTGAAATACCCGAACCCCGGATCTTTCTGAGAGTGAATGTTGACTCTTCAGCACTCTGCTCATTCAGCTACAGCATTGACGGGAAAAAGTACATCACTGCCGGTGAAAAATTCAGAGCCCGTCCGGGAATGTGGATTGGTGCGAAAATCGGGTTCTTCGCCCTCCGTGACGGCATAACAAATGACGCCGGAAGCACTGACATAGACTGGTTCAGAATAGAGAAGAAAAAATGATACTAATATGAGATACAGCAAATTCATTGTCATGTTTATCATGGCCGGTATTCTTTCTGCCTTCACCGGGCAGCCGGCTGGGAGTCAGAAGCGAAACGGACAATCTGAAAAAAACAACCAGGGTGTGGCTGATAGGCGATTCGACCATGACGGATTATTCGCTGGAAGATGACTACAGTACTAAAAGATACCCGATAACCGGATGGGGACAGGTATTTCAGACCTTCCTCAGTTCCGATTCACTCCCCCTGGTCAGACACCTCATCAAAACAGACAGCGCAATTGTTGACGACAGGGCGAAGGGAGGGCGAAGCACGCGTTCATTCTTCGAGGAGGGCCGATGGGCGGAAATATACCGTCAGCTACAGCCGGGAGACATAGTAATGATTCAGTTCGGGCATAATGACGCCTCTGTCGCCAAAGGGGAGAGATATGTTTCACTGCCGGGTTATAAGGAGTTCCTGAGAATGTATGTCAACCAGTCACGCGACAGGGGAGCCATTCCTGTTCTAATCACCCCTGTTGCACGCAACTACCCCTGGGAGGAGGGGAAGCTCGGCAACACTCACGGCGATTATCCCGGGGCAATGAGATCTGTCGCACAGGAACTGGGCGTTTACCTGATTGACCTGACTTCGCTGAGCATGGAATTCTTCAGCTCGAAAGGACAGGAATATGCAACCTCTAATTACTTTATGAACTTCCCGGCAGGCCTTTACGAAGCATATCCTGAAGGGAGCTCTGACAATACACATTTTCAGCCTGCTGGCGCTATGGCAGTGGCAAACCTTGTCTTCAACGGACTGAAGGAGCTGAAGGCTTCCCCGGTTTCGGCTGCTCCCACATCATATTACAATGATCTGGAGTTCAGCATGCCCGTTATTGCCGAACCCGTCTTCCCGGCTTTTTCGGTTTCAATAACCGATTTCGGAGCCGTAAACGACGGTCAGGTACTTAATACCAGGGCATTTGCGGATGCCATCGCCGCTGTATCGGAAAAGGGTGGAGGAACCGTTATTATTCCCAGGGGTATCTGGCTTACAGGTCCCATCATCCTGAAAAGCAATATAAACCTGCATGCCTGTGAGGGTGCTCTGGTTATCTTCAGTCCCGACAAGGATCTTTACCCACTTATAGAGACCAGTTTCGAGGGCTTCAACACATTCCGGTGCATTTCTCCCATTTACGGGAAAGGCCTTGAAAATATTGCAATTACCGGTAAGGGTATTTTTGACGGCACAGGTGAAGTCTGGAGGCCGGTGAAGAAAGACAAGGTACCGGAAGCTCAGTGGAAGGACCTTGTGAAATCTGGCGGTGTTCTGGGAGACGACGGGGAGATATGGTATCCTTCACATTCTTATAAGGAAGCACAGGAATCCAGTGAGATGAATGTACCCAGGCAGTACACAGATAAGGCTGATTTTGAGAAGATAAGGGACTTTCTTCGCCCAGTTATGGTGAGCCTTGTCAACTGCAGCAGGGTATTGCTTGACGGACCGACTTTCCAGAATTCCCCGGCCTGGTGTCTCCATCCTCTGATGTGTGAAGACCTGACAATAAGGAATGTCACTGTGAAAAATCCCTGGTACTCACAGAACGGAGACGGAATAGATATCGAATCTTGCAGGAATACAATTCTTTATTCAAGCAATTTCGACGTGGGTGACGATGCCATCTGCATCAAATCAGGCAAAGATGCCGACGGCAGGGAGAGGGGGATGCCCACAGAGAACCTTATTATCAGGGATTGTATCGTCTATCACGGCCACGGCGGAGTCACGATAGGCAGTGAAATGTCAGGCGGCGTCAGGAATGTATCAGTTTCCGGATGCACATTCATGGGCACCGATGTTGGCCTTCGCTTCAAGAGTAATCGCGGGCGGGGCGGAGTAGTGGAGAACATTTATTTCACGGATATCGTAATGACAAATATTCCCACGCAGGCCATTTCATTCAACCTTTATTACGGGGGACAGTCAGTCTCGGAAATGCTTGCAAGCGGAAAAAACGTTGAAACAACCAAAGGGGAAATTCCGCCGGTAACCGTAGAGACGCCTCAGTTCCGGAATATTTCGATAAAGAATGTGACCTGTAAAGGAGCATTTCAGGGCATATATCTGCAGGGGCTCCCTGAATTGAACCTCGAGAATGTATTGCTTGAGAATATTGATATCGAAGCTGATAACGGTCTGACCTGTATCGATGCAGACGGCATTAAGATTAAAGGACTGAGACTGATAGCAAAGAATTCACCGGTACTGCGCTTCATCAACAGCAGAAACGTGGAAATAGAGGGTCTGGAGGTGCCGGATAAAACCGGAAATTTCATTGACGTCAGGGGAGAAAAATCGAAAAATATCAGAGTTGAAAAGGTGAAACCCGACGGGTCAAAAATTATGGAGAGTGTGAAATGAAAAAGCTGTTGTTTCTTATTTGTTTAATCCCACTGGCTGTCAGCGGTCAGTTGCCGGCGTTTCCCGGCGCTGAGGGATTCGGAAAATATACTTCGGGAGGCCGTGGGGGTGATGTCTGGATTGTTACTAACCTCACGGATTCCGTGACGAAGCCTCTTCCCGGTTCACTTCGCTGGGCGCTCAATAAAACAGGTCCGAAGACTATTGTATTTGCCGTATCAGGGACCATAGAACTTAAACGCCGGCTGTCAATCTCAAAGGGAGATTTGACAATTGCCGGGCAGACTGCCCCCGGTGACGGGATATGCATTAAGGGACAGACTGTCTCTGTAGATGCTGACAACATTATTATCAGGTATATAAGGTTCCGCTGCGGAATCGGATCTGCAACAGAGGAACCCCCCGATGCAATTACAGGTATCAGGCGCAGGGACATTATCATCGACCATTGCTCCATGAGCTGGTCGGTTGACGAAGCCGCCTCGTTCTATGACAATACCAATTTTACGATGCAATGGTGCATAATTTCGGAAAGTCTTTACAATGCCGGACATTATAAGGGAGAACATGGTTACGGAGGTATCTGGGGTGGCATGGGAGCATCATTTCATCATAATCTGCTGGCCAGCCATACGAGCCGTAACCCGCGTTTTTGCGGCGCAAGGTACCATCCTGATACGAGAGAGACGGAGATTGTCGATTTCAGGAACAACGTGATCTTCAACTGGGGCTTCAACAGCTCCTACGGTGGCGAGCTTGGTCAGCATAATATGGTCAGCAACTACTATAAACCTGGACCTGCCACTAAAAAATCTGTTGTGAACAGGATCGTGGAACCGTTTGATTCGCTTGGTAAATGGTATCTGGACGGCAACTATATGTCGGGCAGCCGGCAGGTCAGCAGCAACAACTGGGACGGCGGCGTTCAGGGCGATTTTGCTGAGGCGGATGGCATAAGGGTTAATGAGCCGTTTCCCTTTGCGCCGGTAAAAACTCAGAAGGCTTCCAAAGCTTACAGGCTTGTGCTTAAAAACGCCGGAGCCCTGCTGCCACGGCGTGACCAGCTTGATGAACGGATTGTCAGGGAGACAACGACAGGTATCTGCGCTTACGGTGATTCATACGGTACCGGAACGGGCATCATTGACTCACAGAACAATACTGAGGGATGGCCGGAGCTGAAGACATACGATGACTTCAGCCTGACAGTGACGCAGACGGCATGCCTGACAGCTGGGAGACTTTCAAAAGGGACTGAACCCTGATGACCCCGCGGACCGGAATAAAGTTAGCAAGGTCAGGTTATACGATGCTTGAGGAGTACCTCAACACTGCCGCCGGCCGAAAGTAAAGGACTTGTCTGATACTTCCGGGCAGACCTGACCATCACCAGAGACTAACCTCAGTTGCCTGCGGCCGGGCCTCAAATAAGTCAGACTCCGGCGATCCTTCTCTTGTACTCGGCCAGAGCATCTTCAAGTCTCTCTTTGGCAGTGGTGTCTCCCGGAACATTGTGCGAGGGATGGATATAGAGTTTTACACCCCTGTCGGCAAGGATCTCTGCCACAGTAGTTATTGTCATCCAGACGCAGGTGATGAATGCCATCGTAGATATCGGGCCTATCTTGTCCTGATGATTTTTCAGCGTCACCGAAGCATCACCTATCGGGGTGCACGTATCGACGACAATATCAGCAAGATCAAATATCGTCTTGCCGCTTGAATGCCTCGTCTGCTTGCCTTTCGCCTCGGCAGCCGAGCCGAATACAATCACTTTCATGCCCTTCTTTCGTGCTTCAATTGCCACATCGATATTGACGTTATTGATGCCGGAGTGGGAGAATAACCACATAATGTCGCGACTGTCGAAATTATAGCCCTTCATGATCTCGACGCCATAGCCCTCGACACGCTCCAGGAAGACGAACTGGTGAACCCCCATTTCACCCGTTATCCTCGTGAAAAAGGTAAGCGGTAGCTCGACCATCGGATGAAATCCGACGAAGCCTCCTATGCGTGGGTACATCTCCTCGATGGGCAGGGTTGCGTGACCGCAGCCGAAGGTGTGAACCCACCTCCCGATCTCAATCGTATCAGCCATAGCCTCGGCGGCCTTCCTGATGTTGTCTGTCTGCGTTTCCTCGATCCTTGTCATTACCTGCCGGGTGTTCGACAGCCATTCTTTTGCTAACATAATATCTTATTATTTAGATGATTAATTCAAGTCTGATTTTTGTTTTCGCAAGATTACCGTGCCGAGAATCAGCATCGCGGCAAGCAGCACAAATGTAATGTTCATCAGGTGATGAATTCCATACTTCTGTGCAATAATTCCCATCATGTAATTGACCAGCATGTTTCCTGAGAGGGCGATGACAAAGGCAATGCTGAATGCAGTTCCTGAGAGTTTGACATACCTGTCACCGACAAATCCAAGCATTATCGGAAAACCTCCGGCCAGCCCTGTGCCCAGTATGAACAATCCTGCAACCGCTGTAACATATGTATTCCCGGCTTTTATAAGGAGCAATGCCGTAAGTATCAGAGCAAAGGATACTATAAGTATTTTGGCCGGGGCGACTGACCTCAGAAGGCTTCCGATAAGTAGCCTCATAACAACCATCCCTGATACAAATACCGTAAGTGCGAACAGCGCCTTGTTCTGTTGTATGGAGAGTCCTTCGGTGAGGTAACTTGTGGTCCAGTTCTGGATCACACCTTCGAAGCTGCTCTGGAAAAAGAGGAAGAAGGCGATCAGGAGCAGTGTGCTGTCTTTCAGCAGATTCAGGCCTTCCTTTATGGGTACGCCGCCTGAGTGTTTGGGCGGCGGAAATTTTATTAACAGGAAATAGAGTCCTGCGACAAGTGTGAGAAAGCCCACTGCAGTCACAATGGCTTCAAAGCTGAAGACATCCTTCAAAAGCCCGAGAATGAATGGCATTCCGAGGGCGCCGATGCCGAAAAATACACCGAGAAGACTCAGATTCGCACCCTTGTCCTTGTCGCTCAGGTCAGATACCAGCGCATTGGTGGCACCGTTTATTGCACCGCCGGCCAGACCGAAGAAAAAGATGCTCACTTTTAGCAGTCCGAGCGATGATACATTTGCCAGTGCCATGAATCCTGCGAACATCAACAAGGCGGATAAAACCATCATTAACTTGTACCCGAATTTGTCGCAGAAAGGACCGAAGATCAGTGACCCTGTCAGGATCCCAAACGGAAGTATTGAAAAGAGGGCACCTGAAGAAATATCATCGAGGCCGATCTTTGCTTTAAGATCCGGGATTATTGAGCCGAGGGTGATGAGGCAGACGCCGAATAACAGCATCCCGACGCATGCAGAGGTAAAGACTGTTTTTCTATTGTACATATGTGATTGTGGTATTTTGGTCCGGTTTTGAAGTGTGATAACTGTTTTATGATCAGATATTTTCTCCTCTGTATGATTGCAGCATAGTTATTCGCTAATCTGTTCTTGCCTAATGATTGATGTACTGACCTCCGCTTTTATTCCGTTTCCCCGTGATGTCTGAATTATAATCCACTACCGAGTTTCTCCCGTGCCAGCCATCCGGCGCCGTAAACACCTGCATCGCCGCCGAGAGCTGACCCTTCTATGCTTACAAGGCGGCTGCTTATGGGCTGTGCCCACCTCGAGGCTTCTTCAATAATCTCAGGTATCAGGCTGACAGCAGGGCCGAAAACGCCGCCGCCCAGGATTATCTTTTCAGGGTTGAACAGGCTGATGAGGTTGGCGATCGCCATTCCCCAGAATTCTATGCTTTGCCTTATGACCTTTTGTGCAAGGGGGTCTCCATTCTGTATGCGTTAAACACATCATGAGAAGTTATCACTCCGGCAGGTTTGTTTCTCAGCTCACCGGCTGACTTTTTTCTCAAAACACCGTCATATCCTGTGTCAGCTGCCAGGTATTCCCGTGCAACCTTCGCTATGCCTTCCCCGGAGGCGTGATGTTCGAAGCAGCCGCAGCTGACATATTCATCCCTGAATGGTTTGCTGAGTGCCAGCCATCCTATCGCGCCTGCAATGTCATTTGCTCCCCTGAGAATCCTTCCGTCAGCCAGTATGCCTGCCCCGATACCAGTTCCCACGGACAAGAAAGATTGCATTTCTGCATCCGCGGGCATTTCCCTTCCACATCTCCCCGAGGATGTAACAGGCTCTGTCGCTGTCAATCGTCACGGGAATTGGGGCACTCACCCCTCCCACATCCCCGGGTGTACCAGTATTGGCAGCCAATGCTGCCTTCACCGTGTCTGCAGTATCCGTGATGTGACCGCATGCCGTCAGCACCTCCTGCAGCAAGGGGTAATTGTCCCAGCCGGGTATGTTGGGTGCCCATACTGTACCTTCCTTAATACGGTAAATCCCGGGCACGGAAATACCGATGGATTTAATCCGGCTTCCGTCATTCTGCTGCTGGTTGAGCAGTTTTCTGACAGTTTCTGCAACAAGGGCTCCGGCATCCTTACCTCCGCGCTCCCCGAGAAGGGTGACGTCTCGTGATAAGATCTCGCCCTCTTCTGTGAAAACAGCAGCTGCCAGTTTTGTTCCCCCGATGTCAATTCCAAGCAACGCCATATCAGGATTTTTTGAGTTGTTCTTTACCGGTTTGGGCCATATCAGGATTTGTTTTGTTGTTCCTTACTGGGTTGGGCCATTTCAGGAATTGTTCTGTTGTTCCTGGCAGTGCAATTCCATGTCAGCTTTTATTCAGGTAACTGGTATTTAATTGATCCGCTCCGTTAATATATATCCCGGCTACTTTGAAATCACCGGTGAAAACTGTCAGGTCAGCCTTATATCCCGGTGCAATAAAACCTTTTCGGGTTTCCCCGATCAGGTTTGCAGGATATGTCGAAGCCATTCTCAAGGCCTCATCTGTCGCGATACCTGCGTGATTTACACAGTTGCCCACCGCCTGAAGCAGAGACAGGCTTGAGCCTGACAGCGTGCCGTCGGGCAGCGTGAACCGGTCCTTCTTCCTGACGTGGGGATAAGGCCCGTTAAGGGTTTCTTCCACTGCATCGGAGACAAGAAAGAGTCGTTCCCTCATTATTTTTTTGCTTATTGCAATCATGTCATAATGAACGTGGATTCCGTCGGCGATGATGCTCGCACAGGCCTGGTCACTCATGAATGCCGCACCGGGGAGGCCCGGGTTTCGGTGGAGGATTGGCGACATAGCGTTGAAAAGATGGGTCACCGTACGCACTCCGTTCCTGAAACCTGTCATGGCTTCTTCGTATGTTGCGTTGCTATGTCCGGCAGCAACTGTCACACCGCTGTCAGTCAGCAACCTGATCACATCACTGCTGCATTCCTCCGGTGCCAGGGTCATCATTTTTACAGTGCCGCCAGCTTCTTTCAGCAGGGCTTCCACCTCATTCACATCAGGCTGCCTGATATATTTTTTTGTGTGAGCTCCGCATCTGGCAGGACTTATGTAAGGACCCTCAAGATGAAGTCCAAGGACTGCGGGATGGGGATTTTCCTTTATGACCCTGATCGCATTTCGGTACACAGCGGGAGCATTTGTCGGTATTGCAATGAGGAATCCGGTGGTGCCACTTCTTAATATACTTTCCGTCATTGCTTTCAGCGCTACTGCAGATGGATTGTCGGAAAAGAGGTACCCGCCTCCGCCGGCTATCTGAAGATCGATCAGTCCGGGTGCGATGTTCCTGCCGGTGCAGTCTACGGTTATTGCCCCCGGTGGAATTTTGTTCAGGTCAGTCAGTGCAGTTACCGTCTCATTGTCTATGAGCAGGGCTTTCCCGGTAATCACTTCCCTGCCGGTATATATTGTTGCATTGGTAAAAGCTGTGATCATACGTAAAGGAGGTAGTTGTCCTTTCAAAGTTATTTAATTATTGTCTGCAATTGAGATTGTATTAAAACTTAACCACTTCCCGCCTGAACCCTGCATCCGCCTTCCTTGACATGAGCCTGCCCGCCCAATGGCTTGAGGGGAGCCGTCCGTCAGCCGACGGACGGGGGGTGGTCTTATCTTATTTATTCAATAAAACCTTAAATTTACATTTACTTAAGTGTGCATCAGCCCCGGCAATAATCTCTCAAGATGAAGCAATCTGCAATTCTGATACTGTTTGTCCTTAATACTTTCCTTCTTCATGCTCAGCTACTCCCCGGGTTTACACCTTCAGGCTCCTTCAGCGAGCAGCAGATTGTAATTGAAAATTCAGCCCCTGGTACACGCATACTAATTAACGCTCCGGTTGAAGGATTCGGGCGGAATGACCGCGTTCTGCTCGTCATCTATGCACTTCCCAACGGTAATACAATTGAGCAGACCTTCGGAAAAAAGATGAAAGAGGGTGACGACTGGCATTTCGATATTCAGCATATAGGAGCACAGACAAGATTTATAAGAGGTGTACTAAAAGATCAAACGGTTGTAGTGGCTTACCTTGAAAACAGCCGGAAAAGCTGGCCTGCATGGAATTCAAATACTCCCGATTACAGGGAACAGGTGACGACGGATGGTGAGTGATGTAACCGGGATATTTGCAGCGTGGAATCCACAGATAGTCCTGAATGGCCACAGCGGTGGCGGCAGATTCATCTTCAGCTATCTTGACGCCTTTGAGAATATCCCGGAAAACATTGTCAGAATATCATTTCTTGACAGCAATTACGGATGGGAAGACACCATTTACGGTCCGAAACTTGTCAGATGGCTGAAATCAGGCAAAGATAAATTCCTTTGCGCACTCGCTTATAACGACAGTGTAGTGATATACAACGGAAAACCGCTTGTTTCTCCCACAGGCGGCACCTGGTACCGTACCCGGATGATGGAGAAGTACCTCTCCGGCTCATTCCGGTTCAGGAAAACTGATAATGACACCCTGTTATGGTACTCTGCACTGAAGGGAAGGGCTCAGGTTATTCTTAAAACCAATCCTGACGGCAAAATATTCCATACAGTCCAGGTTGAGCGCAACGGTTTCATTCACAGTATGCTGAGCGGAACCAGGCATGAACAGAAGGGATATACTTACTTCGGACTGCGGGCATATTCCGAACTGATAGCCGATAAGGTTAATCTGCCGTTGCGTCGCCTCAATATTCCGCCACGCGACAGCCATGCAGAGTCCGGCTCTGCATTTATGAGGCGCATTGATACTCTTCCGCTGAATGAGCGTGAGGAAGAAATATTTAAGGCTGTAGCCTCAGGTAATATTCCCGGTTTTCTGCGCAATCTGATAACGGTGAAGGACTCCCTTGCTGATGCTCAGGGAGATGTTCACAGCGTGGAGTATCAGGTTATGCCTGACTATCTGGCAGTAGGCAGCGACACCGATTTCTGCCGGATCCCAATGAGTCCGCACACCGCCCAGAGACTTGCAGACATCTTCGGTGCATCAATGATCACCTCAAAGATCAGCGACGCTGTTTACATTGCTGCATCTATCAGGCTGACTCCGTTCAATTATGTCCCTGTGGGCAATGCAAACGAACTTGTGAGAAAATTTGAAGACCACAACAAACAGATTGAAAAGCAGCTTGCAGAAGCGGGAGGAACTCACGGACAGCTTGTGGCCGGGATCAAGAAGGATGTAATACTTTCCTCACGCCTTGCCACCCAGCCCACTAAGGTGGTAATCTACGGATGGCACAAACCTGACGGCAAACCCATACAACCGGTTTACAGCGGGCACGTCGACTGGTATGTCGACTACAGCCACGGGATCCGGTTCATAAATAACCAGGTGCTTGTTGATGGCACTCCTGTACTGTTTTCAGATATTCTGAAAGACCCTGTTCTGTATAAACTCTTCAGTGACGAAGACACCCCGATGCAGCAACCGTTCTACAAAAAGCCCTAACCGCCATTCTTTAACATCACTATTGCCTGCCCACCAGTCTGGCTCCTTCGCTAAAATAGACCACAGGTCTATTTTTTAACACTCGGCCCTCTACTGCCTATTCCCTGTATTATTCCACACGCCCCACGCTCCATGCTCCACACCCCTGGCTCCATGCTCCATGCTCCATGCCCCATGCTCTAGGCCTTCCTGATCTCCTCCTTCAGTCTCTGAATATGACCGCGTCCTAAACCCTTAACTTCGCAGCCAAGCTGAAAGTACCTCCGGATATTGTCATCGGTGAGAATCCCGAAACAGTCAATTATTGCTGCGGGACCGCCGATTTTCTTAACCACTTCGTCAGGATCCATGTGAAGATAAGCCGAGTGAGGTACTGCAAGGATAACCGCCTCAGCTCCATGCAGGGCTTTGTCGAGATCCTGTTCAATGCGTATCTCCTTCAGTTTCTCCTGGTTGCGGAAGAATTGCGCCTTGCTCTGACCTTCAGCAGGATAGGTATCCTGCTGTTCGAACTCCCACCAATGCTCTACATACGGATCGTGTACCCTGATTTCGGCACCCATTTCAGCAAGTTTCCTGATTACGATCTCAGAACCGCTGTAACGTGTGTCGCCAACATCTTCCCGGTAGGCGGCGCCTAACACCAACACATCGGCTGAGGCTATCGGCTGGCCCATATTGCGCAGGGCGTCTCGGGTGAGCTGACCCACATGCAGTCCGCGTGTATCATTTATATCGATGGCCATTGGCGTGAGCCTGAAAATATCATCCTCGAAACCCAGGATGTGTTTGTACGCCCACACTCCGAGTCCGCCGTCCTTCGGGAGGCAGTAACCGCCGATTCCGGGTCCGGGGAAAATCATGTTGCTGTGAGTGGGTCTTACCTTTATTGCCTTGATGACCTTCACAAGATCTACCCCATTTCGCTCTGCAAAGAGGCTCCATTCATCGAGAAAAGCCAGGATGGTTGCGCGGTAACTGTTCTCTACAATTTTGGCTGTTTCCGATTCGATTGGACGGTCCATGACTGTCAGAGGGAATTTCTCGGTGTTGAGGACTTCGTTAAGGAATTTTACTACTCTTTTCTTTGCCTCCTCATTTATGCCGCTGCACACTCTCCAGAAATCGCGTATGCTGGCGACATAGTTTCTTCCCGGCATCACTCTCTCATAGCTGTGTGCGAGCAGAGGATCGGACTCGATGCCTCTTTTCCTGAAGGTTTTCTTCATAATAGGGTAGGCAACCTGCTCGGTGGTTCCGGGGGCCACGGTGGTTTCAATCAGAACGAGAGCGTCAGGCTTTATGTGTTCGGCAATCACACCCAGCGAGGCCTCCAGGGCTGCCATGTCGGTGGATCCGGACCTCACGTTGCCCAGGTCTTCCTTGATATAATCGCACTGCACGTCAACCACAACCACATCGGCAAGCTTCAGCACATCATAGGTGTAAGTTGCCATCAGCGTCTTCTTGTCGAGGACGCAGCGCGCGATCATCGGATCGACTTCAGGGTCTTCAGCTTTTACTGGCGAGACGCCGCGATTCAGCATCGGAATTTTCCAGAAGCTGCGGGCGCTGGGGCGCTGCATCCCGATTACGAATTTCGACGGCTTGCCACTCTTTTTGTCGACTGTATCGGCAACAATGGCAGCCATGACAGCTCCCACGAAACCGACTCCCATCACCACCACAATCTCGCGGCCCAGGGCACGTTTCCTGGTCGACACGTTTCTGGATGTTCTCAAATTCGGCTTTATAATCTTCGGGATTCGGCAGCGGAAATTTTTCGCCGTTCGGGCTTACAGAATATTTGACACTCATATTTTTTTCGTTTGGTTTTCGAATATAAGTATTGGCTAATGAACCTATAAATCTACAAATAATTGAGGACCCCCGTACCCAACTCACGTCGGATATTTTCCATTTTCAGACCTTCAAACAGGTACCACTCAAGTCTTTCTACAGGTAAAAATTCCGACCGGATTTACTCAAAAATATGTATGACATATTATAGCCTTATTAGAGTCAAGGCAATCTAAGTAACATAAAAACATAATGTTACGAAGAGGCTGAAGTATATTACAAATATTTTTTTTTGTTTGGAATATGGTGTAACTTTCAACAACAAACCACTAACTTAATTTACATATTCCATGAAGAAACTTATTTTGTTTGTCCTGTCGGTATTGATTTTCAATGTTGGCATGGCTCAGACGAGAGTTACCGGAACGGTGACCTCTGCCGATGACGGCTCCCCTGTACCATATGCAGTCGTACTGCTGAAAGGTGCAAGAGGAGTGGGAACAAATACTGATGTTGACGGTAAATTCACCCTCAGCAATGTGCCTGCCAATGCTGTACTTCAGGTCAGCTACGTAGGCTACAAGACAATGGAAGTGGCCGTCGAAGGTCGCTCGGTTGTCAATATTCAACTGGTTACTGATGCGCTGGCTCTCGACGAGGTCATTGTAGTTGCGTACGGTACCTCCACAAAGGGTACCTTCACCGGTGCGGTAAGTGTCGTCAACAGCGATGCGATACGTGACGTGCCCACCCTCTCCTTCGAGAATGCCATGAACGGCAAGGTGGCTGGTCTGCAGATTACAACACTCTCTGGACAGGCTGGCTCAACATCCTCAATCAGGGTTCGGGGCATCGGGTCAATGAACGCATCAAATGAGCCGCTCTATGTTGTAGACGGCGTACCCGTCATTTCAGGGAACGTATCCCAGATGGGAATTTACACCACCAGCAACGTGATGAGCACAATCAACCCCAATGATATAGAATCAATAAGCGTACTCAAGGACGCCGCTGCTTCATCTCTTTATGGCTCCAGGGCTGCAAACGGGGTAATAGTCATAACAACAAAACAGGGCAAGAAGGGTAAGGCAGCAGTTAACTTCAAGTCCTCAGTCGGGATCACTCCATCATTCGCAACAGACAACTACGAGGTGGCAAGCCCTGAGAAACAGGTTGAAATGTATTACGAAAACTTCTGGAATGCAGGGGTATATTACCAGGGCAGAACCATCGAAGATGCAAGTACCCGCGCTCTTCAGCAGCTCAACAACAGGTTCAACAAGCATGGCTACATTTTCACCGCCCCTGACTTCACTGTCAATTCGCTTACAATTGGAGGTGAAAGGGCCGGTACCTACTTCGACTGGGAAAAGGAACTCTTCCGCACAGCAGTGTATCAGTCTTATGACCTATCTGTCAGCGGTGCCACTGACGCATCAAGCTATTACACATCTTTTTCCTATACCAAAGATCTCGGGCGAAGCGTGATAAACGACTTCAACCGAATCACAGGCAGAATAAACTTCTACCCAGAAAGTCGGGAACCATGTTGAATTCTCAACGAATATCAACCTTTCCAACAGCAACCAGGAGGGGTTTAACGATACGCGTGCCCTCGGAAATAACTACTTCCTGCAAAGCCGCAACCTGCTATGGGGTCTCTACTGGCCCACCGACTATCTGACGGGCTTGCCCTGGACTGCCAGGTACGGAAGCTATGCCTACAACCCAGTCTATTATAACAATGAGTGGGAAAACAACTCGAATACCCTTCGCCTCTTTGCCAATGAGGCTGTCACAGTGACAATATCTACCGGAACTGACATTCAAATCGATTCTCTCGTATGACAATACGCAGACTGCTGACCATCTGTACTACAGCGCCCTGCATTTCACGGGCATAGGTGTTAGCGGTTCAGTAACCGAAAACGCTACCACAATCAATAAACTTGTTTCCTCCACAACCCTGAATTATAATAAGAAGTTCGGCCGAGGTGCACAACGTAGGCATCCTGGTGGGATGGGAAGCTGAGAGAAACCAGTCTGACTACCAGCGTGCTTCCGGAACTAACCTTCCGACAAGCGCCCTTCATACCGTGGCTACCGCCGGCAAGCTTGATGCAAGCGCATATTACTGGGGCAACACAATGCTGTCAATGCTGTCGAGGGCTGAATACAATTATGATGACAAATATTATGCTTCGGCATCGTTCCGTCGCGACGGTTCATCAAGGCTCGGACCCGATTCCAGATGGGGTAATTTCTGGTCAGTTGCCGGTTCATGGCGACTTGACAAGGAGGACCTTCATGGATAACGTAGATGTAATAAGCAGCCTCAGACTGAGGGCTATCATACGGTGTGAACGGCACCCTTCCGTCGGCCAACTACGGATGGCGTTCTCTGACAGCATATACAAACAAGTATATGGAACAGCCCGGTGGCGGTGTAAGCACACATTGCTGATGCGAACCTCTCGTGGGAGACAAGTTACAACTCAAATATTGCACTCGAGTTCGGTCTGCTGGACCAGAGAATTACAGGATCAGTAGAGTTTTTTAACAGAAACTCGAAAGACCTGCTTCAGGATGTTCCCATTTCAACGGTTACAGGATTCAGCTCGACACTCAAAAATGTGGGAGAGATAAACAACAAGGGTATCGAATTCGAACTGTACGGAGATATTTTGAAGAAAGGCGATTTTACCTGGAGTGCCGGGATCACGGCATCGCATGTGAAATCAACCGTTACAAAGCTTTACGGTGGTCAGAACATTGTCTGGTTTGATCCCACAGGCGGTGATTCAAGAGCGAAGTATATCTACCAGGAAGGGCAGTCGACCCTGGCTCTCTATGGACGGGAGTGGGCAGGTGTAGAAGATGAGACCGGAGTAAACCTCTGGTTTCTCAACAACGACAAGACCCCTGACCTTACAGTAGACGGGCGTCCTGCAACATATAGCTACAGTGATGCTTCCGAAATCATAATCGGCAATGTTCATCCGAAACTGTTCGGCGGATTCAACACTGACCTGAACTGGAAGGGTGTCTCATTATCAATGATCTTCACATATAAGATCGGTGGTCAGACCTATGATGCTGCCGGCCGCGATGTCAATGACGACGGTTACTACTGGGAAAGAATCATGTCTGAGGATGCTTACGAAAACAGATGGACACCGGAACACAAGGATGCGTTATATCCCCAGCGTGTTGCAGTTGACTTCGAGGATGTGAACCAGAAGAGCAGCAGGCACATGCACCCTGCTGACTATACGAGACTTAAGAGCATAACACTGGGCTATACCCTGCCGAAGGATATTGTCAATAAGGTCAAGATAGCCAATGCAAGAGTCTATTTCAACGGTTCGAACCTCTGGACCCTGGCTAAATACAAGGAGTATGATCCGGAGGTTTCAGAGTACGGCACCAGGGGATGGGAAATGCCTATCGGCAAGACATATACCTTCGGAATCGAAGCCAGTTTCTAATTTATAAAAGGTACTACAATGAAAAAGATAAAGATATTATTTACGGTACTGGGCGTTGTACTGCTTGCTTCGTGCGAGGATTTTCTGGATGTCAAGCCCAGCAACTCAGCTGCGGCAGAAACGTCGATAACGAATGTTGCCGATGCAAAGGTGGCAATAAACGGACTGATGAGAAAGATGACAGCCGCCGATTATTACGGCAGGAACTTCGTCATTTACGGTGATGCCAAAGGCGGCGATTTCGCCATACGTTCTCAGGGCAGGGGTCTCGACCAGCTTTATTCATTTAACCATTCAGCAACATCAAATTCATTTTCGGGATTCTGGTCTCAGATCTATCATAACATTCTGCAGGCCAATAACCTGATCCAGAATATCGGATTAATTGAGGAAGCAGGAAAAGGAACTGTGGCTCTGAGTGAATACAAAGGACAGGCAATGACAGCCAGGGCGCTGATGTATTTCGACCTTGTCCGCCTGTACGGCAAGCCTTACAACATGGACAAGACATCATACGGTGTCCCGCTTATCCTCGAACTGCTTGATGCTTCGGCCCAGCCAACAAGGGCATCGGTAGAGGAGGTTTACACTCAGATCATGCAGGACCTCACTGATGCAGCTCCCCTTCTTTCAAAGACAGTACTGAAAGGTTATCTGAACTACTATGCAAATATTGCACTGCAGGCAAAGGTCAACCTTTACATGGGTAATTATACCGAAGCCCTCGCCGCGGCTGAGGAGGTAATCACCGCCAATAAATACACTCTGTATTCCAATGCAAACTGGGTTAGTTCATGGTCGGCACCGTTCGGTTCCGAGTCGATCTTCGAACTTGCTATTTATCCTTCGGAAGCAGACCTTCTGACGGGATCGCTCGGGTACTACCTGCTGCGGCTTGGAAGAGTGACAGGTGCAATGGGCTGGTTCATGGCCAGTGACTATTTCCTTGCACGGCTTGGTCAAGATGCGACCGATGTCCGTTGGGGCGTTATGGCCTATGACGAGACTTCGGCCACCAGGCTCGGCTCGTGCCTGAAGTACGCTGGTGTTGATCTTAAGGGAGACAAAGGAACTGCCTCGGCAACCAACGTAAAGGTTATACGACTCTCCGAAGTTCACCTTATTGCTGCGGAGGCTGCGCTTAATCTTCCTACCCCGGATAAGGTAAAGGCGGCTGCATATCTGAATAATATCCGGAAAAGGGCACCCGCACTGGCTCCAGCCACTGATGCTGACGTTACGATGGATATGATAATGGACGAAAAGAGCAAGGAGTTTTTTGCCGAGGGTCACAGATTCTTTGACATGATGCGGCTTAACAGGAGCATAGAATTCAATGATGAGTTTATTTACCCCGCCGTTATTATCCCCCACCGCACCAAGACAATTGACAGGACTTTCTACAAGACCATACTGCCGATATCGCAGACAGAGATGGATGCCAACCCGGCAATTGCCAGCCAGCAAAATCCACAGTACTAGTATTTGGCTGCAATTAAATGAATGGGGTGCCCTCGTCGAAGGCACCCCATTTTTTTGCACCGGTTCAATATGATTTCATTACTCATGGCTGCCACATCCTGAACAGATAAAATTGACTCTGTCTTTTTTCCGGTGTAACTTTGGATGGAGAAAATTGAATTTAATTATGAAATCCAGACTTCGACTTTCGTTTGTCTGACAAGAAAAGGAGGTTAAGATGTGGAAACTAAAGTCCAAAACTCTTCGGTGTGTTTTTGATTTTTTTTACCGTTCAGGTTACTGTACAGAGTCAGGAAGTAATTCCTGTTGACATTACAATTGACCGCGACGGGATTATTCTGAAAGGCAAGTTCTATCCGGCAGAGGGAAAAGATGTTTTTCCCACCGTTATTCTCCTTCAGGGATCACCCGGAAACACTACTGATGTATTAGGTCTGGGAAAACGACTGTCACAGTTCGGCATAAATGCGTTGACTTTTAATTACAGCGGTACCCATCAAAGTGAAGGGAAACTCAGTTTTCCGAACAGCCTTGCGGATATTGCCTCAGCTTATAAATTCCTTGAAAATCCGGATAATATCAGAAGATTTAAAATAGACACCGCATCCGTCATTCTGGCCGGATATTCCTACGGTGGTGGGATGGCTATGACTTATGCAATAAAACATAAGGAGGTCACTGCTGTGATTTCCATTGCAGGTAACGACTGGGGTGAGTTCTATGAAGAATATCTCCGGAAGCCGGAGATAAAAAGCACTATAGACGCCAGCATTGAAAAATCTGTTGCAGCAGGTATACTCAGGTTTGAACCCGGCAGCATGCCCGGAGAAATGGGAGAAGCTCTAACAAAAAAGCTTGATCAGCATTTTTACACAAGAAGAAACGCCTCCCTGCTGGCTGACAGAGATGTTTTGTTAATATGCGGGTGGGATGATCCCGGTGTGACCATTGAAGGTTATGTTTTGCCATTATACCGGGCGCTAAAGCAGGAAAAGGCAAAAAACGTCCGGATCGAAGCGTTTCAGGATGATCATACTTTCAGCAAATCAAGGGATGAAGTGGCCCGGTCAATAGCCGAATGGATAAAGTCAATCATGGAAATCAGGACTGACACAAAATAAATAATTTGCCTCGCATCTGGCAAATAGATAATTTTATACAGATCTAATTACTAAAAATTAAAATGATGAAAAGAATTTATTGCCTGTCACTTGTGGCGGTGATAGTAATGTCAGCCTGCCAGCAAAAGCCAGTAACAGTTCCGGTGGATACTGCAGCCTCCAAAGCTGCAATAACTGCACTGTTTGATGAGTTTCAGTCGGCATTTAAAGGGAATGATGCAAGTAAAGTTACCGTATTGCTGACTGACGATGCATTGATTCTCGGTACCGATCCGTCTGAGTTCCTGGATAAGAAACAAATTTCCGATGCTTGGACTCAGGTAATGGCAGATACTTCCGTTACTCTTGATTATTCAATTGACAGACGTGAGATACGCCTGGCTGCTGACGGTAACTCTGCAGTTGTAGTCGAACAATTTATGTTTCCTGTACTGAGCTCAAAAATTAAGGTCCGCAATGTATATCATGTAACAAAGCAAGAAGAAAAGTGGCTGATCGATTTTATGAGTTTCAATCTTATTCCAAAGAATGAGGATCTGATAAAGCTTGATGCTGCATTGGAGTAATTTAATACAAAAAAGCAGGCCTTAAACCTGCTTTTTTGCCATTGAGTATTTCGTGTCAGGTTATTTGTTTTTTGGCGAGAGATTGGCTCTTTCATAAGTAGCAATCGTATCATGATACTCTTTATAGGCTTGCCAAACCGAAGTACACCATTTTTTTATCATAAAGTCCCGCTCCTTTCCGGGTGGTGTCTCCAATACTTCTAAAATAGTAATCTCTCCTTTTTGTTTTGGCGGTTTAACCGGAGGAAATACTTTATTATACTTTGATAATTGTACATGAGCCACTTGTACCTGCCTCCCGGAATAGTCTTTTTCAATATACAAGTAAAGACCCACTAAAGCGAATGTAATTGCAATAGGTTTAGTATTATCATCAGCATTTTGAGCAGTGTAACAGTCCACAATATGTTGATGGATAAAATATATTTTGTCTGGATGTTCGAGAGTATAATAAGTTAATTCGTAATATAAATCCAAGTTAGATTTCCCCATATTATCAATGGTATTCGGTTTCAATAAATCTTTATTTAAGCAATTTACCAAGTATTTTAACAGGATTGTAAAAAGGAGTATACCGGCATAGAAAATTGGCTTTTTCTTGTATCACAGAAGAGCTTTTCAGGTGGTTTTTCCAGGAATCTGAAAAATAAAAAAATCCCGTAAGTTGTTAATTTACAGGATCACAAATCTTAATATCTTCTTGATTTTGTGGAGGTAAGGGGAATCGAACCCCTGACCTCTTGACTGCCAGTCAAACGCTCTAGCCAACTGAGCTATACCCCCAAAACGGTGCAAATATAAAAATATTTTTACAACAACATCCACTTTATTTTCCCGCCCTTGTCAGGAGATAAACTATTTTGTAACTTTGTAAGCAGGACTAACTAATAAGCAATGGAAGTCAAAAAAAGCGATAAGGCGAACCTGGAAAACAAAAAGTCGATGTTTTTGCAGTTCGGGATAATCATTGCCCTCTTAGTCTCACTTCTTGCCTTTGACTGGACAACCGGTGAGAAGAAAGACTCGGCCTTTGACGGAATGTCCGAAGAAGCCATCGAAGAGGAGCAAATACCCGTAACCGAAGAGACACCGCCCGAACAGGCCCCGCCGCCGGAGGTGACCGTCACTGACCTCTTCGAAATAGTTGAAAACGATGTCGTTATCAAATCAGACGTCGCCTTCGATGACGATGAGACCTCAGAAGACAAGGTGGTTGAAATTTATGCCCCTGTCATCAATATGGAAGAAGAAAAGACCGAAGACGAGATCTTTGTCATCGTTGAGGATATGCCAACTTTCAAGGGAGGCGACATCAACAAATTCCGTGACTGGGTTCAGAAACGGGTACGCTACCCTGAGCTTGCATCAGAAAACGGTATTCAGGGAAGGGTTTTCATCACGTTCGTTGTTGAGACCAACGGCACCGTAAGTGGTGTTACTGTCACCCGCAGCGTTGACCAGCTTCTCGATGAGGCAGCTAAAGAAGCCGTAGCCGCCTCTCCCAAATGGGAGCCGGGAATGCAGCGTGGACGCCCCGTACGTGTGAGGTATTCGATACCTATCATTTTCCAGCTTCAGTAATATTGAAAACAGTTTTAAATATCACACCGCCCATTATCTGATCAGCGGCGGTTAACCGTAATTATTTATGAAGAAAATATTTCTGCTGTTGACTGTTTCTGCTCTGCTCCTTGCAGGCTGCGGATCATCAAAAAAACAGGTTGAGTCAGGTAACTATGACGCAGCCATCGCTAAAGCTGTGAAAGCTCTTCGCAAGAACCCTGACAGCTCAAAGGATATCACCAGCCTTGAGCGCGCAATGAACATCGTTACCGACCAGGATAACGAACGCATCAGATACCTTAAGATTGAAGGCAGGCCCAATGCCTACGACGAAATCTACCTTATCTATAAACGGATGAGTGACAGACAGTCGCTGGTCCGTACGGTTACCCCGCTTGAATATAATGGCAGAACAGTTCAGTTCCCATATGTGGATTATATGCAGGAGATGGTGATGGCAAAGAAAAAGGCCGCCGACTTCTACTATGCTCACGGACAGGAACTGATGAAAAACGGGACCAAAGACTCATACCGTCAGGCTTATGCCGAATTTGTAAGGGCGCAGGAATACGTGGGAGACTATGACGGAATCGGGCAGATGCTGCAGGAATCAAGATACCTCGGCATCAGCCGTGTCTACGTGACTGTAAAAAATTATTCCGTCATAAAATTTCCCGAGGAGTTTGAAAAGGACCTTCTGGCCCTCGACCTCCCCAGGCTGAACAGTGATTGGGTTGAATACCACACAGTTCTGCTCGATCAGAACACCGAGTTCGATTACCTGGTGAATGTGAATCTGCGTACGGTAGGCGTAAGTCCTGACAGACAGTTCCAGCGTGACAGCCTCATCAAGAAAACAGTCCAGGACGGATTTGATTATGTCAAGGATGCCCGCGGCAACGTGATGAAGGATTCACTCGGCAATGACGTCAAGGTCGCGAAGTACAAGAACCTGCAGTGCGCCCTCATTCAGACTGTCCAGCAAAAAGAGTGCGTCATCCAGGGCGATGTGGAGGTGCTGGCCCTGAATCCTGAAAAGATGCTTAAGAAGGATCCGATAGGCGCAACCTCAAACTTCGAGCATATCTCAGCCCGGGCAATCGGAGACGTGAATGCATTGTCAGCCGAGCAGAAAACGATGCTTCAGTCGCAGGTGGTTCCATACCCGCCTGATATAGAAATGGTGATAATGTGTTCCGAGAATCTGAAGAATGCAATACGGGGTCTGATTCAGCAGAACCGAAGATATATAAACTGACAAAGAGGGGCTTCGGCCCCTTTTTTTTATACTTTTGCGTCCTCAATCCGGGTAGTTAATAAATGAAAGACATAAGCGAGAAAGCGATTCTGGTGGGCGTCATCACTCCGGGAGCTGATGAACTGACGGTGGCGGAGTATCTTGATGAACTGGCATTCCTGGCGGAAACGGCAGGCGCTGAGCCTGTAAAGCGGTTTACACAGAAGGTTGACTATCCCAATCCCCGCACCTATGTCAACAAGGGGAAGATCGAAGAGATAGCGGCCTATATCGCCGCCAACGAAATCACACTCACAATCTTTGATGATGAGCTCTCTCCGAGCCAGATCCGCAATATCGAAAAAGAACTAAACTGCCGGATTCTCGACCGTACAAACCTTATCCTCGATATATTCGCGTCACGTGCCAGGACTTCACACGCTCGCACACAGGTTGAATTGGCCCAGTATCAGTATCTCCTGCCCAGGCTGGCAGGTATGTGGACTCACCTCGAACGTCAGCGCGGGGGCATCGGAATGAGGGGCCCGGGCGAGACTGAGATAGAGACCGACCGCCGAATCATCCGTGACAAGATCTCAAAGCTTAAGGAGCAGCTTCTGAAGATTGACACCCAGATGACCACGCAGCGTAAAAGCCGCGGCAAAATGATCAGGGTGGCCCTGGTAGGCTATACCAACGTTGGCAAGTCGACCCTGATGAACCTCATCAGTAAGTCTGACCTGTTCGCAGAGAATAAGCTTTTTGCAACCCTTGACACTACAGTGAGGAAAGTTGTGATCGAAAACCTTCCCTTTCTGCTTTCCGACACTGTCGGTTTTATCCGGAAGCTGCCACACGACCTGGTAGAATCTTTCAAATCGACCCTTGATGAGGTAAGAGAAGCTGATCTGCTGCTGCACGTCATAGACATATCCCATTCAGGATTCGAGGAGCAGATCGAAGTTGTCAATGCCACCCTGAAGGACTTAAATGCCCTCGATAAACCTGTGATATGGGTCTTCAACAAAATTGACGCATTCTCATATATTTCGAAGGATGCTGATGACCTGACACCCTCAACGCGGGCAAACCTGTCCCTGGAAGACATGCGCCGCACCTGGATGGCTGCTGACGCTGACCATATCAGCGTATTCATCTCGGCAAAAACCAAAGAAAATATTGAAGAATTCCGAAAGGTTCTGTATGAAGAAGTCAGGCGGATGCATGTCGTCCGCTACCCCTATAACGATTTGCTCTACGAAATTTCCTGACCTTTATTTCAGCATGCCTGCCGAGATCATGTATTCGGCTATCTGAACGGCGTTGGTTGCTGCTCCCTTGCGGATATTGTCGGCAACTACCCACATATTCAGTGTTCGCTCCTGAGAGAAATCACGACGCAGACGACCCACGAAGACCTCATCGCGGTCATGGGCAATAATAGGCATCGGATATTTGTTTTCTGCAGGGTTGTCATACAAAATGACTCCGGGGGCATTCGACACGAGTTCCCTCACCCTGTCGAGGTCAAATTCCCGTTCAAATTCAACATTTACAGCCTCCGAATGGCCTCCTGTGACAGGCACTCTAACCGCGGTGGCTGTTACACGTATCTCCCCGTTTCCGAATATTTTCCGTGTTTCGTTCACCAGCTTCATCTCCTCCTTTGTATAGCCGTTATCAGTGAAGACGTCACACTGGGGAATGCAATTGAGGTCAATGGGGTATGGATATGCCATCTCACCGCTCAGTCCGCCTCTTTCATTTTCCAGCTGTGCCACAGCCTTCACTCCCGTACCTGTCACACTCTGGTAAGTCGAAATCACCAGCCTTTTGATCTGGTATTCCCTGTGCAGTGGTGCAAGTGCCATAAGCATCTGTATTGTCGAACAGTTCGGGTTGGCAATGATCCTGTCATTTGCAGTTATTGCTCCGGGATTTATCTCCGGGACCACAAGCGGTATGTTTTTCTCCATACGCCAGGCTGACGAGTTGTCAATTACAACGGTCCCGTTTTCAGCAAATACCGGTGCCCACTCTTTGGATACAGCGCCACCGGCTGAAAAGAGAGCCACTTCGGGATGCGCTTCGACGGCTTCCATGACACTTATGACCTTAACCTGCTTTCCCCTGAATGTTATCTCTTTTCCTGCAGACCTCTCAGAGGCAGCAGGCAATATCTGATCAACAGGGAAGTTGCGTTCTTCAAGCACTTTCAGCATCATCCTTCCAACCATTCCTGTTGCACCAACTACTGCTACTTTCATTTTTTAATATTTAAAATATTTGTACGAACTTTATACTGGAATAAATCCGACAAATGTAATTTTTTTTTGATCTCGCTGCATGAAAAAGATCATCACAATGTTGTCGGTACTGTTACCGCTGTGCACCTGTGCGCAGGTATCGTTCAGTTTTGAAAACGGTTCTGCGGAAGGATGGATATTTAGTGCAACGGAACACTGGGCTGCAGACAATGTCAGCCCCCTGAACGGAAAGTACTCCCTGCATCATGTTTTTGACAACACCGTGGCAGAGGAGGAAGTCGCCCTGTTCAGTATTGAAGGCCTATGTCCCGACTGTTCAGATATCACCTGGGAGTTTACCATACGGCACGGGGCAGAGCCCTCCTCGTCAAACAAATGGGCATTCATACTGACTTCCGAAAGCGGCTTTGAAGAAATAATGGCAGGCGACGGGTTCAACGGTTTTGTGGCTGGGGTGAATTTTTCCGGGTATGATGACACACTGAGGCTGTGGCAGGTAACGGGAGGGAAGACCGAAACCGTGATAACCACCGGTGTCAACTGGCAGAATGATATCGGGGTTGACGGGGCAGGAAAAGTCCGGGTGACCAGAACTGCCGGCGGAACGTGGGGAATGGAAGTAGAAGCGGGGAGCAAAGGGCGGGGAGCATGGAGCACGAAAGAGGCAGTAGGCAGTAGGCAATGGGCAGTAGTGAAGGGCAGCGGATGGAAATATGCAGGGATCATCTATACCTACACCTCCACCCGGGACAGGCTCCTGTGGCTCGACGATGTATCCGTGGAGGGGGTCTTCATTGCCGACACGCTGCCGCCTGCCATTGTTTCTGTGACAGCTATGGCGCCAGATATCCTCAGGGTGCAGTTTGACGAGGAACCGGATCCCTCGTCACTGGCGCTTTCCAACATCAGCCTCACAGGGGGGAATTACTTCTGTCAATAAAATCACACCCGAGATTTATGAGCTCTGTCTGAGCACGGAGACAGGTAACCGGATCAACACAACAATAAAATTCGGGACCTTATGTGATAATATCGGCAACTGTGCATCCCAGGTAACAAAAGATTTTGTCCCCGTCTATGCCGTCACCGGTGATGTTGTGATAACAGAAATAATGGCCGATCCCTCTCCACCGGTACAACTTCCCGATGCAGAATTTATTGAACTGACAAACCTGACCACTGACAGTCTCTCTCTCCGGGGCTGGTTACTGATCGCCGACAGGGATACCGCCATGTTTCCGGACATCCGGATCAGGGCCGGCGAGCAATTGATTCTCTGTTCATCGTCAAAAATATCCGGATTTTCCGGTTATGGCAGGGTCATAGGGATGGCCGGGTTCCCGTCTCTCAGCGACGACGGGAAGACACTTGCGCTTCGCGATGGCAGGGGAGAACTGATTCATGCAGTAACTTATTCGAAGTTATGCTACAAGGATGATTGGCGCTCCGGTGGAGGATGGTCGATGGAACTGACTGACACTGAGAATCCGTTCAATGCACCTGATGCGTGGAGTGCCTCAACAGATCCGTCCGGAGGCACGCCAGGCAGAAACAACTCCCGGGTATTTAAGGCATCTGACTCACAGTGCCCGGAGATCATAGCAGTGTATCCCGTCAGCCCGGTCCGGGTCAGAATAGTATTTGACGAGACCCTGACCGGGTCCTTCGCAGCAGATGAATGGACGATTGACAGACTCAATGCACTCTCCTCCGCCTCCGACGACATTGCGGACAGGGCCTTTGTAGTCACAGTAGCGGAGCCCTTTGTCACCGGCAGGATTTATACCCTGCAGATTCCTGCGCATGCTGCTGACTATGCAGGGAACACCCCCTGCCAGCCAGGGGCCGGGTTCGGGCTTCCGGAACCACCACTGGCAGGAGAGATACTCTTCAATGAGATTCTCTTCGACCCGTTGCCGATGTGCGCAGATTACCTGGAGCTGTACAATAATTCAGAAAAGGTTTTCGACCTCTCGCAGCTTTTTTTGGCGGGATCTGATGCGGGGGTAATAAAGGGGTTTGGTACAGAGGAAAAAGGGTCTGATACAGGGAAAAGGGGAGAACAAATACCTCCACTGCCGGAAAGGTGCAAGTCTCAGGCGGAAGCTCCTCTTCAGCAATCGCAGCTCTCTCAGATCCCCAGACAGCTGCTTCCGGGCAGACTTGTGGCTCTTACCACCGACAGGGATGCCGTGACTGATCACTATCCCTGCTCTGAAAAACAGGACGTTTATGAGGTCAGGTCGCTGCCGTCGATGCCTGATGACGAAGGCAGTGTGATCATTCTCGACAGGGAGCTTAATATTCTTGACAGGTTAGATTACAGCAGTTCGATGCATCTTGATTTCCTTGACATCAAAGAGGGCATTGCACTCGAGAAGGTAGGACCTGAGCTTTCTTCCGGATTTCCCGGTAACTGGCACTCTGCCTCAGAAGTATGCGGATGGGGTACTCCCGGTGCACCGAATTCGGTACTTGTAAATGAGGCACCTGGAGGGCAGGGACTGAATCTCTCTTCCGAAAGGATATCGCCTGACGGTGACGGTTTCGAGGACGCACTCTCTGTAAGGGTCGTTCCGGGCGGAAGTGACAATGTGGTGACTGTCACCGTATTCAATTCACGGGGTTACCCAGTAAGGCTTCTGGCGGAACGGTTTGTCGCAGGGGAAGAAGCCCTGATAGTATGGGACGGAACAGGAGACAATGGGAGGCGGCTTAATGCGGGGCTTTATATGATCATTGCTGAATCATACAACAGCCGCGGGCAGACGTGGCGCAGGAAGGAGGTATGTGCCCTGCTGTACCGGTGATGTCTGAGGGTCTGATCCGCCAGCTGGCGGACTGAGGGTCAGAAGGTCAGAAGGATGAGATAAGCTCTTCCATCACCTTTGTCATCTTCTTCTCGCTGTGTTCTGCGGCTTCCTGCACAGATTCGTGGGTTGTGTATTCAATCTTGCCCTCGACGCCGAGGTCTGTGATGATACTTACGGCAAAGCAGGGGATATTCATGTGACGCGCCGTTATCACCTCTGGCGTTGTTGACATCCCGACAGCATCGGAGCCTATGGTTCTGAAATAGCGGTATTCCGCCGGAGTTTCGAAAGTAGGACCGGAGGTCGAGAGATAAACGCCTTTCCTGACCGGTATCCCCATTTTTTCTGCAATGGTCTCCGCCTTTGCAATAAGATCCTTGTCATATGCAGTGCTCATATCAGGGAATCGCGGACCTATCCGGTCATCATTCGGACCGATGAGTGGGTTTGGCAGCAGGCTGATATGATCTGTGATGAGCATTATGTCGCCTATCCTGAACGATGGATTGGTACCTCCGGCGGCGTTGGAGAGAAAAAGAGCCCTGATGCCAAGCTGTTTCATAACCCTGATTGGAAATGTAATCTGCTCTGCACCGTAACCTTCATAATGATGGAAGCGGCCTTTCATGGCAATAATTTTCCGGCCGCCAAAGTCTCCGTAAATGAGTTTCCCTGCGTGTCCCCTGACTGTAGAAAGGGGGAAGTTGGGGATATCGGCATAGGCTATCTCCACCGGGTTCCCTATCTTTGTGGCGAGTCCGCCAAGACCTGTTCCAAGTACTATGCCTGCCTCAGGGGCAGTGAAACCTTTCGACTTCAGATACTCAACGGTTTCAATTATTTTCTCCAGCATATCCGGTTACTGTTTTAATGAATTTTTCTTCTTCTTCAATGATCCTCACCTTAACAGGGAGATAATACAAATGTTCCCTTACGGGGTCTGCAATTATAGTAAATTCTTTTAACCTTACACTATCCTTTTCGGTGGTTACGACAATTTTGTCAGTCTGTTGGAGTGAATGCAGGGCTGACGTTATTCTCGAAATATCTCCCCTGGTAAAGTTATGATGGTCACTGAATTGTATGTGAGTCACTGATCCTGCAACTGCTGAAATACGCTCAGCCAGCGGAGTTGGATCTGCAATTCCAGTAACCAGCACCACCCCGGTATCGCCTGTTATCCGCCTCTCCTTTCCACCCGTGAAAACAGGACTCAGTTCACCGTATTCCAGTGTGCTGAAGAAGAGTTGCTGCTGAGGCAGCGGATTAATCTCCCCGGCAATGACACCTGCTTCTCGCGGGCTGATGGCAGGAGGTGTTTTTGTAACAACAATTATGTCTGCTCTTCTGGCTCCCCGCAGGCTCTCGCGCAAACGACCGTACGGCAGAAGCCTGTCACGTGTCATCAGCCGGTTGTAGTCGGTAAGCAGGATATTAAGTCCGGCTCGCACTGCACGGTGCTGGAAACCGTCATCAAGTATAATAGCTTTCAGTCCGGGAAGGAGCCGGTGCAGCTCATTTATGCCATGCACCCTGTCGCGGTCCACCGCCACCGTCACTCCCGGAAGTCGGAGAGCCATCTGCAACGGCTCATCACCTGCTTCGGAGACGGTATCTCCGGGCCCCACCACCCTGAATCCGCGGCTTCTCCGGAGATAACCCCTGCTGAGCACGGCAACCGGGCCGTATTGGGAAAGCAGTTCTGCGATGTATTCGACGTGAGGAGTCTTCCCTGTGCCTCCGACAGTGATGTTGCCGACGCAGATCACAGGAAAGGGAAAGGTGCAGGATCTGATGATGCCGAGGTCATACAGCATATTGCGAAGCGATACCGCCAATCCGTATAACGGCGAAAGCGGACGCAGCAGGAAGTGCCCCGGCACTGTCATCTTAATGTATATCGATGAGATACGGCATACGGGCCTGGATGCCCTCTGCGGAAAGAAGTTCCTTCAGATCGAAGTAGTATTTCGATGCCTCACCCAGCTCATTCCTTATCGCACGGAGTCTCATCTCACCGGTCATATCCTTGAGAAGAGCAGTGTAGAAGTCCACTGCCTCAGGTCTTTCCACTGTCCGGTATTCGTCAAGGCCTGCCAGTTTTGCAGCCTCCCTGACAGCATCATTAAGTCCTCCGAAGGAATCTACCAGTCCTAAACCTATTGCGTCTGCGCCGCTCCAAACGCGGCCCTGTCCTATGCTGTCAACTTCGGGTTGGGGTATCCCCCTGCCTTCGGCGACTACAGCTGTAAAGGCAGTATAGGTGCGTTCGACATTCGTCTGTAGTGCGTCCCGCTCATAAGGAGAGAGCGCCCTGGTTAAAGATGGTGAATCGGCGTGAGCGTTAGTCCTGACAACTTCAGAGCTGATTCCAAGTTTCTTTTCGAGCAGCGTGCCCGCATTCGGGATCAGGCCAAACACCCCTATGGAGCCGGTTACAGTCACCGGTGAAGCCATGATCTTGTCAGCTGCTGCAGATATGTAATAACCGCCACTGGCTGCGTAGTTGCCCATTGAAACGACAACGGGTTTTACTTTGCTGATGAGGTCCACTTCGCGCCATATAATATCCGATGCAATGGCATTGCCTCCGCGGGAGTTGACCCTTAAGACCACAGCCTTAACTGTTGAGTCAAGGCGCACTTTGCGCAGCTCTTCCGCATACCGGCTTCCGCCGATGTTTGTATCATCGCCGTCATTCATTACAATGTTGCCTTCAGCATAAACGACTGCTATCTTCGCCTTCCCGGCCAGTTTGATATCCTTTGCCGGAACCTTGCTGTACTTGGTCATCGAGACGTAGTTTATCTTCTTTCCCTCATCTATTCCTGCTGCACTCCTGATGCTGTCTTCCATCTGGTCACGGTAAAGCGTTCCGTCTATCAGCCCTTCGCTGGTCATAAGGGCAAGGTCATATCCTGCAAGTGAGTCGGCCAGCTGCATCAGGCGGGCTTCAGGCACACCCCTGGCCTCTGAAATAACCTTTATTGCGTGGCTCCAGATCGACCCTACGTATGCAGTGATCTGCAGTCGGTTTTCGTCGCTCATTTTATCAAGCATGTAGGGTTCTACCGCTCCCTTGAACTTGCCGTGCCTGATGACCTGTACATCGACACCCATTTTCTCAAGGGCTTTACGGTAGAATGTCACCTCGGCGGAGAGACCCTGGAAATAAAACATGGACGAAGGATTAAGCCAAATTGCGTCGGCGGACGACGAGATGAAATAGCTTTCCTGCATCATGATGTAATCTGAGTAGGAGTACACGAATTTCCCGCTTTTCTTAAACTCTGCAAGTGCTTTCTGAATCTCGTCAGCCGTTGCCCAACCTGAAGGAACAACCCCGTTTTCTATCAGGATTCCGCTTATGTCCTTGTCATCAGCAGCTTTCTTCAGGTTTGCGAGGATATCATTCAATCCCGGAGCCTGGGAAAGCTTCATTGACATCGGGTCAAATGAAGTGAAGGGGTTCGTGCTGGTACGGTCAGGAACAGGGGTACCGGTCTTCAGTACCAGCACCGATTTTTCCGGAATATCAGCCGGTTTGTTCCCTGATGCCACCATGGCGGAGAGCGATGCAAGCATTATTACAAAGAAGAGTATCCCTGTCAGAAGCAGACCTGTTACGGTTGCAAGGGTCATTTTGAGGAAAGTTTTCATCATTATGTAATTTTGATTTTAATGGTATGATGGAGCCCACATATTAGTGTGCCTAACATGTGGGGTTCATTTTTCAGAGCTTATTATTTTCAGGGCCAAATTATAAAAAAATCAGCATCTTTATGGCAGTTAACTTACTATGTCAGTATCATCATCAATAAGTGAGCAGGTTGAATCCGTGTTTTTACTGGGTCTTGGCAGCAATATGGGCGACAGACTATCGTACCTCTCGTACGCATTAAAGGAGCTGGATACTGAAGCAGGCAGAGTGACGGCAAAATCATCTGTATGGGAGACTGAACCGTGGGGCTTTGAGGCTGAGGAGCAGTTTTTAAATATGGTTATAGAGATTACTTCTACCCTGGATGCGGATGCCCTGCTGGGTGTTATAAAATCGATGGAAACCAGGCTGGGGCGGACAAGAATAAAGGGTTCAGGATACCGTTCGAGGGTGATCGATATCGATATTCTTCTGTGGGGTGACAGGATCATTTCGGGCCCCGGATTGCAGATCCCCCATCCCAGGATAGCCGAAAGGCGGTTTGTTCTCGTTCCGCTATGCGAGATAGCTCCCTATACCATACATCCCGTCAGTGGCAGGTCATTGATTGAGCTCCTGGGTGAATGTGATGACAGGTCGGAAGTCAGGCTGTACACCCAGGCGGTTTAAAGCGCCCCGTTATCAGCAAAACTGTAATAGTTTTTACCACATATTATCAGATGGTCGAGCAGCTGGATGTCCATCAGCGCCCCGGCTTCCTTTATTTTCTGGGTGATCCGGATGTCAGCATCGCTGGGACTGTTGTTGCCTGACGGATGGTTATGACAAATAACAAGGCCTGATGCAAGTGTCTCGATTGCCTTTTTCATCACTATTCTCACATCAGTCACTGTTCCGCTGACGCCTCCCTGGCTGATTTTCATCCGGCCCTGTCACTTTATTTGCCCGGTTGAGGAAGAGAATCCAGAATTCCTCGTGGGGCAGATCCTCCATCAGGGGACTGAAAATGTTAAACACGTCAGCTGAGGAGCGAATCTGAGGATTATCGGCAGCCTCAGCCATTTTCCTGCGCCTGCCGAGCTCGAGGGCTGCGGCAATTGTTACTGCCTTGGCCTCACCGATTCCTTTAAGCTTTTTTATTCCCGATACGCTCAGTTTACCCAGCTCCGGCAGGGAGTTATCTGCCAGTGCAAGCAGCTCGTGGGCAAGATCAACCGCCGATTTGTTTCTTGTGCCGGACCCGATGAGTATTGCGATGAGTTCAGCATCGCTGAGGCTTGACGGGCCCTTCTGCCAGAGCCTTTCCCGGGGCCTGTCCTCCACAGCCCATTCAGTAATCTTTAATGACATACAGCATAATAATTAGTCCACATATGCAATATACAAAAAAAAGCCGCCACCCGGGGGTGACGGCTCTCAATTTCTTTTGAGTCTTATTTCAGATTGCTGACGTGTTTAACGATAGAAGACTTAAGGTTTGAGGCCTTATTCTTGTGTATCACTTTCTTTTTGGCCAGCTTGTCGAGCATGGTATTCAGTGTAGGAAGCATTTCAGCAGCTTCAGTCTTGTCCGATGTCTTGCGGATCTTCTTGAGAGCATTACGCATTGTACGTGCGTGATACTTGTTGTCTTCATTCCTTTTTACTGCCTGTCTGGTAGCTTTCAGCGCCGACTTGTGATTAGCCATTATATTCTTATTTATAAATTTTTGTAGTCCATAGGGGAATCGAACCCCTGTTACCAGGATGAAAACCTGACGTCCTAACCACTAGACGAATGGACCTTAAAGAACTTTTAAAAAGCGGATGCAAAGATGGCAGGATTTTTTTTATATGCAAAATATTTTGCAAAAAATCTCAATCATCTTTGCATCCGCAGTAATATGATCAGGCAAATTATGCCCTAGAAGACATACCTGACGGAGAACCCGCCATTCCAGTAGAGCCAGCCCGGTCCGGATGTGACATTGAAGCTTGGTCCTGCACCGACTGCAAAATTAAGAGGAATATCATCGAGAGTATATTCAAGACCGATAATACCGTCAAGTCCAATCATGAGATTTGTGCCGTACTCGTCTGTATAGTCTGCATTCCAGAATCCGATATGTGCACCGGGACCAATGAACCAGTCAAGGTTTGGAGTCCAGTCTGTAGGATTCTGCCACTCGTAATACCCGGTCACATTGAAGTTATGACCAAAGTACCCTGTTCCGGCAACAAACTCAAGGGCATTTACGCCGCTTATAAATGTTTTGAATGAAATACCTGAAGGATCGCCGCCCCTGAGACCGATGGCGATTCTTGTAACTCTGTGCCTGCACGCCGGCAGAAAGAGCTGCCAGAACCAACATAACCGCAAATGTTCTTTTCATAATTATTTATCAATTTAGTTAATGGAATACAAAAGTATACAGAATAGAAACGTTAAAAAAATGATTTTGTTTAATAATTCAACAACAAACCCCGTCATCATATTTTAACAGTGACAAGTTTTTCGGAGAGAAGTTGCATGTCAGTACTGTTAAAATCTCCGGAGCTCATTAAAAGAAACACGACATCCTTTCCACTCACAGAAAGAAGTGAGTCAAGAAGTCTGCCTGAGTCACTGAAGACGCTGATGTTTTCACCACCGAATGCGGCGGCAACTTCGCCGGCAGAAATTTCCGGCAATTTTTTCATGCTCAGTGCGTGAGGGTTGAAGTAAACGAATGCTTCATCGGCACTGCCGAGAGTCCCGGAGTAAAGCGGCAGGAAGCCTGCACTGAGACTGCTGTATGTATGAAGCTCGAGAACGGCAACGATTTTTTTGCCGGGATACTGTTCAGCAACAGCATCGACGGAGGCTTTGACCTTTGACGGTGCATGGGCGAAATCGAGATAAACCACCCTGCCTCCGGCAGCAGCGAACTGCTGCAGTCTTTTGGCGCTGCCCGTGAATGATCCGATGGCCTCATAGAACTGATCTTCGGTTACCCCGGCGGCCAGCGAAACTTCACGGGCAGCGCTGAGATTCTGCATGTTATGTGCCCCGAAAAATTCCACCTTGACAGTCCTGCTGACCGTCACAGCATAGGTGCCGGTCCTGTTCACGAAGTATCCGTGGACATCATACGGGATCTTCCTGATGTCATCACGCACATTATCTGCAATTCTGGCTGCTTCAACATCAGGTTTAAAGTAAGCGAGTGTGCCTCCGGGCATCACCGAGTCGGCAAAAACAGCAAACTGTTCACAGTAATTTTCAAACGTGGGAAAGACGTTCATATGGTCCCAGGCTATGCCGTTGATGACAGCAATATGAGGCTTGTAAAGGTGAAATTTCGGTCTTCGGTCTATGGGTGAAGTAAGGTATTCATCGCCTTCAATAACAGCAATCTTTGCAGATTCACTAAGTCCAACCATGGTTTCATATCCTTCGATAGCCGAGCCCACCAGGTAGTCGAAGGCGATGCCGCTCTTTTTAAGCACATGCATTATCATTGCTGTGGTGGTGGTTTTGCCGTGACTTCCACCGATGACAATCCTGAGCTTGTCACGGGTCTGGTCATAGATATATTCAGGGAACGACATCACCTTAAGACCCGCTTCCCTTGCCTTTGCCAGCTCAGGATTGTCAATGCGTGCATGCATCCCCAATATGACTGTATCGATGTCACCTGTGATTTTTTCCGGGAACCACCCGTCCTTTTCAGGCAGGATCCCTGCTGCCGCAAGGCGTGAACGTGCCGGCTCAAAGATCTCGTCGTCAGAGCCGGTGACTGTGTAGCCTTTGCCTTTGAGCGCCAGTGCCAGGTTGTGCATTACGGCGCCTCCCATTGCTATAAAGTGTACTTTCATTGTCATTGTTTAACACCGGCAAAAATACCAAAATTGCATATCTTGCAGCCGATAAAAACAGGTACAATGAAATTATCTCTTTTCAATATAACGGACTTCAGGGTAGACGGCGGGGCTATGTTCGGGGTAATCCCGAAGGGTATGTGGAGCAAGGTGGTAAAGGCAGACGGGAACAACAATATCGGACTTTCACTCAGGTCACTTGTCATTGAAACCGAAGGGAGGGTCATACTTACCGATGCCGGCTGGGGAGACAAGCAGGATGAAAAATTCTTTCGCTATGCGTGGCTCAGTGGCGGGGAAGGACTGGCAGGAGGGCTTGCAAGGTGTGGCTATAAGCCTGAGGATGTTACTGATATCATACTTACTCATCTTCATGCCGATCACTGCGGGGGATGCTTCGTAAAACGACCCGGGGGCGGATATGAACCGGTATTTCCAAATGCTGTTTATCATGTAAGCCGGGCCCAGTGGGAGTGGGCTACCGAATCCAATATCCGCGAGGCTGATGCTTTCCTGCCTGAAAATATTCTGCCCATTGGTGAAAGTGGAAAACTGAACCTGATTGAGGATAACGGTGAGCTTTGCAGGAATGTTTCCCTGAGAATATACTACGGGCATACTCCCGGCCTGATGATTCCGGTGGTCAGGTACAACGGAAGGGTCTTCGTTTTCACAGGTGATCTGATGCCCACAATAGCCCATATATCACTTTTATGGAACATGTCTTACGACCTTCTGCCGCTCGTGACAATTGCCGAAAAGGAGGAGCTGCTCAATGAAGCCCTGGCGGAAAACTATGTGCTTGTATTCCAGCATGATCAGGAGACAGAGTGCTGTGAGGTTAAGGAGACACCCAAGGGTATAAGGGCCGGAGAAATGAAGAAGCTTGCCAGTTACCTGTAGTTCGGGGAAGAAGACCCTCTGATCACCAGTTCGGAAACAATGAGTTTCGTCTGCACCGGGGTTCTCGGGTTCTCGATCCTGTCAAGGAGCAATCCTGCCGCCAGTCTGCCCATCTCATTGCCTTTCTGGTCAACCGATGTCAGTCCGGGGTCCGTGAGTTTCGAAATCTGACTGTTGGTAAAGCCTACGATGGCAATTTCTCCGGGGACCTTGAATCCACTTCTTTTCGAGATTATCAGTGTCTCCGCTGCCGTAAGGTCATTCACTGCAAAGAATGCGTCAGGCCTTGGTGTACGTTTCAGCAGATTGGGAATGATGTCCCCGGCTTCGTCTGCAGTATCACATTTTACAATATCGTCAGGGGATGGTGTAATGCGGTATTCTTTCATAGCCCTGAGGTAACCGTTCAGCCTGTTCCGTGCAATGGCAAGGTGTGATGGGCCTGATAAATGGATAATATGCTTTTTCCCTGTACGAAGCAGGTGTATTACAGCTTTATAAGAACCTTCCTCATCATCAATTACAACCCTGTCAGTTTCGATCTCTTCAGCAATACGGTCGAAGAACACGAGAGGTATGCCTTTTTCTTCAGCCATCCTGAAATGTGCAAAATCCGTAGTCTCTTTGGATACCGAAGCAAGAATACCGTCGACACGGCTTGACAGGAGAGTCTGAATATTTTTTACCTCGTGAGCCCACATCTCGTTACTCTGGCAAAGGATCATATTGTAGTCGCGGTCATAGGCGATATCCTCAATACCGCTTATGACTGTGGAAAAGAAATAGTGAACAATGTCAGGAATAATAACGCCGATTGTCTTTGATGATCCGCTTTTCAGGCTCAGGGCAATCGGATTGGGTTTGTAGTTCCATTTGACAGCAAGCTCATTCACAGCATCACGTGTAGCCTTGCTGATGTCAGGATGATCTTTGAGGGCCCTTGAAACAGTGGAGGGTGAAATACCCAGTTCGCGGGCGATATCTTTTATGGTGATGTTTTCCTTTCCCATAAACAGGAAATCTTTACTGTAAAGATAAAATTTTTTTCACTTTTTCAATGTGCGCAAATGTTGGCTCTGTATTACTTCAATCGTTTGCGGTAACGATTGCGGAAAAAACCTGAAAAAGAGTTGGTTAACAGTTAAAAAACGCCGAATTTTATATTCTCAAATTCCAGTATTTCTGTTAGAACAGATATTAGTATTGTGTAACCTGCAATTAAACTGATTTATTTATGGAGAAACTTTCAATTAAACGGCTCTTCATGTTCGCTTTTGGCATTATGATGAGCTGTGTTGTCTTCGGGCAACAGGTAAGAGTGTCAGGTACAGTTACCGATGCTACTGACGGAACAACGTTACCTGGTGTGAACGTTGTGGTCAAAGGCAGTCTTGTCGGTGCGATTACCGGCGTTAACGGAGAATTTTCCCTGTCGGCTAAGCCCGGGGATGTTCTTGTTTTCACATTTATCGGCTACCTTCCCCAGGAGATCACCCTGGGCAGCCAGACAGTGGTCAATGTGGCTATGCGTACTGATGTACAGGCTCTCAGTGAGGTTGTGGTCATCGGTTACGGTACAGTCCGCAAGGAAGATGCTACCGGTTCTGTAAAGGCTATCAACTCGGAGTATTTCAACCCGGGTGTTGTAAGCTCACCGCAGGACATGGTAATCGGTAAGATGGCCGGTGTGCAGATAACAACCGGCGGCGGTGCCCCCGGCGAGGGAGCTACCATCCGTATCAGGGGTGGTTCATCGCTCAGGGCAAGCAATGATCCTCTCATCGTAATTGACGGTGTTGCAGTAGACATTGACGGCCCTACAGGTATGAGAAACCCTCTCAGCACAATCAACCCCAATGACATTGAGACATTTACCGTTCTGAAGGATGCTTCCGCAACCGCCATCTACGGTTCAAGAGCATCAAACGGTGTCATACTCATTACAACAAAGAAGGGCGCATCTGGCAAACCCTTTACAATCAACTATTCAGGAAACGTTTCAGTAAGCACCCCGATAAAATATATCGATGTATTTTCAGCTGAAGCCTTCCGCAGCCTTATACAGACAAAATATGCATCGAACGCTGCTGCACAGGCACTGTTAGGCGCTGCTTCAACAAACTGGCAGAAGGAGATCTATCAGAATGCAATTGCCCAGGACCATAACCTTAATTTTTCAGGCGGTCTCGGACTTTTCCCCTACAGGGTCAGTGTGGGTATCACAAATCAGGACGGTATCCTGAAGACTGACAACCTGAAACGTGTCACCGGTGCCCTGAGCATCAGTCCTTCACTGCTTGATGATCATCTCAAAATTGAGCTGAATGCCAAGGGAATGATTATTGACAACTTCTTTGCAAACCGCGGAGCTATCGGCGGCTCGCTCTCGATGGATCCGACACAGGCTACAAATTTCCTGTGGAAGAACCCTGACGGCTCGCCTCTCTTTGTGGCTCCAATGAACCCCCTTACACAGCTTTATGACCGCAGTGATGTATCCACGGTAAACAGGTTCCTCGGAAACCTTATGCTGGATTATAAACTGCATTTCTTCCCTGCCTTAAGGGCGAAAATCAACGTCGGTCTTGACCAGTCAGACAGCCAGGGCACTGTTACTATTCCTGTTGGATCATTCCTGTCATACTCCACCTATGCAGGTGAAGGTCAGGCAAGAGAATACAGCCAGAATAAGACCAACGCTCTGCTGGATGTCTATTTTGACTATACAGGTGAATTTGGCGATCACAGCCGCCTGAATGCAATAGCCGGTTACTCATGGCAGCATTTCTACAGGGACGGCAAAACCATCGAGACCTCCACAAACGGAATGAAACTGTATGCGAATGATGACTATAAGTCTGAAAACTTCCTGGTCTCATTCTTCGGAAGGTTAAATTATGTCCTGATGGACAAATACCTCTTTACGTTTACTCTCCGTGATGACGGTTCATCGCGTTTCGCACCGGAAAACAGATGGGGTCTTTTCCCATCAGCTGCCTTTGCATGGAATATTGCCAAAGAAGACTTCTTCGAGTGACAAAGTGATTTCAAACCTGAAACTCAGACTTGGTTACGGAATCACCGGTCAGCAGAACCTCAGCAATGATGACTATCCCTATCAGGCAGTCTACAGGCTTTCAGACCTCGGAGCATACTATCTGTTCGGAAACACATATATTGACACCTACAGGGCCGGCGGTTATGATGCCAACCTGAAATGGGAAGAGACAACAACCTACAACGTAGGTCTTGACTACGGTTTCCTGAAAGACCGGATCACCGGTGATCTTGATGTCTATTACAGACAGACGAAAGACCTTATCAACCAGATCCCTGTACCTGCCGGAACCAACCTTACAAACCAGATTGTGACCAACGTCGGTGACCTTGAAAACCGCGGACTTGAGTTTTCAATCAACGGCAAGATTATCGCTGCCACAAATACTGACTGGGAAATTGGGTTCAATGCAAGCTACAACGCCAACAAGATCACAAAACTGACTGCAGTTGACGATCCCAGTTACAAAGGGATTTATGTCGGCGGCATCTCCGGCGGTGTGGGTAACACAATGCAGATACACAGCGTAGGTTTCCCCTCATATTCATTCTATGTGATGGAACAGGTTTACGACGCAGACGGTAACCCGATTGAAAACCTCTATGTTGACAGGAACAATGACGGAGCCATCACGGGAGACGACAGGTACAGGTATCAGAAACCTTCACCGACAGTCTTTATGGGCTTCTCTTCACTGTTCAGGTATAAGAACCTCGACTTTTCATTCAACGGCCGTATAAACGTAGGCAACTACATTTACAACAACGTTTTCTCAAATTCTTCATATGCCAATATGGCTGCATCGGGATATCTCTCGAACAGGGTCACGAATGTGCTGGAGACAAATTTTGAAAACTCACAGTACTTCTCAGACTATTACATGGAGAACGGTTCATTCATGAAACTCGACAACGTTTCAGTCGGTTACAACTTCAATAACCTTCTGGACAACAAGCTGAAAATCAGAGTTTATGGCACTGCTCAGAACCTGATTACAGTCACCAAATACTCTGGTCTCGATCCGGAGGTTTTTGACGGTATAGACAATAACACATATCCTCGCCCGAGGATCTTCCTGCTGGGCGTAAGCGTAACCTTATAACCGTAATACGAAATGGCTATGAAAGCAAGATTTTATAAATTATTTACTGCAGCGGTGATCCTCTCTTCGATGTTCGTTACTGCATGTATCAAGGATCTGGATACTATTCCGCTTGATCAGGACGTGCTCACCGCAGAGAAGATTTATGCGGAGTACGGCAACTATGAAAAGGTCCTGGCAAAGGTATATGCCGGACTGGCAGTATCAGGACAGAAAGGTCCTGACGGAGCCGGTGACCTCAGCGGTCTTGACGAAGGTTTCGGTCAGTACACCAGAGGCTACTTCTACGCCCAGGAACTTCCTACCGATGAGGCAATTCTCGGATGGAACGACGGTAACCTCAGGGATTACCAGGAAATGGACTGGTCAGCTTCGAATGAGTTCATTTTCAACATGTACTCGAGGATATTCTACCAGATATCACTCTGCAATGAATTTATCCGCGAAACTACTGATGCCAAACTTTCAGGCAGAGGTTTCAATGAAACGCAGACGGCTACCATCAATGCGTTACAGGGCTGAAGCAAGTTTGCTCAGGGCTCTCAGTTATTATCATGCTCTTGACATGTTCGGCAATGTTCCTTTTGTGACTGAAGAAGACGCGGTTGGTAGCATTTCTGCCTGAACAGATATCGAGAGAAGACCTCTTTGACTATGTCGAAAGTGAACTGCTTGCCATAGAGAATGAACTTATGGCTCCCAAAACGAATGTTTATGGCCGTATGGACAGGGCTTCCGCATGGATGCTTCTTGCACGTCTTTATCTGAATGCTGAAGTGTACGGCGCATCAGCAAAATATACCGAGGCTGTTACCTATTCGAAAAAGGTAATTGACGCCGGTTATGAACTTGAGGACAATTATGCCAAAATGTTCGTAGCTGATAACCATACTGCCAAAGGGATCATCTTCGCAATTCCTTATGACGGCAAGAAGACCAAAACATGGGGTGGTACCACCTTCATTATCAATGCTCAGGTAGGAGGCTCGATGTTGCCGGCAAACTTCGGAATCAGCGGAGGCTGGTGGGGTCTCAGGGCCAGACCGCAGTTCGTTGACAAATTCCCGACTGATAATTCTGACGAGAGAAAAATGTTCTATACCGACGGACAGGCCAAGGATATTGCTGACATGTTCAACTTTACAGACGGATATGCCGTTACAAAATGGACAAACAAAACATCTGCCGGCGTTGCCGGTCAGGACGGAACCCATCCGGATACTGACCAGCCGATATTCAGGCTTGCCGATGCATACCTCATGTATGCCGAAGCTGTCCTGCGCGGCGGTACAGGAGGAAGCACGACTGCAGCCCTTGGCTATGTTAATGAACTGAGAACCAAGGCTTACAAGGAACATCAGGTAATATAAACGATAGCTCAGCTGACCCTCGCTTTTATTCTCGACGAAAGAGCACGTGAGCTTTACTGGGAAGGATACCGTCGTACTGACCTCATCAGATACGGCCTGTTCACGGGCGGAACATACCTCTGGCAGTGGAAAGGCGGAGTTCAGGCCGGCGTAGCCACTGACCCCAAATATAACCTCTTCCCCATCCCGGATGCCGATATGGGTGCAAATCCCAATCTGGACCAGAACCCGGGTTATTGATACACGCTAAAAAACAACAGATATGAAAAAGATAAGTCTGATATTATTTGTGCTCATGACGGTTTTCTTTGCCGCCTGTGAAAAAGACAAGGAAAACGTCATGCTGAAAGAAACCATAGCGGCAAATGACCTTAGCAACCTTTCCGGATCGACATTTCGTCCTTCTTATGGACAATAAGGATCTGACATTCCAGACATTTACCTGGACAGAGGTTGATTACGGCTTTGCTGCAGTGGTGACCTATACCGTTCAGATGGACAAGAAGGCTAATAACTTCTCTTCTCCGATCGACCTGGTAACCGTTTCAAACGCAACTACCGGGACAATCACTGTCGGTGAACTCAACAAACTGCTGCTCGCAGCAGGACTGAGTCCTGATGCGGCTGCAGACGTTCAGTTCAGGGTTAAATCAACCATTCACACTGCCGTTCCTGCCGTCTATTCGGATATCACAGAGGCCTCAAGTCACTCCCTATGCCGTTGTCTTCCCGCCCATTTATATGACCGGAGCAGCAACAGGCGGATGGAACTGGGACATGTACACATATAAGATTCTGAACAGTACCGCACCAAACGTTTATGAAACAATCGGACGTTTCATCAGCGGTGAGGCTTTCAGATTTTTCAAACAGCCTGACTGGGGTCCCGTATCATACAATTACCCCTACTTTACTACAGTTAGCAACCTGTTTGAAAATGCCAACGATGGCGACAGCAACCTCAAATTCATCGGCACAACCGGTTTTTATAAAGTAACTGTCAACATGACAACCAAAACTGTGACAATGGAAGCCGTAGCCGATCAGATACTCTTCGCTACAGGTGCCGCCCTCGGCGGATGGAACTGGGATACCGACTTCATTCAGCTGACATGGCTGTCAGATGGTATATACCGTGCCACAACCGACTTTGCGAATGAGACATTCCGTTTCTTCGGACAGCAGGGATGGTCTCCGATTGGCTATAACTATCCGTACTTTAACGGTGGAACTGTCAGCCCATTATTCGAAAATGCAGCCGACGGCGACAGTAACTTCAGGTTCATTGGCACTCCCGGTAGCTATACAATTACAGTAAACCTGATTGATAAAACAGTTACAATGACCCAGCCTTAATCAAGGCAGGAATAGGTGTTTCTTTCTGAAAATACGGGGGCTGTCATTATCTATAAGACAGCCCCCTATTTAATAAAATGAATATGAGGACTTTAACACTGATTGCAACATTTCTCGTTCTTGCCGGATGCAACGGGAAGGATAAGGAAAAGAAAGAACCTGAATTGAAGACAGTGTATTATTCCCATACCGACTTTTCAATGGGAGCAGACCTGTCATACGTCAACCAGATTCTTGATCACGGCGGGGTTTTTCGCGATTCCGGGACTGTAAAAGACCCTTATGTCATCTTTAAAAAGTATGGGGCTAACACAGTCCGCCTCAGGCTATGGCATAATCCTGACTGGACAAGGACCGTTTATAATCCTCCGGCGGCAAATATGTACAATGACTTTGGTGATGTCAAAAGGGCAATCACGGCAGCAAAGGCACAGGGGATGGCAGTCAGTCTCGACTTTCACTATTCTGACATCTGGGCTGACCCTGCCCAACAGGTGCCCCCGGCTGCATGGGAGGGACTATCGCTTCAACTGCTTCGCGACAGCATCTACAATTATACCCTGAAGACCCTTGACAGGCTTGAAAGTGCCAGCCTGATGCCTGAATATGTACAGGTCGGCAATGAAATAAATCCCGGTTTTGTTATGCCCCAGGGCGACAGGTGGAACAAAAAGGCAGACTTTGTATTCCTTATCAACGGAGCCATTAAGGCTGTCAGGGATGCTGCCGTCTCGTCATCAGTCAAGCCGAAAATAATAATTCATATTGCCCAGCCTGAAAATGCAATTTACTGGTTTGAGGGAATGGCAGCAGCCGGGTTGACCGATTATGACATTGCAGGGATCTCTTATTATTATCTCTGGTCAACGGTGACTCTGGATAGTGTGAGTGATTACGTCGCCGATATCAGATCCATGACCGGAAAAGATGTCATGGTTGTGGAAACCGCTTATCCCTGGACACTCAATAATGCAGACTCCTATAACAACATCCTCGGAACAGACAAGCTGACGGTTGCCTACCCGGCCAATGAAACAGGGCAGTATAACTACCTTGTAAAGCTGACCCAGGAGATCATGGACGGCGGTGGTAAAGGCATCCACTACTGGGAGCCTGCGTGGATCACATCGGAAACACGCGACAAGTGGGGTAAGGGTTCATCATGGGACTGCAATACTCTGTTTCGACTTTACAGGGCAATGTCATTAAAGGGATGACTTATATGACATACCCATATATTTTGAAGAAGTAGGCTGGTATTGAGGAGGTTGATGGGTTTATAGGTTTATGGGTTGATGGATTAAGGGGTGGTATTTATTTATAGGATAATTAATTGCAGAATCATGAAAATTAAGATTCAAATCATATTTTCCCTGTTACTGGTCTGTACAGTTACACTACATTCACAGGTAATTACAGTTACCCCGGCCTTCCCCACCTCCTCCGATGCGGTGGTTGTCACCTTTAATGCTGACAGGGAGACATGGGGCTAAAGGATTATACCGGTGATGATATCTATGCCCATACCGGTGTCATTACAGACAAAAGTACCTGCGGGTTCAGACTGGAAATATGTGATCGCTGCCTGGGGCACGTTAATAACCCGAAAGTTAAAATGACCAAGGTGTCAGCTAATGTATATACACTTACAATTTCTCCATCCATAAGTGAATTTTACGGTGTTCCGTCTGCAGATATAATTATGAAGCTTGCCTTTGTTTTCAGAAGCTACTGACAGGACTAAGGAAGGAACAGCCGCCACCGGAGGGACGATATTTTTTACAGCGTTAGCGAAACTCCTGTATTCGAGGTAAGGCTCACGCAACCAGATAAATACACTTCAATTGTAAATACAGGAGAGATAATAGATATCCAGGCTTCTGCTTCAATGGCTGACTCCCTGATACTGCTTCAAAATACCACCAGGCTCAAAAAAGTGACCGGACTGACTGCCAGCCATTCGGTTACAGCCTCAGGTTCAGGGCTGTTCAAAATCGTTGCCAGGGCCTGGAAGGACCTCCTTATGAAAGAAGATTCAGTGTTCTATTATATCAGGCCTCCTGTGACAATTGCAGCAGTCCCTGCAGGACTTGACGCCGGAGTAAACATTACAGGAGACAACAGCGCTGCATTTCTGCTATATGCTCCCGGAAAGGACAATGTTTTTGTAACCGGTGATTTCAATCAATGGCTCTTCTGTGACCAGGGCTACATGAAAAAGAGTCCTGACGGCAACTGGTTCTGGCTTGAGGTTAACGGACTCGATCCGGCAAAAGAATATGCATTCCAGTATGTAATTGACGGCGCGATCAGGATTCCTGATCCGTATACCACAAAAGTGCTTGATCCCTGGAATGACAAGTACATTAACTTCCGCTCACCTATCCCGGTCTGAAACCTTATCCTGAGGGACTGGCTGACGGCCTGGTAGCAGTCTTTCAGACAAGGCCTGCTCAGTACATCTGGAAGAATGCGACCTTCACTCCGCCAGCAAAGGAGGATCTCGTTATTTATGAGATGCTGATACGGGATTTTGTGGCGGCACACGATTTTAAGACGGTCCGTGACACACTTGGTTATTTTTCGAGGCTCGGAATTAATGCAATCGAACTGATGCCGGTGACGGAGTTCGAAGGCAACAGCAGTTGGGGTTATAACCCTTCGATGTATTTTGCCGTGGACAAGTATTACGGGTCAGCCAACCGTTTCAAAGAGCTCATTGATTCCTGTCACAGCAGGGGAATTAGCTGTAATTATGGATATGGTTCTAAACCATGCATTTGGCAGCAATCCGCTGGTAAGGATGTATTTCAACAGCACTGATAACAAACCTGCCGCCGATAACCCGTGGTTCAATGTCAGTTCTCCAAATCCGGCATATTCATGGGGTTATGACTTTAACCATGAAAGCATCGCTACACAGGCATTTGTCGACAGTGTGTGCAGCTACTGGATCACTGAGTTCAGGGTTGATGGTTTCAGGTTCGATTTCAGCAAGGGGTTCACAAATACTCCGGGTGACGGCTGGGCATATGATGCGTCGCGGATAAATATCCTTAAACGCATGGGCAACAGGATATGGATTAAAAAACCTGAAGCCAGGCTTATACTCGAACACTTTGCTGACAACAGCGAGGAGACCAACCTGGCAAACCACGGGTTCATGTTGTGGGGAAACGTCAAACATAACTGGCTCGAAGCTTCTATGGGATATGCATCCGACCTGTCTAAAACCTCCTGGAAGACCCTCGGATGGAACCAGCCGGGACTTGTCGATTACATGGAGAGCCATGACGAGGAGCGGATGATGTTCAAGAATATTACATACGGGGCAACAGTCCCCGGGTACAATGTAAAAGACTTCAGAACTGCTCTGAAGAGGACCAAGCTGGCAGCGGCTTTCTTCTTTACTGTTCCCGGGCCCAAAATGATATGGCAGTTCGAAGAACTCGGTTATGACTACACCCTTGGGACTGACGATGTCAAACTGCAGGAAAAACCAATAAGGTGGGATTTCTATGACAATGCAGACCGGCGAAATCTCTTCAATAACTTCAAGGCACTGATAGAACTTAAAAAGAAGTATGAGACCTTCTCCTCAAACAACTTCACTCTTTATGAGGTTGGCAATCTGAAACGGCTGAATGTGGAGCATTCAACAATGGATGCCGTAGTTTTCGGCAACTTTGACATGATCGCCGGAAATATGAACGGCAATTTCACCAGGGTTGGCAAATGGTACGAGTTTTTCAGCGGTGACTCTCTGGATATTACTTCGTCTACCCAGCATCTGAGTATAGAACTTCATCCGGGTGAATTCAGGCTCTACACATCCAAACGACTTACCAGGCCGTCGTTCCTTCTCGGGATCGATGAACCGTTCCTTCCGGACGGAGGTGATGGCGTTGCTTTTGAGGTTTATCCAAATCCGTTTAGGGAAGAGACACTCATCACTTTTGCGGGTGACGATGAATACCTGCCGCATAATGTGGAGATATTTGCCCCTGACGGCACGCCTGTCCGTATTATGGCAATACCGGCAGGGATAAGCGAGGTGACATGGGACGGAAAAAATGCCGGCGGGAGCAATGCCGCCGCCGGAATTTATTATGTAAGAGTCAGCACCGGGAAGCGAAGCGAGGTGAAGAAAGTCATCAGGCTCTGATTATACTTCTCCCTCCCTGCATCCTTATTATTCAGTATCTACTTTGTGAGAACCAGGTAGCCCCAGGGGTCAAGCTGCATAGCCTTTCCCTGTTCAACAATGACCTCGTCTCCTGAGAAGATATCTTTAAAGGTTCCCTGTGTTGAGCCGTCTTTAAGTGCAACACTTACAGGCTTTTTATCCAGGTTCAGGATAACCAGAACAGAGGCATCGCCCTTCTCCCTGGTGTATGCATAAACGCTTTTCTGGCTTGTCTTCAGCACGTTGAAGGTGCCGCCTTCGGTCCCGTGACGCAGAGCCGGGTGAGTTGTGCGCAGGTGAATGAGTTTCGTATAGAACTCACGAAGTTCCGTCTCTTTCCACTCAATGGGGTCACGTTTGAAAAACTCAAGCCGCTTGTCAAGGTCAGCTTCCTGACCGTTGTAGACAAGAGGTACACCGGGAAGGGTAAAGATATAGGCTGCAAATGCCTTCTGTGCATCACCCAGTTTTTCATCAATGGTGCCGTTCCATGAGTTTTCATCATGGTTGGTCAGGAACCTGAGCCTGTAAGAGTCAGCCGGATAGTATTTTAGCTCATACTGCATCATTGTGTCAAGCGCCGCAGGCCTGCGCGTTCCGGCTGCTACTGCATTCATCAGATGGTGATGACTCCACCCGTAATTCATGTCAAAGGCCCTCTCAAGAAGATAAGAATGCTCCTCATCCTCTGCCAGCATAAGCACCGGCTTGATGGCGTTCATCTCGGTGGTGGCCCTGAACCAGAACTCCTCGGGAACCAGACCCGGGAAGTCGCAGCGGTAACCGTCAACACCTGCTTCGGCAACCCAGAACTTCATGGCACCGACCATATAGTCCCACAAGGGCATGGCGGTGTAATCAAACTGAATTACATCGGTCCAGTCAAAGGGCGAAACAAAATTGCCGACAGAATCTTTCTCATACCATTCCGGATACTCCTCCGCAAGTGGATTGTCCCATGCTGAGTGATTGCCGACCCAGTCCAGAATCACATGAAATCCCATCTCATGAGCCTTTGCAACAAGGGCTTTGAACTCATCCATGGTACCGAACTCAGGATTGACTGCCATATAATCCTTTATTGAATAATAGCTTCCAAGTTCTCCCTTCCGGTTCTTCTCACCTATCGGATAGATTGGCATGAACCAAAGCACATTGACACCAAGTTCCTGAAGCGTGGGAAGTGCTTTTTCGACACCGGCAAGGGTACCCTCCGCAGAGAACTGCCTTACATTTATTTCATACAGGACCATGTTCCGGGTCCAGTCGGCGTGTACCACCGATGAAGTCAGCGGTTTGGTTACAGTAACTTCTTTCGGACGGCAGGCTACAGCCACCAGGGCAATCCCGATTACAAGTAAAATGAGCTTTAACATGTGTTCTTTCATATTCTGGTTATTTTAGTTCGATAATCATTGCTGTTTTTGGCGCCACTGTAAATGAGGCGAGGTCCCCGACGGGTTCGCCCGTTATCACTTCATATCCGCCGGTGAAACCTCTCATTGCTTCAGGGTATCTCTCCCTGGTGACTGTCCGGCTCTCCTTTTCATTGTTATTGAGAATGACCATTACGCTTTCCTTTTCATTGTACCTGGAATAGACATAAAGACCGTCGTCGGGAACATAATGTATGAGTTTACCGGTGTGTATGACCTCCTTGTCCTTTCTCCAGTTAAGCAGATGCCTCGTAAAGGCGAAGGCTTCCTTTTCAGATTCTGTAAGGTTCACAGCTGTGAAGGCGTTCTTCTGATCACCTTCCCAGCCTCCGGGGAAGTCGGCCCTCAGGAAGCCGTCGCCCTTATTCTTGTCTCCCTCCATTACGATCTCGGTACCGTAGTAAAACTGCGGGATGCCCCTGGTTGTCAGAATGAAACTCAAGGCCATCTTATAGACATCCATTCTGCTGCCGGTCTCTGTAAAAAAACGCGTCATATCATGGTTGTCAAGAAAAATCACATTCCTGGCCGGTTCGGGATAGAGGAAATCCTGTGACAGTAAGTTGTAGAGTTTTGACATTCCCTCTGTGGCGCCGGCAGGTGAGGTAAATGCAGTGTGTGTGGCAAAGCACAGCGGAAGGTCGGTCAGTGAGGGCAGGTTTGACCGGTAGCCGTCACTGTTTATCTTTATTCAGCGCCCAGTATGATGTGCGTGCAGGGTCATCGTACCAAACCTCGCCGACAATGAAAAAACCGGGGAATTCATCGGTGACCCGTTTTGACCACCGTGACATCATATCCGGTTCAGGATAGGGGTAGGTGTCCATCCTGATGCCGTCAAGACCGGAGGAGGCTATCCACCACAGACTGTTCTGAGTAAGATATGTCTCAACAAGAGGATTGCTCTGGTTCAGGTCGGGCATTGTAACATCAAACCATCCCTGTTCCATCAGCCTGACGTCACTCTCTGGCAGCATACGGATCCATGTAGGTCGAAGCCTTGTAATTTGTCCGGGTGAACTTGTCAAACTGATGTATCCAGTCCTTCGACGGCAGGTCTTTCATCCACCAGTGTTCTGAACCGAAATGGTTGAAGATCATATCCATCACAACCTTCAGACCCTTGTCATGTGACTTTGAGACAAGCTGTCTGAACTCTTCATTGGTGCCGTAGCGCGGATCAGAACGGTAAAAGTCGGTGGTCGAGTAACCGTGATAGGAGGAACGTTGCTGGTTATTCTCAAGGAATGGATTAAGCCATATGCCTGTCACGCCGAGGTCTTTCAGGTAGTCGAGATGATCAGCTATGCCTTTCAGGTCGCCGCCGTGTTTTCCGCCGGGATTGCTCCTGTTATTTTTCTCGAGCATACCCTCAACATTGTCATTTGAAGGGTCTCCGTTTGCAAACCTGTCAGGCATCAGAAGGTAAATCACATCCGAGGCGTCAAACCCTCTCATGGCTTCTGCAGGCTTCTCAAAAAGGGGAAAATCATGGGTCAGGCGGATCTTTCCGCGCGTGAATGTCAGTGTGACAGTTCCTGGTGCCGCCTTGCCGATGTTCAGGTTCACGAAAAGGTAATTCGGATTGTCTGTTTTGATCACAGTGGTAACCTCTGCACCCGGATAACTGACACTTGCTTCGAATGACCCGATGTCTTTGCCGTAAACCATCAGCTGAACCACGGGTTCCTTCATTCCTGTGAACCATGAGGGCGGCTCTACACGCTCAATTTTCTGGCTGAATGCTGTTGCTGCTGTTGCTGCCAGCATCAGGACGGTAAATAATAATCGTTCACCTTTCATCACTTCCCAAAATTTTCTTTTGCACCCGGTCCGAGAACAGTTTCCTTGCCGTAAACCGCAACCGGAACATTCTCTTGCGAGAGATTTATTACAGTTACTTTTTTGCCGTTTACCTCTACCCTCATGGGGTTGTTACGGAACCGGACCATAAATGAATATGACTCCCATGCCGGAGGGATGACCGGATTGAAACAGACCCTGTCATTCCGGATCCTCATTCCGCCGAAGCCCTCCACTATCGAAAGCCATGTGCCGGCCATGCTTGTGACATGGAGTCCGTCCTTTACCTCCCGGTTATAGTCGTCGAGATCCAGCCTTGCCGTGCGCAGGTAAAGCTTATATGCACTGTCAGTGTCATGCAGCCTGGAGGCGAGGATGGAATGGATGCTTGGCGAAAGTGAGGACTCGTGGACACAGCGCGGTTCATAAAATTCAAAATTACGCCTTATTGTATCTTCATCGAATTCCTCCTCGAACAGGTAAATGCCTTGCAGAACGTCAGCCTGTTTTATGAACACCGACCGGAGTATGCGGTCCCACGACCAGTGCTGGTTCAGGGGTCTCTCGGCAGGGTCGAGATCACTGACAGTTCTGTTCTCTTTATCCATATACCCGTCCTGCTGCAGGAAAATCCCCAGGTCATGATGGACCGGGAGATACATATTCTGAATTATCTCTTTCCACTGGTTCAGTTCAGCGTCAGGGTCGAGATGTGTACGGGTGATAACAGAATTGTATTTTACAGGACTGGTACTCCGGAGCCATTCAAGACTTTCTGACGTATATTTAAGTGTCCAGATTGCAAGTGTGTTTGTATACCAGTTGTTGTTTACGTTATTTTCATATTCATTCGGGCCGGTGACGCCCAGGATCACATATTTCTTCTTCTCCTCCGACCAGTTGCATCGCTGTGTCCAGAAACGCGAAATGGCGACAAGCACTTCAAGGCCGTACTCTGTCAGGTAGTTTTTATCACCCGTGTGACGGACGTAGTTATATATTGCAAAGGCTATGGCACCGTTACGGTGTATCTCCTCAAAGGTGATCTCCCACTCGTTATGGCACTCTTCGCCGTTCATGGTGACCATCGGATATAGCGCAGCCCCGCCTTTGAATCCCAGTTTGCCGGCATTCTCAATTGCCCTGCCCAGCTGTTTATATCTGTACAGCAGCAGGTTACGTGCAACGTGGGTGTCACTTGTGCTGAGATAAAACGGAAAGACAAAGGCTTCCGTGTCCCAGTAGGTGCTGCCTCCGTACTTTTCACCGGTGAACCCCTTCGGGCCGATATTCAGTCGCGGGTCTTCGCCCGTATAAGTCTGGTTCAGCTGGAAGATATTAAACCTGATTCCCTGCTGTGCCTCGATGTCCCCTTTAATAATTATATCTCCTCTTTCCCATTTTTCGTTCCAGGCATTCCTATGGCTTTCAAGCATCGCATCGAAGCCTTTACCTGCGGCCTCACCGGCCCTTTTCATCGCATTCTTCGAAATACCTTCGACAGGGTGATTCAGGGAAGAGAGCACAGCCACGTATTTACGTACCTCAAAAACTTCTCCTGAACGGTACCGGTGCTCAAAAGTGCAGGATGCATAATCGTGGTTCGCTTCAGGCTCTGGCATAGCCATGACCTGTTTACCGTCAGCATAGAATACATTCTCCATTGCTGTTGCCACAACGAATGCTGTTTTGCGTGTCTGCGCTGTCACAACGGTACGGTGACCGTCGGAATCGGCCGACTCGTTCTCCCAGAATTTTTCCCCGTAGTTGGCGTCTTCATTGTGCACCGTCTGCGCTGATGTAAGGCTTCAGCACAACCACACCGTCACCTCCGGTTATTTTGACAGAATAGCTGAGGGCAGCTGTTTCGGGATCACTCATCGAGAGGAACCGGCAGGCAGTTACCTCTACGGTACGGCCTGAGGGCATCATGGCTGTGAAAGTGCGGGTGAGGACTCCTTCCTTCATGTTGAGTATGCGGCGGAAAGATTTCACCTTGCAGACAGCCAGATCAAGGGATTCTCCGTCAACAGTAACCTCTATGCCTGTCCAGGAAGGTGCGTTGGGTACTTTGGCGAAATACTCGGGATAACCGTTCTTCCACCATCCAACAACTGTCTTATCGGGATAATAGACGCCGGCCACATAGGTGCCCTGCAAAGAGTCGCCTGAATATTTCTCCTCAAAATTGGCGCGCTGTCCCATCATGCCGTTACCCATTGCAAAGATGCTTTCAGAGTCACGGCCGTTCTCCGGTTCGAACCGGGTCTCGATTATCTTCCACTCGTCAGGCTGAAAACGTGAATTTATCATTTGGGTTTAAAGATTTTTGATCTGGTTTAAAGTAATATTCTTCAGGTCTGGCACAACAAGATTCGCTCTGCCAAGGTTGAGCGGACTTCCCACACCGATGCACTTCATTCCGCCCGCAATGGCTGCCTCTATTCCTGCCTGTGCATCCTCAAAAACGACGCAGTTTTCCGGGGCAAGTCCAAGTTCTTCAGCACCTTTTAAAAAGACTTCGGGATCAGGTTTGGCACTGTGTATCTTATTGCCGTCGACGATGGCGTCAAACATTGTCCGGAGACCGATACGGTCAAGTATCATTCCTGCATTGCGGCTGGCTGAGCCTATGGCTGTCAGTATACCCTCACTCCGGAGCAGGTTCAGCAGGTCGATGCTCCCCGGCAGAATTTCCTCGGGAGTCATGTGCGAGATATATTCGACATACCAGTTGTTTTTCCTGGTTGCCAGCTCAATTTTTTCTTCGTCATCCTTCACAATTCCTCCGACACGGAGAAGAATCTCAAGTGAAGCCATGCGGCTTACACCCTTGAGCGCTTCATTGTGATCCTCGGTGAAGTCAAATCCCATCTCTTCGGCAAGACGCTGCCACGCCAGGAAGTGGTACTTGGCGGTGTCAACTATAACACCGTCGAGGTCAAAAATACATCCCTTCAGATCCATGGTTATCTTTTATCGTCGACGTCTTTTACAAATACAACAACTGCGGATGCGATTATCATCGAAATACCGCCTGAAATGAGTGCATTCATCGTATTGCCTTCGAAGAGATGCCGAACCATGCTTCCCAGGATGCTTGCTGCCAGAATCTGGGGAATGACTATGAAGAAGTTGAAAATACCCATATAGACACCCATCTTGTTCGGCGGCAGCGATCCGGTCAGAATTGCATAGGGCATCGAGAGAATGCTGGCCCAGGCCATTCCGATGCCAACCATTGGAAGGATAAGCAGCTGCGGATTGCCGATAAGGCTTATCGATATAAGACTGATGCCTCCTACCGCGAGGCTGATTGAGTGGGTTATTTTACGGTTGGTGACTTTAGCAATCAGGGGAAGAAGGAAAGCTACGACGGCAGCAAACCCATTGTAAACAGCGAAGAGCACTCCCACCCAGTTGGCGCCCTTGTTGTATGCTTCCGAGGCAGTGTCAGTTGTACCGTAAATCTGTGAAGTAACTGCTGAAGTTGTGTATATCCACATTGCGAAAAGTGCAAACCACGAAAAGAATTGCACCACAGCAAGCTGCCCCATCGTAGCAGGCATATGCTTCAGATCGGTGAGAATGGAGTTGAGTCCGTTCTCACCACGGTCCGCCGACTGAAACAGTCCGGCAACAATCTGCAGAAGTCCGAAGATGGCAATACCGCCAGCCAGAATATAGAGTTCCTTTTCCAGGTTGACCCTTGAAAGGGCTGCGGCCATCACCAGTCCCACGCCCAGCCAGATTAACCCCGGCCTGTAGAAGTTCATTTTTTCACTTGTGCCCTTTCAGGGCAGTTACTTCACTTCGCTCAGGTCTCTCAGCTCCTTGCCCGCCTGCACTCCTGTCTGCTCGCTAAAATGTCACCGGATCATCCTCTCACGGCAATTCCCCTCTAACAACCCGTTCAGCTTTATCAAACTCTTCAAGCTCGGCAGGGGAATATTCCTTTGTCCTTATAATTGTCCATAGTACGGCCAGGAAGAAAACCCCCGCGCCGATATAGAATGCCAGTTTTACGTTCAGCGGGATAAGCTTGCCGGCGGCAGGCTCGGTGGAGACATTGAACCAGTTTGTAAGGATGTAGGGTAGGGCCGACGCTACCACAGCCCCTGTACCGATGAAAAAGCTCTGCATGGCGAAACCCCTTGTTCTCTGCTCTGATGAAAGCATGTCACCGACGAAAGCACGGAATGGTTCCATCGAAACATTGATGGAGGCGTCCATGATCCACAGCATCCCTGCAGCAACCCAGAGTGCGGGCGAGTTGGGCATGATTAAGAGAGCTAGCGAAGCGAGGATTGCCCCGGTGAGAAAATAGGGACGCCGTCGTCCAAGACGATTCCAGGTTTTATCGCTCATGTGCCCTATTATGGGCTGTATTATCAGTCCTGTCACCGGCGCTGCCACCCAGAGGATCGGAATATCCTCGACCTTCGCACCCAGGGTTTCGAAAATCCGGCTCACGTTTGCATTCTGCAGAGCAAAGCCAAACTGTATCCCAAGGAACCCGAAGCTCATGTTCCATATCTGCATGAAGGTGAGCTTTGGTTTCTGCCTGTAAATCACGTTCATAATGTTTCCGGTATTATTTTTTACCCAATCTGAATAACCTATTCAAAATTAAACGAAAAATCGGCTTGACAAGGCCGTTTGGTGGGTTCCTGACAACGATTTTCAGTGCATTTGCGCAGGATGGATTATTTCAAACGTTTCCGCCCCGTGATTTTTATTTTTAATATATTTGTTATTTATACTGAATCTAAATAAAAAAAATCACTATTGCCTACTGCCAATTGCCTGCTGCCTTATTCCTACATTTGATATCAGATCAACCTTAAACAAAATATCATGGCCGATTTTATCTATGAACAACCCTTTCAGCATGGTGGGGATGAGACTGAGTACCGTCATCTGACACGTGATTATGTAAGCATTTCTGAATGCGGCAGCCGGAAAATTCTCAGTGTTGATCCGGAAGCACTGAAGCTTCTGGCACGCCAGGCCTTCATTGATGTGAACTTCTTTCTACGGACTACACATCTTGAAATGCTGGCGGCAATACTCAAAGATCCCGAGGCTACAGACAATGACCGTTTTGTTGCCTGGGTGATGCTTCGAAATACGGTTATCTCTGCCGAGGGCAAGTTGCCGTGGTGCCAGGATACAGGGACAGCCATCGTCATGGCATACAAGGGAGAGGATGTATTTACAGGTGCTGATGACGCCGAACATCTCAGCAGAGGTATCTGGGAGACCTACGGTGAGAAGAACCTGCGTTATTCCCAGATAGTTCCTTCAACCATGTTCGAGGAAAAAAACACCGGCAGCAACCTTCCGGCACAGATTGACATCTCTTCCTGCCAGGGAGGTGAGTACAGATTCCTGTTTATTGCCAAGGGAGGCGGCTCGGCCAATAAGTCGTTCCTGTACCAGCAGTCGAAATCACTGCTGAATGAGGCCTCTCTCGCAAAGTTTATTCGTGAGAAGATAGAAGATCTGGGTACCAGCGCATGCCCTCCATACCACCTTGCAATAGTGATAGGAGGGACCTCTGCTGAGATGACGCTCAAGACTGTCAAGCTTGCTTCAGCCGGATATCTGGATGATCTGCCCACAACCGGCAACAGTGCCGGCAGGGCATTCCGTGACCTTGAATGGGAAAAGAAAATTACGAGGATATGCCAGGACTACGGTGTGGGGGCACAGTTCGGAGGCAAATATTTCATTCATGATGTGCGTGTCATAAGGATGTCACGTCACGCCGCTTCCTGTCCCGTTGGAATAGGGGTGAGCTGCAGTGCTGACAGGAACATTAAGGGCAAGATCACTGCCGACGGCATTTTCCTGGAGCAACTTGAGACCAATCCTGTACGCTTCATGCCTGATAAGGCTCCCGAACTTGACAAGGCAGTTGAGATAAATCTTGAACGACCGATGAAGGAGATACTTGCAGAACTGACAAAATATCCTGTCAAGACAAGACTCAATCTTTCCGGTACTCTGATAGTTGCACGTGACATGGCACACGCCCGCATCAAGCAAATGCTCGACGAGGGTCAGCCAATGCCTGAATACTTTAAAAATCACCCGATTTATTATGCCGGGCCGGCCAAAATACCTCAGGGAATGCCGTCAGGATCATTCGGCCCCACCACGGCAGGCCGGATGGACGGTTATGTTGATCTCTTCCAGAGCCTTGGAGGGTCGATGGTGATGCTTGCCAAGGGTAACCGTTCCAGGCAGGTGATAGAGGCATGCAAAAAACATGGCGGATTCTACCTGGGATCGATAGGAGGGCCGGCTGCCGTGCTTGCTGCAGAAAACATACTGTCGGTTGAAGTGGTTGCCTTCGAAGAGCTTGGGATGGAGGCCGTGAGGAAGATCGTTGTAAAAAATATGCCTGCCTTTATCCTGACGGATGATAAGGGAAATGATTTCTTTGATGAGTATAATAAGAAATGAGGGGACCGACCGTTCAGAAATTGTCCGCCAGCTGGCGGACAATTTTAGGGAGGAGACAGACTGCGGGTAAGCCATTGCAATACTGGCAATAGTGAAATTTCCATTAAAAAGGCTGGCAGTCAGCCGGCCTTTTTGTTTTCCCTGGCAGTAGGTATATACAAGAATAGTATTATATAACAGAAAAAAGTTAAATAAATATTGATAAAGGCCATAAAAACGAAATAAAAATATATTTTTGCCACCTTAAAATACAAATACATTATACAGAAGGAATAATAATGTGCGGAATCGTTGGAGTTTTTGATTTGAAGGGGAATTCCCAGGTCATGAGGTCACAGGTACTTGAAATGTCTAAGAAACTCAGGCACCGCGGACCAGACTGGTCGGGGATTTATTGTAGTGAAAAAGCAATAATCGCTCATGAACGACTTGCTATTGTTGACCCTCAGTCAGGACGGCAGCCGCTGTTCAGCAACGACCGGAAGCTGATCCTTGGAGTCAACGGGGAGATCTATAATCATCGGGAAATAAGAGCCAGGTACGAAGGGAAGTATCAGTTTACCACCTTGTCTGACTGCGAGGTCATTCTTGCACTGTATGCCGATAAGGGACCCGGTTTCCTTGATGAATTAAATGGAATTTTCGCTTTTGTACTCTATGATGAAGTGAACGACTGTTACCTGGCTGCACGTGATCATATCGGGATTGTGCCAATGTATATGGGTTGGGATGTTTACGGCAATTTTTACTTTGCTTCAGAGCTTAAAGCCCTGGAGGGAATCTGCAAAAAGATTGAGGTTTTTCCTCCGGGACATTACTATTACAGCCGTGACGGAGCCCTCACAAAATGGTATAAGCGCGACTGGAGTTCATATGATGCCGTAAAAGAAAATGAAAGTGATGTAAATGAATTGCGCAATGCCCTTGAGAAGGCTGTTCACCGTCAGCTGATGTCAGATGTTCCCTATGGTGTTCTCCTTTCGGGAGGTCTTGACAGTTCAGTAATCTCTGCAATTACAAAAAAGTATGCTGCCCGGCGCATTGAAACCGATGACAGCAAGGAGGCATGGTGGCCCCAGCTACATTCATTTGCCGTGGGACTTGAGGGTTCTCCGGATCTCAAAGCTGCCAGGGAGGTCTCAGATCACATCGGGACCATTCACCATGAGATACACATAACTCTTCAGGAAGGCCTTGATGCTGTTCGCGATGTAATCTATTTCCTTGAAACATATGATGTTACAACTGTCAGGGCATCCACCCCGATGTATCTGATGTCACGCGTCATAAAGTCAATGGGTGTGAAAATGGTTTTATCAGGGGAGGGTGCTGATGAGGTATTCGGAGGGTATCTTTACTTTCACAAGGCGCCTGGGCCAAGAGAGTTTCATGAAGAAACAGTTCGAAAACTCAATAAGCTTTATCTGTATGACTGCCTCAGGGCAAATAAGTCACTTGCCGCCTGGGGTGTCGAGGGAAGGGTCCCATTTCTTGACAAGGAATTCCTTGATGTGGCTATGCGCCTGAATCCGAAAGATAAAATGGCAGGCAAGGGTAAGATGGAGAAGTGGATTCTCAGGAAGGCTTTTGAGGATTATCTGCCTGAAAAAATTGTCTGGCGGCAGAAAGAACAGTTCTCTGACGGAGTAGGCTATAGCTGGATTGACGGACTTAAGGAGATGACCGCCATTGAAGTCACTGATGAGATGATGGATTCAGCTATTTTCAGGTTCCCTGTCAACACTCCGAGGAACAAGGAGGAGTATTATTACAGGTCAATATTCGCAGAGCACTTTCCCTCTGAAACATCGGCCATGACTGTACCCTCTGTACCGTCAGTTGCCTGCAGCACGGCAGAAGCGCTTCAATGGGATGAAGCATTCAGGAACCAGAATGACCCGTCAGGCAGAGCGGTGAAAAACATACACCTTAATTCATATTAAAAAGAATGCCCCCCGGTCTGTATTGCCAGGGGGCATTCAGTATGCATTTACAAAGCTATTTCTTCAGAATAGTATTTAACACTTTGTCCTTTTCAAGTTTTTTGGTGCAGAAGAACCAGTCGTAGCAATGCATCTCATCCTTGCTTTCCATACGCTGTTTTGCCACACCGCATGAGCCGGCTGTTGGAACAATTACATCATCACCCGGCTGCCAGTCGGCAGGAAGTGCAACAGAAAAAGCATCAGCCGTCTGAAGGCCTATGATCACCCTGTAGAGTTCGTCGAAGTTACGTCCGAGACTTAACGGATAATAAATGATGGCACGGATGATACCCTTGGGGTCAATAAAAAAGACTGCCCTGACAGCCTTGGTACTGCTTTCGCCTGGCATCATCATGCCGTATCTTTTGGCTACCTCCATTGTGATATCCTCAATCAGCGGAAAATTGACTTCCACATTCTTATGACCCTTGTATTCGATCTTCTCCTTGATGGTGCGCAGCCATGCGATGTGGCTGTAGAGGCCGTCAACCGAAAGGCCCACAAGTTTAGTGTTGGCCTTTGCAAATTTTTCTTCAAGTGAAGCAAACGTTATGAACTCCGATGTGCAAACGGGTGTAAAATCAGCCGGATGGCTGAAGAGAATCACCCAGCTGCCCGAATAGTCTCCCGGGAAGTTGATCTCGCCCTGTGTTGTTACCGCCTTGAAATCCGGGGCCTTGTCCCCGATACGTGGCATTGCATTTACCTGTGTGTTTTCCATAATATGTATTTAATTGATTAATAACATCTTGTCTTATTGGAATTCTTAATTCTCCTATTTCCGTCTCGCCAGCATCAGCTCCAGGTCTTCCCTCAGGGCATCGAGGTCCTCCTCATGCTCCACTTCCTGGGATAGGATAGTAAGTATGATGTTGTAAGTAACCGGATCACCAACCCTTGTAATATCGAGCAGGTTGCTGTAAGTCTTGATTGCACACTGCTCTCCCTTGATATTCTGCTTAAGCACCTCCTCAACAAAAGGATCTGTGGGTGCATCATAACCGCAGTTAGTTATCTTCATCCACTCATCAGGTGACAGCACCGGCGTTCCGCCAAGCTGAATAATCCGCGTTGTAAGAAGCACAGCATGTGAAAGCTCTTCCGTTGCGTGGAGATCAAGCTCCGCAATGACTGCATCCTTCATCGGTCCCTTAACCACCTTCGCCCCGATCCAGTACTGGTAATAAGCCAGCCATTCGTCTGCCAGCGCCTTGTTTAACAGTTTAATGAGTTCATCAACATCCATTTTGACGATTTCTCTTCCTTTTTGTGCCATAATTGTCTTATATTTTGATGTTTAAATGGTATTATTTTTTTGCCCGCTCTCTTCCGGCCGAAAGATTTTCATTATATTTTATTTTTTCGAATATGATTCCTTGTCAGTGAAGTTTCCGATCAATTGAAGCCTTATTCCTTCGATCCTGAAATTGCTGATTGCCTTATTCTTAAAATGTTCTTCAATTATCCTGTCAAGATCCTCGTCGAAAAAATCTTCAATACGGTCGGACACAGAACTGTAGAGGTGATGATGTTTTTTCAGGACCCCGTCATACCTCATAATATCACGGTCAGTCTTAACCCTGTATAGAATTTTTTTGTCAACCAGGGTTTCAAGTGTCTTATAGACTGTTCCTGCTGCAATGTTTGGGTGATTCTTCCGGATAAAGATTATGATTTCGTCAGCAGAAGGATGATCACCAAGGGTCAGCACAGCCTCCAGAACCGCAATCCTCTGAGGTGTGACCTTCAGCCCTGCCTCCTTTATTATCGTTTTACAGTCGTATGAATTCATCAGATAAGAATAATTCCTAAATAGGAATAAGTAAAGATAAGATAAAATTAACGAGTAAAAAAATATATTTTATACCTCATGCTCCATGCCCCACGCTCCATGCTCCATGCTCCACGCTCCATGCTCCATGCCCCATGCTCCATGCCCCATGCTACAAAGTATACAGCTTATCCAGAACGTCAAGCATGATCTCATCCACATTTTCACGGTTGTCTATCGAGGCCATCATTCCGTAAGCTGCAGCGTTGCTGCCTGATCCGCCGCCTTCGCCACCGTTCATCATTCCGGTAAACCGCGACGAAAGTTTTCTGAACCATTTTTCAGGCAGAAACCTGGAAAGAGCCCTCACCACTGAAACCAGTACGTGAGATGATACAGCCTTTACCTTTTGTCCTTCCACCGCGGCCACCGAATCTTTCAGTGCTGAAATGAATTCATCTTCATGACCGGTATTGTGATAGGCTACAGTGACGTGAAGAGCGGAAGGGAACTGGAGTTTGTCGAGGTGCCAGCCCCTCTTTGCCAGCTCATCACCGACAATGAATATGTCGTGTTTTGAGGAAGTAAATGCAAATACACCCATTACAGGTTGCCCCGCAATCTTCAGTCCGGGAATCGATTCGATGCCTTCCTGTATTCTTTTTGCCGTTTTCATAACCGCATCAGCCATTTTCAGGTAACCGTCGGCGCCCAGGGTTTTGAGGGCAGCCCAGGCGGCTGCAATAGGGGCTCCTGACCGGGTGCCAAGCATTGTGGGCGAGGCGTACAGACCACCCGGCCACCTGCTGTATACAAAGTACTGGAACTTCCTTAGTTCATGGGTTTTATATAGTATCACCGAGGCACCCTTGGCCGAGTATCCATACTTGTGCATATCAGCTGAGACGGATGTTACCCCGTCAACCCTGAAGTCGAACAGGGGAACAGGGTATCCCAGTTTTTCGATGAACGGCAGCATAAGTCCGCCCATACAGGCATCGACATGCAACAGAAGCTTGTGTTTCAGAGCGATGACACCCAGTTCACTTACAGGATCAACAACCCCGTACGGAAAGCAAGGTGCCGAGCCCACAATCAGGATTGTATTGGGCCCCACCATCTCTTCCAGTGCTTTGACATCTACCCTGTTGTCCTGTAAAAGGGGTGCATACCTTACAGAAAGACCTGTCATGTCTGCAGCCTTTGAAAAAGCAGGATGGACCGACAGGGGAGCAATCATTTCCGGGAAGGCTATCTCCGGCCTGTGATGTCTTGCCCAGTCGCGTGCCGTCTTGACTGCCACCAGGATGCTTTCAGAACCTCCTGTCGTGAGGTTACCGGCATAACCCTCACCCGCGTGAAGAAGATCGGCTACCATTGCAACTGTTTCATTCTCAAGGCGCCTGAGTGACGAAAACAAAGACGGGTTAAGGGCATTCTCATTGAAAAACAGGTGATATGCCTGTTCAATTGCCTTCGACTCCCTGCTGCCGGCATGATAGATGTAACCGAACATCCTGCCGTTTCTCCAGGGAACATCTGATGACCTGTGTGCCCTCAACTCGGAAAGCATTCTGTCGCCTTCAACACCTTTCTGCGGAAATTCCAGCTTCCTCATGTTCACTATTTTATGACTCCTGTCAAAGTTAGGCCAACCCATTGCCGAAGTCAATTTTTTTTTATGCTGTAAAGTATCCCTCAAAGTCTGTCTTAATCCGTTATTAAGCCTATATTTACATAACAAATTAAAGTGTATATAATACATTTAATAAAATGACAGGAATATTATCAGTTATCCGCACCTCCGCTTCCATTCTGGCGGTTTCTGCATTGATCATTACTACACCGGCCAATGCACAGAAAAAAGTAAAACCACAACCGGCACCATGGCCGGGACCTGTAACGGAATGGCCCAGGGTTATTCCTGCCCGCGTCGGCGACACTGACAACAAAGACCTCTTTGTCATGACTCTCGGTGAGGTCTCCACACCTCTGGCTCAGGGCAAGTATGACCCGGTCACTGACAGACTGACCCTGAATAACGGAGTGGTAATGGAACACTATTACCGCGATACGCTGAAACTGAAGTTTTACAAACCCATTGATAAGACAATATTTCCTCTGCCACCGTCAGGATTGTGCACCTGGTACTACTATTACCAGCATATCACTGACAGGGAGGTGAGGCTTAATACCGACTGGATTGCTGAAAACCTTAAACCGTACGGAGCCAATTATGTGCAGATTGACGACGGATGGCAGGCTTTATCATCTGCAGGAAGGAAAGGCTCACGCGACTGGACTGGATTTGATCCGAACTTCTCCGACGGCATGTCCGCTCTGGCTTCTTATATCAAATCGAAGGGACTGAGTCCGGGCATCTGGATTGCTCCCCACGGTCAGTCGAATGCTGAGGTTGTAAAGGCCAATCCCGGCGTATTTATCCTTAAACCTGACGGTACCTCGGCATCGAAAACCTGGGAAGGGGACTGGCTTATTGACCCCACCTCACCGCAGGCGAAGGACTATTTCCATAATCTGTTCTCCGAGATGGTCAGCTGGGGGTATGACTATTATAAAATCGACGGCCAGCCGATTGTTGTTGATGAGTATGCCAAACTCTCGGATTTAATGACTGTAAAAGGCGGTGCCGCGGATTCACTCTATCGTGTAACCCTGGATATTGTCAGGGATGCTATTGGTCCCAACCGCTATCTTCTGGGATGCTGGGGACTGCCTGTGGAAGGTGCCGGAATTATGAACGGTTCGCGCACCGGAGGTGATGTGGTTTTGGGATGGGACGGTTTCTTCACTGCCCTCGACCCGACAATGGAGAGCTATTATCAGCATAATATTATGTGGTACACTGATCCCGATGTAATGCTTCTGCGTCAGCCTCTCACAGTAGAACAGGCAAGGGTATGGGCAACATTGCAGGGACTTACGGGTCAGGCATTAATGTCATCCGACCGTCTTACGGACCTGTCAGCTGAAAGGGTGGAAATGCTTAAAAAAGTATATCCTGCCGTCGATATCAGGCCTCTTGACCTGTTCTCCTCGGATACCAGGAAAAGGATATGGGACCTGAAAGTCAGCCATCTCGGAAGGAATTATGACGTCACCGGCCTCTTCAACTTCGGTGAAGCCAAACCTGTTCAGATGAAGCTTAACTGGGAAGAGCTTGGCATTCCTTCTGACAAGCCGGTTCATGTTTTCGATTTCTGGAACAGTGAGTATCTGGGAGCGTGGGAGACCGGTATGGCTGTTGACGTGGCTCCGACAAGCGTACGCGTGGTGACTCTGCTTCCTGACAACGGTGCGATCCAGCTTATAAGTACCAGCAGGCATATCACACAGGGATGGGTAGATCTGCGCAGCCTGACAACTGATATTGCAGGCACTACAATAAGCGGGGTAAGTACTCTTCCTGAGGGAGACGATTACAATCTTCATTTTGTTTACCCCAGAGGTAAGTATTACAGAGTCAGTAATGTAACTATAAAAAACGGTAAAAGTGCCGTGTCACCGAAGATTTCAAACCACCAGGGCTGGGCTGCTGTGTCATTTACGCCACAGGCCTCGGGAGACTTCTCCTGGAGCGTAACCTTTGAACCGGACTATGCTTTCAGCTATGCCGTGAGACAGCCGGAGGGAATCAGGGTGAGTTCAACTGGAATAGATGCTGTACGTGTTGAATGGCGGTCACAGTATTATCTCAATGTCGGGTACCAGGTTTACCTTGACGGTAAGCTTCAGGGCTATACGGCTGCGTCTTTCTTTGATATAACAGGTCTTGACCCGATGAAAGAGTATTCTGCAGATGTCCGGACTGTCTGGAATGATGGAACGGTGAACCAGAGAAATCCCAATGACACAAGGAGCTACGATGTGAAATTCACACCGTCAGCGCTTGTTATACAGTGAGATCGCTCTTGCCGATCTGCCATACAACGGACCGTCATCAAGGTTCAGCTGGCCCGTTACAATCGACGGTAAGCGTTATGACAAAAGTATTGGCATGATGCCTGGACCCGGCAGGGAATATGATATAAAGGGCGTGTTCACTACCTTCAGGGCAGTTGTCGCCGTTGACGATAACATTACTGCAGCACAGGCCGGTCAGACAGTGACTTTTGTTGTCAGCGGTGACGGGAAAGAGCTATGGCGAAGCGCTCCACTCGGGCCTGAGAATGCGCCTTTGGAGGTCGAAGTAGGAGTATCAGGAGTCAGAAAGCTGATGCTCTCTGTAGAGGGTTCCGCTGACGGTGGAACCCGTCGCAGAGGGCTGCCTGCCGACTGGGCTAAAGTTATTCTCTTAAAATAGTTTTCAAGAATAGTTAGATTTGAGGTGAGAGGTGTGTCTTCGGACACGCCTCTCTTTTTGCACTGCTTTTCACGGAGGTTGTGGAAACCCTGTTGCCCATTGCTGAAAGTGTTTAAAATTCTTCGTTACTTTGTGCCCTTATTAAACTTTGTCTCTGAATTATTGGTTTTAAATAGTACCAAACAGGCATTCATGATGAGAAGAACATTAACCTTACTTTTCCTGCTTACCTCAGCTTTAACACTTAAATCACAGGTGCTTGAGCCCGTCACATGGACATTCACCAGTGTGAAAGCATCTGCTGAGAATAAATATGAGGTGGTGATGACTGCAGCCATCGAAGGCAACTGGCATCTATATGCTATGGATATTGCCGAGGGTGGTCCCATAGCCACAAGCTTTTCCTTCGAGGCGCCATCTGGCTACACCCTTGAAGGCAAACCGATTGCAATCGATAAGCCTGAGGTGAAGTTCGATAACAGTTTCGGGATGGACATCGGAATGCACAGCAAAAAGGCCGAGTTCCGACAGAAGATATCAGTCACAGCATACCCTGTAACAGTAAAGGGATTTGTCACCTTCATGTCGTGCGATGACAAGCAGTGTCTGCCTCCCCGTGACGTGGAGTTTGAAATTCAGATCAGGGCTGACGGTACCGCTACAGGTGCCGCTGGCGCAACGGAAGACCCGCAGGTAAAGGAGAGTGTTCCGGCAACAGCTATTACCAGAGCAGACGGCTCGCCGGTGATAAGTGCAGCTCAATCAGATAAGTCACCTCAAAGCACTTCGACCGAAACACCTGCAACCCAGCCGAAAAAGGGATTGCTGAAATTCTTTCTTCTTTCAATGCTTGCAGGTCTTGCAGGGGTGCTTACTCCGTGCGTATTCCCGATGATTCCGATGACCGTGGCATTCTTTTCACAGGGAACGGAAAAGAAAGGTTCTGCAATTTTCAAAGCGCTGATTTTCGGCCTCTCAATCATCCTCCTTTATTCTTCCCTTGGAATAATAGTATCACTTACAAGTGCCGGAGCAGGATTTGCCAATACGCTGAGTACGCACTGGATACCGAACATCCTGTTCTTCATATTATTCCTTGTCTTTGCAGCCTCATTCTTCGGGGCATTTGAAATGGTATTTCCGGCCAGCTGGGTCAGCTCATCGGACTCGAAGGTAGACAGGGGAGGAGCACTGGCAGCATTTTTTCTGGGTCTTACAACAGTTCTTGTTTCATTTTCGTGTACCGGCCCAATTGTTGGCGCTTTGCTCGTCGAAGCTGCCTCCGGAGATGTTCTGCGTCCGACGGTCGGAATGTTCGGATTCGGTCTTGCGTTTGCACTTCCCTTTACCCTGTTTGCTCTCTTCCCCTCATGGATGAAGAAGATGCCAAAATCAGGCGGGTGGCTTAATTCGGTCAAGGTTGTGCTTGGCTTTATCATGCTTGCCTTCAGCCTGAAATTTGCTTCGGTGGTTGACACGGTTTACGGACTCGGTATACTCTCACGTGATATTTACCTGGCTATATGGATTGTCCTCTTTTTCCTGCTTGGTCTCTACCTCATGGGCAAGATAAAGTTCTCTCATGACAGTGACGTGCCTCATATCGGGGTCTTCCGCCTTGTGCTGATTATTGCATCATTTACATTTGCAGTATATCTTGTACCGGGTCTCTTCGGAGCACCGCTGACACGCATTTCGTGCACTGCTGCCTCCGCGCGAGACATCCGGATTTAACCTGCTAAAGGCGATTAGCGAGAACAGGGGAGGAGGGAATACTGTAACCACAACAGATCCGGATCAGCTATCTGCGAACAACCTAAATACTCTGATTTCCTTCACTTTGAATACGGACTCCAGGGCTACTTTGACCTTGAAGAGGGACTTGCATGCGCACGCCAGCTAAACAAGCCGGTGCTGATCGACTTCAAGGGTCACGCCTGCGCCAACTGCAAGGAGATGGATGCGCGAGTCTGGTCTGACCCAGAGGTCCAGCGGCGGATCAGGGAAAACTTTGTCCTGGTAGGACTTTATGTTGACGACCGGACGAAGCTGCCTGACAGCGAGATATTTGTGTCAAAGGTTGACGGCAAGGAAAAGAAGACCATGGGTAAAAAGAATGAGGACATTGAGATATCTATGTTCAACACCAACACTCTGCCTCTTTATGCAATTGTTGATCCATCGGGCAAGCCACTGATCGAGACCCGGGGTACCGATTTTGACATTCAGGCATATATCGACTGGCTTGACCGTGGCGTTGCCGCCTTCAAACCTCAGCCTCTACCTTAACCTCAGCCTTAACCTCAGCCTTTATTTCATGTAGAACACCAGGTGACCACCCTGCATGATCTCGTCTTGTTTTATCCAGAGGCGGTCAAGCTTCTGCCCGTTCAATTCGACCTTCCTCACATAAACATTTTCGGGTCCCTGGTTAACCGCAGAAACCGAGAATGATTTCCCGTTTTCAAGGGTTATAACGGCCTCCTTCACAAGCGGACTGCCAAGATCATATCTGTCAGATCCCGGGGCGACGGGATAGAAACCCAGCGCAGAAAAAATGTACCATGCGCTCATCTGACCACAGTCGTCATTGCCGCTGAGACCGTCCGGTGCAGGCAGATATTTGGCATCCATTATATGACGAACCCAATATTGTGTTTTGCGGGATTCACCGGCATAGTTATAGAGATATGGTACATGGTGTGACGGTTCGTTGCCGTGGACATAATTACCTATTATACCCTCGCGTGTTATATCTTCCGTCTCAGCAAAATAAGCTGTCGGGAAGGTCCATGGTGAAGAGTGAATCGAGATGCTCCACAAATCTCTTTTTCCCGCCCATAAGTGAAATAAGTCCATCCGGGTCCTGCGGCACATACAGGCTGTAGTTCCAGGCATTTCCTTCTATGAATCCCTGCCCGTGAGTACTGAGGACATCAAATTCCTTCCTGAAGCCGCCGTCAGCAGTGCGTGGCCGCATGAATCCGGTTGAAGCGTCCCAGACATTCCTGTAATTCCTTGAACGACGGAAAAATTCGCCAGCAAGCGAAGTATCTGCATTAATGAGCTTTCCCCTGAGCGCCCCGGCAGCCTGTGCAATGCACCAGTCGTCAAAGGCATATTCGAGGGTAACTGACACCGAAGAACCGGTACGTTCATCAGGTACATAACCGAGACGCATGTAATCGTCAAGGCCGTCATACCATCCGTTACGCGCGGTAGTGACGCAGGCCTCAAACGCCCTGGTGTAATCGAATCCCGGGATCCCTTTTACAATGGCATCTGCTATTACAGGGACTGCGTGATAGCCTATCATGCACCAGTTTTCATTCGCATAATGAGACCAGACCGGAAGCATATGATGAACACTCTGGTCATAGTGTGCCAGCATTGAGTTGACAATGTCTGCGGTGCGTTTCTGCTGAATCACAGTGAACAGGGGATGGAGCGCCCGGTAGGTATCCCAGAGTGAAAAGGTGGTATAGTTGTCAAATTCTGCTGCAGAATGAATGTTCTGGTCCAGCCCCTTGTACCGCTTGTCAGTATCCGCGTATACAGTGGGTGAGAGGAAGGCATGGTACAATGCAGTATAGAAGTTGACCGTCTGATCGCTGTTCATCATTTTCACCCTTACGCGGCCAAGTTCCTTTTCCCAGGTTAGCCGGGCTGCCTCTCTAACTCCGTCAAAATCAGACGACGGGACTTCTGCCGTCAAGTTGTCCACGGCACCGGCTGTACTGACAGGTGAAAGGGCCACCCGTACGGTTATCTGTTCACCGGGTATGGTGCTGAAGTCGAAATGCCCCCTGATCTTTGCCCCCGCAGCCTCTGGAAAGTTTGTCCGCTGATCGAAACGCCGCCAGAATCCCCTGTAAACCTGCGCCGGTGAAAAATTTGCAAATCCGTATGATTCAACCGGTTTTGAGAAGGCAATTGCAAAGTAAACAGTTCTTGTCCGGGCCCAGCCGTTGGTCTGCCGGTAACCAGTCACAAGGGTGTCATTCTCGACCCGCAGAAATGTCCAGACATTCTTGCTTTCATAATTGTAAATACCGTGCATCATGTCGAGGATGATGTGGGCATCCCCACCTCCTGTAAAGGTATAGCGGTGTACCCCGGCGCGGGTTGTAGCCGTTAGTTCCGCACGGATATTATGGTCTTCAAGAGTAACTGCATAATATCCGGGTGAAGCCATTTCAGTATCGTGCGAAAAGCCGGACCGGTATCCCTTCTCAGGGGCATCGGCAGTGCCGGGATTAAGCTGCAGCTTTCCTGTTGTGGGCATCAGCAGGATGTCGCCAAGGTCCGAGTGACCGGTACCGCTGAAGTGGGTATGGGAGAATCCCACTATTGTGTTGTCATTATACTGGTAACCGGCGCAATACCTGTATACATCAGGATTGTATTTTCCCCCGGTCTCGTAGGGTATGGTGTCAGTGTCCGGAGACAGCTGAACCATGCCGAAAGGAACAGTTGCACCCGGATAGGTATGACCCATACGGTCGGTACCGATAAAGGGATTGACGAACTGCGTCAGATTGTCATCCTGGCCGTGCGCAAGCACGGGGATGAGAATCAGGAATAAGAAGGATCTTTTCATCAATTAAATTTATTATGATCTAAAGGTATAAATAAGGGTGTTATTGATTTATGGGACCTGGAAATTTGCCGCTTCATCCATAAAATCCGTTTTCTTTAAATGATTAATATTAATTATTCAAAAGCTTTGAGATATCAAAAAATATCTTAAATTTAGGAGCATATTATGGATATTGATAAGAGAACCTTCAAATCTGTAAAGTTATGGAGAGACATCTTTTAATGGACATAACCGGCGGAAGTACCCTTTATCAGTTATTTTATATGCTCGCATTCCTGGCAGCCTATATCATACTGATATATGAGGGTTACCGTCGCAAGTTACCTATGGTCGCATGGGTACTCATTCTGGCCTCCCTGCGTCTTGCCGTCGTGACCGGGACAAAAGCATTTTCATTTTCGTCAGCAGAATGGCAGTACATGTTTGCCAACCATGTTTTTCTCCAAAACACACAGAAAACCATGTTCGGAGGAGTTCTCCTTGGGGTAGGAGTCTATTTTCTGGCAAGATATCTTCTGAATTTCAGGCATTCAGTATGGGATACTGTGGCCATTGCATTTCCTGTTGCAGTGTCCATCCAGACCCTGGGATGCTTCTTTTACGGCTGCTGTTACGGGACGGTGGCAGATATCCCCTGGGCTGTGAGGTATCCGGAGATGTCGCTGGCACATTTTCATCAGTTTGAATCGGGACTTTTAGCACACAATGACCTTTATTCGTTGCCTGTCCATCCGGTCCAGCTTTACCAGGCCCTGGGAGGCATACTTACGGTTCTGCTCGTAATTAAGTTCAGAAGACGCTGGAAGGCTGAAGGCAGCGCTCTCCTGAGTTCTTTGATCATTTTTGCACTACTCAGGTTCCTGATTGAGTTTTTCAGGGACCCGCTGTCAAACAAATCAGGTGGTGAGATGCTCTGGATCTTTAAGCAGGTGCAATGGCAGTATCTGGCCTTCTCTCTGCTGATGACCATTTTGCTCTTCTGGCGTGAAAAAACCTTCAAAGCACGAAGGACTCCCGCAGTCAGTCAGGTGCCGCGGTTAAGCACCCAGATTTTGTTTCTGATGTCCCTGGTAACTATTTTCCTGCTGTTGCGTAACTGGTTTACAATTCCCGAAGTGATAGCCCTGAATATCGCATTACTGCCCGCCGTTTTCCTCGTCGGGAGGGAACTTTACCTTGCATATGCACCGCTCAGGATCAGGTGGGCCTATGCGCTTACTGCTATTCTTCCTCTGTTCCTGATGAGCCAGACTCTTCCGCAGACTCAGATCGATACTACCCTGACAAAAACATACAAAACCCACCATACTGTCGGAGGTGGATTTGGAACAGGTAATTATACCACAGCAAGAACTTCCTATTCCGGATCAGGATGTGACCGGGTCACTAATCCGCATTATTTTAAACAGCAATATTCGGCTGGTGGGCTCGGGTACAGCTTTACCCGGATGACTCCTGACAGAAGTGAAATAATAACATACGGAGCAACTCTTGCCGGAGGTAGATTTTCAGAGACAAATTATGACACCGGAGGAGAAATCAGGAAGATTCTGATTGATGCAGGGGGTTTCATCAAATATGACACAAAATGGATAGGCCTGGGTGCAGGAATTACATCTCGGTAACCTGGTCTACAGTAAGGGAGATGTCTACAGGAGTGGTCTTACGACGTCGGAAATGGATCATGCCTATTTTATGACACCGGTATTTCCGGGCGGTTATTTGCGTGTCGGGCCTGTCAGGTACTTTTATGCGGATATACATATTGCAGATCAGTTCCCTGTCTCAGCTCCGGGACTAGGCTGCATCGCAGGGGTGGGTTCGGGATTTGGATTGAGGAACGGGACCAGCCTGAGAATCGGATCTTCAATAATTGATGAAGGCACGATGTATGTTTCTGCTTATATCCCCATCCAGAACAAGTTTGTAATCGAACCAATGTACCTGTGGACCAATAGGAATTCAGTATACCCTTCCTACCCTTACAGCCTTCCTGAAAACCAGCTCTCAGTGGGACTCTCTTACCGCTTCGGGCATAAGTAGCTGCTTAGCTTCTGGCCCTATGCTTCAGGCTCCCGGCCACATACCTAAGGCTCCGTGCTCCATGCCCCGTGCTCCATGCTCCGTGCATTCCCTCCCCACTGTCTGTCTGCTCGCTAAAATGATCCACCGGATCATTTCTCTACGCTCGCTCCCCCCGTGCCTCTGTCCATTACCTTTCATTCTGGTACTGTAGCACCTCATTGTTGTACTGTCTGTTCTCGATTATCCTCACATACCTGAGGCCAAGCTTGTTATTATAATCCTCATAGGACTTCTGGGCCCATGACTTAGCCGCCTCGAGATCGCCGTTTATCTCGCTTATTATCGCCATATTATAATTTGCCCTGCCGGCTATTTTCATTTTTGGATTCGTGGTTTCCTTCTCCCACAGTTCCGCGGCTTCATCCCATTTTCCCAGCTGTGCCCTTCGTTTTGCAATCTTGAAGTTATTTGTGCCCTTTACAAAATAATCGCGAGTGGCTCTCAGCCGGTAAGGAAGAAGGCGAAGTGCATAGATATGCCCCGCCTTATTGCTTACCTCCTTCACAGCCTCCTTTCGGTTGAGCAGGGCTGAGGCTGCGGCCAGGGGATTGATTCCCCTGCCTGTGAAAACAATCGATTCGGCAACTATGAACTCGTCCGGGATTGTCCTGTCTGCCGGGGAATAAATTCTCCACCCGGTCTTTACAAGTGTCTCCATTGATGCAGTATGCTCAAGACCCGGGATATTTCCCAGCGGTGTTTTTATCTGTTTGGTTGCTGTCGAGTAATTCACGCGTGTGTCAGTGTCATACATCTCCAGGGCGAAGAGCGCATCAGTGCCGTTCTCCCGGCAGATGCCCTCAACCTGTTCCCATGTCAGAGGTGCGGGCAGACCCATGATATTCGTTGCCTTGAACTCAAGGTCACTCAGAAGCTTTACTTCTTCGAACCTGTTATTCGCATTCAGTTCTGCAGTGACACCCTTTATGGCCTCGCCGGTTCCAATTACGTCAAGGTCTGCCCCCTCCAGGGAGAGGATCTTGTCTATCAGATCAAGTGTTTTTGTTTTATCGGTAGGGGTTGACCTGTCAATGATGCCGATGGTTTTGATCTCCTTTGCAATTGTCACCGGCGCGGGTTGTGTCACATTCAGGTACAACTCCTGGGTGGCGCATGAAACAGTTGTGACAGCAAGAACCGGGAGAACAAGGTACTTCTTCATGGCTGGGGAATTTTCTACCAAATGTAATAATCCTGCCGAAATAACAAATATCCTGTTACTCCATGCCCCATGCCCCATGCTCCATGCCCCATGCTCCATGCTCCGAGCTCCATGCCCCGAGCTACTCGAGGCTGCCGACTTCTTTCTCCACCTCGGTCAGGATCTCACACGATTTTACAAGTTCCTTCATTCTGGTGTGATCGGGATACAATGGCCGGTCGATATCAAGGAAATCAACATATTTTCTGATAACATCCTTGGCTTTCTGAACACCTGCTTGCCGAATCTGTATTCCTCTTTCCTGAAATCGAGGGCCTGTGCTGCAGCCATGAATTCAATACCGAGAATACCGTAGGCATTGTCAAGTATCTGATTGTTCTTGATTGCTGTGTTCATACCCATTGAGACAAAGTCCTCCTGGTCGGCTGCTGCAGGTATCGACTGAATCGAAGCAGGCATCGACAGAATCCTCTGTTCGACAATCAGCATATCAGCAGTATACTGGCTCAGCATCATGCCCGAGAACATACCGGCACCCTTGGTCAGGAAGTCGGGAAGACCCACGCTCAGGGCCGGGTTATTGAGCCGGTTCATCCTTCTTTCCGACATGACACTTACCATTGTGATGCATGCACCTGCCATATCCATCGGCACGCTAACCGGTGATCCCTGGAAATTGGCTCCTGAGAGCTGCATGTTCTTTTCGGGGAAGAAAATGGGATTGTCACCAACACCGTTCAGTTCAATCTCAACCTGCGATCCTGGCATATGCCAGCATGTCATGGGCAGAACCTATCACCTGCGGGTGTTGATCTCATCGAATAGGCATCCTGAACCTTCGATTTTACCCTTCCCTCCTTAAGATCGCCTCCGGAGACGCATTTGTTTATTGCATTGGCGCTTCTGACTGCACCTTTGAATCCTCTTACCTCATGAAGCAGTGGTGTATAGGGTTTCATATTCGCTTTCAGTGCCTCAAGTGACATTGAAGCAGCTATCTCAGCCTGTTTCAGCCAGTTATTGGCATCGACAAGCCAGATTGCGCTCATTGCTGTAAGCATGTTCGAGCCGTTGATTGCTGCCAGACCGTCGCGTGCCTGCAAGTCCCGGTATGGCAATACCTGCTCTGTTCATTGCTTCCTTGCCGTCAAGCAGTTCCCCCTTATAATATGCTTTGCCTTCACCCAGCAGCAGAAGTGCAATCTGCGACATCGGTGCAAGGTCGCCAGAGGCCCCAACCGATCCTTTCTGGCATGACAAAGGGAGTGACTCCCTTGTTAAGCATCTCAACAAGAGTCTCAGTAATCTCGAGACGGTTGCCCGAATTGCCGTGGGCATGGACATTTATCCTGCCCAGCATTGCACCTCTGACAATCTCAATCGATGCCGGATCGCCGATACCTGCAGCATGATTATATACAAGGTACTTCTGGAAATCCTTTATCTGGTCATCATTGAGGACCATCTCTGAGAATTCACCTATACCGGTATTGACACCGTACATGATCTCATGAGCCAGCGATCTTCTTTTCGAGCATGGCACGGCATTCATTAATACGTTTTCTTGCATCAGGATGAAGTTCTACCTTCTGGCCGTGACGGGCAACATTTACAACATCATTTACGGTGAGGCCTGAACCGGTTATAATTAAAGTTTTCATATTTCTGTGATTTACAAATTATTGATGATGAATTGACGCTGCAGGCAGCGTCTGTATCTTAAAATCTATGAAGGAGACGTTGCATACAACGTCTGTACGGAGGACATTAATACAACCCGGAGCGGTTTATCTTGATCTGATATTCGAGAGTCCAGTTGTGGCTCATAATGATCTGTTACGGAACCAAAAATATAATAAATATTATTACCGCACAATGAATTATGTCACGGTCACACTATTTTCACATTTTACGGCATTTGGAACGAACATGTTAATTTTTTTTAGTAACTTTTCAAGTCTAAAATTCCAACCTATGCAATCGAGAAAAAGAATTCCGCCGGCAATTGCTGTCCTGACGGTTGCGCTACTGGCACTGCTTCTTACAGCATTCACAGTAAGAATGCTGTTGCCACAGGAAGATCTCAAGGGAAAGTATGCGTACAAAGATTTTGAATCTGCAAAGAAATGCGGTTCCTGTCATCCGGGTATCTACGAACAGTGGAATCAGGCAATGATGTCACAGGCATATACACATCACTGGGATGAGATCGAGTATTTTGATCTCGCCGTGCCTCATGCCGAAGTAAAACCATCGCTGAAAGATCCTGTTGACGGATGCAACGGATGCCACACCCCGATAGGATTCATGGGAGGTAAATTTCCTCCTCCGCGTCCTGCTGAAAAGACAATTGTCAATGAGTCAGTGTCTTGCGAGGTATGCCATTTGACACAGTCGGCACAGACAGACCCGCCATTCAATTTCAGTTATCTTATTAAACCCGGGATGACCAAGTATGCAGGCCGTCAGCCAGAGATAGAATCGCCCGCACATAAGATAGTACAGAATGACTTTTTCCGTACGACCGAGTTCTGCGGCAACTGTCACAATGAGAAAAACCCTTACGGTGTATGGGTAAAGAGCACACAGCTCGAATGGAAGGAAGGCCCGTATGCAAAAGAGGGGGTGAGGTGTCAGGACTGCCATATGCCCAAGGCTCCATATCAGTTGGCCCTGATGGGTAAGAACCGTGAGGATGCACGCCTGCACCTGTTCCACGGTGCTCACGACCCCGGCAAGGTAAGAGGTACCATCGAGTTAAGGATACAGCCTGATGTACGTCTTGCAGAACCGGGCGAAGACATTGTATTCACCGTAGCACTCTTCAACCAGAAGACCGGGCATAAATTTCCGACAGGTTCTGTGGAAGACCGTATCGCATGGTTACAGGTAGAGGCAACTGACGCGAAGGGTAAAGTATACCATCTTAATGTGGACAAGAAAGGTTTCGAAGGAGAAGAATATACAATTTCAGGTGATTACCTTGCCTACCAGGACCTTGGAGAACCGCTGAAAATAGCTGATTTCAAGGGTGTTCAGCGAGACGGCATTCCGGCCGGCAACAGGATCTTCCGCATGCCCTACTTCGATGAACAGGGCAGAATGACAATCATGCAGTGGAACACTGCAAAACAGGGAGTCGACTACCGCCTGGGCCCCAGGGAGACCAAGATGGAGACGTTTACTTTCAGGATTCCCTTCGAAGCTGCACCGGGTGAAATGACCGTGAGAGCCGTTCTGAACTACCAGCTCCTTGTCAAACCAGTGGCCGATTTCCTGAAGGTGCCTTCTGACGAGTCGGAGATAATCAGGGTCAATGAGCACTCCACCAAAGTTGAGATACTTCCCTGATTCATTAAAACACTGTTAGAAAAACCTAAAATATGAAAAGATCATTGTATTATCAGGCTGCTTCGCTGGCAATAGTATGTCTGCTCCTGATACCGGCAAAAAGCATTGATGCAATACCCGCCTTTGCACGCAAATATCAGATAAGCTGCCAGGTTTGTCACTCGCCTGCAGCTCCCAGGCTCAAGGCCTTTGGCGATGAATTTGCAGGAAACGGGTTCAGAATGACTGAATACGAGTCGCCGAGATATTTTATCAATACGGGAGATGACCGTCTGTCGCTGTTCAGGGAGTTGCCACTGGCATTCAGGGTTGACGGATTCGCTTCATTCAACTTCGGCGATCAGGGTACTGTCGATTTCGGCGCACCCTTCGTTGTCAAAATACTGTCAGGCGGTGAAATCTCCGACAAACTTTCCTACTACTTCTATTTCCTCCTCAATGAAAGAGGTTCCGTAGCAGGAGTGGAGGATGCCTTCCTGATGTATCATGATATTATGGGATCAGGCATCAATTTCTACATAGGGCAATTCCAGGTTTCAGATCCCCTGTTCAAGGGAGAGCTTCGCCTTACCCTGGAACCATATCAGATTTACGGTACCAAGCCAGGGAATTCGACAATCGACCTTAAGTACGACAGGGGTGTAATTTTCGAAAGGGATTTTTCCACCGGGACGACTCTCTTTGGTGAAATAATCAACGGCTGCGGTATTGGTGAAGCCAATGGCGAATGGCTGTTTGACAAGGACAAGTACAAGAACTTCATGCTCAGGATCTCACAGTCTATAGGAAAGAGCATTTCACTGGGAGTATTCGGATATACCGGAAAAGAGGTTCTTTCGGATCTTACCGGACCGTTTACAAGTGAAATAATGATGTATGGCCCTGACATTTCAATCAATTTCAACGAGAAACTGATCATAAATGCGCAGTATGTAATGCGAAACGATTCGAAGGTATTCCTGGAAGCAGGTGACCTGCACCTTTCCGATGTTATGACCAACGGCGGTTTTGCGGAGGTTATCTATGCCCCCAAAGGGGATATGAGCAAATGGTACTATACCGGGTTGCTGAATATTGTGGAATCAGATATTGATGAACTGAACTACAGGTCTGTGACCTTTCATGCAGGCCACCTGCTTCGGCGCAACCTGAGGGTTGTTTCGGAGTTTACGTGGAAATTCTCAGGGGTCTCCTACGGAAAGCTGAGCGCAGGGTTCGTTTCAGCATTTTAGTACTGCAATGTTGAACGGTAAGTCCGGTTTTTTCTGCCGGACAGGTTCTCTCATCTGAGCAATGCTGCGGCGCACCACATCAGCGGTGCATGCCCGTGGAGGTCACCTGTGATACGTCTACGGGTCATGTAATGATCACGGTCATTCTTCGTGCCTGTGCCTTCACAGACTTCGGTAAGATTGTCATCCTCATCAATATAGGTTACCAATGACAACCAGGCTTTACGTGCGGCTGCGCCGTAGGTCTTTTTGTCAAGCCAGCCCTCCCTGACTCCTGTTATCATTGCATAGGTGAACATTGCAGTTGCCGAAGTCTCTTTCCAGAACCCTGGGTCATCGATGACCTGCCTCCACATCCCGTCAGGTGCCTGATGTTGCAGCAGGGTGGCCATCATCTTCATGTAAGCAGCCATTATCCGGGGTCTGTCGGGATTGTCTTTCGGAAGAGATCGCAGAATTTCAGCCATGCCTGCTGCCATCCATCCGTTGCCACGGCCCCAGCTGAAGTGCGCTTCGGGTGAATGATAGAACAGTCCGTTCTCAAGCTGTATCTCATCAAGATAAAGCACCATCTCCCGTGCTGCGCGGTCAATGTATTTCCTGTCGCCCGTGACCCTGAAAGCCTGAGTCTGGACTGCCGTTATCATGAACATGTCATCTATCCATATGCGGGTCTGCCAGGTATAGCCTTTTCCGGCCCACGCCTGTTGATCGGGACTGGCATTTTCAGGCAGTATCCATTGTGTGTCGGCATACATCAGCCCCATGTCGAGGTACTTCTTCTCCCTTGTCTCCAGGTAAAACTGGAGCGGTACAGATCCGAAAACATTATTGTCAACATGGTCAGGCCTGGGCAGAAGATTCTTTTCCTCACCGAAAAGCGGAGTAAAGCGCTCCTCCAATCTTGAAAAGAGTTCCTGATTTTTTGTCGCATCGGCAAACCAGAGACAGCCCAGCCAGGTACAGGCGTCAGGGTAAGTTATCTGAGTGGGTTTTTCTCCTGACAGGAGGTTGCCATACTGGGTATGGGGTGAATCAAGATATTTCTCTGCGATGCGGTTCCCAATTTCCTGCGGGGAAGAACCTGCGGGCCATTTCTTCAGACTGTAGCTTGTAGTCTGACCGGTGGTCAATGATGAATTCAGTATCAGTGCTGTCAGCAGAAGTGAGATTGCGGGTTTCATCTGTTCTGTCCTTGTTGTTTATCCAAATATACCTGAAAAGCCCGAAACAGGAATGAAATTTCAGTCGTTCCGACATTAACGGAAGAACACCTTTGACTGACTGAATAAAAAGAAGTAATTTTGGTGTCTGTTACCCTTTAGTCTTGGTGACAGCAGAAAAATGGCCCGGAAGAGGATTGACAATGGAAGAGAAGATTAGAAATGGCACCCGGCCTGAATGGATGAATATCATCCTGAGGTATAACAAGCCTGATACTGCTAAAAGCTGGTGGCAGCTGATAAATTCAATCGTGCCTTATCTTATTTTATGGGTACTGATGGTGAAGTCGCTCGAAATATCTTACTGGCTCACACTTCTTTTATCGGTATTTGCAGCCGGTTTCCTGGTAAGGATATTCATTATTTTTCACGACTGCGGCCACGGTTCATTCTTTAGTTCGAAAAGGATGAATACAGTTACCGGCATTATTACAGGCCTGATGGTATTCACGCCGTATCACAGATGGCATCACGACCACAAAATTCATCACAGCACAGTCGGGAATCTCGAAAAAAGAGGAACGGGAGATGTAAAAACACTCACGGTTGAGGAATACAAAAAGCTTACAGGGTGGCAGAAGTTTTCCTACCGGTTTTACAGGCATCCGATTTTTCTGTTCGGCATCGCTCCGATACTTCTTTTCGTCATTCAGCACAGGTTTACCAAGAGCTATATGTCAGCGAAGGAGCAGATGTATGTTCACCTCACGAACCTGGCACTGGCGGTAAGTATCGGATTAATAATATGGGTCATCGGCTGGAAAGCCTTTCTCATGATACAGCTGCCGGTACTCTATATTGCCACAGTGCACGGTGTTTGGCTTTTTTATGTTCAGCATCAGTTCAGGCATGTCGTGTGGACTGATACAAGCGGCTGGGATTACCAGACAGTGGCACTGCAGGGAAGCTCCCTCTTCAAACTCCCCTCTGTGCTGAACTGGTTTACCGGCAATATCGGGTATCATCATATTCATCATCTGAGCCCTGCAATACCGAATTACAATCTCAAGAGATGCCACAGGGAGAATCCTCTTTTTCAGAATGTCAAGCCGATCACTTTCATGACGGCGTTTGAATCACTGAAGCTGAGGCTGTGGGATGAAAAGAACAGGCGACTGATCAGTTTCAGCGAGATGTGACCTGTGAAAAATGGTTTTTCAGATCATCAATCGTCGTTACTGCAAAAACATTCGGATAAACCGAATTCTCAACTGCCCCCGCCAGTGATCCGGAGACGAGAATTCTCTGTTCCGGAAAGGTTATGCCAAGCTGCGTGAGATATTCTTCAGGTGCTGGTAAAAGGCAACGCTGATAATGCCCCTGTGACAAGTGTGTCAGGCTGCCACTTCTCAATCACATCCAGGATGGCATGGAGCGGGGTAGACTGCCCGAGGTAAAGAACTTCGTGACCCATGCTGCGGATGATGTAAGAAAAGAAAAGCAGGCCGATTTCATGAAGTTCATTTTCAGGAAGGAACATCACAGCTCTCTGTCTTTGCGGGTTAGATGCAGGAGGCAGGGCATCTGTGGCTGAAATGATCCTGAGCCTGAACAGGTTGGAAACAAAATGCTCAGCTCCGACATTTACTGACCCGGTATGCCAGAGTATCCCTACTCTTTTTAGGAAAGGAAAGACCAGCTCGGTGAATGTTTTTTCAAAACCGATACTGATAATTGACCTCAAAAGGACCTCGTTGACGCCCTTTTCGTTGAATGATGTCATCGCAATTATCAGCGAGTCAATATTTATTTCGGGGTTGGCTTCCTTGCCTGTGATTGAAGCAACTCTCTCCTCTATTTCAGCACCCGATAAGGTAGCTATCCTGGATATTTTGATCCCGCTACGGTAAAGAACGGATATGTTTAAAATGCGCTTCAGGTCGTCGTCGTCATACCAACGGCGGTTTGTTTCGGTACGGTGAGGCTTGATTATTCTGAACCGACGCTCCCATATTCTGATGGTGCCGGACATTATCCCCGTCAGTTTTTCAAGGTCGTTTAAAGTATACCGATCCATTGTATGAATGTTTCCCCGTTAAATATAACTCATTATTGCAAAAGAGGCAGGACTGCATAGTATAAAAAAAGAATCTGCAGCCGTCGGGCTGCAGATTCAGGTGATTAAGGCAATTTATTTCGTCGCCGGTAAAAGAACCTTGTTGATTACGTGTATAACACCGTTTGAAGCCTGCACATCAGTTGCAACTATCAGCGAACTGATGTTTATGGCCGGAGCCGGGCTTAGGGTCACATCAATAGGGCCGTTGAGCGTCTGTACCGTTCCGGCTGAAAGCTGAGACGAAAGAACGTTTCCGCTTACAACATGATAGGTAAGTATCGGTATAAGTTGTTCAGCGGTAAGGTCAGCAATGCCTGATATCCCGAGTGTTGTGAAGAGAGCCTGAAATGCTTCGTTTGTGGGAGCAAAAATTGTGAATGGACCTGCTCCGTTGAGAGTCTCTACCAGTCCTGCTTTGACAACCGCCTGCACGAGGATGCTGAATGAATCGTTAGACAGGGCCTGGCCTACAACTGTTGGAGGAAGAAGGACCTGGTCAATTACATGAATCACTCCGTTTTTCACATCTACGTCAGCTGTTGTAACTGAGGTTGACTTATTGAGCTTAACACCACCTGCGGTATTAACATAAAGGCTGAGGGTATTGCCCTGCGAAGGGCTTAGAGTTTTAAAGTAGCCTGTCTGTATCATCGCTGCTTTCTTCTCTGTGCCAAGTACGTGGTAAAGTAATATAGGTGTGAGCGCCTCTTTTGAAAGAGCTGAGACTCCGCTTACTCCGAGCTGGGTGAAGAGAGCATTGAAAGCTGCATTTGTAGGTGCGAATACAGTGAAATTACCTTCACCGTTTAGTACGTCAACAAGTTCAGCCTTGGAGAGTGCTTCGACAAGTATTGAGAAATTTTTGTCTGAGAGAGCATATTCTGCTATTGTCATATCTGCCGCAGGAGTCATTTCCTCTTCCTTGCTGCAAGCATTCAGAGTCGAGATCCCCATAAGGGCGATCAGTCCGAAAGTAAGAGTCTGCTTTTTCATGATGTTTCTGTTTTTAGTTTGAATGATAAATTTGAAGATAGAACATCATAGAAAAATTAATGTTCAGAAAAAGATATAAAAAAGCGTACAAAAAATGGATTACATATAGCAATATTAGTCGTAGGCAGTCTGTATCTATATGAAATACAAAACAATACGACTATATGTTAAAATATGTTAAATGTATAATTAATAGAAAGAAAAGACGAACAAAATAATAATTCTTCAGGAATCGCTTTCATCTTCGGCGAGTTCTCCCTCGGCTGATTCAGGCAGGATCATTCTGGATTCAGCCTCGCCGAGGACCTCCACGCTGCGCAGTTTCCGCTGAATGGCTCTTGTGCGTTTACCAACGGCGTCATCAAGATTGTCAAGTCCGGCCTGTATATTGTTCTGGGCTTTTTCAATCAGGCCTCCAAAATTTTCAAATTCCTTCTTTACTGCGCCCAGTATCTTCCATACCTCACCGCTTCTTTTCTGTATGGCCAGCGTTTTGAATCCCATCTGGAGGCTGTTAAGTATCGCAGCCAGGGTAGTCGGACCCGTCACTACTATTTTATAGTTCCTCTGTAATTCCTCAAGCAGGCTTGCCTTTCTGACCACTTCGGCATAAATTCCCTCGAACGGCAGGAACATTATTCCAAAGTCTGTGGTTGCCGGAGGATCAATATATTTTTCCTGGATATCCTTCGCCATTTTTTTAATAGTGTTCTCAAGGAGTTTCTGTGCTGCTTCAATCTGTGCTGCATCGCCCAGGTCATAAGCGGTCTGCAGTTGTTCGTAAATATCCTTGGGGAACTTGGCGTCTACCGGCAGCCATACCTGTTTGCTGTCATCATCACGTCCGGGTAGCTTAATTGCAAACTCCACCGTCTCCCTGCTTCCGGCTTTTGTCCTGACATTTGCCTCATACTGCTCAGGGGCAAGGATCTGCTCAAGGAGCATTGCCAGCTGAACCTCGCCAATTCCGCCTCTCATTTTCACATTGCTCAGTACCTTCTTCAGTCCGCCTACATCCTGGGCGAGGGTCTGCATCTCGCCAAGGCCTCTCTGAACATTCTCAAGCTGTTTGCCAACAAGTTCGAAAGATTGGCCGATTCTCTCATTAAGGGTTTTCTGCAGTTTCTCATCAACGGTCTGTCTCATCTCTTCCAGCTTCTTCTCTGTACTTTCGAGGAGTTTGGTCTGTTTCTCATCAAGCTGACTGAACTTTTCCCGCTGGAGATCATTGAACGATTGTACGTTCTTGTCAAATGATTCCTGGAATCCTTTGAATGCACTGGACAGAGAAAGCGTTAGTTCAGTCCTGTTATCCTTTGCAATGCCGGCATTTTCCTCGCGGTTGAGCCTGAAATCGTCTTTCAGGTTCCTTTCGATATTAGTGAGACTCACCTGCAACTCATTCAGTCTGGCCGTCAACGCCTCTGTCTCACTGTTTTTTTTGGGCCTGAGAACTACAATAAGAATAATTGCCAGAACCAGCAGGGCGATTATTACAGATAGAAGTATTGTTGTCATGATGTCATTAATATGATAAACCTGAAAACCTAAAATAGTCAATCCAATATATCGTAAACTTAACTATAAATGGTGAAACAGGAAAGGTTAATTACCGAGTCTCTTCAATGGCACGAACCTGACCGGCACGAGCCTTTTCTCGATGATTCCACCCTTTTTCTTCATGAGAAGAATAAGGTGTTGGACGGTCGCCGGATTACCAACCGGCATTACCAGCCTTCCACCTTCCGCCAGCTGATCCTTGAGCGGCTGTGGGATATGATCCGCAGCTGCAGTAACAATTATTATATCGTAGGGAGCATGCTCCGGCCATCCCTTATAGCCGTCGCCATGCCTTGCAACAATATTCCCGTACCCGAGCATTTTCAATCTTGCGGAGGCTTCGCGTGCCAGCTCAGGAACAATTTCGATAGTATACACTGTATCTATAATTTCTGCAAGAACTGCAGCCTGGTATCCTGACCCCGTGCCTATCTCGAGTGCTGTTTTTCCTCTGGCAGGCTTTGCCACCTCTGTCATGTAGGCAACGATAAAGGGCTGCGAAATGGTCTGGCCGTAACCAATGGGTTCGGGTCCGTCGCTGTATGCGTTTCTGGCCGAGGCTGCAGGCATAAAAAGATGTCTCGGTACTTTCCTCATTGCTCTCAGCGTGGCCACGTCAGTAATGCCGCGGGCAGCGATCTGAGTCTCAACCATTTTTAGCCGGGCTGCCTCATAGGTGTCTTTCTGTCCTGAAAGGATCGACCCCGGCACCAGTAATAATATGAGAAATGAAAGCCTCAAAACCTGAAAGTGTATGTGTATTTAAGAAGCAGAGTTCTGCCTGATGAGAACGGAAGTGTCGGGATTTCCCTGGTCACTCTCGTGTTCAGCCCTTCGTCATATACTATGTAGAAATCATTCCCCTCACGCGGATTATATCTGAAACGTACATTGGCAAAGGCTTTGTTTACAGCAGTATTGTACTGGATAAATGCCGAAAGCGAAGTTTTTGTGGTAACGGTTAGCAGCCCCCTGAATCCCAGGATGTGATTAGTGAATATCATATTTCCGGAAGGAATACTTACATAATCGAGATAATAGGTTAGCCCGAGGTCAAGACCTGCACCGACACTGAGTCTGGGGCTTGCGGAGAAAGAGATCTTGCTCCCGTCATAGAACCGGCCGGCTTCCGCACTGAATTCAGACGAGAGGGCGTGCGCACCTGAAGTGGAATAGAGAGCACTTAAATAACCAAACGAATATCTGCCGGGCGGAACTGTAGCCTGTTCATTGCCGAGAGACAATGTGTCATAAATATCTTCGAGAAACCAGTTGGCTGCTATGCTACCAGTAAAGCCCTTCTTTGCTTCGAAATTCCATTTAAGTATACCGTTTACAGTCTCATGAAGCCCGGTCAGAGTATTCATGAAATTGTAGGCAGTCAGTGAAAAGGAGTGATACCTGATAAAAGTCTCAGACTCCGGGATCCACCCGTACTGGAGTATTGTCCTTACTCCCTGGTAATTGTCCTTCAGCTCAAATCCTATTCCGGGATTAAACTGCTTCCCGGACCATGTGTAGACAATGTCATAGGCAAAACCCTCTATCTTTCTCCGCTGCCATTCGAAGAGGAACCGGGATGGTGACAGGTCAAATATCCTGTTTACGGAATCATTCTCAAATGTCTGTGCCCATTTAACAGTCATGAATTCGTCTCCGATAACCCGGAACTGACCGTCCAATCCGTATGCAAGGTTGTAGCTGCCGTCTGTCCCAAGCCTGCTGGTGGCCATGCCTCCTACAAATGAGTTCTGGTTTATAATACTTCTTTTTGTCCTGAAAATTCCGAAGTTTTCTGACGGATTCTCTTCGAAGGATGCCGTCTGCATGTCAAGGATTCCGATATCCCATTTGTTTATCCTTCCCGTAACCCTGGCACCACCGTAGATTCTGACAGGATTGCCGTCATACAGTCCTATCCGGCGACTGTAAAACAGGTTATTGCCGCCGAGAAAGGAAAAATCGAAGACATCCGCCTTTTCCTGAAAAAAGACTCTCTTTTCAGGAAAGTAGAGCGAAAAACGGGTGAGGTTTATCTTCTGGTCATCGGCCTCTACCTGGGCAAAATCAGTATTAACAGTCAGATCAAGGGTAAGATTGTTTGTAATGCTGTATTTGGCGTCCAGGCCTGCATCATACCTGGGCTTCGTTTGCATCTTATAAGCGCTGCCTGTCTCGTTAAGTTCATTTGTCTGACCTATTCCTCCTGTAATATAAGGTGTCACATAAAGAGTTTTCTCAGGTTTCAGGCCGGTGAATTCTATCGGTGCAGCCATCGAGGGCTTCCATAAAGAATTCGCAATATCCGGTGGAATTGCCGGAAAGCAAATCCATTCTGCTTTTGCAGCAATATAATTTACTACGGTTATTCCCATTAAACATTTGTTACCCTCAGGCTGAAATCTCAGACTGGTGAACGGGATTCTCAATTCTGTCGACCACCCGTGCTGATTTATTGAAGATTCTGCATCCCAGAAGGTGTTCCAGCTGAAACTCATATCATTGTTTGAGTCGACAACATCGTTCTGAAGGGTCCCTTCGGTCCTTAATCCGTTAGGGTTGGTCCAGAACATTACAGCATTTTGTCTGTCGAGAAAGGAATCAAGGATAACACCGATCCAGTCGCACTTCGGGAAGGCATAATCTCTTTTCATGCTGAAGGCTCTCAGGTCATCCGGGTTTTTTAAGTCAAAAATGGCTGAAACATATAAGTAATCATCATCATAAGCAATTCTTATGACTGTTGTTTCAGACGGTTTGCTCCCGTATACAGGCGAGAACATAATCATTGGCAAAACCGGAATTGTGTTCCATATCTCTTCATCGGGCACTCCGTCAAAGATTATGGATGCCGAAAGCCGCGGGACGGTTAATGGCTCCTGTCCGACCGCGCTTACGTAAATCAGGATCAGGAATAGCCCTATGAAAATAATTGGCCGATTTGTCCGGGTCCCGCCTTTTGCTGTCATTGAACCATTTCTGATAACAGGGTCCTTTGCTAAATATTTTCTGTGGAATGGAAGGAATGACAACAAATTTAAACCAATGCAAAACTGAATGCAATTTTATTTTTTATCCGGGAAATAATTATATTTGTGCCGGAAAGAGAAATATGTATACGGTAAGATTCCATCATCATCATCATCATACTTGCATCCAGGCGAGGTGGTATTGATGTGTCTTACTGAAAGATAAATAAATCCAAACCCGTCTGAGTAAACCAGGCGGGTTTTCTTTTTCCAACCTTTCGCGTTTGCTCAGACAAAAAGAAAAAATGATGAGCAGACTTAAAATTGCAGTTCAAAAAAGCGGAAGGCTAAGCGAAAAATCACTTGAAATAATTCGCTCCTGCGGCATTAAAATAACAAACGGTGACCGCAAACTTATCACCTCCGCAGCAAATTTCCCTATTGAACTTTTATTCCTTCGCGATGATGACATCCCGCAGTATGTTGAGCAGGGAGTTGCTGATGCCGGTATAATCGGAGAGAATGTAGTCCTCGAGACCGGGAAAAAGGTAGTTATTAATGAGAAACTGGGATTTGCTTCCTGTCGGATGTCTCTGGCCATTCCACGCGATGAGACATATGACGGGCCGCGATGGTTTAATGGAAAACGAATAGCTACAAGCTATCCCGTAATTTTAAGTGACTATCTTTTTCGTAACAGCATCAGGGCAGAGACCGAGGTCACCAGTGGAAGCGTAGAGGTTACTCCGGGGATCGGCCTCGCAGATGCAATTTTTGATATTGTCAGTACAGGAAGCACCTTGCTGATGAACGGATTAAAGGAGGTGGAAGTGGTGTCACGAAGTGAGGCTGTTCTGATCTCTTCTCCGGCTCTGACATCTGAAAAGAGTGATATCCTCTCAAAACTGCTTTTTCGTATCAGGGCTGTGAAAAATGCTTCTGAGAATAAGTACATACTTCTGAATGCCCCAAACAGCGCCATACCGGCTATAACAAAGATATTACCCGGTATGAAGAGCCCTTCGGTTCTGCCCCTGGAACAAGAAGGGTGGAGCAGCATGCACTCCGTAGTACGCGAGGATGAGTTCTGGGAGATCATAGACCGTCTGCGCCAGGCCGGCGCCGAAGGTATACTGGTAATCCCGATAGAAAAGATGATCCTTTAAAGAAATGATTATGAAAACAATTCTGTATCCCGAACCCTCAGAGTGGGCGGCGCTGTCATTAAGGCCGCAGAAAGAGGCTGCTGATCTTGACAGCATTGTCAGGAAGGTCTTCGATGACGTCAGGAAAGAAGGTGATGAAGCGCTTTTGCGTTATACACTGAAATTTGACGGTGTTAAACTGTCATCACTGGCCCCTGACATGAGCCTGCTCGAAAGTTGTGTTGCTTCCATATCTCCTGCTTTACGCGAGGCGATACGCCTTTCTGCCGGAAACATTGAACTCTTCCATTCATCACAGAAGGATGATGTTAAAGTGGTTGAGACCTCTCCGGGAGTTTTTTGCCGCACTGAAAGCAGACCTGTTGAAAAAGTCGGATTATATGTTCCGGGAGGAACCGCACCACTCTTTTCAACTGTCCTTATGCTGGCGATACCGGCACGGCTGGCAGGCTGCAGAGAGGTCATACTCTGTACACCCCCCCGTGCAGACGGGTCAATAGATCCGGCAATTTTATATGCTGCCCTGATAACAGGAGTAACCTCCATTTTCAATATCGGAGGCATACAGGCTATTGCTGCAATGACCTTCGGAACAGAAACTATACCTGCAGTCTATAAGATATTTGGTCCGGGTAATCAGTACGTTACTGCAGCCAAACAGGAGGCAACCAGGGCAGGCGTTGCCATCGACCTGCCTGCCGGCCCCAGTGAGGTGCTTGTTATTGCTGACAGCACCAGTAATCCTGAATTTGTTGCTGCTGATCTCCTCTCTCAGGCAGAACATGGCGAAGACAGCCAGGTAATGCTTGTCAGTACTGATGTGTCTGTCGTTGAAAAGGCTCTTAGTGCTCTTGAACGTCAGCTGGCCGCTTTGCCAAGACGAACAGTTGCCGCAGCTTCACTGGAGAAGAGCCGGGCCGTAATACTTGCCTCTCAAAATGAGTGTATCTCCTTTAGTAATGTATATGCACCTGAACACCTTATCATTGCAACTGACAATGCCGCTGATCTTGCAGGCGACGTAATGAACGCAGGCTCTGTTTTTCTGGGACATTACAGTTGTGAGAGTGCAGGAGATTATGCGAGCGGTACAAACCACACCCTTCCCACCGGAGGTTTTGCCAGAAGCTACAGCGGAGTGTCACTTCAGAGCTTCATGAAGAGAATAACCATACAGGAGGTCTCCCCGGCAGGATTAAAAAATATAGGACCGGCAGTGATCACCATGGCAGCTGAGGAAGGATTGGAGGCCCATGCTGAAGCAGTAAAAACCAGACTTAATTTTTTGAGATATGTTTGAGCTCAATAACTTCGTCAGACCGAACATCCGTGATCTGAAACCCTATTCCAGCGCACGTGATGAGTACCAGGGCCGGGGAGGAGTCTTTCTCGATGCCAATGAAAATCCGTACGGAAAACTGAACCGTTATCCTGATCCTCACCACACACTGCTGCGCCAAACCCTCGGGGCATCAAAAGGTGTCGATCCGTCACAAATATTCATTGGCAACGGAAGTGATGAGATAATTGATCTTACATTCAGGATATTCTGCACGCCGGGAAAAGACAAGGCACTTACATTCAATCCTACTTACGGTATGTACGGCGTTGCCGCAGCAGTGAATGATGTTACCCTTGTCATATCCGATCTTAATGAAGAATTTGATATTGACATTGAATCCTTTATGCCGCTTATTAAGGATGATAGCATTAAGCTCCTGATTATCTGTTCGCCTAACAATCCTACCGGAAATCTAATCCGGAACATCGGGTCTGTACTTGAAAACTTTAACGGAATAATTCTGGCTGATGAGGCGTACATTGATTTTTCCGGCAGCGAGTCTCTTGTCAGAAGCCTGGATAAATATCCGAATCTTATTGTGATGCAGACTCTCAGCAAGGCTTACGGTCTGGCAGGGGCCCGTACTGGCATTGCTTATGCCGGCCGGGATATTGTGGATCTCTTTTACCGTGTCAAACCACCGTATAATGTGAGTACACCAAATCAAAAGGCAGCCCTGGAGGTACTTGGTAAGAATTCTCTGATAATGAGGAGTGTAGATGAAATTGTGAAAGAGCGGGAAGAGCTGAAAAGTGGACTCCTCAGGATACCGGCAATAAGAATGATATGGCCGTCGGATGCCAATTTCCTTCTTATAAAGGTTGATGACCCGGATATGGTCTATGATCAGCTCATAAGCCGGAAAATAATTGTCCGCAACCGTAATTCGCAGGTGCCCGGTGCATTGAGGATAACGGTAGGTACACCGTCAGAAAACAGGAGACTTCTCAGGGCCCTGGCAGATTTTTCCGGAGTAGCCCCGGAAGAGAGTAAGGAAGACCTGAAAGGCTTTACTGCAACGGGATGTAGCCGGACATCTGAAGTTACGAGAATCACCTCTGAAACCTCGGTGGTGATAAGGTTATCCCTTGACGGCGAAGGATTATCATCAATTGACACCGGCATAGGGTTCCTGGATCACATGCTTACTCAGCTGGCACGTCATGGTAACATTGACCTCGATGTAAGCGCCAGTGGAGATACGGAGGTTGACGAGCATCATACGGTTGAGGATGTGGCACTCGCGCTGGGCGAAGCGTTCGACAGGGCACTGGGCCTCAGACGTGGCATCGAAAGGTTTGGTTTTCTTTTACCGATGGACGATGCACTCGCCCAGGTGGCCCTTGACTTTGGGGGAAGACCCTTCCTGGTGTGGGATGTGAAGTTCAGCACCGAAAGGACAGGAGGTATAGGCAATGACATGTTCCGGCATTTCTTCAGCTCTTTCTGTGACAGCGCCCGCTGTAACCTTAACATTAAAGCCGAAGGATACAATGACCACCATAAGGTTGAGGCTATTTTCAAGGCCTTTGCCAGATCCGTGAAGATGGCTGTCAGTCATACAGGCAGCGATAGAATACCAAGCACAAAAGGAGTTATATGATTGCAATAATTGAATATAATGCCGGAAATATAAGGTCTGTAGCCAATGCCCTGAAGCGACTTGGATATGAGAGCATAGTAACACGTGACCATGAAGAGATAAGGTCTGCAGAGAAGGTTATCTTCCCGGGGGTGGGCGAGGCGTCAGGAGCAATGCATTATCTCAGAAATGAGGGTCTTGATAAGTTACTTGTTAGCCTCAGCCAACCGGTACTTGGGATCTGCCTTGGCCTGCAGCTGATGTGCCGGCACTCTGAGGAGGGCAATACTGACGGGCTTGGGATCTTTGATGCTGATGTTCTTCTGTTTCCGCCGCTTGACAGGATCCCGCATATGGGATGGAACACTCTGACCAAGATCATCAGGAGAGCTATTCCGGGATGCGGCAGTTGATACTGACTACTTTTTTGTGCACAGTTATTATGCTGAATTATCTCAGTATACAGTTGCAGCGTGTGATTATATACTTCCTTTCAGCGCTGCACTTGCAAGAGATAATTTTTATGCAACTCAGTTCCATCCTGAGAAATCCGGTCCGGCCGGGGAAGCTATACTTAAAAAATTTCTGAACCTGTGAAGATCATAGCTGCTATGGATATTATAGGGGGCAGGTGTGTCAGACTCTGCCGCGGAGAGTTTTCCACACGCCGGGAATACAGTGCCTCACCACTGGATATGGCGAAAGAGTTTGAATTTGCCGGTATAAAATACCTGCACCTTGTTGACCTTGACGGAGCCCGTACCGGCAAACCAGTCAATATGGATATACTAAGCCTGATAGCTGATCGAACCTCTCTTGTAATTGACTACGGTGGAGGGCTGAGAAACAGGGAAGATGTAAATATGGCGCTCAGTAACGGAGCAACACAGGTGACAGCAGGGAGCATTGCAGTCACGGATCGTGGGAGTGTTATAAGTTGGCTGAGAGAATACGGTCCGGAAAAGATAATCCTGGGAGCTGACACCCGTGAAAGGTTGATCTCTACTTCAGGATGGATACTGGGGACGAGCCTCGAAGTGATTCCGTTTATTACCGGTTACGCCAGTGAAGGAGTGACGGACGTCACCTGCACTGATATTGCACGAGACGGGATGCTTGCAGGTCCTGCCCTGGATCTTTACCGTGAAATCATTGATCTGACGGGAGTAAGGCTTATTGCCAGCGGTGGCATCAGGTCACTGGAAGACCTTGACGAGCTCTCCGTTGTCGGCTGTCACGGTGCAATCATAGGCAAAGCAATATATGAAGGGAAAATAAAACCTGAAGAACTTGGACATTATGCTGAAAAAAAGAATAATACCCTGTCTTGATATCAGGGATGGAAGAACAGTAAAGGGCATAAACTTTCTCACTTTGAGAGATGCCGGCGATCCTGTTGAATTGGCCGGGAGATATGCGGAAGAGGGGGCTGATGAGCTTGTTTTTCTGGATATAACCGCCACTATTGAAAAGCGCGCTACTCTTGCAGACCTTGTAAAACGCGTTGCTGCTGCTGTGAACATACCCTTTACCGTCGGTGGCGGAGTCGGTTCCGTGGCTGATGTTGCTCTGCTTTTAAAAGCCGGGGCTGACAAGATCAGCATCAACTCACCGGCAATTCGTAACCCCGGACTTATTGCCTCCCTTGCAAGGGAGTTCGGAAGTCAGTGCGTGGTGGTAGCTATTGATACGGCTATTGTCGACGGAGTATGGCGGGTTTTTTCCGAAGGAGGAAGAACAATTACGGAGCTGACTGCAGTGGAATGGGCGGCTACCGCTGAAGAGCTGGGCGCCGGGGAAATACTGCTCACCTCAATGAACAGCGATGGCACCCGTGATGGGTTTGCAATTGAACTGACGGAAGCCGTATGTAAGGCAGTCAATATACCGGTAATTGCATCCGGAGGCGCAGGATCCATGATGCATTTCAGCGACCTTTTCAGAAAGACAGATGCTGCCGCTGCCCTTGCAGCCTCAGTCTTTCACTATGGAGAGATCTCTGTCCGGGATTTGAAGAACTACCTCATAACAGAAAATATACCAATACGATGAACATAAATTTTAACAAGAGCGGAGGGCTTGTCCCTGCAATAATTCAGGATGACCGCGACGGTCAGGTCCTTATGCTCGGTTATATGAACAGTGAAGCCCTGCAAAAAACAATCAGTGAGAAGAGAGTGACCTTTTACAGTCGCTCACGCGGAGAGTTGTGGACCAAAGGAGAGACATCAGGAAACTACCTTGAAGTTAAAGAGATATCAACAGACTGTGACAGTGATACTTTACTGATCAGAGCCGTTCCTTCCGGACCTGTATGCCATCAGGGAACAGATACCTGTTTCGGCAAAAAAAGCGCCAGGGGATTTCTTTACACCCTGGAGGATCTCATTACCTCCCGCCTCAACAAAGGGGATGAGAAATCATATACAGTGAGATTATACCGACAGGGAATTAACAGGATGGCCCAAAAAGTGGGAGAGGAAGCGGTGGAACTCATAATTGAAGCAAAAGATAATAACACTGATTTGCTCAAACAGGAGACAGCCGACCTGTTTTATCATCTCCTCGTTCTCCTGAAAGCCCGAGGTGTCTCTCTGGAAGAGGTTGAGGAGGTTCTCATGTCAAGAGATGCCTCAAAGAATAAATAAGATCCGCTCTTTGCCTTATCTTTACCTGAAACAGATCTGGCATGAAGAAACTGGTAATTCTATCAGGGGCTGGTATGAGCGCCGAAAGCGGGATAAGGACTTTCCGTGACAGCGGCGGCCTGTGGGAAGAATACCGCGTTGAGGAGGTTGCCACCCCTGAAGCGTGGCACCGTAACCCTGACCTTGTACAACGCTTTTACAATGAGCGCCGCAGGCAGCTTGAGAGAGCTCAGCCCAACGCAGGACACAAAGGCCTTGCAGCACTGGAGGCGGATTATGACGTACATATTGTCACACAGAATGTTGATGACCTTCATGAACGTGCAGGAAGTACAAAAGTGCTGCATCTTCACGGCATGCTGACACAGGCGAGAAGCAGCATTAATCCCGGACAGATAATTGAAATCGGTTACCGCGACATTCAGAAGGGTGAGAAAGCGTCTGACGGATCCATGCTCAGACCTCACATTGTATGGTTTGGGGAGGCGGTACCAGCTATGGAAGAGGCTGCGGAAATTTGTTCCTGGGCTGATTTTTTTGCAGTAATTGGAACATCTCTCGTGGTATATCCTGCAGCAGGGCTGATTCATTATGTGCCTTTATTGACCCCTGTCTGCCTGGTTGACCCGAACCCGGTTACAGTATCTTCATCCCATGATGTTGAGTTTATCAGGGAAGGAGCGTCCAAAGGAGTACCTGTATTGGCTGAATGGTTGAAAAGTCGATGAGTTGAAAGGTAAATTACTTAGATTGCAGGAGTCCCGCCTTTAAGCTTATAAATTCTTTCCCGGATAGCGGCCATCTTGTCAAGACGCTCCACAGACAGCGTTTTCTGCTGTAGATCAATGAACTCAAATAACAGAAGAGCCTTTTCTGAAAATTCGATGCATCCTGCCTGATTTCCCTGGGCCAGCTCAAGTTCACGCTTCGGCATTGAAAAGCTCAGCGAGGATCTCAAGATGACCGTTGGTATAGTTGTGCTCCCCAATAAGTTTACGTGTAAGATCCGCAGCCGGAATAGACTTGAAGAAAGCAGCATCCTCCTTTAATATGTCATAGTAAATACGCTCAAGTTTCGCGGACGCCTCCGGTATGTCGCCCTTCCTCACCAGCCCGAAAACAGCAGCAAGCATATCTCCGAGCATCTCGATCATTCGAAGAATATAGTCTTTCTGATACATCTTTTAAGGAAATTAACTGATTGAAACCGCAGACTCTATGAGTGCCCTCCGACAATGATCCTCATTATCCTCAGATTCAAAACAATGAACCTCACAGATTGCTTCAGAAGACTGCGGCGCCAAAATTTTGTTGCCCTGGTTGGGATCGGAGGGTAAAACTCTTCATAATAACCCCGCACAATATTTTTTGTCATGACATCAGGTTTTTGATTGTTTGATATTTTATTCAGGCAAGAGCCACCAGAAGGGATATCCCTTAGCTTTATGAAGGAACAGGTAGTGTAGCAGAAGCTTTATCCAATGTCCTGCCAGTCCTATTTCACCCACCGTATAACTCAGATCCCGTCCCCACTGGGGATATTTTTCCCAGTCAGGAACGATTGGAAAGACAGTCATTGTTGCTGCCTGTCCTTTTATTAAGCCGAAACCGGCTGAAACGATGCAGGCAGCTCCCATTTTTCCCATTGATGCTTTATGTCTGAAATCGGTGCGTCCATGTTTTATAAGGTCAACAAGGTTCAGAGCCACAATTTTTCCGGTGACCCCTGATGGCATGCCTGTACGCGGTGGCGCCGGAGTGATCAGAGTACCTCCCGGGCTCTTCATTGGCTTTGAGATCTGGTGAGGAGGGGCAAAGGCAATCCCGGTGGCGAAGTGGTTTTTAAAAACCTGATTCTGGTAGATCGAGGGCCAGTCTGAGACACTCCATTCTTCAAAAGGTTTACCTGAATAGTCAGCATCCACTTTCATGAATCCGTTTGGTGCGAAGAGTTCACTGCTGATATCCTCACCTTTATTGTTATGGGCTTTGATGCCTGCACCGGCAAAGGCAGGAATAAGCATAGCGAAGTCGAAATCCTGTGAATGCTTTTCGCCATCCAGTGTTTCGTAATAGACAATGCCTTTTTCAACTTTTGTCACACCGGCACGTTTGATCCAGCGTATCCCATACTCAGCCAGAACAGACTCGGAAAGGACCTTTGTTGAGGTAACATATCCTCCACGTCTAATAAAGGCACCACCCATGCCAAAGTCGCCGAGTTCATATTCATTTGTTAACCATATCATCTCTGCCTTGTCAAGCAAGCCCTGTGCTTTTATCTCATTCGCAACGTTCAGGGCATATTCAAAGGCAGCTCCCTGGCATGTGGCTCCGGGATGGCCGGTACCGAAAATAAGCCTCATCTTTTCCCCGTTTTTCATCCGGGTCAGGCAAACCTTAAGGGACTCCCAGGTCTCTGCAGCATGGTCACAAGAGCAGACAGAATGGGTATGTTTGCCCGGGCCCAGACCGTCAGTTGCCTCAAAGTTGAGCTTAGGCCCAGTTGCATTTATGAGGTAGTCATATTCGATATCCGCCTTCGTACCCCTGCGAGATGGATCTGTGTATTCTATTGAGACGAAGGGCCTGGTATTGGGACCGTCACCCTCAGGATGAAGCAGGGTTGCCTTTGCCTGTTCAAATCTTATACCCCAGCGTTTGTATAACGGTTTGAGGCTAAAACGCACCTGGTTAATTGTCATTTTTCCAACACCAACCCAAATATTTGAAGGTATCCATTGATAATACTCTGAAGGGCTGATGACGATAACTTCATGATTGCGGCCCAGCTTCCTCCTTAGATGAGAGGCTGCAGTATGCCCTGATATACCGGCGCCTAATACAACAACTTTTGCCATTGTGATTGATAAGGTTGAATTGTGAACCAATAGAATCTTGATAATTCAAATCAAATATAAATATAAACAAAAAGCAGATAAATTCAAAGGTCCGGAAGAGATGGCCCGTATTGCTGAATAACACATAACCGGATTGTGTTGCGTCTTATGTTTATGGTTAAATTGCCTCTCTTTAACCTAAGGAATATATAAGAAAATGAAAAGACATCTTCTCTCTCTGTTTGCCCTGGTTCTTATTTCTGCCGCATCTCTGGCTCAGCAGGGAAAAGTCGTTGACCGGATTATAGAACTCGGCCAGACTGATAACCGCACCATGCATCATCTTGATGTGATCTCAAACAGGTTCGGCGGACGCCTGATAGGCTCCGACGCCTATGAAAACGCCGCTTTGTGGTGTGCGTCCGAATTCCGCAAATGGGGTATGGAAGTTATAATGGATGAAGCCGGAACTGTTCCGGTAGGTTTCAACCGCGGACCGTGGTTCGGGCGAATGCTTTCAGAAAACGGTATGGACCTTCACTTTGCTACACCGTCATATACCTCAGGAACAAAAGGTGTCCAGCGCGGACATGTTTTAATAGAACCAAAAAGCAAGGAGGAGTTTGACCGCATGAAAGGAGTCCTTAAAGGCGCCTGGGTCCTGATAGGCGGGACTAACACCGGGTGGCCGGTTGACTATTCTGCCAAAGCCGACTCTGCGCGCGATGTGATAAAAGTATATAATGACTCAATTTCCAGGCTGAACCGCGATATCATGCGGGAGAACTATTCCAACCGTGACAAACCCCAGAAAGAGATGCTGCCGCTGAAAGAAGAGCCTGCTCTCTTCTTCCGCGAAATGCGCGAAGCCGGAATACTGGGTGTCATCCAGTCATCAACAGTTCCGATCAGGGCTCTCTATGACCGCAAGAACCTTGACAATATGACTTTCGAGACACTGCCGACTGTGTGTGATATCAAACTTGATGAGAATCAGTACTCTGTTATTGAAAAGATGGTTAAAGAGCGCCGGTATTTTCAGCTTGAATTTGATATCCGTAACCACTTTAAGCCGGGGCCTGTGAAATACCACAATGTCATCGGAGTAATAAAGGGAACGAAATATCCCGATGAATATGTGATGATGGGTGGCCATCTTGATGCCTTCGATGTTGCAACCGGAGGTGTTGACGACGGATCAGGCATCACACCCGCCATGGAAGCTGCACGTCTTATCATGGCCGCAGGAGGCAAACCTCAGCGGACAATCCTTGTATGTCTCTGGGCAGGCGAAGAGTTCGGACTGCTGGGCTCGAAACACTGGGTCGAATCGAATAAGGATAAGCTACCCAAAATATCTAATTACTTCAACCGCGACGGTGGTCCTACCGTTGCATACAGGACTGACAGTGCCGGAAGCAATGTATGCCGATTACGAAAAGATCTGCAAACCGACTGAACAGCATTAATCCTGAATTTCCCTTCACACTCACCAAACGCACTGATCCGGCACGCCCAAAACCTACAAGCGCAGGCGGTTCAGACCATGCATACTTTGCGATGAACGGTGTTCCAACACTAAGCTTTGATATCCCGATGCTAAGGGTTATGATTTTAACTACGGTGAAATCTGGCATACCGAACGCGACACTTATAACAAGAGCATACCTGAGTACCAGGAGCATACGGCCGTGGTAACTGCCGTTGTTGTCTACGGGCTGGCAAATCTTGATCACCAGCTCTCGAGAGTTGACCTGTACGCTGCTGATCCCGTTTCAAAGTAATTTTATTAAAAAAGCATAGCAATGAAAAAAGCACTTGTTCTGTTTCTGGCCATACTGTTTGCCGGAACTACCGCATTTGAAGAAGTTAAGAAAAAAGGTGAGAAGATACCGGGACCTATTGATCCCCAGTTAGTTCAGGACCAGGACCAGATGACATGGAATGACTACAAACCTATTCCGGGCATAAACTGGGCAGACCCTTCACTGAAGCCTGAACGTGCATTCCGGATGGCGCTTGTTGCAATTGACTTTTCTGATCAGCCCTTTGTAATGACGCTTCCAAAAGGGTCGGATCTCTTCGGGAATCCTCAGATCGACCCTGTAAAGAGGGAGGCAATCCCTCAGTTCTATGCTGACTTCTGGCTGAAACCCTCGGCGGTGAATCACGGGCAGACAATCAACGGCTACTGGATGGAGCAGTCGCGGGGCAAGTTCGGGATCACTGTTCTTGAGCCGTTCGGCCCATATCGTATGCCCAGACCGCATTGGGCTTATGGACTGAATGAGCACAGGCAGAATGAGTCAACCCCTGACGGAAGCAGGGCCCGGTACCGGATGGAGCGTGATGTTGACTCGCTCTGGAAGGCTGCTGAAGGGGATCTGAAAGGCAACTATGACGCAATCCTGCGTATCTATGGCGGATATGATGAGACAGGCGTATGGCAGGAGTTTGGTGAGATGAAATTCAACTCAAAGGAAGAAATAACCCCTGAGTGGGGCAATCCGAATCCGGAAAAACCCCGTTGGATCCCCACACGTTATGTACCCTGGACGTCATGGAAGGCAGGCCAGATGCAATGGGGAGTCTCCTCTATCAGACAGGGTGAGAACTCGGGAACAATAACCCATGAACTGGGCCATTTTGCTTTCAGAACCGGAGACAACAACAATAATCCCTACGTGACACCTTACCGCAGGGTCGGGTCAGGTACATGGGACATGATGGACCGCGGTTCCTTCAACGGACCGGGCGGACCCCATATGCGCTGGGTAGTACCCGCTATCGGCGGAGCAGCTATGCCTGCCGGACTCATGTTGCGTAACCGGATGGTAAACGGATTTATAACTGAAGATCAGGTGCTGACGGTCAGTCGTGAAGCCCTGGCATCATCAGCTCCGGTGGTTGCACGCGTTACGGCAAGGGCGGTGGCGCCACTGAAAGGCGAATACGCCGGAATGATAGTAAGACTTGACGGTGCAGAGCCGCATGACCGAACCCCTGCCGATGACCCTGCCGTGAATCCACTCTCGCCCGGAAAACCAAGGTATAACTTTTACTCACTGGAAGTTGTACAGCGTTTAGGTTATGACTCATTCTGCCCTGACAACGGAGTACTTATTGCAAAGAATACTGATAAAGAAGGTCGTAACGGCGGTCCCAATGAGTTCAACTGTTTTAACTGGGTAATTGACGCTCACCCGGAGGATATCAACATGGTTGACTACGTTAAACCCAATGGGGAGAAGGTTATGAGGACCGTAGCAGACTACCGTCAGCTGAATGATGCACTCTTTCATGCCGGACTCAATTCGGGCAGTCAGTTTGAATATGTTGACCAACCCAACAGGCTTCATTTCTATGTAATTGATGTGGAAAGGAATGATCAGGAAATCCTCTCCTACACTCTGGGAGTCAGGTCACTCGATTCGAAAGTCAGGGGCGGAACGCTTGCCCTGGCAGCTGAACCTGGTTATAAAATGAAGGCAGAAACGGAAAGGATCAACTTTACCCTGAAAGGTGACGGCATTTACAGGCTTAAGGCCGGAGTGACCGGAGCGGGATGGAGTGCAGTGATACTGAATGAACTTGCCGCATCGGCCGATGGAGGTGAAATATCTGTCCCGGTATGGCTTACAGCTAAGCCCGGGTGCAGTAAAAAGGCCGTGGTTACTTTAACCGCTGTCTCGGAAGGCGATATGGAAATATCGGCTGAAGCAAAGGTCACTGTAAAACGCTGAGTTTTGTAAGACAGAGTGCACAGGTATTGGATATGAATTAATTTTCCATATTTTTATAAAGCACAAAACCGCTTTGAATGAAGTGCTTTATCACCGGTGCAAACGGATTTATAGGCTTTCGTCTGACTGAGAGGCTCTCAGCGGAAGGCCATACAGTAAAGTGCCTCGTAAGGTCACCGGAAAGATTTCGGGAATTGGCACATCTTCAGGGCGTTACCTCTGTCATTGGCGACCTTGATGACATCACAGCTCTTGAGGCAGGAGCTGCAGGATGTGACACTGTGTTTCACATGGCGGCACTGGCAAAACCGTGGTCGAAGGATAAATCCCTGCCGTTCCGGGTCAATGTTCTGGGGACTGAAAATTTATTAAAAGCATCACAGAAAGCCGGAGTCAGGAGGTTTATATTTACTTCATCCGCAGCGGTTATAGGACCCTCTCCGGGAGAGGAACCCATAGACGAAAGTTTTGTCCGAACCGTGCCGTTTTTCAATGATTATGAAAAGACCAAACACCAGGCTGAAACCCTTGTGAAGGAGTATTCACACGGAGATATGGAAACGGTGATTGTCAACCCGACAAGAGTATTCGGCCCCGGGAAATTGAGTGAGAGCAACTCTGTGACAATAATGATCGACCGGTATAGCATGGGGAAATGGCGCATCAAACCCGGAGACGGAACCTGCGTTGGGAATTATGTTTTTATTGATGATGTTGTCAGCGGCCATATTCTGGCGGCCATGAAAGGCAGGGCAGGGGAGGCATACCTGCTTGGGGGAGACAATCTGACATTCAACCGGTTTTTTGACTTACTGGCTGCAGCTACCGGGAAGCGCAGAGTGCTGATCCCGTTTCCTGTCATCCTGATGATTGCAGGCGCGTCCTTACTCGAATGGCAGGTTAACATTACCGGAATCCCGCCTATGATAACAGTACCATGGGTAAAGAAATATATGAATCACTGGAGTTTAAGCAGCAATAAGGCAGTCTCAGAACTGGGTTACAGCATTACCCCCTTCACTTCCGGTGTTGAAAAAACACTTCAGTGGCTCAAAAATAAACAGGTTGAATAAATGACTGAGGAGAAGAAATCATTTGCGCTGATCACAGGAGCCAGTGCCGGTCTGGGGAAAGCGATTGCCAACGAACTTGCCGGAAGGGGACATAACCTTATACTTGTAGCATTGCCCGGCACAGGTTTAAGCGAAATCTGCACGGATCTTGAAAAAGTCCACGGTATTGTTGCCCATTGCTTTGAGGCTGATATGTGTGAGCCCGACACAGCGGGTTTGATAAAGGAATTCACTTCGTCGAAGGGGGTCGTTATTGATATTCTAATCAATAATGTTGGTATAGGGCATGGCGGTAAAATTGGCAGTTACAGCAATGGCTCAATTTCAGAGACAATTTTTTTGAATTTAAGGTGTGGCACCCAGCTGACAAATATATATATTGATGATCTCAGGTCACATCCACGCTCTTACCTTTTGAACATGGGCAGCTTCAGTGGATTTGTGCCCATGCCCTACAAGAGCATCTATGCAGCCTCAAAGGCATACATATATCACTTCAGTATTTCTGTGGGAGAGGAACTTCACGGTACCGGAGTGAGTGTGAGCGTTGCGATGCCCGGGCCGGTAAAAACCAATCGCAAAGTGTGTGCGAGAATTGAGGCAGGCGGAAAAGGTGCCATCATTTCATCACTTGAAGCTGACGAGGCAGCCAGGGAGATCATAAACCAGATGTTTCGCAGGAGAAGGGTAATTGTTCCCGGTAAATTCTACAAAATACTCCATGCTGTCGAGTCATTTTTACCATATGGACTCATAATGAGAATGACACGAAATGCATTCAAGGGTATTGACTAGAGGGCTCATTCTGTTACAATGAACTTTTTTACTGCCTGTCTTGAACCGTCTTCTATTCTGACGAAGTAAAGTCCCGGACTCCATTTCAGACTGTGAATGCTGAAAGGAATCAGTGAACTTCCAATTGTTTTTGTCATAATCTTTACACCCTCACTGTTGTAAAATGATATCGAAGCCCGACTGGAAAACTGTTCAGTATTGTGAACACTTAAGTGGTCGGTAACAGGATTTGGATATACACTGATACCCTCTGTTGAGGAGATCAGATCCTCCGTTGCAGTGCTTCCTGAAACACTCATTTTCCAGATTTCAGTTCCGTATACCTTATTGCTGGCACTGAATATAAAAGTCTTTCCAATTCTGACCAATTCCGGACCCCATGCCCCGCCATCCGGTATGTCGGTAAATTTTTCTGGCTGACCGGCAGGGTTAATGAGTCTCCAAAGTTCACCTCCGGTTCCGTCGTCAGCCGAAAAATAGAGAGTATCTCCAATTATAACTGGACTTACAATGCCGGAAGACAATGGCCCGGGGTAAATATCCCTGAGGAGTTTTGTACCCGCCTCAGTGCCGTCTGATACCCATAGTTCAACTCCTGTGAGTGCATCTCCGGCAGAAAAAATAAGCCTGTCTTTGAAAGCGGTGATAAAGCCGCCAATATTTCCATGTCCTGATGGATTGATATTTTTGACCATATATGTCACACCGGGTGAATATACCTCACCTGTGTAAACACATAATTCATCACCAAAGGGATCAATACTCCCGGAAAAGAATAATTTGTCCCCCACTTTGGTCAGGTTATGAGGCTTCAGGTCAACATTATTACTGAAAATTTCAGTTAATCTTTTGACAAAACCGTCGGTGAGCACTTTCCACAATTGTACTCCCAGTTTAGCCTCAGAAATATCAGACTCGACTGCAGGGAAGTAAATTGAACAATTATAGTCAGCAAAATAAGGATTACCAGTATGGTCCGGGTTTTATAACAGCAGTATAAAGACCGATTATTCCTGTTGTAGGATTCTGATAATACAATTTGCGGTTATCCTTGCCGATAAAAAACAGGGTTCCTGATGCCGGAAACAACCACCCCGGTTTTGTGGATGCGGGTCCTTCGGTAATATCATAGATGCCAACCACGGGTTGGTTGTCAGTCACATGTAAAACACAAAGTTCTTCACCGTAATCAGGGTGGCTGCCGCTGAAATAAAGAGCATCATTAAAAACTGTTAACTCCCCGGGTCTGCTTCCATAGCTGCCCGGAAAGATATCTTTCACCATTACGGTTCCTTCAGAAGTACCGTCGGTTTTCCACAGTTCCGGGCCATGAACTCCGTCGTCTCCGCTGAAGTACACCTGATTTTTGAAAACGGTCATCGGGCCGCTTTGACCGATCATCTTTTTCAGCAAAAAGGTACCTTCGGCAGTTCCGTCAGTAACCCATGGCCCACTGTCGGCACCGGGGACAATAGCCTGAAAGATGACTTTGTCTACCAGTTGCGTCATATAGCTTATATAGCTGCTTCCCGACCCTGGATTAATATCTTTAAGAATCTCAGCATGCTGACCTGTCATATTATAACAGGCGAAAATCATCATGCAGAAGGACAAACCCGTTTTCATGACTATATGTATTAAAATTCAGGCATCTCTGAAAACACAATATTTCCGGGCAGGACAAAGTATTTGGCATCAACCGTTACATTTGCTTTCACTGATGTTGCTTCCTGGTGTGATACATAGGTGCCCATTCTGAAATCTGAAAGCATCATTATTCCATTCCATATCAGCACTTTCCCTGGTTCGCCCCTGATAACTGTGCATTCTTTCTCAAGACAGAGCTCCGTCCCGCTTTTTACCATTCCCATTTTTAAATATGTCTCCTCTGTAAATGATTCAATGTCTCCTTTTGATGCTTCCTGCATCCACGTAATAAGCGGATTCTTCATTTTCATTCCTTCCTCAGGCTGATCAGGATCCCACATATACTGGTAATTGCCGGATGTAAGCACCCAGCTTTTACTCTCTTCGCCGTCGGTTACGGTCTTAAGGTACATTGCACTTTTTGTCCCGTACTCGTCAAAATAGAGGGTACCGGTGCCGGTTTTATCGCCAGAGTAAGCGTATTCAATAATTCCTGATTTGATGCCATAGGGCTTCAGGGTGGATTCCTGACTCTCTGCCTTGGGCATAAAGAGCATGAAGCTTGTAACTAAAACAACTAGTTTTTTCATGATTTTGATAATTAACTTATGGTTTCTTTTTTCTGGTCACCTGCCAATTAAAGGTCATTTCCTTTCTTCGCACAGATGATCCCTTCGAATCATCAATTATCTTTTTTCCTTCTCCACCGAAAGAGGTTATTCCATCGCCGAATTTGACCAGCAGGTCAGGCTCTGTTTCAGGTATTTCCTCTTGATCTTCCGGAATGTCAATATTGGCAGGCAGTGGGGTACCCAGATCCTTGAGATAGGTCCTCAATGAAGATGAAATGCCAGTAAACGTTGGATCAGGTACAGGATCTTCAACAGGAGAGGCGCCGAAGGTTGTGAACAGGTCATCTGTCCTGCGCGATGATTCGTTAATTGGCTTGCTTCCGTCAGGGTCCCAGCTCCTGCCTGTTGTCTTTTCTGTCTCATCCCAGCGGAACTCTACAGGGAATCCCCCGGTTGCAATTTTAATGACTTTATCGGTTTTCTTGTCAATGATCAGGATAATATTGGACTGCAGAATTAACTCCTTCTCCGGAATCTGGCTGTTGAGCGGATTCCTGGCCCGTGTTGTTGTAGATTCATGTCCCCAGCCTGAAGAATTGGAATATTCATACCGTGTCATTCTGTGAGAGGCACTAAAGGATGTCAGGATTATGTCCAGGGGGCGATAGTATTCCCATCGCTGGTTAAAAAGGGGCATGTCACCTGAGTTTTCCAGCTTCAGAGGCACATAGAATGAAGCTGCCTGGGTTTCCCGCATTGTATAGTTGCCCTTTTCAATTCCGTCATTGTATTTTTTTTCGTACGAATCGGACTCATTTTTGGTATAACTGCCCCTGATAGTCAGTGTAGCCTCATAATCAAGAGGTTTAACTGTGATTGTGGCTTCAGATTTAAGCTCTTCCGGGTATTTTGGAGGAGTAAATGTTGCAGTAATTTTTATCTGCCTGTCCTTCTGTCCTGCTTTGTACTCAATAAATGCTACCCCTACCTCATTGAGGGTAATCATGCCAGACTCATGGCTTACTTTTCCGTCAACAAGTCCCGTCACCTTTACATCGACCTCCTTACCGGCGCATGAGAGTATCTCCGTGCCGTCAGGATCAAGTTCATGGAGATCTATCTGGATAGAAGTCTGCTCCCCGTTATGTATAACCTTTCTGTCAGGTTCAACCTCGAGTTCCAGGCCGAGCACCTTTATTTCGCCTTCAATCTCAATCAGAGATCCGTCACCAATGCCGCAAGTCTTGAATCTTGGGTTTTCTACTGAGGGTTCGAGGCCCTTCTTAACTTTATACATCCCAATGGCTTCAAAGTCTTTACTGGTAAAAACCGTTGAGAATATTCCCCAGTCAAACCCGATCATACACCTGTTACCTGGGTCATCCTTGTATTCCAGCCGTTCAATTTCCTTTAAGAAATAAACAGGCTGCCCATGGAATTTATCATAAACATATTCTCCATGGCAGTTTTTCACCTTAATATAGACTTCCATTTTTCTTGATTCCTCATCAAGCAGTGATAGGTATTCCTTTTCGTACCTTACCTCCATTTGTGGCTCTCGGGCAGGAGCCGGATGCTTTGCCTCCCAATCGCTTATATTCTTATCCAACGGCCAGTTATAATGGTGAATAAGGTTTTTGATCAGCTGGTAAATATCAGTATCTACAGCAATCTGGATTGATAGGATGTAACTCATCTGTGGGATGCAGGTGGAACAGTTGGCCAGCGAGGTAGTCATCCGGAATGCTGTTTCCAGATTATATCTTGGAGATCTGTATTCAGTCACTTCCCAGCCCGTTACAGGATCAATATACCTGACTTCATATGCCGGTATTATTTCGTCTTTGTCAACAGACCATGGCATAAGAGTAAATGTGAACCTGAAATCCATGTCAGCCTCCGGATTGGATTTTAGCGAAAAGAATTCGAGGTCATCGTAGACCGGCGAGGTTAAGTTCCCTGAAAATTTCGGATTCAATTTCGCTGATCCATTCAGAGGCAGTGAGATTCTTATTGTGTTTTTCATTAAGCCAGGCGACTGTAGTATCTGCTTTATAAATTTCTCCTACAGACACTCCTATCCTGAATTTGGAACATTGATCAACTTGCCCTGCCATAAAACCGGATTGTAGCAGGAGCAAAACCGTAAAAACTGTCAAGATTCGGTTACCCATGATTATGAATTTGCAGTTATAATTATTGAAATCAACTCATCAGAAGCAATCATTCGGGTCATACCTGCCGTCACCGGGTTGTTTGATAACGAAAGCCCTGTATGAAGCACCTGTAGTTGAATTCCCATCACTCCAGCTGTTGTTGGGCGGATCTAGCGAAAAAATTTTGGATTCTTCAACTGTTTTTGTCCCTCCGCTTGATTCGTCATAGTTGCCCTCCGGATTTCTCCCCCAGATATGGATTGTGCTTGTGCATTCCCAGTAAATCGTTATGTGTGCTTCGCGGGAAAGCCGCCCGAATTCGTCTTCCTGGACCTTAATGTTGCCTTCTATCCTTTTTGAGGTATACGAATTATCCCATACCTCATGACTTTCCTTTTCATCTCCGACCCAATGTGATTCAAAGTGCTCATGCTTGTTGCCTGTAGCCCTGAACACCCTGATTGCCGGTTGTTAGAAATTCATTCCACAGAACATGACAATTAACATTTGTATAAGATGTCAATTTGGATTCAAACATTCCTCCAAGGTCCATCTCCTTTGGATGACCTGACCACTCGCGAGATTCGACGGCAAAGACATATGAGCACTCGTTCACAAGCTTATTGAAATGCTGTGCAATAGGCGCCTCTCCCTGGATATTCATTCCTAACAAAGTGGCAGTTTCAGTATATTTTGCCGCCGCCCTGGTATAACTGCTGCACCGGTTTCCAGGAGATGGCCTGCTGAGGTAGTCGTCAATAGCGTCCTGCAAGGCCTCCTCTGCTTTTTCACGTTCAGCCTGCTCGGCAACCCGATTATTTGTACGGCTGAATTGTTCAATCCATGTCATATGTCCCTCGACCTTTGTCAGTACTCTCTGCCATCTTATGCAGTCAGCAGGATCAGAGGCCAATGTACTCTGGTATTGACCGGTACCATTCATCCGGTATTTGCATAAGGGCCTCCTGATAAGGGAAACGTGTACATTTCAGGACCATCCTGAAGAATCCTTGCAGGAAGGTCGTATTCCACTCCGCCATAAGCCAGTGGCCTGGAAGGGTTGTATGCTGACAGTTTTAGTGCCTGAGCCGATGCTTCCGCAGCTGTAGGGGAGCCGAGGCTAAACCTGCCGGTGGAATAAAAGGTACCCTCAATCCAGTTTTCCTCCTCATGTATGATCTGGGATCCCATTGGAATAATGAACTTTTCACCGGCAATGTGATACAGCAACATATCGTTCCGGACATCCCCGGGCGGATTATAAACATGAAGGCTCGCCTTTTCAAGAAGCAGAAGGCCTTCCGGCAGGATGGCAATTCCGTTGATGTATGTCTTGCCAAGGACTCCTGGACGGGGAGAGCCATAAATTATCAACGTTAAAGTTGTCTTTTCAGCCAGGGCGCCTTCGGGGAATAGTATCCCGAATGAGACACCCGTCTTTGGATCCTCTGCATCAAGATATCCTCCGGCGGGGCCTATTTCCAAACTGGTTTGTATATCCGTAAAGAGGGGAGCGGCTGCGGTGGGGAAGAACAGAACCAGGTTGAGTGCTGCTGCAGCCAGGCTCCCCTTAATGAATTTGGCTGATATCATCTTGGTAATTTTTATAGCCTTTCAAATTCAATATCCTCCCAATCGTCGTCAGTATCGGTGTCGTTGTTCATATCACGGACAAGCCACAGGTAATACTCGTCAACTTCGAACGTGCCGCTGAAGGACTCTGACATTCCGATCGTCAGGTAATCATTATAGGTCTGAGATCCTTTTGGAAACCACTCTACAGTTGCGGTGCAGTTATTGACGGCATCCTTAAGACACTCCCCTACAGCGGTCAGAGTGAAGTTCAGTTCGTCATTACTTACGCTTATGCTGCCTTTCAGCCCTAACAATGTCATCACCGCGCTGGTGTTGTCTCGGCGGTAGATAATTACCTCTTCGAAGGAGCCATCTGTCAGTGTGAGAGTGTGAGTTATGTTTACAGCTACCTCTCCCAGATATATTTTTTCTGTGTACTGCCATGTACCGATATAATCCGGATCTTCTCCGAGCCGGTCGCATGACTGAGTCAACAGAATCGCCAGCAGTATTACCCCGGCAATTGCTTTAAAATCATAAATCTGTTTTTTCATGGTATTAACATTTTTAAAAATTTGCTTCACACATTTGTTTCGGCGCTCGGCAGAGCTCAAACAAGTTTGGCCCTGCAATCATTTCTTTACAAATTCAACCCTCCTGTTGGCTGCTTTGCCTTCAGACGTGATGTTGGGCCCTGCGGGTTGTCTTTCACCCCAGCCCACGCTGGAAAGGCGGGAACCTTCAATGCCCAATGTGACCAGTTGGTCAACCACGGTCTGAGCACGGCGCTCGGAAAGATCCTGGTTGAAGCTGTCATCACCGTCACTGTCGGTGTGCCCTTCAACACTGAGCTTAATCTCAGGATGATCTTTCAACAGGGCACAGATTGCATTGATGATGCCTGCTGACTCGGGCCTGATGGTTGCCTTATTAACGTCGAAGCGTATGCCGTTGGCTACTATACGGCCATCCTGCATAAGTTTATCATACAGTTTCACCGCACCTTCGGCTATCCTGACGTTTTTAACAAATCGGTTTATACCCTGAGCACCGGCTGAATTCATACGGTCGCAGCAGATGGTCAGACCTTCAGGGTTAATTCCAAGGTTGGGGATGTTTATCACCCTCGCATCATCAAGATAAACCTTCAGTGCACGCGTGTTGAACGAGATGGCCACATGACGCCAGAACCCGCTGGTGATCTCACCTTTTTCCTCATTTCCCGGGTAATACCCCTCGCCAATATCGTTGATGCCTGCATGATTTGCGTTGATGATCAGCGGATCTATGGATATATTGCTTTCGCTCTGGTTCTTATGGTCATAGAAATCTACATAGTACTGGCAGTACTCCTCGGGCTCAAACCAGCAGTCGAATTCAACCGTGAAGAGATCGGGAAGATTGTCTTTTGCAGGCTCTTTAAAGAATGGTATAATGCATGATTCAGCCTCTTTGAAATAGATGACATTCTGCTCACCAAAAGAGGCATTTTCAACGCTTCCTCCACCTGTAAGGTCCCACCTTGACGGGAACTCCCCGTTTGCCTCCCCTTCCTGGTTATCCTCGAAGATTATCTTCTCACCCGGAACAAAATCATACTTGTTCCATTTAAGGGTGAGCTGCGATTGATTGGACTCCTTTTCTTCGGAGCGGTTCTTGCCGGAAGCAGTCGCGGCATTGCCGGCTTCTTCATTTTCTGCTGTCCGTTCGGAGGAGTCATCCCCGGTCTTCTTTTCCTTCTTCCTTAAGATATTTCCTATACCCTCTTCTATCTTATCGAAGCCTGCGTCAATTACCTCTTCGGTTTTCCGGTTGGCACGGTTGTCGGTTTCCTCAACCACTTTCTCCTTCACATTGACTTTCACCTTCTGTGCTGCTGCTTCCGGCAGGAGGCAAAACAGGAATGAAAGTGTCACCGTAAAAGCAAATGCATTTTTCATGGTGTTTGGTTTTGATGAAAGTTAAACCAGTAACCATACCCAAATCAATAGCAAATGAGTAAAGAGGGGTTTTGAATTAGTATCGGGGACGAGTTGCTCCCTATTCGTACAGGTGATCGGTAATAGACTGGATAACCTGATTCTTCAGGTTTGGTGACACAGGTATCTTTGTTCCCTCCCGGAGAAGAAGATAACCCCCGTCGCGCTTCATGAATCTGTCTATAAAGATAATATTGACCAGGTGGGACTGATGTACTCTGATGATTCCTGATCCTGAAAGCATCGACTCGAACTCTTTTATGGTTCGCGACACAATTATACGCCTGTTACCTGCCAGGTAAAAATTCGTATAGTTGCTGTCGGCCTCTGCGCGGATAATTTCACTGACGGATATAAGCTGAAGTGCATCAGCTGTTCGAAGTATTATACGCTTTAATATCTTTCGGTCCTGAAGGTTTTCATTAAGAGCTTGCAGTTTAATCTTTTCCTCTTCCTTATTCACAACCAGGCGTGCCTTCTCAATTGCCAGTTTCAACTCACCCGCATCCACCGGCTTCAGTAAGTAATCCAATGCACTAACCTTAATGGCGTCAAGGGCATATTTCTGATGTCCGGTGATAAAGACAACCCTGAAGTTTATGTCGGGGATCATTTTAAGCAGATCGAATCCGGTCCCATCAGGCATCTCGACATCAAGGAAGACGAGGTCCGGATGATGCCGCCCGATGGCTTCCAGTCCTTCTTCCACACTCGCGGCCTGAGCAAGTATCTTCAGGTCAGGATATCCGTCACCCAGCAGTGCCGTCAATGTGTTTCTCACGGCTGATTCATCATCTATGATTATGACATTCATATATAAGAGGTTATGCTTCGGACCACATCAGGCATAAATTTTTTTATAAGGCAGCATCATAACAACTTTTGTTCCTGCTGCCACACCCGCATTATAGAGGTCGGTTACCTCCCAGGTAATGTTCTTCTCCTTCAGTGTTTTTCTGAAGTGCTCCAGTCTTTTTGAAGTCAGCTGTGTGGAAACAGAGTGTTTCTTAATGTTTCTTGCAGGTTCTGCTGCCGCTTGCCTCCTTCCAACCCCGTTATCGGTAATCTCCAGCATAATAAGCCCATCTTTCAGTGAGTAACTGATGCATACATTCCCTTTCTCCTTCAGCGGAAGAAGACCGTGTTCGATAGAGTTTTCCACACAGGGCTGGGCAAGCATGGGTGGGACTGAAAAATTCTCAGGATCGATAGCTGCATCGAGTTTAACTTCATATTCAAACTCAGTTTCAAACCTTAACTGCTGAACATCGAGATAAAGCTTCAGCGTCTCAATTTCCTTGTCAAGGGCAATGTATTCCTCACGTGAATTCTCGAGAATATTTCGCATCAGATGCGCAATTTTAGTCAGAAAAGCGTTAGCCTTCTGGGGTTTATCGGCAAGGATAAAGTCCTGAACGGCACAGAGTGAATTGAAAATGAAGTGCGGGTTCATCTGGGCCCGCAACAGCCTTTGCTCAAGATCAATCCGTGCATACTGTGCCCGGAGCCGGTTATGGCGAATGTAAAGAAGTGAAATAAGTGCGACAAACAGGAGCAGGATCAGAAGCCCTTTCAAATACATGCCCTGCTGCCTGATCTTGCTCTCTGATATCATTTTTAACTGCATTTGTTCATACTCTGCAGCCTTCTGCTTTTTATCAAAGTCGTACTGTATCTCCATACGTGTCACCTGCTTAAGGAACTCATCATTGCTAATGCTGTCCCTGAGCTGCTGGTGCTCCTTAAGATACCTGTAGGCCAGGTCATCACGGTTAATCAGACTGTAGATATCACTCAGAAGAATTGAAGCATCTGATACAACCATCGGAAGTTTTTTCTCCTTGCCAAGATCATATGCTTTTATTGTACTCTCCAGGGCTTGCCGGTACTGACCTCTGGTCTTATAGATATTCCCGAGGGTCACATAATAATCGCTAAGTGCCGGTTCATTAGCTGAGCGGGCAATGCTGACAGCACGGTTTATGTACCAGAATGCACTGTCAGGCTTTGAAAGATGGAGCAGAGTTGAAGCAATGTTATGATAGGCAGAAGCCACCCCGGATGGAAAGTTCATCTCATTGTTAAGCCTCAGGCTTCTTCGGAGGTAAAGAAGGGCACTGTCGAATTTTGATTCCGAGTTATATATCTGAGCGATATTATTGCAGGTTTTGCTGACTTCCCAGAGATCACCCGCAGCCTCAGAGAGCGGAAGTTTCTTAAGGTTGAATTCAAGTGCCCTCACATAATCTTTCTGATAATAATACATCAGCCCGATACTGCCGTAGGCGAGTGCGATCCCGGCAGAGTCGCCTTTCATCTCCCAGAGTTTCAGTGCCTCAAAATAGCTGTCGATCGCCTGGCTGAAAAGAGCCATGTCTTTGTAAATATTCCCCAGGCTATTGGTAGCATCGGCAAGAGGAAGGGTGTCTTTTACCGAGAGTGCCGTCTTAATCGCCCTCTCTATAAGGGCTCTTGCCCCGTCAAAGTCTTTCTGCTGTTTGGCAAGGTAGGAGAGAACGCTGCAGGCGTTTATGATTCCCCTCGTGTCTTCTGCTTTCTCGAAGAAACTCAGGCTGAGAAGGCCATATCGTTCTGACATGACCAGGTCACCCTTAAAGCTGTAAACGTACGAGAGACTGTAGCATGCCCTGGCTTTACCTGAGAGATCATCAGTTTCACCGTAAAGGTCATATGCCTGTGTGCAGTACCACAGTGCACTGTCACCCCTGTTGTATTTGGCCAGGTATGCATTCCCGAGCGCCAGGGAGGCATCTGCAATTCCCTTCTGGTAAACGATGCGGCGTGCTGCAAAAAGTGCCTGATGCCCGAGGATTATTGATACATCAGGATTCCTGCGGGCGTTCAGGAATGCCTCATTTGTCTGTTTATTGATCAGAGCAGTGTCAGGGTCTGACGGTATGGCAAATGAAAACAGTTCCCCGGGTATGAGGATGAAAGATAATGAATGTCACAAATATTGCCAGGCAAGACATCATGACAGGTATTAGTCTTTGTTGACAAACATCTAATTTATGAAAAATGCGTGAAAGAAGGTATATTATAAAAGTCAGAAAGATATGATCTCCACGCGGAAGTTCAGGGCATCTATCTGAAGAAGCCGGCCTGACAGCACTTCGCCCTGGCCCAGAATGATTTTAATGGTTTCCGATGCCTGCACTGAACCTATTATGCCGGGCAGAACCCCGATTACCCCGGGAGGTGAACCTGCAGCCATTTCTGCCGCCTTTAGCTCCTCGGGGAAAAGGGTCCTGTACGACGGACCGTTCTTATAATTGAAAACCGATGCCTGTCCGAAGAACTGGTATACGGCGCCGTAGACCATTGGTTTGCCTGCTCTTAATGTTGCATCGCTGAGGAGGTACCTTGTAGGGTAGTTGTCACAGCAGTCTACCGCAAGGTCATAGCCACTCAGAATCTCATCGGCATTGTCTTCTGTCAGCCTGACATTGTATGTATTCAGTTTGACTCCCGGATTAAGCCCGGCAAGTTTTTCAGCCGCCCTGGCAGTCTTTGGATGACCAATATCCTTTGTGTTGTATAGAATCTGCCTCTGAAGGTTGCTTAGGTCTACAATGTCTGAATCGACAATGCCTATTGTGCCCACTCCCGCAGCTGCAAGATACAGCAGCACAGGAGACCCCAGTCCTCCTGCACCTACAACCAGGACGCTGGCTTTCCGAAGCTTTTCCTGCCCGGCTTCACCAACACCAGGAATAATAAGCTGCCGCTGGTAACGTATTGTATCATGTTCGCTCAGTGGTGTCATTCGGGCTGTATTCAGCTTAAAGTAAGTTGTTGTGAGAGTAAAGGTAATATGTTCATTCCGTAAAATAATGCAGATTAAAAATGATTGTACGGTCAAATCAAAATTAATATTCAGGAAAAATCTCCCCAATGGATATCATTAGTAAATACTAACTATATTTGTGACATGAAAGAATTGAAACAGATTGTCGAGAAACTTTCCGGAATGATGGGTCAGATGGAGGAGAATGCCAAAGAGCAATATAATTTTTCGGAACTGACCCTGACTCAGATGAACTACATGGAGGTCATAAATTACCTCGGGAATCCTAATCTGACAGAGCTTGCCACTGCCCTCAGACTGTCAAAACCTACGGTGACAGTTGCAGTTGAAAAACTCATTGAAAGGGACTATCTGTTCAAAGTAAAGTCAGATGCTGATCGCAGAAGCCAGCATATTCACCTGACCGAAAAGGGGCAGTCAATAAACGGTATGCATGATTTTGCACATGGGAAGATAGTTGAATATATCCGCAGGAACCTGAATGACGAAGAGCTTAATGAACTTGTCCGTCTGCTCGGTAAAGTAGTAAAGTGATTTTTCTTATATAAATATCATTAGTAAATACTAATTATTATACAATGAGTACTTTTTTCAAAACTGACTATAAAGGATTGACAGCTGAGGAAGTCAGACAAAAGCAAGTTGCAGAAGGCTTCAATGAGCTGCCTTCGTCCAAACCCAAAAATGTATTGCAGATAGCACTTGGTGTTATCAGGGAGCCAATGTTCCTGTTACTTGTTGCCTGCGGGGGTTTGTATCTTTTCCTTGGAGATATGACGGAGGGACTGATGTTGCTCGGTTTTGTTTTTGTAATCATGGGGATTGAGTTTTACCAGGAGAAGAAGACGGAAAAAGCTCTGGATGCCCTGAAAGACCTTGCCAGTCCGCGGGCTCTTGTTATAAGGGAAGGGGATGAAATCAGAATTGCAGGCCGTGATGTTGTTACCGGTGATATCGTCATACTTCAGGAGGGTGACAGGGTGCCTGCCGATGCCATAGTTTTGCAGTGCGTAAACCTGTCTGCAGATGAATCTCTCCTTACGGGAGAGCCGGTTCCTGTAAGGAAGCGGGAATGGCAGAAGGGCGATGAGGAGGCAACTCCCGGAGGAGATGACCTGCCTATGGTGTATTCGGGTTCCATGATAGTTCAGGGCAACGGGATTGTAAAGGTTACTGCTGTTGCGCTTAATACGGAAATAGGAAAGATTGGCAAAGCCCTGGAAGATGTAAAGGAGGAACCGACCAAACTGAAAAGGGAGATGGGTATCCTGGTTAAGCGTCTTGCCATCATAGGTATATTGTTATGTGTGCTGGTAATAGTTGTATACACAGTTACAAGGGGTGATTTGCTTAAAGGGTTCCTGGCTGGCATCACCCTGGCGATGGCAATGTTGCCTGAAGAGTTTCCGGTGGTACTTACAATCTTTATGGCCGTAGGTGCGTGGAGGATATCAAAAAAGGCAGTTTTGACCCGGAAACCGTCAGCCATTGAGACCCTTGGTTCTGCAACAGTTCTCTGCACGGATAAAACCGGCACGCTTACCAGAAATAAAATGACCGTTTCAAGTCTTCATAACGGGAAAGAATTTATAAAAGTCGACGTTGGGGGAGAGTTCCCCGAGTCATTCCATGAAATAATTGAGTACGGTATTTTATCCAGCCAGATCCATCCGTTCGATCCTATGGAAAAAGCTATAATGAATATAGGTGAGAAATTCCTGAAGGGGACTGAGCACATTCATACTGACTGGGAAATGGCGAAAGAGTATCCGCTGTCCAGGGAATTGCTTGCAATGTCAAGAGTCTTTACAAATACCGGGACGCAAAAGAAGGTAATTGCATCAAAGGGTGCCCCCGAAGCCATATTTGATCTGTGTCATCTCGATGGAAAAACTCTTGGACTATATGAAGCGGCAGTTGCAGAAATGGCTTCATCGGGACTAAGGGTTCTGGGGGTTGCCAGGGCAGATATAAGCCGGGAGACGTTGCCTGAAGAGCAGCATGACTTTGATTTTGAATTTCTGGGGCTGATAGGGTTGTCAGACCCTATCAGGGAAAATGTTCCGCAGGCCATCAGTGAATGTTACAATGCCGGAATAAGAGTAATAATGATCACCGGTGATTACCCTGTTACTGCCATGAATATTGCTAAGGAGATAGGGCTGAAGAACCCTGATCTCTGCATTACCGGACCTGAACTGAATAAGCTGAGTGAAGAGGAGTTGTCGGAAAGGATAAGGGAGGTAAATGTTTTTGCAAGGGTCATCCCCGAACAGAAGCTCAAGATAGTGAATGCCCTGAAAAGGAATGATGAGATTGTGGGCATGACAGGTGACGGTGTAAATGACGCGCCTGCATTGAAATCGTCAAACATTGGAATCGCCATGGGAGAGCGAGGGACTGATGTGGCGCGGGAAGCTTCTTCGCTGGTACTTATGGATGACAACTTTGCCTCGATCGTAGGGGCGATAAAGATGGGCCGCAGGATTTTTGACAACCTGCAGAAAGCTCTTGGTTATATCTTCGCCATACACGTTCCCATTGCCGGACTGTCACTTATACCGGTTATGTTTGCGGACCTGCCCCTGATCTTGTGGCCGGTTCATATTGTTTTTCTTGAACTGATAATTGACCCTGCCTGCTCAATAATATTTGAGGCTGAAAAAGAAGAGCCCGGACTGATGAACAGACCTCCCAAAGCAATTGAGGAGCCGTTTTTCGGGGCCAGGAAAATTCTGCTCAGCTGCTCCCAGGGGATAGGTATCCTGGCTGTGACACTGATGGTCTATTTTGTCGGCTTAAAGCTGGGGTATTCTGAAAAAGAGGTGAGAACCCTGACTTTCGTGAGTCTGATTGCTTCAAATATTGCAGTTATTCTGTCAAACCGTTCGTGGACCTCAAGTATTTTCAGAATCATACTTACACCTAACAAATCAGTGAAATGGGTTATAGGCGGAGCAATAGTTTTTCTTGCCCTGATACTTACTGTGCCATTCCTGACAAATCTGTTCCAGTTTGAAAAAATCAGTATCACAGAAACTGTTATCAGCACATTAGCCGGTCTGTTCAGTGTGGTCGGTTTCGAGATGTACAAATATATTAAGGGAACAAAGGAAAAGAGGAGGTTACAGGAAAGCCACCTTTTGGTGAGTTAGTGTCAGGCAAAAAATATTATTACAGCCTGTCGATTACATTCATTAATTTTTGCCGGATGGCTGTTGCCGTGCTTCCCAGTGATTCATTTTTCACGGAAATCATAGATGCCACAGGATCTACTGCGCTGACTTCAACAACTCCTGGTTCCAGCTCATCAATAACCACGTTACATGGAAGAAACACACCTATCTTTTTTTCGAGCTCCAGTGCTTTAAGGGCAAATTGCGGATTACATGCACCCAGAATCTTATAATTTCTGAACTCAATATCCAGTTTATTTCTGAATGTACCTTTAAGGTCAATCTCGGTTATTATTCCGAACCCTTCCGACTTCAACTCTGATTTGACCATTTCAGTGACCTCATCGAAGTTTTTGCCTCTGACTGTTTTGTTGAAATAGTAGCTCATAGATTTTTATTAGTCAACTTACTAATATACGAATAAGTAGGGAAATAAACCTGTTAATAAGGAATTGTCAATTGGTAATGCGGTCCATTGAGCCAATAATTGAGAGATCTTCAACATGGATCTTGCCGTTGATCAGGTCATCAAGGGTCACAGATTTGAAATAGCCGATGACAAGATTGTTGAGCTGACCCCAGAAACCCTGTGCCTGACATTTGTCACTCATATTGCAATGGAAATTCCCCGACAGACATTCTACCAGACATATTCCTGGTTCAAATGCCCGGTGTATATCAAAGACAGTTATCTCTGAAGGCTTCCTGGTTAGAATATAGCCGCTTTTCCTGCCCCTGACACTGCAAATAAGGTGTGCTGTTTTGAGAGCCTGTATAATCTGATCAAGATATTTCAGGGAAAGTTCCTGATTTACTGCAATATCCTTTTGAAATATCCCCTGCTCAGGTCCTCCCTTCGCTATTTCAATCATGGATCTTAGACCGTACCGGGTTCTTGTGCTTATTTTCACTTCTTTGAAGTAAGGGAGTTGTGTGCGGTAAAATTAAGAATAATGCCGAAACTAACCTTGAATTCATCCTTGACTTTAACAAGTCCGCTGAGTTTTTCAGGTGGAGCGAGATTAAAATCTGTTAGACGGACCTCTTTTGATCCCCTGAGTATGTATTGATTACCGCAGTTCTGAATTACACATTCAACATTATACTCCCTGGTAACACCTGCTATTGTTATCATTATCGTATAATTGGGATTAAGGACAGGAACCATTCCCTTGTTTTGCTCAAGATTAGAAAATTTTATTGTAATCGTTGGGTACTCCTGTTCATTAAGGTTAGTTAGGAAATCATTATACATGAGGGGATTGCTTGGTTCAAAATCGCGAACAGGAATATTAATTTCATTCCCGTGTGGAAGTGAAGGATACAGAAAGGTGTTTCCGAAATCAGATGATGAGGTGGTATAACTAAAACTGAAACGGTTGACATTTGACTCTCCGTTAATGATTATATAATTAATGCAACCGTCGTTTTTCTCCTTGTTTCTTCCCGCAGAAAATAATGGCGAATGGGCGCTCCCGACTATCAGGAGCACCCACACCATTATTATATTTCTAAATGAACCCGTCATCTCAGAATGAAATACCTGCCTCCATCATTATGCCTTTGAATCCGGCATCTGCGCCGTAACTTGAGATAAACCCGTCATACTTCTGGTCAACATATTCCAGCTTTATGAGAACTGACTCAATCATGTTCCATCCGGCTCCAAGCTGAAGGCGTGACACTGACTGGTCAAGTTGGTTCCAGGCTTTGTTATAACGTACTCCGCCGTAGAACTGTTTCTGACCGCCAAAGCGATAGATACCTTCACCGGCATACTGTGTATACTGTGAGGACACGCCGCTGAGTGTGGTTCCCTTAAAGCTTTCCAGGGTTCCGAAGAACTCAAGACCTTTGAATTGAGAAAATAGATTTGCCATGAGGGAGTTGTCCTTATTGGTAAGTCCCGGGCCCCATGATCCTGAAAGATGATTCTTGGTGATATCAACATCGTTGGCACTATTGGTTACCCTGTTCATTATAAGGTAATAGCGTGAACCCGTTCTGTCACCGTTGTACAGTGACCCGAAGTGATGTTTCGGAGCATGATATCCGGAAAGGGTTAACCGAAGCCTGAGATCCTCACTTAATGCCTTGTCATAACCTGCCTTCCAGTAAAATGCAAGTTCCCTGAAAGTGTCATAGGCAGTATAACCCGAAGAGGCACTGTATCCGGTCAGGGCTGGCTTAAGTGTACCATTTGAAATAGCTCCCATCAACAATACTCCGTTGGAACGGAACATCACCTCTGCTGCTATCTGGGTGGTAAAAGCATCAATTATATAATTACCCACAAACGGATTTGAGGTGATTTTTCCATTGTCTGACCGGCGGTAATGGGCATCTCCGTAATCGATATCCATGTCTCCTACTTTAATTGTCAGATAATCCATCACACGGGCAACCCCTTCTGACTTCAGAAACGGCAATTCATCAATTATCAGATAACCTCCCTTTACCCAGGTTTCATTATGATGACGCGATGAAAGATAGGTTGTGAGGTTTACTTTAATCCCCGGGGCGAGTAAAGACTCAATGACGAGATTCGCTGTAGGCAGGTTGAAACCCTTCCCCAGAGGAATTAGCGCACTGTCAGCATAATGTGTCAGTGACTGGTACTGCATTGCGAAATCTGCCCCAAGGCGGACTTTCAACTTTTCAAAATCCTGCCCCTTCAGCTGTGGCTCTTCGAATTGGGCAGAAACAGCCAGCGATATCATTATCGCCGCAATTGAGAGAAGTAAATTTCTTTTCATCTTATTCTGTAAAAAAGTGTAATTGATTGGTTTAGTTGTTTAATTATTGAATATCAGTTACTTGAAATTTAAGATCAATGTGAACGGTAACCTCATCGCCAGTCTTTAGAGTTCCTAACATGGCAGTGGGCGATTTAATGTTATAATCGCTCATTTTTAATGCCTGTGATCCGCTTACGCTTAACCTGTCTCCATTAACAGTACCTTTCACAGGAAATGAGAGATTCTTTCTGACTCCATTGAGATTCAGTTCCCCTTTAACAACTCCTGAGAATTCTCCGTCAGGAGCTGTAATGGATATCGGCTCCTTTGAGAGAAAAATTATCTCAGGATAATTTTTTGCCTGAAGCGCTGCATGCGTTTTATCCGTCATTATTGAATTTTCACTTGTAAGTGAGGCTGATTTACAGACGAATGTTACCTGCTCAATTACTAAGGAATTACCTTCATTAGGTTGAAGTTTGACGGTTGCTGTAAAATCGCCTGCCTTTTCATGCCAGTCATGTAGTGAGGAGGTCCCGGAGACAGTGACGCTGCTCTCCCCCTTAATCAGGGTGATGCTTTGTCCGCTGACAGCTGCCATTGAAAGCAGAGCAACAGAAAGAGACAGGAAAGATGTACTGATTATTTTTTTCATAATTTATTATTGCTATTAAGCCTATGTATCCTATAGAAATGGTAGCACAAAGTAACATAATTATTTCCATCGGTAAAAATTAAGTCAGATAAATTTTTAAAATCGTTTCTTTGGAAACTAACGGAGTGACACTCAAAGCCAGTCAATATCCAGACCAGTCGGCCGTTTCGGTATAATTGCGAATAATATTGGAAAAGCAGGGTCGCTATGTCTTTTGACGGAGCATTTTTATTTGCTGTTGCGGTATTCATTCAGGAGTGACTGAAATACTTCCTTTACTGAAGAAATACGGGTTGCCCTGAATGCATTGGCACCAGCAAACGCATAACCGTTTTCGAAATTGCCTTTAAAAGCGTTCATAAGTGCCACAATAATACAGTAAGGGCTCTTCGAGATATCGCATGTCTTAATGCATTTGAAAGGACATTTCTTAGGCTGCTTTTTCCCGGCCCGCACTTTCTCGATAAAACTGCTGAGGATAGCACGTCCGGGCATACCCACGGGGCTCTTAATGATTTCGATATCCCGCTCTTCCGCATCAATGTATGTTTGTTTGAATGCCTGTGACGCATCACATTCATCAGTCGTGACAAACCTTGTACCCATCTGGACTCCGGATGCGCCCAGCTTCAGGATATCATGAATATCCTGTCCTGTATAAATTCCTCCTGCAGCAATCAGGGGAATTGTCTGGTTGTATTTTTCTTCAAATATTTTCAGCTCGGTTACAATTTCCGGCACCAGTTTTTCAAGCCTGTAATCACTGTCACTGATCTGCTCTTCCTTAAAACCCAGATGACCCCCGGCCATAGGTCCTTCTACTATTACCGCATCAGGCAGGTAGTCATAGTTCGCCTTCCATTTCTCGCAAATTATTTTTGCTGCCCTCGCTGATGAGACTATGGGTACAAGTTTTGTAATGCTTTCTTTCTTCAGGAATGACGGCATATCGAGAGGAAGACCGGCACCCGCAATAAGTATGTCAACCTTTTCGGCAATTGCAGTTTTTACCATGTCAGTGAAATTTGTCATGGCCACCATCACATTGACACCAATCACACCCCTGCTCTTCTCACGGGCTTTCCGGATCTCCTCCTTCAGCCCCAATATGCTTGCCTCGAGATAATTTTTTGAAAAATCCTTGTACAAAAGTCCAAGTCCTGCACTTGAAATTACACCTACACCACCCTCATTGGCAACCGCAGATGCCAATCCCGACAGTGAAATTCCTACACCCATCCCACCCTGTATGACCGGAACAGCGATCACAAGGTTCCCGATTTTCAATGATTTCACGTTTTGATTTATTGGTACAACGGTAAAAGTATCCTTAAATTGATGCGGAATACGGATAAACCGATATATAGCATAATAAAGAATGTTAAAACCGGTCTGCGGATTTGACGGGCAGGAGGCTCAATGGTTGGTTTGACCGGCATTTCGGACCGAAAAGTAATCCTCAAGTGCAGCCAGGGCTTTACCGTCGTTCGGCAGGTCGCGGATGATAAGCCCCTTTTCAATAATGGCAATCCGACTGCATATTTCGGTAATATGGTTCAGATCATGGCTGGATATTATCACTATGGCACCGGTATTCCTGTTATAATCAGTAAGAATACGTTTTAACAATATCTGTGACGTTGGATCGAGACTGTTAAAGGGCTCATCAAGTATCAAAACCCCTGGGTCAGTTATCAGTGCTGAAACGATCCCAATCTTCTGCTTGTTCCCTCTTGAAAAATCACGGATGAATTTTTTCCGCTGACCCAGCACCTCACCGTTGAAAAAGTCCTTATAGGCAGACAATTTATCTTCAGTTTCGGCTTTCGAAAGCCCGTACCCTTCACCTGTGAAATAGAAATATTCTTCCGGAGTCAGGAAATCAATGAGGAAACCTTCATCAAGGTAAGAGGAGGTATAGTCCTTCCAGTTTTCCGATTCTGAAACCGTAAAATCGTCTGAATGCACTTCACCTTTGTCTGCTTTTATCAGATCAAGTAAAAGACGAAGCAGCGTCGTTTTGCCAGCCCCGTTATTACCTACCAGTCCGAAAAGATCTCCGTTATTTATAGACAGCTCACTGATATTCAGAACTGTTTTATGATTGTATGCTTTTGCGAGGTTTGTAATAGTGATCATTGTCGGCGAAGTTTAATTGGAGAGTTTTCGGAATCCCTCCAGGTTTTTGTATTTGCGAGTATAAAACCGTCTTATTATGAGCTTTTCTATCCACCAGTTGTGAAGAAATAGGAGGATCAACCCAGGCAGGGCTATGGATATTTTCCCCATGGCGTCATTAAACATGAATTTAAACAGGCTGTAAATCCCATATGGGAGCATTACAAAAATGAACGACAAAAGAAACTGGCTGCCCTTCATTCCCTGGTAATTCATGAATGTTCCGGAGTTAAGATCGACCCGTCCGTCATTGAAGGTTCCCATAAACATTACAACGAAGGGGGTTACTCCGAGTGAGAAAAGCAGGATCGAGAACAGCAGGTAGATATCGACCTGTTTTGTGATCAGGAAGGTTGTAAGGATGGGGATGAACATGATCAGTGTCATGCCCGCCATCAGATAGTATTTGGCCTTGATATAGTTTGCGAAGTTATTTTTTCTGGCCATGATACTGTCAAAATATGTGCTCTCCCAGCTGAACATGAACTGTCCGTAAGATACTGCTCCGAATCCGGTAAGCATTGTCACAATAAGGAACATGAAAAAGGGACCCTGCATACTGTGGTTGCTTATTGCCATAAACAGGAAATATACCAGAAAGAAAGGAACCATCAGCATTGTCTGTCTGGGTCTTTTGTTCCTGAGGAGAAGGTATATTTCCAGGGAGACATATCTGCCTGTTTCCCCCATCTTCCGAAAAACATTATTGCCAAGTGTTCCGGAAGAGTAATTCCGGCTTTTTGATCCTATGATATCCAGATAGAGGTAATTATGGATCACCCGACGGGTAAGGAAGAGGATACAGAACAGTGCAATTGCAATAGTACCGTAAATCAACGGGTAAGCATGTGACAGGCCTTGTCCCAGCCCAATTGACGGTTTCTCAAGTGAGATGCCAAGCCTCGGAAGCAACCCTAATACAGCAATAATACCGATGGGAATGAGATAAAAAATATACTTCCTGCGAGCCAGTAATTCAATCAGCAGGGCGAGAAAATTATTCAGGATTAACAACAATACAAAGCCGGCAATATAAACCATTCCGGAAATCGCTCCCTGGGCGGGTATCAGAGTTTTTACAGCGAATGGAACTACCACAAGCAGCGGAAGAATATTGAATATATTGGCCATACTTCTGACCAATATATATTTAATCAATCTGTTGCGCCGGATACTTAACCGCAGATAAGGCACCGTCTGAAGTGCCGGTACCGGCTGAATCATGCATCTGATAAGCAGGTCAATTGCCAGGTACCATAATAAAAACGAATTGAATTTGTCAACAGGATCACCTCCGGCAGTTGCCAGAATTTTATTAATGTCATACCCCAGCATAAAAAATATCAGCAGAAAGTAAAGTATAAGGAGGATATATAAGATCCTTATAAAAATACTTCTCCTCCATCTTTCATTGCGGATAAATGATTTCCAGATATGAGAGTAGAAACCCATAATTGCTCAGTCCATGTATGTATTATTATTTTCAAGCTGCCTTCTGATCAGGGCAAAGAGCTCCGGAGTGTTCCGCTGAACCGACAATTCAGGCAGATTGTCCGGATCGAAGAATCCGGCTTCCTCTGTCTCTTCACTGCTGTGCAGTTCTCCTCCGATAAGGTCACAAAGGATTATAAATTTATAATAGTGAAATTCGAGAGGCGGGAAATTGTGCCTGTCGGTATCTACGACCGCCAGGAGGCGATTCACTTTCACGTCCAGCCCGGACTCTTCAGCCACCTCTTTTTCAGCCACCTCTGCCGGCGAGTAATTTATATCTGCGAAGCCTCCCGGTAGTGACCACCTTCCGTCAGACCGTTCCCTGACGAGCAGGACTTTGCCCTCTTTAAGAACTACTGCCCTGATATCCACTTTAGGGGTTTGGAAACCTGTGTCACCAGTGAACAGATTACGTATTTTGTCAGGTTCGGAATCAGAAATCCCGGCTGCCAGTTGCACACTCAGTTCCCGCAACTCTTCATATCGTTGCAGGTCAAAACTGTCTTTAGCATAATGAATCCCTGCCTGAGCTATAGCCTGCAACCTGCGGGTGATCTTTAATCTGTCAGTGATGATATTGCGCGACACAGGCTAAAATTATAAAATGTTCTGTGAAACTGACCTGGAAGGGCCAAAAAATCTTTACTTTACGGATTAATTTTCTGTGGGATAACCTATGAGATCATCTGAGAACCTGATAACTGATAATTTTTAAGTTCGATGTCAGCAATGAATCTGTCATTCATGGATTTTCTTGTTAGCGGCGTGCTGGCTACGATCATGTTCGGCATCGGGTTGTCAATAAATCTCGAAGACCTTAAACAGATTTATCATTCCCCAAAGGCATTTTTTTACGGCCTGTTCGCCCAGATGATTCTTCTGCCGCTGATAGCTTTTCTGATAACCTATTTCACTGATCTTCCACCGGCCATTAAGGTAGGATTCATTATTCTTGCAGCATGTCCGGGCGGTACCACTTCCGGATTTATCACAGTTCTGTTCCGCGGGAACGTCGCTTTGTCAGTTACACTTACAACAATAAACAGTATCCTCACCCTCCTGACAATACCGTTGCTCGTAAACCTGGCACTTACAGTCTACCTCGGACGGCATTCTCCGTTTGAGCTGCCTTTCATTGAGTCATTTCTTCAGATATTTTTTGTTACTCTCCTGCCTGCCACTGGCGGTATTTTTGTCCGCCTGAAATGGAATAATCTGGCTGAAAAGATTCAGAAACCTGTCAGGACAGTCATGATAATTTTCTTTGCCGGAGTCTATCTTATCCTTGCATTTGCCGATGAATCAATGGGTGGGTCAGGAATAAAAATTGCCGAGGTGTTACGGATCTTTCCGTATGCACTGCTTATAAACCTGGCAGGCTTCATGGCCGGATTTCTGATGGGTTTTGTCAGCCGGACCGGAATACGCACCGGCTTTACAATAGGAGTGGAGGTGGCACTTCAGAATACTACTCTTGCCCTGCTTGTTGCCGGGACACTCATTCAGAGCAATGACATGGTCAAGCCCGCACTGGTCTATGCCCTGTTCTCATTCTGGACTGCCCTGATATTCGGTGTTATTGTCAAGAAATACAATAAATCCACACTGTTCGGGGAATTCAAATAATTTGCGATTTAAAATTGTCTTATGTCTGGTGTCCTGCGGTCTTGCGGTCTTGCCAAAAAATAAGATAATTCTTCATTCTCAATTCTCCTTGCTCCATGCTCCTTGCCCCTCTCCATGCCCCATGCCCCATGCTCCATGCTACTCCACCACCACCTCATCGCAAAACATCCAGGCCTTTCCCCCTGCACCGGGATGCCACGGAGGACATTTTCCCTGGCTTCCGGCCACAACCCTTACCAGCCTTGCCTTTCCTTCCGGGAATGAAGTAAAATAGTCAACTGTCTCGTTTCCCTGATCCTCAGGGGTAAGCGCAGTATCAATTCTGTGAGGTGCCGAAAAGGTATTGCCATCCTCTGAAAGCGATATCTCAACCCATCGCGGAAGGAAAATCCAGCTGCCTGTGGCAGCCTTGAACCTTGTGCTGACCTTTGTCAGTGGGGTGACGCTTCCGAGGTCAATCACAATATCCAGGTCGGTTCCGTCAAATCCCTGCCACTGGCCGTCATCAAATGCCCCGCTGCCCATTATACCGTTCACCAGGGTTTTTTCGCCCAGAGCCTTATACTTGTCGCTGAAAGGTAAATTATATTTAACCGGCTTGCCGGTTGCCTTATGGATGTTTACCTTTTTTTCGCTGATCTTTCCCATCATTTTTCCATCGTCAAAAATTGCAGCCCTGACAGTGGCAGAAGCACTTAAAGGTAAAGGGCCTTCATAAACGGCAGAGGAAATGTCTGGATCACTTCCGTCAGTTGTGTATCTGATCTCGGGGGAGGTCTGCTCAGTAGTCATTTCAAGAGAAATACTGTTTGTCTCTTCTTTGAACGCAGCAGTCATATCAACCCTGTACGAGCCTTTAGAATAGCTCCAGCCCGCTGCATCGAAGTGCTCCATCATCCTTGCCAGCCTCGTGCTGAATCCTTCCCAGCTGCGGGTCTCAGGCGCTGACCACACCACCTCAGAAAGAGCTGTAAGTCGCGGAAGAACCATGTATTCCGCTGTCTTGCCATCAGTTACATATTCAGTCCAGAGGCAACCCTGTGCCCCGATAATATATTTAGCCTCTTCCGGGGTGAGTTCCGGGGGTACGGGTTCAAAAGAATATACCTTTTTCAGGGTTAACAGGCCCCTGAACGATTCCGGCTCTGTTGCCGGATCGCCCTGATAAACATTGAAATAACAGTGTGAGACGGGTGTCATGACTGCATTGTGGCCTGACTTCGCAGCCGCAACGCCACCTTCAAAACCCTGCCATGACATCACCGCAGCACCCGGGGCAAGGCCACCCTCCAGTATCTCGTCCCATCCGATCAGGTGCCGCCCTTTCGAGCTGATGAAAGCCTCGATCCGTTTTACGAACCAGCTTTGAAGCTCAGCTTCGTCTTTCAAACCTTCTTTGTGTATACGTGCCTGGCAAAGGGGACATTTCTTCCATTCCGTCTTGTTTGCCTCATCACCTCCTATATGGATATAGGGTGAGGGAAACAGCTCCATCACTTCAGTCAGCACATCCTCAAGAAAAGAAAACGTTTCCTCCTTTCCTGCGCAGTAAATATCTGTGATGGGCCACACGCCGCCGGGAGGTACAGTGAAAGGTCCGCCCGTGCATGAATACTGAGGGTAGGCAGCCATGGCGGAGCCAACATGTGCGGGCATCTCAATCTCCGGAACCACATTTATGTGACGTTCGGCGGCATAGGCTACAACCTCCTTTATTTCTTCCTGTGTATAAAAACCGCCGTATGTGGCTTTCTCTCCGGGCTGCTGTGCCGGGCGGGAATCCCACGGTTTGTCCTCGCGGTCAACTCTCAGGGCGCCCACCTCCGTCAGCAGTGGGTACTTTTTGATCTCGATGCGCCATCCCTGGTCATCTACAAGGTGCCAGTGAAAGACATTCATTTTGTGCATCGCAAGAATATCGATATACCTTTTTATGAAGCTGACATCGAAGAAATGCCGGCTGACATCAAGGTGCATTCCTCTCCAGGCAAACCTTGGGTAATCGCGGACAGTCACACATGGTATTGTCCATTTAATGTTTTTTACGACCGAAGAATTTTCAATGGCGGCCGGAAGCAGTTGCCTGAGCGTCTGCACACCCCTTGAAAGCCCCGCCGGAGTGCATCCGGTAAGTGTGACACTCTTTTTGTCAACCGTCAGCAGGTATTCTTCAGGCTGCCATGCCAGGGTGGTGTCAATGACCAGGTTAATTGCTCCGCCGGCACCCTCTTCCGTCTTCAGTGTGAAGCCTGTGGCTGGCCGGAGCAACTCTGCGAGGTAATTCGCCACGCCTTCTGCATATTCACTGCCGTTATATTTAATGATTGCTGTAGCGGGACAGAGAAAAGACCCCCTTCTCTGTTGTCATCTGTACCGGCTGAGGAATCACTGAAGGCGCTGAAGCCTTCTTCTCCGCGCATCCTGAGGCAATGATTGCTACAGCCAAAACTACCGGAATGACATATTTATTCATTTCAATTTTTATTTAATTGTTTCAATATCGAAAATTTCATGCCGGTCAAACTGCAGCCAGTATTTTATTGAATTTTTACGTACGAGTTCCCAGTAGATGTCGCTGTCGAGGCCGTAAATAAAGTTGATCTCCTTCAGTTCAGAGGAGACTCTGTCAGCCAGCTCTTTCTTAAGGGAAATGCGTATGGTTGTTCCTTTGTGTGTGAAGTCAGCCGCCGGAAAGAACGGAGCCTCATTATCTACTGTCAGCAAACCGTGCCCCGGAGTAGCACCTGTGCTGACCTGTATGCCATCGTTCATGCAGCTGAGCGGCGGGATACTGCCAGCATGGGTTGTGACTTCCATCTCATCAACACCTGTGGAGAAATATTCGCGTGCGCGTATTCCCATCTTGACTCCTATGATTGCAAAAACGCCGAGGTGACGGTGAAGCTCATTGGCAATTATACCTGACGTCCATTCATCTTCGCCGTACTTATTGCGTATTTCAGTTACGAAAGGTTGCAGGTCTGGCATATAGAAGGAAGTGTCTGCAGGGATGCTTTTTATTACCTGCATCCTGGCTACTGTCTCACCTTTCAGTATCCTTACCGTTGCCTTGCGAAGGGCATTTATATCCACCGGGGTGTAAAGTTTATTCTTCTGAATCCCGGCTTCGGTGCTGAACAGTGAGGGATAGTGCAGCAGCAGCGGAACCATCTCGTCGAAAGATGTAAAAACGAAGCTGTGTGATGCGTTGGCTTTAAGAATTGACACTACCCGGGCACTGTAAATCGAATGAGTGTTTTCAAGTTCGGAGAAGAGTTCCGGGCTGTAAAATGATGCACCTCCTGTTCCTGTGACAAGAACAGGAATAGAAGTCTGAAGAACCTTTTCAGCAGCCACCGGGGCGGCTTTGTAATTAAACCCATCTTTACCCGGGAGGCCCTCGTTACTCCAGATTATCTGTTTTACTTTTTCGCTGAAGACAGGAATGCCTTCCATGGCTCCAAATGCTGTCTGCAGTGAGCCAAGGGCAATAAAGGAAACAGGCGTTGTCTCCTGTGTCAGAACTCGCCTTATAAGATTTATTGCTTCGCTGCCCCTGGCTACCGGAAGTCCTTCATGCCACAAATCATCGACCAGGCTCCTGACTGTTTCATATGCAATATTCTCTTCGTGAAAGCCTTTTGAAACCGTTATTGCAAGGACCCGGACATCCGGAGAGGCGAGCAGCATGCATATTGCTTTCTGATCATCGAGGCCTCCGTCAGTATCTATAATTACATAATGCCGGGGTTTCCACGGGTGAGCGGAAACCGCAATAACTGAAAGAATCAACGCAAGAGTCAGTATCCCTTTTTTCATTTTTGAACTTTTCTCAAAAATAGCAATTAAACCGTTTTCGATGTCAATTAATGCGGCAAGTAGATGTAAAGCATTTCAATATCATACCCGTCTTTTTGTTTTTTTCCTATCTTGACCTCCCTAAACTGTTTATGTTGAAGAAGCGTATCCTGCTGTGGTTTATTCCCGGATTTGTTGTCGGGATCATCTTTATTCTGGGCTTCGACAGGGCTGTGGAGGCTACTTCCACCAATGATTTCTGCGCATCGTGCCACGTGCACCCCCAGGCCACTTCAAGCTGGAAGCAGGGAGTTCACTATGCCACACAATCGGGCTACCGCGTTTCCTGCGCTGAATGTCACCTGCCTCCCGAAGGCGAGGGCTACCTTGTTGAAAAAACAAAAACAGGATTACGCGACCTGTGGAGTCACTGGACTAAGGATTCAGCCGATTTCGACTGGGAGGCTGCATCTTCTCTTGAAAGGGCTTCAAAGCATGTGTATAATTCCACCTGCATCAAATGTCACGAAAATCTATTCCCTGCAAAACTGACCCGCGAGGGGTCCGATGCTCACCTGTACTACAATAAGATGACAGAAAAAGGGGAGGAACTGCAGTGCATCAGCTGTCACCTGAATGCGGGGCACTATATGAAAGATTATACCCACGGCAGCAATAAAAGTTTCGGGTTGACCGGTAGCAAATCGGATACAGTATTTAATACTCCAGCCACGGTTGCCTCTTTCACCTCGTTTACTGAACAGGTTCCGGGTTCAGGCGTAACGTTCCGGATGGTGGCAATTCCCGGAGGCAAGTTCATGATGGGCAGCCCCGAAACCGAAATGATGCGCAAAGCTGATGAAAAACAGCGGGAAACGGCGGTGGATTCGTTCTTCATTGCAGAGACGGAGGTGACATGGAATGAATATATGGAGTTCTACCGTCAGACTGCTGCCGAGGGCCGCTCGACCGATACTGAGGGCGCACGGTTGAACAAGGCCGGTGTCGATGCCGTAAGCGGCGCCACTCCTCCGTACGGCAAGCCTGACCAGAACTGGGGGATGGGCAGGAGGCCCGCAATATCCATGAGCTACCATGCTGCAGAGACTTACTGCCGTTGGCTCTCCTCAGTGACTGGGAAAAAATACCGTCTGCCCACCGAGGCTGAATGGGAGTATGCCTGCAGGGCGGGAACTGAAACACCGTATTTCTTCGCAGGTGACCCGAAAGGATTTACAAAAAAGGGATTATTCAAGAGCAGGCCTGATACAGCAGTAATTAATACTTATGTTATCTATTCTGAAAACAGCCCTTCCAGGACGCAGGAACCTTCAGCAGTGAGACCCAATCCGTGGGGACTCAGAAATATGTCTGGTAATGTGGCTGAATTTACCGCTGATATTTATGAAGGAACGGAAGAACATGTCATCAGGGGCGGTTCTTACCGCGACGATGCTACGGGGGTAAGAAGCGCATCGCGTGACCATACCCGGACTGATGAATGGCTTAAGACAGACCCTCAGATGCCGAAAAGCATATGGTGGTACTCCGACTGCTTCTATGTCGGGTTCAGGGTAGTTATGGAAAATAAATTAAGAATGAATGGATACAGACCATAGACTCTCAGACCTCAGACCTTCAGACCTCAGACCTTCAGACCTTCAGACACAAAAAATATTAACTTTAAAGCACATATAACCAAATCATGAAAAACACCGGTATTTCAAGAAGAAATTTCCTGGGCAAGGCAGCTGTAGCAGGTGCCGCCGGGATCATTGTTCCGACAATCATCACATCATGTTCGACAAAAAACCGCAAGGAAGTGATTGTGCCTGTCATGATGGACAAGGCACCTGACGGTCCGCTATTGAAAGCCGGCCTGATAGGTTGTGGCGGCAGGGGAACTGGCGCCGCTCTAAACTTTCTGCATTGCGGACCGAACCTTACTGTCACCGCTCTTGGCGATGTCTTTCAGGACAGGATTACTTCATGCCGTGAGCGTCTTGCAAAAGACGGGGTGGAAGTGGCCGATGAAAACTGCTTCACAGGGTTTGACGCTTATCAGAAGGTGATAGATTCAGGTGTGGATATTGTCCTTCTGGCAACTCCTCCGGTGTTCCGTCCCCTCCATTTCGAGGCTGCCGTCACCGCAGGAAAACATGTATTCATGGAAAAACCGGTAGCTGTAGACCCGGTGGGAGCCAGGCAGATAATGGCAACCGGTCTTAAGGCAAAAGGGATGGACCTGTCAGTTGTCACGGGAACACAGCGTCATCATCAGCACGACTATGTAGCCAACTGGGCTAAGGTTCAGGAGGGAATGATAGGTGAAATCGTGGCTGCGAACTGCTACTGGAACCAGGGTCAGCTGTGGTACCGCAATCCTGATCCGACATGGAGTGAGATGGAATATATGATACGCGACTGGGTGAACTGGTGCTGGCTGTCAGGTGACCATATCGTTGAGCAGCATGTCCATAACATCGATGTGGTAAACTGGTTCACCGGCAAGAAACCTGAATCTGCTGTCTCTTTTGGCGCACGTCACCGCCGTGTCACCGGAGATCAGTATGACATGTTCAGCACTGACTTCATCTATGAAGGAGGGATCCATGTTCACAGTATGTGCCGCCAGATAAACGGCACCGAGGGAAATGTCTCGGAATGGCTGCAGGGAACAGAGGGCACCAGTAACTGTCAGAATGCAATCTGGAACAAGGCAGGCGAAAAGGTATGGAGCTTCGATGGCTACAAACTAGACGAGAAGGGCATAATGACCGACCAGCTTCCGATAAGCCCGTACGATCAGGAGCATACTGATTTTGTAACAGCTATCCGCACAGGTAAACCGATCAATGAGGCTGAGGCGGTTGCTACATCGACACTGGCAGGAATAATGGGCCGTATGTCAGCATATACCGGGAAGAAAGTGACATGGGATGAGGTGATGAATTCAGAACTTAAACTCGGTCCTGATGTTTATGTGATGGGCCCTGTTGAAATTGTTAAAACCGTTCCTGTACCGGGAGAATAAGACTTAAAGGGAAAAATTATGGATAAGAGGAGATCACGCAGAAGTTTTCTTACTGCCGCTGCAGCTACAGGTGCTGCGCTTGTTCGCCGCGCCTGCACTTCTTGCAGGACCCGGCAGAAATAAGGTTTCGGTTTCTGATGCCGATAAACCTTTCAGGTTAAAGTATGCCCCTTCGCCGGGAATGTTCCGCGGACTCTGCGGCAGTGATGACCCGATTGACAATATCAGGTTCATACATGAGAAGGGATTCACCGCCCTATTTGACAACGGTCTTCCCGGCCGCCCCGCCGCCGAGCAGGAGAGAATCGCCGCCGAAGTCCAGAGGCTTGGATTGGATATGGGCCCGTGGGTTCTCTATGCAGATTTCTCAAAGACCTCCTTCGTTCTTGATACCAAAGAGGTACGTGACTTTCTTAAGTCAAAGATGCAGGAGGGCATAGAGGTTGCGAGACGTACAGGATTCAAGACGGCTCTTGTGGTTCCGGGAAGGTATGATGAACGCCTGCATCCCGACTACCAGCGGACAAACGTAATTGACAACCTGAAATACTGTGCTGAGATTATGGAGCCGGAAGGGATAACACTGGTCATAGAGCCACTGAACACCCTGCATGACCACCCCGGACTCTGGCTCACTCAGATGCCCCAGGCATACCAGGTATGCGATGCAGTCAACAGCCCTTCAGTAAAGATAGTGGAGGATATGTATCACCAGCAGATAACCGAGGGCAACCTGATACCAAACATCGAAGCATGCTGGGATCATATTGCTGCATTCCACGTTGGAGACAATCCCGGCCGCAATGAACCCACCTCAGGCGAGATCAACTACAAAAACATATTTAAATACCTCCGTTCACGTGATTATGAGGGAGTTATATGCATGGAGCACGGGCGCAGCATTAAGGGCATTGAGGGTGAGAAAAGGGTGATTGAAGCCTACAGGGAATGCGACCCGAGTTAGTTTTTATGGGTTTATAGGTTTATTAAGTGTGATATAAATGAAAGTTATGTTTAAAAAGAAGGCTGTTTATTTCGTTATTGCTGCCAAGATTGTGGTGGTCTCTGTGCTGCTGACTGATTCAGGATGCAGAAGGGAAAAGGAAGACAAGGATGCTTTCTCCGTGGCTTTTATGACTGACATTCATCTTCAGCCGGAAAGGAATGCCGTTGAGGGATTTTCACAGTCACTTGATACGGTTAACAGTATGAAACCCGATTTCATCCTTACCGGCGGTGATCTTATAATGGATGCCCTCGGTCAGAGATACGGACGGGCAGACTCGCTTTACAATCTTTATCAGGAAGTTGTCAGGAAGGCCGCGATGCCTGTGCACAACACAATGGGGAACCACGAGATTTACGGCATATACAGAAAAAGCGGGGCGGACCCAGCAAATCCGGAATACGGTGAGAAAATGTATGAGAAGAGAATCGGACCGCTTTACTACTCTTTCCTGCATAAGGGATGGAAGTTCATGGTCATCAACTCAATAGAAGACACCGGTAAGGACAGTTACACAGGACTTGTAGATTCTGTTCAGATGGACTGGATAAAGGAGGAATTGAAGAATACAGACCGTGAAACACCAATAGTCATCAGCACTCATATCCCGTTCGTTTCTGCCATGACACAGGTGCTCGGCGGTTCAACAGTTCCAAATGACTCATCGCTGGTGGTTTATAACTCGAAGGAGGTTGTTGACCTGTTCAAAGACCACAATCTCAGACTCGTGCTTCAGGGTCACCTGCACGTACTGGAAGAAATAAACATCGACGGCGTTCAGTACATCACCTCCGGTGCTGTCTGCGGTGCATGGTGGAACGGTCCCTATAACTGGTCTGAAGAGGGATTCCTGTACCTCACTTTTGGCAAAAACGATTTCACCTGGCGGTATGTCGATTACGGCTGGAAAGTCGACTGAGTGTTTGTTCAAATACAGATCTGATTGTGATTGATTATAAGTATCTCGCTTTGCTTCGTGGAATTAATGTTGGCGGGAACAACATAATCAGGATGGCCGATTTAAAATCGTGCTTCGAAGATATGGGGTTTAAAGATGTGTCAACTTATATTCAGAGTGGCAATGTAATCTTCAGGTCCGGGGCTAATGACAAAGCAGGATTGACAAAGGAAATAGAGGAAAGACTGTCTGAGAGATTTAACTACCAGTCGCGTGTGGCAATTTTCTCTCATCAGCAGATTAAGGAAATTGTAGGTCAAGCCCCGCCGGGTTTTGGGACCGAAGCTGAAAAATACCGATATGATGTTATATTTCTGATTGAGCCGCTCACGGCAGGAGAACTTATGAATAAGGTCAATCCAAGGGTGGAAGTTGACAGGGTTTATGCCGGTGAATCAGCAGTCTATTTTTCCAGGTTGATAAGCAAGGCATCGCAAAGCCGCTTATCCAAAATCATGGCAATTCCTGAATATAAGAATATTACTATACGCAACTGGAACACGACAACCAGATTACTGGAATTAATGGATTCCTGACAGGTCTGAAAGTCTGAAGGTCTGAATATTCGAATTCTTCACTCTTAATTTCTCCCTGCTCCCAGCTCCGTGCCCAATTAGACTCCCCACTGTCTGTCTCCTCACTAAAATTGCCCACCGGGCAATTTCTTTACGTTCGGTCCCCCATGCTCCCTGCTCTCTGCTCCGGGCCCCATGCTACCTCCGGAGCCACTCTTCCACTGACACAACTTCGCCGTAACTCTTCAGGGTTGCCAGGGTAGAGGCATGAACGTCGGCAGCAAGCACTTCGCGGTCACCGAATTTAAGGTTGCGCGAGGCACAGGCGTCATGCAGGAGGATGACAGCATATCCCATGTCATGAGCCGCCCGTACTGCAGCTTCAACGCACATCTGGGTCTGCATCCCGCAGATGACAAGAGTGTCCACACCGAGATTCTTTATGTGGTCAGCCAATCCTGTTCCCAGGAAGCTGTTGACATCTTCTTTCACAAAAACAGCCTCCCCGGAAACTGGTTTGACCAGTTCATGGATCTCCATCCCCACAGCCGCTTTATGCTGAATGTAAATGACCGGATTATTCTCCTCTCTGGCCCTGTTTATGGCCAGGGCAGCCTTCTCAGCTGCTTTTACAGGTTCAACCAGCTCGGAGCGGCCGCCCGGAAAGTAAAAATTCTGAACGTCAATCACCAGAAGGGCATATTTCTCTCCGGCAACCATCGGCACCGCAATAAGAAGTGCCATTGCAATGATTATCAGTCTTTTCATAATTATCGGTATAAAAGAAAACTTCAGTCTTTTCGGGACTGAAGTTACTCTCTTTTATAATTAATTTAACCGCTACCGGCCTTTATTTACCCTGTGGATTTTATGTGCCCTGTCCCTTCTTGCTTTTGCGCGTTTCATGGCTTTTGCGTCGGCAGCACATGCCTGCCCGAACGCGACAAAGCAACCGTACATTGATGAAGATCGTATGAATTTCAGGAAATCAGGGCAACCGGAAGTTGGTTAAAAATGTTCTATTTTAGAAGCGGATAAGTAAAACGAATCAAAAACTATGAGAACCGTTGCTCAGTTAACCGGATTCCTGTTGCTGATACTGCTACTGCAGCTGGGAGGATGTGCATCTGTACAGAGCGAAAGAGATAAGCCCTATGTTATTATGGTATCAATGGATGCATTCAGATGGGACTATGATTCGATATTCGGAACACCGGTGCTGGATGAAATTGCCGGTAACGGGGTTAAGGCAAAAAGGCTCATTCCTTCCTTTCCTACAAAGACATTTCCCAACCATTATTCAATTGCAACGGGACTGTACCCTGACCACCACGGCCTGATAAACAATACCTTCTATGCTCCGGATCTGGACCTGGTTTACAGGATTGGCGACCGTACTATGGTTGAGAATCCTGCATTTTACGGAGGTGAACCGATATGGGTTACAGCAATGAAAGCCGGGGTCAGGACCGCATCATTCTACTGGGTGGGTTCGGAAGCTCCCATAATGGGGATGCACCCTGACTACTGGAAGACTTTTGATGAAGAGGTGGCATTTGGCGACAGGGTGGACACTGTACTTAAATGGCTCTCGATGCCTGCGGCCAGACGCCCTCACCTTGTTACTCTCTATTTTGAGGAACCCGATGCCACAGGTCACGAGTACGGCCCGGTGGCGCCGGAGACGGCGGCGGTTGTCAGGAGCCTCGACAGCCTTCTGGGCGTTCTGCGTGACGGTCTGAGAAAACTGCCGCAGGCTAAAAGGATCAGTCTTATCGTGCTTTCCGACCACGGAATGGGACAGGTTGATCCCGCGAAGTACAATTATATCTTCGATACTCTGCCCCAGACTATGGTCAAACGCATCTACGGAGGATCGCCGGTATGGTCTGTCGAGCCCGCTGAAGGCAAAACTGACAGCCTGATCATGTGCATCAACATGCAGAAGGGGGTGAAGGCTTACAGGAAGGAAGAGCTGCCCGCTCACCTTCATTACGGAACAAATCCCAGGTTGCCGGAAGTGGTAGTGATTGCCGATCCGGGCTGGATTGCAGGTATCAGACCCGTGCCTTCAGGGAACAACAGGGGAGATCATGGATTCGACTGGAAATGGAAAGAGATGCACTCGATATTTTATGCCGAAGGGCCTGCATTCAAAAAGGGTTTTGAAACAGACACGCTTTACAATGTCGATGTATACAATATTATTACCCGGATTCTGAACATAATACCTGCGCAGAACGACGGCAACCCTGAAAGGATCTCACCCCTTTTCAGGTGATCCTGTAACGAAATCTATATTCCTTCTGATCTTGCCATATCCGGTACGGATTACCGGTGACGAACTGAATATTATCTTAAACTCTTCCGGAGTCATCTTCAGCCATTCTTTCTTTGTCAGGTCGGTGACACGGCGGTCTGTTGCCAGCCCTGCATCGGTGATACCGACTTGCCTTACTGTTCCAGGGGCATACCTCCTGGCAGCGGTCGCACCCGAATATAATGTTTTCGGTTTTGCCCCTGAATTCTTCAGGCAGTTCTCCCCTGTGTTCGATTGTCAGGTAGGCGATGCAGCGCCGGGCGTCAACGGTGCGGTCATCACAAATAGCCCCTGTCGGACAGGCTTCCAGGCAGAGACGGCATGTGCCGCAGCGGTCCACGATCTCAGGTTTGTCAAAGACAAGTTCCGCTGTGGTCACTATCTCTCCCAGGAAGAAGAATGATCCGAGGTCTTCATTAAGCACCAGGCTGTTGCGCCCCCGCCAACCGAGCCCGGCGCGTATGGCCCAGGTCTTTTCGGTTACGGGAGCAGAATCACAGAATACCCGTGATACAGCATCCGGCACTTCACGGCCCAGAATTGCAGCGACCCGGGTCAGTTTCTCCTTCATTACTTCGTGATAATCCCTGACCCTCGCATAACGCGAGACAAAATAATTATCACTGCCGGCCGAAGGGTCATCACTGTAGTAGTTGAGACCTGCCACAATGACTGAGCGCGCTCCCTCAACAAGCCGGGTGATGTCTGCGCGTTTATCGGCATCCCTTTCCATGAACTTCATGGTGCCGTTCCTTCCGGCAGCTATCCACCTGCCGATATTCCCGCTTTCCTCAGGAAAAGGAGCAGCCGCAGCTATGCCGAAAATGTCAAAGCCCTCATTACGAAGGGCTTCGTGCACTTTCCAGGTAAGGTTGTATTTGTCACCGGCATTCATTTAACAGAGATTATAATAATCCCAGATCCAGTTTAGCTTCGTCGGTGAGCATGCTCCGGTCCCACGGCGGAGTGAAGGTGAGTTTCAAATCACACTCTTTGACTCCCCGCGTACCGCCCACCTTATATTTTACCTCCTCTACAAGCTCTTCAGCCATCGGGCAACCTGGAGCGGTCAGCGTCATCGTGATATGTGCCACCTGTTCATCGTCAAGCCTGACTTCATAAATCAGACCGAGATCATAGATGTTGACGGGAATTTCCGGATCGAAAATGCTTTTAAGCACTGAGACAATAAGTGATTCTGTTTCCTGTATTTCCTGTGTGTTCATGACTGTTCCTGTTTTGATTTGAATGCGATGGCATAAAGTTTCATCTGCTTCACCATCGAGACCAGTCCGTTTGACCGGGTGGGAGAGAGATTCTGGCGCAATCCTATTCTGTCAATGAAATATAAATCGGCAGCGATGATTTCATCCGGAGTACGACCGGAGAGTACCCTTACAAGAAGTGCCACGATACCGCGGGTGATTATTGCATCACTGTCGGCGGTGAAGCTGAGAATGTTCCCGTCAAAGTCGGGGTGAAGCCACACTTTGCTCTGGCAACCCTCGATCAGGTAATCATTGGTTTTAAACTTCTGATCGATGACCGGAAGCGTCCGGCCCAGATCAATCAGGTAGTCATACCTCGATATCCAGTCGTCGAACATCGCAAATTCTTCAGTTACCTGGTCCTGTATTTCGTTAACAGTCATGGTTGTTAAGTTATGCAAACATCTCCATCACTTTGCGGATCCCCGCCGCAAGGACATCTATCTCATCTTCAGTGTTGTAAAATGCAATCGATGCCCGGATAGTACCGGAGATCCCGTAATGTTCCATCACTGGCTGGGCGCAGTGTGTTCCTGTTCTGACAGCAATACCCATTTTGTCAAGGATCATGCCGGCATCATACTGATGAATGTCGCCCGGGAGAAACGAGACTACTGACACCTTATGAGGTGCCGTACCGAAGAGTTTCACTCCGGGAATCGCCGATAAAGCACTTACAGTCATGGAGAGGAGATGCTGTTCCCGCTCTGCAATTGCATCGCGTCCCAATGCTGAAACATAGTCCAATGCTGTTGCAAGTCCTATGGCTCCGGTATAATTTGTTGTACCTGCCTCGAATTTGAAAGGCAGTTGGTTATACGTTGTCTTCGCGAAGGTGACATTGGCCACCATGTCTCCTCCGCCCTGGTAGGGAGGCATTTCAGCAAGCCATTTTTCCTTGCCGTAAAGCACTCCGATACCAGTTGGGGCATAAATCTTGTGACCCGAAAAGACAAAGAAATCACAGTCGAGCTCCTGCACATCCACAATGCCGTGCTGAATGCTCTGTGCCCCGTCAATAAGCACCGGAATTCCACGGAGATGGGCTTCAGCCACAATTTCCCTGACCGGATTGACAGTACCCAGGACGTTTGAAGCCTGTGTGACTGCTACCAGCCGGGTACGGTCTGTCAGCAGGGTTGTAAAACGGGCCATGTCAAGGAGGCCTTCATCAGAGAAGGGTATCACTTTCAGCAGGGCTTTTTTCCGTTCGCAGAGCAACTGCCAGGGCACGATGTTGGCGTGGTGCTCCATTTCGCTAATCAGTATCTCATCGCCTTCATGCACATATTTTTCGCCGAAGGAAAAAGCAACTGCATTTATTGATGCGGTGGCCCCGGCGGTGAAGATCACCTCTTCCTTCCTTGAAGCGTTTATGAATGCCCTGACGGTTTCACGGGCGGATTCGTACCTTTCGGAAATAAGGTCGGACAGGAAATGCACACCGCGGTGAACATTGGCGTTGGAGGTTCGGTAAATCTCGTCCATCACCGCCAGAACCTGGACCGGTTTCTGGGTAGTGGCACCGTTATCAAGATATACCAGCGGTCGACCGTAGGGTTTCTGTGACAGAATCGGAAATTCACCCCTTATTTCTTCTATGCTTCGTGTGAGTTTCATGGCGTCAGTTGCATTGGATGGCACATGATGCGCAACGCGAAAGTTCACCGCGGAGACGCTGCATCACCAGATTGTCAATCCTCTCCCTCAGAGCAGGAATGCTGATGTTCTTTACCACCTCATGAGCAAAACCGAACATAAGCATGAGCTTCGCTTCGCGAGCGTCAATACCCCTGGAGCGAAGATAAAAAAGCGCATTTTCATCAATCTGACCCACGGTGGCTCCGTGGCTGCACTTTACATCGTCAGCATAGATCTCAAGCTGCGGTTTTGTATCCATTTTTGCCTCCTCAGACATCAGGATGTTGTTGTTGCTCTGGTAGGCATTTGTGCCCTGGGCATCAGGTCTTACCATTATCCGTCCGTTAAATGCGCCGGTGGCATTTTCATCCAGCACGCCCTTGAAGAGCTGTGTGCTGTTGCAGTGTGGTGCAGCATGGTCAACCATCACGAAGTTGGCCACGTGCTGGTGCTTGTCTGAGAGAAAGATCCCGTATGAGTGTGTCTCGGCATTCTCCCCTGCAAGACGGTGCCAGGTGGCATTTCGGACCAGCCCGCCGTGGAGTGTTACATTGTTCGATGAAGCATAGCTGTCGCGCTCCTGGTGAATAAAGGTATGGGTGATTTTCCCGGCATTATTGTGCTGGTTCTGCACCCTTATGATCTCAAAATGAGAATTTGTTCCGACATAAACCTCGGTGACTGTGTTTGTCAGAAAATGCTGCGGCGAGAGAGCGTGGTCACATACCATCAGTGTCATCTGAGCTCCGTCTTCAACAACAACAAGGTTGCGGTCCTGGACGAAGATATCCTTGTCTGAATGCAGCAGGTTGACAATCTGAATCGGTTTTGTATATACTGTGTTTTTGGGTGCGTATATGAATAGTCCGTCAGCGGCAAGGGCGGTATTAAGTGTTATTAGCCCGTCATTACTGTCTGTGATGTATTTGTTATAGTGTTTTTCCACAAGTGCCGGGAACTGTTTTGCTGCTGACTTCATGCTGCCCACCCATATTCCGCCGGGAAGCATCATCAGTCCTTCACTGCCGTGCGGATAGAATCCATTGAGCAGGACAGTGTTCCAAACGTCCAGGTCTTCAACCTCGCAGTGAAAGCGTTCTGCTTCCGTGAAATCGGCAGGAGTCGGAAGATAGTAACCACTGTATTCATGTTTGAAAAAGGACTCAAGATTGGTATACCTGTAGGCCTCATTCTTCCTGTCAGGTATTCCCAGACGCATAAATTCAGAAAAAGCCTTCTCGCGGTGCCTGTTGAACAGCTCTGCGGAATCTTTCTTAAGAGTGCTCAGGCTGGCGTTGTATAACGCTGACAGTCTTTCAATTACTTCCGGTCTGTAGTCCATGACTCCTCTTCCCTTATTTCAGCTTCTTTCTTTATCCAGTCATATCCTCTCTCCTCGAGTTCGAGCGCCAGTTCCGGCCCTGCCGTCTTGACAATACGGCCATCATACAGCACGTGCACAATGTCAGGTACAATATGGTCAAGCAGTCTCTGGTAGTGCGTGATTACAATTACTGCAGTGTCAGACTTGCGTATCTTGTTGACGCCGTTAGCCACGATGCGGAGTGCATCTATATCAAGCCCGGAGTCAGTCTCGTCCAGCACTGCCAGTCGTGGTTCAAGCATCGCCATCTGGAATATCTCGTTCTTTTTTTTCTCCCCGCCGGAGAAGCCCTCGTTAACACTGCGGTTTGTAAGCGCAGAGTCTATCTCTACCAGCTCTTTCTTTTCGCGCATCAGCTTCAGGAAATCTGAGGCAGAGAGGGGCTCGAGGCCGCGGTGCTTGCGCTGTTCATTCACGGCTGTTTTCATGAAGTTAACCATGCTCACCCCGGGAATCTCGATGGGATACTGGAATGAGAGGAAGATCCCCTCGCGGGCCCTCTCCTCCGGTGACATCTCCAGCAGGTTACGGCCTTCAAAAAGCACTGTGCCGGCGGTGACCTTCGCAATCTCACGCCCGGTGAGCACGCTTGCAAGAGTGCTCTTGCCGCTGCCGTTGGGGCCCATGATGGCGTGTATCTCACCGGGCTTTACATTGAGACTCAGTCCTTTGAGTATCTCCTTATTATCAATTGAAGCTTTAAGATCTTTTATCTCCAGAAGAAAATCGTATTTCATATCCTGTTTTGCGTATAAATTCTGTTATCCTACGCTTCCTTCAAGGCTTATCTGCAGAAGCTTCTGAGCTTCAACCGCAAATTCCATCGGAAGCTTGTTAATTACTTCGCGGGCATACCCGTTCACTATCAGTCCTATCGCATCTTCCGTTGAGATGCCGCGCTGATTGCAGTAGAAAATCTGGTCTTCCCCGATGCGGGATGTTGTGGCTTCATGCTCCACAATAGCCGTCGGGTTGTCAACCTCAATATAGGGAAAAGTATGGGCACCGCATTTATCGCCAAGAAGCAGCGAATCACACTGTGAGTAGTTACGGGCACCTTCGGCTTTTTTCAGGACCTTGACGAGACCCCGGTAGCTGTTCTGGCCCACGCCTGCAGAGATACCCTTTGAGACGATAGTGCTTTTTGTATTTTTCCCTATGTGTATCATCTTGGTGCCGGTGTCAGCCTGCTGATGATGGTTTGTGACCGCCACCGAGTAAAACTCGCCTACGGAGTTGTCACCGCGGAGAATGCACGAAGGGTATTTCCATGTCACTGCAGAGCCTGTCTCAACCTGGGTCCATGATATCTTCGAGTCGTCTTTGCAGATGCCGCGCTTTGTGACAAAATTGAAAATGCCTCCCTTGCCGTCCTTATCGCCGGGGTACCAGTTCTGGACTGTGCTGTATTTTACCTCTGCACCGCGTTCGGCAATTATCTCCACCACCGCTGCATGCAGCTGGTTTTCATCGCGCTGGGGGGCGGTGCACCCTTCGAGGTAACTGACATAAGATTCCTCATCGGCTATCAGCAGTGTGCGTTCAAACTGACCGGTATTGGAGGCGTTGATGCGAAAGTATGTCGAAAGTTCCATCGGGCACCTTACACCTTTGGGGATGTAACAGAACGAACCGTCAGAGAAGACTGCCGAGTTGAGCGATGCAAAGAAATTATCTGTATAGGGAACCACAGATGCGAGATATTTCTGCACCAGGGTGGGATGTTCCCTTACTGCCTCTGAAAACGAGCAGAAGATAATTCCCATCTCCGCCAGGGTCTCCCGGAAAGTTGTCTTCACCGAAACGGAGTCCATCACTGCGTCTACCGCTACGCCGGTAAGCTGTTTCTGCTCACCGAGAGGAATGCCAAGTTTGGCGAAAGTCTTCAGCAGTTCAGGGTCGACGTCGTCAAGGCTTGCCGGTGCAATCTTCTGCTGCGGGGCAGCATAGTATATTATATCCTGGTACCTTATTTCAGGTATCTTAAGGTTAGCCCATGCAGGCATCTTCATCGTCACCCAGTGTCGGTAGGCTTTGAGGCGGAACTGCAGCATCCACTCAGGCTCTTCCTTCTTGGCGGAGATGAGCCTGATTACGTCTTCACTTAGGCCTGCCGGTATTGTATCAGTCTCGATATCTGTTACAAAGCCGTATTTATAATCACCTGAGGTAACCTCGCCAATTACCTTATCCTTCTCGTTTTCCATATTGTTTCCTTAAACGCGCTCAAATACTCAACAAGCGGGCGTGCTTAAAGTTTTTCAGATCGTTTCTAAAACAGCCCAAAATTAATTAAAAATTTGACTGTCAGGCTTACTTCTTGTTGATGATAAGGGCTCCGATAACTCCCGGAACCCAGGCACAGAGGGTAAGCAGGAAGACAATGAGGATTGATCCGCACCCTTTGTCAATTACTGCCAGCGGGGGGAAGATTATGCATAGAAGAACGCGCCAGATGGACATGGGAATTTGCGATTTGAGATTTGCGATTTACGAATGGTGAAATTTTGCAAGTGCATAATTGCGAAGATACTGAATTTCAATACCCGTTTCCGTTTCCGGCCCGGTTCATTCTGAACAGGTGGTCTGCAGCCTGCAATATCTTGAGACTCAGATCCTGAGGGTAGTCGGGATTTTCATCAAGAAACTTTTCGACTGTAACCCTTGCCCTGTCTGAGTGATGACCTGCAAGAGTTGCTGATATCCAGCCTCCGGGGAAGAAAATGTCTCCGGTGGCCTTTATCTCTTCAAGCATTTCAAGGGAGGGGAGAATATATTTCTCTGATTTTTCTGCCATCAGGGGATGATGAAGGTAGCCAAGTGCATCGAGCACCCACGGTTCATGTTCCCTGTTTGCGGGGTTACGAAGACTTTCAAAGAAAGCATCACGGACGGCCTGGTCGGCTGAAAGTGAGGGCCTGATAAAATCGAATCTTGCGATACGGTCGCCGCCTGTCAGCCGTGCACGTTGCTCCGTGAGTATACGGTCAGCATCAGGATGACCCTTCAGGGCCAGGGTGAATGCCAGCGTACTCATTTCGTCTTCGCTGAGCTTCTGGTTCCCGGGCAGTGCACCCCCGTCCCATAACTTCTGCAATTTTGCAAGTCCTTTTTCACTGAGAGCCACGCTGCGGAACATGTTGTACCACGTCCGGCGCTCCGACGGATCCAATGCTTTCTGCATCATACCGTATGAGAACTCTTCTGCAGCTTCACCGTATACAGTCCGCTGGCTTTCTGAGAAATAATCCCAGAAAGTGGAGGTGAGCCGGCCAATCAGGTATGTTCTGAGCTGTATGTCAGACTCACTGTGGAGAGAGCTGAAGAGTGCCGAGTAAAACGCCTCAGGGTCTGTTCTTCCGTTGATAAGATTCTCATTCATATTTAGCCAGAGAGTCCCCCGGACAAGTGCATCCGGAAATTCATCAATATGACTCAAAAGAAACTGAACAGAGAGGCTGTCAAACAACAGCGAGCCATAGGCAGTGCCTGAGATGTCAGGTATGATGCACAGGGGTTTCCCGGTAACATTCATTGTCGATTCTCTGTCACCGGGAATGCATTTTCCGGTAACAGTATCTGTGGCCGTGATTATCATTGCGGTTAGTTCCTGTGGCCAGTGACGGAGACGTTCGTCAGGATCGTTCTCTGTGAAGCGTATGCTGAAACCTGAGTCCGTTTTTTCAGCCAGTGACTCTATTATGGGCATCCCGGCCTCCTTCACCCAGCTGATACTCCAGGCCTCAAGAGGTACAGAGGTCTCTTCCTCAAGTATCTTAACCAGGTCATCCCAGCGGGCGTTGCCGTAGGAATATTTTTTCAGGTATGTACGCAGGCCTGCCTTCAGTCCCGCTTCACCTGTCATCTGTTCAAGGTGCTGCATTACAACAGGGGCCTTGTTGTAAATGATGCCGCCATAGAGCGAGCCAGCATCCTTCATGTTGTCAAGCTGCTGTATGACCGGATTGGTTCCCTTTGTACGATCTACGGCATATGCTGCCGGGAAGCGCGAGAGGAGGAACCGTAATTCGTGGTTTACGTCAGGGAAATCGGGACTCACAATCTTGTCAGCCATGAACCCGGCGAAGACTTCCTTCAGCCAGACATCATTAAACCACTGCATTGTTACAAGGTCTCCGAACCAGATATGCGATGTCTCATGGGCTATGAGTGAGGCTCGCGAAAGCTGTTCGTTGAGGGTGGGGGAGGCCTCCAGGAGCAGACCGGTAGCACGGTAGAAAATGGACCCCGGGTGCTCCATGCCACTGTATTGAAATGAAGGTATCAGGACGAACCCGAACTTATCGAAAGGATACGGGATCTGAGTGTATTCCTCCAGCCACTTCAGGGAATTGTAGTGCAGGCGGAAGATCTCGTCGGCGTTGTTCTCAATGTATTCGGTTCGGGTCTCGCGGTGGAGCATCTCCATCTTTACTCCTTCGATCTCTTTTTCAATTCTTTCAAATTTCCCTGCGGCGAAGGCGAAGAGATACGTGCTTATCGGCCTGGTCTCACCGAAAATGACTGTCTTCCTGCCGGCGGCTGTGTCAGTTCTGGTAACAGGGCTGCCTGCCATTGCTTCGTAGTCTGCCGGCATTTCAAGAGTGAGGCTGAAGCGGGCTTTGATATCAGGCTGATCGAAGCAGGGAAAGGCTGTGGAAGCCCTGTCGGGTACGAAGAGCGTGTAGAGGTATTCGTCATTGCGGTTCAGCGATAAATCACCGGCACGGAATTTCAGAGTGACTGTGTTCAGTTTCTTCCGCAGGTATCTTTCCGGAATTATTATGTGCTCATTTACAATTGCCGGAGTCAGGTCTTTACCGTTTGCCGTTACTGATTCGAGATAGTCTTCAGGAACACGGAAGTCAAGCACCAGCGGCTCTTTCTTCGAGTTGAGCCGGAATTCGATTACAGCACCGGCGGCGATGGGCTGTTCCTTATTGTCAGGAACTGAAAATGTCAGCCTGTAGTTTACATCACTGACGGTGGCGGCCCGGTAGGTGGCCAGGAAACCTGATACACCGGGTTCCAGATATTTGTTTTCATCAGTCGGGTTGCACGAAACCGCAGTTATAAGTGCAGCTAAAGAAATGGCAATCCGTATAAACGGCTTTGGCAGTTTGTTCATTTCGGAATCTTGTGTTATCCAAAGATAGAAAATGATAACAAACGGTGCCAGGAGCTTTATACGATATTTGTCCTCTCTTTTCTGGTAAGGTACCCTATAATGGAATTAAGATGCACCTTAAGCTTAAGCAAATCATCAACAGTCATTTCGCCGGAGAAAATGCCTGCAGCCAGCTTTTCCGGTATTGAAGCAGCAGATCTCTTCATTTTTTTTGCGATGGCGGTCAGGTTAACGATGACTTTTCTCTCATCGTTACCTGAACGGGTCCGTGTGATGAGACCCTGTTTCTCCATACGCTTGAGAAGGGGGGTTACCGTGTTGGTGTTGAGTATCAACTTGCCGGATATTTCATTTACCGAAACGCCGTCGGCCTCCCAGAGAATCAGAAGCACCAGGTACTGCGGATAAGTTATCCCCAGCTTGTCGAGATAAGGCTGATACTCCCTTGTGATGAGCCTTGATGCCGCATAGAAGGGGAAACAAAGCTGGTTCTCCAGTTTAAGCTGATCGTATGCCATAGATTCAGTGTTTCGCTACCCGAGCAATTTTTTAAGGAAAACATCGATTTTTTCCGGTGATGTGGCAGAAGAGAACCTTTTGATAGGATAGCCGTGGCTGTCAACCAGGAATTTTGTGAAGTTCCATTTTATTCTGCTGGACGGAAAGCCCGGCAGGCTCTTTTTCAGGTATTTGAATATGGGATGTGCGTCATCACCGTTTACTTTGACCTTTGAAAACATCGGGAATGTGACGCCGTAATTAATGAGGCAGCCCTCGGCAATAGATTTCTCGTCGCCCGGTTCCTGATTCCCGAACTGGTTGCAGGGGAAACCTAATATAACCAAACCCTTGTCACTGTACTTCTCATAAAGCTTCTGAAGCCCTTCGTACTGCGGAGTAAATCCGCAATTGCTTGCCGTGTTTACTACGAGGATTGTTTTGCCCCTGTATTCATCCATCGATATTTTTTTGCCCTGGAGGGTTCTTGCTGAAAACTCGTATAGTTGCTTATCCATTTGTTTGTTTTTAAAAGTTGGTAATGCTAGAGATGTCGCTTACGAATATATCGTACACGATGCAAATGTAATCATATTTTTTAATATCGCAAGCGATATAAAATATTTTTCAATTTTTCTCCGGGTGAAGATTCCCTCGACTGATATGATATTTTATATATTTGAACAGCAAGTTTACAAATCTCACAATATTATGAAAAGACTACTCTTACTGTTACTGCTGGCAGCAGGTTTCCAGGCGCTGTCGGGACAACACAATGCCTGCTTCCTGACTGACCCGACACTGTCGCCCGACGGAAAGACAATTGTTTTTGTATACGAAACTGACCTGTGGGAAGTTCCGGTAAACGGAGGAACAGCAGGCCGTCTGACTGCCATGGCCGGTAATGAATCACTGCCCCGCTTTTCACCTGACGGTAAATGGCTGGCTTTTTCATCCACCCAGAACGGCAACGCCGACGTTTATCTGATGCCTGTAGGGGGCGGGAAGATTGTTCAGCTTACCTGGCATGATGCCAATGACCTTGTCGACAGCTGGTCGTGGGATTCGGATAAGATCTACTTCACCTCCGAGAGGTATAATACATTCAGTGCCTTTGTCGTTTCAGCTTCGGGCGGTACACCACAGAGACTCTTTTCAGACAACTATTTTGACCAGGCTCACCATGTCATCGAGGTGCCGGGCGACCAGTCATCACCGAATCCTTCGTTTTATTTCACCACCTCCTGGGAGAGCTATTTGTTTCCCCACAGGAAAAGATATGTAGGTGAAAACAGCCCTGACATAGAATATTTTAATCCTGCAACAGGCGATTACAGACGTCTTACAGCCTGGGAGGGAAAGGATATGTGGCCTGCTGCTGACCGTAATGGAAACCTTTATATCGCTTCCGATGAAGCAAACGGAGAGTATAACCTCTATGCCCTTAAGAACGGAGAAAAGAAGCAGCTTACAGCTTTTGAAACCTCAATTGGCCGGCCGCAGGTGAGTGCCGACGGTAGCAGGGTTGTCTTCGGCCGCGACTACCAGATCTGGACCTACGACGTGGCTGCCGGAAAGCCGTCACCCTGTGAAATCAGTATCTACGCCACAGAAACGCTTCAAACCGAAATACCTTATACAACTGCGGGCAAAATCACCGCTTTCGATGTTTCCGGTGACGGAAAGAAGGTGGCTTTCATATCACGCGGAAGGATTTTCGTTTCGGATCTCACAGGCAAATTTGTGCGTGAGATTCCGACAGCCAGGAGTGAAAGAGCTGTTGAGGTCACGTGGATGAAGGACAACGTTTCACTGCTTTATACCCGCACGGTAAAGGGATGGGCAAATCTATTCACAGTAAATGCTGAAGATCCGGGAGAAGAGAAGCAACTTACATCCGATGAAAAGACCGTTCAGAACCTGATTCTTTCACCTGACGGAGAAACGGCTCTCTACATCAGTGGTAACAGCAACATCGACCTGATGGATCTGAAAAACTTCAATGCAGGTACAATCATTAATGACGAATTCTGGTTTCGGATCTCCCAGCCGCGTTTCTCTCCCGACGGGAAATACATCGTCTATTCAGCCTATCGCAACTTCGAAGAAGACATTTCGGTTTATGATATCAGGGAAAAGAAAATCATCGCCATTACTAACAATGGCGTTACGGAGAGTGATCCATACTGGTCTCCTGACGGCAGGTATATTTACCTGAGTGCCGACAGGTACAGCCCGGGCTTTCCGAGAGGAGAGGGGGTCAGCAAGATATACAGGATACCGCTTTACAGATTCACAGAGGGGTTCAGATCTGACGAGTACGGAAAGATGTTTTTAAAGAAGCCACCCAAAGACAGTCTTAATATTGATATTCGCTTTGATACTGAGGACATTGACAACCGCTGGGAGCAGATCACAGTCAACGGCAACAGTCAGTCGGGTCCCAATGTATTTTATGTGAAGGGCAAGACCCTGCTGCTCTTCAACAACTCGCCAACGCCTCAGGACAGGGTTCTGACAAAGGTGGAAATGTCACCTTTCGAGCCCCAGAAATCTGAAAAGATTGGTGATAAACCGTTCAGTCAGCTGGACGAGGCATCGGGTAAGTTTTATGCTCTTATTGCAGGTGACATATATGAAGTAAAGGTGGCGGAGAACAAGACCGAGAAACTTAATCTGAATGCAGAATTCAGCAAGAACCTGAACGACGAGTTTGTCCAGATGTTCTATGAGAACTGGGCCACACTTGCCGAACATTTTTATGATCCGAATTACCACGGTGTCAGCTGGACGGGTATGCGGACCCGCTATGAAACCTTTCTTCCGTTCCTGCGCAACAGGGAGAACCTGAAGACTCTTCAGAACGATATGCTTGGTGAGCTTAACTCATCGCACCTGGGTTTCAGCAGCCAGGGTGATGAGGCCAGGACGTTTTACAGGCTTCAGACCAATGCCACAGGAATAATCTTCAGGGAGGACGAGCCTTTTGTGGTTGACAGATGGGTGAGAAAGTCGCCGGCTGACCTGCTTGACACTCCTCTTAAGGCTGGCGATGAGCTTGTGGCAGTAAACGGTGTTCCGGTAAATAAATCTCTGGACCGCGAGCTTTTCTTTGCATTGCCACGTCTCGAGAAGGAACTTGTGCTTCGTTTTTCACGAAAGGGAAAAGAGTTTGATATGAAACTGAACCCTGTTTCATCGTCTGTTGTCAAGGCTCTGCTGTATGACGAGTGGGTAGCTGCAAACCAGAAGAAGGTTGATGAAGCCACGGGCAACAGGGTTGCCTACGTGTATATGAAGGATATGGGTACTCCGAGCCTTAACCAGTTCCTGATTGAGATGACAGGAGAGGCAGCCCGGCGTGATGCTCTCATCCTTGACCTGCGCAGCAACCGTGGCGGAAATGTGCATGACGATGTTATTCAGTTTCTTTCGCAAAGGCCTTATCTGGAATGGCAGGCAAGGGGAGGGAAGCGTTCTCCGCAGCCTAACTTCGCACCGTCGGCGAAACCGATCATCGTAATGGTCAACGAGCAGTCGCTGAGTGATGCCGAGATGACGGCTGCAGCTTTCAAGGCACTGAAGCTTGGCACTGTGGTTGGTACGCAGACTTACCGCTGGATCATATTCACTTCGGGCAAGCAGCTTGTTGACGGATCATTTACGAGGCTGCCGGCATGGGGCTGTTATGATCTGGAGGGCAATGACCTTGAAAAGACCGGGGTGAAGCCTGACATCTATGTGCGCACCACCTTCGGAGATATGCAGAAGGGCACTGATCCGCAGCTTGACAGGGCAATAGAGGAGGCGTTGAAAAAGCTGTAGCTAGACCGCAGGACCGCAGGACTGCAAGACCGCAGGACTGCAAGCTCTTTTGACTTCGGACCTTCAGACTTTAGACTTTCAGACTCGTTTAGCAGAGCTCCTGGAACGCCTGTCTGAACTTCAGCGGGCGGGCTATGTTATGGAAGGTCTCGGTGGTGCCGCCGGTACCGATGATTGTTATTGAACCGTAATTTAGGATGCGGCCCATCACCGTCTGATCTACGTTTACTGTTTCGATCTTCGAGAGGTTCATCTCAAAGGTTCGCCTTGCGATGAAACCCTCTTTAATGACTATGCGCCTGGTGGTTATGACGAATTCTGAAAGCCATCGCTTTAGCCAGGCATAAATTGTAAGTGTAAAGATGGATTTCAGCGAGAAAAATATAACCCAGTGGTACTTGGTTTCATAGGCTACTGATTCATCTTTGATGAGGTGCCCGTTGACGTAGCTTCCCATTATCTTTTGTAATTAATTCTTTATTTTCAGTGTCAGTCGGTCACTTTCACGGCCTTGTCTTCGCTCTGCCACAGTCCGTGTTTGGTACAGACTGTCATGGCGCTGAGGTTCATAGACACATCGGGGGCAACGATGAAAAAGTCCACTTCGAAATGAGTCGGTTTATGGCCGTTCACTCCTGCAGAATAGCGTGCCTCGGCGAGAAGAGTCTCGCGGTTCCAGAGCTGCATCAGGCCAATGTAGTGATCATTGTCGTCAGGGTGGGGGTATTCCTCACCGAGGCGTACCTTGACCATGAATTTTTCACCTCGTTTGACCGTATCGGCGCATATGACATGCGGCATGTGGCGGTCGAGATAATCGCGCATTACCTCTTTGTCTTCCTTTTCTACTTCCAGGGCTTTGAATACTCTTGGCATGGTTTTTATTCTTTATAACAACCGTTTCGGTACTTTGATCTGCTTGCTGATGCAAATTTAGGAAGATTTATTACCTTTTTCTCCAAAGACACCAAGAAAGTCCGGAGTGGTCATGATTCCACTGACACTCTTCAGGGAATATTTTCTTTTGTATATTAAAATTATAGGTTGTATCTTTGCGCACAGATTGCGGGGTGGAGCAGTGGCAGCTCGTTGGGCTCATAACCCAAAGGTCGGAGGTTCGAATCCTCCCTCCGCTACAAAGAAAAAGCCTTGGTGCGAAAGCACCAGGGCTTTTTGTTTTTAGCCCGAGTCGAGCTTGCTCAGGCGAGGGATGAAAATGAAAAGCCCCGACAGACGCCGTAGGCGTATGCAGGGCTTTTTCTTTGTTAAGCCCCTACCTGAGGATCACGGAGTAATCCTCCCTCCGCTACAAAGTAGTAGTTTTGTTGCGAAAGCAGTGAGGGCTTTTTTGTTTTGCCCATTATACTTTATTTCGTATCATTAAGCCATGGATTCAGAAATTACATATTATAGACAGTTACAGGAACATCTTGATAAGCTGCCCATTGGGTATCCTAAAACAAATTCAGGAGTAGAATTAAGGATTCTTAAATTACTTTTTACATCTATTGAGGTAAAAGTGGCTCTCTGCCTGAGCCTGGGAAATGCTTCCGTGGAAACGGTAAGGAAAAGACTTGAAAAAAAATTCAAGATTTCGTATGAGACCGAAAAAGTAGCAAGAATACTTCATGATATGTTTATGAAAGGTGCTATTAACAGGTCTCGTATGGAGCCATTCAAATATAGTAATGCAATGCTTGCCATCGGGATGTTTGAACATCAGGTAGGTGACTTAAGCAAGGAAATGGTTGAGATGGTTCACCAGTACTTCGATGAGGGCTTTGATGATGAATTTTTCAGGTCTTCATTGCCGCAGTTACGTACAAGTCCCCATATGAAGGCTATTGTGCCTGAATTTAATATCGCCACCTACGATAATATGCGGGAAATTGTAAAGAAGACAAGCAAGTCCATACAGGTGGCAAATTGTGTATGCAAGGAAGGGGAAGCAATACTTGGTAAGCCCTGCAAACAAACTAAAGATATCGAAGTTTGTTTGATGTTTGATGCGAAAAATTATTTAGACAGGGGGAAGGCCAGAACTATTACTAAAGACGAGTGCATGGAAATCATTAACCGGGCTGAACGGGAAGGATTGGTACTGCAACCCGGTAATTCACTTCAACCATTTTGTATCTGCCTTTGCTGCGGGTGTTGCTGTGGCGTGCTGACCTCAGCAAAAAAATATGAAAAACCTGCTGAATTAATTGCGCATAACTTTTATGCAAAAGTAGAAGAAGAATTGTGTACTGGCTGCACGATTTGTGTTAATAGGTGTCAGATGGAGGCTATTCAGATTGAAAATAAAAAAGCAATTATTGACCTTTATCGATGCATTGGATGCGGCCTGTGTGTTACTACTTGTAAAACAGAAGCGCTGAAACTGATGGGAAAAACTAAAAAAACGATCCCTCCCAGAAATGCTGCGATGTTGTATTTGGGCATATTGAGCGACAAAGTAACCAAACAAAAGATGATGGGAAATATGTTAAAACTGCTTACGGGAAAGCAACTTTAAAAAGAAGGGAGTCTCAGAAAATTTTACAGTATTCAATTCATCTTACCAACAAGAATCACTATACTTTATAACTGATGAAGAGAACTAATGCTTCCCACCTGTTAATTTGCATCCTTCTACCTGTAAACGTTGCAATAGCAAGAACTTACTATTTTTTCATTATTATATTTCTAGCCATGCAATTTACTGCAAATTAAGAGATTACCTTTTTATGGAATTAGAAATACTAGCGACTCGACCACTTCCATGAAACCCTTCACCAAATCCAGGTTAGATATTTCAAACCTCTTGTCTACAAGTGAAAAAGCCTTAGTGCAAAGCACCAGGGCTTAATTATTTTTAGCCCAGGCTGAACTTGCTCAGGTGTGGAACAGAAATATTATTGACCGGTATTCAATTAATTCTGAACTTTGATATTATAAAAAAATAAACGGGAGGAATTGAGATGAGAACTCTTTTTATGGCTTATATGATTGTCGAAGCTATTTTTGGCATCGGATTCCTGTTCGCCCCTGACTTACTTATGGGCCCAATGGGAGTGACTCTCGATGTAACATCAACAACCTTTGCAAGGTTATTGGGAACATTGATTTTAAGCATCCCTGTTCTGCTTTTCTTTGCTCGTAGATCATCAAATACTGAGTTTAAATCAGGGGTGGTTTATTCTGTATTTGTTTACCTGCTCCTAAGTACAGTGCTTCTTCTGATCACTCAATTAAAAGGTTTAATGAATTCCATGGGATGGGGTATCGTAATCCTGCATTTGGCTTTTATGATCTGGTTTGGCTATTACCTGATTAACCGGAGGAAGATTGAATCATAGTACGGTATTGGTTGATTAAACCTGCAAGTCCGCTCGGGCTTATTATGAAAAAGTGATGGGTAAGGACTGGCTTGGGGTAAAATGTATTAAGCAGTCATTTGTTTAGCACTTTGATGCTTTTGTGCGACTGCTTGGGTGAAAGGATTTTTTACTATTTTGTAACTGAATTTTATTTTTTTATTCACCCTGAGAGTTCAGACAATATCTTAGATTCTTTGATTTTAGACATTTACCGACCTGTTAAGTAAGGCTTAAATGGTATGAAAAACTTACGGACCTTTTAAAGGATTATTTCAAAAATGAAATCAAGTATAAAACCGGACTCTGTGAAGGAAGAAAAGTTGCGGACAGACATTCTCAATGCCTTCACCGATGTTGTGGCTTTTTATAGTCCTACTCATCATATAATCTGGCTGAATGAGGCCGGGAAAAAGCAACTGGGGATTAAGGACGATTCTTATATAGGCAAACTCTGTCACAAAGTATGGTTTGAAACTGAAGGGCCCTGCCCGGGTTGTCCGGTTGTCAGCAGGAAATTGGTACCTACCGAACGCATGCTTACACTTTCCGGAAACAGGATCTGGATGGTACGGCACACGCCTCTCTTTGGTTCCGACGGAGCACTGACGGGGTTTATAGAGTTCAGGGCTGATGTGACACATATATCTGATCTTGAAAAGCAGATACTTGATGAAAGGGAAAAATACAGACTGCTTGCTGAAAATGCATCATACGGCCTTATCCTCACTCAAAAGAATAAACCTGTCTATACGAATAAGACCCTTATGGACTGGCTTGGAGTTGAGACATTTTCAGACTTCCTCAAGATAGATTTTTTGAGTTTTATATATCCTGCTGACAGAAAAAAGGCACTGGAAATACTTTCAAAGATGAGAGATAATGATATTCAGTCGCCTTTTGTTGAAAAACTCAGAGTGATCAACAATGATGGTAAATTGTGCTACTACAGGTTCGATCTGAAACATAATATGATTGGAAATGAGAATTTAATCCAGACTGTAATCAGTGATATAACATCCGAAGTATTAAGGGATAAAAAACAAAAACAGGTTGCCGCAGATGCTCTGTATATCAATCAGAAAAATACAATACTCACTGATATAGAGAATGTTCTTGTAAAAACCCTTGCTGATAAAAAATTTCTCTTAATCCGATAAGGAGTTCAGGAAGATCTTTGAGATAATTAACAGCTACAAGCAGCTTGACAGGGACTGGAAAATGCTTATTGCCAATTTTGAAGAGGTGCACCCCGGATTTTTCAGCAGGCTCAAGAAAACTCACCCGGGTCTGTCATCCAACGATATTAAACACTGTGCCTGTATGAAAATGAACTTCGACACAAAAGAGATTGCACGGTTCTTTAATATCAAAGCTCCATCTGTACAGATTGGCCGGGTCCGCTTAAAGAAGAAGATGGGTCTTCCTGATTCCGCCGACCTGCGCAGCTACATACTGGATTTCTGATCATCATAACGCCTGTTTCCCGGGCTAAATGGACCAATATGTTGAAGCAAGGGTACAACTTCCCGGTTTTTAATCAGTATTGGGGAAGTTAACTGTACGAACTTTCAGTAATTTTAAGTCAATTGAAAATACCTGTAATAGGTTTGTAATAGGTGTATTCGCTATTATTATCCCGGCCAATATTTAATTTCGGAGTTCAAAACCTGAATTTTAAATCAAACTCTGATTTATTTACTAATACAGCTAACTTATGACACATCTTAATGATCCTTCATTGGTTGACTGGTCGAGGGCACAATTTGCCCTGACAGCCATTTATCACTGGTTATTTGTACCCCTTACCCTTGGTCTTTCATTTATTATTGCATTTATGGAGACCCTTTATGTTAAGACAGGTAAAGAAGAATGGAAACGGATTACCAAATTCTGGATGACCCTTTTCGGAATTAATTTTGCCATTGGTGTTGCCACCGGAATTATCCTCGAATTTGAGTTTGGCACAAACTGGTCAAATTACTCCTGGTTTGTCGGAGATATTTTTGGAGCCCCGCTGGCGGTTGAGGGTATTATGGCATTTTTTATCGAAAGCACATTTATTGCCGTTATGTTCTTCGGATGGAATAAGGTCAGTAAAAAATTTCATCTGGTTTCAACCTGGCTGACAGCAATCGGTGCAAACCTCTCAGCCTTATGGATCCTGGTTGCTAACTCATGGATGCAATATCCGGTTGGAATGCACTTCAATCCCGATACAGTTCGTAATGAGATGACAAATTTCTGGGAAGTACTTTTCTCACCGGTAGCAATAAACAAATTCCTGCATACTGTTCTCTCAGGATATATTGTAGCAGCAGTTTTTGTAATAGGAATAAGCTGCCTGGTATTTACTGAAAAACCGGGAAGTCAGATTTGCAAAACTAAGTATAGTTGTTGCCGCAGTATTCGGGATGGTTATGTCGGTACTGATCATTCTTACAGGTGATCAGTCAGCCAGACTGATGGCAAATCATCAGCCGATGAAATTTGCTGCAATGGAAAACCTTTACGATGGTCAGAGAAAGGCACCCCTTGTTGTTTTCGGACTTCTCAAAAACAATTCAGAGGAGAAGGCTGGCAAAGAAGATTTCGCTGATGAAACTCGAGATACCAAATTTCCTTTCGTCAATGGCTTTTCTTGATAAGAATGCATATGTTCCGGGGATAAAGGATCTTACACAGGGTAATCCTGAGTATAAAATTATGTCGGTTGATGAAAAAATTGCAAAAGGGAAAGTGGCAATTCAGGCTTTGAAAGATTATAGCAATGCTAAAAAAGCAAATGATGCAGCAGTCATTGAGTTCATCGCTTCAGTATACTAAATGAGAATTATAAATACTTTGGTTATGGATATCTTACTGATGCCAGATCAGACAGTCCCTCCGGTAAAACTTAACTTTCTATTCATTCCGGATAATGGTTGGCCTGGGTTTCTGGTTTGTGATTCTTTTCATAATTGCTCTTACCCTGATATTGAAAAACCGGATTGAGAAGAAAAGGTGGTTTTTATGGGCGGCATTTATCAGTATTCCTCTTGCATACCTTGCTTCACAGTTCGGATGGATTGTTACTGAGGTTGGTCGTCAGCCCTGGGTTATTCAGGATCTGATGCCTTCAATTACTGCAGTATCGACATATTAATGTTGGTTCAGTAAAAATCACATTCGTTCTTTTTGCAATAACTTTTACTATTCTGCTTATTGCTGAAATAAAGATTATGGTAAAGCAAATTAAAATCGGACCTAAAGATGGAGGAAATGAATAATGTTTGAAACCTTATCACAAATCGCATTACAGCAATACTGGTATATACTGGTATCATTGCTGGGTTCTATCCTTGTATTTCTTTTATTTGTACAGGGAGGACAAACACTTATTTATCAGTTAGGTAAATCAGAATGACGAAAGAACATTGCTTATTAATACAATTGGCAGTAAATGGGAATTCACATTTACGACCCTTGTTACATTCGGAGGAGCATTTTTTGCCTCATTCCCCTTATTCTACAGTACAAGTTTCGGAGGAGCTTACTGGGTATGGATAATAATTCTTTTTGCATTTATTATTCAGGCGGTGTCATATGAATTCCGCTCAAAACCTGATAATTTTCTGGGGAAACGGGTTTTCGACGGCTTCCTGTTTGTAAACGGATTACTTGGCACAGTACTTCTTGGAGCAGCTGTCAGTACATTCTTTACTGGTTCTAATTTTATTATAGACAGTGAACGTCATTCATCATGGACTCTAGCAACACGTGGACTTGAAGCAGCACTTAATATTCAGAACCTGTCACTGGGGCTCGCTGTCTTCTTTCTGTCACGGGTACTTGCCTGCCTGTATTTTTTCAAGACTATAAGTAATGATGCAATTATTGAAAAAGCAAGAAAGCAACTGCTTTATAATGCAATTCCGTTTCTTGTCTTTTTTCTGCTCTTCACCGGGATGCTGATGCTTAAAGACGGATTCGCCGTTAATCCGGATCAACAGGAGAGGTCTTCATGCAACCATTTAAGTATTTCAGGAACCTGATTGAAATGCCAGTTGTTGCCATACTTTTCCTGGGTGGTGTTATTTCTGTCCTGGCAGGTATTGCTCTTCCTGTTCTTTCATTTTCAAAAAACAGCGACAAAGCTATCTGGTTTGGCGGTCTGGGTACTGTAGTAACAGTATTTTCGATATTTCTGCTTGCCGGGTTCAATAACACAGCCTATTATCCTTCGGTTGCTGATCTGCAGAGTTCTCTTACAATATCCAACAGCTCATCAAGCCACTATACGCTTACAGCAATGAGTTATGTTTCACTTCTGGTCCCGTTTGTTCTTGCATATATATTTTATGTATGGCGTGCATTAAGCAAAAAGAAGACAGATATCAAGGACCTTGCAGGAGAACATGTTTATTAATAGCTAAAAACAAATCAATATGATTAAACAGATATTATGGTTAATGTTACTGCCTCTAATGGTATTCATAACTTATCAGGCAGTTTACTGTGTCTATAAATACATTGATAGGAAATACAACCTTTAACCGGAAGTATTAATAAATATCAGACGATTTCAAGCTTCGGAATATATTATCACTTTCCGGAAAAATAAGAAAAAGCCCTGGCGCTATTGCGTCAGGGCTTTTCTTTATCAGGCAATTCTGCTACTCACCATTTTGTACCATGGCATTCAAAACATGATACACCCGTGGTTCCTCCGTTTAAATCAGAACCATGGCAACTAACACAGTTTGTAAGGGGTTGATCAAGTCCGCTCTTATGCATATATCCATCTTTACTTATCGAATGGTCTGCAGGAGGATTGTATCTTGAGTCACTTGTCTTTTCACAACCAATGAAAAGAACAAGCATCAGCAACATCATCGAGACTTTAATTGATGCGTGGTTTTTCATATTGTTCCCGTTTTTAAGTTGAACCTTCATTACGTTGGTCTTTATTCAATATTAACCGGGTCTTGAGAGATTTATTGTTCTGTTTCTATTAAAGTGCTAAATCCCTAGCATAAGAAGAAAGCCCTGAAACTGCTTCAGCAATTCCAGGGCTTTTACTTATTTTATGCCAGTTCGTAAAGGAATTGGATATGATGCACATAATAACCAGAGAGACGGAGTTCTGGATTAAGTAATTATCGAACAGATTATTGGCCGGTAGAATTTTTGAAATATATTTACATATGCTAAAGGCACTTTATAAAAAGCATCAATTTTTTTTCAACATGCTGGCGGTTCTTGTATTATTAGTAATAGCAAGGATGCTTGATTCATTTGCCTGGACGCCCTCTCGCCCTGACAGAATAAAAACTATTTTATCTGATCATATCTTTGAATTTGTTTCTTTTCTGCCATTTATTTTTTTGTTCATATACAGATACAATCTGGCGATCAAAAGAAAGTTGCCTGTTTTGCTCTATGGCAGTATTATTCTTTATACAGTCTTTGGGCCAGCATTGTTCCTGTTTTTAAGCACATGGCTTGAAACTACCCTCTGGAGTGGATATGTTGTGCCCTTTACCTTTGATCTGGTCAAGAAATATTCACCCGGAGTCAGCTTTGTTCTTTTATTTTTAAGCGCAACATATTTCCTCACTCACCTCATTCTTCAGACTGCCAGACAAAGAGAAACAGCTCATAAGGCAGAGACATTGGCCAAGGATGTTCAGCTTAAAATGCTCCGTTACCAGATAAACCCACATTTTTTATTTAATGTGCTGAATTCAATCTATACTTTAATAGATGAAAATACTGAAAAGGCAAAGAAACTTGTAATAGATATGTCGGAATATTACAGGTATACACTTAACAAACAACAACATGACAGTTTCAATCGAAAAAGAGGTTGAATCAATTTTGAAATATCTTGAAATTCAGAAAACAAGATTCGAAGAGGAATTTCAATATGAGATATCAGTTGATGAAGCAGTAAAATCCGTATTAATACCTTCGTTTCTGATTCACCTGCTGATTGAAAATGCTGTAAAATACGGAACAAAGACAATGAAACAAAAGCTGATTATCCGGCTTTCAGTTATACTGGTAAACAAAAGGCTTTTAATAAGAGTCTCAAATACAGGAAAATTATTGAATGCAACTCCATGATAGTGAAAAAAACAGTAATGGAACCAGTAATGGTATTGAAAACCTAAAAAACAGGCTTGGTTTATACTATAATGATAATTATTCATTTTCGCTTAAAGAGGAAGAAGGATGGGTTGTTGCAGCTATTGAAATTAATAATATTAATACACAATGACAAACTTAAAAGCAATTATTGTAGATGATGAAAGGCTGGCCAGGGTTAATCTGAGGAAGTTACTGGAACCTCACCCTGAAATAGAAATTGTTGGAGAAGCCAGTTCATGTGAAAGCTGCAGTTGAACTGATTAACATGTATAATCCTCAGCTGATTTTTCTTGATATACAGTTAAGCGGAGAAACAGGTTTTGATTTACTGGAAATAATTAGACAATTCAATAAAAATAATTTTTGTAACAGCTTATGATGAATATGCCATTCGTGCTTTTGAGGTGAATGCCATTGATTACCTGTTAAAACCGGTAAACCCTGAACAGGCTGAAAGTAGCAATTGAAAGGGTAATAAACAGAGAAAAGACACAGAAGAGTGAAACAAAGAGCTATGAATATTCTGACAGTATTTATGTACAGGTTAAATAATTATGCTTCCAGGTTTATAAAAATAAGCTCAATAACATTTATTGAACCTGTGGGCAATTATTCCAAAATCGTTACAATTGAAGGTAAAGCATTGTCTGGTTTTAAAAACCCTGAAGCAATGGCAGGAAGAACTTCCTGATAATAATTTTGTAAGGATACACCGTTCAAGTATTGTTAATATCGAACATGTTGACCGTATTGAAAAAAAATCAAATACCCAGCACAGAGCTTATCTGAAAAACATACCTGAACCACTTGAAGTCAGCCGCAGATATGCCAAAAAACTAAAAGCATTTAACTAGGATATCTGCTTTTCTATTCTCATAAAATACCACTTATCATATTATCTGACCACTAATCATTTTTTCCTTTGATTAGGCATACTGCATTATTTTCTTTGCAGCTAACCATTTCATTTGGTTGGGCATACTGCTTCAACACTGGTATAAATATTTTACTCATTACTGTATATTTTTTTTACACAAGGGAATTCAGTAATTATTAAAAATCAGTAAATCAGAAACATACACATTTGGCATACAGCTTGCAAGTGAGGTTTAACAATAAATTCTCGCGATGACAAGTCTAAAAGCTGTTATAGTAGATGAAGAAAGGCTGGCCAGAATAAATCTGAGAAGACTGCTGGAACCTATTTCTGAAATAGAAATCACAGGAGAAGCCAATTCCTGCGAAAGTGCCCTTGAACTGATCAACCGTTATAACCCTCAATTGATCTTTCTTGATTTGCAGCTACACGGTGAAACGGGATTTGATTTACTCGAATTAATAGATAACGCAATAAATATAATTTTTGTAACAGCATATGATGAAAATGCTTTCCGCACTTTTAAGGTGAACGCCTTTGATTACCTTTCAAAACCCGTAAATCCGGACCGGTTAAGAGAAGCAATTGAAAGAGTCAAATGCAGAGAAAACAAACCGAAAAGTGAAACAGGAGTTTATGCGTATTCAGGGAATTTAGCCTGAGTTCTCTGACATTAAATTATATTTTATGCCGGGTGAACTCATACCCAGATGATTATAAGTGTGGGGGCTTAATGGGGCCACATTTGCGAAGCAGTAACAGATGGCGATATCTTCATCGGTGGCTTCCAAATACCTGTTAAATTTTAGATCCTGATGCGACTGGCGAACCTATCCGTACACCATGCTGGTTCATATTAATGTATTCAGGGTTCTTGCTGCCAGGTGTGATTGAAGCGACTGACTTTTCATCAATTTATTTGATGCATAATATTAAAATTCAGTAATTTGGTTAAAAAATAAGAAATGATAAAAGGAACCCTTCTTATTGTTGATGACAACAAGAGTGTTAATAAGCGCACTTGAAATGATGCTTCAGTATGAGGTAGAAAAGATTATTACAATTAGCAAGTCCTAAGAGGATACATGAAATATTGGATCAGAATGAAATAGATATTGTACTTCTCGATATGAATTTTCAGGCAGGTATTAATTCAGGAAATGAAGGACTTTTCTGGATGAAGGAAATATTGAAGCATGACAACAATATAAGTATTGTTATGATTACAGCATACGGCGATGTGGAACTTGCAGTAAAGGCTATAAGGGAAGGAGCAGTCGATTTTATTCTCAAACCCTGGGACAACGAAAAGCTGCTGGCAACAATAAATGCAGCCTGGAAACTCAGAACTTCAAGGAAAGAGGCTACTCATTCTGAAAAATGATAATCAGTTTCTGAAAAAGGAGATTAAAAAGAAGTGAAGAAAAGATAGTTCATGGGAGCATCTCCAACTATGATAAATGTAATGAATATTGTCAGAAAAGTAGCTGAAACAGATGCAAATGTCCTGATAACCGGAGAAAATGGTACAGGTAAAGAGTTGGTTGCCAGGGAAATTCATAACCTTTCAAAAAGGAGCAATGAGCTTATGGTTGGTGTAGATATGGGTTCTATAACCGAAACCCTGTTTGAAAGTGAAATGTTCGGACATGTGAAAGGCGCTTTTACCGATGCAAAAGAAGACCGTTCAGGTAAATTTGAAATAGCTCATAAGGGTACACTTTTCCTTGATGAGATAGGAAATCTTTCTTTACAATCGCAGACAAAACTTCTTAGTGCCCTTCAGAACAGATACATTGTACGGGTAGGATCAAACAGACAGATTCCAGTTGATATAAGATTGATCTGTGCAACAAATTGCATGCTTCCTGCAGAGGGTAAGTGAAGGATTATTCAGGGAAGATCTTCTTTACAGAATAAATACAATTCAGATTGAAGTACCACCACTAAGGGACAGGGTAGATGATATTCCTGTACTGGCATTTCATTTCCTGAGATTCTACTGTGAAAAATATAACAAGCCCGGCAAAAAAATCAGTACTCAGGCCCTGGAAAAACTTTCAAATTACCAATGGCCCGGAAATATCCGTGAACTGCAGCATTCAATTGAAAAAGCAGTAATATTGTCCGACTCTTCTGTACTTGGTCCTTCTGATTTTTCTTTCAATACCTCATCAAAGGGGGTGACTGATAATGACAATACAACACTTGAGGAAATGGAGAAGAAAACTGATTGCTGAATCAATTAAAAAGCATGACAATAATTTGAGTATTGTCGCCTCAAAACTTGGAATTACCAGACAGACACTCTATAATAAGCTGAAAAAGTATGATCTATAAAAGATTCTTATCTGGTAATTATTGCCTATCTGGCAGGGATGATTCTTCTTGCACTCGCTTTTGCCTTCAGTTTTGGCAAGGATCTTACCTATGTCAATTTTTTCTATTAGCAGCCTTGTTCTGCTTACAGTTTCATTTGGAGTCTGGCTTAACAGAACCAATAAGAAGCTTGCATATTTCTTTAGTGCTGTAAGGAATGAAGATACATCACTATTTTTTCCGGAGGGAGTTGGATTTGCAAATGAGAAATTGCTTAATAAAAGCCTCAATGAGTTGAATACTAAATTGAAGAATGCAAAGATTAACATTGAACTTCAGGAGAAGTTTTATAAAAGTATAATGGAAAAGATCAGGACAGGAATAATATCTTTTTATAAAAATGGAGTTGTTGAATTTACTAATCCTGAATTTAAAAGGATGTTTGGGCTTGATCAGATATCACATATCAATAAACTGAAGATTATTGATCCAAAACTGGTGGAACTGCTTGAAAAAATTGAAACCGGAGAACAGAAACGAATAAATGTAAAGGTTAATCATAACCTCATGAGCCTGGCTGTATATTCTCAAACAATTGTCATGCAGAACAGGGAGGTAAAAATAGTGACCTTACAGGATATAAAAAGTGAACTCGACATACATGAAATGGATTCATGGCAAAAACTGATCAGGATTCTTAATCATGAGATCATGAATTCAGTTGCTCCAATTACTTCTTTAAGTTCAACACTTTCAGGTTTCTATAAGTCGGAGGGAGATCAGAGAAGTCCTGATCTTATTACACCTAAGATAATTTCAGATACTATCAGGGGCCTTGAATATCATTGAGGATCATGGAAAAGGATTAATAAATTTTGTTGAGTCGTACAGAAGTCTTACTCAACTGCCAAAACCTGAATTTACCAGGGTTAACATCAAAGAGTTTTTCGAAAGGATTACTATTCTTGTAAACAGCAGTTTTGATACAGAGAGTGACAAAAATGAGTTCAGACCCGGAATTACAGCCAAGTGTAGAGCCCGATGATCTGACATTAATGGCCGATGACAAACTGCTTGCTCAGGTCTTTATGAATGTGGTTAAAAACTCTATAGAAGCATTTGGGAAATGCAGGAAAGGAGATGAGATATCTATTAAATGCAACCAAGAACCCCGATGGAAGAATTGTACTAACAGTTAAGGACAATGGTCCGGGTATGGATGCTGATACTCTTGAGAAAATATTTGTTCCATTTTTTACAACCAAGGAATCAGGTTCAGGAATTGGGTTAAGCCTTTCGCGACAAATAATAAGGATTCATAATGGGAATATTACCTGTGATTCAACACCGGGTGAAGGCACAACGGTTACAATGCTTTTTTAGATTTGATTACCGCAATTCTTTAGGTTAATCCTGTAACTGTATATTGGCAGGTTAATTGTTGAATAACAAGCTTATTCCATACTCTTTACCGGATTTGCCACTGCAGCCTTAACTGCCTGAAAACTTACTGTAAGCAATGCGATCAATAAAGCCAGTACTCCTGCTAAAATAAAAGTCCATATACTGATATCAATTCTATAAGCAAAACTCCTCTAACCATTTATTCATAAAGAAATAGGCTATCGGCCAGGCAATTATATTTGAAACTATTACAAGAATCATAAACTCACCTGAAACAAGTTGAACAATACTTTTAATTGATGCACCCTGTACTTTTCTGATGCCAATCTCCTTTTTACGCTGTTCTGTTACAAATGATGCTAATCCTAATAAACCAAGGCAGGCAATAAATAATGCAACAACAGAAAATGTTGAGATCACTTTTGAATATTGTTCTTCTGATTTGTACATCTTGTCAATTGATTCATCCAGAAAACTATATTCAAAAGGATATTGTGGAAAGAATTTTGCCCATACCTCTTTCAGACTATTGATGGTTGATGGCATATTTGCCGACTTTACTTTAACAATAAATTCCTTAAACCAGTTAGGGTTGGTCATAAATACCTGGGAAGTTATTTCGTTGTGAAGTGAACTGGAATTAAAGTCCTTTACTACTCCAATGATCTCCGGTTTGTATTCATTTAATTGAATAGAATAAGATTTTCCAAGTACATCCTGTGCATTTTTAAAACCAAGACTCCTGACCATCTTTTCATTTATTACCATAGTATTCGGAAAATCACCGGGAAAATCTTCAGAGAAATATCGTCCGGCAACCAATTTTACTCCGAAATGATTCATGTAATCATAGTCCACAGAATTTACCTCAATTCCGAAAGCTCCAATATTGTTGCTATTTCCATTTGGTCTGCACTCAGTGCCTATGTTGTTGCTGCTGGTTGGAGCGCTTCTGCCTGCGGTTGCACTTAACACCCCGGGAATATTTCTCAATTCATTTTTTATTGTTTTATAATTATTACCAACTTTTACATAAACAGGCAGAACTATCATATACTCCTTATCAAAGCCCATATTATAATTTCGTAAATATCTGAGCTGGAGATTAACAATTATTGTTCCGACAATAAGGATAATAGAAATTGAAAACTGAAATATGACTAAACCTTTCCGGAGATATGATGCCTTATTTCTTTCCACTTGCAGCAGAGTTAATTCCTTTTATAGCTTCTACAGGCTGGTAAGAAGAAATAAACAAAGCCGGATATAGTCCTGCCAATATACCAACAACTAATAACACCTCCTAAAATCAGTAACATGGTTGTCCAATCACTGTTATAATCCAATTCCTATTTCAGTGCCAACCAATGATGAAAAAGAGGGCATTATAAGTTTGACAGTGATAATGGAGATTAATAATGAAGCCATTGAAAACAAGACAGATTCACCAAGAAATTGTTGTACCAGCTGAAACCTGGCAGCGCCAATGACTTTCCGCATTCCGATTTCCCTGGCTCGTTTTGATGACCTCGCTGTAGAAAGATTCACAAAGTTTATGCATGCCAGCAGTAAGATAAACAGTGCAATAGAACTAATAATAATTATCCTCGACATTGAACTGTTTTCTTCTATTTCATCACCTGAATGAGAATTAAGATGTATATCCAATAAAGGACGGACAAGAACTCTCCAACCACCCTCATACTTATATTATGTGAGTTGAAAAAAAATTCTCTGTCTTTTTTTCAAAAGCTTTCGGATCAAATCCTTTATCAGCAAGCATATAAGTATATGATCCAAAAGTAGCGCCCCATTGAGGAAAATATCCAGCCACCGGTTGTTTATCCAGAGAAGAATAAGGCGCTATGAAATCAAATTTGAAATGGGAATTAACCGGTACATCTTTAATAACTCCGGTTACTTCAAAACTATACTGGTTGTCTATTTCAATAGTTTTCCCCAGCGGATTTTCTTTTCCAAAGTATCTTTTTAGCAGTTGATTCGGTTAATATTATGCTGTTAGGTTTTTTAAGGAACTGAGTTATGTCGCCGGCAACAGCCTGATAGGAGAAAATCTCGAAGAAGGCAGAATCAGCGTATACAATTCTGTCTTCATAATTGTTATTATCTCCGGTTTTAACCAGGCTGCGGTTTGAAAAATAGATTCGTGAAAGTTTCTTAATCTCAGGATATTCATTTTTAAGAGTGGGGCCTAATAAGGCCTGTGACTGAGCCAAATGGTTGGTAATACCTTCCTGGGTAATACTGAATTCAATACGGTAAATATTCTCAGCATTTTTGTGGTACTTGTCATAGCTTAAATCATGTTTAACGTAAAGCGTAACGAGAATGCAGGCTGTAATGCCAATTGACAGTCCAACAATATTAATTAAAGAATAGAATCTTTGAGATATTAAAATCCTGACCGCATTTTTGAAATAACTGATGAACATAATTTCTTTTTATTAGGTTTTGATTTTTCTCAATTTGTGAATCTATTTCAACTTATGGAATCATATTGTATTTGGTCTAAATAGTCACTTAAAAAAATCTCAAAGGATATGCCATAATTTGTATGTTTCACATATTCAGCAACATAACGTGATTATTTTTATTGAAACCGGACTTTTTGTACATAAATCATACAATTTGATTTATTTTTTTGACATAACCAGGGAGTTGATCCAGGCTGCTTTCTGCCTTGTTTTTACCACTTATCATTTTTAAATACCGCTTATCATATTACCCTTTGATTGAGCTTGTTGCATTATTTTCTTTGTGCAACAATTAAACATTAAGTATCTATCAATTATGAAAAGGTCATTTTTTATTGTAATTCTTACGATGTCTGTCACAATGGCATTCAACCAGGTTTTTGGGCAGACTGAGGATTCATCAGCCCGGGCAGAAAAGCAGGATGTAAAGTATCGGCACTCAATTGGAAGCACCCTGTTTCTCCTGGGCAATATCGGAGATTCTGTCAGATTCATACAGTTGAACTATGGGTACAGGCTCTCCCCGAAGGATAACATCATTGTGGAAGCTATCACCTGGACATATTATGAACCTTTGGGAACATATTTAAATTCAGAGGAAAACTACCCCGGGAAGGTCAAAGCTACCGGTATAGGTTTAGGCTATCAGCGATTTCATTGGAAGAACTTATTTACAACCATCGAACCAACCTTTTTTCTTCAGCAGTTTTATGATTCGGATGGCAATAAAATCCAGAATGGCTTTCAATTGTACCTGCAGTTTATCGCAGGCTACCGCTTTGAATTCTTTCATAAACGTATGTTCGTAGAACCTGCTATTGCACTCAAATACTGGCCTGTGAATACCAATTTTCCTGCATCCTTTGCAGCTATTGAAAAAGGAGCGCCAAAATACAAATTTGAACCGGCATTGAATTTTGGTTTCAGGTTCTGATTGTATAGTTACTTATGAAGACCTAAAAAATATAATCACCATGAGTATGAATGTACGTTTTCCTTTCCGCTTTTTCCTGATGACATTTATGTGGTCATGGATAATCTGGACTCCTCTCATCCTGGCCAGTCTTAAAATCATTCCGGTTTCAGAAAAAATATTATCAATCCTGACAATACCTGTGATTATGATAGGTGTCTATGGGCCACTTGCAGGTGCACTTTTTGCTTTACATAAGGAAAATGGCAAGGGTTCTGCAAAAAAATATCTCAGGAGTTTTCTTGATTTCCGTTTAGGATGGAAAGCATATATTTTTCCCATATTAATTTTCGGAGGAAGTACATTTATTGCCTGGTTTTCCCCTGAATTATTCGGTGAAGAACGTTTACCAATGTTATTACCTTCTGTATGGACTTTTATTCCTTATCTATTAATCATGATCCTTCTGGGCGGAGGTCAGGAAGAATTTGGATGGAGGGGTTATGCTCTCCCTATTCTTGAAAGTAAATTCGGAATATGGTTCGCAAACATTATTTTAGGGATCATACATGCTTTCTGGCATCTTCCCTTATGGTTCATAACAGGTACAAGTCAGACTTATATGAATTTCGGAGGTTTTATTCTCCTTATCGTTGGATATTCCTTCATTCTTTCATGGATTCGAAAAATCTCAGGCAACAGACCATTTTCAGGACTTTATGCCCATGGTCTTGCAAATGCCTTTATTCCCTTAATGCCAACATTAATTATGCAAAAAAACGTACCTCAGCCACATTTTTGGATCTGGGTAAGCCTGACATTTATAATTGGCATTATAATTACCTTCATGCGTGATAAGAAGGTAAAACCAATTATCATATTATCTGACCGCTAATCATATTTCCCTTTGATTGAACCTGGTATGTTGTTTCCTTTGTTATTATTAATATTAAAAAACTATTATGAAAGCAATTGTACACACAAAATACGGACCACCGGATGAACTACAGCTTATAGAGGTAGAAAAACCGGTTCCCGGGGACAATGAAGTATTGATAAAAATACATGCGACAACAGTAACAACTACGGACTGCAATGCCCGTAACTTCACATTTGTCCCTAAATCGTTTATGTTTTTCGCACGAATAATGTTTGGTTTCAAAAAGCCAAGAATAAATATACTGGGGATTGATTTGGCAGGAGAAATTGAAGCCGTCGGCAAAGATGTAAAACTATTTAAGGCGGGTGATCAGGTCTTTGGATCACCAGGGACCAAATTTGGTGGTCATGCAGAGTATTGCTGTGTTCCTGAAAACGGAGCACTGGCTATAAAACCGGCTGATTTGAGCTGGGAGGAAGCCGCCGCCATTTCATTAGCCGGAAATACTGCATTGTTTTTTATAAGAGATTTGGCAAAAATTCAGCCCGGACAAACAATACTTATCCATGGCGCTTCCGGAGCGATAGGTACTTATGCAGTTCAACTTGCCAAGTACTATGGAGCAGATAGTTACAGGGGTCTGCAGTGCCACGAATGCAGAAATGGTGAAATCTTTAGGAGCAGATAAGGTAATTGATTATACTAAAGAGGATTTTACAAAAAGTGATGAGAGATATGATTTTGTTTTCGATGTTGTAGGCAAGACTACTTTCTCACAATGTAAGGGCATATTAAAGCCAAAAGGAATCTATCTTGAAAACATGATGGAAATTAAGGATTTCCTGAAAGTGATGTGGACCTCAATAACAGGTGGTAAGAAAATTAAGGGAGGTGTATCAACAGAAAGTGCTGAAAATCTGAATTTCTTTATTGAGCTTATTGAATCAGGAAAGTTAAAACCGGTTATTGACAAAGTCTATCCATTGGAAAAGACAGCTGAGGCTTTTCAGTATGTCGAACAAGGTCATAAAAAAGGAAATGTAGTTATAAGTTTGAATAATTAAAGGAGTTAAAAATGAAAATATTAGTAACCGGTGGCACCAACGGAATGGGAAAAGGAGTGGCTAAGGTATTGGCAGGAATAGATAATCAGATTCATGAAGTTATCATACTGTGCAGATCTAAAGAACTTGGTGAGGCTACAATCAGAGAAATTGAAAGTACCACAGGGAATAAAAAAATATCAATTATTCTATGTGACCTTGCTAAACTTACTGATGTCAGGCATGCAATCGACGAGATTCAAAGTAAACATAAGTTTCTGGATTGTATATTCATAAATGCCGGTTTAGGTTATGCTGCAAAACGGGTAGAAACTGAAGATGGAATGGATTCACATTTCCAGGTAAATTATTTATCTCAGTTTATGCTGACTTTAAATTTATTGAACCTGCTGGAAAACTCAGAGAACGGCGGAAGAGTAATATTCAATGTAACCCGTGGTGGCAAAATATTCTGGGACGACATCCAGATGAAAAAAAACTGGGGTTTTGAAAACGGGATCCATCAGGCAATGGTTGCCAAAAGAATGTTCCTGGTTAAGTTACATGATCTGTACAGAGGATCTGAAGGGATCAAAAGTATCCTTCATTGGTTTTGAAATATCCAAAACAGTGTGGAGCAATCAGCTTAATATTATTCCGGTTTCAATGAAAATAATGGCAACTGTAATGAAGTTTTTTGGCACATTTATTTCAATAGAGGAATGCGGAAAGATAATGGCTCCTTTGTTCACAGAAAATCAGGAAGAAAGCCTTAAGAGGTCAGGGAAATTTATCACATGGAAGAAGAATGAGTTTATTGGGATGAAGGAAGAAGAAACTGTCTTTAATCAGGAAATGCAGGAGAGACTCTGGAAAATCAGCCTGGAGTTATGCAGGGATGAAAAAACAACCAAAATTGCAGAGAAACTTCAGCACGGTTTAAGAATATCATAACTATTTACAGGAAGCAACAATGCCTGAATGATTTCTTACCCTGTTGTCTCCTTTGTAATGATCAACACATTTTTGAAACTCGTACTTTGGTATAAACATCATCAATTGCGCAAAAACAGTCTTTCTGGTATACATGATCGCTCAAAACGTTGTAAGAGCGAATGTATAAGCTCAAGTCGTAAAAACTTTTGACCTTGTATAATACGTTATATATTAATAAATTATAAAGCTTTAATCAGTCCGTGACCGGACACTGGAGAATTACAAAAACGAAATAACAATGAAAAAACTTCAACTTCTGCCCTGCTGATGCTTCTATCAACTTTTTCAACATTTGCCCAGCAATGCAATTGTGCAGAATCATTTGACTGGATGGTAAATACTTTTAAGACAAATGATGCCGGATTCCAGTTTGTTATCGATAAAAAAGGTATCGATGAATACACCAAGCATACAAACTTTTACCGGGAAAAAGCTGTTAATGCTGCCTCTGTCAATGACTGCTTAACAGCAATGAACAATTGGTTATTCTTTTTCCGGAAATTACATATAGGCGCTTATTATAAACCCTATATCAATCAGAATACGCAACCTGTAGCCTTATCAGAACAATCAAAAGACTCAATAAGGACGCTTTACCGGAACGAAGAAACAGTTGATCTTACAGAAGTACAGGTAAGAGAGTTACTTAAAAAGAGGAAGGGGAAATTAAGCCCCATAGAGGGTATCTGGAACAGCAATAATTATTCAATCGGGATCATAAGCAAACCAGGTACTGTTAATCAATTTGTTGCATTTATAATTAAGGCTGACGGTATTTACTGGATCCCAAAACAAAAGAAAGCGGAATTTACCTTGAATAAGGACTCTACTTACTCTATGGTGTATGGAATGCGCGATCATTCAAAAATAAACGAGCAGGCCAGGCTTGTTGGTAACTCCGGAAACTTTCTTATGATGATCAATAGCCTCTGGACGAAGGTTTATCCCGAGGCCAGCCTGACCCAAAAAGATGAACTCTTCTTAAAATTGCGCACGGCTACTTCTCCTTTCATCGAAAGGTTAAGTGAAAAGACACTCTATTTACGAATCCCCTCATTCCAGGTATCACAGAAAGGCAAAATAGACAGTCTTCTTCTCAGCCGGGACAGTCTTATCAGATCCACACCCAATCTTATAATAGATATACGAAATGGCACCGGAGGAAGTAGTTATTCTTACTTTAAACTTATTCCATATTTCTATACCCAGCCAATAAGATCAGTCGGAATGCAATTCTATGCGACTGAATTAAATGCCCGGGCTTACGAAAAATATGCCACAGACTACAGTGATACTTCAGCTATCAATTACTGTCTGAGAATTGCTTCAAAAATGAGGCAGAATTTAGGTTCATTTTTTTCGTTGGAAAGAGTTTCCATTGACAGTTCATATACATCTTCACCTCTCCCGGTCAAGGTAGCCATCATCTGTAATCAATACAACGGAAGTACCGACGAAGCTTTATTATTTGATGCAAAGCAGAGCAGTAAGGTAAAAGTATTCGGCAGACCCACTGCGGGAGCACTGGATTTCTCAAATGTGAATCCTGTTGATTCACCGGATAGCCTGTTCCAACTGATAATGAGTATGACTGCAAGCTATAGGATACCGAATTTCCCTATAGATGGTATCGGTATTCAGCCAGATTTTTTTATCGACGACACCATTCCAGAGGAAGACTGGATATATTATGTTCTATCAACAATTGAATATTAATCTGGTAAAACGCTTACATACTAGTTCGTTTAATAAAATTTAAGCTAATTGGAGATAAAAATATGAAAACATTTATTATTACTGTTTTAATTTCTGTTGGTGTCATTTTCAATATGTCTGCACAGAAAGTAGATTTTTCAGGTTATTTGGCTTCCGGCGGGGGAGTACACACCTCTACTCCCTCTGTTGTGGATAAAGATGGAAACATATTTGTTGCCGGAGGGTACAAGAGAGGGGCTTAAGGTAACAAACGATGCTTTTCAAAAAAATTATAAGGGGCATACTCCAGATGATGTGGCCGGAGGTGATGCATTTTTAATGAAATTGTCGCCTGCACGGAGAATTAATTTACTCAACTTATATTGGCGGTTCGGGTTCCGAGTTCTATTGTCTGCAAATAGCTCTTGATGACTTTGGCAATGTGTATGTTGGATTTACAACAGATTCAAAGGATTTGCCGGTTTCAAATAATGCCTATCAAAAATCAATTAAAGGCGAAAATGATCATTACATTATTAAATTCAGTAATGATTGCAAATATATTGCATCTACTTACCTCGGAGGTTCAGGAAGCGATCACTGGACAAGACTTGCAGTCCATAAGAACAACTTGTATCTATTTGGAAAAACTAAATCACTGGATTTTCCCACAACGCAAAAGAGTCATTCAAAAGGAGTATGATAATTCTGCACCACCTGACAGCAGTAACCGGTACATAGTGGGAGACATAACAATTACAGCATTATCTCTAAATCTTGATAAGATTCAGTATTCTACTTATTTAGGAGGAAGTTCAATGGATTTTATCAAATCCTGTTCTTTCGGCTTGGATGGAGACGTTATTCTCGCAGGTCAAACTTATTCTGACAATTTCCCTGTTACAAAAAATGCTTATCAAAAATCCAGGGTTGGAAAGGAGGATGGTTTTCTTACAATCCTCAATCAGAGTCTCTCTAAGATTAAATACTCCACTTTTATCGGAGGGGACTCAACCGATCAGGTCAATTATGTATTCATGGAAGATGCCGATAATATTATTCTTGCCGGTCAAACAAAGTCACCTGATTTCCCGGTCACTTCCGATGCTATAAATCAAAAATATATTGGAGGGAATGCAGATGGTTTTATAATGAAATTTAATTTAAAATTAATAAGCCGGTATATTCATCTTTCATAGGTGGTTCAAAAACCGATCAGTTAAGATATGTTGCAAAAACCGAAAAACAAAAATATGTGTTGGTTGTCACATCCACATCAAAAGATTTTCCGGTAACTAAAGATGCACTGGATCAGTCAATTGATGGAGGAATGGATTTGGTGATCACTATACTTGACAAAACTCTGAAGACTATTGAATATTCAACTTACGGAGGAGGTTCAAAGCAGAGAATTATGGATCCAATCGTTAACTATTCGAAAGAGGGTAAGTTGGTAATATCATCCATGTGTGTTTCTCCTGATTTCCCTGCAACATTTAAATATGCTGAACCGGATAACTCCTGGACGAATTGTATATGGAAATTTGACCTGATGGGCAAATAAACTACTTCAACTGCCATGCCGTTACTGAAAAAGGCTAACACAATGCAGGTGGAAGTAAGCCAAATATGTGCACCCCGGTAACACATTATTCTTCACCTTGTAATAGATAGTTTATTAAATCAGTATGTTTTATCATCGACAAATAAGGATGCCGGAATACTTGTAGGTGTTATTGATTGTAATACTAATATTGTAAAAACATTTTCAAAAGGAGCAATTGACAAGGGAAACGATTTACGTCTGGTATGTCCAGGTTCGAAACCTGCAATCAGCTATTTAATTCTAAAAAACGGGTTAAATATTCAATCTACAATTGATAAATGGTTTCCACTAAATCAAGGTTATAAAAAGTCTGACAAAATCACAATTAAAATGCTCCTGTCAAATACCAGTGGGATCAATGATTATGTCGGATTGCTATTCAATTGTAAACAAGCCGGCAATGCTCAGTTAACAATTGATACTGCATATAAAAACAAAGAATTAGCTTTTAATCCGGGAGATTCTGTTTTATATTCAAACACAGGTTTTAATGCTGGCCGGTATTATTTTAGAAAAGGAAACAAATAAAACTGTCAATGATTTATTATCAGAGCAGTTTAAAGGTAATCGCACCGTCAATTAGAATGGATAATGGCAATGGTAATTATCCTAAAGGATACATGAATCCCTGGCCATATCATTATAGCTTATCGGGATATTCTGGTGGTTTGATTGGAACAATTGAAGATTATTTAAGAATGATGGCGTATATAAGTAAACAACCAGAATTTAAAATAATGACAGATTGGGTTAAGGTTGTAAATGGATGGAATCATGGCCTGGGGATTGAAGGTGAAGGAAATAAAATTATTTATCCGGGTAATTCCGGTGCAAACCTGTCATGGTTAATTAAGGTTGATTCGAAAATTATTTATATTCATACAGCAAATGATCTAGATAATGATAAGTTTCAAGGATTCGTAAACAATGTGATTCCATTACTAACGAAGTTGTAAAATACAGTTTGTCTAACAACCGGCTAACCTCCTTCCACAATCATTACCACAGAAAGCTCCTATCTTGGACAATACCCTCCGGGAGCACTTGCCTCAAAGACAGTAAATGTTGTGATAACGGTGTCACATTAACAGGCTCTGCATTTCTTAATCATCCATTTATCACATTTTACGACCGCTGATCACTTTTTCCTTTGATCAGGCTTATTGCATTATTTTCTTTGCTTCATAATTGATTAATAGAAAGGTCTTTATTAATCGAATGCACGTGAGGATTCAAGAAAAAACACATTATGAAAAGGAACCAATTTTTGTTACTGACGTATTGCTTTTAGTAACATATAAAGGGATAGCACAACAGAATTATACTATCAGCGGATACATCAGAAGCTCAGAAACCGGGGAAGCGCTGATAGGGGCTACAGTACTTGAAAAAGAGTTGTATAAAGGTACTATGGCAAATGCATATGGTTTTTACTCAATTACCTTACCCGAAGGGATTCATTCAATTCAATATTCATTCATGGGCAATATTAGTAAAACTGAAAGTATTGAATTAACAGGTAATCTCAGTAAGAATGTTGAATTACAGCAGGCATCTGTAGAAATAGCTGAAGTAGTAATCTCCAAAGAGGCCTCCGATAAGAATGTAAGGGCTCCGGAAATGAGTGTTGTAAAAATATCTCCAAAAGATGTGGTATCTGTTCCGGTGCTGTTTGGTGAGCAGGATATTTTAAAAACCATTTCACTTTTGCCGGGAGTAAAATCCGCTGGTGAGGGGAATAGCGGTTTTTATGTAAGGGGTGGAAGTGCCGATCAAAACCTGATAATTCTGGATGAAGCCCCGGTATATAGTTCCGGACATTTACTGGGCTTTTTCTCGGTATTCAATTCTGATGCAGTTAAAGACATGGAATTTTATAAAGGCAATGCTCCTGCAAATTATGGAGGACGTCTGTCATCGGTACTGGATATTCAAATGAAGGAAGGCAATTCAAAAACGGCAGCTGCTTCAGGAGGCATAGGATTAATAGCCTCCCGGCTTACAATAGAAGCTCCGATAGTTAAGGATAAAGGTTCATTCATTATTTCAGGCAGAAGAACTTATGCAGATATATTTCTACCCTTATGGAAAGATCCTGCAGCTAAAAGCACAAAGCTTTATTTCTATGATTTTAATGCAAAAGGGAATTTTAAGATAAATGATAAAAACAGGATATTCATTTCAGGTTATTTTGGCAGGGATATTTTCAGAATATCTGATTTAGTGGGCTTTAACTGGGGTAATAAAACTGCAACTTTAAGGTGGAATCATATTTTCGGCAATAAGCTTTTTTTAAACAGTTCCCTCATTTACAGCGATTATAATTATGGTATCGGGTATAATGCCGGGGAATTATTGGAAGTTACTTCAGGTATAAAGGATTACAACTTAAAAGAAGATTTTCAATACTATATCAACACAAAAAGCACTGTTAAATTTGGATTTAATACAATATACCATACGTTTCGTCCCGGTGAATTAAAATCAGAGAACGAAGATTTCAGTAACTCAAAAATTATTGGCAAGAAACATACTGTAGAAAGTGCTGCTTACATTTCACATAAGTTTGATATATCCGATAGGTTAATATTTAATTACGGTTTACGATACTCAAATTGTACGGTTGTTGGTCCTGATACTGTTTATACTTACAATGAAAATGACCAAATAATCAACTCAACCGGATACACAAAAGGAGAAATAATTGAGAATTATGGCACACTTGAACCGAGAGTGACTTTAAACTATATTGTTAATGAAAGGATGTCTGTTAAAATGTCTTATGCAAGAAATGCTCAATATATGCATCTTCTGTCTAATTCAACTGCAGCCTTACCAACAGATGTATGGATCTCAAGCAGTAAAATAGTGAAACCACAAATAGCCGACCAGTTTGCCTTGGGATTTTTTGAAAATTTCAAAGACAATATGTTTGAAACTTCAGTAGAGGTATATTATAAAGACTTCCAAAATCAAATCGACTATCAAAACGGTGCAAATCTGATACTTAATGAGCAAGTCGAATCTCAGCTTGTATTCGGAAAGGGAAGAGCTTATGGAACAGAACTGTTTATCAAAAAGAGGACAGGGGATTTAACAGGCTGGATTGGATATACACTTTCAAGAACTGAACGATCGATTAACGAAATTGATGATGGTGCATGGTATCCTGTAAAGCATGACAGAACCCACGATGTATCAATTGTATTGATGTATGCTTTTAATGATAAATTGAAAGTGTCCGCGAATTGGGTATACAACACCGGAGATGCAGTTACTTTTCCGGACGGGAAATATATAATTGACGGAGTAACAGTTCCTGCATATACAAACAGAAACGGCTACCGTATGCCTGATTACCATCGCCTGGATCTGGGGGTAACTCTTACAAATAAGAAGCGGGAAAAATTTGAATCATGCTGGAACTTTTCAGTATATAATGCTTATGCCCGTAAAAACGCTTATTCAATCAGTTTCAGAGAAAGTAAAAATGATCCTTCGAAAACAGAAGCTGTTCAACAAACTCTGTTTCAGATAGTCCCCTCGATTACTTATAATTTCAATTTTTAAACCAATGAAAGCAATACTAATTTTCTTCAGCCTGATTATACTTTTAACATCATGTGAGAATGTAATCGAAATTGAATTAGACTACATGAAACCAAAACTTGTAATTGAGGGTGTAATTAATGATCTTGATGACAATTGCATTATAAAGTTGTCAAAAACGACTGATTATTTTAATCAGAAGACAAATCCAACCGTCTCAGACGCAGTTATTACATTAACGGATAATGCAGGGGCAGTCGTCAAATTCAATGAAATTGAACCGGGTAAATATTCGGGAGAAAGTGGCCAGGCTAAGTCGCGTATAAAATATTCTTTAAATATCCTTTCAGAAGGAGAATTATATGTGGCAGAGGCGACTATTCCTCAAAAAGTTAACATTGATTCACTAACCTGTCTTTATAATCCTGAGAGCATCTTTTATGAGGTAGGCTATGTTGTAAGTTGTCACTTCTCAGATCCCGGGGAGTCACGCAATTTTTACCGGTTAAAAACATACAATATTAATGATGGAACAAAAGCTAAGAATAGCAAGGATCTTTATAATGACGACATTTCTAATGGCAAAAATGTCGAATTAAAATGGAGCTATGATGCATATCAACAGAGTGATACTGTCATAGTTGAGCTTTACACACTTGACGAGAAAACATATGATTATTATAAAACGCTGTTCCCAATTTCAGGTGGTGATGACATGATGTCATTAACAAACCCTGCAAATCCCAACACAAATATAAGTAATGGGGCACTCGGTTATTTTGGCGCATATACAATCAGCAGAGATACAATTATTATTTCACCACCAATAAATAACTAATAGCCCCAGGGAATTTCACAATTAGGATTTAAAATTTACTTTGCATTTGAAAATGCCTTCTATATATAAAAGAATTAAGCAGATGTCTGACAACCATGATTTAGCTGTTCAGATTGAGACGTCAATTGAGCACAAAACTTTATGTATGGATGGTTATGAAATACATTACAATGTATCGGGAAAGGAGAACAAAGATCTGATTGTCTTTTTACATCCTGCATTTTCTGACCATAGAGCATTTGATCTGCAGATTGATTATTTCTCAAAAGATTATAAAGTCATTACAATTGACTTAATAGGACACGGATTATCAAAAGCAAATAATTCAAATGACAAAATTGATGCATCTTCCGAACACATTCATAAAATTCTTGAATTAGAAGGAAATGATGGAGCAAATATTGTGGGTGTCTCTATGGGCTCACTCATTGCACAATATTTTGCAATTCAATACCCTGATAAAGTAAGATCTTTAATAGCATTAGGAGGGTATGACATAAACAAAGAAAATAAGGAAGTTGAAAAAGCACAAAGGGCATCAAATTTGGGTTTGATATTTAGAGCGGCTTTTTCAATGAAATCATTTAGAAAGAAAACTACCGAAATTACATGCATAACAAAAAAAGGGCAAGCATTATTTTACGAGACCTCCAGTTTTTATGAAAGAAAATCATTTTTGGTTATGCAAGGACTTCAAAATGTGATTAAAGACAGGAAGAACATCAAACCAAAATATCCAACTTTGATATTAACAGCTGAATTTGATATAGAATTAGCAAAGAAACAGGCAAAAGAGTGGCATGCAAATCTGGACAATAGTGAATATTTTATGATTAAAGATGCAGGACATTGTGCTAATATGGATAACCCGTTAGAGTTCAACAGACTGGTAAAGGAGTTTATGAATACGCATATTGTCTAATAATTGAAATCCTGCACCAGTTCGGATTAGACTTTAATCCGGTAAAACCACTTATCACAGTATTTGACCACTTATCATATTTCCCTTTTTTTGAAAAGGCTTCATTCCTTTCTTTGAGACTATTATAGTATAACAATATCGTTTCAAATGATTAGAACATCTAGCCGCAAAATAGGAATTGGATTAAAATCACCCTTCCTGTCAATTCTTTTTTCTTTGCTTGTAACCTCAGGGTTTACACAAACAATACAAACAGAAAGTTCCTATCTGGGTCAAACTCCTCCGGGAAATATACCGAAAGCACTTCCATTGTTTGTCAACGAAGGATTCTTTGCTGCCGAAAGGATAGCAATTTCCAGCGATGGCAGAGATATTTATTATTCTGAGATTAAAAGTTACTATCCCATCAGGGGCGAAAACATCAAAAGATACACCTTTGCAGACGGAAAATGGAATGGCCCCTTCGACCTGTTTATTGGTTTTGCACCGGCTCTATCGATAACCGGGGATACGATGTATATTGAGAGAAAAGATGCTGAAAACAAATCTTCGGCATATATTTCTGTTAGAACCGGTTCCGATTGGGGGACTCCCAAAAGAATTTTATCTAAACTTGATAAAGCCCATAATTATCAGGATACAGGGAAGGGGAATCATTATATATCGTCAACAACAGAAAATGGTGCGGGTTTAAATGACTGGTGCAAGGTTAATATTTCAGGACCTGATACAACAGCCGCAAGCCTCGGCAGACCGTTAAATACAGGCGGAGATGATCTCGACTTTTTTGTTTCAAGGGATGAATCATATATGATAGTGACTAACCGTCCGCAGTTAGCAATAAGTTTCAGAAGAAATGATGGCAGCTGGACAAACCCGGGCAATTTTGGGCCGAAAATAAACTTCGGGCTTGGAAGCTGGGGCCCCTGGGTAACTCCCGATAACAAATACATGTTTTATTCGACCGGTACAAAACCAGACTACTCAGATGTTCAGGTATACTGGGTACGTGTGGATGGTCTGATCGACAGTATGAAACATGCTAACCAAAGTCCTTATATTAAGTCACTTATCGAAAATCATACTGCTGTTGTCGGGCAACCGTTCAGTTTTACTGTATCCGGATAACTTATTTGCTGATGATGACAATAATGCTCCTTTGACTTATACTGCAACCCTGCTCTCAGGAGAGCCCTTACCTTCGTGGATCAGATTCGATCAGGGAACAAAAACATTTTCCGGCACACCTGCTGAAACCGGACAGATAACTATCAGAATTGCAGCAACAGATAAAGAAAACGCTACCGCCTCCTGCCTTTCCAAAATAGTGATTACAGGCAGTGGCCCTTACCTGGGTCAGACACCACCCGGCACGACACCAAAAATATTCGGCCTGATGGTGAACCCGGGTTTTTTTGCTGCTGAAAGGATTGCAATCTCCAATGATGGAAGGGAAATCTATTATTCAGAGCTTAAAGGTTATTATCCAAATACCGGAGAATCAGTAAAAAAATACAGCTATTCCGGTGGAAAATGGACCGGACCTGTTACCATTTTTAATGGCTATGCTGCACCGGCTTTATCGGTTACAGGTGATACAATGTATGTTGAATCTGAATTCGAAACCTACATTTCAGTTAAAAATATTTCCGGATGGACTAAGCCGAAAAGGATCTTATCGGAACTTGATTCCGCACATTATTACCATGATACAGGCAAAGGAAGTTATTATATTTCCTCAAAATCCGGTAAAGGCGCAGGTTTGTCAGACTGGTGCAAAGTTTCAATTATTGGATCAGATACTATTGTGTCGAGCCTTGGAAGACCATTAAACACAGGAGGTGAAAATCTTGATTTCTTTGTTTCTCGGGACGAATCATATATGATAGTTACCAACCGTCCACGCCTAGGAATAAGTTACAAGAAAGACGATGGCAGCTGGACAAACCCAAAGAATTTTGGTCCGGAAATAGACTTTGGATTAGCAAGCTGGGGACCATATGTTACTCCTGACAATAAATATCTGTTCTATACTACCGGGACCAAACCGGATTATTCCGATTGTAATGTTTACTGGGTTCGTATCGATGGGATAATAGATAGTCTGAAACATACCAATTAAGTTCCATATATAAAATCATTAATAGAAAATCAGACTGCTGTTGTCAGGCAGCCATTCAGCTTTTACAATACCGGATAACATATTTTTTGATGACGACAGCAATGCTGCGCTGACATATTCTGCACACTGATGAATGGTAGACCGATACCCGCATGGATAAGTTTTGATCCGGGAACCAAAACAATTTCAGGAACTCCTGCTGAATCAGGTGAACTGACTGTAAGTGTTGTTGTAACGGATTCAGATAAAGCTATTTGCGTATTGCCCGGTTAAAATAATAATTTCAGCTAATCTCAGTCAAATGAATATAATACTCCAGTACAAAAATCAATATGAATGAAAAATGCTGCATTGTTTTTTATTGTTTGCCTTGTTCATATTCCCTTATTTGCTCAGGATGATGTTTCAATCGGAAAGTATAAGAAATTTCAATCCGGAATACTTGGAGGAGAGGTGACCTACCTGGTTCACCTGCCTGACGGATATGAAAATTCTCAGGAAAGATTACCCTGTGATCTACATGATGAACGGACAATCGGTCTCTGCATTTGCAAACGCTGCTGCTACACTTGATAATCTGTCAAATGAAAGGATCCCTGATATGATACTGATTGGAATATCAAATACAGGTGTGGCAGCGAATTACAGATCATGTCCCGATGATAGCGGGAATGTTAAAGCTGGGAGATTCTTTCAGTAAATTTCTGAGAGAGGACCTTATACCAGAGATAAACAGAAACTACAGGACAAATGATTATAAAATACTATTCGGGCAATCCAATACCGGTCTCTTTGTACTGTATAGCCTTCTGAAACAACCCGATCTGTTTAATGCATATGTTGTTGCAAGTCCGATGTTTGGCTGGTGTCCTCAGTTCTATGCAGAACAAACCAGGGCTTTTTTAAAGAACAATCCTTCTTTGAATAAAAAGCTGTATGTATCTTATGGAGACCTTGATTATATTGAAGTTCTGAGGTATATTAATGATTTCAAAGAGGTTCTGAAACAATCACCTGGCTGGCTTTCAATACAAGGTCGATCTGATTGAAAATGCGGGTCACGTTCCGTTTATAACTCTGAACAATGCCCTGCTGTATTTCTTTTCAGAATGCACACTGAATGCAGAAAGGAAGAAATTAAGTATTCCTGAAATCAAATCACATTTTGAGAAACTTTCAGCTGAATATGGTTTTACTGTAGTTCCGAAAGCAGGAGTTTTGTTTGATATGGCAATTGACAAAAAAAATGAAAAGGAATTTGACAGAGCAGTCGATTTGTTTAAGTACCTCATCAGTTTATATCCGGGATCTGAGATTTATAATTATGTTTTAGGTCAGACATACCTGCAAAAAGGAGATGTTGAACTGGCGAAGGCAAGCTTCAATGAGTCGCTGAAGATAAATCCTGATTTCACTCAGGCCAGAAGAGAGTTGGATAAATTAGCAGAGAAGAAATAAATTCTACCTCAAAAAGTATAAATACTAATTTAAAAATGAAAATAGCAATAATCGGAACCGGAGGTGTCGGAGGGTATTTCGGCGGAAAACTGGCTAAAGCCGGATATGATGTTACATTTCTTGCAAGAGGAGAACATCTGTCAGCAATTCAACAAAAGGGGCTGACAGTTAAAAGTATTCTTGGCGATTTTACAATTGATCCTGTTAAAGTTACCGACAGAATAGATACCATTGGTTTAACAGACCTTGTAATCCTTGGTGTAAAAGCATGGCAGGTTAGAGACATTTCAAAAGAGTTGTTGACTATTATTAAAAAAGATACAACAGTATTACCATTACAGAATGGTGTAATGGCCGCAGATGAACTGATGGAGAATATAAGAAATGAGAACATTATCGGTGGATTATGCCGGATAATAAGCAAAATTGAAGCCCCGGGAGTAATTAACCATTTTGGGCTGGAACCATCAATCCTTTTCGGTGAGCTGGATAATACAGTAACAGAAAGGATCAGATCTCATTAAAGCCATGTTTGATAAAGCCGGGATCAGTTCAGAAATCTCAGAGGATATTACTGCCGATCTGTGGAAAAAATTCATCGGGATATGTGTCAGCGGTTTACTGGCTGTTACAAAAACAACTTACGGTGAATTAAGAGAATTAAAAGAGACCAGGCAGTTAATGATTGAATTGCTGAACGAAATATATCTGTTATCACAAAAAACCGGAATAAAAATTGAACCCGGGTTTGTGGAAAAAACTATTTCAGTAATCGATTCCTATCCCTACGGATCAACATCATCACTGACAAGGGATGTGTGGGAAGGGAGACCATCTGAAATTGAATACCAGAATGGTGCAGTAGTCAGACTTGGAGAAAAATTTGGAGTTGACACCCCGGTCAACAGATTTGTATATAACAGTATTCTGCCAATGGAAATGAAAGCAAGGAAGAAAAATACTTAATACAATGAAGAAGATTTATCTGAGATTATCTCTACTATTAATAACTGCCTTGTTTTCAGTATTTATATTGTTAAACTTCTGTACCGGAATGAAGAACCCTGATCGTCCCATACCTGCAGAGAATGAGACTGGCACCTTTGTCACTGTAAGAGATGGAATAAAAATCTTTGTTTATGAGTATGTTCCGGTAAGTGATTTTAAGAATACAATATATATTATCTCAGGGATAACCGGTATAAATCACAAAAGTGAAAAGGATATAATTGAATTATTAAGCAATAACGAAAACCGTGTTGTAGTCATTCATCCGCGTGGCACCGGATATTCAGAAGGTAAAAGAGGTGACAATTCTGATCTTTCGGATTTTATCGGGGATTATGTTGAGATTATTAAAGGTGACAAATATTACAATGACAGTAACCGAAAAATAATCTTATTCGGACATAGCATGTCGTGTGCAATTGCACTAAAAGTTGCAGGTGAAATGCAGAAAACAGATGGTCTTATTCTGGTGAACCCGCCATACAAATTAAAATCGGCAAAAGGAATGAGTCCCGGTTTTGGAGATTATCTCAAATATATTGGCTACTATATTTTTGCACCACATGTACCGGTAGTAAATATGGCAGGAGATCCGTCAGTAATAGAAAATGAGGCTGACAGAAGGGAATCGGAGATAAGAAACAATGATCCTCTTCTGGTAAAATACTTCAGCATGCATTATATGTCCGAATCAAAAAAGGTTATGGATGCCATGGTTAAAAATGCACAGCAGGCAGATTATCCATTGCTGTTGCTATATGGCGATAATGACATGATTGTAGATAAAACAGGATGTGATGAGATCTTTACTGCCTGGAAGAATCAGAATAAGAACTATGAAATAATAAAGGGCGGTTCACATGGAAAATCAACTGTTCTGAAAGGATCTGAAATTATTCTGAAATGGATGGAGGGTATTATAAGACCTTATATTTTGTTACCGTATCAATCAGTACTTAAAAAAATGAAAATAACAGTACTTGCAGAGAATTCAGTTTGTAAAACAAATTCACTGAATCTAAAAGCAGAAAATGGATTAAGCCTGTTTATCGAATTTGATGAAAGAAAGATATTATTTGATACCGGTCAATCAGATATATTTCATTCATAATGCAAGGAAAATGGGGATCGATCTGTCACAGGTTGATTATCTCGTTATTTCCCATGGACATTTTGACCATGGAGGTGGCCTAAAACACTTTCAGAAAATCAATAAAAAGGCAAAGATATTTTTGCACATTAATGCAGCAAAAAAATATTACCCACGGATATTTGGTTTTTTCCCTTATTATGTGGGTCTCGATCAAAAGGCAATTGCTAAAAACAGCAGGATGTTTTTAGCATTTGCATTTCGATCGAGACCCATGTAATAAGGGAAAAAATCAAATGTCCGTGAGTAATATTTTTTTGCTGTATTAATGTGCAAAAACACCTTTGCCTTTTTATTGATTTTCTGAAAGTGTTTCAGACCACCTCCACGATTAAAATGTACATGGGAGATGACGAGATAATCAACCTGTGAAAGATCGATCCCCAATTTCCTTGCATTATGAATGAAAATATCTGACTGACCGGTGTCAAATAATATCTTTCTTTCATCAAATTCGATAAACAGACTTAATCCATTTTCTGCTTTTAGATTCATCGGATTTGATTTACAAACTGAATTCTCTGCAAGTACTGTTATTCTCATTTTTTAAAGTACTGATTGAACGGTAACAAAGTATAAGGTCTTATAAACCCTCCATCCATTTCAGAATAATTTCAGATCCTTTCAGAACCGTTGATTTTCCATGTGATCCACCCGATATGATTTCATAGGTCTTATTCTGAGACTTCCAGGCAGAAAAGATCTCATCACATCCTGCCTTATCTACAATCATGTCATTATCGCCGTATACCAACAGCAATGGATAGTCAGCCTGCTGTGAATTTTTAACCATGGCATCCATTACCTTTTTTGATTGGGACATATAACGCATGCTGAAGTATTTTACCAGTAAAGGATCATTGATCCTAATCTCAGATTCACTTCTGTCAGACTCATTTTCTATTATTGACGGATCTCCCGCCATATTTACTACCGGTACATGTGGTGCAAAAATATAGTAGCCGACATATTTCAGATAATCTCCGAAACCGGGACTAATTCCCTTTGCCGATTTAAGTTTGTATGGCGGATTCACCAGAATGAGACCATCTGTTTTCTGCATTTCACCTGCAACGTATAGTGCAATCGCACACGACATGCTATGGCCGAATAAGATTATTTTGCGGTTACTGTCACCGTAATAATTGTCAACTTTGATGATCTCCGCATAATCCCCGATAAAATCCGAAAGATCAGAATCGTCTCCTCTTTTACCTTCTGAATATCCGGTGCCACGTGGATGAATCACAACCACACGGTTTTCGTTATTACTTAATAATTCAATTATATCCTTTTCACTTTTGTGAATTAATCCCAGTTATCCCTGAGATAATATATATTGTATTCTTAAAATCACTTGCCGGAATAAACTCATAAACAAAGATTTTTATCTCCATCTCTTACAGTGACAAAAGTGCCGCCCTCATTCACTGCAGGGATGGGACGATCCGGGTCTTCTTTCCGGTACAGAAGTTTAACAGTATAAATATTAAAAGCAAAACTGTTATTAGCAGGAGAGATAATCTCAGATAAAACTTCCTCATATTATTAAGTATTCTTCTTCCTTGCTTTCATTTCCATTGGCAGAATACAGTTATACACAAATCGTTGACCGGTATGTCAACACCAAGTTTTGCTCCAAGCCTCACTACTGCACCATTTTGATATTCATTCAGAAGGCCTCCCCTTCCCACACATCCCTTGTCAGTGATGATGTTGATCCGTAGGGATAGGAATCGAGTAGTGAAACAGTTCTTCCCCACGAACCCGTGGCAATTTTTATCCCGGCTTTTTGTGATAACACATATATTTCATTGAGCAATTCAATCCATCCGACTGCCGCGTTCTCTTCAGTTCTCTTATTTCACCGTATGTTGTTTTTGTAACAGCCATTAAACCGCTGACACATATCCCGATGAATTTTTTCCACAGATCGGCAGTTATATCCTCTGAGATTTCAGAGTTAATCCCGGCTTTATCAAACATTGTTTTGATTTGATCTATCCGCGGTGTCAAGGTATTGTCCGACTCCCCGAAAAGGATTGATGGTTGCAGCCCGAAGTGGTTAATTACTCCCGGGGCTTCAATCTTGCTTATTATCCGGCATAATCCACCAATAATGTTCTCCCTTCCTATTAATCTCCATCAGCTCATTTGCGGCCAATACACCGTTCTGCAGGGGTAATACTGTTGTATCCTTATTAATAATAGTCAGCAGCTCTTTTGAAATGGCTCTAACCTGCCATGCTTTTACACCAAGGATTACAAGGTCTGTTAAACCAATGGCATCTATCCTGTCAGTAACTTTAACATGATCAACTGTAAAATCGCCAAGAATACTTTTCGACTTTCAGCCCTTTTTGTTGAAGTGCTGACAGATGTTCCTCCCCTTGCAAGAAATGTAACGTCATTTCCGGCTTTAGCCAGTTTTCCGCCGAAATATCCTCCGACACCTCCGGTTCCGATGATTGCTATTTTCATTTTTAAATTAGAATTTATACTTCTTTTGAGGTAGAATTTATTTCTTCCCGGCAAATTTATCCAACTCTCTTCTGGCTTGAGTAAATTAAGAGATTTATCTTCAGCGACTCATTGAAGCTTGCTTGCACCATCTACTTTTCATCTCCTTTCCAGGTATGTCTGACCCAAAACATAATTATAAATCTCAGATCCAGGATATAGACTGATGAGGTACTTAAACAAATCGA